>NZ_VLKU01000007.1 GCF_007830335.1 Paracoccus sulfuroxidans | reverse complement strand
TTCAGGCGGCTCCCCGCCGCAAATTCCCACAACAACAACCCAACTCCAGAATCATCACACACAAATATCCCAAATTCATGACAAATCACGATTCCTCACACCCGCCGAACCGCCCCGAGACCCGGAAAACACGCGCTGAACGACCGGGATTCGTAGGGAAAGCAGCAGGACGACCGTGAAAAGAATCGTCAGCGGCCATGATTCCCAGACTTTCAGCGCCCAGAGCCAATGCATCGCTGCCAGAATCGCCGCCGGATAGGTCAGCCGGTGCAGCTCTCGCCATTTGCGGCCCATCCGGCGGACCGAGAGGTTGTTCGACGTCACCGCCAAAGCCAGCAGCATAAGAAAGGCCAGCATCCCGAAGATCAGATAGGGCCGCTTTGTCACGTCTTTCAGCATCTGCGCCCAAAGGAAGGACATGTCGAAGACCACCCAGGCCAGCAGATGGCAGATCACATAGGTAAAGCAGATCAGCCCAAGCGCGCGCCGGAACCGCATCAGGTTCAGCCGCGCGAGTCGCAGCAGCGGCGTCACCGCCAGCGTCGCGATCAGGAAATAGATGGCGGTGCGGCCCAGCCGATGCTCGATGTCGCGAACCGGCTCGATTCCCAGATTGCCGGTGAAGGTGTCCCAGATCAGCAGGGCCAGCGGAATCAGCCCCAGCACCCAGACCAGCCAGATCGGCACACGCCGCAACCAGGAGTTCAGGGTGCTGACCATCTAATAGTTCTTGGCCAGATCCATTCCGGAATAGAGACTGGCCACCTGCTCAGCATAGCCGTTGAACATCAGCGTCTCTTCCCGGCCGCCGAACAGGCCCGCGCCGATGCGGCGTTCGGTGGCCTGCGACCAGCGCGGATGGTCGACCGTGGGATTCACATTGGCATAGAAGCCGTATTCGCTGGGCTGCAGCATCTGCCAGCTGGTCTGGGGCTGTTGATCAGTCAGGGTGATCGCGACAATCGACTTGATCGACTTGAACCCATACTTCCACGGCACCACCAGCCGGATCGGCGCGCCGTTCTGGTTGGGCAGCACCTTGCCATAGAGGCCGGTCGCCAGAATCGTCAGCGGATGCATCGCCTCATCAAGGCGCAGCCCCTCACGATAGGGCCATTCGATATAGCCGCCGCGAAGTCCCGGCATCTCATCAGGACGCACGGCCGTCTGGAACGAGACATATTTCGCACCCGACTGCACACCCGCCTTTTCCAGCACGCTGGCCAGCGTCACCCCCAGCCAGGGAATGACCATCGACCAGGCCTCGACGCAGCGCAGGCGATAGATCCGCTCTTCCAAAGCGGAATCGGGGGCCAGATCCTCGACCCCATAGCTGCCGGGGCGGTCGACCATGCCGCCGATCTCGATCGACCATGGCGAGGTCTTCAGCGCCCCCGCGTTCCGTGCCGGATCGGTCTTGCCGGTGCCGAATTCATAGAAGTTGTTATAGTTGGTGATCTCATCCAGCGTGTTCTGCTGTTCCTCGGTCGAAAAGGCCGAGGGCTTGCCGGACAGGCCAAACGCGGGCGAGGCAATCACCGCCGCCCCCGCGGCAATGAAGCTGCGGCGGCTCAGATAGGTGGCTTCCGGTGTCACCTGGGACCATGTCAGCTTCATCGGGCGATCCCTTCTGCCTTGGACGACCGCTGTTTTGGCAGTCGTCCCATGATGACACCGCCCGGCCTCACAGCCGAGCCAATTTCGCGTGAGCGATCAGGTCGTCACATCGGGACGCGAACGCCCGGTGTGCCCTTCAATCTGGGCGATCTGTTCAGCCGCAGCTATCACCGGGGCCAAAGCCTCCTCAACCGGCAGGTCGTGGCGGGCCGAAGCGGGCTGATACCGCTCCAGATAGACGCGCAGGGTCGCGCCCTCGGTGCCGGTGCCCGACAGGCGCATCACCACGCGAGAGCCTTCCGCGAACAGAATCCGGATGCCCTGCCGCGCCGATTGCGAGCCGTCGACCGGGTCGAGATAGGCAAAATCATCCGCCTCGGCCACGCTGAGCCCGGCGAACTCCTGCCCCGGCAGGTCGGACAGCAGGCCCCGAAGCCGGTCGATCAGCGCATTCGCTCGGTCACTGGGCACGGCCTCATAGTCGTGACGCGAGTAATAGTTGCGCCCGTATTCCGCCCAATGCGCCCGCATGATCTGGTCGACCGACTGGCCCCGCGCCGCCAGAATGTTCAGCCACAGAAGCACGGCCCAAAGCCCGTCCTTTTCGCGCACATGGTCCGAGCCGGTGCCGGCGCTTTCTTCTCCGCACAGGGTCACGCGGCCTGCATCCAGAAGATTGCCGAAGAATTTCCAGCCGGTCGGCGTCTCATAGATGCCGATGCCCAGCTTTTCGGCGACCAGATCGGCCGCGCGGCTGGTCGGCATCGAGCGCGCGACACCCGCCAGCCCGCCTGCATAGGCGGGCGCATGCGTGGCATTCGCCGCCAGCACCGCCAGACTGTCCGAAGGCGTCACATAGATACCTCGCCCGACGATCATGTTGCGATCCCCGTCGCCATCCGAGGCGGCGCCGAAATCGGGGGCATCCGGGGCGAACATGCGCGCCATCAGATCGGCGGCCCAGATCGGGTTCGGGTCGGGATGGCCGCCGCCGAAGTCGGGCAAAGGCTGATCGTTCACGACGCTGCCTGCGGGCGCGCCCAGAATCTCCTGCAGGATCCGGCGGGCATAGGGGCCGGTTACGGCATGCATCGCGTCGAAATGCAGGCGGAACCCACCAGCAAACAGCGCCCGGATCGCGTCGAAATCGAACAGTTTCTGCATCAGCGCGGCGTAATCCTCGACCGGGTCGACAATTTCGACCAGCATCTCGCCCAGCGTTGACGTGCCCGGACGCGACAGGTCGATGTCATGCGCCTCGAGGATGCGGTATTCGGTCAGCTCGCCCGCGCGCGCGAAGATGCGGTCGGTCAGCGATTCCGTCGCCGGGCCGCCGTTCGGACCGTTGAACTTCATGCCGAAGTCCTCGTCGATGCCGCCGGGGTTGTGGCTGGCCGACAGGATGATGCCGCCATCGGCCTTGCGCTGGCGGATCAGGTTCGAGGCCGCGGGCGTCGACAACAGCCCCCCCTGCCCCACGATGACCCGCGCCGCGCCATTGGCGGCGGCCATGCGCAGGATCACCTGAATCGCCCGGTCATTGAAGTAACGCCCGTCGCCGCCCAGGATCAGCACCTTGCCCGCGACGCCCTCGATTGCGTCGAAGATGGCCTGGGTAAAATTCTCAAGATAATGCGGCTGCATGAAAACGCGGGTTTTCTTGCGAAGCCCCGAGGTGCCGGGCTTCTGGCCCTCGATTGGCTGGGTCGGGACGGTCTGGAACTGGGTCATGTTGGGCTTTCTGATATGCAGCCTTGAAAACACCCTAGATCAAGCATGGTTTCATCGCGCCTGCCATCCGTCATCTGGCGGCGCATCAAATTGCGCATGAAAAAGGGCAGGTGGTTGCCCACCTGCCCGTTTCTTGCCGATTGACCGCGATCAGTGCAGCGGTGCGCGCGGACCCTTTTCACCTTCCGCACCCAGCTTGGTGCTGGTGATGTGGTTGCCGACGATCAGCCCGTCGGGACCGGCGGTCACCTTGACGGTCTGCCCGTCCAGCACCTCGCCCGACAGCATCATCTCGGCCAGCGGGTTTTGCAGGCTGCGCTGGATCACGCGCTTCAGGGGGCGCGCCCCGAAGACCGGATCATAGCCTTCATCCGCCAGCCATTTCATCGCCGCCTCGTCCAGATCCAGATGGATGTTGCGCTGCGCCAGGCGCTGCTCAAGCCCCCACAGCTGGATCTTCACGATGCCATCCATATTGTCCCGGGTCAGCCGGTGGAAAATGATGATCTCGTCCAGACGGTTCAGGAACTCGGGGCGGAAATGCGCCCGCACCGCGTCCATGACATGCACCCGCGCTTCCGAACTGTCGGCGCCTTCGGGAAGCTGGCTCAGCGCCTGCGCCCCAAGGTTCGAGGTCAGGATGATCAGCGTCTGCTTGAAGTCCACCGTCCGGCCCTGACCGTCGGTCAGCTGACCGTCGTCCAGCACCTGCAACAGCACGTTGAAGACGTCGGGGTGCGCCTTTTCTACCTCGTCGAACAGGATCACCTGATAGGGACGCCGCCGCACGGCCTCGGTCAGAACGCCGCCCTCATCATAGCCGACATAGCCCGGAGGCGCGCCGATCAGGCGGGCAACCGAATGTTTCTCCATGAATTCGGACATGTCGATGCGGACCATCGCATTGTCATCGTCGAACATGTATTCGGCGATGGCCTTGGTCAGCTCGGTCTTGCCGACGCCGGTCGGGCCCAGGAACAGGAAGCTGCCCAGAGGACGCTTCGGATCGTTGAGGCCCGCCCGCGCACGGCGCACGGCATGCGAGATGGCGGTCACGGCTTCGGACTGGCCGATGACGCGCTTGCCCAGCACCTCTTCCATCTTCAGCAGCTTCTCGCGCTCACCCTCCAGCATCTTGCTGGTGGGAATGCCGGTCCAGCGCTCGACCACCTCGGCGATCTGCTCGGGGCGGACGGCTTCGGCGACCATCGGGCCTTCGTCATTGCCCTCGGCCTCGGCCAGCTTCTTCTCCAGCCCCGGAATGATGCCATAGGAAAGCTCACCGGCTTTCGCCAGGTTCCCCTCACGCTTGGCCTGATCCAGTTCGGCACGAGCCTTGTCGAGCTGCTCTTTCAGGTTCCGCGAGCCTTCCAGCTTGTCACGCTCCGCCTGCCATTTGGCCGTCATCGTTGACGACTTCTCGGTCAGTTCGGACAGCTGCTTTTCCAGCTTCTCCAGCCGGTCCTTCGAGGCCGCGTCATCTTCCTTCTTCAGCGCCTCGGCCTCGATCTGCATCTGCAGGATCTGGCGATCCAGCGCATCGAGTTCCTCGGGCTTGCTGTCGACCTCCATCCGCAGGCGCGAGGCGGCCTCGTCCACAAGGTCGATGGCCTTGTCGGGCAGGAAGCGGTCGGTGATGTAGCGATGCGACAGCGTGGCCGCCGCGACCAAGGCCGCGTCGCTGATGCGCACGCCGTGGTGCAGCTCATACTTCTCTTTGATTCCGCGCAGGATCGAGATCGTGTCCTCGACCGTCGGCTCAAGGATCATGACCGGCTGGAAGCGACGGGCCAAAGCCGCGTCCTTCTCGATATACTTGCGGTATTCGTCCAGCGTGGTGGCACCGACGCAATGCAGCTCACCCCGGGCAAGCGCAGGCTTGATCAGGTTGGCGGCGTCCATGGCGCCATCGGTCTTGCCCGCACCGACCAGCACGTGAAGCTCGTCGATGAACAGGATGATCTCGCCCGCGGCGGCCTCGATCTCTTTCAGGATCGCCTTCAGACGCTCTTCAAACTCGCCGCGATATTTCGCACCGGCGATCAGCGCGCCCATGTCCAGCGCCATCAGCTTTTTGTTGCGCAGCGATTCGGGCACGTCACCATCGACGATGCGCAGGGCCAGGCCCTCGGCAATCGCCGTTTTACCGACGCCCGGCTCACCAATCAGCACAGGGTTGTTCTTGGTCCGGCGCGACAGAACCTGCATGGCGCGGCGAATTTCCTCGTCGCGACCGATGATCGGGTCGATCTTGCCTTCCTCGGCCGCAGCCGTCAGGTCGCGGGCATATTTCGAAAGCGCCTCGAACGTGTCTTCGGCGCTGGCGCTGTCGGCCGTGCGGCCCTTGCGGATGTCATTGATCGCGGCGTTCAGCTTTTTCGCGTCAACGCCCCCCGCCGACAGCGAGTCGCGGGCATTGGTATTGACGACGGCCAGCGCGGTCAGCACTCGCTCGGCCGGGACGAAGCTGTCGCCCGCCTTCTTGGCCAGGCTTTCCGCCTCATCCAGCACGCGCACCAGCGACGGGTCGATATAGACCTGCCCGCTGCCGCCCGAGACTTTCGGCAGTTTCGCCACGGCCTGATCTGCGGACTGCTTGACCGCACGGGCATCCCCGCCCGCCTTGGCAATCAGGTTCGAGGCAAAGCCCTGATCGTCATCCATCAGCGCCTTCAGCAGGTGCTCGGGCACCACGCGCTGATTTTCTTCTCGAATAGCAATGGTCTGCGCAGCCTGAATGAATCCACGAGACCGTTCAGTGAATTTTTCCATATCCATGAAGAATTCCTTTCCTGGCAACCCCGAGTGAATCGCCCGATGTCGGCACGGTCCGGGTGGGGTCCTGCATGACAGATGGGCAGGGGAAAACGGGGTTTCAAGGCATAGGGTTCCGTCCTATAAGCGGCCCGTTTCAAACATGGCCCCGAGGTGGAAATGGACGACCGTCTGATCGTGGCGCTGGACGTGCCGAATGCACTTGCCGGCCTTCAACTGGCCGAGCAGCTGGGTGAGGCCGTCAGTTTCTACAAGATCGGCCTTGGCATGCTGACCGGTGGCGGGCTGGCGCTGGCCAATGAGCTGAAGCAGGAACATGGCAAACGCATCTTTCTGGACATGAAGCTGTTCGACATCGGCGCGACGGTCGAGGCCGCCGTGCGCGGTCTCGCCCAGTTCGATCTGGACTTCCTGACCGTCCATGGCGACCCCCATGTGGTGCGCGCCGCGAAAGAGGGCGCGAAGGGCAAGGATCTGAAGATCCTCGCCGTGACCATCCTGACCTCGCTGGACCGCGCCGATCTGGACGCCGGGCTGATCGTGCCGGGCGATCTGGCCGAGATCACCGCCACCCGCGCCGCCCGCGCCTTCGAGGCCGGGGCCGATGGCGTCATCGCCAGCCCGCGTGAGGCCGCGATGATCCGCGCCCTGCCCGAATCCAGTGGTCGGCTGATCGTGACCCCGGGCGTGCGTCCAGCAGGTAGCGACGCGGGCGACCAGAAGCGGATCGAGACCCCCGCCACCGCAATCTCTGCCGGGGCCGATCACATCGTCGTCGGCCGCCCGATCTGGCAGGCCGCCGACCCGGCCGCTGCCGCGCGCGCCATTCTGGCCGAGCTTCCCGCCCGCGCCTGAGCGCTAGTCGTCGAAATTGGCTGCGAACGCCGGTGCAAGCCGGGGTTCGCCCTGGACCGCCTGCCGGATGGCATCCACGCGGGGCAGATGCGTGCGGAACCACTCAAGCCCCGGTTCCCAATGCCCCATCACGCCCAGATACAGATCCAGCGCGGAAAACCTTTCGCCCAGAAACCACGGCCCGTCGGCGGATGCTGCCTGCCCTAACGCCAGCCACATCTGCTCGGCGCGCGCGAAGATGCGCTGCTGCATCTCTTCCTGCGCCTGCGGGTCGGTGACATAGCGCGCGGGCGCATCGCCAAAGGTGAAGCAGGGATAGATCTGCGCCACGATGAAGATCAGCCAGCGCAGGAAATCAGCCCGCTCGGGCGCGGCGGGCTGGGGCACCAGATCGGCGCTGCCTGCCAGATCCGCCAGATGCAGCGTGATCGCCGCGCTTTCGGTCATCAACCGGCCATCCGGCAGGACCAGCGCCGGAACCTGACCTGCGGGGTTGATGCGGATCAGCCTCTCACGCTCCTCCGCGTCGCGGAACACGTCGCCCACCTCGACCAGATCGACGGGCATCCCGTACCACGCCAGTTGCACCTCGATCAGTGCCGAGCCCCAGCCGCGACGGCGGTAAAGCAGCATCTGTGCCATTGGCAGCCTTTGGTGTTTCTGCAATCCTGATCAACGAGTGACCCGTTTCAGAGTTCCCTTGATGACCCCTTCCGCGCTTCATCTGCTGCAGGAACGTGCCAACCAGCTGGTGCAATCCTATGAAAGCCAGCGGCGCTCTATCGGGCTGATGGGATTTCTGCTGCCCGCCGCCCTGATCGGCTGGAGCATCGGTTTCCAGCAGGGCATGCGAAACAGCATCTCGGCCTACTATTATACGGCTATGGGCAGCATCATGGTGGGCACGCTCTGCGCCATCGCGGTGTTCCTGTGGAGCTACAAGGGTTATCTGCCCCTGCCCGGCGAACGGATCACCGACCGCGCCACCGCGCGGACCGGCGCAATCGGCGCGGCGCTGACGGCGATGGCCCCGATCGTCCCGCCGCCGGGCTGGCCGCAGACGGTGCTGCAACAGATCTTCGGCAACACGACCTCCGAGGCGCTGCACTGGATTGGTGCGGCGCTGTTCTTCGGCGCTTTGTCGGTCTTCTGCCTGATCCTGTTCGTGCGCGGCGATACCTCGAAACCCAGGAAACGGCGGCAGAACGCGGTCTATCGCATCTGCGGGGGCATCATCCTGTCCTCGATGGTTGCGATCGTGCTGCTCAAGCTGATCCCCGGATTGGGCCGGGCCCTTGCGCCCTATCATCCGGTCTTCTGGCTTGAGGCGCTGGCGATTGTCGCCTTCGCAAATTCATGGCTGATCAAGGGCCACGCCGGGCGCGCGGTGCAGGCCGTCGTGACACGGATGCGCGCCGGACTGCGCTAGCCCTGCTAGGGCGCAGGCAGGCCCAGCACGTGGCAGATGCGCGGCTTGAACTGCGGGACCGCCATGGGATGGGCCAGATATTCGGCCACCGGCATCATCTGCCAGCCCTGCCCTTCGTCGCCAAAGCGGATCGCTGCGATCTCGGCTTCGGTGATCTGGCCATGAAACAGCCAGGAATCCTGCCCCAGAGCTTGCGTCGAGGGGAAACGATGCCCCGTCAGCCGCTCCGGCGTCAGGCGCAGGCCGAATTCTTCGGCCAGCTCGCGCAGGGCGCAATCGACCGGCGTCTCGCCGGGTTCGGCCCCGCCCCCGGGAAGATCCCAATGGGCGGGGAAAGGAATATGGTCGAAATCGTCGCGCAGCATGGCCAGAAGGCAATCGCCATGCTGCAGCAACAGTTTCGCGCCGATAAAGCGCATCAGTTGTCGTTGATGTCGCGATCCCAGATCCGGACCTGACCCTTTTGCGAGCCCATCAGGCGGCGCATCACGAACCAGCTGACCCCGGTCAGAACCGCCACGACGACCAGCGCCATCGGCAACCCGCCGGTCCAGAGACCCATCAGGATCATCGCCCCCATGATGGCGGCGGCGATGGCCGAGCCCAAAAAGAACCAGCCCGGCAAGATCAGCTCCAGCGCCGCCAGAACCAGCGCCGCGATCATCCAGACCCAGCCGTTCATCCAGATCATTTCATCCGGCCTTTCAGCAGACCGAAGGCATCCCCGAACGCCTCAAGCGCAGCGGCGGGCACGATGATCGTCTGCTTGCCATTGCCCTTGCCGACATCCGACAGCACGTCGACCTGACGCATGGCGACCTGATATTGCGCGGCCTCAAGCCCGCCATCCTTGATGGCCGCAGCAATGGCCTGGGTCGAGAATGCCTCGGCCTCGGCCAGAACGCGCTTGGCCTTGGCCTGCTGTTCGGCGGCGTAAAGCTCACCATCGGCGGCCAGTTCGACGGCGCGGCGACGCCCCTCGGCCTCGGTCACCTGCGCGCGGCGGGCGCGTTCGGCGTTCAGCTGCTGCAGCATCGCGGCACGGGTCGCCTCGTCCAGATTAACGTCCAGAATCTCGGCCCGCGTCACCTCGATGCCCCAGTCGTCGACGACATTGGCCAGCGCCTCGCGGATGCGCTCAATCAGTTGGGCGCGGTTCGACTGCACCTGATCCAGCTCCATCGTCCCGATTTCCGAGCGTACGATCCCCGCCACGGTGGTCGCGATCGCGGCGTCGATGTCGCGGATGCGATAGACAGTCTTTTCCGGCTCGGTGATGCGATAGAAGACGCTGGTCTCGACTTGCACCAGCACGTTGTCGGCGGTGATGGCATCCTGCCGCGTGCTGGGCAGCTGGCGCTCCAGAATCGAGATGCGATGCGCCACCCGGTCAAGGAAGGGCACGATCAGGTTGATGCCCGGCCCCAGAACCGCACGCAGGCGGCCAAAGCGCTCGACGACGAATTTCTCGGATTGCGGGACGATACGGACAGCCGAGCGGACGGCCAGAAACACCACCACTGCCAGAATGATGAGGGCAAGATTCTGGGTCAGCAGATCGGTAATTTCAGGGGGCATACTAATTCCTTACACTTCATTCAGCGGCGATGGCCGCATCGGTCTGGTCAGGGCGCAGCTTGGCGAGCTGCGCGACGATTTGCGCGAATCGCTGGGCGAACCGGTCAAAGTCCGGCCGCGGCTCGATCTTGCGCTCATCCATGTAAAGCGAGCGGTCAAGCTCCAGCTGGACGACATGGACATTGTTCACCGGCCGCCCGTAGGCCGCCGCGATATAAGCCCCCGAGAAGGGCGAGTTGCGCCGGATTCGGTATCCGGCCTTCGTCACGATATCGATGATGGCCGTGCTGATCCGGGGCGAGGCCGACACACCATTGCGGTCGCCCAGCACGAAATCCGGACGCGGGCGCGGCAGATGGGCCAGCGCATCGCGCGGCATCGAATGCATGTCGATCAGCACCGCGCCACCGAAACGCGCAACCGCCTCGTCAATCAGGGCGGCCAGCGTCTGATGATAGGGGTGCCACAGACGCTCGATCCGCGAATCGGCCTCGGCCTGGGGAATCGGTCGGTGATGAATCGCCCTGCCCTGCGACACGACGCGGGGAATCACCCCCAGGCCCGCCATGATGCGCGGCGTCATCACGCCGGGCCGGGCATCGGCCACGACCAGCGGGTCGATCTCGCCGGGGTCGCGGTTCAGATCGACCATGCAGCGCGGCACGTTCGAGGTCAGCACGACCGCTCCGTGCTCCACCGCAGGCGCGATCAGCCGGTCGACGAAAGCATCCTCGGATGAGCGTAATTGCTGGGAATCAAGCTGGGTTTCGGCCAGAAACCACTCAGGATAGCAGCGGCCGGAATGCGGCGAGGCAAAGATCACCCCTCCCTGCCATTGGTCAGGGCGGACCAGTTCATACACGCCCTTGTCGAATGTCATGATGCGCGCCCGCTTACCAATTCCCACAGGCAGGTTATAAACCATCTTGCTTCATCGCCAATAGGACTTGAAAGCCGCCGGACACGCCTATATAGACACGCGCACCGACGCGATTTCGCGCCAGAAGGCTACGGCCCACCGGCAGGATCTAGCAAGGTTGTGGGCGGTTAGCTCAGCGGTAGAGCACTACGTTGACATCGTAGTGGCCACTGGTTCGATCCCAGTACCGCCCACCATTTCGCCGCCCCCGGGCAATTCCGGGGGCATTTGAGTTTCAAGGCGCCCATGCGATGCGCCGCGATAGGAGAAGACCTATGAAGGTTCGCAATTCGCTCCGCTCGCTCAAGAGCCGCCACCGCGATTGCCAGGTCGTGCGCCGTAAAGGCCGGATCTATGTCATCAACAAGACCAACCGTCGCTTCAAGGCCCGTCAGGGCTGATCGCGACCGTCAGGTCAGGCAAAAACGCCCGCTGCGCTTCTGCGTCGCGGGCGTTTTTCTTTGCCGAATCAGCGAGGTGATCTGACGCGTCAGTAACGCGACAGAAGCACACCCCCCAGGACCATCAGCGCCGACAGGACGCGGGGGATCGAGATTTCGCGCACCGGCAGGCCGAAGGCGCCGATTCGGTCCAGCACCATGGCCGCGACGATCTGGCCCAGCGACAGCACCGCAATCGCCGTCACCACGCCCAGACGTGGAAGGCTCCAGACCATGCTCCAGACATAGAAGGCGCCGAAGGCGCCGCCCATCCACAGCCACCATTGCTGGTCCAGCGCGGCGGCAAAGGACGGCACCTCGCCCCGGATGATGCTGAAGAGGGTCAGGATCACGAAGCCGACGCCGAAGGAAATCGCCGCAGCAACCAGCGGGCTGCCGATGCCGCGCGCCAGCCCGGCGTTGACCGGTGCCTGCAGCGCGATGCAGGCACCTCCGACGATGATCATGACAAACGCCAGAATCGGAAATTGCAAACTGCCTGAACCCATGGACCGCCCCTTCTTCTGATGGTTCCGCCACGCGTCGACGGCCTCATCGGGCCGCCGGCACGCATCCGCTCCGGCGAAAGGTCAGCGCAGGATCGAGGCCGCCAGCAGGCTGATCGCCGTTTCCTGAGTGACATAGCCGGTGACGCGCAGATTGCGCGACATCTGATAGCGGCGCAACGCCTCGCGCGTCTGGGCGGTGAACTGGCCATCGACCGGGCCGGGCCGCATTCCGGCGCGCTGCAGCCGCTCTTCGACCATCAGCCGGGTCGAGGGGTTCAGGCCCAACGAGGCCTCTTCGCGCCGCGCCGCCTCGTTTCCGGCGTTCAGATTGTCGCGCAGCTGCCGGGCCTGCCGGGCGTATTTGCCGCGCGGATACTTGTCCAGATAGGCGTCATAGGCCCCCGCCGTGCCCTGCTGCCGCGCCCAGCGCCAGGTGCTTTCGTCGCCCTGCACGCCCTGCATAGCGTTGCCGTTCGGCCCTTCGACCACCGGATCGCCGCGCAACATCCGGCGCGCCTGATCGGCATAGGCCCCGTTCGGATAGCGTTGCAGATAGGCGCGCAGATTGGCCTCGCCGCCGCGTGCGCCGGTCTGCTGCCAGTAGTCCCGGTCGCGATTCCCGGCATCCAGCCGCCGCGCCTCCTCGGCGATGCGATTGACCTGCGGGCCGGTCAGATACGTCGTCCGCGACAGGCCCGCATCGCGCTGCCAGTTGCCAATGGCGGTGCGGCTGCGCGAGCCGAGGATGCCATCCGCCTGCCCCACGCTATAGCCCAGCCGCGAGAGTTGCCGCTGAACGGCGGCACGCTGGTCACGGCTGAGGCCAAGGTTGCGCTCAACCACCGCAGCCGGGGATTCGACGACCGGCGCGGTCACCTTGCCCGGGCCCCGGTCGAAGGGATAGCCGGTTTCGCCTGTCCCCGTTGCCGGTCGCGACAGGCTTTGCAGCCGTCGCCGCGCCGCATCGGCATAGCGGCCGTTGGGATATTTGCTCAGGAATTCGTTCAGCGCAGCGGTCGTGTCGACAGCCGCCGCATGTGCCCAGGCGTCCCGCTCATCCGCGCCATTGTCGCTGACGACGGGTTCGCCGGTCAGGCGGTTTAGGCGCTCACGCGCGGCGGCGGAGTAGACGCCGCGCGGGAATTTATCCAGATATTCGCGATAGGCATTGGCGCTGTTCGCATCCGCCGCGCGCGCCCATGCCGCTCGGTCGGCCTCCAGCCCGCCGCCATCGTTGCCGCCACCATTGCCACCGCGCGCGGGAATCAGGACCAGACGGCCATTGCCGTCACCCTGAATGCCCATGGCGGGTCGCCGCGACAGCGCCTCATCGATCGAGGTGCCGGGAATCAGCAGATCCTGCGCCGCCAGCGACACGCCCGTCGCGGGTCCCGACAGAACCGTCACATTCGAAGGCGGCCTGATCTGGCCAAGGCCGTTTTGCACCCCCGCACCAAGGTTCATCCGGCCACCGCCCGTACCCAGCAGCAGGACCGAGCCGGGCTTGCCCGCCTTCATCAGCTCAAAAATCGAACTCAGCGGGACGCCCTGCACGCCCGCCTGCATCAGCGAGGTGTCCTTGGCGTCGGTGCCCAGAAACCATGTCTCGGTCGCGTTATGGACGAAGCGCCCGTTCAGCAGGACGATCCGCACCCCCGGATCATCATCCGGGCGCGACAGGTCCGACAATGCCTTGCGAATGTCCTCGGCCGACAGATTCGCGCCCTTCACCGTGCGGAAACCCGCGCCCTTCATCGCGTCAGACGCCTGCGAGGCATCCGCTCCGGGCACATCGGGCGCGTTCCGGTAGGAACCATTGTCGATGACGACCCCCCGGTTCTCTGCCGCTGCGGGCAGTGCGGCCATCAGGGCAATCAACGCCACGGACCAAAGACGCATCCGATATCCTTTCGAAACCTTTTCAGCGCTGGCCGGGCGCAAAACATCCGGCGACCGCGCGTTCTTTGCACTACAATGCCTGAACCCCGCCGGCGGTTTCCAGCCTAGAGCGGCAAAAACAGCGGCTTAGACCGTTTCCGTGGGTACAAGTTCGCGTGCGAAGCCCGTGATGGCTGCGGGCTTTTCATTGCGGCGGCTTGCAGGCAAGATCAGCGCCGCCGCGACGGCCATGCGACAGGACGGAAATCCCATGCCCACAGTCTTTATCCTGAACGGACCGAACCTGAACCTTCTGGGTCAGCGCCAGCCCGAGATCTATGGCAGCGTCACCCTGGCCGATATCGAGCGTGACTGCGACGCCCTGGGGCGTGAGCTGGGCCTTCAGACCCGCTTTTTCCAATCGAACCACGAAGGCGTCATCGTCGACACCATCCACGAGGCGCGCCAGCAGGCGCAGGGCATCATCATCAATCCAGCCGCCTTCAGCCACACCTCGGTGGCGGTGCTGGATGCACTCAACACCTTCGACGGGCCCGTGATCGAGGTGCATATCTCGAACATCCACAAGCGCGAGGCGTTCCGCCACCACTCCTATGTCAGCCTGCGCGCCGAGGGCGTGATCGCCGGGCTGGGGGTCGAGGGCTATCAGCTGGCCCTGCGCCGCATGGCCTCATTGCTGGGATAAAGAGCGACCGGAATACGAAAACAGGGGGATCCGCGATGCAGCTACCGAAGAACAGTTTCAAGGCCGCGCTGGCCGAAGGCCGCCAGCAGATCGGGATCTGGAGCACGATTGCAGGCGGCGGTCCCGCCGAACTTCTGGCCTGCGCCGGTTTCGACTGGATCCTGATCGACACCGAGCATTCGCCGCTGGATATCCCGACCGTCCACAACATGCTGCAGGCCATTGCCCCCTACCCGTCGCAGGCCGTGGTGCGCCCCGGCTGGAACGACCCGGTCGAGATCAAGCGCCTGCTGGACATCGGTGCGCAATCGCTGCTGATCCCCTATGTCCAGACCGTCGAAGAGGCAAAGCGCGCCGTGGCCGCCGTCCGCTATGCCCCCGAGGGCATGCGCGGCGTCGCCTATATGACGCGCGCCACCCGCTATGGTCAGATCCGCAACTATATTCAGGACGCGGCCAGCGAAATCTGCCTGCTCTTGCAGGTCGAAACCGCCTCGGCCCTGTCCGAGATCGAGGGCATGGCCGCGCTTGATGGTGTCGATGGCATCTTCATCGGCCCGGCCGATCTGTCGGCCAGCATGGGTTTTCCCGGCCAGCCCAGCCACCCCGTGGTCAAGGCGGCCATTCTGGCCGCCGTGCGCCGGATCCGCGCCAGCGGCAAGGCGGCGGGCGTGCTGACGCTGGACGAAGCCTTCACCGCCGAATTGATCGAGGCGGGCACGAATTTCACCGCCGTCGACGTCGACACCGCCATTCTGGCGCGCGGACTGGCGCAGGCACGGGCGCGCTACCCCAGCTGATCCGGCGGCCTAGTGCCGGGTCTTCGGCAGAATGCCACGCTCGGCCAGATCCAGCGCCAGCTGATCCGCGCCGGTGAAATGGATGCCGTCGATGCCCACCGCCTGCGCGCCTTCGACATTCGCCTTGTTGTCGTCGATGAAGATGCAATCTTCGGGGCGCAGGTCGTTGCGATCCATCAGCAGGCGATAGATCTGCGGGCGCGGCTTCAACAGCCCCACCTGCCCCGACACGACCACGTCGCGAAACACCGTCGCCAGACGGGGATAGATCTGAAGTGCGGTGGGCCATGTCTCGGCCGCCCAGTTGGTGATCGCGTAAAGCGGTGCATTCGCCGCCGTCAGCGTCTCGAGCAACTCCCAGCTTCCTGGCACCGGATGGGCGATGGTCATGCCGAAAGTGTCGAGGTAATCGGCCAGCGGCGCGGCCTCGTCCCCGTGCTGGTCATGGGCGGCGCGCAGGCCATCGGCAAAGCTGCGGCCCCCGTCCTGTTCATAGTTCCAGTCGTAAAAGCCGATCCGGTCCATCCAGGCAATCGCCTCATCCCGGGTCACGAAGTGACCGGCGAAAGCCAGCGGCGCGTCCCATTCGACCAGCACGGCGCCGATATCAAAGATGATGTTCTTCAATGACTTATCCTTTCGACCCGCGTTCAGGGAAGCGGACGCCCGGCTTGGGGGCGTCCGCCAGACTTTCCTCCGCGCCTAGCGCAGATCTTCGGGCATGAGGCCCTGCGGCAGGTTCTGATAGCTGACCGGGCGCAGGAAGCGGCGGATCGCAAGCGTACCGACCGAGGTCGCGCCGAAATTGGTCGAGGCCGGATAGGGACCGCCATGGACCATCGCGTCGACGACCTCGACGCCGGTCGGGAAGCCGTTCACCAGCACCCGGCCCGCCTTGCGCTCCAGCACCGGCAGCAGGCGCTGCGCGTCGCCCAGATCGCCCTCGTCCATGTGGATGGTCGTGGTCAGCTGCCCCTCGAACCCCTTGGCCAGTGCCACCATTTCATCGACCGAGCCGACGCGGACGATCAGCCCCAGCGGGCCGAAGACCTCTTCGCCAAGGCTGTGGTCCTGCAGATAATTGGCACCGGTCGTCTCATAGACGTTCGGGCTGGCCTGACGCCCGGTCGATTCGGTCGTGTAGACCGGCTTGACCGAATTGCGCGCGTCAAAGCGGGCCTTGCCGTTCTGATAGGCCTTGGCGATGCCGTTGGTCAGCATGGTCTGCGGACCCACAGCCTCCAGCGCGGCTTTCGCGGCGGCGGTGTAGCGGTCGGCATCCGCGCCATCCAGCACGACCGAGATGCCGGGATTGGTGCAGAACTGCCCCGCGCCCATGGTCAGCGAACCGGCCCAGCCCTTGCCCAGATCCTCGGCCCGCGCCTTCATCGCCTCGGGCAGCAGGAACATCGGGTTGACTGAGCCCAGCTCGCCAAAGAACGGGATCGGCTCGGGGCGTTGGGCGCAAAGATCAAAGAGCGCGCGACCACCACCCAGCGAGCCGGTGAAGCCCACCGCCTTGATCAGCGGATGCTGGACCAGCGCCGCGCCGACCTGATTGTCGCCGCCCTGGATCAGGCTGAAAACGCCCTTCGGCATGCCGGTCTTTCCGATGGCGGCGAAAATCGCCTCGGCAATGATCTCGCCCGTCCCCGGGTGCGCCGCATGGCCGCGCACCACGACGGGGCAGCCTGCTGCCAGCGCGGCAGCCGTGTCCCCACCCGCGGTCGAGAAGGCCAGCGGAAAGTTCGATGCACCAAAGACCACGACCGGGCCGACGGGACGCTCGACCATGCGGATGTCGGGACGCGGCGCGGGCTGACGGTCGGGCTGCGCCGGGTCGTGGCGGCGATCCAGATAGTCGCCCTTGCGGATGTGATCGGCGAACAGGCGAAGCTGGCCGATGGTGCGACCGCGTTCCCCCTGCAGACGACCTTCGGGCAGGCCGGTTTCCTGACTGCCGATTTCGGTGACCGCCTCGGCCCGCGCGTCGATTTCATCGGCGATGACCTCCAGAAAACGCGCCCGCTGTTCGCGCGTCGTATAGCCATAGGTCCAGAACGCCTCCTCGGCCGCCTGACAGGCGCGGTCGACCAGATCGACGGTGCCGACACTGAACTGATGGGCCGGGCCATGCGCAGGCTCGGACTGGAAATGCGTCGCTCCATCGACCCATTCACCCGCGATCAGGTGCTTGCCATGGGGGGTAAAGGTCATGTCGTGGTCCTCTCCAACTGTCGCTCGTCTTCGCTTTAAGCCATGTCGACTTGAAGTATAATACTTCCTGCGCCCTGAAACTGCACTTTTCCGGCATGTGGAACAAGGCGGCTTGTTCCGCCCCTGCGGTGATGCATAAATCCGCATAACAACAAGTAAAGGCGAACGCGCCATGAAAATAGCAGTAGTTGGGCTGGGTTATGTGGGCCTGTCGCTGGCGGTCCTGTTGTCCCAGCACAATCGGGTGATGGCCCTCGACATCAACCGCGCGCGGGTCGAGATGATCAACCGCCGCACCTCTCCCCTAGAAGATGCCGAGCTGCAGGACTGGCTTCAGACCCGAACGCTGGACCTGACGACCACGACCGAGGCGGCCGAGGCGCTGGAGGGGGCTGCCTTCGTCATCATCGCCACGCCGACGAATTACGACACCCGCACCCACCGCTTCGACATCTCCAGCGTCGCCCAGATCGTCGAGCAGGCACGCCAGTTCGCGCCCGACGCGCAGATCGTCATCAAATCGACGATCCCGGTCGGCTGCACCGAAGAGCTGCGCGAGACCTATGGCTATGACGGCATCTTCTTCTCGCCCGAGTTCCTGCGCGAAGGCCGCGCGCTTTACGACAACCTTTACCCCTCGCGCATCGTCGTCGGCGATCAGGGGCCCGAAGGGCAGCGCTTCGCCAGCCTGCTGACCGAGGCCGCGATCCGCAAGGACATGCCCGTCCTTTTCACCGGCCCGACCGAGGCCGAGGCGATCAAGCTGTTCTCGAACACCTATCTTGCAATGCGCGTCGCGTATTTCAACGAACTCGACAGTTATGCCGTGGCGCGCCACCTGAACACGCGCGAGATCATCGAGGGTGTTTGCCTCGACCCGCGCATCGGGGATCACTACAACAACCCCTCGTTCGGCTATGGCGGCTATTGCCTGCCCAAGGACACCAAGCAGCTGCTGGCCAATTACAACGACGTGCCGCAAAGCCTGATACAGGCCATCGTCGAATCGAACCGCACCCGCAAGGATTTCATTGCCGACCAGATCATCGCGCGCAAACCCCGGCGCGTCGGCGTCTATCGGCTGGTGATGAAGGCCGGATCGGACAATTTCCGCGACAGCTCGATCCAGGGCATCATGAAGCGCATCAAGGCCAAGGGGATCGAGTGCATCGTCTATGAACCGGTTTTGGAGAGCTCCGATTTCTTCAACAGCCGGGTGGTGAACGATCTGGCCGAATTCAAGGCGCAATCCGACCTGATCATCGCCAATCGCATGTCCGGCGACCTTGATGATGTCACCGAGAAGGTGATGACGCGTGACCTTTTTGCGGTGGACTGATGGCCGATCAAGCGAAAACCGTTCTCATCACCGGCGCGGCCGGGTTCATCGGCTCGCATCTGGCGGCGCTGCTGTTGGAGCAGGGTCACCGCGTCATCGGGCTTGACGCGCATGACAGCTATTACGACCCCGGGCTGAAGGTTGCACGTGAAACAAGGCTGCTGAATTTCCCAGAATTTCAGCCGGTTCGCGCCCGCGTCGAGGATCCGGGCGTGCTGATGGAGCTGTTTCAGACCCATCGCCCCGACGCCGTCGTGCATCTGGCGGCGCAGGCGGGGGTGCGGTTTTCCATCGACAATCCCCGCGCCTATGTGCAGTCGAACATCCTTGGCACGTTCGAACTGCTGGAGGCGGCGCGCGCCTTTCCGCCACAGCATCTGCTTCTGGCCTCGACCAGCTCGGTCTATGGCGCGAACACGGAAATGCCCTATCGCGAGACGGACAAGGCCGACAGCCAGATGTCCTTCTATGCCGCCTCGAAAAAATCGACCGAGGCGATGGCGCATTCCTATGCGCATCTCTTCGGCCTGCCGGTGACGATGTTCCGCTTCTTCACCGTCTATGGCCCATGGGGACGGCCCGACATGGCGCCCTATCTGTTCACCCATGCGATCCTGCAAGGCGAGCCCATCAAGATCTTCAACCACGGCGACATGCGCCGCGATTTCACCTATGTGGGCGATCTGGTCCGCGCCATTGGCCTGTTGATCCCGAAGCCGCCCACCGCAGGCGCGTCGATCGGACCCGAGGACAGCCTCTCCCCCGTCGCCCCCTGGCGCGTGGTCAATATCGGCAATGGCAGCCCGGTGCAGCTTCTGGATTTCATCGCCGCGATCGAGGACGCCACCGGCCGCAAGGCGATCCGCCAGATGCTGCCGATGCAGCCCGGCGATGTGCCCGCCACCTGGGCCGATACCACGCTGCTGCAACGCCTGACCGGCTATGCGCCGCAGACCGACATTCGCGACGGCGTGCAAAGCTATGTCGAATGGTTCCGCAGCTATTACCGCCAGCAGGGCTGACAGAAGTCACCGGCCCCGCACCGGGGCTTGCATCGCTACGACCGAAAGCCTAGGTTCACGCCAACTCATACACTTGGGGTGCTCTTTACAGAGCTGAGAGGTGCCAGGCACCGACCCATCGAACCTGATCCGGATCATACCGGCGTAGGGAAGGGTAGAGCGTCGCGGCCGGCACCAGCCCCATTTCCGCACACGCAGCCACCTTTCCTCGTCCCCGACCCCGGACCAAGAAAGGCACAGGATGCAGGCTCCGATCGCATTGACCATCGCCGGCTCGGACAGTGGCGGAGGCGCGGGGATTCAGGCCGATCTGAAGGTATTCTCGGCGCTTGGCATCTTCGGGGCCAGCGTCCTGACGGCCATTACCGCCCAGAACACCCGCACCGTTGCCGCGGTCGAGGGCGTCTCGCCCCAGATGGTCGCGGCCCAGATCGATGCAGTCTTCGATGATCTGGACATTCGCGCGGTCAAGATCGGCATGGTGGGCGGCCCTGACACCATCGCCGCCGTCGCCGACCGGCTGGCCCTGCATCTGCGCCCCGAGATCCCGGTGGTCCTCGACCCGGTGATGATCGCGAAATCCGGCGACGACCTGCTGCCGGGCGAGGCGATCGCCGCGCTGAAGGAACGGCTGATCCCGCTCGCGACCGTCCTGACCCCCAACCTGCCCGAGGCCGCACGGCTTCTGGATGAACCCGAGGCCGACGGGGCCGATGACATGGCCCGGCAGGGCGAGTTGCTGATCCGGCTGGGCGCGCGCCACGTCCTGATGAAGGGTGGGCATGGCCGGGGAGAGGTCTGCACCGACCTGCTGGTCGGCCCGCAGCCGCTGACCCTTTCCGCCCCGCGCCAGCAGACGGCGAACACGCATGGCACCGGCTGCTCGATGTCCTCGGCCGTGGCAGCTGGGCTGGCGCGCGGCATGACCGTGCCCGACGCCGTTACCCGCGCGCATGAATGGCTGCAGGGCGCGATCCGCGCCGCTGACCGGCTGCGCGTTGGTCAGGGCCACGGCCCCGTCCACCATTTCCACGAAATCTGGCCCAGCGCATGACCCAGACCATCACCATTCGCGGCGCAGGCGTCATGGGCCTGACCATCGCGACCGAGCTTGCCAATCGCGGCTTGCCGGTCCGCATCATCGACCCGGCGCTTGGCCCCGGCCCGCAGGCCTGCAGCTGGTGGGCGGGCGGTATGCTGGCGCCGCATTGCGAAAGCGAAAGCGCCGAACCTGTCGTCGTCCGCCTTGGCCTTGATGCCGCCGACTGGTGGGAAGCCAATGGCGCGCCCGTCACCCGGCGCGGCACGCTGGTGCTGGCCATGTCGCGCGACCGGACCGAGCTTGACCGTTTCGCCCGGCTGACCACCCATCACCAGCTGCTGGACGGCGACCAGATTGGCGCGCTGGAGCCCGATCTGGCGGGCCGGATGACGCGCGGCCTTTACTATGAATCCGAGGCGCATCTGGACCCGCGCAAATCGCTGGCCGCCCTGCGCCAGCGCCTGAAGGAGCGTGGCGTCGAATTCCTGCCCGAGGGCGAGGCCCCCGGCCTGACCGTCGACGCGCGCGGCCTTTCGGCCCGCGACCAGCTGACCGATCTGCGCGGCGTCCGGGGTGAGATGATGGTCATTCGCTGCCCCGAGGTGAACCTGACCCGCACCGTCCGCCTGCTGCATCCGCGCATCCCGCTTTACGTCGTGCCGCGTGGCGAGGGCGTCTATATGCTGGGCGCGACCATGCTGGAATCCGGCGCGCGGACCCATGTGACCGCGCGCGCGGCGGTCGAGATCCTGTCCTCGGCCTATGCGCTGCACCCGGCCTTTGCCGAGGCCGAGATCCTGGAACTGGGCGCAGACGCCCGCCCCGCCTTCCCTGACAACCTGCCCCGGCTGCGCCGTCGCGGCAGCACGCTTTTCGCAAACGGCCTTTACCGCCACGGCTATCTTCTGGCCCCCGCCGTGGCCCGCATGGCCGCCGACCATCTGCAAACAGGCCAGACACCGGAGTTCATGGATGAAAATCACGCTTAACGGAGAGATCCGCGAACTGGACGGCCCCTCTGTGCAGGACGCGCTGGCCCAGATCGGGCTGGGCGAGGCGCGCGTCGCGACCGCGCTGAATGGTGACTTCCTGCCCGCCGCCAGCCGCGCCGGGACCGCGCTGAAAGACGGCGACGCGCTGGAAGTCGTCGCACCGATGCAGGGGGGCTGACCGATGCCGGTCTTTTACGGAACCGAAATCGACAGCGCCCTGATGCTGGGGACGGCGCTTTACCCCTCGCCCGCGATCATGGCGGACGCTTTCCGCGCCTCGCAGGCGGGGATCGCCACCGTCTCGCTGCGCCGCGAAGGTGGGCAGGGGCAGGATTTCCACCGCCTCATCAAGGACCTGAACGTCGCCGTCCTGCCGAACACTGCAGGCTGCCACTCGGTCCGCGAGGCGGTAACCACCGCCCAGATGGCACGCGAGGTCTTCGACACCCCCTGGATCAAGCTGGAGGTCATCCGCGACGACGACACCCTGTGCCCCGATGTGATCGCACTGGTCGAGGCCGCGAAGATCCTGTCGGACGACGGCTTTCAGGTCTTCCCCTATTGCACCGAGGATCTGTCGGTCTGCGGTCGCCTGCTGGACGCGGGCTGCGAGGTGCTGATGCCCTGGGGCGCGCCCATCGGCTCGGGCCGGGGGCTGAACAACCCCTATGGGCTGCGTTCGGTCCGGGCGCATTTCCCGGATGTGCCGCTGGTCGTCGATGCGGGCATCGGCCTGCCCAGCCATGCCGCGCAGGCGATGGAGCTGGGCTTCGACGCCGTGCTGCTGAACACCGCCGTCGCGAAGGCAGGCGATCCGGTCGCCATGGCCCGCGCCATGGCCATGGCCATTCAGGCCGGGCAATTCGCCTATGCCGCCACCCCCATCGAGGCCCGCGACATGGCCGCGCCCTCGACCCCCGTCTTTGGAAAGGCCGTTCTGGGATGACCCTGCCCCGCTTCTATCCGATCTTCGACAGCGCCGACTGGATCGCGCGCGCCCTGCCTTTGGGCGTCAAGCTGGTGCAGATCCGCGCCAAGGACCTGCCCGAGGCGCAGCTTCGCGAAGAACTGATCCGCAGCCGCGACCTCTGCCGTCAGCATGGCGCGACGCTGGTCGTGAACGACTATTGGCAACTCGCGATCGAGCTGGGCTGCGATTTCATCCATCTGGGGCAAGAGGATCTGGACAGCGCCGACATTCCCGCGATCCGCAAGGCCGGGATCCGGCTGGGTGTCTCGACCCATGACCATGCGGAACTGGACCGCGCGATGGCGCTGGCCCCCGATTACGTGGCGCTCGGCCCGGTCTGGCCGACGATCCTGAAGAAGATGAAATGGGAACAGCAGGGGCTGGAGCGCGTGACCGAATGGCGCAAGCTGGTCGGCACGACGCCTCTGGTCGCCATTGGCGGCGTCACCCCGGACCGCGCGCGTGAGGCTTTTGCGGCAGGTGCCGACATCGCCTCGGCCGTGACCGACATCACGCTGAATGCCGACCCCGAGGGGCGCATCCGCGAATGGCTGCAGGTCACCGCATGAGCCGCTATGCCCGCCAGATGATCCTGCCCGAGGTCTGCCCCGAGGGGCAGAACCGGCTGGCGCTGGCCCGGGTGCTGGTGGTCGGCGCGGGCGGTCTGGGCGTGCCCGCGTTGCAATATCTGGCGGGCGCGGGCATTGGCCAGATCACCCTGATCGACCCCGATCTGGTCGAGGAAACCAACCTGCACCGCCAGCCGATGTACCGCATGAAGGACATCGGCCAGCCCAAGGTGCAGGCGGCCATGCAGGCCGTGGCGCGCCTCAACCCCGAGGTTCAGGTCACCGCGCTGGTCGACCGGCTGACGCCCGCGAATGCGCCCGCGCTGGTGGCGGATGCCGATATCGTGCTGGATTGCGCTGACAGCTATGCGGCCAGCTATACGCTGTCGGATGCCTGCCTTCAGGCCGATGTGCCGCTGATTTCCGCCTCGGCCCTGGGGATGCAGGGCTATGTCGGCGGTTTTTGCGGCGGTGCGCCCAGCCTGCGGGCGCTGTTTCCCGACCCGCCCGACAGCGGCCAGACCTGCGCCACGGCAGGCGTGCTGGGCCCGGTCGTCGGCATGCTGGGCTGCATGCAGGCGCAGATGGCGCTGTCGGTGCTGCTGGAGCTGCAGCCCTCTCCGCTGGGGCAATTCATCCGGCTGGATGCGGGGCTGCGCCTCACGCAATTCCGCTTTGACACCGCCCCCGAGGCGGACGGACCCCGCTTCATCGCGCGCGAAGATCTGCGCGCGGGCGATCTGGTCATCGACCTGCGCCCGGAAACCGAGGCGCCGCGCAAGGCCACCCCGGACGCCTTGCGCATGCCCGAATATGGAACAACCGGCCCCCTGCCCGATGACGGGCAGCGGGCAGTTCTGGCCTGCCGCTCGGGCCTGCGCGCATGGCGCGCGGCTGACCGGCTGGCCCATCGCTGGAATGGCGAAATCACCCTTTTGGCTCTTGGAGGAGACGACGAATGAAACCCCTTGCCATCGCTGCCTTTGCGGCATTCCTGGCCCAACCGGCGCTTGCGGAAGACAAGGTCACGCTGATGCTGGACTGGTTCGTGAACCCCGATCACGGCCCGATCATCGTCGCGCAGGAAAAGGGCTTCTTCAAGGACGCCGGGCTTGAGGTCGAGATCGTCGCCCCCGCCGACCCGGCCGATCCGCCGAAACTGGTCGCGGCGGGCAAGGCCGATCTGGCGGTCTCGTATCAGCCGCAACTGCATCTGCAGGTGCATGAGGGCCTGCCGCTGACCCGCGTCGGCACGCTGGTCGCAACGCCGCTGAACTGCCTGATGGTGCGCGCCGATGGCCCCGTGCAAGAGGTCGCGGATCTGAAGGGCAAGAAGATCGGCTATTCCGTCTCGGGCGTGGAAAGCGCGCTGGTGACGGCGATGCTGAACAAGGCGGGCCTGACGCCGGATGATGTCGAGATGATCAACGTCAACTTCTCATTGGGGCCGGCGCTGATCACCGGGCAAGTCGATGCCACCATCGGCGGCTATCGCAACTTCGAACTGACGCAGATGCGCATCGAAGGAGCCGAGGGCAAATGCCTGTTCGTCGAGGAACAGGGCGTGCCGACCTATGATGAGCTGATCTTCGTCGCCAATTCCGACAAGCTGAACCGCGATGTGATCACGCGCTTCCTGTCCGCCGTTGAACGCGGCGCGCAATACAGCGTGAACCATCCCGATGACGCTTGGGAGGTCTTCTCGGCCACCGCGCCCGACCTGAAGGATGAGTTGAACACCCAGGCCTGGAAAGACACCCTGCCCCGCTTTTCGCAAAGCCCGGCGGCGCTGGACCATGGCCGCTATGCCCGGTTCGAGACCTTCCTGCATGAGGCCGGTTTGGTCGACAAGGTCCTGCCCGTCTCGGCGCTGGCCATCGACCCGGGTGCCGAGGAGGCGACGGAATGACGAATTACGGCAAATGCTTCACCGAATGGCGCGAGGCCGCCGGTCAGGAATGGCACGACTATACGCGTCATGAGTTTGTCGAAGGCATCCGGCTGGGCACCCTGCCCCAGCCCGCCTTCATGAACTACCTCGTGCAGGACTATATGTTCCTGATCAACTTCTGCCGCGCCTGGGCCTTCGCCGTCGTGAAGGCGGGCACGCTGGAGGAAATGCAGGCCTGTTCGCGCACCGTCGACACGCTGCTGCAGACCGAACTGGGCGCCCTGCACACCGAGGTTTGCGCCAAGGCCGGGCTGACGCCCGAGGCTTTGGCCGAGGTGGAAGAGGCCGTGCCGAACGTCGCCTATACCCGCTATGTGCTGGATTCGGGCCTCTCGGGCGATTTTCTTGACCTGCTGGCGGCGCTTGCGCCCTGTGTGCTGGGATATGGCGAGATCGGTCTGCGGCTGGCGAAAGAGAGCGCGCCCGACAATCCCTATGCCGAATGGATCGCCACCTATGCGGGCGAGGCCTATCAGGCCAGCTGCGTCGAGGTCGGGCAGCTGCTCGACAGCGCCGTCGCCCGTCGGCTGGGCGATCACCCCGAGGCCACGCCGCGCTGGACCGAACTGTCCAAGCGCTTCACCATGGCAACACGGCTTGAGGTCGGTTTCTGGGGGCTTGGTCGCGAATGACCGTCGTTGCGCGCGTTTCGGGTCAGGCCTGGGTGGGGGACGAGCCGCTGTTCGCCCCCATCGACCTGCAGCTTGAGGCGGGGGACTGGAACTGCCTGCTTGGGCCCTCGGGCGTTGGCAAGTCGACGGTCCTGCGCCTGCTGGCGGGGCTTGAGACCGGCGTGCGCTTCGAAGGTCTTGTGGAATGTGACCTGCCGGTTGCGCTGATGGCGCAGGACCCGGGGCTGATCCCATGGCTCGACATCACTGGCAATGTGACACTGGGCGCGCGGCTGCGGGGCGAGACGCCCGATCTGGCGCGCGCCGCCGAACTGATCGCGGCGGTGGGCCTTGCCGACCGCGCGGGCCATATGCCCGACCGCCTGTCGGGGGGGCAGCGCCAGCGGGTCGCGCTGGCGCGCACGCTCTTCGAGGATCGGGCCATGGTCCTGCTGGACGAGCCCTTCTCGGCGCTGGATGCCCGCACCCGCGCCGGGATGCAGGATCTGGCGGCCCGCCTGCTGGCGGATCGCACGGTGCTGCTGGTCACGCATGACCCGCCCGAGGCCGCACGACTGGGCGATGAAATCCTGCTGCTGACCGAACGCGGGCTTGAGGCGCAGCCGGTCACCCTGCCCCGCGCCCCCGGCATGGCGCGCCCCTATGACGCGCCGGAAGTCCTGCAAATGCAGGCCGAATTGATGCGCAGGATGCTGGCATGAGACATATTCTTCCCGTCCTGCTGCTGGCGCTGCTGATCTGGCAAGGCGTCATCTGGCTGACCGCGATCCCGCCCTTCCTGCTGCCCTCACCCCAGGCCGTAGTCGAGGCGCTGTGGCTCAACCGCGCCGAGATTCTGCGCCACGCGGGGTTCACCCTGTCCGAGGTGGTGATCGGCTTCCTGCTCGGCTCGGCCCTTGGGGCGGGGCTGGCGGTCGCCATGGGTTATTCGCCGCGCATCAGCCGGGTCTTGCGCCCGCTTCTGACCTTCAGCCAGACCATTCCGGTCTTTGCGCTGGCCCCGATCCTGACGCTATGGCTGGGCTTCGGCATGCTGCCCAAGATCGCGATGACGGTGCTGATCGTCTTCTTCCCGGTGGCCAGCGCCTTTTCGGACGGGCTGATGCGCACGCCCGCCGCCGCGATGGATCTGGCGCAGGTCATGGGCGCCAGCCGAGGCCGGATCATGCGGCACCTGCGCATTCCCGCCGCCCTGCCGCAACTGGCAACCGGCCTGCGTCTGGCAGCGGTCTATGCGCCCATTGGCGCGGTCATCGGCGAATGGGTCGGCGGCGCGCGCGGACTTGGGGCGCTGATGATCCATGCGAATGGCCGGATGAAGACCGATCAGGTCTTCGCCTCGCTGCTGGTGCTGTCGCTGATGACGGTGACCTTCGCCTGGCTGGTCTCAGCCATCCTGCGCCGGGTCTGGCGGCGCTACGGGGTCTAGACCAGACGCTCGGCCCCGACCAGATCGGCGGGGGTGTTCAGGTTGATGAACGGGTCAAAGGGCTGGCTGGTGAAGATCGCCCGGCCCGGATCATGGGCCGCCGCATACATGCCCGGACGCAGAAGCCCGCTTTCGATGGCGGCGTAAAGATCGTCGCGCAAGGCCACAGGCCACAGCCCGCAGGTCGGGTGATCCTGCACACGTCCCGTCTCATCCGGGCTGGCGGCCAGCGCGATGCCATGCCTGCCCGCCGCCTCGCGCAGCCGGTGCACAAGATCCAAGGGTACGAAGGGCGTGTCGACAGAGACCGTGACAACGGCAGGCATCCCCAGCGATTGCGCCCATTCCATCGCCGCCAGAACGCCTGCCAACGGACCGGCAAAACCGGGGTAGGTATCTGAAATGATGGGCAGATCGTAATCGGTGAACAGCTCGGGGTCAGTGTTCGTGTTCAGCGCCAGCGGGGCACATTGGTCACGCAACCGGGTGATCACCCGCGACAGCAGCGTCTCTCCGCCCAGAAGCCGAAGCGCCTTGTTGCCGCCACCCATACGGGTCGAGCGGCCTCCGGCCAGAATGACGGCGGGGATCTGGGACAGGGTCGGGCGCAGGATGCTCTCCGTCAGTGGCTTCGGTCACCCAACTGTGACGCCCGCATGACAAAAAGGCCAGCCCCATGAAAGAAGGGGCGCATGCGGACGCATGCACCCCCTTTTTCCGAATTTTCGCGGATCAGGCGAAGAGCTTCGCGGCAGTGTTCGCCACGCGGCGGCCCAGATAGCGGGCGCCGTCCAGTTCTTCCTCGCCCGGCTGACGCGAGCCGTCGCCATTGGCGATGGTCGTTGCGCCATAGGGTGCGCCGCCGACAATCTTCGAGTTGTCCATCTGGCCCTGGAAGCCATAGTCGAGGCCGACGATGGTCATGCCGAAGTGCAGCATGTTGGTGATGATCGAGAAGAGCGTGGTTTCCTGACCGCCGTGCTGGGTCGCAGTCGAGGTGAAGGCCGCGCCCACCTTGCCGTTCAGCGCGCCGCGGGCCCAAAGGCCGCCTGCCTGATCAAGGAAGTTCGACATCTGGCCGGTCATGCGGCCAAAACGGGTGCCGGTGCCGATGACGATGGCATCATAGTTTTCCAGATCGGCAATGGTCGCGATCGGAGCTTTCTGGTCCATCTTGTAGTAGGACTTGCGGGCGATCTCTTCCGGAACCAGTTCCGGGACGCGTTTGATGTCGACGGTGGCACCAGCTTCACGGGCGCCTTCGGCCACCGCTTCCGCCATTTGTTCGATGTGGCCGTAAGCCGAGTAGTAAAGAACCAGAACTTTGGTCATCTGCGTATTTCCCCGAGTGCGTTAATTCCTGTGCAATGAACGTATTCGAGGTCAGCCGGTTTCATCAGCCCTGCATTGACTGTCGCCGCGTTCGAAGATTCCGAACGCTAGGGCTTCACCCCCGCCGCGATGGCTCGGCCCAGCGCAAAGGCGCGCTGCTCCAGCAGAACCGGCGTTTCACAGACATAGGTCAGCGCCTGCTGGCGGTCCTGAAAGATGCGCGTGTCCCAGTCCAGCGCCTTTTCCTCGGCGTCGATGGCGTCGAAATCGGGGGTCTCGGCTTTCTCCATCTCGGCCATTTTGGCGCGGCGGTCCTCGATCTGCTTGGCCAGATCGACCTGCTTGTGCCCATAGCGCCCGATGCCCGAGATCAGCGCCGTGCGATGCGGGTCGATACGGTCGAAGATCGCGACCATCAGCGCGGTCAGATGCGCATTGTCGGCGGTCTTGGCGTATTCGGCAATCTCGGCCTCAGCTTCGGCGATGGGCAGGCGGCGCTGTTCCAGCCGCTCGGCCAGATGCACGACCTCGGTCGAGCGGGCCAGTTCGCGGATGGCGTCGTCAGGCTCGGGTCCCGTCCACATCTGGCCCAGCGACAGATGCGGCTGCTTGCGCTGCACGCAGGGCCAGTCGGGGTCGGTTCCATCCGCCGCCTGCGCGGCGCCCGCGATCAGCAGAAAACCCAGTGCAAGATATTTCATCATCCCCCCTTCCGGCGCGCCCAGAGGCCCTTGGCCGGATCGTACATGAAGACCGCGCCGCCGAAAAAGACCACCAGACAGCCCAGCACCACCACAAAGGACAGAAGATCGAACTGTCCGTAAAGGGCAAAGCGGATCAACTCCACCGCATGGGTGAAGGGGTTGA
This sequence comes from Paracoccus sulfuroxidans, assembly GCF_007830335.1. Classification (GTDB taxonomy): domain Bacteria; phylum Pseudomonadota; class Alphaproteobacteria; order Rhodobacterales; family Rhodobacteraceae; genus Paracoccus; species Paracoccus sulfuroxidans. The sequence goes on along the minus strand of NZ_VLKU01000007.1, from coordinate 240,845 downwards.
CCGCACAGATGTCGTGCAGAAGGGTCGAGCTTTCGCGCATCCGCCACAGCGGATAAAGCGCAGTCGAGGCGAAAAACATCGGGAAGATGACGAAGTTCATCACCCCGGCGAAATTCTCAAGCTGGCGGATGGCCGAGGACAGGAACAGCCCCATCGCGCCCAGCATCATCCCCGACAGGATCAGCGCGGGCAGCACGGTCAGATAGCCGTAAAGCGGCGGCTCGATCCCCCAGGCCCAGGCGATCGCCAGGAAGGCATAGACCTGCAGGATCGACACGAAGACACCTGCCACCAGCTTTGATGCCAGCAGGAACCAGCGCGGGAACGGGCTGACCAGAAGCGTGCGCATCGCCCCAGTTTCGCGGTCATAGACCATCGAAAGCGAGGATTGCATGCCGTTGAACAGCTGGATCATCGCGCAAAGGCCAGGGGTCACATAGACCTCGTAAAGCACATAGGTCTGATAGGGCGGCGTGATCGACAGACCCAGCACGGCGCGGAACCCGGCGGCAAAGATAAACAGCCAGACCAGAGGCCGCACCAGCGCCGCCAGAAAGCGGCCGCGTTGATTGATGAAGCGCAGCGTCTCGCGCCGGGCGATGCCCCAGAAGGCGGTGAACCACATACGCGGGGTCAGCACACGGTCGGTCATGCGCGCTCTCCGGTCAGTCGCAGGAAGGTTGCGGTCAGGTCGCCATCCTGCGCGATATCGCCCGCGCGGCCCTGTTCCAGCACCTGCCCCTTGTGCAGGATCACCAGCCCGTCGTCGGGCTGGATCTCATCCATGATATGCGTGGCCCATAGCGCCGAGACCCCCTGCTGCGTCAGCTTGCGGGTCAGGTCCAGCACCTCGGCGCGGGATTTGACGTCAAGGCCGACGGTCGCCTCGTCCAGAAGCAGCAGGTCGGGACGATGGATCAGCGCACGGGCAATCTCGGCCCGGCGCTGCTGACCGCCCGACAGTGCGGAAACCTTGGCCCCGATCCGGTCGGCCAGTTCGACCTGCTCCAGCACCTCCACCGCGCGGATGCGGGCCTCGCGGGCGGGGATGCCGTGCAAGGCGGCGTGATAGATCATGTTTTGCAGAACCGTCAGATCGGCATCCAGCGCGCGCGACTGGAACACAACGCCCAGTCGGGCCAGCACCTGCCCCGGCTGTTGCCGCAGATCATGGCCCGCGATCTTTATGGTGCCGGAGGTGCTGGTGTAAAGCCTTGTAATCAGCGAAAAAAGCGTGGTCTTACCCGCGCCGTTCACCCCCAGCAAAGCGGTGAAACTGCCGCGCGGCACCACCAGCGAGACATCCTTCAGCGCCTGAAACTTGCCGAAACTGTGGCTGACGTTCTGGATGGAAAGTGCGTCTGTCGGCATGGTCCCTGTCCCTGGTGCCCGGCTGGTTCTGGCCCGGCCCCCGTGGTCCACCATCGCCACTGCTGTGGCAGTATCAAGCCCAAACGATGGCGGGACGGGCCGAAACCCGTCCCACCGATGCCGTGTCAGCGGATGTTGAACACCGCTTTTTGCGTCTCGCCGGTCGAGCCGGGGATCGACAGGCTGTAGCTGCCCGGCTGGATGGCGATGAAGCTGATTTCGGCCTCGCCCGCAGCATCAAACTCCAGCGAGTGGACGCCCATCGGGCGGATCTCGATGTCGTTGATCACGACCTCGTTCACCCAGACGGCGCGGAAGAAGTCGCCGCCCGACAGCGCCAGCTCCTGCGAGCCGTCCGACACGATCTTGATGCGGTAATAGCCGCCCGATTTCAGGTCATAGGGTGCCTCAGCCACATTCTTGCCCGAGCCCAGCGTCAGCGGCGCCAGATCGGCGCGGTTGGCTCGCGCCATGATGCCCGAGGGGCCGTAATCGAACTGCGCGCCGGTCGCCGCAGCCTCGGTCGTGGCGGCCGCCGCTGCCGGGGCGTCGTCATCATCGTCGTCATCGGCTTCTTGTGCGCCTGCGGGCAGCGCCAGGGCGGCCATTACGACAAAAGCAGTCAGGCTGGTCTTGATCGACATTCAGTCTTCTCCTGTTGGGTGTTTTCTAATCAGTTCGGTGCCACGACCACGCCCCAGGGCTGCTGCCCGACGGGGACCGATTTCACGACCTTCAGGGTCGCGACATCGATGATCGACACGTCATTCGAGTTGCCGTTGGTGGTGAACAGATATTTTTCGTCCGGCGTGAAGGCCATCTGCCAGACCCGCTGGCCGACCAGCAGATATTCCAGCACCTCATCGGTTTCGCCGTCGATCACCGCCACGCGGTTCGCCGGGCCAAGGGCCACGAAGACGCGCTTGCCGTCCTGCGTGGTGCGCACGCCGACGGGCTGGATGGCTTCGGGCAGGACGCCGGGGATCTCGAAGGTGATCTTCTTGGTGATTTCCTGCGTCGCCGGGTCGATCACGCTGACCGTGCCGCCGATTTCGGCGCTGACATAGAGCTTGCTGCCATCGGCAGTGAACTGGGCAAAGCGCGGGCGCGAGTCGACCAGCACGTTGGCGAAGATCTCGAAGGTCTCCGAGTTGATGAAATGCGCCATATTGGTGGTTTCCGAGGTGTTGATGACCACCTTGCCATCCGGGCTAACGCCCATGCCCTCGGGCTCGACCCCGACGGGGATCTCGGCCAGCACCTGATGGGTCTTCACATCGACGACGGTGACCAGGTTGTCATCCTCATTCGCGATGTAAAGCGGGTTGCCCGAGGGATGCAGCACGAACAGCTCAGGGTCAGGACCCGAGGGCAGCGTGTGCATTTCCTCCATCGTCTCGGGGTTGAAGACGCGCACCAGATCGTCGTCCGAGGCGCAGACGTAAAGCTCTTTCCCGTCCGGGCTGATGGTGATGCCGCGCGGGCGCGTGCCCACCGGATAGGTCCCGATCACCTCCAGCGTATTGCTGTCGAGCACGGTGACATCATTGCCCTTTTCGTTCGAAACGAACACTCGGTTGGCCAGGGCCGGAGTCGCGGTCAGGCCCAGCGCAAGGCAAAGGCAGGAAGTCAGGGTGGCTTTCATGGATCTCCTCAGAACTTGCATTCGGTTTCGGGACGGTCGATGCCCAGCGTATCAAGTGCCGAGCTTTGGTGCAGATACTGGTCCTGCGGGCTGACCGAGGCGACCAGCGCACCGGTCGCCAGCAGGATCGGCTGGCGCAACTGGTGATCCCAGTCACGCATGGTCAGTTTCTGGCCCTTGAAGCCTGCGACCTCGAAACGGTCGGACAGCATGAACTCTTTCAGCTTGTCGGGATCGGCGGTCTGGGCGCGGGTCGCGGCTTCCCCGATCATGCGCAGCGCCAGCCAGGTCTGGTAATCCTCATCCCGCATCGAACGGTTCGCGAGCTTTTCGAACCGGTTCTGGAACTGCACCCCGCCCCAGGCCTCGAACGCCGGGTGCCATGAGCGCGGGACCAGCCCGGCCGAGCCGGCTACCAGCCGCGCGTCCCAGGTCTGATAGGGCATGTAGGCGGCAAAGATCCCGGCCTCATCGGCGGTGATCATCACGTCGTAATCCGGTGCCCGCTGGGTAAAGACCGGCATCTGCTGTTGGACCTGAACATGGCCGCTGTCGGTGCGACGGGCGCCGCCGGTGTCCTCGAAGGTGCGCTCCTCGACGATCTCGGCGCCGAATTTGCGGGCGGCGCGGCGATAGGCCTCGGCCAGGTTTTCATCCTCGGGGTGGCTGCCCTTCACAAGGAACCAGCGCGGCCATTTCTTCCACATCAGGAACTGCGCCAGACCATCGGCCAGCATCGCGTGGCTGGGGGCGGCGTGCAGCACATTGAAGCGGCAATCCTTGCCGCGCAGGTCGTCACCGCGCGCCCCCGCGTTCAGGACGATCGCGCGATCCTTGGCCAGATCGGTCAGCCGCAGCGTCATCGCGTCATCGGCCAGCACCACGACGAAGGGAATTCCCTGCGCCAGCAGCTTCTCCATCTCGCCTTCGGCGGTCTCGGGTGTTGCGGCCACTTCAAGTGCCTCGAACTCCTGCCCCATGAAGCGGCCGGTGGTCGCGTTGTCATCGATTGCAAGGCGGGCACCGGCAAAGCCCAGGTCCTGCGGCGGCAGATCCAGCCGCGAGATCGGAAGCAATCCGGGCCTGTCGACACGCAGCACGGCGGCCCGGATCATCTGCGCCTGCTTCTGCGCTGCCGCCGGAGGGGAGGCAGGGTCAGCCGTTTGCGCAAAAACCGGGGTCGCAACCGCTAATCCAGCCAAAAGTATGATGATTCTATTGATCATTCTTGTTCCCCCCTCTGCATCATGGCTGCGAAAATCTCCTGCGCCAACCCGACAAACATCCCGAAAAACTCGGGTGATTTTCCCTGCGACCAAAGGATAGGCATACCAATTTCCGATGGACGACCGGCCCGCCCGCGCGCATCCTCGGCCCCATGAAGCTGCTGCGCATCTTGACGCTTGCACTGTTCACCGTTGCCACGGCAGCGATCACCCCCGTTTATGGCCCGCCACCCGAGCCCGGCACCGCCGTCTGGTTCGGGCTGCACTTCATCGACACCTCGACCGAGGGGGCGATCAACGGCGTGCGCGAGGATGAAACCCAGCGCATCGCCATGATCGAAGAGTTCATCGCCGACGATCTGCGCGAGCGCGGGTTCACCCTGCAGGAGCCCCCTGCGGATGAAGTCGCCTCGATCAAGGACCCGGTCAATTCGAACGGCCGTGACACCCGGATCGCGCGCGAGCTTGGCACGCGCTATGCGATCTCGGGCGAGGTGCAGAAGGTGTCGAACCTGATCCTGTCCCTGAACCTTTACGTTCGCGACGCCGAAACGGGCAAAAACGTCCGGGCGGGGGCGGTCGATATTCGTGGCAACAATGATGACAGTTTCCGCCGCGGCTATCGCTATCTTATGAAAAACATCATCTTCCGAGAGGAATAATCCATGAAGACACTGCTTGCCGCCGCCTGTGCAACAATGGCCCTGACCGGCGCCGCCTGGGCGCACGGGCCGGTGCGACTGAAGCTTGAGCTTGAGCAGAAGCTGAACGCGACCCCCGATGAAGTCTGGGCCGCCATCGGCAAGTTCGACGACATGAGCTGGCACCCGGCAGTCGCAAGCACCGAGATCACCGGCGACGGCTCGGTCGACCAGCCCGACAAATCCGTGCGCGTCCTGCATCTGAAGGCCGACGCGGGCGATCCGACCATCACCGAGACGCTGACCAAGTGGCAGCCGGAAAAGCGCTGCTACGCCTATATGATCACCGAGGTCGACGTGGCGGTGCTGCCGGTCACGAATTACGCCTCGACCCTTTGCGTCAAGGATGACGGCGGCAAGGCGCTGGTGAACTGGAAGGGTGGCTTCTATCGCGGCTTCCCGAACAACAACCCGCCTGCCGATCAGAACGACGACGCGGCGATGGCGGGCGTCACCGGGATCTATCAGACGGGTCTGGACGCGTTGGCCGAGAAGTTCGGCAAGGCGGAATGATCCGCCCCGCGATGGTCGCGGCGGCCCTGTCGCTGCAGCCCGCCATGGCTGCCGATCTGGCATTCGTGACCTCGCAGAATGCGAATATGGTGTCGGTGGTCGACCTGACCTCGGGCACCATTCTTGCCGAGGTGCCGGTCGAGGGCGCGCCCGCGCCCGTGGCCTATGACCCTGCGCATGGCCGCGCCTATGTCATCTCGGCCGAGACCGGGCGGCTGAGCGTCCTTGACGAAAGCGGCGCATCGCTGCGGCAGGCCGAGATGGGCGAAGGCGCCTTCGGCATCGCCGCTGCGGCGGATGGCGGGGCGTTTCTGACCGACTGGTACGGCGAAAAGCTGATCCGTCTGGACGCCGATCTGAAGCCTCTCTGGACTGCGCCCACCGGCAAGGCACCTGCGGGCGTCGCGGTCAGCGAGGATGGGAAGCTGGTCGCCACGGCGGACCGCGATGACAACCGCCTGTCGATCTTCGACGCATCAACCGGCCAGTTGATCGCCCATGTCGCGACCGGGCTGCACCCCTACAGCGTGACCTGGTACGAGGGGCGCTTCTGGACGGCGGATGTGCAAGGCGACAGCGTCACGGTGATCGATCCGGCGCAGGCGAAAGCCGTTGGGCAGGTCAAGACCGGCAGCCACCCCTATGGCATCGCCTTCGCGGGCGGCAAGGGCTTCGTCACAGACCAATATGCCGGGACGGTCACGGTGTTTGACCCCGAAAGCCTGACCGAACTGGGCCAGATCGAGACGGGCGACTACCCCGAGGGCATCGCCACCCTGCCCGATGGCTCGGGCGTGGCGGTGGCGCATTGGGATTCGAACACGCTGGTGCTGATCGACGCGGCCAGTCTGGAGATCACGCGCAAGATCGAGATGCCGGACGGCCCCCGCGCCTTCGGCCTGTTCACGGGTCGTCAGCGCTAGCCTCAACCAGATCGCGCCCGGCAAGGATCCAGCCATCCGTGCCCTCGGGAAACCACAGCACATCGCGATAGCCAAGGGCCACCGCACGCTTGGCGGCGTTCCAGCTCATCCAGCAATCCGACATGCAGAAGATTACCACCGGACGCGCCGGATCGCCCTGCGTGACGCGGGCCAATCCGTCCTTCAGGCGCTGCGCCTCGGCCGGGGAGATCTGCTGATAGCCGGTGTCGTAAAGCCAGGTCGCGCCGGGGATCGTCTGATGCGGAGCGGCGTGCCACAGCATGCCCGCCGGAAGGCCCGCAGGCTTTTGCTGGCGGGGATAGACGTCGACAAAAGCCACGCCCTGATCGTGCAGCCGCAACGCCTCATCACCGCCGATCACCCGCGCGCCCTGAAGGGTGGCCGGGACGGGATCGCGATACGGCTCTCCGCGAAAATCGGGGGGTTCGGCGACCTCAGCCAGCGCCATGGGCAGATGGACGGGCGCCATCGCAAGGCACAGGGCCTGCAACAGCGCCCGCACGCTCATTCCTTCAGCGCCTTGCCGTAATCGTCCAGCAGAGGCACGCCCGCCTCACGCAGGATGGCGTCGATCTCGGCCTGGTTGCGGCGGATCAGGCTGTTCAGCTGGCGCTTCCAGTCCTGCTCCTCGGCGCGGACGCCCATGGTGATGCGGAAGAACAGGCGCGGGTTCGTCTGTTCCTTCAGCAGCGGCACGAATTGCAGATCGGGGTCGTGCTTGACCAGCGGGCCCGCAATTGGCCCCCACAGCACGGCGGCCGCCAGATCGCCGGATTTCACCTGCGCCAGCATGTCGCCGATCGGGTCCTCGATCCGGCGATCCACCACCAGATCCGCGCCGCGCATGTTCTTGGCCAGCCCCGCCCGCGCCAGATGCGTCGCCGGAGGCGTCCCCGCCACCACGCCGATGGGCTTGTCCTGCAGCGCCGGGTCGGTCAGCGTGTCGACCTGCGCCAGCGGGCTGTCCTTGCGCGTCACGATCCCATAGGCCGAGGTGTAGTAATGGTTCGTGTTCTGCACCATCTCATCGCCCTGGGCATAGCCCATGACGACATCGCAGAGCCCCGCCCGCAGAGTCTTGCGGATGAAGCCCGGCCCTTGCGGGAACCAGGTATAGGCCAGCGGCAGTTCCAGCTTGGCGGCCAGAAGCTCGGCCAGCTTGTTTTCGAAGCCCGAGCCGTCCGCGGAGGACATGGGCACCGCCGCCGGGTCGGCACAGACGCGCAGTTCGGTATGTGACCGCAGGTCCGCAACCTGCGCTGCGGCGGGGACCGCCACGGCACAGGTCACGAGGACAGCGACCAGTTTGCGGTAAAAGCTCATCCGTTCATGCAGGAATCTTCCTGCGCGGTAAACTCATCCGACTTGTCGGCGCGCTTCGCCGGGCGACCACGGGGCAGCTCTTCCGTGCCGCGTGCCAGCAGGTAAACATAGATGTCGTCGATATAGCACCAGGCGTTCTTGTTGGTGCCGAATGCGGGCATCACAAGGTTGCCCTCTTGCTTGCCGGAGGCCGCAATCTCAAGGAAGTCGTAATAGTCGAGGCGCAGCACCGATTTCTTCAGCGCCGGTGCATAGGTCGAGCCTTCGCCATCCGGGCCGTGGCAGACGTGGCATTCGGCCGAATAGCGGCGGAAGCCCGAGAAGGTGGCATAGTCGAAGGTGCCGTCTGCCTCTTTCTTGAACACCGGCACGCCCTCGGCGTTGTACCAGCGACCGTTCTCCATCTTGTCGGGGGTCAGATCCATGCCATTCGCCAGGGCCGTGCCACCAGCTTCAGCGGTCTCGGCTGGCGCGTCGGCAGCAGCCTCGGCCCCTGCGGCAGGCGCAGCTTCGGTCGCGGCCGGGGCGGGGGTCTCCGCAGGCTGTTCGGCGGTCTGAGCATAGGCATGGCCTGCCAGCGCAAGGAACATCGCCGTCAAACCGGCGGTGGTCAGGTGGGTCATAGGTCTCTCTCTCCCTGGGTGCGTCTACCGTAAAGTAGCCGCCCCAAGGTTACCCTTGGAGCGGCTTGATTCGAGTCACAGATCAGATTTCTGGACCAAAGTATGAACCATTTTCGGTCCGGATTTTCCTGTCAGGAAACAGATTAACCCGGCAGTTCAAACACGGTCAGCTGACCGCCAAGTTCGGTGTATTGCGACAGCGAGGCATAGCCACCGACCGCACCCAGACCTTCGTTCGGGTTGGTCAGACCAGCTGCCAGACCGATGCCGGCCCAGCCGCCAACGCCCGACAGGACGCCGATGTACTGCTTGCCACCATGCTCATAGGTCATGACGTTGCCGATGATGCCCGACGGCGTCTTGAACTTGTAAAGCTCTTCGCCGGTGTCGGCGCTGACGGCCTTCAGATAGCCCTCAAGCGTGCCGTAGAAGACGACATCGCCCGCCGTGGCCAGAGCGCCCGACCACACCGAGAACTGCTCGGGCAGCGACCACTTGATCTCACCCTTGGTGTTGTCCCAGGCGATGAAGTTGCCCATGCCGCCATGGCTTTCCGGTGCCGGGAACATCGAGAGCGTGGCGCCCACATAGGGCTGGCCTGCGGTGTAGGCGACGCGGAAGGGTTCGTAGTCCATGCAGACGTGGTTGGTCGGCACGTAGAACAGGTTGGTCTTCGGCGAGAATGCCGCAGGCTGCATGTCCTTCGAGCCGAGCGCCGCCGGGCAGATGCCGGTGGTGTTCTCGTCTTCGCCGTTCTGGCTGGTCGAGTATTCCGCCACGACCTGCGGACGGCCGTATTGATCCGAGGCCGGATCCATCACGACTTCCGTCGCCCAGTTGACGGCCGGGTCGAATTTCTTCGCCACCAGCAGCTCGCCCGTTTCGCGGTCCAGCGTATAGCCGAAGCCGTTCCGGTCGAAGTGGGTCAGCAGCTTGCGCTCGACCCCGTCCATGGTCTGGTTGGTCAGGATGTTCTCGTTGACGCCGTCATAGTCCCATTCGTCATGGGGCGTCATCTGATAGAACCACTTGGCCATGCCGGTGTCGGCATCGCGGGCCATGATGGTCATCGACCACTTGTTGTCACCCGGACGCTGCGAGGGGTTCCAGGTCGAGGGGTTGCCGGTGCCGTAATAGACGAGGTTGGTGTCCGGATCATACGAGAACCAGCCCCAGATGGTGCCGCCGCCGATCTTCCACTGATCGCCTTCCCAGCTGTTGAGCGAGCTGTCCTTGCCGATCGGCTTGCCCAGAACCATGGTCTTTTCCGGGTCGACCAGCATTTCGTCATCGGGGCCGGTCGAATAGGCTTTCCACGCGACCGAACCGTCTTTCAGGTTCAGCGCGGTGGCACGGCCACGGACGCCGTATTCACCGCCCGAGATCCCGACCATAAGCTTGTCCTTGACCGGCATGGTGGCCATGGTCAGCGTCTCGCCGATGGCCGGATCGCCGATCTTGGTCTGCCATTTCACTTCGCCGGTCTTGGCGTCCAGCGCCACGACCGTGGTGTCGGCCTGCGGCAGGAAGACCATGCCGTCCGCATAGGCCAGGCCGCGGCTGACGGTGTCACAGCACATCACGGCGATGACGTTCGGGTCCTGCTGCGGCTCATATTTCCACAGGATCTTGCCGTCATTGTTCAGGTCCAGCGCGAACACATTGTTCGGGAACGGGGTGTGGACATACATCACGTCGCCGATGACGAGGGGCGAGCCCTCATGGCCACGCAGGACGCCGGTCGAGAAGCTCCACGCGACGCGCAGATCCTTCACGTTGTCCTTGTTGATCTGGTCGAGGGTGGAATAGCGGGTGTTCGCATAGTCGCCGGTCTGGATCGCCCATTGTTGGGGCTTGGCGATCTCGGCCATGACGCTTTCATTGGCAAGCGCCGCCGTGCCCGACAGCATTAGAGCGATGCCAGCGCCCTTGATCATCGATTTCATTTGATTCCTCCGCGTTGGTGGAACGGGCGCAACAACGAGGGCACCTCGGTCCATAAGCGAAGTCTTTGGGCAGTTCTCCAACCGGTCAACGCGGCTGCGAGTCTTCTGGCCCTAAAGTATTAGGGAAACTAGGCAAAAGGTCGGGAAAGACTTCCCGACCTTTGTGCTTCAATAGGTTAGCCCAGACGCTCGGCGTGCCACTGGATGTGGTCGCCCATGAAGGTCTGCACGAAGTAATAGCTGTGGTCATAGCCTTCCTGCATGCGGAAGACGCCCGGCTGACGGCGGGCCGCCATGGCCTCGGCCAGGGCTTCCGGCTTCAGCAGGTCCAGGAACTGGTCGCTGGCACCCTGATCGATCAGAATCTCGCCCGGGTAGCCGCGTTCGCGCATCAGAACGGTGGAATCATGCGCCTGCCACTTGCTTTCGTCGCTGCCCAGATAGGCGGTGAACTGCTTGCGGCCCCAGTCCGATTTCGAGGGGTTGGCGATCGGCGCGAAGGCCGAGACCGAGCGATACCGCTCGGGGAAGGTCATCGCGATGGTCAGCGCGCCATGGCCGCCCATCGAGTGGCCGGTGATGCCCTGCGCGTCGCGGTCCAGCGGGAAGTTCCCGAAGACCAGCTCGGGCAGTTCATGCGTGATGTAGTGCCACATCTTGAAATGCGGCGACCAGGGCGATTCGGTCGCGTCGACATAGAAGCCCGCGCCCTGCCCCAGATCATAGGCGTCGTCATTGGCCACGCCTTCACCACGCGGCGAGGTGTCAGGGAAGATCACCGCGATCCCGGCCTCGGCCGCCCATTCCTGCGCGCCCGCCTTGGTCATCGCATTCTCATGCGTGCAGGTCAGGCCCGACAGATACCACAGCACCGGAACCTTGCGATGCTGCGCGTCCGGCGGCAGGTAGATGGCGAAGGTCATCTCGGTGCCGGTGGTCTGGGATTTGTGCTTGTAGACGCCCTGCGTGCCGCCAAAGCTGCGGTTTTCGGAAACGGTCTCATAGGCCAAGGTCATGGCTGTCCTCCTGTAAGGTCCTGAAACATGACCAATGCGTCGACATAGCCATGTTTGGGGTGAAGAAAGGCGGCTGGCAGCCGGCCCACAATATCAAAGCCGGCCTTCTGCCACGAATGAACGGCATCGGCATTGGTCGAAACGACGAAATTGAACTGCATCGCGCGGAAGCCCTGCTCGCGCGCCCAGGTCTTGGCATGCGCAACCAGCGTCTTGGCCACGCCGCGCCCGCGCGCATCGGGATGCGTCGCAAAGCTGGCGTTCGCCACATGCGAGGCGGCTCCGGGGCGGTTGCGGCCCACATGGCTGGTGCCAAGGATACGCCCGTCCACCTCGGCCACGAAGGCGGTGAAGGGCGTCTGGAACCAGTCCAGCAGCGCATCCTCGCGCGAGATGTCGGTGGGGATGCAATAGGTCTCCCCGGCCCGATAGACGGGCGCGAGGATGGACCATATCGCGTCGTGGTCGTCAGAGGTGGCGGGCCGGACAAGAGCCTGCCCGCTGGTCGAAGTCATTTCAGCTCATCCACGGTGCGGATGACCTGGCCCAGCAGGCCGTAGTCCAGCGCCTCCTGGGTGTTCAGCCAGAAGTCGCGCTGCGTGTCCTTCTCGATCCGTTCGATGGACTGGCCGGTCGCATCGGCAAAGATCTGGTTCAGACGGTCGCGCATCTGACGCACCTGCTCGGCCTGGATCATCATGTCCGAGGACGTCCCTCCGATCCCGCCCGAGGGCTGGTGCAGCAGGAAGCGCGTGTTGGGCAGGCAGTAGCGGTTTTCCTTCTTCGCCGCGACGAAGATCAGCGCGCCTGCCGATGCCACCCAGCCTGAGCCGATGGTGCGCACGGTCGGGCGGATGAACTTGATCACGTCATGGATCATGTCGCCCGATTCCACATGCCCGCCGGGCGAGGAGATCAGCATGTTGATCGGCTTGTCGCCATCTTCGGCCAGCGCCAGAAGATGCGCGACGGTCCGCTGGGCCAGCTTGTCGTTGATCTGGCCTGCGACGATCACCGTGCGCGATTTGAAGTAGAGCTTGCCGATCTTGTCGCCTTCCGGCAGGCCCAAGCCTTCTTCCTTCGGCGCGTCCTGACGGGGCTCGTCATCGTCGTCGTCATCGTCGTCGTCCAGAATGAAGTGCTTCGCCATGATCGGTCCTTTCATGTTGACGGCGGAGCCGGTTCCCCGTCCCCGCCGCCTTTTACCTAAGCAGTGCTTTCCGATCAGTAAAGGACGACCGCGCGGATCGATTTGCCCGCGTGCATCAGATCGAAGCCCTTGTTGATCTCATCCAGCGACAGCGTGTGCGTGATCATCGGATCGATCTCGATCTTGCCGTCCATGTACCAGTCGACGATCTTCGGAACGTCGGTCCGGCCACGGGCGCCGCCGAAGGCCGAGCCCTTCCAGACGCGGCCGGTGACCAGCTGGAACGGACGGGTGCTGATCTCAGCGCCAGCCGGTGCCACGCCGATGACGATCGACTGACCCCAACCGCGGTGGGTGCACTCCAGCGCCTGACGCATCACGTTGATGTTGCCGGTGCAGTCGAACGAGTAATCCGCGCCGCCGATCTGGTCGAACGGGGTTTTCGTCAGGTTGACGATTTCCTGCACGACGTTGTCGGTGTTCTTCGGGTTGATGAAATGGGTCATCCCGAAACGCTCGGCCATCTCTTTCTTGCCGTCGTTCAGGTCAACGCCGATGATCATGTCGGCGCCAGCCAGACGCAGGCCCTGGATGACGTTCAGGCCGATGCCGCCCAGACCGAAGACCACGGCTTTCGCGCCGATTTCGACCTTGGCGGTATAGATCACCGCGCCGATGCCGGTGGTGACGCCGCAGCCGATGTAGCAGATCTTGTCGAAGGGCGCGTCTTCGCGAACCTTGGCGACCGCGATTTCCGGCAGCACGGTGTAGTTCGAGAAGGTCGAGCAGCCCATGTAGTGATAGATCGGCGTGCCATCCAGCATCGAGAAGCGGGTGGTGCCATCGGGCATCAGGCCCTTGCCCTGAGTGGCGCGGATCTGGTGGCACATGTTGGTCTTGCCCGACAGGCAGGACGCACACTGGCGGCACTCGGGGGTGTAAAGCGGGATCACGTGATCGCCCGGCTTCACGCTGGTCACGCCGGGGCCAACCTCAACCACGATGCCTGCGCCTTCATGGCCCAGGATCGACGGGAACAGGCCCTCGGGGTCAGCGCCCGAAAGGGTGAATTCGTCCGTGTGGCAAATGCCGGTCGCCTTGATTTCAATCAGAACCTCACCGGCCTTCGGGCCTTCGAGGTTGACCTCCATGACTTCCAGCGGCTTGCCTGCCTCGACGGCAACGGCGGCACGAGTTCTCATAATTTGCTCTCCTTAAGAATGCGTCGGCCTTGCAGGCCTGCTGTATTTCATGGCGTCGGGGGCCGGTAAACCGACCCCCTGTAGAATCCCGGCGGGATCAGGCCCATCAGGCCGGCAGGGCGCCGGACTTCTTGGCGACATGAGTCGCAATGGCGTCCATCAGGGGCGGCGACAGCGCGTCGTAGGGTTCAAGCCCAAGCTCGCGCAGACGCGCACGGATACCGTCCATGCGGCTGGGATCGACACCCGATTCGATGACCGAGCTGACGAATGCCGCGAATTCCGGAGCCGACCAGCCGGTCTGGTCCGAAAGTTCGGTGTGCACGAAGTCGAGACCGTAGAACGGATGTTCCTTGTTCTCGATGCGGCCGTACATGTGCACGCCGCAATCCTTGCACTTGTGGCGCTGGATCGGCGCGTCCTTGTTGACGATCTCGAGCTTTTCTTCGCCCTGCGTCACCGAAACCGCATCGCGGCCGACAACCGCAACCTGCGAGAAGATCGCGCCTTCCGGCTTCCAGCACTTGGTGCAGCCACAGACGTGGTTATGCGCCGTCTGCGACTTGACCGAAACCTTGACCGGATTCGAGCCGCACTTGCAGTGCAGTTCGCCGCCGGTAAAGCCCGGATTGCCCGGCTTCACGCCGTTATCGACTGCGGGATGGATTTTCACCCCAGAAGTATCTGCCATGGTCCTTCCTCCGATAGACCTTGTAATCACGGCAGGTTTGCCCTCTGGCGGGTCAGGTACAAGCTAGCCAAAGGTTGTAACTGGCGGATCAGCCGACGCGGCGCAGGAAAGCGCGGGTCCGCTCGTCCCGGGGATTGTCGAAAATCTGCGCCGGAGGGCCCTGTTCGACGATGCGGCCGCCCTCCATGAAGACGATCCGGTCGGCGATTTCACGCGCGAACTGCATCTCATGCGTGACGATCAGCATGGTCTGACGCCCGTCTGCGACGCGCCGGATCAGGTCCAGCACCTCGCCCACCCATTCCGGGTCCAGCGCCGAGGTCGGCTCGTCAAAGAGCATCAGGTCCGATTCCATTGCCATCGCCCGGCCGATGCCGACGCGCTGCTGCTGCCCGCCGGACAGCGCGGCGGGATAGCTGCCAGCTTTGTCCGAAAGGCCGATATCGGCCAGAATCCGGTCGGCCCGGCGGTTCGCCTCAGCCAAAGGTATGCCACGCACGCCGATCAGACCCTCGGTGATGTTTTCCCGGGCGGTCTTGTTGGCGAAAAGCGCGTAATGCTGAAAGACAAAGCTGGTGCGCCGCCGCAGGGCCAGAATCTGCTGGCGCGTCACCGTCGCCGCATCGACCGTCAGATCGCCAATGCGGATGACGCCTGCCTCAGGCCGGTCGAGATAGTTCATGCAGCGCAGAAGCGTCGACTTTCCCGTCCCCGAGGGGCCGATGATCGCCACCCGCTCTCCCGCTTTCAGGCGCAGGTCGATGCCGTTCAGCACCGTCAGCGGGCCGAAGCTTTTCCTGAGGCCCGTGACCGAGATTTCGCAATCCGCATTCATCGCTGAAAGGCCCTTTGCATGCGGCGTTCAAGGATGCGCTGCACGAAGGACAGCGCCTCGACGATGATCCAATACATCAGCGCGACGACCAGAAACGCCTCGAGATACAGGAAACTGCCCGCCGCCTCTTTCTGGGCCGCGCCCATCATCTCGGTCACGCCCAGCGTGAAGGCCAGCGAGGTCGATTTGATCATGTCGATGAAATAGTTCAGCAGCGTTGGGGCGGCGATGCGCGCCGCCTGTGGTAGGATGATCCGGCGCAGCATGCGCGCGCGGGTCATCCCCAGCGACTCGGCGGCCTCCCACTGGCTGCGGTCGACGCCCAGAATCGCGCCGCGAATCGATTCCGCCATATAGGCCGAGAAATGCAGAGTCAGGCCGATGATCGCCGCGGTGATGCCGTCGATCTGGGTCAGCGAAGCAAAGATGCGCGGCAGGCCGTAGTAGAACAGGAACAACTGGACCAGCAGCGGGGTGCCGCGGAAGAAGCTGATGAACAGCCCCACCGCCCAGTCGACCACCGGAACGCGCTGGATCCGGATGATCGCCAGAAGGACCGACAGGACCAGCGCACAGACCATGGCAATCGAGGCCATGGTCAGCGTCAGCGGAACATAGCGCAGAATGATCGGTGCCAGTTCGGCCATATAGGCCCAGTCGATCCCTTGCATGGCTTACTGATCAAGCGGCTTGGTCACGTCCGACTCCAGCCACTTCTGCGAGATTTCGGCCAGCTT
Organism: Paracoccus sulfuroxidans; assembly: GCF_007830335.1. Classification (GTDB taxonomy): domain Bacteria; phylum Pseudomonadota; class Alphaproteobacteria; order Rhodobacterales; family Rhodobacteraceae; genus Paracoccus; species Paracoccus sulfuroxidans. The sequence continues at coordinate 224,922 of NZ_VLKU01000007.1, read as the reverse complement.
GCCGTTTTCCTTCAGCTTGGTGATGGCGGCGTCGACCTCGGTCCGCAGCTTCTCGCCCGCCTCGTCCTTGCGGAAGGGCAGCGCGTTGCGGATCTCATCGAAGGGCTGGCCAGCCTGCTCAAGCTGCAGCGGGCTTTTCGCGATCACCTGCCCGGTCGAGACGCGGTCCATGACAAACGCGTCGACGCGGCCAAGGGCGACGTCCTGTTCGAAATTCGTCTCATAGGTCTTGATGTTGATATCTGCCGCATTCGGCAGGCCGCGCAGCAGTTCCTCGAAGTTCGAGCCGAGGTTCACGGCCACGGTCTTGCCCGACAGGTCGTCGGTGCTGTGGATGCCCTTGGGGTTGCCCTTCTGCACGACGACCTGCGCGCCGTCATAGACATAGGGCTGGCTGAAGGCGAATTTCGCCTCACGCTCGGGCGTGACGGTGATCTGGTTGGCGACAGTGTCGATGCGCCCGGCCTCCAGTGCGCCGATCAGCCCCGAGAACGACATGGTGACGAATTCGATGTCATGCCCGGTCTCCTCCCCGATGGCGTTCAGGAAATCGACCTCGAAGCCCTGCAGCTTGTCAGCGCGCACGAAGGTGAAGGGGAAATAGCCCCCCGACATGCCAACCCGGATGGTGTCGGCGAAGGCGGGTGAGGTTGCGGCCAAGGCCAGGGCCAGTGCGGCGAAAAGCGGCTTCTTCATCGAAGATCTCCTATATTTCAGACACCTGACTTGCGCATCCGCCGCGCAAAGAGCAAGGCGCGCCAAGGGCCACCCTGCAAATAGGTAAGCCATTCCGAAGCCAATCCCTCAAGGGGAAAGTTGTTCCATGGGACGCGACGGCGGCGCGAACCTTTGGTCGCGAATTCAGCGGGAAGGCGCGATCAGGTCTCGGGCCGGGTGATCAGATAGGCGGCGATCAGCGTGCAGATCGTCGCCTGTGCGGCCACCAGCCGCAGGTCGAGTCCCAGCCAGAGCCCCCAGCCCACGCCACAGGCCATGGCCAGCGTGGCCCAGACCTTGGTCATGCGGGTGATGACGCCGCGCTCTTGCCAGGCGCGGATCGGCGGGCCGAATTGCGGGTGATGCAGGATGCGGTCGCGCAGCCGGTGGGACGAACGTGAGAAGGCCCAGACCGCAACGATCAGAAAGGGCACGGTCGGCATGACCGGAAGCACGGCACCGATGAAGCCCAGCGCAAGCGAGACCCAGCCAAGCGTCAGGCACAGATACCGCATCTCAGGCCGCCAGCTCGCGCAGGATGGCGTTCAGCACGGGCCGCCCCTCCGAGGTGGCCGTCAGACGGTCGCCCTGCAGGCGGACCAGTCCGAGGCGCTGAAGGTCATCCAGCGCGGTCTGGGGCAGCCGGGTGCCCGACAGCGCCTCATAGCGGGGGATCTCCATCCCCTCGACCAGCCGCATCGACATCAGCAGATATTCCAGCGCCCGGTCCGGCAGCGCCAGGGGGGCGCGCAGGCTGTCGCCATTGCCGCGCTGCTCGACCGCCTCCAGCCACGCACCGGGGGCGCGATGGGCCTCGGTCGCCAGACGCCCCTGAGGCAGCGTCAGGCGGCCATGCGAGCCCGGCCCCACCGCCGCCCAATCACCCTGCCGCCAATAGACCAGGTTGTGACGGCTTTCCGAACCGGGGCGCGCGTGGTTCGAGATTTCATAGGTCGGCATCCCCGCCGCCTCGCAGATCTCTTGCGTATCAAGATACATATCCGCCGACAGGTCATCATCCGGCAGGCCCTTCAGCCCGCCCGCCGCGTGGCGCGCGCCGAAGGCGGTCCCCGGCTCGATGGTCAGCTGATAGGCCGAGAGGTGGTCGACGGCCATGGCAAGCGCCTCGCGCAACTCGCGCCGCCAGTGCTGGCGGTCCTGATCCTGTCTGGCATAGATCAGATCGAAGCTGACGCGGTCAAAGCTCGCGCGGGCAATGTCGAAGGCGGCGCGCGCCTCGGCGGCGGAATGCATCCGGCCCAGCCGCTTCAGGTCCGCGTCGTTCAGGGCCTGCACGCCCATCGACAGGCGGTTGACGCCCGCCTGACCATAGGCGCGGAAACGGCCCGCCTCGACGCTGGTGGGGTTCGCCTCCAGCGTGATCTCGACATCATTGGCGAAGGGCCAGGCCTCGCGCGCCGCCTCGATCACGGCGGCCACGGTTTCCGGGGCCATCAGGCTGGGCGTGCCGCCGCCGAAGAAGATGCTGTTGAGCACCCTGCCCCCGGTCTCGGCCCCCAGCCGCGCGATCTCGGTGCGATAGGCGCGCAGCCAGCGGTTCTGGTCAATCGTGGCCGAGACATGGCTGTTGAAATCGCAATACGGGCATTTCGCCGCGCAGAACGGCCAGTGGACGTAAAGCCCAAAGCCACCGCCGCGCCAGTCCTGCTGAGGGTCTGGCGCGGTCGGGCTGGCGGTCATGGCTGGCTGTGTGGTGGTCATTCCTTCAACGCAGTGACTTCGATCTCGACCTTCATTTCGGGTCTGATCAGCCCCGCGACAACCATCGTGGCCGCAGGAAGCGCATCTTTCATTGCGTCACCCAGCACGGGCGCGATCTCATCGACCAAGGCGGGGTCGGTGATCGTGTACTGGACGCGCACGATATCGGCGGGCGCAAAGCCCGCCTCGGCCAGCGTGGCAAAGATGGTCGTGAAGCAGTTCCGGGCCTGTTCAGCCGCGGATTCGGGCATGGACATGGTGGTGTAGTCATAGCCCGTCGTGCCCGAGACGAAACACCACGGTCCCTTGACCACCGCCCGGCTGTAGCCAAGCGCGGTCTCGAAGGGCGATCCGGTCGAGATCCTACGCAAACAGCACCTGCAACTTGCGGAACGCATCGGCGCGATGGCTGATGTCGTTCTTCTGCTCCGGCGTCATTTCGGCATAGGTGCGGTCATGGCCATCGGGGACGAAGATCGGGTCATAGCCGTGGCCCTGAACGCCGCGCGGCGGCCAGACCAGATGGCCGGGGGCGACGCCCTCGAAGATCTCTTCATGCCCGTCCGGCCACAGCATGACCAGCGTGGCGCGGAATTGGGCGGTGCGGGGGTGCGGGACGCCCTTGGCCTCCAGCTCGTCCCAGGTGCGGGTCATGGCCTGCAGGAAGTCGCGGCCATTGGGCGTCTCGGCCCAGTCGGCGGTATAGACGCCCGGCGCGCCATCCAGCCCGTCAACGGTGATGCCGCTGTCATCGGCCAGCACCGGCAGGCCGGTCGCCTCGACCGCCGCCCGCGCCTTGATGCGGGCGTTGCCGATGAAGCTGTCCTCGGTCTCGGGCGGCTCGGCCAGGCCAAGCTCACCCGCGCTGGTGACCTCGATGCCGTGCGGGGCAAACAGGGCGCGCATCTCCTCGAGCTTGCCCTTGTTATGCGTCGCGATCAGCAGCTTCTTCTCGCTGAGTTTCCTCATGCCAGAGCGGCCTTCTGCGCCGCCACCAGCGCAGCGATCCCGCTGTCGGCCAGATCCATCAGCTGCGTCATTTCCTCGCGCGAGAAGGTCGAGCCCTCGGCCGACATCTGCACCTCGATCAGGCGACCGCCGCCGGTCATCACGAAATTGCCGTCGGTGCCCGCCTCGCTGTCCTCGGCATAGTCGAGATCCAGAAGCGGCTGGCCTGCATAGACGCCACAGGAAACGGCAGCGACATGGTCGATGATCGGATCGCTGCTGACCAGACCGGCCTGGATCAGCTTGTTGACCGCCAGACGCAGCGCGACCCAGCCCCCGGTGATCGAGGCGCAGCGCGTGCCGCCATCGGCCTGAATGACGTCGCAGTCGACAACAATCTGCCGCTCACCCAAAGCCCGCCGATCCACACCCGCACGCAGCGAGCGGCCGATGAGGCGCTGGATTTCTTGCGTGCGACCGGTCTGCTTGCCCGCAGCGGCCTCGCGCCGGTTGCGGCTGTTGGTGGCGCGCGGCAGCATGCCGTATTCCGCCGTCACCCAGCCCTGCCCCGAGCCCTTCAGGAAGGGCGGTGCCTTGTCCTCGATGGTGGCAGTGCACAGCACATGGGTTTCGCCGCAGCGGATCAGGCACGAGCCCTCGGCGTGGCGCATTACCCCGGTTTCAATTGAAATCGGGCGCATATCACTTAAATTTCTGCCAGAGGGCCGCATAATGAATTCCTTTCCGGGGTTTTGCTGTCAAATACAGGTCGCGACCCCCTGACCGCAACCCGTGAACGCCCGTATCATCGCCATGACAGACCAACCGCTTCTTTCCGAACTCAACGACCGCTCGCGCGAGGTGTTTCGCCGGGTGGTGGAATCCTATCTGGCGACGGGAGAGCCGGTCGGCTCGCTGAACCTGACGCGGGACATGACGCAAAAGGTCAGCCCGGCCACGATCCGCAACGTGATGAAGGACCTTGAGATGCTGGGCCTGCTGGGCAGCCCGCATGTCTCGGCCGGGCGGGTGCCGACGCAGCTGGGCCTGCGGCTGTTCGTCGACGGGCTGATGGAGGCCGGGCCGCTGTCGAACGCTGACCGAGAGCTGATCGACGAAACGCTGGGCGAGGAAAGCGGCGACACCGGGACCATGCTGGACCGGGTCAGTACGGCGCTATCCTCGCTGACGCGCAGCGCCTCGCTGGTGCTGATGCCCAAGCAAGAGGCGCCGCTGCGCCATATCGAATTCGTCAGCCTTGGCCCCGACCGCGCACTGGTCGTGCTGGTCTTTGCCGATGGCCGCGTCGAGAACCGCGTCTTCACGCCCCCTATCGGCCACACCGCCAGCGCCATGCGCGAGGCCGCGAACTTCCTGAACGCCATCGCCGAGGGGCGGACGCTGAGCGACCTGCGCGCGGGCATCGCCCGCGACATCTCGAACGCGCGCCAGCAGCTGGATCAGGTTGCGGCCGAGCTGGTCTCATCCGGGCTCGCGCTGTGGGACGGCGGTGAGTTTGATCCCCGGCTGATCGTGCGTGGGCGCGCGAACCTGCTGGCCAATGAAGAAGCCGACCTTGACCGCATCCGCACACTCTTCGATGACCTTGAGCGCAAGCGCGACATTGCCGAGTTTCTGGAGCTGGCCGAGCATGGTGAAGGTGTGCGGATTTTTATCGGTTCAGAAAACACGCTTTTTTCACTTTCGGGTTCTTCTGTCGTGGTTTCACCCTATATGAATGCGGACCGAAAGATTGTAGGCGCTGTGGGCGTGATCGGACCGACGCGGCTGAATTATGGCCGCATCGTCCCGATCGTCGACTATACGGCACAGCTTGTCGGGCGGGTTCTGTCCGGCCGGAAAGGATGATGAAAAGATGACGAAGGAAAACCCGAACGGCGAAATGCCGCTTGATGAGAACGACCTCGCCGACCCCCTGGCCGATCAGGATCTGGGCCCGGATGTGGACGCGATCGTCGCCGAGCGGGACGAGTATCGCGACCGCTTCATGCGCGCGTTGGCCGATGCCGAGAACTCGCGCAAACGCGCCGACCGCGACCGCCGCGAGGCCGAGCAATATGGCGGCAGCCGTCTGGCCCGTGACCTGCTGCCGGTGCATGACGCCCTGACCCGCGCGCTTGACGCCGCAGGCGATGAGCAGCGCGCCAGCGCCGCCGCCCTGATCGAAGGGGTCGAACTGACCCTGCGCGAGTTGAACAACATCTTTTCCAAGCACGGCATCACGGTCATCTCCCCCGCCGTGGGTGAGAAATTCGACCCAAAGATTCACGAAGCGATGTTCGAAGCCCCCGTCCCCGGCACCGTCGCCGGCCACATCATTCAGGTGATGGACAATGGCTTCATGCTGCATGACCGCCTGCTGCGCCCGGCCAAGGTCGGCGTCAGCTCGATGCCCGCGAACTGATCGCTGCATCTGCCCCATTGAAAAGCCCCGGTGCCATCTGGCCCGGGGCTTTTTCATGTCTGACTTACAAACCTCTGTGTTGGTCTACATCTAGTGGCGGTTCAAGGGGCATCGCCTACCAGATATGGATCACTATTGCGCCGCGAGGATTTGACACAGGCGATCCAGTTGGTCCAGATCGCGGTAAGTAATCACCATTTTGCCGCCGTCCTTGCCCGCATGGTTGATGGCCACCGGCATGCGCAAATGGGCTGCCAGATCGCCCTCAAGAGCGCGGGTATCGGCATCCTTATCGCGGCTTTTCTCGGCTTTCGGCTTGGTTTCGCCCGCGTTCTGACGGCGCACCAGCTCCTCGGTCTCACGCACCGACAGATTCTTTTCGATCACCTTGCGCGCCAACTCAACGGCGTTCGGCGCGGTCACCAGAGCACGCGCGTGCCCCGCCGTCAGCTTGCCCTCTTTCAGCCAGGCCTGCACCTGTTCGGGCAGGTTCAGCAGGCGCAGAAGGTTCGCGATATGGCTGCGGCTTTTGTTCAGAGCGTCGGCCAGGCGTTCCTGCGTGTGGCCAAAGCGGTCCATGAGTTGGCGATAGGACGACGCCTCCTCAATCGCATTAAGATCCGAGCGCTGGATGTTTTCGACAATCGCGACCTCAAGAACTTCAGTGTCGCTGAGGTCGCGGACGATGACCGGAACCTCGTGCAGCTGCGCGATCTGGGCTGCGCGCCAACGTCGCTCTCCGGCGACGATCTGATAGAGACCGCGGTCGGTCGGATGCGGGCGCACGATCAGCGGCTGAAGCATGCCCTTCCCGCGCAGCGAATCCGCCAGCTCTTGCAACGCTTCGGGCGCAAAACTGCGGCGCGGCTGGTCTGGGTTCGGGGTAATCTGCTCGACCGGCAGAACCTGGCGGGGGGCCGGACGATCGGACGGAACCAGGTCTACATCCGCCATCAGAGCGGACAGCCCGCGTCCCAGACCACGTTTCTCAGCTTTGTTCTCTGCCATGTTCTGTCCTTCTCAAGCAGTGGCGAGTTGCCGCGCCAGAAACTCTTGCGCCAATTCGCGATAGGCGGCGCTGCCTTTGGAATGCGGGTCGTATTGCAGCACGGGCATTGCGTGCGACGGTGCCTCGGACAGGCGGACGTTGCGCGGAATGACCGTGCGATAGACCAGCCCGGCGAGTGTATTGCGAGCGTCAGCCTCGACCTGCTGCGACAGGTTGTTGCGGCTGTCCGACATGGTCAGCAACACGCCCTCGATCCGCAGATCCGGGTTTGCAGCCTGCCGCACTTCGCGGACCGTCATCAGCAGCTGGGAAAGTCCCTCAAGCGCATAAAACTCGGCCTGCAAGGGCACGAGAATGCTGTTCGCCGCCACCATCGCATTCAGCGTCAGCAGCCCAAGCGCAGGCGGGCAGTCGATCAGAATGAAGTCCAAATCGGGTTTCGAATGGAGCTTCTTCCGCAACAACTGCGTACGATTAGCACGGCTAGATAGTTCAAGGTCAGCGGACGCCAGATCTGGTGTCGACGGCACAATGGACAGATTCTTCACCGGCGTCTCTTGCAGCGCCTCAGTCAGATCATATTCACCTGAGAGCAGGTCATATGCGGTCAGCTTGCGCAACTCGGGCGGAATGCCCAACCCGGTCGAAGCGTTGCCCTGCGGGTCCAGATCAACGATGGCAACCTTGTGGCCAGCCTCTGCAATCGCGGCGCCCAGGTTGATTGCGGTGGTGGTTTTCCCCACCCCACCCTTCTGGTTGGCGATGGCAACGATGCGGGTGTCAGACATGATGGATTCCCGATATTTCCAAGATTGCCGCGTCAGGATCGGTTCTGCTGGGGTGCGATGTAAGATCGAATGCCCAGACCTTCTTCGCCTCTTCCACCTCGGCCTGCCAGCTTCGCCCCTTCATAAGCCACGCCCGACCCGATGGTTCCAGATGCTGGCTCACATATGCCATAAGCAACCCCAAGGGGGCAAGCGCACGCGCGCTGACATTGGCGACATCAAGCCGAGCGACATCCTCGATTCTATCGGCAAGAATCCGGGTGTTTTGCAGGCCAAGTTCGCGCACTGCATTGCGCAAAAAGCTGGCCTTCCGTCGATCACTTTCGATCAATGTGACATCCAGATCGGGCCGTTCAATCGCGATGATCAGCCCCGGAAGCCCTCCACCTGAACCAATATCCAGCCATGATCCGGTGCGTTCAGCGGATAGTTCGACGACCTGAAGGCAATCTTCGACATGACGATGCTCAAAATCCGTCAGCGTCGAGGGTGCAACCAGGTTGATCGCCGGATTCCATTTCCGAACCAGCGCCGCATATTGCGCCAACGCGTCTGTTTCACGTGAAACAAGGCTCATGCCGAGCGCCGCTGGTTCGAACGCAGAACCGCAATCAGCAATGTCAGCGCAGCTGGAGTCATCCCTTCGATTTGCGCGGCCGCCGCCACATTGGCTGGCTTGAACGCCGAAAGCTTTGATTTGAGCTCACCAGAGAGCCCAGCAAGCGCCTGGAAATCAAAATCAACCGGGATCAGCAGCAATTCTTCTTTCCGAAGTTGCTCGGCGTCCCTCGCCTGCCGGTCGGTGTACTGATAATAGAGCGCATCAATCGCCACTTGCTCGATGGCGGCCGGATCGGAAGAGGCAAATTCCATGTCCAGCGCGAGAACTTGCGCACGAGGGATATCCTGCTGTCCCAACAGTGAAAACAGCGACCGGCGTGAACCGTCTTGGCGGACAATCACATTGAGCTTGGCAAGTTCATTCGGCGTGAACGCCGTTTTCTCAGCGAGAGCACGGGCCGCCAAATATCGCCGCATCTTCTCCGAATAGAACTTCTCTCGCTCCTCCCCCACGCAGCCGATATCAATGCCAAGCTGAGTCAGCCGCTGGTCGGCGTTGTCCGCCCGAAGAGACAAACGGAATTCTGCGCGCGAGGTGAACATGCGATAGGGCTCGCTGACACCGCGCGTCACGAGATCATCGATCATCACGCCGATATAGCTTTGCGACCGGCTGAAATGGAGCGGTGCCCTGCCCTGCGCCTTCAGCGCGGCATTCAGCCCTGCTACCAGCCCTTGCGCCGCCGCTTCTTCATAACCGGTCGTGCCGTTGATCTGTCCCGCGAAGAAAAGCCCCTCGGTCGACTTAACCTCCAATGATGGGCTAAGCGCGCTCGGGTCTACATAATCGTACTCCACCGCGTATCCGGGCTGAAGAATCTCAGCCGACTCGAGCCCTTTGATCGAGCGCACATAAGCCTGCTGAATCTCCTCAGGCAGCGACGTCGAGATCCCGTTCGGATAGACGACGTTGCTGCTCAGGCCTTCCGGCTCAAGGAAAATCTGGTGCGAGTCTTTGTCGGCGAAGCGAACAACTTTATCCTCAATGGACGGGCAATACCTCGGTCCGACCCCGCTGATATGGCCGCCATACATCGCTGATCGCGAAAGATTTTCGCGGATGATGTCGTGCGTCTGCCCATTCGTATACGTGATCCCGCAGCTGATTTGTTCAACAGCAGGTGTTTGATTCAAATAGGAAAACAACACGGGGTGCTCGTCCCCCGGCTGCTGCTCCAGCATATCCCAATCAATCGAATCTCGGCTCAGACGCGGGGGCGTTCCCGTCTTCAGCCGGCCCAATGGAAGGTCGAGTTGACGCAGCGAAACTGCAAGACGCTCGGACGCGGGATTGCCCCAACGGCCTGCTTGGCGGGACACGTCTCCGATATGAATCACGCCATTCAGGAACGTGCCGGTGGTCAGAACGACCTGACGGGAGATCAGCTGCTGACCATCGGCCAGAACGACGCCACGTACCTGACTTCCGTCAAACATCAGTTCAGCGGCTTCGCCCAGCACAACCGTCAGATTCTGCTGTTCGTTCACCGCCTTACCTGCCGCAGCCCGATAGAGCGCGCGATCTGACTGTGCCCGCGGACCTTGTACTGCAGGTCCCTTGCGCCGATTGAGAAGGCGGAATTGGATGCCCGCAGCGTCCGCCAATCGACCCATGACTCCGTCCAGCGCGTCGATCTCTCGCACCAGATGACCCTTACCCAGCCCCCCGATTGCCGGATTACAGGACATCGTTCCAAGATCATCAACGCTCAGCGTCACCAGAGCGGTGTTGGCGCCCATCCGTGCGGAGGCCATTGCGGCCTCGACGCCAGCATGGCCTCCCCCGATCACGACGACATCAAATTGTTTCACGTGAAACCCTACTTTCCGATGCAGAACGACAGAAAAATCTCGTCCAGATAGTTCTCGGCTTCGATCCGACCGATCATCACTTCCAGCGCCTGATTTGCCTGCCTGATCCGCTCGGCCAGGAACTCAGGAGCCATTCCCTCTTCAAGCTGCAGCGCCTGTCTGGCGCGTTCCAGCGCTTCAGCCTGACGTTTATGCGCAACCAATCCGGAATCAGCAGCGCGCTGACGCAGGACATCATAGACCATATCGAGCAGATCCGCGACACCTTCTCCGGTTTTTGCCGAGATCGAAAGGCCGGTCCCTTGCCCCAGATCGGCCTTGGACCGCACGATCAGATCACCTGGGCGCTTAACTTCCTCACTGACTCCGGATTCGGTCAGATGGATCCGCAGATCGGCGTTCTCAGCTCGCTGGCGGGCGCGCTCGACCCCCATCATCTCGACCTTGTCATTGCTTTCCCGCAGGCCTGCCGTATCAAGGAACGTCACCGGCAGCCCGCGCAGATCAGTGCGCAGCTCCAGCACGTCCCGAGTGGTGCCTGCAATATCGGAGACCAAAGCGACCTCCCGCTTGGCGATTTGGTTCAGAAGCGTCGATTTTCCGGCATTGGGCTTACCGATAATCGCCACTTCATAGCCTTCACGCAGGCGTTCCGTAGCCGGAAAACTGGCCAGAAGCTGGGAAATTTCAGCCGAGATCTCCTGCGCAATCTCAAAGACTTCTTGCGGAACCTCTTCCGGAACCTCTTCATCTGCGAAATCGATGCTGGCTTCGATCAATGCCCCTGCGCGGATCAACCGGGCACGCAAGGCATCAACAACCTGGCCCAGCTCCCCTTCAGCGTTGCGGATGGCCAGTTTGCGCTGTGCTTCGGTCTCGGCTGACAGCAGGTCGGCGAAACCTTCGGCCTCGGCCAGATTGATGCGGCCGTTCAGGAACGCCCGACGCGTGAACTCTCCGGCTTCGGCGCGCCGGGCACCACGCGTCAGAAGCGCCTGGGACAGCCGATTGGCAATGACAGGGGCACCGTGAAGGTGAAATTCAGCGACATCTTCGCCGGTGAAGCTGTGATTTTCGTCAAAGCGGATCACCAAAGCGCGGTCAATCAGGTCGTCCCCGTCGCGCAGCGCACGAACATGCGCCACGCGAGGGGCGGAAACGACACCGGCCAGAGATTCCAGAATGGCACGAGCCTCCGGCCCGCTTACGCGGACAACGGATACGCCCCCACGACCGGGAGGCGTCGCCTCGGCAAAGATCGTGTCCAATTCATCCTCCGGTCGCCATCAGGCATTCATGGAATCGAAGAATTCGCCGTTGGTTTTCGTCTGTTTCAGCTTCGAGATCAGGAACTCGATCGCGTCCGTCGTCCCCATCGGGTTCAGAATGCGGCGCAGCAGATAGGTCTTCTGCAGATCCTTCGCATCGACCAGCAGCTCTTCCTTCCGCGTGCCCGACTTGAGGATGTCCATGGCCGGGAAGACGCGCTTGTCGGCGACCTTGCGATCCAGAACAATCTCGCTGTTGCCGGTGCCCTTGAACTCTTCGAAGATCACCTCGTCCATGCGCGAACCGGTGTCGATCAGCGCCGTCGCGATGATGGTCAGCGATCCGCCGCCTTCAATGTTGCGCGCTGCGCCGAAGAAGCGCTTCGGACGCTGCAGGGCGTTCGCATCGACACCACCCGTTAGCACCTTACCCGAGCTTGGCACCACAGTGTTGAAGGCCCTACCAAGTCTGGTGATCGAGTCCAAAAGGATAACTACATCTCGTTTGTGTTCGACCAGACGTTTTGCCTTTTCGATCACCATTTCTGACACAGCAACGTGGCGGCTGGCCGGTTCGTCGAAGGTCGAGGAGACAACCTCACCCTTCACCGAGCGCTGCATGTCGGTAACCTCTTCCGGGCGTTCGTCGATCAGCAGGACGATCAGATAGCATTCCGGGTGGTTGCGCTCGATCGAATGGGCGATGTTCTGCAGCAGGACCGTTTTACCAGTCCGCGGCGGTGCCACGATCAGCGAACGCTGCCCCTTCCCGATCGGCGCGACCAGGTCGATGATGCGGGCTGAGCGGTCCTTGATGGTCGGATCCTCGATCTCCATCTTCAGGCGCTCTTCCGGGTAAAGCGGCGTCAGGTTGTCGAAAGCAACCTTGTGCCGGGCCTTCTCGGGGCTCTCGAAGTTGATCTTCTCGACCTTGGTCAGCGCGAAATAGCGCTCATTCTCGCCCGGGGCGCGGATCACGCCTTCGACGGTGTCGCCGGTCCGCAGCGAGTGCTGGCGGATCATATCGGGGCTGACATAGATGTCATCGGGGCCGGGCAGATAGTTAGCTTCGGTCGAGCGCAGGAAGCCGAAGCCGTCCTGAACGACCTCAAGCACACCATCGCCGCCAATTTCGAACCCTTCCTCGGCATGCTCTTTCAGAAGCGAGAACATCATCTCGCCCTTGCGCATGGTCGAGGCATTCTCGACTTCCCACTCCTCTGCCATCGACAGAAGGTCCGAAGGCGTCTTCGCCTTCAGGTCGGCCAGGTTCAAACGTTCTTCACTCATGGTCGGGTCCATACGGGGCACGTCCCGGCAAAAGCGGGAAATGCGGAAAACTGTAACTGGAAAGACTCCGCCGGACGGCGGGTGCGCCTCAGATAGGGTCAAACCCCCTGGATGTCAATTCTTAGAACTTCACGATCACCGAGAGCACGATCAGCGCCATCAGCAGCGTCGGCAGCTCATTCATCATGCGGTAGCGTCGGCCGGTGGCCCCCTTGCCCTGCAAGAGCAGCTTTCGCTGCCCTGCCAGCCACATGTGGAACCAGGTCATGGCCAGCACCCCTGCGGCCTTGGTCCATGGCCAGACCATGTCCCAACTGACGATACCGGGCGTCATCACCAGCAGAAGGCCCGCGACCCAGGCGGTGATCATGGCGGGGTTCATGATCATCCGCAGAAGCTTGTCTTCCATGATCTCGAAGGACTGCTGCGGCTCTTGCCCCTGTCGCTGGCGTTCGACGTGATAGACGTAGAGTCTCGGCAGATAGAACAGCCCCGCCATCCAGGCGATGACCGCCATAACATGCAGTGATTTCACCCAAGGATAGGCTTGGATCAGGATATCGCTCATGGGCACCTCCGCTGATCTTCCTTCTTAATAAAAGAAAGAAAGATAAAGGATGATGTTGTTATAGGGCCTGTGGGTAAGGGGAAAGAGCGGGCTCAGCGGTATTTCTCCACAGAGGTGCCACATGGGACAAACCGCCGCAGATCCCGTGGGCACATTTCTTTTTCCGATGAAAAACAAATTACTGCCGGTAAATCTGGCTGTGCACAGTCATGTGGATAAGATTTTCGGCCCACAGGCTGTGCATGAAACCGCACGAGTTTTGGACATGTGGATGAGCTGTTCATGTTCGTCTTATGTTCAGCCCGCTTATCCACGCGCCCCAAGCGGGGTCGGTTTTCAAGGTGATTCCTCCCATGATTCCCTGACAAGTTTTCCACAGGGTTACCCGCAGCCCCTGACTGAACCGGCAAGGATTTCGGGTGGAAGCGGCGGGCAGGTCGAATTCCGGCATGGGTATGTCGCATTTGGCGGATCGCGACAGGCCGATCAGGTGCAATGCTTGAGGAAAGCCAAGCCATCGCGTCAATGGAGTCGCGCCATGTTGAACTCAGCCGAGATCTTCACCCAAATCTCTAACCGCGCCAAGAATTTCTCGCTCAGCCAGGATCTTTACTGCGATCCGGGGGTGTTTCAGGCCGATCTTGAGAACATCTGGTACAAGGAATGGGTCTTTGCCATTCCCACCTGCGACATCCCGAAGACGGGCAATCACGCGACGCTGCAGATCGGCGAATACCCGATCGTGATCGTGCGGGGCGGCGACGGCCAGATCCGAGCCTTCCACAACGTCTGCCGCCACCGCGGCCAGCGGCTGTGCCCCAAGCAGAACGGCTCGTCGCCAAAACTGGTCTGCCCCTATCACCAGTGGACCTATGATCTTGACGGCAAATTGCTGTTCGCCCGCGACATGGGACCGGATTTCGACCCGTCGAAATACAGCCTGAAGCCCGTGCATGTGCGCACCAATGGCGGTCTGGTCTATGTCTGTCTGGCCGACACGCCGCCGGAATTCGACAGCTTTGGCGGGTTCCTTGACGATTACGTCGGGGCTTCGGACCTCTCGAACTCGAAGGTCGCCTTCAGTTCGACCATCGTCGAGAACGGCAACTGGAAGCTGGTGATCGAAAACAACCGCGAATGCTATCACTGTGGTGGCTCACACCCGTCGCTGTGCCGCAGCTATTCGGACAACCCGCTGATGACGGTGATGGAAGGGCCGAATGCCGCCTCGCCCGAGATTCTGGCGCATTGGAACCGTTGCGATGCCGCGAACCTGCCCGCGCGCTTCGTGAATGAGCCCGGCATGCAGTGGCGTTTTGCCCGCGTGCCGCTGCTCAACAACGCCGAAAGCTTCACCATGTCGACCAAGGTCGCCGTCAATCGGCGCATGGGCACGATCCCGTGGAACGACGCGGGCAGCCTGATGCTGTATCACTTCCCCTCGACCTGGAACCACTTCCTGCCCGATCACGCCATCGTCTTCCGCCTGCTGCCGATCTCGCCCACGGAAACTGAGGTGACGTCGAAATGGCTGGTCCACAAGGACGCGGTTGAAGGTCAGGATTACGACCTGAAGGCGCTGACCGAGGTCTGGCTGAACACCAATGACGAAGACCGCCGCGTGGTCGAGGAAAACCAGAAGGGCATCCTGTCGCCCGCCTATGAGCCGGGCCCCTATTCGCCCAGCCAGGAAGAGGGCGTGATCCATTTCGTCGACTGGTACTGCAACCTGATGGCCGACCGTCTGTCGCCACGTCCGGCAATGGCGGCTGAATAATGGGGTCTCCGGCCAAGGCATTCGGCGAAGCGCCGTGGAAAGACAGTGAGCCCTTGGAATGTGCAATGGTGGTGCCCGAGACCGAGGACACCGCCACCTTCACCTTCCGCGCACCTTCGGGGGCCTGGTTCAACTTCCAACCGGGTCAGTTCATCACGCTGGACCTGCCGGTTCCGGGCGGAAACGTGCAGCGCACCTATACGATTTCCTCCAGCCCCTCGCGACCGCTGTCGATCTCGGTGACGGTCAAGGCCCAGCCGGGCAGCGCGGGCGGGCGCTGGATGATTGATCACCTGCGGCCGGGGATGTCGCTGAAGGCCTATGGGCCTTCGGGGATTTTCACGACGCAATGCACGCCCGACAAGAAATACCTGTTCATCTCGGCCGGGTCGGGCATCACGCCGGTCATGTCGATGACCACCTGGGCCTGGGATTCGGGCGAAATGCCCGACATCGCCTTTGTCCATGCCGCCCGCACGCCCAGCGACATCATCTTCCGCCGCAATCTTGAGGGGATGGCGGACCGCGTCCCCGGTCTCAAGCTGCATTTCACGGTCGAAGAGGTTGATCCCTTCAAGGCCTGGCACGGCTATCGCGGGCGTCTGAACCAGATCATGCTGGGCCTGATGGCCTCGGACTATCTGGAGCGCGAGGTCTATTGCTGCGGCCCCGAGCCCTTCATGCAGGCCGTGCGCGACATGCTGGTGGCGCTTGGCTATGACATGGACCGCTATCATCAGGAAAGCTTCGGTGCACCCGTACGGACCGAGGCCGATGCCCCGGTTCTGGACGATGTCATCCCCGATGAAAGCACCAGCGCGCAGATCACCTTCGAAAGCTCGGGCGTGACGGCGAAATGCACCCAGACCGACACGGTGCTGTCGGTGGCGCGCTCGAACGGGCTGAATATCCCCTCGGGTTGCACCTTTGGCCTGTGCGGCACCTGCCGGATCAAGAAGACCTCGGGCGAGGTGCATATGGTCCATAACGGCGGCATCTCGGACGAGGATATCGAGGACGGCTATATTCTGGCGTGCTGTTCGCATCCGATCGGACAGGTCACGGTCGAGGTCTGACTCCTCTCCCGGCGGCTTCGGCTGCCGGGATCGACTGCTGGCGCGAGCCGATTAGCAATCTGAAACATATCGGTTTTTCTGCGCTGCGGCTTGACAGGGGGGAAGGGCCCGCCTCATGCTTGAGTCGTACCTATCTCTTTGACAGGCAACAGGAGGCCACGATGAACATCGACCTCTCACGGCGCGGGTTCCTTAGACTTGCGGGTGCGGGTGTCGCGGCAACATCGCTGGGGGCCATGGGCTTCGGCGATGCACAGGCAGCAGAAGAGGCGCATGTCCGACCCTTCAAGCTGGCCACCACGACCGAGACACGAAACACCTGCCCCTACTGCTCTGTTGCCTGCGGCGTGATCATGTATTCGCGCGGCGATGCGAAAGCCGGCGACAAGGCGCAGATCCTGCATATCGAGGGCGACGCCGATCACCCGACGAACCGCGGCACGCTGTGCCCGAAGGGCGCGGCGCTGAAGGATTTCGTCAATGCCGAGACGCGCCTGACCCGGCCGCGCTACCGCGCCGCTGGCGGAACCGAATGGCAGGACATCTCCTGGGACGACGCGCTGACCAAGATCGCGCGCGCGCTCAAGGATGACCGCGACGCCAATTTCGTCGCGCAGAACGAGGCCGGGACCACCGTCAACCGCTGGCTGACGACGGGCTTCCTTGCTGCCTCCGCAACGACGAACGAGACCGCGTGGCTGACCTACAAGGTCGTTCGCAGCATGGGAATTCTGGGATTCGATAACCAGGCGCGCGTCTGACACGGCCCCACGGTGTCCAGTTTGGGCCCGACATTTGGCCGTGGAGCGATGACCAACTCCTGGACCGATATCAAGAACACCGATCTGGTGATCGTCATGGGCGGCAACGCCGCTGAAGCCCATCCTTGCGGCTTCAAATGGGTGACCGAGGCGAAGGCGCATCGTGGCGCCAAGCTGATCGTGGTCGACCCGCGCTTTACCCGCACGGCGGCGGTCTCGGATTACTACGCCCCGATCCGTCCGGGTTCGGACATTGTCTTCCTGATGGCGATGATCCGCTGGATGATCGAGAACGACAAAGTCCAGTGGGACTATGTCAAGAACTACACCAACGCCGCCTATATCGTGAAGGATGAGTTCGGTTGGTCCGACGGCCTGTTCACCGGCTATGACGAGGAAAAGCGGGACTATGACAAGTCCAGCTGGGATTACGTCATCGGCCCGGACGGCTTTGCCGAGGTCGACATGACGCTGCAGCACCCGCGCTGCGTCTGGAACCTGCTGAAAGAGCATGTCTCGCGCTATACGCCCGAGCTGGTCGAGCAGGTCTGCGGCACGCCCAGGGACCGGTTCCTGCACATCGCCGAGATGATCGGCGAATGTTCCTCGCCGACCAAGACCATGACCTCGATGTATGCGCTTGGCTGGACCCAGCACTCGAAAGGCTCGCAGAACATCCGTGGCATGGCCATGCTGCAGCTGATCCTGGGCAATATAGGCGTCCGGGGTGGCGGGATGAACGCCTTGCGCGGCCATTCCAACATTCAGGGCCTGACCGATATCGGGCTGATGTCGAACCTGATCCCCGGCTATCTGGCCATCCCCAGCGAGAAAGAGGTCGATTTCACGACCTACATGTCCTCGCGCGGGAACAAGCCCCTGCGGCCGGGCCAGACCAGCTATTGGCAGAACTATCCGAAGTTCATGGTCTCGTTCATGAAAGCCATGTGGGGCGACAGCGCCACGGCAGACAACGACTGGGCCTATGACTATCTGCCCAAGCTCGATGTCGCGAACTATGACATCCTGCGCATGTTCGAGATGATGAACAACGGGCAGGTGAACCTCTACTTCTGTCAGGGCTTCAACCCGCTACTGTCCTTCCCCAACCGGGCGAAGGTCACGGCGGCGCTTTCGAAGCTGAAGATGCTGGTCGTCATGGACCCGCTGGAGACCGAGACCGCGCATTTCTGGCAAAATCACGGGATCCACAACCCGGTCGACTCGGCCGCCATCCAGACCGAGGTGCTGGAGCTGCCGTCGTCCTGCTTTGCTGAGGATGAGGGTGCGCTGGTCAACTCGGGCCGGTGGCTGCAATGGCACTGGGCAGCGGGCGCGCCTCCGGGTGAGGCGATGCATGACACCTGGATCATGGCGCAGATCTTCCTGAAGGTACGAGAGCTTTATCGCACCGAAGGCGGGGCCTATGCCGACCCGATCCTGAACCTGAGCTGGGACTATGCCGACGAAAACGAGCCGACGCCCGCAGAGCTGGCGATGGAGTTGAACGGTCGTGCGCTGGAGGACGTCTATGATCCGAAAGATCCGACCAAGCTGATCGTCGCCAAGGGCAAGCAGCTTCTGAACTTCAGTCAGGTTCAGGGCGACGGCTCGACCATGTCCGCCTGCTGGATCTATGGCGGCTGCTGGAACGAAGACGGCAACAACATGGCCCGTCGGGACAACAACGACCCCGATGAGACCGGGGCCTTCTCGAACTGGGCGTTCTCCTGGCCGCTGAACCGGCGGATCCTCTATAACCGGGCCTCTGCCGACCTGCATGGCAAGCCCTGGGACCCGTCGCGCAAGCTGCTGGAATGGAACGGCGAGAAATGGACGGGCTATGACGTGCCCGACATCTCTCCGACCGCGAAGCCCGAGGAGGTGATGCCCTTCATCATGAACGGTGAAGGCGTGTCGCGGCTGTTCTCGCGCGGTCTCATGCGGGACGGGCCCTTCCCGACCCATATGGAGCCGTTCGAAAGCCCCATCGCCAACGTCTTCAACGCCGAACTGCGCGGCAACCCCGTGGCGCGGGTGTTCAAGGACGATTTCGAGCAATTTGGCACGTCCGAGGAATTCCCGATCGTCGCCACCTCCTACAGGTTGACCGAGCATTTCCACTTCTGGACCAAGCACAACAAGATCAACGCCTCGCTTCAGCCCGAATTCTTCGTCGAGATCAGCGAACAGCTGGCCGCCGAGCGCGGGATCAAGAAGGGCGGCTGGGTGCGGGTCTGGTCCAAGCGCGGCGCGGTCTATGCCAAGGCGCTGGTGACCAAGCGGCTGAAGCCGATGCAATGCGGCGACCAGCTGGTCCATGTCATCGGCGTGCCCCTGCACTGGGGCTTCATGGGGGCCGCGCGCAAGGGCTGGGGGCCGAACAGCATGACGCCCTTTGTCGGTGATGCGAACGTGGAAACGCCGGAATTCAAGGCGTTCCTCGTCAATATCGAACCCTCGACAGGAGAGGCCGTGTCATGACCACAGACCCGAACCTCGACAGCCCGCGGACGGCGGTCTCGAACCCGCCGGTCCAGCCGATGCCTGCAAACCTTGGCGCAGGCGATGTCGTCCGCGCCTCGGCCATGCCGGATCTGCCCGCGCCCGAACGGCAGCTGACCAAGGTCGCCAAACTGATCGACGTCAGCAAATGCATCGGCTGCAAGGCCTGCCAATCGGCCTGCGCCGAATGGAACGACACGACGCCGCCCATCGAACATAACGTCGGCGTCTATGAGAACCCCTCGGACCTTGGGCCCGAGATGTTCACCCTGATGCGCTTTGCCGAATACGAAAACCCGGAAACGGGCAATTTCGAATGGCTGATCCGCAAGGACGGCTGCATGCATTGCGAGGACCCGGGCTGTCTGAAGGCCTGCCCGGCCCCCGGCGCCATCGTGCAATATTCGAACGGCATCGTCGATTTCATCCACGAAAACTGCATCGGCTGCGGCTATTGCATCTCGGGCTGTCCGTTCGACATTCCGCGCGTCTCGAAGGTCGATCACAAGTCCTACAAATGCACGCTTTGCTCGGATCGTGTGGCGGTGGGTCAGGGTCCGGCCTGCGCCAAGGCCTGCCCCACGCAAGCCATCGTCTTCGGCACCAAAGAGGACATGATCACCCACGCCAATGCCCGGGTCGAGGATCTGAAGTCGCGCGGTTACGAAAACGCCGGCATCTATGACCCTGCGGGTGTGGGCGGCACGCATGTCTTCTATGTGCTGCAGCACGCCGATCAGCCGAACCTCTATTCCAACCTGCCCGAGGATCCGAAGATTTCGGGCGTCGTGCAGGGCTGGAAGGGCCCGACCAAGACCGTAGGTCTGGCGGCAATCGGTCTGGCGGCGGTGGGCACGCTGCTGCACGGCCTTCTGGGTCGCGCCAACCGCGTCTCGGCCGAGGATGAGGTGCTGGCCGAAGAACTGGTCGAGACCGAACAGGCCCAACCCCAGCCGCGGGAGGACGTGTGATGACCCGTCGAACGCAGTTTTCCGAAAGCGGCGACCATATCGAGACCATCGATCCGGTCGTCGTCAGCCGCTATCGCGGCTTCACCCGCGCCAATCACTGGGTGACCGCGATCAGCCTGATCCTGCTGCTGCTCTCGGGCCTCGCCTTCTTCAGCCCCTCGCTTTACTTCCTGACGGGGCTGTTCGGCGGTGGCCAGACCGCGCGCTGGCTGCATCCGATCATCGGCGTGGTGCTGTTCTTCAGCTTCCTGCTGCTGTTCGTGCAGCTTTGGCGGCTGAACCTGCCCCGCCCCGAGGACGCGACTTGGGTCGGCAACATCGGAGAGCTGATCCGGGGCGAGGAAGAAAAGCTGCCCGAGCTTGGCAAGTACAATGCCGGGCAGAAGCTGATCTTCTGGGGCATGGCCGGGCTGATCGTCGTGCTGATTGGCAGCGGCATCATGATCTGGGAACAGTATTTCCCCGATCTGGTATCGATCCCGGTGCGCAGGGTGGCGCTGCTGATCCACTCGATCGCGGCGGTGCTGATAATCCTGCTGTTCATCCTGCATGTTTATGCGGCAATCTGGACCCGAGGAACGATCAGGGCGATGACACGGGGAAGCGTCACCGGCGGCTGGGCCTACAAGCACCACCGCAAATGGCTGCGAGAGCTGGCCGAGCGCAAACCCACCGACCCTGCAGAGTAACATCGGCCTGACTTGTGGCCGGTCGGCCCGAGAGGAAAGATGACGATCGAACTGAAGCCCGACCCCTCGATGATCGGCGGCATTGCCAAGGTGCCGCTGGTCCGCCTGCCCGATCCGGTGGCGCTGTTCCGGACCCGCGCCGAACGGTTCCGCTTTCTGGCCGGGCACAGCGCCAATCTGGCCCCCTATCTGCATTTTCTGGCCGCGATCTGCGACGCTCAGGCGCGGGTGGCGCAGGATCTGGGCCCCCCCTCCCCGTTGGAACCCGCCTGGATCGAGACTGCGCGCGCCAGCCGCATGCCCCCCATCGACCGCGCCCGGCTGAAGCCCGATCTGGGCCGCGCGCTGGACCTGCTCCTGAAGCAGGTGGCCGACATCGACATGCCCGCGCCCTCTCGCGCGGCGTTGGAGGCTGTGGTGGCGGCGAACGCCTCCGACCGCGACTGGCTGCTGGGCAATGTGCTGGCCGATCAGATCCCCGAGGACAGCGTCGCCCCGCACATGTTCGTCGCGGCGGCGGTGCAGGTCCATGCCGCGCTGCTGGCCGCCACGCTGGACCCCGAAAAGCTGGTCCCCATCCGCACCGGTGTCTGCCCGGCCTGCGGCGGACGCCCCGTCGCCTCGATGGTCACCGAAAACATCGGGGCCGAGGGCGCGCGCTACGCCTCTTGCGCCTGTTGCCAGACGCTGTGGAACGAGGTGCGTGTCAAATGCCTTTGCTGCGGCAAGAACGGCAAGATCAGCCATCGCTCGGTCGAGGCCGAGGACGCGATCATCAAGGCCGAGCTTTGCGGCGACTGCGGCCATTGGGTCAAGCTGATGTATCAGAACCGCAATGCCACCATCGAACCGGTGGCCGATGACGTCGCCAGCCTTGGCCTTGACCTGAAGATGCGCGAAACCGAATGGACGCGTGGGGGCTTCAATCCGTTCCTGATGGGGTTCTGATGGCGGCTGACCTGCGCAATCTGCCCGGCGTCGACCGGCTGCTTCAGCAGGCGGGCGGTCTGATTGCGGAGCATGGGCATCCGGTCGTGGCGACGGCCATTCGGGCGCATCTGGCCCAGTTGCGCGCCGCACCCCCCGACCCTCTGCCGCAGGCCGACGCCATTCTGGAGGCGGTCGCGCAGGATCTGGCGCGGGCCGGTCGCTCGGGTCTCCGGCCGATCCTGAACCTGACGGGCACGATCCTGCACACCAACCTTGGCCGCGCGATCCTGCCCGAACAGGCCATCGCGGCGGCCGTGGACGCCATGCGAGCCCCGGCGGCGCTGGAATATGATCTGGCCAGCGGCGGTCGCGGCCAGCGCGACGACCATCTGCGCGGCCTTCTCTGCGAACTGACCGGGGCCGAGGACGCCACGATCGTCAACAACAACGCCGCCGCCGTCCTGATTGCGCTGAATACGCTGGGTCAGGGGCGCGAGGCCGTGGTTTCTCGCGGGGAGCTGATCGAGATTGGCGGTGCCTTCCGCATCCCCGACATCATGCAGCAGGCCGGCGTCCACCTGCGCGAGGTGGGGACGACCAACCGTACGCATCTGCGCGACTACACGCAGGCGATTGGCGAAAACACCGCGCTTCTGATGAAAGTCCACCCCTCGAACTACCGAATTGAGGGCTTCACAGCCGAGGTGCCCGCGCAGGAACTGGCGCAGGTCGCGCGGCAGGCAGGCGTGGCGCTGGTCAACGATCTGGGCTCGGGCTCGCTGATCGACCTTGCCCCCTACGGGCTGGGGGATGAGCCGACGGTGGCGCGGGCCGTGGCCGATGGCGCGGACCTTGTGACCTTCTCGGGCGACAAGCTGCTGGGCGGGCCGCAGGCGGGGTTCATCGTCGGTCGGCGCGACCTGATCGCCCAGATCAACCGCAATCCGCTGAAACGCGCGCTGCGGCTGGACAAGATCCGCCTTGCTGCGGCCGAGGTCGTGCTGCGCCTTTACCGCGACCCCCAGCGGCTGGCCGAACGCCTGCCGACGCTGCGCCTGCTGGCCCGCCCGCAGGACGAGATCGCGCTTCAGGCCCAGCGTCTGGCCCCGCAGGTGGCCCGGCTTCTGGGCTGTGAGGTGCGGGTGGTCCCCTGTACCAGCCAGCCGGGATCGGGTGCCCTGCCCGGCCATACCTTGGCCAGCGCGGGGCTTGCACTCTCGCCCCAGCCCGAGGCGCTGGCCGCCCGGCTGCGCGCGCTCAGCACCCCCATCATTGGCCGCATCCATGACGGCGCGCTGGTGCTGGACCTGCGCTGCCTGCCCGATGACGCGGCGCTGATCGCCGCCCTTTCCGCATGATCGTCGGCACGGCGGGTCATATCGACCACGGCAAGACGACGCTGGTGAAGGCGCTGACCGGCACGGATGGCGACCGTCTGGCCGAGGAAAAGGCGCGCGGCATCACCATCGAACTGGGCTTTGCCTATGCCGATCTGGGCGCGGGTGCGACGACCGGCTTTGTCGATGTGCCGGGGCATGAGAAATTCGTCCACACCATGCTGGCGGGCGCGGGTGGGATCGATCTGGCCCTGCTGGTCATCGCCGCCGATGACGGGATCATGCCGCAAACGCGCGAGCATCTGGCCATTCTGGACCTTCTGGGCATCAAAAACGGCATTGTCGCGCTGACGAAATGCGATCTGGCGGATGAGGCGCGCATCGAGGATCTGCGCCTTCAGATCGCCGATCTTCTGGCCCCGACAGGGCTGGCTGGGTCACCGGTTGTCACGGTCTCGACCCTGACCGGGGCGGGTGTGCCCGATCTGCGCCAGATGCTGGCCGAGGCCGAGCGGAACATGCAGGCCTGCGCCGCCTCGGGGCGGTTCCGCATGGTGATCGACCGCTCATTCACGCTTGCGGGGGCCGGAACGGTGGTGACCGGCACGGTCGTTTCCGGCGCGGTCGCCGTGGGTGATCAGGTTCTGGTCAGCCCCGGCGGACTTTCAGCCCGCGTGCGCGGCATCCATGCGCAGAACCACAAAAGCCAGCAGGGCGTGGCCGGGCAGCGCTGTGCCCTGAACCTCAGCGGCGACGGGGTGACGCGCGAGGCGATCTCTCGCGGGGATGTTGCGCTGGAGCCGCAACTACATGCGCCGACTGACCGGCTGGAT
Organism: Paracoccus sulfuroxidans; assembly: GCF_007830335.1. GTDB lineage: Bacteria > Pseudomonadota > Alphaproteobacteria > Rhodobacterales > Rhodobacteraceae > Paracoccus > Paracoccus sulfuroxidans. Next base: position 200,875 of record NZ_VLKU01000007.1, on the reverse strand, counting down.
GTCGAGCTGAGCGCCCTTCCCTCCGAGCCGCGGGCGCTGGGCACATGGTTCCCCGCCCGCCTTCATCTGGGCGCGGTCGAGGTCGGCGCGCGCATCGTTCCCTTACAAGGCGATCTACAACCGGGCGGCCAATCAATCGCACAACTTGTTTTGGATCGTCAAATTGAAACAAGATATAGTGATCGTTTCATCCTCCGCGATGTCTCGGCCCGCCGCACCATCGGCGGTGGCCGGGTGCTGGACTTGCACCCGCCCGCGCGAAAGCGCGCGCGACCCGAGCGTTTGGAGGTGCTGGCGGCGCTGCAGCTGCCCGACCCGGCCCGCGCGCTGGCGGCATTGGCGGAAAGCCCGCTGGGCGTCGTCGATCTGCAGCAATTCACCATCGACCGCGCCCTGACGGCGGAGGCACTTCAGCAGGCCGTGGCCGCAGCAGGACTGGTCGTCCTTGACGCGCGCCACGGGCTTTCGCCCAGGCGAAACCGTGCCCTGCGGGATGAGCTTCTGGCGCAGCTCGAAGCCTTCCATCAAGAAAACCCCGATCTGCAGGGCATCGGACGCGAACGCATGCGCCTGCAACTGCAGCCCCGCCTGCCGAAGGACGCCTTTCTGGCGCTGCTGCGCGATGAGGTGACGGCGGGTCGTCTGGCGCTCGACGGGGCGTTTCTGCGCCTGCCCGGTCACCAGCCGCGCCTCTCGCCGCAGGATGAGGCGATCTATGCGCAGATCGCCCCGCAGCTTCTGGGCGAGGGCCGCTTCCGCCCGCCGCGCGTGCGCGATTTCGCCCAAGCGCTGGGCGTTGATGAGGTCGAGGTCCGCCGCATCCTGCGCATGGCCGCCCGTCAAGGCCGCGTCGACCAGATCGCGCATGACCATTTCTTCGACCGGGCCACCACCGCCGAGATGGCGGACATCGTCATTGACGTGGCCGCCGGGTCTCCGGACGGCTGGTTTACCGCCCCCGCCTTCCGCGACAGGGTGCAAAATGGTCGCAAGGTGGCCATCGAGATTCTGGATTTCTTCGATCGCAATGGTCTAACCTTGCGACGCGGCGATCTTCGGCGCATCAACCCTCATCGAATCGACCTGTTCGCCAAGGACGGGACAGTGGGATGAGTGGGTGAAGGAAGAGAAGCGTCCCCGGTGGGGCGGCCGGACTTCAAATCCGGTTGGGGCAGCGAGCCTGTCCCGGGTGGGTTCGACTCCCATTCTCTTCCGCCAAGGATGGAAAGGGTATCCATGCAAACACTAAGGCTTGGGACCAGCGATGTCGTGGTCAGCGATGTCTGTCTGGGAACGATGACCTACGGCAATCAGACGGACGCCAGCGACGCGCATCACCAGATGGACCGCGCGGTCGAGGCTGGCGTGACCTTTCTGGACACCGCCGAGATGTATCCGGTCAATCCGGTCCGCAGCGAGACCATCGGCCGCAGCGAAGAGATCATCGGCGACTGGCTGGCCGGGCGCGGCGACCGCAGCGCGGTCCAGATCGCGACCAAGATCAGCGGCCCCAGCGACCGCGTGCGGCGTGAGGGCTATAGTGGCGCGATCCTGCGCCGGGTGCTGGACGAGTCGCTGGCGCGGCTGAAGACTGATTACATTGATCTTTATCAGCTGCACTGGCCGGTGCGCGGCAGCTATGCCTTCCGCCAGAACTGGGATTACAACCCCTCGCATCAGGACAAGACCCGCACGCTGGACCATATGGCCGATGTGCTGGACGCCATGGATGAGGCGGTGAAGGCGGGCAAGGTCCGCGCCTTTGGTCTGTCGAACGAAAGCGCTTGGGGCACGCTGCGCTGGATCGATCAGGCCGAGCGCACGAAAGGTCCGCGCGTCGTCGCGATCCAGAACGAATACTCGATGCTGAACCGCCTTTACGACACCGATCTGGCCGAGGTCGCGGTGAACGAAGGCGTCACCCTGCTGGCCTATTCACCGCTGGCAGCGGGGCTTCTGACCGGCAAATACCGCAACGGGGCCGAGCCTCAGGGCAGCCGTGCCGCCGTCGACCGCGCCACCGGCGGGGCCGCCGATCTGGGCGGGCGGCGCACCGTGCGGGCCGAGCAGGCTGTCGCGGCCTATCAGAAGCTGGCCAATGAGCTGCGCGTCGATCCGATCCACATGGCCATCGCCTGGACCCGTCAGCGCCCCTTCCCCGTCATCCCGATCATCGGCGCGACGAATGTGACGCAGCTTGTCCATCTGCTCTCCGGCCTCGACCTGCGGCTGAACGAGCAGCAACTGGGCCGGATCGAGAAGCTGCACCGGGAACACCCGATGCCCTTCTAGGCGACGTGACGAAAAGCTTGGCGCGGGGCGCGAAGATGCCCAATCTGCCCCGCGACAACACCCGAGGAGAGATCCATGCTGCCCCCCATTCTTGCCAATCTGCGCATTCCCGTCGTCGCCTCGCCGATGTTCATCGTCTCGGTGCCGGACCTGGTGATCGCGCAATGCAAGGCGGGCATCGTGGGCAGCTTCCCGGCGCTGAACGCGCGCGAAAAGGACGGTGAGCCGCCGCTACTGGACCTCTGGCTGACCCGCATTCAGGAAGAGCTGGACCGCCACAATCAGGCGAACCCCGACCGTCCCGCCGCGCCCTTTGCGGTCAACCAGATCGTCCACCGCAGCAACGCCCGGCTGGAGCGTGATATCGAGATCTGCCACCGCCACCGCGTGCCGATCTGGATCACCAGCCTTGGCGCCCGGGTCGAGGTGAACGAGGCCGCGCATGATTGCGGCGGAATCACCCTGCATGACGTCATCAACAACACCTTTGCCCAGAAGGCGATCCAGAAGGGCGCGGACGGGCTGATCGCGGTGGCGGCAGGCGCGGGCGGCCATGCGGGGCAGGAATCGCCCTTTGCGCTGGTTCAGGAAATTCGCCAGTGGTTCAACGGCCCCCTGCTGCTGTCGGGCGCGATCGCGACCGGCCGGGCGGTTCTGGCCGCGCAGGCCATGGGCGCGGATCTGGCCTATATCGGCAGTCCCTTCATCGCCACGACCGAGGCGAATGCCGTGCCCGACTACAAACAGATGATCGTCGACAGCAAGGCTGCCGACGTCGTTTACACCAATCTGTTCACCGGGGTGCATGGCAACTATCTGGCCCCCTCGATCCGCAACGCCGGGATGGATCCGGAGGCGCTGGAAACGGCCGATCCCACCAAGATGGATTTCGGCGCAGCGGCTGGAAAGGCCAAGGCGTGGAGCCAGATCTGGGGCTCGGGTCAGGGGATCGGTGCGATCAAGAAGATTCAGCCCGCAGGCGGTTATATCGACCAGCTGGCAGCGGAATATGCCTTGGCGCGCGCCGAGATCTGCGGCTAGGCGCGCGGCTTACGCCATGATCGTGGCCTGAACGGCGCGGCTCCAGCCTGCGAAGCGCCGCGTACGCTCTTCCTCGGGCATGGCGGGCTCGAACCTGCGCTCCAGCATCCAGTTCCGGGCGAATTCCTCGGGTCCGGGGTAGATGCCCGCCTGCATGCCCGCGAGCCAGGCCGCGCCAAGCGCGGTGGTCTCCGTGACCTTCGGCCGGTCGACCGGCGCGCCGATGATGTCGGCCAGAAACTGCATCGTCCAGTCCGAGGACGACATGCCGCCATCGACCCGCAGAACCGCGTCCTCTGACGCCGTGCGGTCCTTCTGCATCGCCTCCAGCAGGTCGCGGGTCTGGTAGCCCACGCTTTCCAGCGCCGCGCGGGCGAATTCCGCTGGACCGGTGTTGCGCGTCAGGCCAAAGATCGCGCCCCGGCAATCGGGCTTCCAATAGGGCGCGCCAAGGCCGGTGAAGGCGGGAACCAATACAACATTTTGTTGTTGGTCTGAATTCATCGCTAATTGTTGTGTCTCACCAGAGGCCCGGATCAGCTTCAACCCATCCCGCAGCCATTGCACCGCAGCGCCCGCAATGAAGATCGAGCCTTCCAGCGCATAGGTCGGCTTGCCGCCCAGCTGATAGGCGATGGTGCCCAGCAGGCGGCTTTGGCTTTCGACCAGCTCACCCCCGGTGTTCATCAGGGCAAAGCAGCCGGTTCCATAGGTCGATTTCACCATGCCCGGCTGAAAGCAGGCCTGCCCGACAGTGGCCGCCTGCTGATCGCCCGCGACGCCCAGAATGGGGATCTCGCGCCCGAACAGATCGGCACGGGTCATGCCGAATTCCGCCGCGCAATCGCGAACCTCGGGCAGAAGCGCGGTCGGGATCTCCAGCAGCTTGCAGATATCGTCGTCCCAGCGACCCTCGCGGATGTTGTAAAGCATGGTGCGCGCGGCGTTGGTGGCGTCGGTCACATGCGCGCGCCCGCCCGTCAGTTGCCAGATCAGATAGCTGTCGACCGTCCCGAACGCGAGCCGCCCCGCCTGCGCCTTCTCTCGCGCGCCCTCGACGTGATCGAGGATCCATTTCACCTTGGTGGCCGAGAAATAGGGGTCCAGCAGCAGCCCGGTGCGATGGGTGATCATCGGCTCATGCCCGGCGGCGCGCAGCGCCTCGCAGATGTCAGCGGTGCGGCGGTCCTGCCAGACGATGGCGTTGTGGATGGGCACGCCGGTGTCGCGGTCCCAGATCAGCGTGGTTTCGCGCTGGTTGGTGATGCCGATGGCGGCGATGCTGGCGGGGCGCAGGCCCGCGCGCTCGATGGCGGCGCGGGCGGTGCCTGCGGTCGTGGACCACAGGTCCTTGCCGTCATGTTCGACCCAGCCGGGGGCGGGAAAGATCTGGCGGAATTCCTCTTGCGCGACGGCTTTTACCCGCAAGTCGGCGTCAAAGATGATGGTGCGGGACGAGGTCGTGCCCTGATCGATCGCCAGAATATGGTCCGTCATCCCTGCCCCTTCCGTTCAGCCCTGCGCGCCATCCCCAGTCTTCAGCCCCTCCATCCAGTCGTCAATCGCCGCGATCTGGTCAGCATTCAGCCGCAACCCCTGTTTTGAGCGGCGCCAGACCACATCCTCGGCCGTCTGGGCGAATTCCTTCTGCATCATCCAGAGCAGCTCGGCCTCGGTCAGGTCGGCGCCGAAGTCATGGCCCAGATCCTCACGCGTGCGCGCGCCGCCCAGGATCAGCTGCGCATCGGTGCCATAGGCGCGCACCAGCCGCACTGCCCAGGCGTGGTTGAGGAAGGGATAATCGGCCAGCAGCCGCACGATCAGGTCTTTCACCGCATCGACCGGGAAATCCCCGCCCGGAAGCGGCACGCCCGCCGTCCATGCCTGCCCGGCCTCGGGGAAATGCGGGGCGAGCTTTTTCAGCGCGGCCTCGGCCAGACGGCGATAGGTGGTGATCTTGCCGCCAAAGACGTTCAGCAGCACCGGCCCGTTTTCATCGGTGCGCAGCACATAATCCCGCGTCGCCGCCGTGGCCGAGCTTGCGCCGTCGTCGTAAAGCGGCCGGACGCCGGAATAGGTCCAGACGATCTGCTCGCGCGTCACCGGAGCCTTGAAATATTGCGAGGCGAATTCGCACAGATATTGCGCCTCGGTGTCCGAGCAGCGCGGGTTGTCCGGGTCGCTCTGGTGGTCGATGTCGGTGGTGCCGATCAGGGTGAAATCCTGCTCGAACGGGATGGCGAAGATGATGCGCCCGTCCGAACCCTGGAAGAAATAGCTGCGCTCATGATCGTAAAGGCGCGGCACGACGATATGGCTGCCGCGCACCAGACGGATATGTTCGCGCGACTCGACATGGATCGTGTCGTGGATGACGTCGCCGACCCAGGGGCCACCGGCGTTGATCAGCGCGCGGGCACGGTGGGTCTGCGGGCCGTCGGGGCCTTCGGTCTCGACAAGCCACAGATCGCTCTCGCGCCGGGCCTGCGTCACGCGCGTGCGGGTCATGATCTGCGCGCCACGGGCCTTGGCGTCGCGGGCGTTCAGCACCACCAGCCTTGCGTCCTGAACGCAGCAATCGCTGTATTCCCAGCCGATGTCATAGCCGGGTTTCAGCGGCTTTCCGGCCTCGTCCGTGGTCAGGTCCAGCTTGCGGGTGCCGGGCAGCAGCTTGCGTCCGCCAAGGCTGTCATAGATGAACAGGCCCAGCCGGATCAGCCAGGCGGGCCGCCGGTGCCGCGTCCAGGGCATCACCTTGTTCATCAGCCGCGACGTCGGCGTGTCCGAGCGGAACCGCATCTTCGGCGAATAGGGCAGCACGAAGCGCATCGGCCAGCTGATATGCGGCATGGCGCGCAGCAGCACCTCGCGCTCATGCAGGGATTCGCGGACCAGCCGAAACTCGAAATACTCAAGATAGCGCAGCCCGCCGTGAAAGAGCTTGGTCGAGGCCGAGGAGGTCGCATGCGCCAGATCGCCCATTTCCGCCAGTGAGACGCTGAGCCCCCGCCCCGCCGCGTCCCGTGCGATGCCGCAGCCGTTGATGCCGCCGCCGATGATGAAAAGGTCACTGATCTGGTTGGTCATCGTGGGGCCGGTCCTTCCGGGTGGGTTCGGGTCGAATGGGGCATCATGGGGCCAGAGGCAGGCTGACGCGCGCCAGTTCCGGCCCGTCCAGCGCCAGCACCTGATCCACGGGCAGCCCCGCCTCAAGCCGCAGGGGGGCAAGGCCCATGGCGCGGCGCGGGATATCCGAGGCCATTTGCAGCGCCGTTTCCAGCGGCACGGGCGTATGCGCGACCAGCCTGCGGACGCAATCCAACAGGCTGACATGCGCGCCCGCCAGCGCGCCCTGCGCGTTCACCAGCCGCCCGTTGTCGACATGGATGGGCTGGCCGTAAAGGATGAAGCTGTCCGGGCCGCCGACCGTCGGCATCGCGTCCGAAACCAGAAAGCTGCGATCCACCCGCGGCCGCGCGGCCATGGCGACGCGCAGCGCGTCCCAATCGACATGGATGCCGTCGGCGATCAGGCCCACATAGGCATCCGAGAGGATCGCGGCGGCGATGATGCCGGGCGCGCGCGATTCCATCTGCGGCATCGCATTGAAAAGATGGGTGAACATGGTCACGCCATCGGCCATCGCCTGACGGGCCTGATCGGCGCTGGCCATGCTGTGCCCGGCCGAGACGGTCACGCCCATGGCCACCGCTTCGCGCAGCAGGGCGGGGTCGGTCTCTTCGGGCGCGAGGGTCAGCAGAACGGGCACCCCAGCCGCGCGCAGGCGTCGCAGAACCGCCATGCCGCGCTGATCCAGCGGGCGGATGTGGCGCGCCTCATGCGTGCCCTTCTTCCGGGCCGAGATATGCGGACCCTCGATATGTAGCCCCTCCAGCCCAGGCTCGCCCCTGCAGGCGATGGCGGCATCGGCGGCGGCCTCCAGCACCTCGGGGGCGTCGGTGATGACGGTGGGCAGAAGGGCGGCGGTGCCAAGGCCCAGATGCGCGGCGCGGATGGCGCGCAGACCTTCGGGCGTGGGCGAGGTGTTGACCAGAACGCCGCCGCCGCCGTTCACCTGCAGATCGGTCAGGCCGGGGGCCAGAACCGAGACGCTCAGATCGGGGCGGTCGCGGCCAAGGGGGCGCAGCGCGCGCACCTGCCCGCCTTGAATTTCAAGGGCGAGGCCGGGGCAAAGCGACCCGTCGAGATAGGTTTTATCAGCAGCGATCAACATGATGCCAGATTGCGCGAGGCAGTCCTGTGGTCAAGCATCTTCGGGGCCGCGAGGGCCATTCCCGCAGCGGCACAGGGGTCGCTACGGGATCTTTTGGCAGAGGCCTCAGGCGGCGTTCAGCCCCTCGGTCGAGGCGAAGAACATTGCCTGGCTGACGGCCGAACGCACCTGCTCTTCCGAGAAGGGCTTCGGGATCAGGAAGGCCGGTTCGGGCCGGTCGCCGGTCAGCAGACGCTCGGGGAAGGCGGTGATGAAGATCACCGGGATCTCGCCCAGCGTGCCCATCAACTCGTTGACCGCATCGATACCCGATGAGCCATCGGCCAGCTGGATATCGGCCAGGATCAGGTCCGGCGTGCTGTTGCCCGCCAGCTGGATCGCGGCGCTATGGGTGCGGGCGATGCCGGTCACCTCATGGCCCATGGCCTGAACGATGCCCTTGAGGTCCATGGCGATGATCGTCTCATCCTCGATGATCATCACGCGGCCCTTGATCGCCCGGCTCATCTCGGTCAGGGCGATCTGCACCAGCTCTTCGGCCTCGGCCTGTTCGCATTGCATGACGCGGGCGATCTGGTCGTAGCGCATTTCCTCGATCGTGCGCAGCAGCAGGGCCTCGCGCGAGTTCGGGGTCAGCGCGGTCAGGTGCTGCTGGGCGCGGGCTTCGCGCGTGGGCAGGCTGTCCTGCTCGACCGGTTGGCCGGAGCTGGTCCAGATGGCATGGAACGTCCGGTAAAGACCGATCCGCGTGTCATCGTCATTCATCAACGAGCGGTCGCTGAGAATGGCCTCCAAAGTCGCCGCCGCATAATTGTCGCCGGCGGTCTGATTGCCCGTCAGTGCGCGCGCATAGCGGCGCAGGAAGGGCAGTTCACGCCGGATTGCTTGCGCCAGGTCAGCTACAGCCATAGTCTCCTCGAATTCTCTGTTGTGCTTGGAACTCTTCAAGTTACCTAACTGTTGAGCCGCGTGCACACAAGTTTCTCGGGAAGATGGCAGGAATGACGACCAAGCGGGATGAACGCAGAAAGGCAGCGATCGAAAAGCAGATCGATGAAAACCTGAAGCGTGTTTACGAAGAAGATACGACCGAAAAGATACCCGACCGGTTCCTGGATCTGCTTGAGCAATTGCGTGGACAGGACGGTAAATGACCCAATCCGGCCAGAAAAAACCCGCTGCGCAATGCGGCGACCCGCGTGACGAACTTGTCGAACACCTGCCCGCGCTGCGCGCTTTCGCGCTGTCGCTGACCCGCGAAGGGGCATCCGCCGACGATCTGGTGCAGGACACCATCGTCAAGGCGTGGACCCATATCGACAAGTTTCAGCCCGGGACAAATCTTCGTGCGTGGCTGTTTACCATCCTGCGCAACACCTTCTATTCGGCCCATCGCAAGACCCGGCGCGAGGTCAGCGACACCGACGGCATCCATGCCGCGCGGCGCGCGACCAAGCCCGAACATGACGGGCGGCTGGCGATGAACGACTTCCGCGCGGCCTTCGAGAAGCTGCCCGACGAACAGCGAGAGGCGCTGATTCTGGTCGGGGCCTCGGGCTTTTCCTATGAGGAGGCGGCCGAGATGACCGGTGTGGCCGTTGGCACGGTCAAATCGCGCGCCAACCGGGGGCGTAAGCGTCTGGCCGAACTGCTGCAGTTGATGGACGGTGAATCGCTGGACATGACCGACAGTGCGACGCTGGCGGTGATGAACCAGAACAACCCGTTGATGCGTTGACCTGCCGTGTCCGACTGGATGCTGCGGCGGATACGCGAAAGGCTTGAGTTCACCAAAAGGCTGGGTTTCCGGCTGGGCAGCCTGCTGTCGCTGGCCATTCTGCCCATCGGGCTGATCTCGCTGATCCAGACGCTGCACCTGTCGCGCGAATACGAGCGTTCGGCCGAGATTGCCCTGCTGGGCCGGACCGCCACCGCCGCTGCGGGTGAGCGCGCGTTGCTTCTGGGTGCGCTGGGCACAGCCGATGCGCTGGGCCCGGCCGTGCTGGAGACGATGGACCGCCCCGAGGCCTGTTCGGACATCATGCGCAGCTTTGTCGAGCGTTCGGTCAACTATGCCTATGCAGGCTTCACCCGGATGGACGGCAAGACCGACTGCCTGTCGTTGCCCGAGCCGATTGACGTCTCGAACCGCAAGACCTTCAAGCTGTTCCAGAAAAACCAGACGACCATCGTGACCTCCAGCGAACCGGGGGCGGATCGCTCGATGGATTATGTCATCGTCGCGCAGCCGCTTTACCGCGAGGCTGAGCTGCAGGGTTACGTCGCCATCGCCATTTCGCGCGACCTGCTGCGGTCCTCGCATATGTCGAATCCCGGCACCGAGGAAGCGCGCATCCTGACCTTCAACACCGCCGGAGAGGTCCTGTCGACCGACCGCGACATCGAGGATTATCGCCGCATCCTGCCCAAGGGGAAGGCGCTCTCCTCGCTTCTGTCGCGCAGCGAGACGACGTTCAACGACCTCTCGAACGAGGATGAGCAGCGCGTTTTCAGCGTCATCCCGGTCGTCCCCGGCCTCGTCTATGCGCTGGGCAGCTGGAACCGCATCGAGGCGGGGATCGGCGGCATCGACGTGACCCGGCGCACGGCGCCGCTGCTGACGCTGTTCCTGTGGGCGGCCTCGCTGATCGTGGCCTATTTTGCCGTCTATCGGTTGGTTTTGCGCAACATCCGCGAATTGCGCGGCCAGATGCGCCGCTTCGCCATTGGTGAGCGTAGCGCGCCACCGCCGGTCCTGACCGACGCCCCGGCCGAGATCGTCGACATGAGCCAGACCTTCCACAATATGGCCCGCATCCTGATCCGCGATGAGGCGGCGATGGAGGAGGCGGTGCAGGAAAAGACCATCCTGCTGAAAGAGGTTCACCACCGGGTCAAGAACAACCTGCAACTGATCGCCTCGATCATCAACATGCAGATCCGCATGATCGAACATGATGACGCCAAGCGCGTGCTGCGCTCGGTGCAGGACCGGGTGGCGTCGCTGGCGACCATCTATCGCAACCTCTATCAGGCCGAACAGCTGGACGCGGTCGAGGCGGACCGGCTGATCCATGACATCATCAACCAGATGACCAACGCCAGCCTTGATCCCGGTGCGAATCTGCGCATCGAGACCCATCTTGAGCCGCTGATCCTGATGCCCGATCAGGCCGTGCCGCTGTCACTGCTGACGACCGAGGCCTTCACCAATGCGCTGAAATATGCCAGCGCCCCGGTTGGCGGCGGTCAGCCATGGGTGCGCGTGACCCTGCGCATCGACGGCCCGAAAGAGGTGGTGCTGGAGGTCGAAAACTCGGTCGGTGCGGCGACGGATGCCGAGGGGACGGGGCTCGGCAGCCAGCTGATCGAGGCGTTCTCGACCCAGCTGGACGGAGAGGCGAGCGCGGTTTCGACCGCCGACAGCTATCGGCTGAGCCTGCGCTTCAAGGTCGAGGATCTGCCAAGCCATGCCCTGCCCCAGCAGCAGGTGGTACTGACCTCGGCTGCGCGCCCCGGCTCACGCCACTAGGCCCTAGCCGGGCGTTTGGTCGGCTTTCTCGCGGTCACGTTCGTCTCGCTGGGCCTGCGTGCTTTGGCGCAGGGCCTTGGCGGCGACGAAGCGGCGGCGGCGGGCCAGCTCTAGGTTGATGAGCGCGCCCAGCATCACCGTAAACCCGCCCAGATAGAACCACATCAGCAGTGCGATCACCGCCCCGATGGAGCCATAGATCCGGTTGTAGCTGTTGAAGCTGCCCAGATAGGCCGAAAATCCATAGGAGACCGCCGCCCATGACAGCGCCGCGAACAGCGAGCCCCAGGTGAACAGCGCTGTGCGTGGCGTCTTCACGTTCGGGCCATAGCGATACAGAATCCCGATCACCACCAGCACGATCAGGAAGATCGAGGCCCAGGGAATCGAACTGACCAGCCAACTGCGCATCGGCGTCGCGGGCAGGAAGTTGAAGGCCAGCGGCACCAGAATGATGGTGGCCAGCCCCAGCAGAACGACGCCCACGATGACCAGCGTCAGGAAATAGGCCAGCAAAAAGCCCATGATCGTCGAATGAGAGCGCACGCCATGCGCCGCGTTCAACCCTCGGATCAAGGAATCGACGCCCGCGCGGGCGGAAATCGTGGCGATCAGGAAGGAGATTGCCGTGGTCCAGCCCAGTTGCGTGGGCCCCGCGGCGACCAGCGATTTGATCTGGCCGTAAAGGATGTCGGCTGCACCGGTGGGGATGAATTCGTCGGTGGTGTGGATCGTTTGCTCGATCAGCTGCGGATCATACCACAGGCCCCAGATGGCAAAGAACGCCGCCAATCCGGGGAAGACGGCAAACATGGCGTAGAAGGCCACGCCCGCAGCGATCAGGCTCATATGGATTTTGTCCATACGCTCGAAGATCGCCATGATGAAGTTCCACCACTCGCGGATCAAAGGCCGTTCCTCGTTACCATTCCGATCACTTTCCCGTCCCGCAGCCCATAAGCGCAACCCCGGCAGGGCCGCTTCAGTTCGCGGCTGCCTTGTATCTAAGCCACAGGGCCTTGTCGCCCATCTTGACGACAAAGGCCTCATGCGCGGCGGTTTCATCCTGTGTCAATCGCGGTGCAAGCGCGCGCGGCCTTGGCCCGCGCGGCGCGGCGGTCGCGCCGGGGCCAGTCTGCGCGCTGCCATCGGCGCCGGTCGTGCCCGCGTCTTCCAGCACCAGACCCGGTTGGCGGCCGCCCTTCAGCGCCAGATAGACCTCGGCCAGCAATTCGCTGTCCAGAAGCGCGCCGTGCAGCGTCCGGTTCGAGTTGTCGATGCGGAAGCGGCGGCAAAGCGCATCCAGCGAGTTCTGCGCGCCCGGAAACTTGCGCCGGGCGATTTCCAGCGTGTCGATGGCCCGGTTGTTGGGCATCGCGGGGATGCCGACCTTGGTCAGCTCGGCATTCAGGAATTTCATGTCGAAGCTGGCGTTATGGATCACCAGCCGCGCATCTTCGCCGATGAAGGTCACGAAATCGCCGGCAATCTCGGCGAATTTCGGTTTGTCCTTCAGGAATTCATCGCCCAGGCCGTGCACCTTGAAGGCGTCCTCGGGCATGGCGCGTTCGGGGTTGATGTAGACGTGAAAGGTCCGCCCGGTCGGCAGGTGGTTCAGAAGCTCGATGGCGCCGATCTCGACGATCCGGTCGCCCGTCGTCGGGTCGAAGCCCGTGGTTTCGGTATCCAGAACGATCTCACGCATGGGGCGGTCTTGCCATGATTTCGTTGCAGATGTCCACGATGGCGGCCCGCGCGCCCTCCAGACTGTCCGAAGGTATGATCCAGTCGGCGCGCTTGCGCTTTTCGGCGTCGGGCATCTGCCGCGAGAGGATCAGATCCAGCGTCTCTTGCGTCATGCCGGGGCGCGCCATCACGCGGGCGCGCTGGACCTCGGCGGGGGCCGAGACTACCGCAACGCCGTCCATGCTCCGTTCCGAGCCGCCTTCGTAAAGCAGCGGAATGTCCAGCACGATGATCGGCGCATCGGGGTGGCGGGCGATGAAGGCCGCGCGGTCGGCGGCGACCAGCGGATGAACCAGCGCCTCCAACCGGGTCAGGGCCTCGGGTTCGACGGCCAGCACCGCTTTCAGCGCGCCCCGGTCGATGCCGCCATCGACCAGCGCGGTCGGAAAGGCCGCCGCGACTGGCGCGACCGCCGCCCCGCCCGGCGCATAAAGGCGATGCACGGCCTCATCCGCGTCCCAGACGGGGTGGCCCAGCTCGCGAAACATCGCCGAGGCGGTGGATTTGCCCATCCCGATGCCGCCGGTCAGCCCCAGCAGAAAGCTCATCCCAGAACCGCGCGGCGCAGGTCATCATCGACCTCGGGGCGCTGGCCGAACCAGCGCTCGAACCCCGGGGCGGCCTGATGCAGCAGCATGCCAAGGCCGTCGACCACGTCGCAGCCGCGCGCCTCGGCCTCTTGTAGGAAGGGGGTCATCAGCGGCGTATAGACCAGATCGGTGACCAGCGTGCCCGGAGCCAGCGCGTCCAGCGGCACACGCAAGGGCGGCTTGCCGACCATGCCCATCGAGGTGGCGTTTACCACCGTCATCGCGCCTTCCAGCATATTGCCCGCCTCGGCCCAGTCATAGACGACGACCTTGGCCCCGAATTCCGAGCGGATCTGCTCGGCCCGGATGCGGGTGCGGTTGGTGATGCGCAATTCCGGCACGCCGCTTTCCAGCAGCGAGGCGACGACCGCGCGCGCCGCGCCGCCTGCGCCGATCACCGCCGCCGGGCTGAGATCGGGGATCCAGCCGGGTGCATGCTGGCGGATATTGGCGATGAAGCCATAGCCGTCGGTGTTGTCGGCGTGGATCTTGCCATCCGGGCGAAAGATCAGCGTATTCGCTGCCCCGATCAGGGCCGCGCGATCGGTGACCACATCGGCCAGCGTCAGCACCGCTTCCTTATGCGGAATGGTGACATTCGCCCCCACGAAGCCCATGCGCGGCAGCGCGCGCAGCACCTCGGCCAGATGTTCGGGCATGACAGGGACGGGGACGTAATGGCCGCTGATCCCATAGCGTTTCAGCCAATGGCCATGCAGGGCCGGAGAGCGGGAATGGGCAATCGGCCAGCCGATGACCCCGGCCAGCGGTATGTTGCGAACTTCGGGCTCAGAAGAGGGTTGCATAGTCGTTTTTCAATAAGAACCGGCGCGACAGGTCTGACCCCGCACACCATGGATATGGGCAGGCTTTCCCAAGACCTGCCGCCAGTGGGCCAAACGGTCAAGCTCATTCCCGAACCGGGGGCTGAAAGTGGCCGCACTGTGTCTGCCGCGCGCCAGATCACGCCCGCGCGAAACCAATCACTGGGCCTTGCGGTTGAGCATTGCCATCGGGTTATAGATGGCGGGCCGAGCCTTGCGGCCCGGCTTTCTCGCAAGACGCTTATCAGACGGGGATGGCTTCGGTGACAGGTCAGGACCGCGCGTGGTTGTTCCGCGCATTGCAGCTTTTCGCGGCGGCAGGGATCGCGCTGACGGTCGCGGTGCAACTGGGGCTGCACAATGCCTTCTGGGCCGCGATGCCGGTCTGGGTGGTGGCGCAGCCCTATCGTCAGGATCTGCTTTTGCGCGCGATCCTGAGGATTGCGGGCACCCTTCTGGGGGCGCTCATCGGCTGGCTGGTGCTGGTTCATGTGCCCTCGCATGCCGTCTGGATCGCGGTTCTGGTGCTGGGCGCGGGCCTGGCGGGCGCTGCGGCCTATTGGATCGGGACGATCTACAGCTATGGCGTCCTGCTGGCGGCGATCACGCTGGCGGTGGTGCTGATCCCGGCACTGGATCATCCGATTGATGCGACGGCGCTGGCGGCGGACCGGGTGTGGTGCACGCTGATCGGCACGGTCTCGGTCACCGTCATCACCTTCCTTTTCACGCCGACGCGGACGGACAGCCATCCCTTGCGGCTGCATCCTCCGGCAGGCGTCACGCTGCGCCATGGGGTGATCATCGGGGTCACGACGCTGCTGGGCGCGCTGGCTTTGCTGGCAATCGGCGGGCCTGCGGGCATCGCGACGGCAATGGCGCTGACGATCTTCAGCCTGATCATCGGGACCAGCCGCAATCCGACGCCGATCCTGAAATACATGCCTTTGGGCGGGGCCATCGGCGTGGCTGCGGCCATTGCCTATCGGGCGCTGGACATGGCCCTGCCCGACCCCGAGGGGATGGCGCTGCTGCTGGCCCTGGCCTTCATCGCGGCGGGCGCGCTGGTGCGCGCGCATCCCCGCCTTGCGCCCTTCGGCCTGGATGCGAACATGTGCTTCCTGCTGTCAGCCGAGGCTGGCACGGCCGGGCACGGGCTTTCCGCGCATGTGCAGGGGGGCGTGGCGCTGGTGATCTCGGCCTTCCTGTTCGCCGCCGTCTTTACCCGGATCGGCGCAAAACCCCAGAGCTAAGCGGGCTAAAGCGCCGCAGGCTCGGGCAGGCCGCCCTCTTCCACCAGATCGGCCAGCGTCAGCGATTCGATCAGCAGCAGATAGGACCAGAACACCTGACCGAACATCTTGCGCAAACGGCAGCTGGCCTCATCGGTGCAGTCTTCGCAGCGCTGATAGGATCGGCGCGACAGGCAGGGCAGCGGCGCAATCGGGCCGTCAACCTGGCGCAGCAATTCGCCGATCGAGATCTCATTGGGCTTCTTGATCAGCACATATCCGCCCGAACGCCCGCGACGAGAGCCGACATAGCCCGCGTTGCGCAGCTCAAGCATGATATGCTCCAGAAAACGCTTGGGCGCGCCCGAACGCAGGGCAATCTCCTCGATGGTCAGCGCAATTCCGCCGGCGGCGGTTTCGTCGGCCAGTTCCATCAGCGCCTTTATGGCGTATTTCGTCTTCTGTGAGATCATATCGCAGCCATAACTTTCGAAAGGAACACATGCAATGAATTCGGAGTTCCTGAAGAGTTTTGCAGCAGTTTCACGGGACAATCGTAAAACTGTCGTTTAAGTGACACACCCACGGCGCACACCTGCCGCGGAGAAGTAAGGAGTATTCGATGCGCATCGCTGTTCTTGGCGGAGACGGGTTCGTCGGCTGGCCAACCGCTCTGCATCTTTCCAACCTTGGCCACGAGATCCACATCGTCGACAACCTGTCGCGACGCTGGATCGATACCGAGCTTGGCGTGCAGTCGTTGACCCCCATGGACTCCATTCAAGAGCGGTGCCGCATCTGGCAGCAAGAAACGGGCCGCAAGATCCATTTCCACCTGCTGAACCTTGCCACCGAATACGAGCGGTTGAAGCAGTGGCTGGCCGATCTGCGCCCCGACGCGGTGATCCATTTCGCCGAACAGCGCGCCGCGCCCTATTCGATGAAGACCGACCGTCACAAGGTCTATACCGTCAACAACAACACCAACGCGACGCATAACCTGCTGGCCGCGTTGGTCGAAACCGGCATCGACGCGCATCTGGTCCATCTGGGGACCATGGGCGTCTATGGCTATTCCAGTGTCGGCGCGCCGATCCCGGAAGGCTATCTGGATATAGAAATCGACACGCCCAGCGGCAAGAAGGGCCAGCAGATCCTGTATCCGACCAAGCCCGGCTCGGTCTATCACATGACGAAATCGCTGGATCAGATCCTGTTCCAGTTCTACGCGCAGAATGACGGGCTTCGGATCACCGACCTGCATCAGGGCATCGTCTGGGGTACCCATACCGACCAGACCCGTCGGCACGAGCAGCTGATCAACCGCTTCGACTATGACGGCGATTACGGCACGGTGCTGAACCGCTTCCTCATTCAGGCGGCCATCGGCTATCCGCTGACCGTGCATGGCACCGGCGGCCAGACCCGCGCCTTCATCCATATTCAGGACTCGGTCCGCTGCATCGAGCTCGCGCTGAACGACGCCCCCGAGGCGGGTGAGCGCGTGCGCATCTTCAACCAGATGACCGAGACCCACCGCGTCCGCGATCTGGCCGAGCTGATCGGCAAGCTGACCGGGGCCGAGGTTGCCTATCTGCCGAACCCGCGCAAAGAGGCCGAGGAAAACGACCTGATCGTCAAGAATGACCAGTTCCTTGCGCTGGGCCTGCAGCCGATCACGCTGGCCGATGGTCTGCTGACCGAGGTGGTCGAGGTCGCGAAGAAATACGCCCACCGCATCGACCGCTCGCGCGTGCCTGCCGTCTCTGCCTGGACCAAGGATATCGCCAAGCGGGTCGAGCATGACCCCGAGGGCAAAAGGCTGCGTTCCGTCTCGTGAACGGGCCGGTCTTTCACGGTGATGACAAGGCGCGGTCCTACCGCGCCTTTGTCACCTTGGTCGCCAATTCCGATTATGTGCCGGGGGCCGAGGCACTGGTGCGCTCGCTGAAGCGCACGCGCACCGATGCCGATATTGTCGTCATGCACACCGACCGCGACGGTGCGGGCGTGGCGGGGCTGGCCGCCTTGGGCGCGCGGACGCCCTATATCGGGCTGCTGCCGACCTCGGAGGCGTTCAACGCCGCCCATGCGCGCGACCGCCTGCACGCGGCGGCGCCCTTCACCAAGGGCGAGAAGCCGGGCTTTCACTCTCCGCTTTACAACTTCGCGAAGCTGCGGCTGTGGCAGTTGCTGGATTACCGGCAGGTGGTCTTCATCGACGCCGATGCCATCGTGCTGCAGAACATCGACCGGCTGTTCGACTATCCCGAATTCAGCGCGGCCCCGAATGTCTATGAAAGCCTTGCCGATTTTCACCGCCTGAACTCGGGCGTCTTCACCGCGTGCCCCTCGCAAGCGCGGTTCGAGGATATGCTGGCGCGGCTGGATCAGCCGGGTATTTTCTGGCGGCGCACCGACCAGACCTTTCTGGAAAGCTATTTCCCGAACTGGCACGGCCTGCCGGTCTTCGACAACATGCTGCAATATGTCTGGCTGAACCTGCCGGAATTGTGGAAATGGGAAGACATCCGCATCCTGCATTACCAATATGAAAAGCCGTGGCAGGATCACGCCAAGGCCGACAGCCTGCGCGTGCTGATCGATCTGTGGAAAGCGCATGCCTCTGACGGGCCGGTGCCCGATCTGTCCGATCTTCCGCCCCCACCGGGTCGCGCATGAAGATCGCCATCACCGGGACGACGGGGTTGGTGGGCCGCTGGATCGCGGCGGCCGCCCGCGACGCCGGGCATGAGGTCACCGCCCTGTCGCGCCCGGCCTACACCCTTGGCGATGCGCCCGATCTGACCGGCCATGACGCCCTGATCCACGCCGCCTTCCGCCACGCGCCGGGCCGCTATCGCGGGGGAGAGGGCGACGACCCGCAAGGCTTCATCCGCGACAACCTCGACGGCTCGCTGCGGCTGTTCGCGGCGGCGCGGGACAGCGGGGTTGCGCGCGTGCTGTTCCTGTCGTCGCGCGCGGTCCATGACGGCCACCCGGACGGCACCCTGCTGACCGACGACATGCCCGTGCTTCCGACCAGCCTTTACGGCGAGGTGAAGGCGCAGGCCGAGGTCGCGCTGGCCGACATGGCCACGCCGGATTTCCTGACCGCCAGCCTGCGCCCGACCGGCGTTTTTGGCCCCGGTCTGCCGCAGAAATGGGCCCCCCTGATCCGCGATTTTCTGGCCGGGCGTGCCGTGCCCTCGCGTGCGGCGACCGAGGTGCATGGCGCCGATCTGGCCGAGGCTGCGCTGCTGGTGCTGGGCGATCCCGGGATGAGCAAGGCCTATAACGTCAGCGACCTGACGCTGGACCACCACGACCTCCTGTCCGGCGTTGCCGCGATCACCGGCAGCCACCACCAGCCCCCCATGCGCGAGGATGCGCGGATGTTGCGGGTGCTGGATTGCGCGCGGCTGCATGCTTTGGGCTGGGCCCCGCAGGGGCTGGAGCGGCTGCACCGCGACCTGCCGCAGATCATCGCGGAGTCGCGCGAGGGTTGAGCCGGGGCAAGAAACCGCTGCCCCTCGCTTCGCCGCGTTGCCCGGACTTCAAGGCTGGCGCAATCTGGCGGCCAGTCATCAGTGCCCGAGGTTTTCATGCGTTTGCTCGCCGCCGTCTGTGTGGTCTTTTTCGGCCTGATGGCCGGGTTCTTCTTTGCCTTTTCCGTCGTGGTGATGCCGGGGCTGAACCGGATGCCCGCCGACAGCGGCATGCTGGCGATGCAGCAGATCAATATCGCGGTCATCAATCCCTGGTTCGCCATCGGTTTCTGGGGCGCGCTGGTGGCAGCGGTTCTGGGGGCGCTTGGCGCGATCTTGTCGCGCGGCACCGGCTGGCCGTGGCTGCTGTCGGGCAGCGTGGTCTATCTGCTGGCGGGGTTCGCGCTGACGGCCTGGGGGAATGTGCCACTGAACCGGGCGCTGGCGGTGATTGACCCGACCTCGGCCGAGGGGCTGGCGATGTGGGGGCAGTATCAGCAGCGCTGGACCATGCTGAACCACCTGCGCACGCTGGGCTGTCTTGTTGCCACAGCCCTGACGCTTGGCGCGCTGCAGCGCTCGCGCCGTTTCCGCTGATTTGCGTGGCGTGGCCTTGGGCTTGGGCCTAGACTGGCGCGCATGATCGTCGATTATCCCACCCTTGCCCGCACCCTTCGCAGCCTGACCCATGGCGAGACCGATGAGGTCGCGCTGATGGCGACCCTGGCGTGCGAGATCCACCACGCCGACGACCGGTTTGACTGGACGGGCTTTTACCGCGTCACCGGACCCGAGATGCTGAAGATCGGCCCCTATCAGGGCGGTCACGGCTGTCTGGTGATCCCGTTCTCGCGCGGGGTCTGCGGCGCGGCGGCCCGCACGGGTCAGGTGCAGCTGGTCCCCGATGTCGATGCCTTCCCCGGCCATATCGCCTGCGCCAGCAGCACCCGGTCGGAACTGGTGATCCCTGTCTATGCCTCTGGTGGGCGGTTGATCGGTGTTCTCGACATCGACAGCGACCAGCCTGACGCCTTCACGGAAGCGGATTCCGAGGCACTGCAGGCCATCCTCGCCGAGACCTTCGGCCAGTTGTGAGCCCGGCATACGGATGCGCTGCGCTGTTTTCATGACCGGCGCGGCGGATTAAAAGAGCCCGAGTCGAATTTCGCAACTCGCGCCAGGCGCGACCGGGGACAGGACCGCGATGATCTGGGACACGATGATGAACATCCCGCTGCAGGCGATCCTGACCTTCATGGGGGGCGCGCTGGTGCTGAATTTCGCGCCGGGGCAGGATGTGTTCTTTGCCAGCGCTTGCGGCCTGCAGGGCGGGCCACGCGCGGGCGCATTGGCCGGGTTTGGCGTCGGGATGGGCGTGATCGTGCATCTGGTGCTGGCGACTGTCGGGCTGGGCGCGCTTGTCGCCGCCCACCCCGAGGCGCTGACGGTGATCAAATATGCGGGCGCGGGCTATCTTTTGTTTCTGGCGTGGAAAAGCTGGACGGCGGGCGAGGTTGATCCGACGGCGCGCGGTTCGGTCCGGACGTGGAACATCATCCGGCGGGGGATGATGTTGAACCTCTTGAACCCGAAGCCCGTGCTGTTCCTTCTGGCCTTCCTGCCGCAGTTCACCCGCCCCGAATACGGCCCGATCTGGCAGCAGATCTTTGGCCTTGGGCTGATGTTTGTCATCAGCGGAACGCTGGTCACCATGGGCTATGGCATCGTGGCCGGGCTGGCGGGCAGCGTGATGGGCAAGCGCATGGGCATTCTGAACAAGATCGCCGCCGTGATGTTTGCCGGGCTGGCCATTCGGCTTGTGGTGAAATGAGCTTTGTCTATGCCCCTCCGGATGAGGCGCCGGGGATCCTCCATGCCGATCACGAGATTCTGGTGGTCAACAAGCCCAGCGGGCTTTTGTCGGTGCCGGGTCGGGGTGAGGATCGGGCGGATTGCCTGATCGCGCGTCTGCGCGGGGCGTTTCCGACCGTGCTGCTGGTGCATCGACTGGATCTGGACACCTCGGGCGTGATGATCTTTGGCCTGACGCCGCATGCCCAGCGCCATCTGGCGCGGCAGTTCGAAGAGCGGCTGGTCAAGAAGACCTATGTGGCGCGCCTCTACGGGCGGCTGGAGCCGAAAGAGGGCCGCGTCGATCTGCCCTTGATCGTCGACTGGCCGAACCGTCCCCGGCAGATGGTCGATCATGAAAACGGCAGGTCCGCGCAGACCGATTGGCGCGTCGTCCGCCACACCGGCAATGAGACGCGGGTGCGGCTGATGCCGGTGACCGGGCGCAGCCATCAGCTGCGCGTGCATATGCTGTCGCTGGGCCATCCGATCCTGGGCGATCCGCTTTATGCCGAGGGGGAGGCTGCGGATTTCCCGCGCCTGATGCTGCATGCCGAGAGCCTGCGCATCCGTCATCCCGACAGCGGCGTGATGATGAGCTTTCAGGAACCGGCGCCCTTCTGAGGCCTTGGGTCGAAGAATGGGTATTTGGACAACGAAGAAGATGCGGGGATCCGGATCGGCTTGCGGGTGGTTACTCTGGACGGGTCAATCGTCAGAGGAGCAGCGAAGATGCAGGATCTGGATATCAGTCGCAGGGCCGCCATGACCTTGGGGGTTGCCGCCTGCGCCGCGCCGGTTTTGGCGGGGCGCGTAGAGGCGCAGGCCGCTGAGGCCGAGAGCCCGGCCGAGCCGGGGCCGCGCGTCCATCGCATCTCATTGGGTGGTTTCGAGGTCGTGACCCTGCTGGGCGGGGCCAGCATGTCGCAAAACCCCATCGAGACCTTTGGGCTGGGCGCCAATCCGGAGGAGTTCAACGCGCTCAGCAAGGCGAATTTCATTCCGGCGGATCGTTCGGGCGCGTCATTCGCGCTGACTCTGGTCAAGACGCCGGAGGCGCTGGTGCTGTTTGACACGGGCATGATGCCCGAGATCAATGCAGCGGCCTTGGCTGCGGCGGGGCATGCGCCCGAGGAGGTGACGCATGTCGTGCTGACCCATATGCATCCCGATCACATCAGCGGGCTGATCTCGGGCGGGAAGCCGAATTTTCCGAAGGCCCTGCTGGTGGCGGGGCGGCTGGAGAATGAATATTGGGCGGCCAATCCCAGCGATGCCTATAGCGCGAATGTGCTGCCTTTGATCGCGAAGGCGCGACTGATCGAGGATGGCGATGAGGTTCTGCCCGGCATTCGCGCCGAGGCGGCCTTTGGCCATACGCCGGGGCATATGGTCTTTCTGCTGGAGAGTGAGGGGGAGAAGCTGCTGATCTCGGGCGACAGCTTCAACCACTATGTCTATACCGTGCAGCGTCCCGGCTGGCATGTCCGCTTCGATGTGGACAAGGACATGGGCGTCGAGAACCGCAAGCGGCTGCTGGCGCGGCTGGCGACAGAGGGGATCCCGCTGATTTCCTATCACTTCCCCTTCCCCGCGCTTGGCTATATCGGCGGAGACGCGGAGGCGGGCTATCGCTTTTTCCCGGCGACCTATCAGTTCGGCTGGTGATTGCCGGGCAGGTTGAAGACGCGTGAGGGCTGGACCTCGCCGCCCATGTAGCGGCCGATGCAGAGCGCGCGTCCGGCGCGGCTGACCCAGACCTCGGTGCCGAAATCGGCGTGGCCCAACACCTGCCCGGGATTGCCGTTCAGGATGCGGGTGGCGCCAAGCTCGGTCGCCTGCATCTGCGGCAGGTCGGCGAGCGCGGCGTCGAGGGGCAGGAGCGCGGCCTCGATCTCGGCCTGATTGGCGCGGTCGATGCGGTCGAAGGCGATGCCTTGTTCGGCGTCGAAGGGGCCCGACCAGATGCGGCGCAGATGGGCCACATGGCCAAGGCAGCCCAGCGTGCGGCCCAGGTCGCGGGCGATGGCGCGGACATAGCCGCCCTTGCCGCAGACCATGCGCAGATCGGCGGTGTCGGACGTGCTGCCCAGCAGGTCCAGCGATTCGACCCAAAGCGGGCGGGCGGCCAGCTGCACCTCTTCGCCTTCGCGGGCGAGGTCATAGGCGCGCTCTCCGTCGACCTTGACGGCCGAGACGGTGGGCGGGACCTGCATGATGTCGCCGATGAAGCCCGACAGCGCCGCGCGGATCGCATCGGCTTCCGCGCGGGCGTCCGATTGGCGCAGCACCTGACCCGAGGCATCGTCGGTCGAGGTCTCGGCCCCCCAGTTCACCGTGAAGTCATAGGCCTTCAGCGCATCGGTCAGGATCGGCACGGTTTTCGTGGCCTCGCCCAGCGCCACGGCCAGCACGCCCGTCGCATCGGGGTCAAGCGTCCCTGCGTGGCCCGCCTTCTTTGCGTCCAGTGCCCAGCGGACCTTGCTGACGACATCGGTCGAGCCAATGCCTGCGGGTTTATCCACGATCAGCCAGCCGTGGATATCGCGTCCCTTTTTTCGCGCCATGTCAGTTCTGTCCTGTCAGTCCTATGATCGGCCCAAGCCTACGCCCGAAATCGGCGCGGTTGAGGTCGGGTGCATAGAGGCGCGAGATCGAGCCGTCAAAGTAAAGTGCATCGCGCGCGCCAAGTTCGTCGCGGAAAAGCCGCCCGAACTCGTGAAACGTGACCGAACGGTCCGAGATCGCGAACCATGCCGTCTGCCCGTCGGGCGAGACGCCGACGCCGTTGCGGATATAGCGGCTGTCGCTGTCGGGCAGGAAGCGGGGGTGCAGCTCTCCGTCGATGACCAGCATCGGACCCGATTGCGTGGCCAGCCGACATTCGGGCTGGGCCTTCTGGAAGGCGCGGGATTCGATCACCTGGAACGGGCGCGCGCCGCCGGTGCAGAAGACGCCATTCGGCAGCAAGCCGAAATTGCCGCCGCCGCCTGCGGTGACCAGATCGCCCTCTTGTCGACCCTTGCTGATGTAAAGGCCGACGGGGCGGTAATCGGGGTGATACATGCCCGCGTTCATCGCAAAGCCCAGCACCTCATCCGGCGCAAGGCTGCGGCGTACGGCGGTGAAATCGCCCATGACCTTGCCATCGGGGTCGTTCAGCCACAGCTGCAGGTTCGGCTCCTGCGCGGCCTCGACCGTGCAGATCACATAGCCCTTGCCGTCGAACTGACGCTTTTCGCAGACCCCCGCCATCGCGGGCAGGGTCATGGCGATCAGCGCGCCGATGGCAAGCCCAAGGCGGCGCTTCAGCCTACTCGTCATCCGCGCCGTCATCGGTGTCGTCATGCTCCACATCGCGGCGCACGCGGTCTTCGTTCAGCAGGCGGCGGGTGTCGTCCATGCGGTCGAAGGTCTCGTCCAGCACGAAGCGCAGCTGCGGCGCGTATTTCAGCGTCATCGCCTTGGCGACCAGATGGCGCAGCTCGGCCGAGTTGCGGCGCAGCGCGGCCAGCGCCTCATCCGCGCCGTGCCCGCCCAGGGGCAGCACGAAGGCCGTGGCGACCTTCAGGTCGGGCGAGGTGCGGACCTCGCCCACGGTGATCGAGTGACGGTTCAGCTCGGGGTCGTGGACGTCCCCGCGCAGAAGCACGTCGGAAAGGGTGCGCCGGATCAGTTCGCCGACGCGAAGCTGACGCTGCGAGGGGCCGTGCCCGGATTGAAAGCGGTTCTGTGCCATAGCCGCAGATGTAGGGGGTCGCGCGCCGCGCCGCAACGGGATAGACGTGGCCCGAGGATGTGGAAAACGGGGCAGGACGTGGAAAAGCCGGGAATTGTCGTAACGGGTGTGTCGGGTCGCATGGGGCAGATGCTGGTCAAGGTGGTCAACGCCTCGGATCAGGTGCGTCTGGTCGGCGCGCTGGAGCGTCCGGGCAGCGACTGGATCGGCCGCGATCTGGGCGAGGCCATGGGGGGCGCGCCCCTGGGCATTCAGGTCAGCGACGACGCGGTCGAGACCATCGCCAAGGCGCAGGCGGTCATCGATTTCACCTCTCCCGCCGCGACCGTGGCTTTCGCCGAACTGGCCGCGCAGGCCCGCGCCGTCCATGTGATCGGCACGACCGGGCTGACCGAGGATGATCTGCTGAAGATCCGCGCCGCCGCGCGCCATGCGCCCATCGTCCGCGCCGGAAACATGAGCCTTGGGGTCAACTTGCTGGTCGGCCTGACCCGCCGCGTGGCCGCCGCTTTGGGCGAGGATTGGGACGTCGAGGTCGTCGAGGCCCATCACCGCATGAAGGTCGACGCGCCCTCGGGCACCGCGCTGATGCTGGGCGAGGCGGCGGCCGAGGGCCGTGGCCAGACGCTGGACGCCCTGCGCACCCCGGCGCGCGAGGGCATCACCGGCGCGCGCGAACGCGGCAGCATCGGCTTTTCAGCCATTCGCGGCGGCGATGTCGTGGGCGAGCATGACGTGATCTTCGCCGCCGATGGCGAGCGTGTGGTCCTGCGCCATCTGGCCAGCGACCGCGCAATCTTTGCCCGCGGCGCGCTGCGGGCTGCGATCTGGGGTCAGGACAAGGGTCCGGGCGAATACGATATGGCCGATGTGCTGGGTCTCTGACCCCGGCGCGAGGCTCTTGCCCGATCTGGCCATCCCCCGGTAGAACAGAGCGATGAGCTTGCTTGCCACCATCGACCATGCCGACGCCGAAATGACCGAGGCGCTGGCCCGCGCCATGGCCGCCATCCTGCGGCCGGGCGATGTGTTGGCGCTTGAAGGTGCGGTCGGCGCCGGAAAGACGCATTTCGCCCGCGCCCTGATCCGCGCCCGTCAGGGCGACGCGGCCGAGGATGTGCCCAGCCCCACCTTCACGCTGGTCCAGACCTATGACGACCCGCTGGGGACCGAGATCTGGCACGCCGATCTTTACCGCCTGACCCATCCCGATGAGCTGGCCGAGCTGGGGCTTGAGGACGCGATGCAGGACGCGATCGTCCTGATCGAATGGCCCGATCGTGGCGGTGCGCTGCCCCAGCCCCTGACCGTGCATCTTGAGCCGGTCCCAGATTTCCCCGACCTGCGCCGCATCACCCTGTCGGGCGCGCCTGCCCGCTGGGGCCAGATCGCCCGCATGGCCGAGATTGCCCGGCTGGTCCATCGCGCCGGATTTGGCGGCGCGCGCATGCTGCCGCTGGCGGGCGATGCCTCCTCTCGGCGCTATTTCCGCCTGCAGGATGGTGACCGGCGCGCGGTGGTGATGGACGCCTCTCCGGGGACGACCGGGCCCTATGTCGCGATGACGCAATGGCTGCGCAACCGTCAGTTTGACGCGCCCGAGATCCTGGCCTCGGATCAGGTCGACGGCCTTCTGCTGCTGGAGGATCTGGGCGACGATCTGGTCGCCCGCGTGCTGGAGGATCAGCCGCGCCTGGCCCCCCGCGTCTATGGCCGTCTGACCGACCTGCTGGTCGCGCTGCATGGCTATGAGCCGCCGGATTTCGTCCTGCGTCTGGATGGGCCGGAGCTGGCGCGGCAGGTGGGCATGTTTGCCGAATGGTATCCCGAAGCGGCGGGCGTTCCCGGCGCGGGCACCGAGGTGGCCGAGGCCGTCGCACGCCTCCACGCCAGGCTGTGTGCCAGCACGCCGCCGGTGCTGGGCCTGCGCGATTTCCACGCCGAGAATGTGATCTGGCGCGGCGACCAGCCGCTGGGGCTTCTGGATTTTCAGGACGCGGTGGCGGTGCATCCGGCCTATGACCTCGTCTCGGCCCTGCAGGACGCGCGCCGCGACGTCGACCCCGAGGTCGAGGCGCATGAGATCGCGCGCTACATCGCCGCGACCGGCGTCGACGGCGATGAATTCCGCGCGGCCTATGCCCTGCTGGGGGCGCAGCGCAGCCTGCGGATCATGGGCATCTTTACCCGGCTGGCACGGCGTGATCACAAACGCCGCTATCTGGCCTTCATGCCGCGCGTCTGGGCGCTGATCCAGCGCGATCTGGCCCATCCCGCGCTTGCGCCTCTGGCCCGCGCGTTGGAGGGCATCCCCGCCCCCACGCCCGAGGTCATCGAAAGGATCACCGCCCAATGACATCGCCCGATGCGCTGATGGTCTTTGCGGCCGGGCGCGGCACGCGCATGGCTCCGCTGACCGATGTCACGCCGAAACCGCTGATCCGCGTTGGCGGGCAGACGCTGCTGGACCGCGCGCTGGATCTGGGGCGACAGGGCGGCGCACGGCGCATCGTGGTGAACACGCATCATCTGGGGCAGCAGATCCACGATCATCTGGCAGGGACCGAGGTCGCGATCTCGGACGAAGCCGATGCGCTTCTGGAAACCGGCGGGGGGCTGCGGAAGGCGCTGCCTCTGCTGGGGCCGGGGCCTGTGATCACATTGAACCCCGATGTCGTCTGGACCGGCGGGAACCCGGTCGCGGACCTGCGTGCGGCTTGGGACCCTGCGCGGATGGATGCGCTTTTGATGCTGGTCCCGCTGCAGGCCACGCGGGGTCGTCTGGGCGGCGGAGATTTCACGCTGGACCCCGACAACCGGCTGATCCGGGGCGGCGATCTGGTCTATGGCGGCGCGCAGATCATCCGCCCCGACCGCCTCTCCGAGATCGAAGGCGAGGCGTTTTCGCTGAACCTGCTGTGGGATCTGCTGATCGCCTCAGGCCGGGCTTACGGCCTCGTGCATCCGGGCCTTTGGTGCGATGTCGGGCGTCCCGATTGCATCCCGCTGGCCGAGGAGATGCTGAATGGCTGACTGGCAGGGCGGGCTGTTCGCGCTGCCCTGCGGGACGGATTTCGCCGATGGGCTGGCGGCCGGGCTGATCGAACGGATGCGCGGCCAGCCGCCCGAGGCGATGGCCTCGGTCACGGTCTATGCCAACGCCGGGCGCACCATGCGCTCTCTGCGTGACGCCTTCGTCCGGCGCGGGCCGCTGCTGTTGCCGCGCCTGCGCCTGATCGCCGATCTGGGCGGCGGGGCGGCGACGCCGTCGCTGGCGCGCAAGCTGGAGCTGGGGCGGCTGATCGACGCCGCGCTCCGCGCCCAGCCGGGGCTGGCGCAGGGGCAATCGGTGCCGGAACTCGCCTCCTCGCTGGCCGCGCTGATGGCCGAGATGCAGCTTGAGGGGCTGGACGCCACCGCGCTGGAACAGATCGACGCGGGCGATCACGCCCAGCATTGGCAGCGCGCGCTGGAGTTTCTGCGGATCGCTGCGGGCTATTACCTCTCGGACCCGCCGCAGGACCGCGAGGCGCGCCAGCGTGCCATGGCCGAGCAACTGACCGCCGACTGGGCCGAGGGGCGCAACCTGCCCGAAGGTCCGGTGGTCGTCGCAGGCTCGACCGGGTCGCACGGGGCGACGCGGGATTTCATGCGCGCGGTCGCCCGTCTGCCCATGGGCGCGGTCGTCCTGCCCGGTTTCGACCCCGATATGCCCGCCGATGTCTGGCAGGGGCTGGACGCAAGGGCCGAGGATCACCCGCAGGCCCGCTATGCCCCTCTGGTCGCGGAATTCGGCCTGCCGGGCCTGTGGTCATCGGCCCATCCGGCCCCCGCGCCAGAGCGCAACCGCTTGATGTCGCTGGCTTTGCGCCCCGCGCCCGTCACCGACCAATGGATTCAGGAAGGCCCGCAGCTGGGCGATCTGGTCGCCGCGACCTCGGGCCTGTCGCTGATCGAGGCCGAGCAGCCGGGGCAAGAGGCCGAGGCCATCGCGCTGGCGATCCGCGCCGCGCTGGAAGAGGGCCAGCCCGTCACGCTGATCGCCGCCGACCGGATGCTGACGCGGCGGGTGCAGGCGGCGCTGGACCGCTGGCAGATCATCCCCGACGACAGTGCGGGCCAGCCCTTGCCGCTGACCGCGCCGGGCCTGTTCCTGCGCCATGTCGCGGATCTGTTCGGACAGGCGCTGACCATCGACATGCTGCTGATCCTGCTGAAACACCCGGTGACCGCCACCGGCGCGGGCGATGAGGTTAGGCGTGATCACAACCGCCAGACGCGCGATCTGGAGCTTCAGCTGCGCAAGAACGGACCGGCCTTTCCGGACGGAGAGGCGCTGCGCGAATGGGCGCATCGGGGCGATGAGCTGCGCAAAAGCTGGGCCCTGTGGCTTGCGGATGTGCTTGATGTGATCACACCCTTGGCCGAGGATCGCCAGCCGCGCCCGCTGGCTGACCGGCTGAATGATCTGGACCGGTTGGCAGGGTTGCTGGCGGCGGGACCGGGCGGGGACGCGGCGGTTTCGGTCCTGTGGGACCGGGCGGCGGGCGGTCTGGCGCGCGGGGTGATCGACCATATCGCCACCCATGCCGCGCACGGCCATGCGATGCGGCCTTCCGAATTCTCGGACCTTCTGCGGGCGCAGCTGCAGGCGCAGGCCGTGCGGCAGGACGTCGCCGCGCATCCTCTGGTCCGCTTCCGGGGCCCGCGAGAGGCGCGGACCGAGGCGGTGGCCGAAGGCTCGGGTCTGGTGATCCTGGCCGGGCTGAACGAGGGCGGCTGGCCGCAGGCGCTGGAGCCCGATCCGTGGCTCTCGCGCCCGATGCGGCTTGCGGCGGGGCTGACGCTGCCCGAACGGCTGATCGGGCTGGCGGCGCATGACTTCCAGCAGGCCGCCGCCGCCCCGCGCGTCATCCTGTGCCGCGCCCGCCGCGATGCCGAGGCCGAGACGATCCCCTCGCGCTGGCTGAACCGGCTGATGAATCTGCTGGGCGGCCTGCCCGGGCAGGGCGGCCCCGAGGCGCTGGCCGAGATGCGCGCGCGTGGGCAGGCATGGCTGGACATGGCCGATGCGCTGGCGGTGCCGCGCATCCGGCTGGCACCGGCGCGGCGTCCCTCTCCGGTGCCGCCCGCTCCGGCGCTGGCGCAGATGTCGGTGACCGAGGTGCGCACGCTGATCCGCGACCCCTATGCCATCTATGCGCGCCGCGTGCTGGGGCTGAACGCGCTGGACCCCTTGCGTCCCGAACCCGACGCGGCCGAGCGTGGCACGGTCCTGCACAAGATCGTCCAGCGCCTGCTGACCCCGCCCCCCTCGCCCATCGAGGCGCCCGAGGTGATCAAGGCGCGGCTGCTGGCGATCACCGACGAAGTGCTGGAGGAGGACGTGCCCTGGCCCTCGGCCCGGCTCTTCTGGCGCGCGCGCATCGCAGGTATTGCCGACCGGCTGGTCGCCGATGAAATCGCCCGGCTGAAGCAGGGTCGCCCGGTGGTGATCGAAAAGCGCGGCGGTCTGGGCGTGCCGGGCTCGGATTTTCTGCTGACCGCGCAGCCGGATCGCATGGACCTGCAGAATGACGGGACCGTGCATGTCTATGACTACAAGTCCGGCAAGCCGCCCACGGACAAGCAGATCCAGCATTTCGACAAGCAGCTTCCGCTGGAGGCCGCGATGGTCCAGCACGGTGCCTTTGACGCGCTTGGCCGCGCCGATGTGCAGGGCATCAGCTATATCCAGTTGGGCGGCGAAGGCGCGACCGAGCCGCGTGACCTGCCCCCCGGTTTCGCCGAAGAGACCTGGCAGGGCTTTGTGACGCTGGTCGGCCTTTACCTTAGCGGAGAGCGCGGCTTCACCTCGCGCCTCGCGATGGAGCATGCGGGCGACGGCGGCACCTATGACCATCTGGCGCGTCTGGGCGAATGGGACCCGACCGTGCCAGCCGAACCTGAGGGGGTGGGCGATGATGGATGATGCCACCCGCGCGCAGGTCACGGCGGCGGACCCGGTCCGCTCGACCTGGCTGACGGCCAATGCCGGTTCGGGCAAGACGCGTGTGCTGACCGACCGGGTGGCGCGGTTGCTGCTGGCCGGGACCGCGCCCGAAAAGATCCTGTGCCTGACCTATACCAAGGCCGCCGCGACCGAGATGCAGAACCGCCTGCTGGCGCGGCTGGGCCAATGGGCGATGCTGCCGCAGGAGAAACTGCTGGCCGAACTCGCGCGCCTTGGCGAAACCGGCACGCCGGACCTGCCCGCCGCGCGCCGCCTGTTCGCCCGCGCCATCGAGACGCCGGGCGGGCTGAAGGTCCAGACCATCCACAGCTTCTGTGCGGGCGTGCTGCGCCGCTTCCCCATCGAGGCGGGCGTGCCGCATGGTTTCTCGGAACTTGACGACCGCTCGGCCGCGCTGATCCGCTCCGAGATCATCGAAGAGATGGCGCGCGAGGATGCGCCCGAGTTGCAGGACCTGCTGGCGCTGCATTCCGGCGATCAGCTGGATCAGTTTCTCTCGGGTCTCAAGGGCTTTGAAAACCCCGCTGAAGCGGATGCGATCTGGGATGAGGCGGGGCTGGCCCCGGGCTATGGCACCGCCGATCTGCTGGCAGATGTGTTTGCCGATGGCGCGCTGGTGATCCCGGCGCTGGTCCCACATCTGCTGAAGGGCGGCAGCACCGATCAGAAGGCGGCGGCGCGTTTCCAGCACGGTCAATGGACCCAGCCCGGTCTGGATGAGCTTCTGGTGCTGGAAGGCGTCCTGCTGACCGGGGCCAGCGCCAAGGCCCCGTTCTCGGCCAAGTATGACGCCTTTCCGACCAAGGCCCTGCGCACGGGCCCCTGCGCCGAGCTGCTGGAGGATCTGCACATCCTGATGGAGCGGGTCGAGGCCTCGCGCCCCCGTCGTCTGGCCATTCAGCATGCACAAAAGACGCTGGCGCTGCATCGCTTCGGCCATGCCTTCACCTCGCGCTATGAGGCGGCGAAGCGGCTGCACGGCTGGCTGGATTTCGACGATCTGATCGACCGCACCGCCCGCCTTCTGTCGGAAAACAGCATGGCGCAATGGGTGCTGTTCCGGCTGGATGGCGGCATTGACCACATCCTTGTCGATGAGGCGCAGGACACCAGCCCCGCGCAATGGCAGGTGATCGAGCGGCTGACGGATGAATTTACCTCGGGACACGGCGCGCGGGGCGATACCCGCAGTCTGTTCGTCGTGGGCGACCCGAAACAGTCGATCTATTCCTTTCAGGGTGCCGATATCGCCGTGTTCGAGGCGCGGCGCGAAGGTTTCGACGCGGCTTTCGCTGCCGTCTCGAATCCGATGCAGGTGTTGGAGTTGCGGCACTCCTTCCGCTCGTCCACCGCCATCCTCACGCTGGTCGATGCGGTGTTTCAGGGCGAGGCCGCGCGGGGGCTGGGCGTCCCGCCCGAGCATGTGGCCTTCCGCACCGCGATGCCGGGCCGCGTCGATCTGTGGCCCGCGATCCCCAAGCCGGAGAAGCCCGAGCCGCGCGACTGGACCGACCCCGTCGACCTTCCGGCCGAAAATTCGGAAACCACGCTGCTGGCGCGCGCCGTCGCGCAGAGTATTGCCGGAATGCTGGGCCAGCCGATCTTTGACGCCAAGACCGGCCAGACCCGCCGCATCCGGGCGGGGGATATCCTGATTCTGGTGCAGCGCCGCTCGGACCTGTTTCAGGAGATCATTGCGGCGCTGAAGGCCTCGGCCCTGCCCGTCGCCGGTGCCGACCGGCTGAAACTGGCGGGCGAGCTGGCCGTGCGCGACATCCGCGCCACGCTGTCGGTGATCTCGACCCCCGAGGATGATCTGTCGCTGGCGGCGGCCCTGCGTTCGCCGCTGTTCGGGCTCAGCGAGGCGGATCTTTACCGGCTGGCCGTCGGGCGCAAGAAGGGCGAGCATCTGTGGCGGCGTCTGCGCGACAGCCAGCACCGCGAGGCGGTCGAGATCCTGTCGGATCTGATGGGCCTGACCGGCTATCTGCGGCCCTATGACCTGATCTCGCGCCTGCTGACGCGGCATGGCGGGCGCGAGCGGCTGGTCGCCCGACTGGGGACCGAGGCCGAGGATGGCATCAATGAGCTACTATCGCAGTCGCTGACCTATGAAAGCTCGGAAACGCCGTCGCTGACCGGGTTTCTGGTCTGGCTGGCGGGCGATGATGTCGAGGTCCGGCGGCAGCCCGGCAGCGCGGCGGATGAGGGCGAAGGGCTGATCCGGGTGATGACGGTCCATGGCTCGAAGGGTCTGGAAAGCCCCATCGTCATCATGCCCGACAGCGCCAAGCGGCGGCCCCCGCGCGAAGGGCGCGTGTTGCAGCGGCGCGACGGCCAGCAGGTCTGGCGCGGCGTGCGCGCCGAGCGGCCCCCGCATATCGCCGAGGAAGCCGAGGAGCAGACCGAGCGGCAGCTTCAGGAACGCAAACGCCTGCTTTACGTCGGGCTGACGCGGGCGGAAAGCTGGCTGATCGTCGCCGCCGCAGGCGAGACGGGCGACGGCGAGGACAGCTGGCACGCCATGGTCGAGGCCGGTTTTGCCCGGGCGGGCGAGCTTCGGTCGGAACTTCTGCCCGCGCCGGGCGGCGGTCAGATGCGCCGCCTGTCGCATGGTGACTGGCCCGCCGAGGCCCCCGACGCGCCGCGTGCCCTGCGTCACCAGATTGCCCTGCCCGATTGGACGCTGCGCCGTCCCGGCCCCGCGCCGGTGACCCTGCGCCCGATTGCGGCGACCGGTCTGGGCGGCGCGAAGGTCATCGGCGCGCCGGTCGAGGATGCCGATCCGCAGGCCGCGATGCTGTTCGGCACGCGCCTCCATCTGCTGCTTGAGCATCTGCCACAGCACCCGCGCGCTGAATGGGATCAGGTCCTGCGCGATGTTCTGGCCGATGCCGAAGGCGGCCTGCCCGCCCCCGAGATCGCCGCCAGCCTGCTGGACGAGGCGCGGGCCGTGATCGAAGCCCCGGCGCTCTCCGAGGTCTTTGACCTGCCCGAAGGCGCGAAACTGCTGCGCGAGGTGGCGCTGGCCGCGCCGATCCCGGGCTTGGGCACGGTGACCGGCGCGATTGACCGGCTGATCGTGCTGCCCGACCGCATCCTTGCCGTCGACTACAAGTCGAACACCACGGTTCCGGATGTGCCCGAGGCCACACCTTTGGGCATTCTGCGCCAGATGGCCGCCTATCGCGCGGCGCTGTCGGGCATCTGGCCCGGTCGCGCGGTCGAATGCGCGGTGTTGTGGACGCGAGCGCGCAGCCTGATGTTTTTGCCGGGCCCGCTGCTTGATCAATCCTTGGCGGGGCTTGACCCTGCGCGCGGCTCTCCCTAGCTGTTTCAGGAACCCGCCGGTTCGGTCCGGCGACTAGCAGGAGATAGCCGATGGCGACCCAACATGTTTCCGATTCCGAGTTTGACGCCGAAGTCCGGCAGTCCCCGATCCCCGTCGTGGTGGATTTCTGGGCGGAATGGTGCGGCCCTTGCCGCATGATCGGCCCTTCGCTGGAAGAGCTGTCCGAGGAATATGACGGCAAGGTCAAGATCGTGAAGGTCAACGTCGACCAGAACCCGGAAAGCCCGGCCTCGCTGGGCGTGCGCGGCATCCCGGCGCTGTTCCTGTTCAAGGACGGCCAGGTCGTCTCGAACAAGGTCGGCGCAGCGCCGAAAGCGGCCCTGAAGGCCTGGATCGACGAAGCCGTCTGATCCGGCAAGCCGAGCGGCAGAACATGAGGGGGCGGTTGGTCAGATGGGCCAGCCGCCCCTTCGCATTGCGGCGAGCACCTGCTGGCGGGCGTCGGGAGCGGTGGCGTTGACCGCCATGACGCGCAGGAACCAGAACAGGTAGCGCTCGAACGCGGGGCGGTGGGCGGCGGCACGGGCCAGCGCCTCCTCGGTGCCGATCTGGGCCACGTTCAGCGCGATATGGTGGAAATCGGACTGCGCAAACAGCACCGCGGGCTTGCCCAGCAGGAAGCCGTCGAAGGCCACGGCGCTGTTTTGCGTCACCACGAAGGCGCAGTCGCGCAGCGCGGCCATGGTGTCGCCGCCGATGGTCACATTGGGATGCTCGGCGGTAATGCGGGCCAGCGCGGCGTGGTCGGCATCGTCATAGCGCTCATTCGGGTGCAGGGTCACCAGCGTCGGGCGTCCGGTGCGGGCGACGGCGCGGACCATCTCGACCGGGCTTTCGCTTTGGAATGAGCGGCAGCGGCGAATATGGCCCTGCAGCGGCACCAGCACCCGATCGCCCTGCGTCGGCGGGGGGCCGGGCAGGACGCGACCGCGCAGCTTGGCGGCGAAGGCGCGCGCCTCCTCGGGGTCGACGGCATCGGGCGCGAACTCCGTTTCGGCGACGTGGAAGCGCCAGCGCTGCGCCACGGGCTCGATGCTCCAGAACGGATAGTGATAGGCGCGGCGGAAAGTCAGCGCGCGCTCATGCGTCGGGGCCTCCATATGGTAAAGCGCATAGCCCCGGCGCGCGGGGGCGGCCAGACGCGCGGCCTCGCCCGTCTTACGCCATTCGACGCGCCAGCCCGCGTCCTCGACCGCCTCGCGCAGGATGTTGAGAAAGTTGAAGCTTCCGGCCCGCGCGTTCTCCAGCATCGGCGTTTCCAGATAGGCGCGAAGAATCGGGGCGTGCTGCATGGAACAGAGGCTAGCGGGCGGCTGGCGCTTGCGAAAGGTCCGGGCGGGTCATATCTGAAGGCGCAGAACGAAGCGGAGAGTGACGCATGTCTGAGGACAAATTCCCCGGCTGGCACGGCACCACCATTCTGGCGGTCCGTCGCGGTGGCAAGGTTGTCGTGGCCGGAGACGGGCAGGTCAGCGTGGGCCAGACCGTGATGAAGGGCACCGCCCGCAAGGTGCGGCGGCTGACGCCCGGCGGTAAGGATGTCGTCGTGGGCTTTGCCGGATCGACCGCCGATGCCTTCACCCTGCTGGAACGGCTGGAGAAGAAGCTGGAAGGCGCGCCCGGACAGCTGGCGCGCGCCTGTGTCGAACTGGCCAAGGACTGGCGCACCGACAAATACCTGCGCAATCTGGAGGCCATGCTGATCGTCACCGACGGGCGCGAGTTGTTCGTGGTCACCGGCGCGGGCGACGTGCTGGAGCCGGAACATGACGTCGCGGCCATCGGCTCGGGCGGGAATTTCGCGCTAGCGGCGGCCCGGGGGCTGATGTCGACCGATGCGGATGCCGAGGATATCGCCCGCAAGGCGATGGCGATTGCTGCCGATATCTGCGTCTATACCAACGGCAACCTGACCGTCGAAACGGTCGCAGGCTGATCCCGCAAGGAGACCCCGCGTGAGCGTTGACCTGACCAGCGCCGATCTGCGCGCCGCCGTGCAGGCCGGATACCTGACCGAGGCGCAGGCCGCGAACCTGCAGGCTCTGGCCGCAAACCGCATCGCCAACCGGCCCGAACCCGATGACGAACCCTTCGAGATGTTCCGGGGATTTTCGGAAATCTTCATCTCGGTCGGGCTGATCATTCTGATGACCGGGCTGGTGGGCGTTTCGGCGCTGATGACCTCGCCCCTGCTGGTGCCCGCCTTCTGCGTCGTGCTGTCGGCCGTTCTGGCGCAATATTTCACAATCCGGCGGCGGATGGTCCTGCCCTCGATCGTGCTGGTCTGCACCTATGGGGCGGCGGTAAGCGCGCTGATCACCTGGTATGCCTTCGCGAACCTACTGGACGTGGCAGAGCCGCAGACGATCACCGCCATCGCGCTGGCGCTGATCATGGCTGCGCTGCTGGTCTGGTACCGCATCTTCCGCCTGCCCTTCACCATGCTGCTGATCGGACTAGCGGGCGTCCTGCTGGCCGTCGCGCTGATCGCGCCCTCGGACGTCTACGCCTTCATGAGCGGGGTCAACATGACCAGCATCATGAGCCTGACCAGCGGCTCGGGCGTGCCCTTCGCGACGCTGGGCGCGGGGCTGGTCGCGGCGGCGGTGGCGCTGCGCTTCGACATGCGCGACCCGCATCGGCTGGGCCGCGCCTCGGCCTCGGCCTTCTGGCTGGACCTTGTGGCGGCGCCCGCCATCGTGAACACGCTGGGCCAGACCGCCATGGCGATGGAGGGCGGCGCGCGCCTGCTGACCATGGCGCTGGCGCTGCTGGTGATGGCCCTTTACGCGCTGGTCATTGACCGGCGCAGCTTTCTGACTGCGGGTCTTGGCTATCTGGCCTGGCTGATCTGGATGCTTGGCAACCAGGATGGCCGGGGTCTGGACTGGCCCGTGATCCTGATCCTGATTGGCGGCGCGGTGACGGCGCTTGGGGCGTGGTGGGTGCCGCTGCGCGCGGCGCTGATGCGCACCCTGCCCCAGTTCCCGGGCAAGAACCGCCTGCCCCCTTATGCAAAAGGTGACCTATGACCGACCTGACCCCCCGCGAAATCGTCAGTGAGCTGGACCGCTTCATCATCGGCCAGAAGGACGCCAAGCGCGCCGTCGCCGTGGCGCTGCGCAACCGTTGGCGGCGCAAGCAGCTGGGTGATGATCTGCGCGACGAGGTCTATCCCAAGAACATCCTGATGATCGGCCCGACCGGCGTCGGCAAGACCGAGATCAGCCGCCGTCTGGCGAAACTCGCCCGCGCGCCCTTCCTGAAGGTCGAGGCCACGAAATTCACCGAAGTCGGCTATGTCGGCCGCGATGTGGAACAGATCATCCGCGATCTGGCCGATGCCGCGATCATCGAAACGCGCGAACGGATGCGTGAAGAGGTGAAGGCCCGCGCCCATAAATCCGCCGAGGATCGCGTCGTCGCGGCCCTTGCGGGCGAAAACGCGCGTGAGCAGACCCAGCAGATGTTCCGCGACAAGCTGAAGCGCGGAGAGCTGGACGACACGGTGATCGAGCTTGAGGTGCAGGACAACTCGAACCCTTTCGGCATGATGGACGTGCCGGGCCAGCCCGGCGCCATGGGCGGGATGATGGATTTCGGCGGGCTGATGAAGGCCTTCGGGGGCCGTCGTGTGCGCCGCAAGGTGACCGTCTCGGAAAGCTATGACCTGCTGATCGCGGAAGAGGCTGACAAGCTGCTGGACGATGAGGTCGTGAAGGCCACGGCGCTGGACTCGGTCCAGCAGAACGGCATCGTTTTCATTGACGAGATCGACAAGGTCGCCGCCCGGCAAGAGGCGCGCGGCGGTGACGTCTCGCGCGAAGGCGTGCAGCGCGACTTGCTGCCGCTGATCGAGGGCACGACCGTTTCGACGAAATACGGGCCGGTGAAGACCGACCATATCCTGTTCATCGCGAGCGGTGCGTTCCACATCTCGAAACCCTCGGATCTGCTGCCCGAATTGCAGGGCCGCCTGCCGATCCGGGTCGAGCTGCGCGCGCTGACCGAAGAGGATTTCGTCCGCATCCTGACCGAGACCGACAACGCCCTGACCCGCCAGTACACCGCCCTGATGGCGACCGAAGGCGTCGAGGTCGGCTTCACCGAAGACGGTATCAGCGCGCTGGCCAAGATCGCCGCCGAGGTGAACACCTCGGTCGAGAACATCGGCGCGCGCCGCCTTTACACCGTGATCGAGCGGGTGTTCGAGGAACTGTCCTTCACCGCCCCCGACCGCAGTGGCGACAAGGTGCTGGTCGATGCGGCCTTCGTCGAGAAGCATCTGGGCGATCTGTCACGCTCGACCGATCTGTCGCGTTACGTGTTGTAACGGAACTTGCAGCCGTCTTCGCCGTTTGGTCTGCGAGACCTTATGGCGGGGACGCAATGAACTATATTCTCGGCATTATCATCTTTGCGCTGGATGTCTGGGCGATCGCTTCGATCATCAACACCAATGAAAGCACCGGAACCAAGATCATCTGGATCCTGCTGGTGGCCGTTCTGCCCGTGCTGGGCCTGATCATCTGGTGGTTCGCCGGGCCCAAGGCCAATTACGGCTGACCTCGGGGCAGCATTTCCTTTCGCTTTCGGGCATGGCATCTAGCGGTCGTGCTAGAAAGCGGGGCGGGGAATGCGTTTCGGTCTTATTCTGTGTCTGGTCGTCGGCCTGACCGGGGCCTGTGCCCCACGTGGCGCCATTGTCCTTGACCCAGCGGCGCAGGGCGTCGGCGATGAGCGCAGCATCTTTGTCGCCACCAACCGGATCAACGAAAGCCAGCGCAGCGAGACCGTGCATTTCGGCCGCGCCGATGTCTCGGTGCCGCCGGATCGCAAATCCGGCACGATCACCTACCCGGAGAAGGACAAGCGCCCCAATCCGCGCACCGATTTCGTGCTGACGCGAGACCTGCGCTATGCGAACTCAACCGCGTTCAAACAGGGCATTGCCGAGGCGCTGGCCAAGCAGGCCCCGAATAACCGAGATGTTGTGTTGTTCGTGCATGGTTATAACAACACCTATGCCGAAGGCCTGTATCGCTTCGCCCAGATCGCCCATGACACCGATCTGCCGGGGGTGGCGGTGCACTATTCCTGGCCCTCGCTGGGGCAACCGCTGGCCTATGCGGCGGACCGCGACTCGGTGCTGTTTTCCCGCGACGGGCTGGAAGAGACGATTTCGCTGCTGACCCAATCAGGCGCGCGGCAGGTGGTCATCATCGGCCATTCGATGGGGTCCTCGCTGGTGATGGAAAGCCTGCGGCAGATGGCGATCGGCGGGCGCAAGGATGTGCTGAGCCGCATCGACGGCGTGGTGCTGATGTCGCCTGACATCGATGTCGATGTCTTCCGCATGCAGGCGAAGGTCATTGGCGATCTGCCGCAGCCCTTCCTGATCTTCACCTCGACCCGCGACAAGGCGCTGAACCTGTCGGCGCGGCTGTCGGCGGCACCCGCACGTCTGGGCAGCCTCAGCGATCCGGCGCGGGTGGCCGATCTTCAGGTCACGCTGGTCGATGTGGGGGCGTTCAGCACCGGCTCGGGCCATTTCAACGCGGCGGAATCGCCGGCGCTGCTGAACATCCTGTCCAATGTCGGCGATCTGGGGCAGGCGTTCGAGGGCGATGTGGGCGGCAAGCTGGACCTGTTCTCGGGCGCGGCGCTGACGGTGCAGAATGCGGCGCAGGTCGTGCTGGTGCCGGACGGCACGCTGTTTCAGCGGCGCAAATAGACGTAATAGGCCCCGTCGCCGCCGTGGCGCTGATGCGCGGCGGTGACCTGCAGCACGATGGCGTTCAGCGGCGCCATATGCAGCCATTGCGGCACGTTGTAGCGCAGCGCGCCGGGCCGTACCGGCAGTGGCGCATCCGGGCCACCTGCCCGGCCTTTGCCGGTGATGACCAGCGCCAGCCGACAGCCATCGCTATGGGCGCGCAGCAGAAAGCTGATGAGCGCGGGCTGGGCGACGTTCAGCGTCATCCCATGCAGGTCGATGCGCGCCTCGGGGCTGAGCTTGCCGCGCTTCATCTGCTGGTGCTTCTTGTGGTCCATCCGCAGCGGCGCCTCGGCCAAAGCCTCGCGCGGTGAGGTCGCCAGATCCAGCGAGAACCGCTTGCCGGGCGGGGCCTTCACGGCCTCGGGACGCAGCAGGGCCGCCGGAAGGGTGATCCGGGCGGCGGGCGGCGTCTTGATGCGGGGGTGAGGGACCTCTGGCGGCAAATCCTTGCGCGCCGGGTGCATCGGTGTCGCGGTCTTGGCGACACGGGACCACAGGGCCTTGTCCTCGGGCGACAAGCCCCTGTGACGCGCCATGGGTCAGGCCGTGGCGACCAGCTGCCAGTTCGGATCGTTCTGACCCATCTGGCGCGCGAAGGTCCATGTGTCACGCTGTTTGCGCGGGCTTTTCGCATCGCCGTCAACGACATTGCCCTCCGCATCGCGGGTGGCCACGATCATCTCGCCCACGAAGCGGACCGAGATTTCTGCCGTGCGCGTGTCGCGGTTGAACTCGGCCCCGGCCAGCGCGGTTTCCCGCGTGCCCAGATACTGCGCCGTGGTGGTCAGGCCGCGCGCCTTGCGGTCGGCGATCACGCTGTCGAAAGCCTGCGCCACTTCTGGCGACAGGAAGCCGCGAACCTCGTCCAGCTCGCCACGCTCAAAGGCCATGAGGATCATCTCATAGGCCGATTTCGCGCCGCTGAGGAACGGGCCCACGGCAAAGCTGGGCTCGGCCCGCTTCATCTCGGCCAGCGCGCTGGCGGCGGGGCTGCCCTTTTCGGCATGATCCGAGATGTCGCTGTCGCCCTGTTCGGCGGTGCCGTCGATGGTGTCGAACCGTTTGCGCTCAATCGGCTCAGGCTGGGGGCGGGGGGGTTCATACCCATCGCGCGTGCCAAGAACCCCGCGAAGACGCAGGATCAGGAACACCGCAATGGCACCCAGAACGAGCAGTTGTAGCATCGAATTCGACATCAAACGTCCTTGGCAAGCTTTGTATCGGCTCTTCGTCATCTTATGTAGGGATTAGGCTGGTCCAAGTCCAGATTTTGCCCGAACTGTCACGGGAATATCAGAGGAAGAGAATGCGTCTGTTGTGGTTGTTCGTGATCCTGCTTTTTGTCGAGATCGCACTTTTCATTCAGATCGGTGGTTTGATCGGCGTTTTGCCGACCTTGGCACTGATCGTTCTGTCGTCTTTCGCGGGCCTCTGGGTCATGCGGACACAGGGGGCCAATGCCATGGGAAGGCTACAACGCTCCTTGCAGGACATGGGCGACCCAAGCGCGCCGATGGCGCGGGGCGCGATGAACATGACGGCGGGGATGATGCTGTTCCTGCCGGGCTTCTTCACCAGTTTCCTGGGCCTTCTGCTGCTGATCCCGCCGCTTCAGGACCTGCTGATGCGACGCATGGCCGCGCGGGTGAAGGTGACGCGGACGGGTTTCGGCTATAGCCAGCAGGGTCCCGGCGCGGATTACGTGCGCCCCCGCCGGGGGTCCGAGTGGAACGATGGGGTCATCGACGCCGAATACACCGTCACCGACGATGCGCCGAATGATGCGGGCGAAAGCCCCGATGATGATGCGGGCACGCCCCCTCGTCGCGGCAATTCCGGGTGGACTCGGCATTGAGCGTGGGAAAGCCGGGTGCTAGAACCCTCTGCGAACCCTAGGAGAGCCAGATGAGCGACGAGAACACGAATGGCGCTGAGGCGCAGGCGCAGGCCGGCCAGAACCCCCAGCAAGCCGTGCGCATGCAGGTGCTGACCCAGTACATCCGCGACCTGTCCTTTGAAAACGCGGTGGCGCAGAAGGGCCTGCCCGCGGGCGAGGTTCAGCCGGAAATCAGCGTGCAGGTCAGCCTGGACGCCCGCAAGCGTCCGACCGAGCATCAGTATGAGGTCGTCAGCAAGTTCCGGGTGCAGTCGACGAACAATGCCGACAAGGCGCCGCTGTTCCTGTGTGAACTGGATTACGCCGGGATCTTCCACGTCGAGGGCGTGCCTGAAGATCAGTTGCACCCGTTTCTGATGATTGAATGCCCGCGCATGATGTTCCCCTTCGTGCGGCGCATCATCTCGGACATGACCCGCGATGGCGGCTTCCCGCCCTTCAACATGGACCCGGTCGATTTCGTCGCGCTCTATCGCCAGGAAATCGCCCGCCGCGCGCAAAGCGAGCGCCCGGCCGACGCGCCGCTGTCCTGATCGCGGATCGGACCTGAAACATGGCCGCGCCCTTCCCGGGGTGCGGCCTTTCCTTTTCGGCATCGCTGGTGCGGCCTTTTTGCCTGCGCTAGCGTGACCGTTCCCAGGCAGGAGGGTGCGATGGTGAAGCGCGCGTGGCAAAGGATGCTTTCGGGCCGCAGGCTGGACCTGCTGGACCCGACGCCCATGGATATCGAGATTGCCGATATCGCCCATGGGCTGGCGTTCGTGGCGCGCTGGAATGGGCAGACGCATGGCGACTGGGCCTATTCCGTGGCCGAGCATTCGCTGCTGGTCGAGCAGATCTTTACGCGGCTGGAGCCAGGGGCCGAGCCGCGCTGGCGGCTGGCCGCGCTTTTGCATGACGCGCCGGAATATGTGATCGGCGACATGATCTCGCCGGTGAAATCGGCATTGGGCAGCGAATATGGCGAAATGGACCGCCGCCTGACGGCCGCCATTCACCGCAAATTCGGCCTGCCTGCGCAGCTGCCCTTGCAGGTGAAGCGGCTGATCAAGCGCGCTGACCGGGTCTCGGCCTGGATGGAGGCGGTCAGGATCGCGGGCTTTTCGCAAAGCGAGGCCGACCGGCTGTTCCCGATCCCCAAGCCGGATATATTGGACGGGCTGCAGATCCGATTGCGCCCGCCCAGTGAAACCCGTGCCGAATTCTTAAGCAGATATACGACACTGATTGCAGAGATGGATATCTCTGCAATCAATCAGATTTAAGAAAGGCCCTGCATTGCTGCAGGGCCCTATATCAGATTTCCAGATCGTCCAGAGATTTGCCGGCATCCAGATGCTCCTGGATCCAGCGCGGCTTGCGGCCACGCCCGGTCCAGGTCAGCGAGGCATCTTCGGGATGCGCATATTTCGGCGCGACCTTGCTGCGGCCTGCTTTGCCACCGGTCAATTCCGAAAGGTTGAACCCGAATTCGCGCACCGCATGCTCGGCGGCTGCCAGCGCTTCACGGCGGCGGCGCTCTTCATAGGTCGAAATCGCCTTGTCCAGTTTGTTGCGCATATCACGCAGCTCGCGCAACGACATGGCGTCGATATCGATATTCATGACCTACCCTTGTTTTGTATTTATCTGTCATAGCTGTAATCATTTGCTGAAATAGGATTCAAGTTAATACGTAACGGAAGTTTATCTGGGGCTTCTTTTGGCTAAAATCCGCTGAAGGGTCCGACGGTGCATATGCAAACGCCGGGCCGTTTCACTGACATTGCGGT
Organism: Paracoccus sulfuroxidans; assembly: GCF_007830335.1. GTDB lineage: Bacteria > Pseudomonadota > Alphaproteobacteria > Rhodobacterales > Rhodobacteraceae > Paracoccus > Paracoccus sulfuroxidans. The sequence goes on along the minus strand of NZ_VLKU01000007.1, from coordinate 157,493 downwards.
CGCATTGCTCATATACGCGCTGGATATGCTCCCATCGCACGCGATCAGCCGACATTGGCATTTCAGGCGGCGGCGGTAATGTTTCACCGCGCGACAGTAATGCCCGAGTGATTTCCTCGGCGTCGGCGGGCTTTGAAAGATAATCGGTGGCGCCCATTTTGACCGCCGCAACGGCGGTCGCAATCGCGCCATATCCGGTCAGCACGACAATACGTGCATCCGTACGGGCCTCGCGCAAGGCTTCGACAATATCCAGCCCATTGCCATCTTCAAGCCGCAGATCGACCACCGCATAGGCCGGAGCCCGCTGCGCCAGCGCCACCCGCGCCTCGGCGACGGAAAGGGCGCGCGTCGGAACAAAGCCGCGCTTTTCCATGGCGCGGGCCAGCCGGTTCAGGAAAACCTCGTCATCATCGACCAGCAGCAAGCTCGGGTCCGGGCCGATTGGCAATTCCGCGTCCGACATCAGCATGATCCTCTATGGTTTGCTGGGCGCGGACGGGGCGTCCCCGTCCGCCATCGTTCAGCTGGCAGCGTTCACGAAACAGGCCACGCTGTCGGCCATCTGTTCGGGCTGCACGTCACGCCCATAAAACTCGACCGTGCCCCTGCCCGGCAAGTAAAGAAACGTGTTCGTCATATGATCGACCAGATAATCCTCGGGATTGTCCTGGTTGTTCAGCTTGTAATAGTTGCGCCAGGATTTCGACACGGCGTCGATTTCCTCGGTCGAGCCGGTCAGCCCGACCAGATCCGGCGAGATGCTTTGCGCAAACTCTTTCAGCACCTCGGGCGTGTCGCGCGTCGGGTCGACGCTGATGAAGACAGGCTTGGTCTTGATGTTGCGCTCGGCCAGCAGGCTGACGGCCTCGGCATTGCGGGCGGTGTCCAGCGGGCAGACATCCGGGCAATAAGTATAGCCGAAATAGATCAGCGACGGCTGGTCCAGAACCTGCGCATCGGTCACGCGCTGGCCGTCCTGATTGGTCAGGGTGAACGGGCCGCCCAGATTTTCCAGCCCACCGGCCATCACGCTTTTGCGGCATTGCGCGAAGTCTTCGCCCTGCGTGCGCGACATCCACAACCAGCCGGAAACCAACACGAGAACCGCAGCAAGACATCCAAGGGCAAGGATGCGTTTATCAAGTTTCATGGCGCGTTTCCTGTAAAAATGCGCCGCATTGATCGCTCATCCGGCGCGCGTTATCAATGCCATGGCCCTGACAAACCGCGAGCGTGCCATGCCTTTTGGCCTAGTTGTGAACCGCATTGACCTGCTGCCCGGCCAGCCGGGACCCGAGCCGATCCGCCTGCAGACCCTCATTCACCTGCGGTGGGTGGCCATCGTCGGGCAGTTGGCGGCCGTGGTTGCGGCATTGGTGATTGGTGCAGAATTTCCTGTTTTTCAGGTGCTTGCCGTCATCGGGCTGGCGATCGCGCTGAACGTCTGGCTGAGCATCTGGAAATCGCGCCGGATCACCGCCTATGAGGCCGCCTGGCAGCTGGGCTTCGACCTGTGGCAAATCGCCACGCTGCTGGCGCTGACGGGCGGAATGACCAATCCTTTCGCGCTTTTGCTGCTGGTTCCGGTCACCATTGCTGCGACCACCCTGCCCGGCCGGCAGCTTCTGGCCCTTGGGCTCGCGACGCTGATCATGCTGACGCTGGCGGCGCTGTTTGCCCAGCCGCTGACCTTTCATCAGGACCGTGCGCTGGCCATCGAACGGCCGGATCTGGTCGGCCATTGGGTCGCCATCGTCATCGGCGCGGTTTTCTTTTCGCTTTACGCGCGCCGGGTCACGGCCGAGATCACCGCTTCGACCGATGCGATCTTCGCGACCCGCATGGCGCTGGAGCGGGAACAGAAGCTGCAGCATCTGGGCGGCGTTGTCGCCGCCGCCGCGCATGAGATGGGGACGCCGCTCGCGACGATCAAACTGGTCTCCTCGGAGCTGGCGGATGAGATTCAGGAGGCCTTGCCTGACCGCTCGGATCTGGCCGAGGATCTGGCGATCCTGCGCCAGTCCGCCGACCGTTGCCGCGATATCCTGCGGTCCATGGGCAGCATCGGCAAGGATGACCTGCTGATCCAGCAAGCCCCGTTGGAGCAGGTGCTGGCCGAAGCCGCCGACCCGCATGCCGAGCGTGGCATCACCGTCGATATCCACGTGGCCGAGGGCGCGCCGATCATCCGGCGCGATGCGGCGATCATTCACGGGCTGCGCAATGTCATTCAGAACGCCGTCGATTTTGCCCAGTCGCGGGTGATCGTCAGCGGCACCTGGGACCGGCGCGCGCTCAGCGTCTCGGTCGCTGATGACGGGCCGGGCTTTCCCATGCAGCTTCTGTCGCGGATCGGCCAGCCGTTCCTGACCACGCGCCCTAAGTCCGAGGATGGGCGCGGTTATGACGGCATGGGCCTGGGCGTTTTCATTGCGAAAACCCTGCTTGAACGCTCGGGCGCGCGGCTGGATTTCGGCAATGGCGAGAAGGGCGCGCTGGTGACGATTACCTGGCCGCTGGACCTTATTCTGGCCGATGACCGCAGCGCCTTGGGTGAAAACCCCCGGATCGAGATGTGAAGCTGCCGTTAACCATTCTTTAAGCAGATCTGTCCTATTGATCGTGAAATGCTGTTCCGGAGCCATGCCATGGCCAATCTGTTGCTTGTCGGGTTTATTTCGGCCCTGATTGCCGTCGCGCTTGGACTATTCGCGATCCGCTTTCTGGATCGCAGGCAATTGGGCGCAGTTCCGAAAGGGCTCTACCGCGATATTGACGCGCTGGTCTTCCTGTTTCGGGAAAGGGTGCTGCTGGATGCGTCCGAACCCGCGCGGGCGCTGCTGGCCACATTGCCGGGTGATGGCGACTGGCAAAGGCTGACGGCCTGGCTTTCCATGCGCCTGCCCGATGCCGGGCCCGCCATTCTGGATATGGGCGACGGTGCCCGCGTCGAATTGACCGAGGCTGCGAATAGGAACACCCGCCTGCATCTGGTGGCCGAGGATTTGGGTGACCTGACCCTCCGCATCACCCTGTCCGATCCGCTGGCCGAAGGGGCGGGGATTGCGGTGAACTCGCTGTCCTTGGCCGCGATGGAGCATGAGTTGGAGCTTTTGCGCAGCACGATGGACAATTCGCCGATGCTGGCCTGGCGCGAGGATCGGGACGGGCAGGTGACCTGGGCGAACTCGGCCTATCTGGATATGGCCGATGAGATGTCGGACGGTGAGACCGTCTGGCCGCTGCGGCGGCTGATCGAGATTCCGCCCGCCTCGCTGACCTCGGCCCGGCGCGTTCAGATCGAGCATGACGGCCATATCCGCTGGTACGAATGCCATGTGCATGCGCATGAAGACCAGAACATCGCCGTTGCCCTGCCTGCCGATGCGGCGGTCCGCGCCGAACGCAGCCTGCGCGAATTCGTCCAGACGCTGACCAAGACCTTCGCCGACCTGCCCATCGGGCTCGCGATCTTTGACCGCGACCGCAATCTGCAACTGTTCAATCCGGCACTGATCGACCTTACCGGGCTGGCGGCGGGCTTCCTGACCGGCCGCCCGACGCTGCACGCCTTCCTTGACCGCCTGCGCGAGGCACGGATGGTGCCCGAGCCCAAGGATTACCGCAGCTGGCGCAATGAGATGAACTCGCTTGAGGCGGCGGCGGCCTCGGGTCACCATGTCCAGACCTGGTCGCTGCCGGGCGGGCAGACCTATCGCGTGACGGGCCGCCCGCATCATGATGGCGCGCTGGCCTTCCTGTTCGAGGACATCACCGCCGAGATCCTGCTGACCCGGCAGTTCCGCGCCGACCTGTCGCTGGGGTCCGAGGTGCTGGATGCGCTTGGCAGTGCCGTTGCGGTTTTCTCGGCGCATGGGCAGTTGCTGATGTCGAACCGCAGTTTCGACGCGCTCTGGGACATCCAGCCCGAGATGAAGCTGGATGATTGTCTGGCCCGCTGGTCGCAATGCAATGACGGGCCGGGGCTGCATTCGCTGCGCGATGCGCTGAACCAGCCCGCCACGGATATCGTGCACCGGGGCGCGCTGGCCGGTCCGCATGGCGGACTTCTGTCCTGGACCCTGCGCAACCTGACCGGCGGTAGCCAGGTGCTGGAGATGGAGCACGCCATCCCGGTTCATGGCATCCCTGCCGCGCCGCCCAGCAAATTTGCGCTGGATGTTGAGCGGCGGGACCGCGAGAAGGGCGTTCTGGCTTGACCCCCGCCGCGTGAAGGGCAAGGACTTGGCCATCAATTCGCGCCCTGTCCTCAGCTTATGCGGTGGCGGTCGGGGCAGACAGGCGGGGAATGGCGATGCAGCAGCTTTCGGATGACAGCGGGGTCCGCACGGATCGGTTCGCGGGCAAGGATGTGCTGTTCCTCATGGCGGCCGAGGCCGAATATGGCCCCCATCTGCGGTCACGCATCCTGCCGCTGCAGACCGGCATCGGCCCGGTTGAGGCTGCCGTCGCGACCACCCGCGCGCTTTCCCTGCTGGCGGCGCAGGGCCGGTTGCCGCAGCTGGTCGTCTCGCTGGGGTCGTCAGGGTCACGGGAATTGCAGCAGGCCCATGTCTATCAGGTCGCCTCGATCAGCTACCGCGACATGGATGCCTCGGCGCTTGGCTTTCCGAAGGGCGTGACGCCGCTTCTGGACCTGCCTGCCCGGATCGAGCTGCCGCTGCACATCCCCGGGATCGCGGCGGCCAGCCTTGCGACAGGCGCCAGCATCGTCAGCGGCAGCGGCTATGACGCGGTCGACGCGCAGATGGTCGATATGGAGACCTTTGCCACGTTGCGCGCTTGCCAGATGTTCGATGTTCCGCTGATCGGGTTGCGGGGTATCTCGGATGGGGTGGCCGAGCTGTCGCAGCTTCAGGACTGGACGCAATATCTTCACATCGTCGATGAGCGTCTGGCCGAGGCGCTGGATCTGCTGGAAGCGGCGCTGGTGTCGGGCGGCATTCAGCTGCCCGTGCGGCAGGGCTGAGGCCGGGCCGCAAAAGAAAAGACCCGCGAAAAGCGGGTCTTTCCATCGTCCGTAATGGGCTGGATCACAGGACGAATTCGTTGCTCGTATAGCTGAAGGCGTTGATGCCCGCGCCATCCGCAATCACCAGCACGAAATCGGCGATGCCGTCGTTGTTGACATGGCCCTGCACCACGGTCGAGCCGTTCTGCTCGCTCAGGGACAGGGTGCCGGCGGCATGCGAGGTGCTCCAAGTGAAGGCCTGATTGCCCGCATAGTTCACGTTCGCGTCGATGCCCGACAGGTCGATGACATCGCCCCCGGCCACGCCAACGCCCTGCATCGCAATGGCGCCGTCGCCCATGGCGATGGTATCGGGCGCGCCGCGCGCGGAATCAGAGGCGAAGTTGAAGACGAAGCGATCCGCGCCATTGCCGCCGATCAGCCGGTCCGCGCCCGCGCCGCCGACCAGAGCGTCATTGCCCTCTCCGCCACGCAGGACGTCATTGCCCTGCTCACCCCACAGAGTGTCATTGTGCAGGCCGCCCAGCAACTGGTCGTTGCCGGTGCCGCCCCAAAGCCGGTCATTGCCAGCCCCGCCGTTCAGGATGTCGTTGCCGCCCATGCCGTTGACCGCATCGGCGTTATAGGTGCCGTAGACGGTGTTGTTGTTATTGTTGGCATAGCCGGCTGAGATCGCGATCGTATAGCTGCCGGTCGCGTTATTGCCCTGCTCGCCCACCAGCATGCGGTAATCGCTGGTCTGGTTGACCGTGAAGGTCAGCGCCGAGTCGCGGTTCACGCCCGGATTGATGTCATCATTGAACAGCAGCCGCTGGCCCGCGGTGTTGTAAAGCCCGAGGTTCGGGTCCGCCAGCGATCCGCCGCCCGAGGACGCGCCGCTGACCCTGACCGAATAGGTCAATCCCTGAATGAAGGTGGTGTTGTAGGTGTCGGATTCGCCCAGGTAGGAAATGGCGCCGGTGGTCGTGAAGCCGGTATTGAGTCTGCTGACAGTCATTGTTCTGACCTCGGTATATCTAAGCTTGGGGTGCCGGACGTCCGCCCGGCACTACGGTCAGGAAACGTGACGCACCGCGCCGCGTTCCCTCACGTTTCCGGCACCGTCAGTTCGTGCCGTTCAGCAGATCCTTGCCCTCGGGCCAGTTCATATCGACGGTCAGGGTGATCTCGCGCTCTTCCTCGGCCGCGATGGGGGCGTTCCAGACCAGCAGGCCGCGCTTGCCGTCGGGGTCGGTTTCATCCGGGCTGGGCGAGGCCGACCAGTCGACCTGCAGATCGTCCTGGGTCGAGACCGGAACCTGATCGATCACCCGCAGCGGCCATTCCTGCGCGGTCAGGTTGCGGATCTTCAGGACCGAGGTCTCCTTGCGGGTGTTCGATTTCGAGATGAAGCCGCGCCCGCCCTCGGCCTCTTCGGGCACGGTGCGTTCAAGCTGGATGCCGTCGATGGGGCCGAAGCCGATCTTCAGATCGTCGCCTGCCGCCGTCAAATCCAGGCCGCGCCGCCCGACCATCGCGCCGTCCAGATACAGCGTCGCCTCTCCGGGCAGGATGACCTGCTGGGTTGAGTTGGTCGTATCGGCAACCAGATAGGCGCTGGAATCGCGACGGGGCACAGCCTCGGCCACGATCTCGGGCGTCAGCTGCTGGCTGTCGAGCTTTAGCCGCAGTGCATCGACCCCGGTGCGGATATCGACCGGCGCGGGATAGTCATAGACCACCGTCGCGCCCATCATCCGCGCCTGCGCCGTCTCTACCACCACCGCCTCGACGTTCACCATGGCATCGTCATAGGCGGATTCGGCCTTCATCCTTGCCATCGGGGCCGCCGCCGGTTGCGGCGGGGGCGGGTTTTCGGCGCGCGGGAACCAGGGCTCCAGCTCACTCGGGGCCGAGCGGTCCGAGGGCCGCGCCGTTGACAGCGTCAACTCGACTCCGCGCCAATCCTCGCCGCTGTGTTGTGAGACCAGAAGGCCGCGATCCAGTTCCAGCTGCTTTTCCTCGGTCGTAAGGCGCAGGTCATAGACCGGCTGCCAGCTGGCGTTCTGGGTGAAGCCGGTGATCTCGATCTGGGCGGGCTGGGCGCCGGTCTCGACGCTCATCACCAAGGTCTGGGCGTCCTCATCGGGCGTTTGCAGCGCCTCGAGCCTGGCGCGCGCGGCCTCCAGAACCGCCACTTCATCCTCGCGCCCCTGCTGCGCCAGACGGGCCTCGGCCTCGGCGTTCACGACGGTCTCATGCGCCTGCAGGGCCTGCTGGCTGACCGAACCGGCCAATCCCGCGATGTCGCCCAGATTGGCGCCGTCGTTTTCGGCAAGGCCCAGCAGGAAGGTGATCGTGTCCTGCGCCGCCTTGGCGCGGGCCTCGATCAGCGCGGCCTTCTGGTCGCGCGCGGCCAGAGCATTTTCCAGCCTGCGAACCTCGGCCTCGGCGGCGGTGATCTCTTCCGATTTCTGCGGGTTTTTCGGCAAAGCCCGCCCGGTCTGCAACGAGACCGCGCCAATGCTCGCGCCCTTGGCCGAGAGGCGCAGCGATGAGGCATCGAGGTCAGCGGGCAGGCCGGGAATGACGATCTCATGCACGCCTGCGGGTGCGGACAGATCGGCCACGCGCGTCACGCTGGCGCCCCAGGGGTACAGCGTCACCTTGCGAACGGGCGCGGTGGTGTCGATCTGATCGGCGATTGCGGGCATGGCGACCAGCGTCAGAGCGGTGGACAGCAGAACGTGGCGCATCGGGGCCTCCTCATGAACTGCGCGCAGAGTCAAAGAGGCAGGGCCGAAAAGCAAGAGGACGCCCGCTGGGGCGTCCTCACTTATCCGTAGGGGTCTGCCGGGCGATCAGCCCTTTTTCAGAACCCGGTTGCCCAGCAATTCGGCGATCTGGACGGTGTTCAGCGCCGCGCCCTTGCGCAGGTTGTCGCTGACGCACCACAGGTTCAGGCCGTTTTCGACCGTCACGTCCTGACGGATGCGCGACACGAAGGTGGCGAAATCGCCGACGCATTCGACCGGGGTGACGTAGCCGCCCGGCTCACGCTTGTCGACGACCAGCACGCCCGGCGCTTCGCGCAGGATGTCGCGAGCCTCGTCCTCGTCCAGGAAATCCTCGAACTCGACGTTGATCGACTCGGAGTGGCCGACAAAGACCGGCACGCGGACGCAGGTCGCGGTGACCTTGATCGACGTGTCCATGATCTTCTTCGTTTCCGCCGCCATTTTCCATTCTTCCTTGGTGTCGCCACTATCAAGGAAGACGTCGATCTGCGGGATCACGTTGAAGGCGATCTGCTTCTGGAACTTCTTCGGTGCGACCTCCTGACCCGGCACATACATGCCCTTGGTCTGGTCCCAAAGCTCATCAATGCCCTCTTTGCCTGCGCCCGAAACCGACTGATAGGTCGAGACGACGACGCGCTTGATGCGCGCGCGGTCATGCAGCGGCTTCAGCGCCACAACCATCTGCGCGGTCGAGCAGTTGGGGTTCGCGATGATCATCTTGTTGCGATAATCCTCGATCGCGTCCGGGTTCACCTCGGGCACGATCAGCGGGATTTCCGGGTCATAGCGATACAGCGACGAGTTATCGATGACGACGCAGCCCTGCGAGGCGGCAATCGGCGCATAGATCTTGGTCGCATCCGAGCCGATCGCGAACAGTGCGATGTCATAGCCGGTGAAGTCGAACCCCTCGATGTCCTTGGTCTTCAGGGTCTTGTCGCCATAGCTGACCTCAGTGCCAAGGCTCCGGCGCGAAGCCAGAGCGACAACCTCATCAGCAGGAAACTGGCGCTCGGCCAGAATATTCAGCATTTCGCGACCCACGTTCCCCGTGGCGCCGGCGACAACGACCTTGTAGCCCATTTGCAGGGGTCCCTTTCATTAAAGACGCCGCGATATAGGGCGAATCGAAGGAAAGGGGAAGTGAGATTTCGTCAAATCGCCAGAAGTGCTGGCAAATCTTGTCTTAATGAAGCGAAATCCGGCGATCTGCCAGGATCAGCTGGTTGACCCAATCCGCCTCGCTGCTGAAATCATGCGGCACCTGATCGGCCGTGCGGCGCCCGGACAGCGACAGGGAGGCAAAGAAATCAAAGCCGTAAAGGTCAAGCTGCGCCATGTCTGACCGCGCGATCAGGTCGATCATCATCGCGCCCGTCGTGGGTGGTGCGCCCAGCTTCTGCGCCAGCGCGTGATAGTCGCCCAGCGGGTGCAGATAGAAGCCGGGGCTATGCGCGGTCCGCCAGTCTAGCCGTTTGCGCTTGGGCGACATCCACAGGATGCGATCCGGGTTCAGACGGGCGCGGTCTTCCTCGCCCAGTCGCACGGCCAGCGCCAGCCAGTCGCAGCGGGTGCCGTGGCTGGCGGGGTCGGGCATGGGCGCGCGGTTGATGCGGATCACCAGATCGGCGGCGTCGATTTCCGGCCCATCGCGCGTCTCGGCCAGCGCACGGGCGTTGCCGATCAGCGCCACACGCTTGCCCTTCAGCGCCGAAAGCACTTGGGGTTGCGGCGTCGACAGGCTTTGCAAGGCGGTTTCGTTCCTCAGAACCCGCGCAGCCAGAAATGCCAGCCGGTTCATGCCAGCAGTTTCCGATAGACGTCGACGATGGCGCGGGCCTCGTCCTCGATCGAGTGGTTGTCGACCACATGCGCCCGCGCGGTCTGGCCCGCGACCAGCCGCCCGGCGTCGTCATCCAGCCAATAGGCCAGCGCCTCGGTCAGCTCATCGGCATTGTCGCGGGCGACAAGGCTGCCGGTGATGCCGTCGCGGATCAGCGTCTCGAACGCGCCGACGCGGCTGGCGACGACGGGCACGCCGCAGGCCATTGCCTCGAGGGGCGTCAGGCCGAAGCCCTCCCACCGGGCGGGGGCGGCGAAAAGGTCGATAGCCTGATAATGGCGCACGACGTCTTGCCACGGCAACTCGCCCAGGAATGAGACGCGGTCGGCAATGCCTGCAGCCTGCAGCCGCGCTTTCAGATCCGCCACGAAGCTTTCATTGTCCGAGGTGACGCGACCGGTGAAGACCAGCCGGGCGCGGGGGCGCGAAGGGAACAGCCGCAGCGCCGCCTCGACCAGCAGGTCCACGCCTTTTTGCGCCCGCACGCGGCCAAAGCAGCCGATCACGATGTCATCGGGGGCAAAGCCCAGTTCGGCGCGAAGCGCGGCGCGATCGGGGACGGGGTGGAAGATCTGGGTGTCGACCCCGTGCAGGATCACCGTCGCTGGGCGCTCAAGATAGCTGGCCGCCTGGGGCGAGGTTGCAATCAGCGCATCCTGACGCCGGATCAGCCAGCGGGTGAACCCCGTATGTTGTCTTTGCGCGGCGGAGGTAAACAACATTTTGTATTTACGCTGCAGGATATAGCGATAGATGAGGCCAAGCGCCATCTCGGTATTTCGGCGCGCATGCCAGACCCGCCAGCGGTTGCGCGGCAGGGTGGCCGCCTGACCCAGCGAGATATGCGGCAGCTCGGACGGCAGGCCCGGGCCGGTGGTGGTGATGCCGATCAGCCGGGACTGGATCGGGATCAGGCGCACCACGGTTGCCGTCACCCCCGACAGGCGCTTCTTCAGATTGGGGGCGACGACGTCGATCTCAGCCATGACGGTCCTCTGCGCTGAAGATGTAGAACCCCAATCCGATCAGCAGCGGAATCAGGAAAAACAGGAAGATATAGCCATAGGCCTGCGCCGGGGGATGGTTGCCCGAGACCGAAAGATACACCGGGCGCGACAGGAATTGCATCACCCCGACCCCGGCAATCGAGATCATGTTCATGAATGTGATCCCTCGCCCGACCAGATGTTGCGGCAGGAACGCCCGGCCATGCGACATGATGAGCGAATAGGAACTGTCCGAGACGCAGACCATCACCAGCAGCACCGCCGAAAGCGTCAGGCTGGCCCCCGGCGCGATGGCCAGCAGCGCCAGCACGCAGCACAGCAGCACCGTATTGACCAGCGAGACGCGCTTGTCCGACCCCAGAAGCCGCACGATCCGCCCGACCGAGAGGTTCGCCGTGACCATGGCAAGGCCCATCCCCAGCGTAACCCAGCCGATCAGATAGTCGCTGACGCCGTAAACCTCGGCCAGATAGGGTCCGGCCCAGAGCCCGCGAATACAGGCCGAAGCCGCATAGGTCACACCCAGCAAGGGCAGGATCAGCCGCCATTCGCGGATCTGCAAAAGCCCCCTCAGCGAGGCCTTGGGCTGGGTTCCGGTCAGCTTCGGCGGATTGGTCACGAACACCCAGATCGTCGTCGAGACGGCCAGCGTCACGATGGCGAGGCACGCCAGCGTCGGACGCCAGCTGATCTGGTCGATCACCCAGACTAGCGGCGCTGCGCCCAGCATATTCCCCAGCGAGCCGAAGCCCACGACCGCCCCGCCTGCCGCGCTCAGCGACGCGGGCGGCAGCGTGCGGGCAAAGATGAAATAGCTGCCCATCATGACCGGCGCGCAGCCGATCCCGAGCAGCGCCATCGCGACATGAAGATGCCAGGGCGCCTGCGCCAGCCCAAAAACTGCCGCCCCACCTGCCCCGCCAACGGCCAGCAGCACCGAGACCGTTTCGCGCGGGCCGAAGCGATCCAGCGCCCAGCCGACCGGGATCTGCATGGCGGCGAAGGCGATGTACCAAAGCCCCGACGACAGCGCGAGATCGGCGGGCCCTGCCCCCAACTCGGTCTGCAGGGTCGGCGTCAGGACCGCCAGAAAGGCGCGATAGAACTGGCTGAGAACATACCCGAGGATCAGGCTGACCATGCCCGCAGACCACAGCGCTTGCATATTTCCGGCTCTCCTTCAGACCCGAGCGAAGCTGCGCCACGCCGGGGAAAAGTGCAAGTGCATCACCCTGCCCGGCCCGCGCGAAACGCCCGGATCTTGCGGTCAAGCAGCTCCAGCGAGCGTTGCGACAGTTCGTCATAGCGGGTGATCTGGTCTTCACGCAGCGTCGATTTCGCATCGCTGCGGTGCCCGACCAGAAACGGCAGTGCCACCACAACGCGCGTCGGCCGGTTTTCCAGCCAGCGGTCGATGGTGTTGGTATAGGGGTTGTCGTTTTCCGCGTTCCATTCCGCCAGATGCTGCATCACCGGACGGCGCAGGATGTTGAAGACCATGCTGACCGCGCGGTCGATATGGACGAAGGTGACGCCCTCGAACTCCTCGATCGCGAGGATCTTCGCCTCGGGGTGCAGATCGGCGATGAAGCCCGAAAACATCTCCCATTCGGTGCGCGCCAGATAGCGCTGCACGAGGTCCAGACGTTCTTCGAAATCCGCCGGGAACAGCACGTCATCTTCGCAGATGATGGCCAGCTCCTCACCCTCGGCGATCAGGCGGCGGCAGATCTGGCTGTGGCTGAAGGCCGCGCCGCGCCAGCCGGGCTGGCCGCGCAACCCGTCCCACAGCATGAAATCCGCCGCCGGCGCCTGCGACAGGAACTGCGTCCGGCGCGCCGAGGTTTCGGGCAGGGTCAGGCAGATGCGGCGCGTGACCTCGGCCTCAAGGGGCGCGGGCCAGTTGGGCTCGGCCTGGTTGAATTCGTCGAATGAGATCATGTCCTGCGCCAGCAGGAAGCGCCGGAAACCCGCGCGAAAGCGGTTGTCGGTGCGCGTCGCGAAAGAGGCGATGGTGCCCAGCCGCGCCTGCCGGTGCTCGGCATCGTCGAGCGCGCGACGGGTCAGCCGGATCAGCGCCTCGACATCGCCGACCGGGGCGAAATCCACGACATCCCGCAGCGCGCCATGATTGGCGGCGTCGGCCCCCACCTCGCTGACGACCATCGCGCCATGCGACAGGGCCTGATTGATGCGGGTCGTCTCAAGCAGCGCGCCGTCATAGAAATGGACGTTCACCACCACGGCGGTGTTGCGCAGCGCCGTCGACAGATCGGCCCCGAACAGGTTCGTCGCGATCTGCAATTCGGGGATGGCGGCTTTCAGCTGGGTCAGGATCTCTTTCCGCCGGGGCGAGAAGGCGTCGCCATAAAACAGCGCTCCCTTCCGCGCGGCGGATTTCTTGCCGCGCGCCACCGTCGGATCGGTGTCGATGGGCAGCCAGAACAGCCGCTCAAACGGCAGGCCCTTCTCTTGCAGAAAGCCCAGATTCTCGCACGAGTAATCCAGCACCGCCCGCGCCGCCTCAAGCTTTCCGACATAGTCCGGTGTGAACCAACGCTGGCTGACGCTTTGTTCCAGCTGAAAGGCGATGTAATTCGGCGGCAATCGCCGGAAGTTCTGGGGCGAGATCACCAGACAATGCGCGAATCCCGCTGCACCCGCGGCATCCTGCGCGATCTGCGCGCGGTAGCCATGCGTGCGCAGGATGTCGGCCATCATCTGCGCGATGCTTTCGGCATGCGGCGTGGTCAGGATCGCGACGGCGCGCGGGTCTCCGCTGGGGTCCGACAGCGCCAGCGGCGCGCGCCCCTGCGCCTTCAGCCTGCGCAGGATGCCCTGCGGCCCTTCCTTCAGCAGAATCGCCCCCGCCTTGGCGGCGCTGGAGCCCAGCCCCTTGCTGCGCGCCGCGCGCAGGAAGCTTTGCCCCGCGCGGCGGATCTGGTGGATGATGGGCAGGACGCTTCTCCTGTCTCAGGCCCGGGCGGGGACCGCGATCTGGGCCGGTTCCTCGCGGATCGGCAGGTGGATCAGGGCCGAGAACGCGCCGACACCCACGCCAACCCACCAGACCAGCGTGTAGTTGCCATAGATGTCATACATCTTGCCACCCAACCAGACACCCAGGAACGAGCCCAGCTGGTGGCTGAGGAAGACGAAGCCGTAAAGCGTGCCCATATAGCGCAGCCCGTACATATAGGCGACCAGCCCCGAGGTCAGCGGCACGGTGGCCAGCCACAGCGCACCCATGACCAGCGAAAAGACGATGACGCTGGTGGGCGTGATCGGCATCAGGATGAAGGCCGCCGAGGCCAGCGTCCGCAGGGTATAGATAATCGCCAGCAGGTATTTCTTGGTATAGCGATTGCCCAGCCAGCCCGCAAAGATCGACCCGCCGATATTCGCAAGCCCGATCAATGAGATGGCGATGGCCCCGAGCGCCGAGGTCGTGGTGATCCCCAGCGAGGCCAGCGGGCTTGAGGGCGCGATCGGGCCGCACATCTCGGCGATCATGGCGGGGAAATGCGCGGTGATGAAGGCCAGCTGATAGCCGCAGGAAAAGAAGCCCACAAAGATCATCAGATAGGACGGATCGCGGAAAGCGCGCTTCAGGACCGAGCCCATGCTCTCCTCAAGCTGCGCGCGCGAGGCGGGCTTGCCGTCGCCCAGCATCGGCAGGAAGGCAAGGCACAGCAGGATGATCCCGCCGAAAATGATGAAGACGGTAGGCCAAGTGTAATAGCTCAGCAGGATCTCGGCCAAGGGCGCGCCGAAGACTTGACCCGCCGATCCGGCGGCGGTGGCGATGCCAAGCGCAAGGCTGCGGTTCTTGTCGCTGCTGGCGCGTCCGACGATGGCAAGGATGACCCCGAAACCGGTGCCCGCGATGCCGAAACCGACCATGACTTCAAGCAGTTGCATGCTGGCGGGTGTGGTCGCGAAGGCGGTCAGCACCAGTCCCAGCGAATAGAGCATGGCGCCAATGATGATCGACCAGCGGTCGCCCCAGCGTTCGGCGAGCGCGCCGAAGATCGGCTGCCCGATCCCCCAGGCCAGGTTCTGGATGGCGATGGCCAACGAGAACTCGGCCCGCGGCCAGCCGAAATCCTCACCGATCGGGATCTGGAACACGCCGAAGCTGGCACGCAGCGCAAAGTTGATCAGCAGGATCAGCGATCCGCCGATCAGGACCGGGGTGAACAGGTTGGCTCGGGATGTCTGGCTGGTCATGCGCGCCTCATCGGATGATGCGCCATAACTGCGCCTCTCCCTTGGCGGGGTCAATGCCCCTCGGGCGCAGGGCCCAGCCGCCGCGCCGCGCTGCGCCCGGCGCATCGGCCCGAGCTTAGACAGCCGGTCAGCAGATAGCCTCCGGTCGGGGCCTCCCAATCCAGCATCTCGCCCGCCGCAAAGAAGCCGGGCAAGGCGCGCAACTCAAGCCCT
Organism: Paracoccus sulfuroxidans; assembly: GCF_007830335.1. Lineage (GTDB taxonomy): Bacteria > Pseudomonadota > Alphaproteobacteria > Rhodobacterales > Rhodobacteraceae > Paracoccus > Paracoccus sulfuroxidans. The sequence continues at coordinate 142,424 of NZ_VLKU01000007.1, read as the reverse complement.
TCGGTCAGCGCCTCGGCCATGATCCCTCCTGCGACCGAGATCGCACGCTCGATCCCCAGCGGTCCCTCATGCCGCAGCGGCAGAGCCTTGATGAGTCCGGCCATCTCGGCATGGGTCGCAGGCAAAGGCCCGCCCCATTCCCGCAGCAAAGCCACCTTCAGCGGATCGCCCAGAACCCGGCGCAGCCGATTGGCGCTTGATTGCCGCGCAGGCACGCGGGCCAGCCTCAAGGCAACCTCGCCTTCCGCCACATCGGGCATCAGATCGACAAAGGCAGGCGCGCCATCGCGCATCGGTGCCGACAGCTCATAAATCCCGCCGCCCTCGATGCCCTCCTGCGTCAGCACCCATTCGCCGCGCCCGACCACACCGCCCACATGGATCGCCGTCCCCTTGACCGGCTGCCCCTGAAAGCGCCGCATCGGCTCGCTCCAGCTGACCCGAAACCCCATGTTCGCGGGCTGAAAAGCAGCAATCTCAACCCCCTTCTCGCGCAGCCACGGCACCCAGGCCGCGTCCGAGCCGAGCCGCCCCCAGCTTGCCCCGCCCAATGCCAGAACCGTAACGCGCGGCCGCAAAACCCTCGCACCTTCAGGCGTCTCGAAAACCAGCCCGCCGCCCTGAAACCCCGCCCAACGCCAGCGCGTCCGCAACTCAACCCCGAACCCCCGCAACCGCGCCAGCCAGCCCCGCAACAGGGGCGAGGCCTTCATCCCCAGCGGAAACACCCGCCCGGTCGAGCCAGTAAACAGCTCAATTCCCAGCCCTCGCGCCCAGGCCATGACCTCCTCGGGCCCCATTTCTTTCATGCCCAAATATCCCGGGGTCCGGGGCAGAGCCCCGGAAAACCGCGCCATAAACGCCTCGCGCGCCTCGGATTTGGTCAGGTTCAACCCGGACTTCCCGGCCATCAGGAATTTGCGCGCAGGCGTGGGCATGGCCTCGGCCAGAATGACCCGATGTCCGGCCCGCGCCAGTTCTTCGGCGGCCATCAGCCCGGCGGGACCCGCGCCGATGACCAGCGCCTCGCATGGCTCGCCCAACAGGGACATTTTAACGATTGCCCCGGGGCATCATGGTCAGGCGAATCAGCACCCGCTCCATCAGCGCCATCGCCGGCGCGCGCGAGGATGAGCGCAGCGTCAGGTCGGTCTCGATCAGCTGGTGGATCGCATCTTCCAGCGCGCGCATGCCCCAGCCCTGCGCCTGCCGGATCATCCGGTCCCTCCGCGGCCCGAAGACCGGAGGCCGCACGCGCCCCATCCCAGCCGCCGCCCCGCCGGGATCAGCCGTCGCCGCGTGGAGCGTGCGAAAATGGCGAAGCGCTGCGATGCACAGCGTCACGGGCAGGATGCCCTGCCCCTCGATCCGGCGCATCAGCGCGCCGAATTCGCGCGCGCGCCCATCGGCCACGCAATCGATCAGCTCATCGACCTCGGCCTCGATGGTGGCGGGGGCCAGCGCCGCGATCTCGGCTGGCGCCAGCGGCGCGGGGTCGCCCAGCTTGTAAAGCGCGATCTTCTCGACCGTCTGGCGAAAATCGCCGGGGTCGAGCGCGCGCGACAGCGCCATCAGATCCTTCATCGCGTCCCGGGGCACATCGGTCAGGCCCGCATCCTTCAGCCAGCGACCAATCTCTTCCTCGCCGGGCGGATCGTCATAGATGGGGGCGGTGACGGCGGCCGGATGTGGCTCGAACAGCTTGCGCAGCGCCGAGGTCTTGCCAAGGCCACCCGCCGCCGCGACGATCACCGCATCGCCGATCTTCCATTCGCCAAGCGCTGCCGAAATCGCGGGGGCCGAGGCATCGGGCGCGTCATCGACCAGCACCACGCGCGGGCCGGGGAAAAACCCCACGGCTTTCACCGCGTCCAGCAGGGCGGCGGGGTCCTTGCGCAGATCGCTGCCGGGAATGCGGGTCAGGCGCATTTCCTCTTCCGCGCCGGGGCCGGTCAGGGCGGCGACCGCCTCGGCGCGCTTCAGCGCCACGCGCATGGCGTCCTGGCCATAGATCAGCAGGGCCGGGCGCGTCGGGTCGGGACGCGCCAGATACCGCGCGATCTCGGCCCCTTTCAGGATCACGGCAGGCTGTCCGGCGTGGTGGCCAGCAGCCGCGTCACCACCTGATCGGCCAGCATTTCGGCCAGCCGCTCATGCGCGTCCTGCTCGGCGGTCATGGTGGCAATCGAGGTGCCGGTCGCCGAATACGAGGTGAAGCTGCTGACCTGCCCGCGGGTGACCACGCGCGAGGTCGCGATCTCGGTCAGGGTAAAGCTGGCCGTGCCGTTCAGCGCATAGCGCGTCGTCACCTCATCCGAGGTGATCGCCTGCGGCACGACGGCCACGCGCAGATTATAGGCCAGATCATAGACCGGCGCGGTTGGCCGCCCGATCCGCTGCTCGATGAAGCCCGAGAAGAAATATTCGTCCGGATTGCGCGGATCGGCGGCGCGCACCTTGCCGAAAAGCTTCTGCCCCACCCCGCCCGGTCCATAGACCGGGGTGAAGCCGCAGGCCGCGACCGCGAGGGCCGACAGGATGAACGCGCGCCTAGACAACGACATTGACGATCCGCCCCGGCACCACGATCAGTTTCTTGGGTGCGGCCCCTTCCAGGAAGCGCAGAACGGTTTCATCGGCCATGACCATGGCCTCGATTTCATCCTTGGGCATGTCCTTCGGCACCGCGATCTCGGCCCGGCGCTTGCCGTTAATCTGGATCGGCAGCACCACCGCATCCGAGACCAGCAGCGCCGGATCGGCCTTGGGCCAGGGTTGATCGACGACCAGCCCCTGCCCGCCTGCCTTCGACCAAAGCTCTTCGGCCAGATGCGGCACCATCGGCGCCATCAACTGCGCCAGCGCCCGCAGCGCCGCGCGGCGATGTTCGCCCCCCGCGCCGGATTTGCCGATGGCATTGGCCAGCTCGTAAAGCTTGGCCACCGATTTGTTGAATGAGAAGCCCTCGATCGAGCGGGTGATCTCATCGATGGCGCGATGGGTCGCGCGCAGCAATTCGGGATCTTCGTCGCCCTCGGGGATGTCATCGGCCAGACGCCAGACGCGTGACAGGAAGCGATGCGCGGCCTCGGCACCCGAGGCGGTCCATTCGATGTCACGCTCGGGCGGGCTGTCGGACAGCATGAACCAGCGCGCGGTATCGGCCCCGAAATTCGAGACGATATTGACCGGATCGACCACGTTTTTCTTGGATTTCGACATCTTGGCCGAAGGGATGATCCGCACCGGAGTGCCGTCCTTCAGCTTGCCGTCCACCACATCCTCGGGAAGGTGATAGACGGGGCGGCCACGCTCATCCTCGGTCAGATAGATCTCATGCGTGACCATGCCCTGGGTGAACAGCGCGTCGAAGGGCTCTTTCGCGGTCTCGGGCAGGTGGCCGGTCTTGGCCATCGCGCGGGCAAAGAAGCGCGAATAGAGCAGGTGCAGAATCGCATGCTCGATGCCGCCGATATACTGGTCGACGTTCATCCAATAGTCGGCGTCGGTCCGGTCGGTCGGCGTCGCTGCATGGGGCGAGGTGAAGCGGGCGTAATACCAGGACGAATCGACAAAGGTGTCCATCGTGTCCGTTTCGCGCCGCGCAGGCTTGCCGCAATTCGGGCAGGCGACGTTGCGCCAAGTCGGGTGACGGTCCAGCGGATTGCCCGGCACGTCGAAGGTGACGTCCTGCGGCAGCAGCACCGGAAGGTTTTCCTTCTTCTCGGGGACCGTGCCGCAATCGGCGCAATGGACCACGGGAATCGGGCAGCCCCAATAGCGCTGGCGCGAAATGCCCCAGTCGCGCAGGCGGAATTTCGTCACGCCTTCGCCAAAGCCCGCCGCCTCGGCATGGGCGATGGCGGCGGCCACCGCATCCTCGCCCGTCTGGTCAGTCTGACCCGAGAAGCCACGCACGAAGGTCACGAGTTCGGTTTTCAGCGGCACATAGGGGGCGCCCGCGACCAGCGCGTCAGCCTCGGCCAGGGTCGCGCCTTTCGGGCCGAAGGTGGCGCGAATCGGCAGACCGTATTTGGTGGCGAATTCGTGGTCACGCTCATCATGCGCGGGCGAGCCGAAGATCGCGCCGGTGCCGTAATCCATCAGCACGAAATTCGCGATCCAGACCGGCAACTCGACCGAGGGGTCCAGCGGATGGCGGACGCGAACGCCGGTGTCGAAGCCGACTTTATCGGCCTTTTCAAGCTCTTCCTCGGAGGTGCCCAGCTTGCGGGCCTCACTCGCGAAGGCGGCGGCGGCGGGATTTGCCGCCTCGACGGCCTTGGCCAGCGGGTGATCCGCGGCAATCGCCACGAAGCTTGCGCCCAGCAGCGTGTCGGGGCGGGTGGTGTAGACCTCGATCTGGTCAAAGCCCTCGGGCGCGTTCACCGTCTGGAAGCGGAACTGCAACCCGCGCGAACGGCCGATCCAGTTCTGCTGCATCAGGCGAACCTTTTCGGGCCAGCCATTCAGCCCGTCCAGCGCCTCCAGCAGCTCTTCGGAATAGTCCGAGATTCTGAAGAACCACTGCGTCAGCTCGCGCCGCTCGACCGGCGCGTTCGAGCGCCAGCCCTTGCCGTCGATCACCTGCTCATTCGCCAGAACGGTCATGTCGACCGGGTCCCAGTTCACCACCGCATTCTTGCGATAGATTAGGCCCGCGCTGAGGAAATCCAGAAACAGCGACTGCTGCTGGGCGACATAATCGTCGTCGCAGGTCGCAAATTCGCGACTCCAGTCGATCGAGAGGCCCAGCGGGCGCAGCTGGTCCCGCATGGTGGCGATATTATTATAGGTCCATTCGCGGGGATGACCGCCCTGCTCCATCGCGGCGTTTTCGGCGGGCATGCCGAAAGCGTCCCAGCCCATCGGATGCAAGACCGAGAAGCCCTGCGCACGTTTGAAGCGCGCCACGACATCGCCCATCGTATAGTTGCGCACATGGCCCATGTGGATGCGCCCCGACGGATAGGGGAACATCTCAAGCACGTAATACTTCGGCCGCTCGTCCCGGATCGCGCGGAATGTCCCTGCGTCCTGCCAGGCCTGCTGCCAGTGCGGTTCGCTTTGCGAGGGATCATAGGACATGCGGGCCTCCGGGCGTCAAATCACCCGCAGGGTTTAGCGGTTGCCGCCTGACAGGTCCAGCGGGGGTTTAAAGCTTGCCGTCGCGAACGCGCATCTGGCGGGCGCGGGTCAGAATCGCATCCTCGACCGCGCGAACGGTGTCGGGCGCGACCGCGCTGCCACCTGCCCCCTGCAGCGAGACCTTCAGCGAGCGCGCATCCAGCGACGGGTCGCTGATCTTGATCGAGGCGCGATACGCGCGGCCACCGCCGGGCGGCGTGCCATAGCCGGTGACGATCATCCCGGTGAACGGGTCGACGGTCTGGACCGGCAGGAAGTTCAGCACCTCAAGGCTGGCGTTCCACAGATAGCGGTTCACGGCCACGGTGTCGTTGGGGTCGCTGCGGTTGCCGAACAGATCCCAAAGGGTCGATTCGCGTTTGGGCTGGGCTGCCGCCTGCTGGCGATTCCCGCCGCCGCCCGAGCCGAATCCCGATCCGGCCGACCCTGCAGAGCCCGCCGATCCCGACCCGCCACCGGAACAGGCGGCAAGCCCTGCGGATAGGAACAGGGCGGCTGTCAGCCTTGCGGCGCGTTTCGTCATCTGGTGGTCCCCCGGATCTTGGTTGCCCGACGCATAGCGCAATTTCCCATCATGGGACAAGTCTGGACACTCTTGTTATCGCACGCGCGCGTAAGGCTTGCGCCAGGGCTTGCCGAAGCGGGGGCCGTCCGGGAACCGGGCGTTGCACATGGGTGTGGCGCATGTGCATCACAGAAACCCAGAAACAGGTTAAGTCGAGGTGAATACATTGCAATGAGCCGTCGAAAGGGCGATCTCTCACCCATACCCCAGGCCGGCGCGCCGGGTGGGGCACACGAGAGAGACAAGAGGGAAAACCATGAAAAAGGTTCTTTTCGCCACCAGCGCCCTGGTTATGACTGCTGGCGTCGCCGCCGCAGAAGTCGCAGTTTCGGGCGACGGCCGTATGGGTATGGTCTATGATGGCAACGACGTTCAGTTCTCGAGCCGCGCCCGCGTCAAGTTCACCCTGACCGGTGAGTCGGATGCTGGCCTGTCGTTCGGCGCTGCTTTCCGCGTTGACCAGGAAAACTACAACGCCAACGCTTACCGTTCGGCCGCTCGCGGCACCGCAGGCGCTGTCTGGATTTCGGGCACCTACGGCAAACTGTCGATGGGCGACGTCGTTTCGGCTTCGGAAGCTGCAATCGGCGACCTGTATGAAATCGGCTACACCGAAGGTACCTTCGCTGGCGACGTCGAGGAAATCTCGTACCTGACCGGCGACGGTGAAAACCTCGACCAGGGCCCGAACATCCTGTACGAATACACCGTCAACAACATCTCGTTCTACGCTTCGGCTTCGGACGGTCAGGACACCTCGTGGTTCACCACCCCGGGTGCCGACGTTGATGACGCTCTGAACGCTTCCTCGGACGACGTGGCCTACTCGCTGGCCGCGAAATACGACGGCGGCAACTTCTGGGCCGCTCTGGGCTATGCCAAGCACGGCGACGCAAGCGAACTGTCGCTGGGTGCAGAAGCTCAGTTCAACCAGTTCTCGGTCAAAGGTATCTACGTCGACTACAGCGACCGCTTCAACGGTGCAGCTGAGTGGGAGTACACCGCTGGTCTGGCCGCTGCTTACCAGGCTGACGCTCTGACCGTGAAAGGCTTCTGGCGCCAGGACAAGTACGACCTGGGCGCAGGCGCTGGCAACGAGAAGTACGACTCGTTCGGCATCGGTGCTGACTACGACCTGGGCGGCGGCGCCGTTCTGGCCGGTGGCATCATCGACACCGACTACCTGGACGACACCGTTGCTGACCTCGGTGTGAAGTTCAAATTCTGATCCATCCGGATTTGAGTTGATCTAGAGAGAGCGGGCCTTGCGCCCGCTCTTTTCTTTTGGGACCAAGGGGTCATGGGACTCACCGATATCAAAACCCGCATCGCGGCCGCCGAAAGTGCTGCCGGACGTCAGCCCGGCGCGGTCAAGCTGATCGCTGTCAGCAAGGTTCAGCCCGCCGAGCGGGTCGAGGCCGTGCTGCAATCCGGCCAGACCATCTTTGGCGAGAATTACGTTCAGGAAGCGGCTGGCAAATGGCCCGAATGGCGGCAGCGGTTTCCGGGGATCGAGCTGCACATGATCGGCCCGTTGCAGACCAACAAGCTGAAGCTTGCACTTGATCTGTTCGACGCGATCCACACGCTCGACCGCCCGTCGCTGGCGCAAAAGCTGGCGCGTCACGTCCAGAAAACGGGGGCCTGTCCGCAGCTTTTCGTGCAGGTCAACACGGGGGAGGAGCCGCAGAAGGCCGGAATTTTGCCCACCGACGCCGACGCCTTCATCGCAGATTGTCAGGCGCTGGATCTGACAATCACGGGCCTGATGTGCATCCCGCCAGAAGATCAGGACCCGGCGCCGCATTTCCGTTCTCTGGCTGGAATCGCCGCGCGCAACGGTCTTGAGGGGCTGTCGATGGGCATGAGCTCGGATTTCGAGGCCGCCATTGCCGCCGGGGCCACCCATATCCGCGTCGGCAGCGCGATCTTTGGCGCGCGCGACTACGGCTAGCGTCCGATGCGCAGGCTGACGCGCCGCCATCAATCCGGCGAGACCAGATCAAGCGCGGTTTTCTCGGATTGCGGCGAATACCGCTTTGCGCTGACGCGCGAATGGGGGCAGGGGAAGCGGCTGGCCTTTGTCATGCTGAACCCCTCGACCGCCGATCATTTCCGCAACGATCCGACCGTCGCGCGCTGCGAGACGCGTGCCCGTGACATGGGGGCCGGGGCGTTCCGCGTCGTCAACCTGTTTGCCTTCCGCGCCACTGATCCCCGCGATCTGCGCCGCGCCGATCATCCGGTGGGCGAGGGTAATGACGCGACTTTGCGCGCGGCTGCCCGCTGGGCCGACATGACCATCTGCGCTTGGGGAACGCATGGCGATCATCGGGGCCGGGCCGAGGAGGTCGTGAATCTGCTGCGGCGGACCGGTCGGCCGCTCTACACGCTGGGGCTGACCAAGGGCGGCGCGCCACGTCATCCGCTTTATCTGCCGCGCGCGCAGCTCTGCGAACCCTGGCATTAACCATTCGTTAACATTCCTGCTGACTCTCCGGCGCGCCTCAGGCTAGTCAGAATACAGGCACTGGTTGTTTTCTGGGTTTGTCATGTTGTTTCTGAGCAGCTTGATCGGATTGCTGTTCGTCGGTCTGGCCGTCGACACGACCGCAATGACGCGAGTGCCCGATGCCGAGAAGGACGCCGATCCGCCGGAAGAGCCCGAGGAAGACGCGGGCATCACGCTGGAAGGCACCGACGGCCCCGACTGGCTGGAAGGGGCCAAGGGCGACGACGTTCTGACCGCGTTTGATGGCGATGACGAGCTGCATGGCGGTCTGGGCGACGATACTCTGGATGGTGGCGCAGGTGACGATTGGCTGTTTGGCGACGGCGGATACGGGCCCGGTGGCAACGATTCCCTCTCGGGCGGCCCAGGCAACGATCATCTTGCGGGGCAGGGCGGCAATGACACCATTCATAGCGGCCCGGGCGATGACACGATCTTCGGCGGAGAGGGCGACGATCTGTTGACCGGCGGGCCGGGGACGGACTGGATCTCGGGGAATGCGGGGAACGACACGCTATATGCAGGGTCTGGCGGGGGGGATCTGTCGGGCGACGACGGCGATGACGTGCTTCATGGGCACGACGGCCCCGGCACCATCTGGCTGCATGGTGGAGCGGGGAACGACACCCTGCATCCCGGCGGTGATGACTATGCCGAAGGCGGTGAGGGTGAGGACCTGCTGGTCCTGAACGACGCGCCGCGCGCTGTCCCGGTGCTGGGCGATTTCGACGCGCGCGAGGACCGGATCGAGATCCGGTATGACGCCCGCCCCGATGGCCCGACCCCCGAACTGCTGATTGAGCGTGACAGCGACGGCAGCGCCCTGATCCGGCTCGACGGAGCCATCATCGGCCGCGTCATGACCCCGCAAGGGCTGAGGGTCGAGGATATCCTGTTGACCGCCCGCCCGCAGGCCCGCTGACCAGAAAACCCTTTCCTTTTGCTGGGAAATTTCCTATACGCGCGCATCCGGCCGGGTGATTCCGCCGGGTATCTCCATGGGCCTGAGCTGGACGACATCCCGGCCTGCGCCATAACCCTTTGACTCTGAAAGGAGACCCCGATGTCGATTACTGTTGATGAAAAGAACCGCCTGATGGGCGAATACGCCACCAAAAAAGGCGACACCGGTTCGCCCGAGGTTCAGGTCGCGATTCTTTCGTCGCGCATCGCCACGCTGACCGAGCACTTCAAGACCCACAAGAAAGACAACCACTCGCGTCGTGGTCTTCTGAAAATGGTCGCGAAGCGCCGCAAGCTGTTGGACTATCTGAAAGGCAAGGATGAGGCTCGTTACACGACCCTGATCGGCCAACTGGGTCTGCGCCGCTAAGGCTTTCAGACGTCAGGACGATGCGCCCGTGGTGAAAGCTGCGGGCGTTATTCATTTCAGCGGTCGTTCATCCCCTTGCTCGCCATGATCTTCGGTCTGGCCCGGTCGATGCGGTCGTGCCGCGTCTGGGATTGCTTCGCCTGCGAGATATGCAGTACCCAACTGCGCCGCCGCCCCGGCGTCAGCGCATCGAACGCCGTGGCGAGTTCGGGATCGGCCGCCAGACGCTCGGTGAGTTCATCGGGATAGGCCAGATCGTCCTTCGGCAGGTCGATCTTGTCGTCGGCCTTCGTGATCGCATCCGCGATCAGCTGCTTCAGCGCAGGTTCAAGCGCCTTGATCTGATCGGTGCTGGTGAAATCGACGATGCGCGAGGTCCGCGAATTCTCGCTCTGCGCTCGCAGGACGGTGGCCGGATCGTCGAGCAGCACGCCCTTGAAAAACCCCAGCGTCGCCCGATCCTTGAACCCCCAGATGATCGCGACGTTATGGCCACCATGAGTATAGACGGGCGAGCGCCACTTCCATTCCTCGGTCAGGCCGGAGGCGACCAAGATCTCACGCAGGGCGAGCAGCTCGTCGCGCCATTGGGTGAGGTTTGCGAAGTGGGTGTCGAGGTCTTTGGTCACTATCGCTCCACAGAAAGTGCGCCCAGTGCATAGTGCATGCACTATAGCCCGACTATTCGTGTAAAATAAAGGTACATTGCTCGACGCAAGGAACCAGATTGGATCTTCTGTAAAAATCGAAAATGAAAGGAACTGAGTTGAGCAGAGATGATGAAATCAATTTTCTGTATGAGAAACACATCCAAGACTGAGAGGTGCCTGATTTTAAAGTGGCCCCTTCCGGATTGGAGGTTGCAGCTTCTTTCAAAACTGACGGGGATTGGAGAACATGCAGGATATGGGAGGGGTATTTTGACGCATCGGGGATTCTGCTGCGGGCAATTTTGAAAGAGTGCAATCGTGCTAATAGCTTAATTTTCCCGGCATTTTTCAATCTCTCGGCATGCTGTTGAAGTGGCTTTGAAGTGGCGCATCGCATATCTTGATCAGTCGATTCCGAAGCGTGTCGGGCACAATTTGGCTGTACTGGCAGAAGTACTGCAAAATGAGTTGGAAAGAATTTACCCGAAAGAAGACATCATGAATGATGCTGTAATAAGTAATATTAGAGAAATTAGTAGCGTTGATCCTCGCGCAATCAGTTTTCGCTATGCGGATGATCACAACGGCTGTTCTTTACATATTTCACCTGAAAGCTGGAGCGTTAGTAGGCTGTACTTTTCGAGCGATTCTCTTGCGCTTTGGTTTGATAGCTTGTCCGATATTATCGACCGTGTAAGAGATGGCACCTACTGATCCCCACCCCCTTCCCACTTCCCAAACCCCTTGTTTTCCTGTAAACGCGCCCAATCTGTGACGTGAGGCCCTTCCCCCGGGGCACATGCGAAGGATTGGGGGAAGGCGGCAATGGGGCCGCCATATGACACGGGCGGCCGGAGGGTCCGGCGCGCCCCTGAGGAACATAGATGTTTGATGAAGTGACCAAGTCGATCCAGTGGGGCCAGGAAACCCTCACGCTGCAAACGGGCAAAGTGGCCCGCCAGGCTGACGGATCGGTGATCGCCACGCTGGGCGAAACCAGCGTCATGGCGAACGTGACGTTCGCCAAGGAACCGAAGCCCGGCCAGGACTTCTTCCCGCTGACCGTTCACTACCAGGAAAAATACTACGCCGCCGGCAAGATCCCGGGCGGCTTCTTCAAGCGCGAGGCGCGCCCGTCCGAGAAAGAGACGCTGACCGCGCGTCTGATCGACCGTCCGTGCCGTCCGCTGTTCGCTGCGGGCTTCAAGAACGAAGTTCTGGTGATGTGCACCGTGCTGTCGCACGACCTCGTCAACGATCCCGATATCGTGGCGATGATCGCGGCTTCGGCGGCGCTGACCATCTCGGGCGTGCCCTTCATGGGTCCGATCGGCGCCGCGCGCGTCGGTTTCGTCGATGGTGAATATGTCCTGAACCCCGAAGTGGCGGACATGGACCACCTGCGCAACAACCCCGAGCAGCGGCTCGATCTGGTTGTCGCGGGCACCAAAGACGCCGTGATGATGGTGGAATCGGAAGCTTATGAGCTGACCGAGGAAGAAATGCTGGGCGCCGTGAAATTCGGCCATGAGCAGATGCAGCCGGTGATCGACCTGATCATCAACTTCGCCGAAGAAACCGCGAAAGAGCCCTTCGACTTCCAGTCGCCCGACTACTCGGCGCTGTATGGCAAGGTGCAATCGCTGGGCGAGGCGCAGATGCGTGCCGCTTACGCGATCCGCGACAAGGCCGAGCGTCATGACGCGATCGAAGCTGCGAAAGCCGCGATCAAAGTCGGTCTCTCGGAAGAAGATCTGGCCGATGCGAACCTGGGTTCGGCGCTGAAGAAGCTGGAATCGGGCATTTTGCGTGGCGACATCATCAATGGTGGCGCTCGTATCGACGGCCGCGACAACAAGACCGTCCGCGCCATCGACAGCGAAGTCGGCATCCTGCCGCGCACGCATGGTTCGTCGCTGTTCACCCGTGGTGAAACGCAGGCGCTGGTCGTGACCACGCTGGGCACCGGCGATGACGAGCAGATCATCGACGCGCTGCACGGCAACTCGCGCTCGAACTTCCTGCTGCACTATAACTTCCCGCCCTATTCGGTCGGTGAGGTTGGCCGCGTGGGCTCGCCGGGTCGTCGCGAAATCGGCCACGGCAAGCTGGCTTGGCGTGCGCTGCAGGCGGTTCTGCCGGCTGCGACCGACTTCCCCTACACCATCCGTGTGGTCTCCGAGATCACCGAATCGAACGGCTCGTCCTCGATGGCTTCGGTCTGCGGCGGCTCGCTGTCGATGATGGATGCGGGCGTTCCGCTGAAAGCTCCGGTCGCGGGCGTTGCGATGGGTCTGATCCTTGACGACAAGGACCACTGGGCCGTTCTGACCGACATCCTCGGCGACGAGGATCACCTCGGCGACATGGACTTCAAGGTTGCGGGCACCGCTAACGGCATCACCTCGCTGCAGATGGACATCAAGGTTCAGGGCATCACGCCCGAGATCATGGAGCAGGCCCTGGCGCAAGCCAAGGACGGTCGGATGCACATTCTGGGCGAGATGAACAAGGCGCTGTCGGCAGGCCGCAATGAGTTCAGCGCCCACGCCCCGCGCATCGAAACCATGACCATCCCGACCGACAAGATCCGTGAAGTGATCGGCTCGGGCGGCAAGGTCATCCGCGAGATCGTGGAAACCTCGGGCGCCAAAGTCGACATCAACGACGACGGCGTCATCAAGATCGCTTCGGCCAATGCCGATTCGATCAAGAAGGCTTACGACATGATCTATTCGATCGTGGCCGAGCCGGAGGAGGGCAAGGTCTATACCGGGAAAGTCGTGAAGCTGGTCGATTTCGGCGCTTTCGTGAACTTCTTCGGCAAGCGTGACGGTCTGGTTCACGTGTCGCAGATCGCCAACAAGCGCCTGCAGCACCCGAATGAGATCCTGAAAGAAGGCCAGGAAGTGAAAGTGAAACTTCTGGGCTTCGACGATCGCGGCAAGGTTCGCCTTGGCATGAAGATGGTCGATCAGGAGACCGGCGAAGAGATCGCCGTCGAGAAAAAAGAGGAAGAGAAGTCGGAGTAATCCGCTTTCTTTTCTAAGCTCCGGAACCGGCCCTTGCCATGCAGGGGCCGGTTTTTCATTACCTCTCGACACAATACCAACCGTCCGGTATGTAAAATCATGACAAGTGATGCGGTCCGCAAACGTAACCCCGAAGCCCTGCGAGAGCGGCTGTTGCAGGCGGCCGCCGCGATTGCGGTCGAGCAGGGGATTCAGGCGGTGACCATTCAGGCCGTGGCGCAGGCCGCTGGCGTGACGAAGGGCGGGCTGTTTCACCATTTCGCCAGCAAGGATGACCTGATTCAGGCGGTGATCGCGCATCAGCTGTCCGCCTTTGATGAGATCATCGACACCGCCCTGCTGACGGACAGCGACCGTGGCTGCTTCACCCGCGCCTATGTCGCCGCGATCTTTGCGCTCAGCGAGGCGACGGCCCCGGTCTCGATTACCTTGATGGCCGAGCAGGGGGCGGGTCAGCAATGGGGCGACTGGATCTCGGCCCGGTTGGAGCAGCACCGGCTGACGGACGCGGGCTCGGATCTGACGGTCGTGCGGCTGGCCGCGGATGGCGTCTGGCTGTGGGACCTGTGGAACGGCAAGCCGCTCGAGCTGGTCGGCGCGGAACGCCTGGCGCTTTTCAATCACCTGATCGACGCAACACGAAGGGAGACATCGCGATGAATGGCATGGTCATGACCTATGTCACCCTGGTGGTCGCGATTGTGGCCGAAGTCATCGGCACGACCTATCTGCAAAGGTCCGAGCAGTTCACCCGGCTGGTGCCGACGGCGCTGATGGCGCTGTTCTATCTGCTCGCCTTCTATTTCCTGTCCCATGCGCTGCGCTACCTGCCCATGGGCATCGCCTATGCCATCTGGAGCGGGCTGGGCATCGTGCTGATCTCGGCCGTGGGTTATTTCTTGCTGGGGCAGCGGCTGGATACGCCTGCGCTGCTGGGGCTGGGGCTGATCATCGCGGGCGTGGCGATCATCAACATTTTCTCGAAAAGCGTCGGGCATTAAGCACGATTGGGGTTTGCGCTTGCCTTGATGGCCGCGTCTGGCCATCGTCAGGCTTGGACATCTGACGAAATCCGGCATGAGATCAAATATTTACCATTCCGCCTGCAGGCTTTTGGCCTGTGCGGGCCTGCTGATCGCCTTGCAGCTTGCGCCTGCTGCGGCCGAGATCCGGCTGTTCAAGGATATTCCCGCCGGTGACACCTACAAACGCATGGCCGCGCGCGAAGGGTATTACGACTGCACCGAGAACGGCATTCAGGCGCTCTGCCTTCCCGATCAGACCTTTCAAGACAGTGCGGGAGAGGTTGCGGTTATCTTCGACAAGGGATTTTCGTCCCGCGTCGTGTTCGCGTCCGAGGGCCTGAACCTTTTCAACAATGCGGTGACGACATTCTCGGACGGCAGCTACGCTCTGGTCGGGATCGAGACCAAGGCCGGAATGTTTGATTTCGTCAGCATGCTGAAGGCCAATGGCTATGAAGCCGCCATCGCCCGGTTCACAGAAATCGAGCAAGTGGGCCTGACCGAAACCGAGCTGACCTATTATTTCTATGAGGCCGAGGCGGAAAAGCTGTCAGCCCATGCGAATATGCTGGAGTTCGGCAACAGCCTGCCCTCTGGCAAGCGCTTCATCACGCTGAGCGTCACCGAGGATGACGAGGGCACGATGTCCGTGGTCGTCTTTGACTTGAACCACCGCGACAGCGAGGCGCTGGCCAAGGTCATCCGCAGCACGCTGGCCGAGGATTTCTGAACGCACCGGAATGAAAACGGGCACCGATTGCACGGTGCCCGTGGGATCGATCTTACTTCGGGTCTTTGGCGAAGCGCAGGTAGGGCAGCTTCTTGTTCAGCGTGCCGTATTTCGCCTCGGCTGCCGCGTCGTCCAGTGCCAGCGCGACGATCACGTCCTGACCGGGGACCCAGTTTGCGGGGGTCGCCAGCGGCACGCCGTCGGTCTTTTGCACCGCGTCCAGCGCGCGCAGGATCTCGGCGAAGTTGCGGCCGACTGACATCGGATAGGTCATGGTCAGCCGGACCTTCTTGTCCGGGCCGATGATGAACACGGTCCGCACGGTGGCCGAATGCGCAGGCGTGCGGCCCTCAGTCGGCAGATAGAATTCGGCCGGAAGCATGTCATAGGCCTTCGCGACGTTCAGCTCGGTGTCGTCGATGATGGCGAAATTGGCGGGAACACCAGCAACTGATTCGATGTCATGCTTCCACTTGCCGTGGTCCTCGACGCTGTCGACCGAGACGCCCAGCACCTTGGTGTTGCGCTTCTCGAACTCGGGCACAAGCTGCGCCACAACGCCGAATTCCGTGGTGCAGACGGGCGTGAAGTCCCGGGGATGCGAAAAGATGATCGCATAATTGTCGCCGATCCAATCGTGGAACCGGATCTCACCTTCGGTGGAATTGGCGGTGAAATCGGGGGCGATATCGTTGATACGCAGGGACATGCCGCGTCCTTTCAGTTGCTGTCGCCAAGAAGATAGTGCAGCAATTCGGATTTGCCAACTCGATTTGATCTATCGTTATTTGGGTGATTAGTGCTGCTCTTGAATGGCAGGGCCTGCGATGTCAGGTTATGGCCACAAATGGGTTTGGAGGCCTGCGATGACCGAACTGGCAGATAAGCGTAAATTCTACATCAATGGTAAATGGGTGGACCCGAAGAAGCCGAACGATTTCGACGTGATCGACCCCTCGACCGAGGAAGTGATTGCGGTGATCTCGATTGGCGATCAGGCCGATACCGATGCGGCGGTTGCTGCTGCCAAGGCCGCCTTCCCGGCCTGGGCCGCGACCCCGCCGGAAGAGCGGCTGAAACATGTCGAGAAAATCCTTGAGGTCTATCAGCGCCGCGCACCGGATATGGCGAAGGCCATCTCCAGCGAAATGGGCGCGCCTTCGGATATGGCGCTGTCGGATCAGACCGGCGTTGGTGCCAGCCATATCAAGACCTTCATCGACAACTTCCGCGATTTCGAATTTGTTCGGCCGCTGGGCCCGCACGCCCCGACCACGATGATCTCGTGGGAGCCGGTGGGTGTCGTCGGCCTGATCACGCCCTGGAACTGGCCGATGAACCAGGTGACGCTGAAGGTGATCCCGGCGCTGCTGGCCGGTGATACGGTCGTGCTGAAACCGTCCGAGATCGCGCCGCTGTCCTCGATCGTCTGGACCGAGATCATCGACGAAGCCGGTCTGCCCGCAGGCGTCTACAACATGGTGAACGGCGATGGTGTGGGCGTCGGCACGCAGCTTTCCGTGCATCCCGATGTCGACATGATCAGCTTCACCGGATCGACCCGGGCGGGCATTGCGATCACCAAGGCAGCGGCCGACACGGTCAAGAAGGTCGTGCTGGAGCTGGGCGGCAAGGGCGCGAACCTTGTCTTCGCCGATGCCGATCCGAAAGCGGTCGAGCGTGGCACGCGCCACGTCTTCCACAACACGGGCCAGTCCTGCAACGCCCCGACCCGGATGCTGGTCGAACGCTCGTTCTATGATCAGGCGGTCGAGACCGCCAAGCGCGTCGCGGAATCGACTCAGGTCGGTCTTGCCGAGCAGTCGGGCCGTCACATCGGTCCGGTGGTCAGCAAGCTGCAGTGGGACAAGATCCAGGAGCTGATCCAGAAGGGCATCGACGAGGGCGCGCGTCTGGTCGCAGGCGGCACCGGCCTGCCCGAGGGCGTCAATCGCGGCTATTTCGTCCGCCCGACCGTCTTTGCCGATGTGAACAATGACATGACCATCGCCAAGCAGGAAATCTTTGGCCCGGTCCTGTCGATCATCCCCTTCGATAGCGAGGAAGAGGCCGTCGAGATCGCCAATGACACGATCTATGGCCTGACCAACTATGTCCAGACGCAGGACGGCGCGCGTCGCAACCGTCTGGCCCGCCAGCTGCGCGCAGGCATGGTCGAGATGAACGGCGAAGGCCGTGGCCGTGGCGCGGCATTCGGGGGCGTCAAGGCCTCGGGTCGTGCGCGCGAAGGCGGCATCATGGGCATCGAAGAGTTCATGGACAGCAAGGCGATCAGCGGCTGGTCCGTCGACAGCTGATCCACTGCCGAAAAGCCTCAGGCCGCCGGAGAAATTCGGCGGCTTTTTCATGCGCGCCTTCACAACCGGCAGGAGAGGCGTCAGGCTGATTCCCGGATCGGTGGCCAGACGGTGACGGGTTCCGCAAACTCACAAGAGGTGGCCCATGCGGATCGTATCAGTCGGGGAATGCATGGTCGAACTGTCGCGTGCCAGCGAAGGGCTGTGGCGCGAGGCGTTTGCCGGGGACACGTTCAACACCGCCTGGTATCTGCGCGCCAGCCTGCCCAAGGGCCAGATCGACTATCTGACCTGTCTGGGCCGCGACCCGGTGTCCGAGGATATGCTGCGCTTCATGCAGGGCGCGGGCATCGGCACTAAGGCCATCACCCGCCATCCGACCCGCGTGCCGGGGCTTTACATGATCAACCTGCAGAACGGCGAACGCAGCTTCACCTATTGGCGCGAGCGGTCCGCCGCACGCGCCTTGGCCGCCGACCCCGAGCATCTGGAGGCCAGCTTTGCTGAGGCGGATCTGATCTATTTCTCGGGCATTACGCTCGCGATCCTGACGCCGAACCGCCGCGCCGTGTTGCTGGAGGCGCTGGCGAATGCGCCCGGCCTGGTGGCCTTCGATTCGAACATGCGCCCGCGGCTCTGGTCCTCGCAGGCCGAGATGTGCGAATGGATCCAGCGCGGCGCGGCGGTGGCCGATATCGCGCTGCCCAGCTTCGATGACGAGGCGCAGTATTTCGACGACGCCTCGGTCCAGGACACCGCGCGGCGCTATCACGAGGCGGGCGTGGCCGAGGTGCTGGTGAAGAACGGCGGCGAGGCGATGCTGGCGCTGGACGCGAAGGGGGATGAGCAGGAGCTGACCTTCGGCGCGCGCCTTCAGCCCGTCGATACGACCGGCGCCGGGGACAGTTTCAACGGCGCCTATCTGGCCGCGCGGATGCAGGGGCTGGACGTGCCCGAGGCTGCGCAGGCGGGGCATCGCATGGCCTCTCGCGTCATCATGCATCAGGGCGCGCTGATCCCGCTTCAGCAGCTCTGACCGGCGCGGATTTCCCCGACATTCCGGCCTTTCGACGCCTGCCAAACTGCGTCCAAAAATCTGTGTATACATTGTGAAGCGGCCTTCGGATCTGGCCTGATTTAGCTATTGCGAACAAAACACTTGATCCAACAGTCCAATTTTGCCAGCCTTGCATGTAATGGATACCTTTGGGAGGAGGGAATGCATGGCCTCGGTGACCATCCGGGACGTCCGGAAATCCTACGGCGCGGTCGAGGTCATGCACGGCGTTTCGGTCGACATCGACGAGGGGGAGTTCGTCGTTCTGGTTGGACCGTCGGGCTGTGGCAAGTCGACGCTTCTGCGGATGCTGGCGGGGCTTGAGCACATCACCGCAGGGCAGATCCTGATCGGCGACAAGGTGGTCAACGACCTGCCGCCCAAGGAACGCGACATTGCGATGGTGTTCCAGAACTACGCGCTTTACCCGCATCTGACCGTGGCCGAGAACATGGGCTTCTCGCTGAAGCTCAAGGGCGTCTCGCGTCACGAGATCGAGCAGAAGGTGACCCCGGCGGCGGAGATTCTGGGGCTGGCGCATCTGCTGGACCGCTATCCGCGCCAGCTGTCGGGCGGCCAGCGCCAGCGCGTCGCCATGGGCCGGGCCATCGTGCGTGACCCGCAGGTGTTCCTGTTCGACGAGCCGCTGTCGAACCTTGACGCCAAGCTGCGCGTCACCATGCGGACCGAGATCAAGAACCTGCACCACCGGCTGCAGACGACGACCGTCTATGTCACCCATGACCAGATCGAGGCGATGACCATGGCCGACAAGATCGTCGTGATGCATGACGGTCGGGTCGAGCAGATCGGCGCTCCGCTGGAGCTTTACGACCGCCCGGCCAACCTGTTCGTCGCAGGCTTCATCGGCAGCCCGGCGATGAACATGATCGCGGGCCGGATCGAGGGCGGTGCCTTCGTCAGCGAGGGCGGGCAGCGCCTGCCGCTACCGCCGGGCGCGCATGCAGGTTCGGGCAAGCTGATCTATGGTGCCCGCCCCGAGGCGATCACGCTGGGCGGCGACATTCCCCTGACCATCCTCGTGACCGAGCCCACGGGCGCGGAAACCCATGTCGTGGGCCAGCTGGGCGGCACGCAGGTCACCTGCGTCTTCCGCGAACGTCTGACCGCCGGGCCCGGCGAAATCGTCAATGTCGCCATCGACGCGGCGGCTGTGCATCTTTTCGACGCCGAAAGCGGCGTGCGTCTGTCGAACTGACCCCGCACCTCAATGCGGGGCTGAAGGCCGGGAAAGGCCACATTGCTCTGGGAGGAGAATGCAATGACCATCGACCGCAGGAAATTGTTGCAGGGATCGGCCGCGCTGGCGGCGGGCACGATGTTGATGCCTGCCTTTGCGCGTCGCGCCTCGGCGCAGGCCGCAGGCATGACTTTCACCCCCGAGGAGGGCGCCAGCCTGCGCCTGCTGCGCTGGGTGCCCTTCGTTCAGGGTGAGGAAGAGGCCTGGAACGCCAACACCAAGGCCTTCACCGATGCGACCGGCGTCGACGTCAAGATCGACCAGGAAAGCTGGGAGGACGTGCGCCCGAAAGCGGCGGTCGCCGCCAATGTGGGCTCGGGCCCCGATATGGTGATGAGCTGGTTCGACGACCCCTTCCAATATCCCGACAAGCTGGTCGACGTGACCGATCTTTGCACCATGCTGGGTGAAAAGAACGGTGGCTGGTACGACGGTCTGCGGGCTTACGGGGAACAGGACGGCAAGTTCATCTCGACCCCGCTTTGCGCCATCGGCAACGCCATCTGCTATCGCGACAGCCATATGAAGGCCGCAGGGTTCGAGGAATTCCCGACCGACACCGACGGTTTCCTGAAGCTTTGCACCGCGTTGAAGGAAAAGGGCACGCCTGCCGGTTTCCCCTTCGGCAAGGCCGTGGGCGATGGCAACAACTTCGTGCACTGGCTGCTGTGGAGCCACGGCGGCATGACCGTGAACGAGGCCGGAGAGCCCGCGATCAACAGTCCTGAGACCCGCGCCGCCATCGAATATGCCCGCGCCCTTTACGCGGTCTTTATTCCCGGCACGGAAAGCTGGCTGGACATCAACAACAACCGCGCCTTTCTGGCCGGTGACATCTCGCTGACCGCAAACGGCGTGTCGCTGTATTACTCGGCGATGAAGGATGAGGCGACCAAGGCGCTGGGCGAGGATATCCGCACCCAGAACCTGCCCATCGGCCCGATCGGCAAGTCGGTCGAGCTGCACCAGACCTCGACCATCTCGATCTTCAACCACTGCAAATTCCCGAATGCCGCCAAGGCCTATCTGGAGTGGATGTATCAGGCCGATCACATGAACGCCTGGTTGCAAGGCGCCAGCGCCTATTGCTGTCAGGCGCTGAAGGGTTTCGAGAACAACCCGGTCTGGACCTCGAACCCGATCCACACGCCCTATTCGAAGGCCTCGGCCTCGCTGCGGGAAAACGGCTATGCCGGGCCCCTGGGGCCGGCGTCTGCCGGGGTGATGGCGGATTACGTGCTGGTCGACATGTTCGCCGAAGCCGTGACTGGCCAGCGCTCGCCCGATGAGGCCATCGCCAATGCCGAGCGGCGCATCGCCCGCTATTACCGCTGATCCGAAGGGCGCGGGTTTCCTTTGGCGAAGCCCGCGCCCCTCACCTCTGACGGAACCGACGACGAGACGAGGACCCATGCCCGACCAGCCCGCCTCTCGCCCCAGTCTGTGGCGCCGCATCGCGGAAAGCCGGAACGGACTTGGCTTTCTGTTCATGCTGCCCGCAGCCGTCTTTCTGCTGTGTTTCCTGACCTATCCGTTGGGTCTGGGGGTCTGGCTGGGCTTCACCGACACGCGCATCGGTCGTCCGGGCGAATTCATCGGGCTGGAGAATTATCAGTGGCTGAATGACGACCCCGTCTTCTGGCTGTCGGTGTTCAACACGCTGTTTTACACGACCATCGCCTCGGTCCTGAAATTCGGGCTGGGGTTGTGGCTGGCGCTGCTGCTGAACCGGCACCTGCCCGCCAAGAACTTCTTCCGCGCCATCATCCTGCTTCCTTGGGTCGTCCCGACGGTGTTGTCGGCGCTGGCCTTCTGGTGGATCTTTGACAGCCAGTTCTCGATCATCAGCTGGCTGTTGATGAAATGGGGCCTCATCAGCCAGCCGATCAACTTTCTGGGCGATCCCTGGACCGCACGCTGGTCGGTGATCGCGGCGAACGTCTGGCGAGGCATTCCCTTTGTCGCGATCTCGCTTCTGGCGGGGCTGCAGACCATCCCGCAATCGCTGAACGAGGCCGCGGCCATCGACGGCGCGACGCCCTGGCAGCGCTTCACCAAGGTCACGCTGCCGCTGCTGACGCCGATCATCGCGGTGGTGATGACCTTCTCGGTCCTGTTCACCTTCACCGATTTCCAGCTGATCTATGTGCTGACGCGCGGCGGTCCGGTGAACGCGACGCATCTGATGGCGACGCTCAGCTTCCAGCGCGCCATCCCGGGCGGCCAGCTGGGCGAGGGGGCGGCCATCGCGGTCGCCATGATCCCCTTCCTTCTGGCGGCGATCCTTTTCAGCTTCTTCGGCCTGCAGCGCCGCAAATGGCAGCAGGGGGCAGACTGATGGCCAAGACCACCACCGACGACCTGCAGGGGCTTGAGCAATTCGAAAGCCGCACCCGGCGCTTCTTTGTCGTCTGGCTGCCGCTGGCCTGCTTTGTCTTCGTGCTGCTGTTCCCGTTCTACTGGATGGCGATCACGGCGGTGAAGCCCAACAACCAGCTGACCGATTACGCCAACCACAGCCCCTTCTGGGTCGTGGGGCCGACGCTGGCGCATATGAAGTACCTTTTGTTCGAGACCAGCTATCCCGGCTGGCTGTGGAACACGATGGTGGTCGCCGTCTGTTCGACCTTCATATCGCTGTTTGCCTCGGTCTTCGCGGCCTATGCGATCGAGCGGCTGCGCTTTCGCGGCGCGCGCGTCACCGGGCTTCTGATCTTTCTGGCCTATCTGGTGCCGCCCTCAATCCTGTTCATCCCCCTTGCCTTCATCGTGTTTCAGGTAGGGATTTTCGACAGCAAACTGGCGTTGATCCTGACCTATCCGACCTTCCTGATCCCGTTCTGCACCTGGCTGCTGATGGGCTATTTCCGCTCGATCCCCTACGAGCTCGAGGAATCCGCGCTGGTCGACGGGGCCTCGCGCTGGCAGATCCTGACCAAGGTTGTGCTGCCGCTGGCGGTGCCGGGGCTGATCTCGGCGGGGATCTTTGCCTTCACGCTCAGCTGGAACGAATTCATCTATGCGCTGACCTTCATTTCCTCGTCCGAAAACAAGACCATCCCGGTCGGCGTCCTGACCGAGCTTGTGCGCGGCGACGTCTATGAATGGGGCGCATTGATGAGCGGGGCCTTGCTGGGATCTCTGCCGGTGGTGATCCTCTATTCCTTCTTCGTGGACTATTACGTGTCCTCGATGACCGGGGCGGTCAAGGAATAGGAAACCCGGCTGCGGGGCCTTGCACCGGGCGCGATGCGGGATTCTTATGGGGTCACGCATCGCCGCCAGCGGGGACGAAGAATGCACGATCACGACCATTCGCAGGGTCATTCGCACGGGCATGACCATGATGAGGGGCACGACCACTCGCATGTGCCGCAGGTGACGACCCGGAATGAGCGCAAGGTGCTGCTGGCCTTCGCCATCACCTTTTCCTTCATGCTGGTCGAGGCGATTGGCGGCTATCTGTCGGGCTCCTTGGCGCTTCTGGCGGATGCGGGGCATATGCTGACCGATGCCGGGGCGCTGGCGCTGTCCTATCTGGCCTTTCGCTTCGGCAGGCGCGCGGCCGACCAGCGCCGCTCATTCGGCTATCTGCGGCTGGAGGTCGTCGCGGCCTTCGTCAATGCGCTGACGCTGTTCGCCATCGTCTTGTGGATCGCCTATGAGGCCTGGCATCGCCTGACCCAGCCGCCGCAGATCCTGGCCGGGCCGATGCTGGTGATTGCCGTGACGGGGCTTCTGGTCAACCTGCTGGTCCTGTGGATCCTGAACCGCGGCGACACCGATCACGTCAATATTCAGGGCGCAACGCTGCATGTGCTGGGCGACCTGCTGGGCTCGGTGGGGGCGATTGTCGCTGCGCTGATCATCTGGCTGACCGGCTGGACGCTGGTCGACCCGATCCTGTCGCTGCTGGTCGCCATCCTGATCCTGCGCAGCGCGTGGTTTCTGGCCAAACGCTCGCTGAACATCCTGCTGGAGGGCGCGCCCGAACATGTCCGCCCCGACCAGATCGGCCAGCATGTGCGCGAGGAATTCGCGGATGAGGTCCGGCGCGTCGGCCATATCCATGTCTGGCAGATCACCGACCGGCGCGTGCTGGCGACGCTGCATGTCGGCCCCTCGGCCAGCGCCCGGATCGAGGATCTGGGCCTGCGCATCTCGGCCTCGCTGCAGCAGCGTTTCCAGATCGAGCACAGCACCGTCGCGCTGGACTGGAGCGATGAGATGATGGTCTGCAGCCTGTCGACCCGCGAGGCGGCAGAGTGAACGCAAGGGCTGGTCTTTGCCCGCCCGATCCAGAAAACTGCGCCGAAACCGGTCGCGACAAGGGGGATGACGATGGGCCTGAACGACAAATCTGCCGGTGAGCTGGCCGACCTGCTGCAAAGCCGCCAGATCAAACCGTCCGAGATCATGTCGGATTGCCTTGACCGCATCGACGCGGTGAATGGCCAGATCAACGCCATCGTCGCCCTGCAGGATCGCGATGCGCTGATGGCGCAGGCGAAGGCGCTGGATGAACAACCGGCCGAGGGGCTGCTGTTCGGCCTGCCGCTGGCGATCAAGGATCTGCAACAGACCAAGGGAATTCGGACGACCTGGGGCTCTCCGCTTTTTGCCGATCACATTCCGGCGCAGGATGACCTGCTGGTCCGGCGGCTGAAGCAGGCGGGCGTCATCGTCATCGGCAAGACCAACACCCCCGAATGGGGTCATGGCAGCCACAGCTTCAACCCGGTGCATGGCACGACCCTGAACCCCTATGACCTGACGCGTGGGGCAGGTGGCTCATCCGGAGGGGCGGCAGCGGCGCTAGCCGCGCATATGATGCCGGTGGCCGATGGCTCGGACATGATGGGGTCGCTGCGCAATCCTGCCGCCTATTGCAACGTCTATGGCTATCGTCCCAGCTGGGGTCTGGTGCCGGTCGATGCGGGCTTCGAGACCTTCATGTCCACCATGGCGACCGATGGTCCGATGGCGCGCACCGTGCAGGATGTCGCACGGCTGCTGACCGCGATGGTGGGGCCGAATCCGGAAACGCCCTTCGGCATGCCGGGGCAGGACTATCTGGCCTCGACCACCGCCGCGCCGGACACTCTGAAGGGCAAGCGGATCGCCTGGCTTGGGAATTGGGACGGGGTCTATCCCTGTGAGCCGGGCATTCTGGAGGCCTGCGAGGGCGGGCTGAAGGTCCTGTCCGATCTGGGCGCCGAGGTCGAGGCGGTCTCGGCCCCCTATCCCGCTGAAAAGCTGTGGGATTCCTGGATCACCCTGCGCGCCATGATGAACCATGGCAGCAAGAAGGCGATCTGGGACGACCCCGCGCGGCGCGAGCAGTTGAAGCCCGAGACCCAATGGGAGATCGCGCAGGGCGAGAATCTGGCGGCTGCCGAGGTCTATCAGGCGTCGCTGACACGCTCGAAATGGTACGCCAAGGCGCATCGGCTGTTCGACCAATATGACGCCTGGGTGATGCCCACCGCGCAGGTCTGGCCCTTCCCGTCCGATTGGCGCTGGCCGAAATCGATCAACGGGCGCGCGATGGACACCTATCACCGCTGGATGGAGGTGGTCGTGCCGGTCTCGCTGATCGGGCTGTGTTCGATGAACGTGCCGGTGGGCTTCGGGCCAAGCGGCCTGCCGATGGGCATGCAGATCATCGGGCGGCATGGCGGCGATGCGGGCATCCTGCAGATTGCCGAGGCCTATCACCGCGCGACGCTGTGGCCGCAGAAGCGGCCCGCGATGCCCGGCTGAACACAATGCCGTGCCGGGGGCAACAATCGGCGCCTCATGGCGTTGCCTTGAGGATGCCCGCCTGCGATGCAGGGCGGACCCGCCAAGACTTTGAACCGAATTGGAATTGCTGATGTTTTACCGTCTGATCGCCGCCAGTGTCATCGCCCTGACCGTGGCTGCCTGCGAAGAAAAAGTCCCCGCGGCCGAGACCCTGACCGGCACCGTCGGCTATCGCGAGCGGATGGCGCTACCGCCCGAGGCCGAGGTCGAGGTCAAGCTTGTGGACGTCTCGCTGGCCGATGCGCCCTCGACCATGATCGCCGAGACCCGCTTCAAGCCGGAAGGGCAGGTGCCGGTCCCGTTCGAGCTGACCTATGACCCGTCGAAGATCATCGACAATCACACCTATGCCCTGCAGGCGCGGATCACCGATCAGGGGGAACTGATGTTCACCACGACCACGCAGTACCGCGTGCTGCAAGGTGGTCAGAACATGACCGACCTGATGCTGCAGCGCGTGAACTGATCCGCTGCAACGCGGTCTGAAATGAAAATCCCCGGCACTGCCGGGGATTTTTGGTTTCACCAGTCGCGGGGTCCCTCAGGGACGGACGGCGGTGACTTCGATCTCGACCAGCCAGTTCGGGTTGACCAGCGCGTCGACGATCATCGCCGAGCGCGAGGGCAGGTTCGGCTGCGCCTCGGTGCCGAAGAACTGCGTATAGCCTTCCATGAAGCCCGAGAAATCGGCCGGAGCGCCTTCCGGCGCGACCAGGAAGACCTGCATCTTGACGACGTCGCCCATGGTCAGGCCCAGGTCCTTCAGGGTGGCGTCGATGGTGTTCAGAACGCTGACGGTCTGCGTCTTGGTGTCGCCCCATGCAGCCGGGGTCTTGGGATCGGCGCTTTCATCGGCGACCGAAGGGACCATGCCGCTCAGATAGACGGTGGTTTTTCCCGCAGGGATCTCGACGGCGCGGGCGATCGGGAAATCCGAACCGGGCGTCTTGTGGCGAATGACGTCTTCGGCCTGGGCCACCATCGGCAGGGCACCAAGGGCAAGAGCGAGCGCGAAAGCTTTTTTCATGTTCTGAAATCCTTGCAATGTCTGGAAATGGAACGGGCCCCGCAGGGCCCGTCCCGAATGTCAGCGAGCAGCCGCCACGTCTTCCGCAGTGGTCTCGCCTTCAAAGTTATTGCCAAGATTGTGGCGAACGTAATTCACAACTGCGGCAACTTGCGCATCATCCATGATGCCACCCAGCGGGGGCATGGCTTTATAGCCGTGCAAGACCCAGGCGATGACCGCATCGGGCGATTCAAGGAACGCATCCCCTGCCAGCGCCGGATAATGGCCTGCGCCCACCGCGCCCTCGCCCTCGGGCATGTGACAGCCCGAGCAGACGGCGTGATAGATCGCATCGCCCTCAGTCTGCGGCAGGTTCTTGGTCGAGCCGCTGACAACGAAGTCCTGTGCGAACGCGCCAGAGGCCGATGCGGCAAGGGCTGCTGCGAAAACGGCCAGTGAGATTTGACGTTTCATGGCTTTTTCCCTCAACTCTGGCTTACGCGCCGATGACGTGCTGATGCAGACGCTTGATCGCGTCCAGTGCGGACAGGATCGCGCCTTCCTGCCATGCCGGCAGGTGCGAGATGTGTTCGCCCGCCATCAGCGTGCGCTGGTCCATCTTGCAGGCGTTGGCATAGTTGGCGTCCATATCGCGCCACTCGCCATAGCAGCCCAGCGTCCACGGAACCCGGTGCCACGCCACTGCGACGCCGTTCGAGAACTCGTCGCGCATCTGCGGGTGGATCTGCGAGCCGTATTCCAGCGCTTTCTCGATCCGCTGTTCCGCCGGGATGGCGTTGAACTGATACGAGGCCGCACCCCAGGAATAGCCCGACAGCAGAACGCCCGGACCGTCGCTGAAGAAGTTCGTCGACGGGTAGGAGATCAGCGTGATCGGGGTGTTGGTGTACGAGATACCGCCATAGATATGCTCGTCCTGTTCCCAGAACCGACGCTTGAACTCGAGCCCGACTTTGATCGAGCTGGCGTAATAGACGTCGTCGATCGCCGCGCTCATTTCCGAGCCGAAGTTGTGCTCGATCTGGCCCAGAACCGAGAAGGGGATCGTGCAGATGCAGTAATCCGCCTTGGCGGTCTTTTCCTCGGTGCCACCGTTCGAATCGACCCAGGTCGCCGTCACACCATCTTCGCCGCCTTCGATCTTGGTGACCTTGGCGTTGTAGGTGATCAGGTCCTTGACCTCTTTCTCGAACGCCTGGGCGATCATGTCCATGCCGCCGACGGGCTGGAAGATGGCCGCCTGGTGGTCGATCGATTCACCGGTGATCAGGTCGTTCCACAGACGGCCCTTCAGGATGTCTGCCAGCGAGATGATTTCCGAAGGCTCGCCCGCGCTTTGCGTGCCGCCACCCGGATCCACGGCCCAGCCGCGATAAAGCGAGGTGGCGCCCGATTTCACATATTCAAGCTTGTCGTCCAGCACGCCGTATTTCTTCAGCGACTCGATCAGCAGCGCTGCGTCCTCTTCGGTAACCAGCTCGTCCAGTTTCTTCTGGTCGACGGCCTTCGCCAGCAGCTCGGCAATCTGGCCACGGTAATCCGACTGGATTTCCTTGAAGCGCTGCGGCTTGCCGCCAAACGCCTCGGTGTTGTGGACATAGGCGTTGTAGTTGATCTGGATGAACGGCTCCAGCTTGACGCCAAAGCGCTTGCAGTAATCCAGCACTGCATAGTGGTCCGACGGAATGCGCCAGGGGCCGGGGTTCAGATAGTTGCCCTCGGCGAATTTCACTTCCTGCTTGAAGTCGCCCAGTTCGGTGTACACATCGCCGCCACGCAGGGTCCAGCAACGGCCGCCTGCCTTTTCGCGATATTCCAGAATCTGGACTTTGTAGCCCGCCTTGGTAAGTTCATAGGCGGCGGTCATTCCTGCCAGACCGGCACCCAGAACAAGAACGGTCGTCCCCTTGGGGTCACCCTCAAGTTTGATCGGACCGGTATAATCGGACGTGCCGGCGTAACCCATGCCGGCCATCGCGGAATACATAGCTGAGGCACCCGCTGCAAAACCCACCATTGCAAGCAGGTTGCGCCGCGTCATTCCTTGCACGTTTTCTGACATTGGCGTTTCTCCATATAGGACAAAAGTCTAAGACAAATTGTCGCAACTCCTCTCTGGACCCGCTGAAGGGCTGATGGCAAGCCCGAATATCTGCTTGACATTCAAGACCCTGAGGAGGCGGCAGGGACCCGCAGATCAACGCGGATCGAATGGCTGGGTTCCGACGTTGGTATGTGCCCAGCGATCCGGCGCTGCCTTGGCAAACGCGGGCAAATGCCGGAAAACCGGGTCCTGGAACAAGGAGATCGCCCCATGAAACTCAGCGCACGCAACGTCCTGGCCGGTAAAGTGGTCGAACTGACCAAGGGCGCCGTCACCACCCATGTCCGCATCGACATCGGCGGCAACACGGTCACCTCGTCGATCACCAATGCCGCTGCCGAGGAACTGGGCCTGGCCGTTGGCAAGGACGCCTATGCGGTCATCAAGGCCTCCGACGTCATGGTCGGCGTCAACGACTGATCCCGGCTTCCGCGCGGCCCCTTAATAGGTCGCGCGGCCACCCGAGATGTCAAACACCGCCCCGGTCGAGAATGAACATTCCGCCGAGGCCAGCCACGCCACCAGCGACGCGACCTCATCGGTTTCCAGAAAGCGGTTCAGCGGGATTTTCGACAGCATATAGTCGATGTGCTGCTGGCTCATCTGGTCAAAGATCGGCGTGCGGGCGGCGGCCGGGGTGATGGCGTTCACGATGACGCCGGTGCCCGCCAGCTCTTTCCCCAGCGATTTCGTCAGCGCGATTAGCCCCGCTTTCGAGGCCGAGTAATGCGCCGCATTCGGATTGCCCTCTTTCCCGGCAATCGAGGCGACATTCACGATGCGCCCATAGCCGCGCTCCAGCATGCCGGGGATCAGCGCGCGGCAGATCACGAAAGGCGCGTTCAGGTTCACCGCCATGACCTCGCGCCATGTTTCGGGGTCCAGTTCCCATGTCTTGGCGTTGCCGCCGGTGATCCCGGCATTGTTGACCAGAATATCGACCTGACTCGCGTTCCGGGCGGCGGCCGCAATCGCCTCATCATCGCCCAGTTCGATGACCTCGCCGATAGCACCCTCACCCAGTTCGGCCAGCGCTTCATGCAGCAGGGCGGCGTTGCGGTCCCACAGGATCACGCTGGCCCCGCTGGCCAGAAAGCGGCGGGCGATGGCAAGCCCAATGCCCTGCGCGCCCCCGGTGATGACGGCGCGGCGTCCGTTCAGGTCGATCTGGTTCATGCGTCCCCCCTTTGCGGCTTTGGTTCAGGCCATTCCGTTCGTTCCCAGATGCGATTTCAGCAGGTGAAGCTGCTGGGCATCGGCGCGGTCGCGATGCTGCTGGTGGCGCAGACGCGCCAGTGCGCTGTCGCCCAGCTTCAGCGCCTCAAGAATGCCGCGATGTTCCAGATCCGACTGCACCGGGGAAGGCCGCAGCGGCACGATGCACAGCCGCGCGCGATATTGCTGTCCCCAGCAGGCACCAAGCGCCTCTTGCAGGCGGTCATTGCCGCATAGCGCGACGATATGGGCGTGGAATTCGTCGTCGAGTTCGGACCATGCGGCGATATCGCCGCGAGCCGTTTCACGCTCCATGTCAGAGGCCAGACGTTCCAGCTGGCGCCACTCGGTCGCGGGCAGGCCGATGCGCGCGACCAGCTCGACCGCGCGCACTTCCAGCGCCGAGAAGATGTCAAGAATATCAGCCACATCCTTGACCGTCAGCGGCTTTACCGTGACGCCGTGACGGGGGCGGACCTCGACCAGCCCTTCCTCGGCCAGCTTGATGACCGCCTCGCGCACGGGGGTGCGCGAGAGGTTCAGAAGGCCCGCAAGCTCGGTCTCCAGCAGCGTCGTGCCGGGGGCAAGCCGCCCCATCAGGATGCGATAGCGCAGGTCGTGATACGCTCGGTCGCGCGCGGCCATCTCGGTGATGCCCTGCAAGCTGGGCACCGGCCGCGCCGCGCGCAGATCCGGGCGTCGATGCAGGCTGTCGTCAGCCTTTGACATCTTCGCTGTCGCGAATATGCGCCCGGATGATGCTTTCGAAATCAGTGTCCGCCGTGAAACCCACCGAGATCGCGCGATCCGGCGCGAAATCGCGCGGCCAGCCCGCCACGATCTGGCGAATGGTCGGGTCGGGCACGCGTTTGACGCGGGCCACCACCTCATCGCCCGCGACCTTGCGCAGCGTTTCCAGCACCTCGGCAATGGTCAGCGACAGGCCCGGCATGTTCAGGCAGCGCCGCGCGCCCAGAGGGGCGGTGTCCATCGTCGCCGCATGCAGCAGGAAGCCAAGCGCTGCTGCGGGGCTGGCGAACCAGTGGCGCACGTCATCCTCGACCGGCAGGATCGCCTCTTGCCCGGCCAGCGGCTCACGGATGATCCCCGAGAAGAAGCCCGACGCCGCCTTGTTGGGCTTGCCCGGCCGCACGGTGATCGTTGGCAGGCGGATGCCGATGCCGTCGAAGATGCCCTTGCGGCTGTAATCGTTCAGCAGAAGCTCTCCGATCATCTTCTGCGTACCATAGCTGGTCATCGGCGCGGTGATGAAAGTATCGGTGATCTTGTCCTCGAAGGGGGCGCCGAAGACGGCGACGGATGACGTATACACTACGCGCGGGTGATAGCCGCTGCCCTGCGCACGGATCGCTTCGAACAGGTGGCGCGTGCCGTCCAGATTGATGCGGTAGCCCTTGTCGAAATCCGCCTCGGCCTCGCCCGAGACGATGGCGGCCAGATGGAAAATCAGGTCCGGCTTGTCGGCAATCAGGCCGTCCACCGTGTCACGGTCAGCGATATCACCTGCCTTGATCTGCAGCGCGACGCCGTTTTCCGACGTGAGTTCCGCCGGGACAACGTCGAAGGCCGTCAGTTGCGTGACCGGCTTGCCGCCCAGTTCGGCCGTGTGCAGCAGATGTTCGGACAGGATGCGACCGACCATGCCGGCGGCGCCGATAACCAGAACCTTCATTGTCTCCTCCAAGACTGTTGAATCAATGTATGCATTGTCTGGAAGGCGGGTCCAGAGATTACAGCAATCCCCGGCCCGCCAGATTGCGCATCAACGCGCCCGCGCCAAAGCGCCATGCGGGGCATTCGGTCGAAAGCGCCACCTGATTGCTCAGGCTGCCCAGCATCGGCTCGGCAATGGTGACCATATCGCCGAGGACATGGGTGAAGCCCTGACCCGGCGCGCCGCGATCCTGCGTCGGCGCGAACAGCGTGCCCAGAAACAGCATGGCCCCGTCGGGGTATTGGTGATGCGGCCCCATCAGCTGCGCCACCAGATCGGCCGGGTCGCGGCTGATCTGCGCCATCGAGGACGCGCCGTTCATCTCAAACCCCTCGGGCCCCTGAACATGCAGCGTCAACTCGGCGCGGCGCACGTCATCAAGACTGTAATTCTGATCGAACAGCCGGATGAACGGCCCGATCGCGCAGGAGGCATTGTTGTCCTTGGCCTTGCCCAGCAGCAGGGCCGAGCGTCCCTCGACATCGCGCAGGTTCACGTCATTGCCCAGCGTCGCGCCCCGGATCCGGCCCTGGCTGTCGACGGCCAGCACGATTTCCGGCTCGGGGTTGTTCCAGCGGCTGATCGGGTGCAGCCCGACGCGCGCGCCCCAGCCCACCGCCGCCATCGGCTGGCATTTGGTGAAGATTTCGGCGTCCGGGCCGATCCCGACTTCAAGGTATTGCGACCACAGCCCCTCGGCCAGCAGCAGGTCCTTGACCGTCGCCGCCTGATCTGAGCCGGGAATGATGCCGCGCAGGCTGGCGCCGATGGTGCTGCCGATGCGGGCGCGGATCGCTTCGGCCTTGTCGGGGTCGCCTGCGGCCTGTTCCTCGATCACCCGCTCGACCATCGAGGCGGCGAAGGTCACGCCGCTGGCCTTGACGGCCTGCAGATCGCAAGGGGCCAGCAGGCGCAGCGCATCGGCGTCATCCGTGGCCGTCAGAAACGCGTCAAGCGGGCCCAGCGGCACGCCGGGTTGCGCGGCGATCAGCCCGGCGGGGTCGTCATGTTCCAAAAGCGCGCTGACGGTCGGCGCCTCAAGGCAGGTGATGTCATAGACCTCGCCCCCGCGCAGGGTGACGACGGCGGGGCCGATGCCGGGACGCCAGATCCGGCCCAGAAAAATCCCGTCCTTGGGCAGCAGGAAGGTGGTGGTCATGGAGCGTCCCCTGTCAGCAGAATTGCCCGAAGCATGCTTTAGAAACCGCTCGTATTCGCGAATATGGCTGCATCATTCGGCAACGCCTGCAAAGATTCCGGCAAAAAACGGTATACCATTATTTTCACCCTCGATGGCAAGCCACAACGGCATTTTCGCTTGCAACCCTGCGCAGGCTGGGTCCAATCTGGTATACCAAACCAGCCGCACCCTTCCCGGTGTCGCCAGCATGGAGTGCCAGATGGGCAATACCCGCGCGAACAGGCGTTTCCGCTCGCAAGAGTGGTTCGACAACCCCAACAATCCGGGCATGACCGCGCTTTATATCGAGCGCTACCTGAACCAGCAGTTCACCCGCGAGGAATTGCAGTCCGAGCGTCCGATCATCGGCATCGCCCAGACCGGCAGCGATCTGGCGCCTTGCAACAAGATCCACGTATTCCTGATGGACCGGATCAAGGCGGGCATTCGCGATGGCGGCGGCATTCCGATGGAATTCCCGGTGCATCCCATTCAGGAAACCGGCAAGCGGCCGACGGCGGCGCTGGACCGGAACCTGGCCTATCTGGGGCTGGTCGAGGTGCTGCACGGCTATCCTCTGGACGGGGTCGTGCTGACGACCGGCTGCGACAAGACCACGCCCGCGATGCTGATGGGCGCGGCGACGATGGACATTCCGGCGATCACGCTGAACGGCGGCCCGATGCTGGACGGCTGGTGGCAGGGCAAGCGCGCGGGCTCGGGCACGGTGGTCTGGGAAAGCCGCAGGCTGCTGTCCGAAGGCAAGATCGACTATGAGGAGTTCATGTCGCGCGTCTGCGCCAGCGCCCCCAGCCTGGGCCATTGCAACACCATGGGCACCGCCAGCACGATGAACGCCATGGCCGAGGCGCTGGGCATGTCGCTGACCGGCTGCTCGGCCATTCCCGCGCCCTTCCGCGAGCGGATGAACATGGCCTATGAGACCGGCAAGCGCATCGTGCAGATGGTGCTGGACGATCTGAAGCCCTCGGACATCCTGACGCGCGAGGCCTTCGAGAATGCGATCATCGTGAACTCGGCCATTGGCGGGTCGACGAATGCGCCGCCGCATCTGCAGGCCATCGCCCGCCATGCCGGGGTCGAGCTGGACGTGACCGACTGGCAGAAGGTCGGCTATGACGTTCCGCTGCTTCTGAACATGCAGCCTGCGGGCGAATTTCTGGGCGAAAGCTTCTTCCGCGCGGGCGGCGTCCCCGCCATCATGGCCGAGTTGAAAAAGGCCGGGCGTCTGCATGAGGGCGCGATGACCGTGACCGGGCGGACCATGGGCGAAAACCTTGAGGGGCAGGCCAGTCAGGACCATCAGGTCATCCGCCCCTATGACGACCCGCTGCGCGAAAAGGCCGGGTTCATCGTGCTAAGCGGCAATCTGTTCGATTCGGCGCTGATGAAGACCAGCGTGATCTCGAAGGATTTCTATCAGCGCTTCCTGTCGCGTCCCGGGCAAGAGGGTGTGCATGAGGCCCGCGCCATCGTCTTCGAGGGCCCCGAGGATTATCACGACCGGATCAATGACGCCGCATTGGGCATCGACGAAAACTGCATCCTCTTCATCCGCAACGTGGGTTGCGTGGGCTATCCGGGCAGCGCCGAGGTGGTGAACATGCAGCCCCCGGATGCGGTCCTGAGGCAGGGCATCGACCACCTGCCCACGGTGGGTGACGGTCGGCAGTCGGGCACCTCGGAAAGCCCGTCGATCCTGAACGCCAGCCCGGAATCGGTGGTGGGTGGCGGTCTGGCCTATCTGCAGACCGGCGACCGAGTGCGGCTGGACCTGAACGCGGGCCGCATGGACGCGCTGGTCGAGCCCGCCGAATGGCAGGCCCGGAAGGAGGCATGGGTGCCTCCGGTGCTGGAAAACCAGACGCCTTGGGAGGAAATCTATCGCCAGAACGTCGGGCAACTGGCGCAGGGCGGCTGTCTGGAACTGGCGACGGCCTATCAGAAGGTCCGCGAGACCTTGCCGCGCGACAATCACTAGGCCGGAGAAAAGGGGACATCCATGGCACAGAACATCCTGATCACCGGCGCCGGCAGCGGCATCGGCCGCGCCACCGCGCGGCGCTTTCTGGACGCAGGCTGGAACGTCGGCCTGATCGGCCGCCGCACCGAACCGCTTGAAGAGACCGCGAACGGCCATGCCAATGCGCTGATCCTGCCCTGCGACGTGACCGACCCGGCGCAGGTCGACCGCGCCTTTGCGGACGCCGTCGCGGCCTGGGGGCGGCTGGACGTGCTTTTCAACAACGCAGGCGCGGTTCTGCTGTCAAAGCTGATTGATGAGATCAGCGTCGAGGAATGGCACAACGTCGCGAATGTGAACATCTCGGGCATGTTCCTTTGCGCCCGCGCGGCGTTCCGGCAGATGCGCACGCAAAGCCCGATGGGCGGGCGGATCATCAACAATGGCTCGGTTTCGGCGGATGTGCCGCGTCCGGGCTCGACCCCCTACACCATGTCGAAACACGCAGTGACGGGGCTGACGCGCTGTCTGTCGCTGGACGGGCGGCCCTTCAACATCGCCTGCGGGCAGGTCGACGTCGGCAATGCCCTGACCAATATGGCCGAGGCGATGACCAAGGGCGTGCCGCAGGCCGATGGTTCGGTCAAGGTCGAGGCGGTGATGGACGTTCAGAACGTGGCCGATGCGGTGATGCATATGGCCTCGATGCCCGAGGGCGCGAATATCCAGTGGCTGACCGTCATGGCGACCAACATGCCCTATATCGGGCGCGGGTAAGCCGGATGAGCAAGATTCTGGTGGTCGGAAACTACGCGCCGACGGATGTGGCCGCGTTTCGGGATGAGTTCGGCGTGACGCCTCTGGCCTCGCTGACGCAGCTTGCAGAGGCCGCGCGCGACGATTGCGTCGCTTTGGCGTTCAAGGGCGGTGAGCCTTTGGGCGGTGCGGCGATGGACCTTCTGCCGAACCTGCGCCTGATCGCGAATTTCGGCGTGGGCTATGACGCGATCAGCATTGCCGATGCGGATGCGCGGGGCATCAAGGTCACCAATACGCCTGATGTCCTGAACGACGATGTGGCCGATCTGGCCGTGGCCATGCTGATTTCCCGGCAGCGCGAGATGGCCCCGGCCGAGCGCTGGCTGCGGGACGGCAACTGGCCCGCCGAAGGGGCCTATCCTCTGGCGCGCAAGATGTCGGGGCGCAAGGTCGGCATTCTGGGCATGGGCCGTATCGGGCGTGAGATCGCGGACCGACTTGCCGCTTTCAAATGCCAGATCCATTACCAGTCGCGCAGCCGCAAGGAGACGCCTGCAGGCTGGACCTATCACGCCGATCCGGTTGCGCTGGCGGCGGCGGTCGATGATCTGGTCGTCTCGGTCGTCGGCGGGGCCGAGACGCTGGGTTTCGTTTCGGCGGAAGTGATCGCTGCACTGGGGGCGGATGGGGTCATCGTCAACATCTCGCGCGGGTCGGTGATCGACGAAGAGGCGCTGATCGCGGCCCTTCAGAACGGGCAGATCCGTGGCGCGGCGCTGGACGTCTTCCGCAATGAGCCGAAGATTGACCCGCGCTTTCTGACGCTGCCGAATGTGCTGCTGTTGCCGCATATCGGCTCGGCCACGGTCGAGACGCGGGCGCGGATGGGCGCGCTCCAGCGGCAGAATCTGGCGGCCCTGCTGGCGGGGCAGCCGCTGCTGACGCCGGTCAACTGAATGGCCACTGAGGACAGCATGGCCGAGGCGATCGCCTATGACCTGCGCCGGGAAATCCTGCGCGGCACGCTGGTGCCGGGTGAGACGATCAAGGAACGCGAGAATGCCGAGAAGCGCGGCGTCTCGCGCACCCCCATGCGCGAGGCGATCCGCATTCTGGCGCAAGAGGGGCTGGTTCAGCTGCGCCCGTTGCGCAGCCCGGTCGTGGCGAACCCCTCGCTGAAGGAAATCATCGATCAGGTCCGGGTGCTGCACGCGCTGGAGCTTTTGTCGGGCGAACTGGCCTGCGCCACCGCGACCGAGGCCGAGATTGCCCGCATCGGCCATCTCAAGGATGAAATCGACCGGCTGTGCGACATCATCGATTCCGTCGATCTGTTCGAACTGGACATGCAGTTTCATGCCGCCATCGTCGCGGCCAGCCACAATCAGGCGCTGATCGAGACGCATCGCGCCTATATGGCCCGGCTATGGCGGGCGCGTTACCTCTCGGCGCGGATCCGCAGGACCCGGCGGCGGGTGCTGCGCCAGCACGGGGCCATCCATCGGGCGCTGGCGGCGCGCAATCCGCGCCGGACCAAGGCCGAAATCGACGCCCATTTCGCCCCGATGTACAAAAACATTGAAAGTCATTTTAAAACTTCGGAGGACAGCGGGGGCAATTAAACATTGCCACAGGGCCTGTCGCCCGTCTTCATGACGCGCGGGCAAGGAGGAGGCCGTTGCGACCGTTCAGCGGATGCATCGCGGGCCGTCTGTCGAAAGATTTACGCCACATCCAAGGAGGAAAACGATGAAACTGCTGCGCTATGGCCCCGAGGGGCAGGAAAAGCCGGGCATGCTGGATGCCGACGGCAATATCCGCGACCTGTCGGGCCATGTGGCCGATATTGCCGATGAGGCGCTGTCGCCCGAGGGGCTGGCACGGCTGGCGGCGATCGACCCGACCAGCCTGCCCTTGGTCGAGGGTTCGCCCCGTCTGGGCGCCTGCGTCGGCCATGTGCGCAAATTCGTCGCCATTGGCCTCAACTACGCCGATCACGCCGCCGAAAGCGGTCTGGCCGTGCCGTCCGAGCCGGTTGTGTTCAACAAATGGACCAGCTGCATCGTCGGCCCGAATGATGACGTGGTCATCCCCAAAGGCTCCAGCAAGACCGATTGGGAGGTCGAGCTGGGCATCGTCATCGGCCAGCGCACCAGCAATGTCTCGAAAGAACAGGCGCTGGAGCATGTGGCGGGCTATTGCGTGGTCAACGACGTCTCGGAACGCGAATGGCAGGCCGAGCGCGGCGGTACCTGGGACAAGGGCAAGGGTTTCGACACCTTCGGCCCCATCGGTCCCTGGGTCGTGACCCGGGACGAGATTGCCGATGTCCAGAACCTGAAGATGTGGCTGGATGTAGACGGCAAACGCTTCCAGACTGGTTCGACCGGCACGATGATCTTTGATGTGGCGACGCTGGTGGCCTATTGCTCGCAGCTGATGACGCTGATGCCGGGCGATGTGATCACAACCGGCACGCCTCCGGGCGTGGGCATGGGGCAGAAGCCGCAGGTCTTCCTGAAAGGCGGCGAGACGATGACTCTGGGCATCGACGGTCTGGGTCAGCAGACCCAGAAGGTCCGCCGCGCCTGAGGATCGTGAAGGCAAAGGGGCGTCCGGCGCCCCTTTGCGATGCGGCGAAATCAGGCGCTGTCGTCACCCGGAAGCCGCACTTTCGCCTGAGCCGCCAGTACTTTCGCCACGGCGGCATCGGCCAACCCGCCCAGCCCCTCGGCGCTGGCCTGATTGAACAGCTTCAGCGCGGCATCGACCTGCGGAACCGGAGTTTTCAGCGCCTCGGCGGTCTCGGCCACAATTCCCAGATCCTTGACGAAGATATCGACCGCCGAAAACGGCGTGTAGTCGCCCGAGACCACCTGCGGGCCCCGGTTTTCAAACATCCACGAGCTGCCCGCGCATTCTGTGATCACATCCTGAACGGTGCCCAGATCCATGCCGGATTTGGCGGCCAGCACCATCGCCTCGGCCATGCTGGCGATATGAACCCCGGCCAGAAGCTGGTTGATGACCTTCATCCGGCTGCCCGCGCCGGGCGCATCGCCCAGCCGGAATACCTTCGCCGCAATCGCCTGCAACGCTGGGGCGATGCGCGTGAAGGCCTCATCCGGCCCCGAGGCCATGATGCTGATCTGCCCGTCCCGCGCCTTTTGCGCGCCGCCCGAGACCGGGGCGTCGATGGCCAGCATCCCGGCCTCAACCAGCCGATCACACAGCACGACCATCTGATCGGGCCGCAGGGTCGGGCACAGCACGAAAACGCTGCCCGGCCTGGCGGTCGAGACTGCGCCTTCGGGGCCGAACAGCACGGCCTCGGCCTGCGCGGCATTCACCACGAAGACGAAGATCGCCTGCGCGCCCGCCGCTGCCTCGGCAGCCGAGGCAGCCGCATGCCCGCCCGCTGCGGTCAGTTCGGCCAGCGGCTGCGGGCGCAGGTCGAAGCCATGGGTGGGAATGCCCGCCCGCGCCAGCGACAGCGCCGCGCCAAGGCCCATCGAACCCAGCCCGATCACGGCTGCCGTCAATTCCACCATGTCCCTCTCCCTATTCCGCCTCGGTTCGCGCAAAGCGAAGCTGCGTCGTCTGGCGATAGATCTGCCCCGGCTCCAGCAAGGCCAGCGGAAAATCGGGGCGGTTCGGCGCGTCGGGCCAGATCTGCGGCTCAAGCGCGATCCCGGCGAAGGGCTGGTAGGGGCGGCCG
Source organism: Paracoccus sulfuroxidans (assembly GCF_007830335.1). GTDB lineage: Bacteria > Pseudomonadota > Alphaproteobacteria > Rhodobacterales > Rhodobacteraceae > Paracoccus > Paracoccus sulfuroxidans. The sequence continues at coordinate 103,263 of NZ_VLKU01000007.1, read as the reverse complement.
CCGATGCCCGCAGGGCCGGTCTTGATCCCCGAACCCGCATAGACCTGAAGGCCGGGCTCGGTCGTCAGGATCTGCATGCGCAGGCCGCCCGCCTCAAGTTCGGCCGCCAGTTGCGGCAGGTTCGCCCGCTCGGGGCGCAGGCAGAGGTTATGGTCGATCAGCGGGCCGTCAAGGCGCGACCCCAGCAGCGTGGGCTGGCGGAAATCCAGATGCGTGCCTGCGACCGAAGCGGGCGGGCCTTCGGGGATCAGGTCCTCATCGACCGGCAGCCAAGTCTCGGCCGGGATGGTCAGGCGGTGCGCCGCGATGGTCGGCTGGCCGTCCAGATTGAAATAGCTGTGCTGGGCGAAATTGCACAAGGTCCCCTGATCCGAGGTCGCCAGAACCGAGATCGAAAGCTCGGGCCCCGGCAGGATCTCATAGGTCACGCGCAGCAGCATATTGCCAGGAAAGCCCATATGGCCGTCCGGCAGATAGTCCGAGAAGGTGACCAGATTGTCGGTCAGATCGGCGATCTGCCAGTTGCGGTGGCTGGTGCCGTCGCTGCCGCCATGCAGCAGATGGCGGCCCAGATAGTTCTTGTCGAAGTGATGCAGCTTGCCGTCGATGCTGGCCTGCGCATTTCCGATGCGATTGGCGTAGCGCCCGGCAATCGCGCCGAAATGCCGCCCGACGGTCAGATAGGGCGAAAGCTCGGGGTAGCCCAGCACCAGCGGCTGCGCGACGCCCTCAAGCCGCAGATCCTGCACCGAGGCGCCCAGCGTGATCGCCGATAGCGTCAGCCCATGGGCCGAGATCGTGACCCTGGTGACGTCGCCCTTTTCGGGATGCGTTCCGAACCGTTCTTCTTTCACAACACCACTCCCGGAACGGGTGATCCGGTGACGCCCGGCACCTTGATTTTCCAGCTAAGCCCTTCCTGCGCGCCGGACAAGCCGACAGCGGCGCTGGTGACCAAAAGGACATCCAGCGCGGGCCCGATGAAGGCGGGGCAGCTGGTCTGGGCCGAGGGCAGGTCGATCGCCTGCTGAAACTGCCCGTCCGGACCATAGCAGGCCAGCCGGCCCGCCCCCCATTGCGCGTTCCAGAACCGCCCCTGCGCATCGGTGATTGCGCCATCGGGGTTCAACCCTTCGGACCGCAGGTCCAGAAAGACGCGGGGCGCGCCCACGGGCCAGCCCTCGGCGTCCAGATCCTGCCGCCAGACGGTCTTTTCGGCGGTATCGGCGAAATAGGCCTGCGTGGCGTCGGGGCTGAAGCAGATGGCGTTCGGGATGCTGACCTCGGCGCGCAATTGCCGCAGCTCGCCCCGAAACCAGCGATAGATCGCGCCCGCGCCCCGGCGCTCATCCTTGGCCATGGTGCCGATCCAGAACCCGCCCCAGGGGTCGGCCCGCCCGTCGTTCGAGCGGTTGCCGGTCATCTCGGCCTCCAGCGCCGCGATGTGCTGGCGGGTGCCGTCGCGCAGGTCAAAGCGGAACAGCGCCGTTTCCGAGGCGATCAGCAGGTGGTCGTCGTCCAGCCATCCCGCCGCCGAGACATGTTCGTCGAACTGCCATTCCAGCGCCTCATCACCTTTGCGGCTGAGAAGGCGCTTGCCAAGGATGTCGAACCAGAAGGCCTGCTGGCGGCCGGGATGCCACATCGCGCCCTCGCCCAGCTGGCAGGGCCGGGGGTCGAAAACCGAAATGCTCATGCGACAGCCTTCATCGCCGTCACGATTTCGGCGGCGCGTTTGGCCACGACATCCGGCACGTCACCGGGGCGATAGAGCGCACCACCGATGCCGAACCCGTTCGCGCCCGCTTGAAGCCAGGTCGCGAAATCGGCAGGGCCGACGCCGCCGACCGCGAAGACCGGCATCTCCGGCGGCAGCACGGCGCGCAGCGCCTTCAAGGTGCCGATCCCGGCCTGATCTGCGGGAAACAGCTTCAGCCCCGACGCACCGGCGGCAATCGCGGCAAAGCACTCGGTCGCCGTATAGACGCCGGGATAGGACAGAAGGCCCAGCTTGTGGGTCTGGCGAATGACATCGGGGTCGGCATTGGGCGAGACGATCATGGCCGCACCGACCTCGGCCACGGCCTGCACATCGGCCACGGTCAGCACCGTGCCCGCGCCGATGGTGGCGCTATGGCCATAGGCGTCCAGCATGGCCTTGATGCTGTCCAGAGGTTGCGGAGAGTTCAGCGGCACCTCGATCTGGTCGATCCCCGCGTCGATCAGGGCCTTGGCGACGGGCAGGGCTTCCGAGGGGGTGATGCCGCGCAGGATGGCGATGATGGGCAGGCTCATGTGGTCTCCAATTCATGGAATGCAGCGGTCAGGCCCGACAGGGCCAGCATGCCGCCGTCTGCAGAGCGCGCGTCGGCGCCCGCGTCACGCAAGGCGCGCTCGTAAAGGCCGGAAAGCTGGGGCGCGCCGATGATGACGGTGGGACGATCCTGCCAGAAATCGCGGCAGGCGGCGAGTTCGGCCCCGATCAGCAGGCCCGAGAGGCGTCCGGCATTCGCCTCGGGGCTGGTCTGAGTCAGCAGCGATCCGGCGCGGATCGCGAAAAGGCCGGTCTGCGCGAGGTTGGGGTTGGCCAGCGCCTCGGCTGCGGCCTTCGCAAAGCTCGCGGCATCGGGCTGGGCGTCGGTCATCGACAGGCGCAAAACCGATTGCCGGGACAGCAGCGAAAACACCTCTCCCGTCATGAAGGTGCGGAAGGCGATGACCTTGCCGCCGCTGAGGCGGACCCATTTGCAATGCGTCCCGGGCAGGCAGAGCATGCCGTCAAAGCCGGGGTTCTCGGCCAGAAAGCCCGCGATCTGCGTCTCCTCGCCGCGCATCACGTCGGGCGGTGCGGCCTGCGACAGGCCCGGCAGGATCATCACATCCATGCGCGGATCGCGGACCTTGGGGCGGGTTGCGTGCTGCGGGTCCAAAGGCGGGCAGGGGGTCTGGCGATACTCTGCCTCGACCCAGCCGGTGCGGGCGCCGACCATGCCGCAGGCGATGACCGGCAGGCGGCCCGTTGCGGGCAGCCAGTCGCCCACCAGCTCGGTCAGAGCGTCCTCGAACTGGTCGCGGTCAAGCCCGCCCATGCCCTTGTCGGAACTGCGCGCCTCCAGCGGGCCATCCGGTCCCATGGCCCAGACGCGCAGGCGGGTCGTGCCCCAGTCCACGGCGATCCAGAGGGGGGTCACCATTCGAACGCATCCGTCTGCTTGCGCCGCCCCAGCATCATCGCATCTGCCACATGCCGGAACGGCGCAAGGTCCACGTCGCTTTCGCCGCGCGCGATCAGCTGCGCGAAACGGGTATAGATGCGGTCATATTCCCCGGAAAGTGAGCTTTCCGCCGCAATCGTCCGACCGCCCGCGATGATCGTCGCGCCGCCCTGCGACAGCTGCATCACGCCATCATCGGTGGTGATCTGCATGTCCCAGGTCTGGACGCCGGTTTCGCGAAAATCGAAGTCCAGATCGACGGGCGCGCCATCTTCGCTGAGCATTTTCAGCCGCGCGGCGAGGGGGGTGTCGCGGTTCGCGGGGAAATCCAGCTCGGCCTCGGTGGTGTAAAGCGCGACGGGCAGGATATGGGTCAGGATCGAATAGGCGTTGATGCCGGGGTCGAAGACGCCGGTGCCGCCGGGGGCGAAGATCCAGTCCTGACCGGGGTGCCAGCGGCGCACATCCTCGCGCCAGGTCACTGTGATTCCGGTCACATGGCGACCCGCCAGCCAGTCGCGCGCGCCGGGAATGCCGGGTGCAAACTGGCTGTGCCAGGCGGCAAACAGGCTGAGGCCCCGGTCGGCGGCGATGCGGCGGAGCGTCATCACTTCGGACACGGTGGTGCCGGGCGGCTTTTCCAGCAGCACGTGCTTTCCGGCCAGCAGCGCCTCGCGCGCGACGGCAAAGCGGACCTGTGGCGGCGTGCAAAGGGCGACCGCGCCGACCTGCGGCATCTCGCGCAGGAAGGTCGCAAGGTCGGTGAAGGCAGGCACGCCCTCGGCCCGGTTCACCGGATCAACGGTGGCCGCCAGATGCCAGTTCGGGCTGGCATCCAGCGCGGGCTTGTGCTGTTCGCGGGCGATCTTGCCATAGCCGATGATGGCAAGACCGGGTTCGACCGGAGGCATCAGGATTTGCTCTTGTTCGAGACGTCGAAGATGACCGCAGCCATCAGCACCAGACCCTTGATGACCTGCTGATAGTCGATGCCGATGCCCAGAATCGACATGCCGTTGTTCATCACGCCCATGATGAAGGCCCCGACGACCGCGCCGATCACCGTGCCGACGCCGCCCGCCATCGAGGCCCCGCCGATGAAGACGGCCGCGATCACGTCAAGCTCGAACCCGACGCCCGCCTTGGGCGTGGCCGAGTTCAGGCGCGCCGCGACGACGATCCCGGCCAGCGCGGCCAGCATGCCCATGTTGACGAAGGTCAGGAAGACCACGCGCTCCGAGTTGATGCCGGAAAGCTTCGCGGCCTTCGAGTTGCCGCCGATCGCATAGATACGCCGCCCGACGGTCATGCGTTCAGAGACGAAGGCGTAAAGCGCGACCAGCACGGCCATGACGATGAAGACGTTGGGCAGGCCGCGGAAATTCGCCAGCGCCCAGGTCATCCAGACCAGTGCCAGAAAGATCAGCGCGTTCTTGGCGGCGAAGAAGGCGAAGGGCTCGTCCGCGACGCCATTGGCCTCGGCCCGGCGGCGGTTGCGGATGGCCAGCCACAGGATGGCCAGCGCCGCACCCCAGCCCAGGATCAGCGACAGGGTGTTGGGCTTGTCCGGGCCGAACAGATCCGGAATGAAGCCCGAGGCGATCATCTGGAATTCACGCGGGAAGGGGCCGATGTTCTGGCCCTGCAGGATCCACATGGTCAGGCCGCGAAAGACCAGCATGCCCGCCAGCGTGACGATGAAGCTGGGGATCTTCCAATAGGCGATCCAATAGCCCTGAATGCCGCCGATCACCGCGCCCGCCATCAGGCTAAGCACCACGACCAGCGGGATCGGCAAGCCCATCTTGACTACCATCAGGGCGGCGAGCGCCCCCACGAAGGCCGCGACCGAGCCCACCGACAGGTCGATATGCCCCGCCACGATCACCAGCAGCATGCCCACCGCCATGATGACGATATGGCTGTTTTGCAGGAACAGGTTGGTCAGGTTCACCGGCCGGAACAGGATGCCGCCCGTCGCGATCTGGAAAAAGATCATGATGACGATCAGCGCGAACAGGATGCCATATTCGCGGATGTTGCGCCGGATGAAGCCGAAGGTGTCGCCAGTCGGGCGCGATTGGGTGCTGTCAGACATGGGGTGTCTCTGCCTCGATTTGCTCGGGGGTGATCTGGTCATCGGTCAGGTTGTGGCCCGAGCGGATGATGATCGACATGATCTTTTCCTGCGTGGCCTCGGCGGTGGGCAATTCGGCCACCAGCCGACCTTCGTTCATGACAAGGATGCGGTCGGTGATGCCCAGCAGTTCGGGCATCTCGGACGAGATGACGATGATGGATTTGCCCTGTTCCGCCAGATCGCGGATCATCGTGTAGATTTCATATTTCGCGCCCACGTCGATGCCGCGCGTGGGCTCGTCGAGGATCAGGATCTCGGGGTTGGTGAACAGCCATTTGGCCAGCACCACCTTCTGCTGGTTGCCGCCCGAGAGGTTCAGCGTCTCTTGCTCGATCGAGGAAGAGCGGATGTTCAGCCGCTTGCGGAAATCGCGGGCGATCTCGGCCTCGCGCTGGCTGTCGACGACGCCTTTCGCGGCGATGCCGCCCAGATGGGCCAGCGGGATGTTGCGGCGGATCGTGTCGATCAGCACAAGTCCCAGCGACTTGCGATCCTCGGTCACATAGGCCAGCCCCCCCTTGATCGCCTTCGGCACGGTCGAGACATCGACCTTGCTGCCGTTGATCGTCACCTCGCCGCTGCGCAGCTTGCCGACCGAGCGGCCGAAAATGCTCATCGCCAGTTCGGTGCGGCCCGCGCCCATCAGGCCGGCGATGCCCAGCACCTCGCCCCGGTGCAGGTCGAATTTCGCGTTCTTGACCATCAGGCGGCCATCGCGGTCGGGGTCCTCGACGGTCCAGTCGCGGACCTGCATCACCACCTCGCCGATCTGCGGATCGCGCGGCGGATAGCGGTCATCCATCGAGCGACCGACCATTTCCTTGATGATCTGATCCTCGGGCAGCATGCCGTCATGCTGGGCGACCGTCGCGCCATCGCGCAGCACGGTGACGCTGTCGGCCACCTGCGACAGTTCGTTCAGCTTGTGCGAGATCAGGATGGCGGTCATCCCCTGATCGCGGAAGCTGGCCAGAAGCTGCAACAGCGCATCGCTGTCATGTTCGTTCAGCGAAGAGGTCGGCTCATCCAGGATCAGCAGATCGACCTTTTTCGACAGGGCCTTGGCGATTTCGACCAGCTGCTGCTTGCCCATGCCCAGCGAGCCGACCTTGGTCTGCGGGCTTTCGCGCAAGCCCACCTTGGCCAGCAGTTCGGCGGTGCGCCGGTTCGTCTCATTCCAGTCGATGACCCCGCGCGTGGCCAGTTCGTTGCCCAGAAAAATGTTCTCGGCAATGGTCATCTGCGGCACCAGAGCCAGCTCCTGGTGGATGATGACGATGCCCAGTTCCTCACTGTCGGGAATGCCCCGGAAGGCCACCGGCTTGCCGTTGTACAGGATCTCGCCGTCATAAGAGCCGTGCGGATAGACCCCCGACAGCACCTTCATCAGCGTGGATTTGCCCGCGCCGTTTTCGCCGACCAGCGCGCGGATCTCTCCGCGCCGGACGGTCATGTTGACATTGTTGAGCGCCTTGACGCCGGGGAATTCCTTGGTGATGCCCCGCATTTCCAGAATTGCGTCCATCGAATCCTCCCCGACGGGTTCTGTTCTTGTTGGACAAGGCCGGGCGCGGAGTGATCCGGCCCGGCCTGTCGTCATTGCAGGATCACTTCAGCTGATCTTCGGTGTAATAGCCCGAGTCGACCAGAACTTCTTTCCAGTTGGCGGCGGTGACCGGAACCGGCTCCAGCAGGAAGGACGGGACGACCTTCACGCCGTTGTTGTAGGTTTCGGTGTCGTTCACCTTGGGCTCTTCGCCCTTCATCATGGCGTTCACCATCTCGACCGTGACTTTCGCCAGCTCGCGGGTGTCCTTGAAGATGGTCGAATACTGTTCGCCTGCGATGATCGACTTCACCGACTGCACTTCGGCGTCCTGACCGCTGACGACCGGCATTTTCAGATCGCCCGAGCCATAGCCCACGCCTTTCAGCGAGGACAGAATCCCGATCGACAGCCCGTCATAGGGCGACAGCACGCCGTTCACCTGCTTGTCGGTGTAATTCGCAGACAGCAGGTTATCCATGCGCGCCTGTGCGACCGCCGGGTCCCAACGGAGCGTGCCGACCTTGTCCATGCCCATCTGACCCGAGGGGATCACGACCGAGCCGTCGTCGATCAGCGGCTGGATCACCGACATCGCGCCATCATAGAAGAAGAAGGCGTTGTTATCGTCGGGCGAGCCGCCGAACAGTTCGACGTTCCACGGTTTCACGTCGGGGAAGTTGGCTTTCAGCCCGTCGACCAGCGTGGTCGCCTGCTCGACGCCCACCTTGAAGTTGTCGAAGGTCGCGTAATAGTCAATGTCCGGCGTGTCACGGATCAGGCGGTCATAGGCGATCACCTTGATATCGGCGGCTTTGGCATTCGCCAGCGCGTTCGACAGCGTGGTGCCGTCGATGGCAGCGATGACCAGCACGTTCACGCCCTTGGTGATCATGTTCTCGATCTGGGCCAGCTGGTTCGGGATGTCGTCATCGGCATATTGCAGATCGGTCTCATAGCCAGCTTCCTGGAACTGCTTGACCATGTTGTTGCCGTCATCGATCCAGCGTGCCGAGGATTTGGTCGGCATCGAGATCCCGACCATGCCTTCGGCCATAGCCAGTCCTGGCACTGATAGCGCTACCACAGAGGTCAGCGCGAGGGCCAGATTCTTGAGTTTAGACATGATTTCTCCCTGATTTTTGTCCGGCCACAGTCTTTGAAAGCAGCGGATATGCGTCTTGCGATCTTGACTGATGCCCCCCTCACCCAGAAATGCCGCGACATTCCTGCGCCGGCGCCATTGCCGCCTGCTGAAGACGCTAGTCTCGACGGCATATTCACGTCAATTGCGGTTTCTGCCGTCTGACATGGCAAATCTGATATGCAGACCGCGGGAGTTGCGGGAAAAAATGCGCCCCACCAGATTCCTCGGGCCATCGCCCCAAGGCCGGGCAGGGCGCTGACGCTGCGTCATGGCGGGGCTTAGATCTCGGCGCGCAGGTCCGCCCAGTCGGGGTGGCGGTCGAACTGGGCGCGGACATAGCTGCAGGCCGGGACGATCAGCACCTCGCGTTTGCGGGCGTCCGCGATCAACTGCTGCACCAGCGCCATCCCGACGCCGGTCCCCCGAAGGTTCGTGGGCGCATAGGTGTGATCGGCCACGATGACGCCGGGCTGACCTGTGTGCCACGTCAGCTCGGCCTCGCCGGGTTGGCCTTCCACGGTGCCGAGGTAACGTCCCGAATTGCCATAGTCTTCATGGCGGACGCGAATATGTGCCTGGGTCATCAAACGAATGTCCTTATCAATAGGATCAATAGGCCAGTACATCGAATTGAACGCGACGAGCGGTCAATCGATCCCATCCGCAATCGATGTTTCCAAGCTTTCTTGCTGAATACGCCAAAATCCGCGTGACCGGACCCGGCGCGATCACATCCAGAAACGCAGCATCTCGTGCCAGCCCATTGAGCTGACTGCCGTACGGAGGGCTTCGTCATATCCCTCGGCCAGAGTGCGCGTGTCGATGATCAGTTTCAGCCCCGAGCGGAGCTTTTTCGAAAAATTGTCGATGATCCGATCAAGGTCAAAATCGCTTGTCCCGTGATTGGCAGCTTCTTCGAATGAGATGACAAGCCAGGGCTGTCCGAATGCATCAATAAAATCAGCTTTGCCTTTGGGGTCAGGTCGCAATGGCCCGGACAGGATTCCCAATAAATCCTGATCGGGCTTATGCCCCCTGGGAGGGGGCACCTCGGGCTTCGCTTCAAGGTTCAGGGCGATCCGCAGATCCTGCGGCAGCGCGCCGATCTCTTGCTCAAGCCCCTCGACGTCGATTTCGACGCCGCCCTTGCCGTCCTTCATGGCCATGACCTGGGTCGGCAGCCATTCATCGCCCACGCGCCGCTCGATCCCGACCCATTTCGACACGCTGCTGAGCATCAGCCGCAGATCGTCGGAAATCAGCACCGGCATCGTGTTCGCAGCAACCGTCGAACTGGCCAGACGCCCGCCGACGACGCTGAGGTTCGGCATCGACACCTCGACCGTGGGCGCGGCCGCCGCTTGCTGCGGGCCGTAACGGCGCAGCAATTCATCAATCCCCTGGCGTGAAATGAAGCCGGGCTGGGCCGTCAATGCCGCCGCCGCCGAGGCCAGGGCCTCGCCTACGCCAACCGGATGCAGGTCGGGCAGCTTGTTCGTTCCGGCCAGAAAAGACCGGACGGATTCTGCCTGCGCATAAGGATTGGGGGGCGGAAGCCCGTCCGATATGTCGATGGGCGGCTTTCGGTCGTCCGCATCCTTGCCGCCGATGTCATTCGACAGGTTTTGTGCGATGCCAGACGCCAGAAACCCCCGCATCAGGTCCTCGAAACGGGTCAGTTCTTCAATCGATTCGCGGATGGTTTGTCGAATGCGCTCGATATCTTCGGGCTCCAGTGGAGGGCCTGACCCTCCACCGCTGGGGCCGCCGGAACGGCCGCCGCCCGAGATGCCGTCTGCACCTGTCATCAAGCTCTCCCTCTGGTGACGCGAGGTCAATGCAATTTAGGCTGACATGCGGAACGCATGCCATCGCTTGCCGAGGGATTCGATGCTGATCGGCGGAATCACGCCCGCTCGGAATACTCGAACAGTTCTGTATTCACGACGATATCTTCGCCCGCGCCGATGAAAGGCGGGATCATGATGCGCACGCCATTGTCGAGGATCGCGGGCTTGAAACTGTTCGCAGCGGTCTGGCCTTTCACCACCGGTTCGGTCTCGACGATGCGGCAGATCACCTTCTGCGGCAGACGCACCGACAGCGCCTCATCGCCGTAATATTCCATCGTGGCGACCATGCCGTCCTGCAGGAAGGGGCGGCGGTCACCCAGCAGGTCGGCGTCAAGCTCGGTCTGCTCGAAGGTGATGTTGTCCATGAAGATCAGCTTGCCGTCGGATTCATAGAGGAACTGCTGATCCTTGGTGTCCAGCCGTACCTGTTCGACCTTGTCCTCGGACCGGAAGCGCTCGTTCAGCTTGCGGCCGTCGCGCAGGTTCTTCAGCTCGACCTGAGCGAAGGCGCCGCCCTTGCCGGGCTTGACGTGGTTGACCTTGACTGCGGCCCAAAGGCCACCATCGTGTTCGATAATGTAGCCCGGCCGAATTTCATTGCCGTTGATCTTGGGCATTGCGTGTTACCTTGCGGAAATCGGGATAATTGCTGGCAAAGGTTGAAGCCAGTTTCTCCGAGCCTATATCTGTGGGCGTATTAATAGGCAACCGGATCAACAATTCTGCGTTGTCAAGGGCACACCCCCGCGCAAACTCTGTCATGAAAGCATCACCATGCTTGGCTAATTGGCGATCTTGCAGGGGTTTGCGTTATATGCATGGCGGGCATGCGGGTTAGGGCATACCGAATCAAGGCAACTGTCGGCTAAGTCCTCATGCCGTCCATGACGGTCGAATGACAATGGTCTGCAATGGACCCAAAGCGGTTTCAACCGCCGGAAATAACAGGAAAAGAAAATGCGCGATTTCGTTGACGGTTCAGCTTTCAATTTCGAACAAGGCCAACGGGCCCGGAAGCTTTTTGCTGCGGTCGTTCTGGCCGCGTTGGACGACGCAATCGCGGATGACAAGAAATATGGCAACGGCCCCGACCAGATTGCCCGCTGGGCACGTTCGCGCGACGGGCGCGAAGTGCTGTCCTGCGCCGGCATCGACCCGAACGAGCGGGTGGTGAAGGGCCTGATGGAATTCGTGGCCAAGGGCGTGCGCACCTCGGTCGCGCTGTCGCGCGAAGAAAGCGAGCGTCGCCTTGCTGCAGAAGAGGCTGACGCCGCATAACGCGCTGACGGCAAAGGACTTTCAGGCCGCCGTTTCGGGCGGCCTTTTTTATTGCGCTGGCGTTAGCTGAAAAGCGACAGGATCAAGGGCGCGATGATCGCGGTCAGCACGGCATTCATGCCCATACCCATGCTGGCAAAGGCGCCCGCCGTCTCATTGACCTGGAATGCGCGGGCGGTACCGATGCCATGCGCCGCGACGCCCACCGAAAAGCCGCGCGCCCGCCAGTCGCGCACGCCCAGCAGGTTCAGCAGCGGCGTCACGATGATCGCGCCGAAGATGCCGGTCAGGATGACCAGTGCTGCGGTGATCGTGGGCTCTCCGCCCAGGCTTTCCGAGATGCCGATGGCCACCGGCGCCGTCGTCGATTTCGGCGCCAGCGAAGCCATCATCACCGGCCCCAGATCGAAGAATTTCGCGATCATCAGCACCGAGACAATGGCCGTGACCGAGCCCGCGACCAGGGCCGCGGCCAGCGGCGCGGCCGCTTTTCGCACCCGGTCGAGGTTCTCGTACAGCGGCAGTCCAAGGCAGACGGTCGCCGGGCCCAGCATGAAGTGGACGAATTGCGCGCCCTCGAAATAGGTGGCGTAGTCGGTGCCGGTCACCTCCAGCAGCAGACCCAGCAGGATCATCGCGATCAGCACCGGGTTCACCCAGCTTTGCCGGTCCGAGATGCGGAAGCACCAATCCCCGATGGCATAGGCGATCAGCGTCATCGTCAGCCACAGCAGCGGCTCTTGCGACAGATAGCTCCAGATCTGGGCGGGACTAGTCATCGGCCTTGTTCCCCAGAAGGTTCGCGACCACCGAAAAAGTCACCGCGCCCACCGCGATCGCAAGGATGGTCGACAGCGTCAGCGCCGCCGTGATGCCAAGTGCGTTATGGCTGAAAAGCCGCAGGTGCGCGACGATGCCGACGCCCGCAGGCACGAAGAACAGCGACAGATGGCTCAGAAGCCCACGCGCCGCCGGGCGCAGGAAGTCGATGATGCCGGGGCGCAGCATGCCCGCGACGATCAGTACCACCAGCCCGATCACCGGGCCGGGCAGGGGCAGGCCCAGCCCGCGCGACACCATCTCGCCGAACAGCTGGAAGCAGAGGATAAGGGCAAGTGCGGGTATCATGGTTGGCACACCGATTGCAGCATCTTGTTGTGTTCATCCCTTAAATATTGTGGATATCTTAAAGGTCCAGCCCCAGATTTAGCGGTTACAGTTGACCTGAGGCCCGCAGTGCCGGAAAATCCACCAGATCCGGCCCCGTGATTCTGTGGATAAGATAGTGCGTTTCGACCGCCTGCGCCTCAACGGCTTCAAAAGCTTCGTGGACCCGACCGATTTGGTCATCCACGAGGGGCTGACCGGCGTGGTCGGCCCGAATGGCTGCGGCAAGTCGAACCTGCTGGAGGCGCTGCGCTGGGTCATGGGCGAAAACCGCCCCACCGCCATGCGCGGCGAGGGGATGGAGGATGTGATCTTCGCGGGCACCTCTCGGCGCGGCGCGCGGGCGCATGCCGAGGTGACGCTGACCATCGACAACTCGGACCGTCTGGCCCCCGCCGGGATGAACGATTCCGACGCGCTGGACATCACCCGCCGGATCACCCGCGATGCGGGCTCGGCTTACCGCATCAACGGCAAAGAGGTACGGGCGCGCGATGTGCAGATGCTGTTCGCGGACGCCTCGACCGGGGCGCATTCGCCCGCGCTGGTGCGGCAGGGCCAGATTTCCGAGCTGATCAACGCCAAGCCCAAGGCGCGCCGCCGGATTCTTGAGGAGGCGGCGGGAATCTCGGGTCTCTACCAGCGCCGGCATGAGGCCGAGCTGAAGCTGAACGCGGCCGAGGCGAACCTGACGCGCGTCGATGACACGCTGGATCAGCTGTCGACGCAGGCGGCCTCGTTGGCGCGTCAGGCGCGGGCTGCGGCGAAATACCGTGAAATCGGCGCGGCGCTGCGGCTGGCCGAGGGGCTGTTGCTCTATCGCCGCTGGGCCGAGGCCGATGGCGCCCGCGAGGCCGCCGCCGAGGCGCTGAGCCAGGCCATCCGCACGGCGGGCGAGGCGGAATCCGCCGCTCGCAAGGCCATGGCCGCGCGCGTCGAGGCCGAGGGCAAGCTGCCGCCCCTGCGCGAAGAGGAACAGATTGCCGCCGCCGTCCTGTCGCGCGCCACCGTCGAGGCCGAGGCGCTGACCGAGGCCGAGGCCCGCGCGGCGCAGGCCATCCAGACCCTGCTGGCCCGCATCGCCCAGCTGGACCGCGACATCGACCGCGAAAGCGCGCTGAACCGCGACGCGGGCGAGGTGATCGACCGGCTGGTCTGGGAGCGGACCGAGCTGGAAAAGACCGGCCTTGGTCATGACGAGCGCGTCGAGGCGGCCACGCAGGCCGCCGAAGAAGCCGCCGAGGCCCTGCGCGAGGTCGAGGCACGCCTGGGTGAGCTGACGGATGAGGCCGCCCGGCTGGCCGCCCGCCACCAATCGGCCGAGCGTCTGACCGGCGATCTGCGCCAGATGCAGTTGCGCGCCGAGAAGGCCGCACAAGATGCTGATGAGGCCGCCCTGCGCGCCGAAGCCGCCGGGACCGAGGCCGAAGCCGCCCGCAGCGCCGCAGAAGAAGCGCAGGACTTGGCGCGCGAGCGGGTCGAGATCGCCGAAGAGGCGCTGGCCACCGCCGAACATATGCGCGCCGAAACCGAGGGCGAGGAATCCGCCGCCCGCGCCGCCCGTTCCGAGGCTGAAGGCGAGGTCTCGGCGCTGAATGCCGAAATGGCCGCGCTGCGCCGTCTGGTCGAACGTGGGGATTCGGGCGGGAAGTCCATTCTTGACCTCGTGCGCGTGGCGAGGGGGCTGGAAACCGCCTTTGGTGCGGCACTGGGCGATGATCTCAGCTCGGGGCTGGCCGAAGACGGTGCCTCCGGCTGGCTGGAACTGCCGGGCTATGGTGCCGCACAGCCGCTGCCTGCGGGCGTCGAGCCGCTGGCCCCCCATGTCACCGGCCCCGAGGCTTTGGCGCGCCGCCTGTCTCAGGTCGGGCTGGTTGCGGATGCGGCGACGGGGGCGGCGCTGCAGCCGGGTCTTGCGCCCGGTCAGCGGCTGGTCACGCGCGAGGGCGATCTGTTCCGCTGGGACGGGATGCGGGTGAATGCGGGCGACGCGTCCTCCTCGGCCGCGCTGCATCTGCAGAAGGTCAACCAGCTGGCCGAGGTGACGGTGCAGGCCGAGGCCGCGCAGGCGCGCGCCGAAGCCGCCGCCGACACGCATCAGGACCTGCGCGAGCGTCTGGCCGTCGCCACCGAGGCGGAAAAGCGCGCCCGCGACGAACGCCGCGAGGCCGAGCGCGGCCTGTCCGAGACCGCCCGTGCGGTGACGCGGGCCGAATCCGACTTGTCGCTGGCGCAAAGCCGCGCGGAATCGGCGCGGATCGAACTGTCCCGCCATCAGGCCGATGCCGGTGACGCGCGTGCCCGTCTGGCCGAGGCCGAGCGGGCGCTGGCCGAACTGCCCGACCGTGGCCTTGCCGCCGATGCCGTCGAATATGCCCGCACCGGGGTCGAGGCCGCGCGCATCGCCACCATGACCCGCCGCTCGGCGCTGGATGAGTTGCGCCGCGACGGCAATGCCCGCACTCGCCGTTTGCAGGAAATCTCGAAAGAGGAATCGGGCTGGCGGCTGCGGCTGGAACAGGCCGGAGGCCGGGCGCGCGAGCTGGCCGCCCGTCGGGACGAGACCGCCGACGACCTGAACGAGGCGCAGGAGCAGCCCGCCCTGCTGGCCGAACGCCGCGCCGAAATCGCCGAGGCCGAGGTGATCGCGCGTGACCGGCTGGAGCGCGCGCGTCTGGCGCTGTCAGAGGCCGATGCCGTCCTGCGCGCCGCCACCGAAGCCGAACGTGACGCCGAACGCGCCGCCTCGGACGCGCGGGAAAACCGCGCGGCCCGCGAGGCCCGCGCCGAGGCCGCCGCCGAGGCCGAGCTGGCCGCCCGCGCCCGCATCGATGAGGAAATGCAGACCAATCCACAGGACCTGCTGGCCTCGCTGGAGGGGGCGGATGTCGAAACCCCGGCCAATGTGCTGGAGGACCAGATTGGCCGGTTGCGTCAGGCCCGCGACTCGCTGGGCGCGGTCAACCTGCGCGCCGATGACGACAAGCGAGAGCTTGAGGTTGAACGCGACCGTCTGGGCGGCGAGAAAGAGGACCTGACCGAGGCCATCCGCAAGCTGCGTCAGGGCATCGGCAGCCTGAACCGCGAGGGGCGCGAGCGTCTGCTGGCGGCCTTCGACACGGTGAACCAGAACTTCACCACGCTGTTCACCCATCTTTTCGGTGGCGGTGAGGCGCGGCTGGTGCTGGTCGAATCCGACGACCCGCTGGAGGCCGGGCTGGAAATCATGTGCCAGCCGCCCGGCAAGAAGCTGTCGACGCTGAGCCTGCTCAGCGGGGGCGAGCAGACCCTGACGGCGCTGGCGCTGATTTTTGCCGTGTTCCTCGCCAATCCCGCGCCGATCTGCGTGCTGGACGAGGTCGACGCGCCGCTGGACGACGCGAACGTCACGCGCTTTTGCGACCTGATGGACGAAATGACCCGCCGCACCGAGACGCGCTTTCTGGTCATCACCCACCACGCCGTCACCATGGCGCGCATGGACCGGCTGTTCGGCGTGACCATGGTGGAGCAGGGCGTCAGCCAGCTGGTCAGCGTGGATCTGAAACGCGCCGAAGCTCTGGTGGCCTGAGCCGATCCCCGATAGCGTCAAGAAAACTTGGTAAACGGAGACGTGAATGCGGCTGGCACAACTTCTGTGTGCGCTGGTTTTCTGGGGTGTGACCCCGGCCATGGCCCAGGTCGTCGGCGACCCCGAGGCCATTCGCCTGATGATGACGGAATTCGGCCTGCCGGTGACGCCGGACAAGGACAGCACGGGCGATCCGAAGCTGGAAAGCCGTATCGACGGGACGCATTTCACCGTTTACTTCTATGATTGCGACAAGGCGACCTGCGGCGCGATCCAGTTCTCGGCGGGATTCGACATGGATCAGCCGCTCTCGGCCGAGCGGGTCAACGACTGGAATCGCGGAACGCGGTTTGGCAAGGTATATCTGGACGATGAAAGCGACCCTTTTGTCGTCATGGATGTCGAGCTTGGGCCAGACGGCATCGGACGGAAGAATTTTGACGGCGTGCTGGACACCTGGCGCGTCGTACTCAGCGATTTTCGCAGCTTCATCAACTGGTAGGAGTCCATCATGAGCATCGAAAGCAAACTTGCCGAACTGGGGATCACCCTGCCTGACGCGCCCGCTCCGGCGGCGAATTACGTGCCTTATGTGCGCAGCGGAAACCTGCTGTTCGTCTCGGGCCAGATCAGCCCGATCAAGGGCCGGCTGGGGGCCGACATGGCCGCCGAAGCCGGGGCCGAGGCTGCGCGGGGCTGTGGTCTGGCGCTGCTGGCACAGGCGCGGGCGGCGCTTGGCTCGCTCGACAAGGTCAAGCGCGTGGTGAAACTGACCGGCTTCGTGAACTCGACCCCCGAATTCACCGACCAGCCCGAAGTGATCAACGGCTGCTCGGACCTGATGGTGCAGGTCTTTGGCGACAAGGGCCGCCATGCGCGCGCCGCAGTCTCGGCCCCCGCGCTGCCGCGCGGCGTCGCCGTTGAGGTTGAGGCCATTTTCGAGGTCGAGTGATGGCATTGCATCCCGATTTCCTGCGCCTGCCGATCACACATCGGGGGCTGCACAGCCCCGGTGTGCCGGAAAACAGCATGGCCGCCTTTCGTGCGGCCATCGACGCGGGCTATGGCATCGAATGCGACATTCAGGCGACGGCGGACGGGCAGGCGGTGGTGTTCCACGACTATGACCTGAGCCGCCTGGCCGATGACGCAGGTTTTGTCGCGGATCTGCACCTGTCGCGACTGCAGGAGTTTCGGCTGCTGGGTTCGGACGAGCAGATCCCGACCCTGCGCCAGCTTCTGGAGGAGGTCGCGGGCCGCGTGCCCCTGCTGATCGAGATCAAGGATCAGGACGGGCGGCTGGGGCCGAACATCGGCACGCTGCAGGACAAGGTGGCCCGCGAATTGCAGGGCTATCAGGGCCCTGTCGCGGTGATGTCCTTCAACCCCTATACCGTCGGCGCCTTCCATGAGGCTGCGCCCGAGATCACGGCGGGGCTGACCACCTGCGGCTATCTGCCCGAGGAATGGCCCATGCTCGACGACGAGATGTGCGACCATCTGGCCCAGATCGCCGATTTCGACAGCGTGGGGGCCGAGTTCATCTCGCATGACCATGACGATCTGGGCAATCCGGCCGTTCTGGCGCTGGCCGCGCGCGAGGTGCCGGTGCTCTGCTGGACCATCCGCTCGCCCGAGGCCGAGGCGCGGGCGCGCCGCATCGCCCAGAACATCACCTTTGAGGACTATTTTCCGGAGAAGCCATGATGACGAACAGACGCATATTGGTGACGGGCGGGTCCCGGGGCATTGGCCGCGCGGCGGCGCTGATGGCGGGCGCGCGCGGCTGGGACGTCGCGGTGAACTGGCGCAATGACGAGGACGCGGCGCTTGAGGTCGCGGAAGCGGTCCGCGCTGCCGGGGGCAAGGCCGTCACCATTCAGGGCGATGTCGCGCTTGAGGCCGATGTGATCCGCATTTTCGACGAGGCCGAGCGGGGCTTAGGCGGCAGGCTGGACGCCGTGGTCGCGAATGCGGGCATTGCCGCGCCCACGCTGTCCCTCGCGGACATGACGGCTGAGCGGATTGAGCGGATGATGCAGGTCAATGTGCTGGGCATGTTCTACACCGCGCGCGAGGTTGCGCGGCGGATGAAGCGGCCCATGGATGAGCCCTCGGCCTCGCTGGTGATGCTCGGCTCGGCGGCGTCGCGGTTGGGCGGGGCGTTTCAATACGTCGATTACGCGGTATCGAAAGGCGCGGTCGATGCGCTGACGAACGGGCTGTCGAAGGAACTCGCGCCCGACAACATCCGGGTGAACACCATCCGCCCCGGCCTGATCGAGACCGAGATCCACGCCGTCATCGGCGATGCCGACCGGCCGCGCAAGCTGGCCTCGGGCGTGCCGATGCTGCGGCCCGGCTCGGCCGATGAGGTGGCCGAAACGATCCTGTGGCTTTGCAGCGATGCGGCCAGCTATGTCACCGGCGCGATCCTTGACGTCACGGGTGGCCGCTGATCGGGGGCGCCATCGCCCCCTTTCATTTCCGCTGCGCAGGCATATCTGAGCCAGATGACCGAGCTTAGCATTTCCGTCCACGCCCATATTCTGGATATCCCCGCCGAGGATTGGGACGGCACCGGCGCGGGCGACAACCCGTTCACCACGCATCGTTTTCTGGCCGCGCTGGAGCAGTCCGGCTCGGTCGGAGAGCGCACGGGCTGGCATCCCAGCCATCTGGTCGCGCGGGTCGAGGGCAAGGTGGTCGGCGTCGCGCCCTGCTATCTCAAGACCAATTCACAGGGCGAATACATCTTCGACCATGGCTGGGCCGAGGCCTATCAGCGCGCGGGCGGACAGTATTATCCCAAGCTGCAATGCGCGGTGCCCTTCACGCCGGTGACCGGGCCGCGCCTCATTTCGGCCCATCCGGCGGTGCAGGGCGCGCTGCTGGAAGCCATGGCGCAGGTCGCGGCCGATTCCGGCCTCTCGGGCGCGCATGTCACCTTCTGCACCGAGGCCGAGGCCGAAATCGGCGGCGCTTTGGGCTTCATGACCCGCAGCAGCCAGCAGTTCCATTGGCCGAACGCCGGATATGCCAGCTTTGACGAGTTTCTGGCGCAGCTTTCATCGCGCAAGCGCAAGGCCATCCGCAAAGAGCGAGAGCGGGCGCTGGCGTTCGGCGGCACCATTGTCAGCCTGACCGGCGACCAGATCCAACCCGCGCATTGGGACGCGTTCTGGCAGTTCTATCAGGACACCGGCAGCCGGAAATGGGGCCGCCCCTATCTGACGCGCGACTTCTTCCAGCGCCTGCATCAGACCATGCGCGACGACTGCCTGCTGGTGCTGGCCGAACGCGAGGGTCGCCCCATCGCGGGCGCGCTGAACCTGATCGGCAAGGACGCGCTTTACGGCCGCTATTGGGGCTGCATTGAGGATCACGCCTATCTGCATTTCGAGATCTGCTATCATCAGGCGATCGACTGGGCGATTGCGCATGGGCTGAAACGGGTCGAGGCCGGTGCGCAGGGCGAACACAAGCTGGCGCGCGGCTATCTGCCCAGCATGACGCATTCGCTGCACTGGGTCGCCGACCCGGGTTTCCGCAAGGCCATCGCGGATTATCTGGTGCGCGAACGCGCCGCCGTCGACGAAGACATCGCCATTCTGACCGAGATGGGCCCGTTCCGGCGCGGCGGTTAGGTCCGCCGAAACGCCCGGAATGCCGCCGAGGCCCCCCAGCCCGCCGCCATGGCGATGGCCAGCGACATGATGCCGTAAAGGAAGGGCTGGTTCAGTGCGAGGCGATAGAGCCACCGCTCCAGCCCCACCTTGCGCACGTCGATGGGTGCGCGGAAGGTGTCGATGACCTTGCCGTCCCGCAGCAGGAAGATGCGGGTGCTGTAATAGCCCTCGATCAGGTTCGCGGGCAGGCGCACATCGGCGCGAAACAGCGTCTGCTGGGCCAGCCGCACGACCCCCTCGTCCAGCCGGTAAAGCCCGGACTCCTCGCGCAGGCGCACGAGCGCCTCGGTATAGGGAACGGCGTCCTCGACCGTCACGGGACCTGCGAAAGCGCGCAGCGCCAGCGGGACCGAGACGCGGTAGCGCTGGTCCTCGGCCGGGTCGAGGATGGTCTCCATCGGCCGTGTCGTCGCGACCACATAGAAGTTCGGCGCGGCCCCGATGCTGACATGGCCGGTGTTGATCCAGATGCCCAGCTTGCGTTCCTTGTGGCGCACGGTGACCGATTGCTGCGGTCCCTCGACAGTAACGATCACATCCAGCGCCGAACCTTTGGGGATCGGTGTCTCACGCTTGACCGCGCCATAGATGATGATCTCGGATCCGTCGAAATTCGTCGTGATCTCAACATCTTCGCGCGAAAGCCCGGCGACGACTGTCTCGGCCGGTTCGGGCTTGGCGGTGACATTCGGCGGGTTGGTGATCCGCTCGGGGTAGCCCGGGATGGCGTTCTGCGCATGGCCGCCAAAGGGCAGCAGCAGGGCCAGTGTCAGAAGGATCGCACGCGCCCTCATTGCAGGATCCCCGGCGCGATCGAGTAGAGATCTTCGGGCCGCAGGAACAGGTCCAAGGCCAGCTTGCCGCAGACCGCCAGCACCAGCAGCGCCAGCAGGATGCGCAGCTGTTCGGCCCGCAGCCGCGCGCCCAGATTGGTGCCGATCTGCGCGCCCACGACGCCGCCGACGATCAGCAGGACTGCCAGCATGACGTCGACGGTGTTCGACATCACCGCATGCATCAGGGTCGTATAGGCGGACAGGAAGGTGATCTGGAACAGTGATGTGCCGATGACGACCTTGGTCGGCATGCCCAGCAGATAGATCATCGCGGGCACCATGATGAAGCCGCCGCCGACGCCCATGATCGCGCCCAGCACCCCCACCGCAGCCCCCACCAGCAACACCGGGATGGCGCTGATATATAGGCCCGAGGCGCGGAACTTCATCTTCATCGGCCAGCGATGCACCCAGCCATGCTGGTTGCGCCGCATCGGCTTGACCGGCCCCGACTGCCGCGCCCGGCGCAGCGCGCCGAGGCTCTCCTTCAGCATGCTGGCGCCGATCAGCCCCAGGAACACGACGTAACAAAGCTGCACGACCAGATCGACCTGACCAATGCGCTGCAGGATGTTGAAGATCCCGACCCCGATGGATGAGCCGACAAGCCCCCCTGCCAGCAGCACCCATCCCATGCGGAAATCGACCGTCTTGCGCTTCACATGCGCCAACACGCCCGAAAAGGACGAGGCGACCACCTGGTTCGCCCCGGTCGCCACCGCAATCGGAGGCGGAATGCCGATGAAGAACAGCAAAGGCGTGATCAGGAAGCCGCCGCCCACGCCAAACAGCCCCGACATCAGCCCGACGATGCCGCCAAGGCTGATCAATGTCAGGCTGTTGACGACCACTTCGGCAATCGGAAGGTAGATCTGCATGTTTGCACGGCCCCTGCTTCAACCCGATCCTGCCTGCGACTTGCCGCAAGGTCAAACCATCTGCCACCGCCGCGGGTTGCCGCAGCCTTTCCGCGCAGGTAAGCATATCGGAAAGCGCGATATTCGGAGTGTCTGATGCGGATCCTGATCACCAATGACGATGGCATCAACGCACCGGGTCTCGAGGCGCTTTACGACATCGCGACCGAGGTTGCCGGACCCGGGGGTGAGGTCTGGACCGTGGCCCCCGCTTTCGAGCAATCGGGCGTCGCGCATTGCATCAGTTTCGTCCATCCCACCATGATCGCCGAGCTGGGCCCGCGCCGTTTTGCGGCCGAAGGCTCGCCCGCCGATTGCGTGCTGGCGGCGCTTGGGCATGTGATGGCAGATGCGCTGCCGGATCTCGTGTTGTCGGGCGTGAACCGGGGCAACAACTCGGGCGAGAACGCCATGTATTCGGGCACCATCGGCGGTGCTATGGAGGCTGCGCTGCAGGGCATTCCGGCCATTGCGCTCTCGCAATACATGGGCATCGGCACCGCGCAGCTGGCCGACCCGTTCGAGGGCTCGCGCAAGCACGGGCCCGAGGTGATCCGCAAGCTTCTGGCCCATGACGTCTGGGGCCATGGCGACGATTTCCGCCTGTTCTACAACGTGAACTTCCCGCCCTGCGACGCGGCCTCGGTCCTTGGCGTGCAAGTGGCCCCACAGGGGCGGCGGCAGGATGTGCGCTTCGAGGTCGAGGCCTATGACGCCCCGAACGGTCGTCGTTTCCTTTGGGTTCTGGGCGGGCCGCAGACCGGCCCCGCGACGCCCGACAGCGATGTCGACGCCAATATGAAGGGCTATGTCTCGATCACGCCGATGCGGCCTGACCTGACCTGCCACGACAGCATGACGAAACTGCGCGGAGCGTTCCAGCAAGGATGAGGCGCCTCTCATGACCGACGAACCGGATTTCGCCGAACGCAAGATGCGCTTCCTGTTCGCGCTCAGGCAGCGCGGCGTGACCGATCCGCGCGTGCTGGAGGCGATGGAGCGCATCGACCGGGGTGAATTCGTGCGCGGCCATTTCGAGGACCGCGCCTATGAGGACACCCCCCTGCCCATTCCCTGCGGCCAGACGATCAGCCAGCCCTCGGTCGTGGGGCTGATGACGCAGGCGCTGCAGGTCGGGCCGCGGGACAAGGTGCTCGAGATCGGGACCGGATCGGGCTATCAGGCCGCGATCCTCGCGCTGCTTTGCCGTCGCGTCTATACCATCGACCGGCACCGCCGTCTGGTCTCGGAGGCCGAGGCGCTGTTTCGCCATTTCGACCTGACGAACATCACCACGCTGGTGGCCGACGGCTCGCACGGGCTGCCCGAGCAGGCCCCCTTTGATCGCATCATGGTGACAGCGGCGGCCGAGGATCCGCCCGGCCCGCTCTTGGCGCAGTTGAAGATCGGCGGTATCATGGTCGTGCCAGTGGGCCAATCGGACGCGGTCCAGACCCTGATCCGGGTGCGCCGGGAAGAACATGGCTTCGAATATGATGAGTTGCGGCAGGTGCGCTTCGTGCCGCTGGTCGAGGGGTTGGGACAGACATGACCCCCGCCACCGAAGGATGAGGACGGGCAGAATGGCGAATTTCAAAGGATGGGTCCTGGCGGCAGGCGCAACGGTTGCGCTGGTGTCCTGCGGGCCGAATGGTCAGCTGGACCTTAGCAACCTTGACCCGGACCTGCGCGGCTTCGGGCGCAGCGGGCTGGATACCGCGGGGGCCGCAGCGGCGGCTGCACCGCGTCCCGCGCCCGACCAGCGCGGCGTGATCTCCTATCCCGGCTATCAGGTCGCGATTGCGCGGCAGGGCGATACGATCTCGACCGTCGCGGCGCGTCTGGGGCTGAACGCGGCCGAGCTGGCGCAATATAACGCGATCGATGCGGGCTCGCCGCTGAATGCGGGCTCGGTCGTGGCCTTGCCCCGGCGGATCGCCGCAGGCGCGCCGACGGCGGCCCCGGTCACCGGCACCGGGCAGGTCACCGATCCCTTCGCCGGACAGGGCGTGCGCCAGCCGAATGCCGAAGCCGCCGTCACCTCGAAAACCATTCCTCCGGTTGGGGCGACCCAGCCTGCTGCCAGCCAGCCGCGCCAGCATGTGGTCGCCAGCGGCGAGACCGCCTGGTCGGTGGCGCGGAAATACAACGTCTCGATCAGCGATCTGGCGCAGTGGAACGGCTTGCCCAGCGACATGAGCCTGCGCGTTGGCCAGCGCCTGCTGATCCCTGTCGCAGGTGCGGCCCGCCCGCAGACCGCGACCACGGCGACGACCACGCCCGGCGCAGGCAGCCCGACCCCGCTGCCGCCCTCGGCAACCGGGCCGCTGCCGAATGAGAAGACCGCGCCAACCTCAACCCCCGTCGCGACGCCCGCGAGCCCGGATCTGGGCAAGACCCGCACGGCGGCCTCGGGCAACGGGCGTTTCCGGATGCCGGCCAATGGCTCGATCGTGCGCACCTATGAGAAGGGCAAGAACGAGGGCATCGACATTTCGGCAGCCCCGGGCAGCACGGTTTCGGCAGCCGGGTCCGGCACCGTCGCGGCGATCACCCGCGACGTCGATGGCGTCCCGATCATCGTGGTGCGCCATGACGGCAACCTGATGACGGTCTATGCCGGACTTGATGACGTGACGGTCAGCAAGGGCCAGCAGGTCAGCGCGGGCGCGGCGTTGGGCAAGGCCCGCAATCAGGGCGTCGTCCATTTCGAGGTGCGCAACGGCTTTGAAAGCACCGATCCCGAGAAATACCTGAACTGAGATCTGACGACCGGCCCCCGTGAATGGGGGCCAGCAGGTCAGATGCTTGGCCGTGCGCGGCGTGCCTGACGCAGGGCCAGGTCGACCTCATGCCGGATGACCTGCCGCAGATTGCGGCTGAAGCGGCCCCCCATCTCTCCCTGCAGCTCCTGCCGGATGGCATCGCGGATCAGGCTGCGCAGCACCGAGCTATAGGCCAGTTCCTCGTCTTCGGGGGCGAAGAGGTGAAGGTCGGCTACTTCCTCGGGGGGCGGCGCATCCGGTGACGCGAGCCCGACAGGTGGGGCCAAGTCTTCGGTCAGCGCAGCTGCGATGGGTGTGACGGGCGGGTCGACAGCTTGGCTGAGTTGCGGCATGGCTGCTTCCACGACCACTGGCGCAGGTTCAGCGTTTTGCGTGGATAGAGCCGCAGCCGCAGCCGCGGGCCAGACCGGCGCAGGCGCTTCGAGCTTTGGGCTGGCGGCCGGAGCCGTGTCGACCTGCGTGGCGGCAGCAACCGGATGGCTTGCCTCAGGCTCGGGCAGGTCAGCGAAGCTGGGGGTCAGGTGCAGGCGCAGCACCGGCTGAGAGGGGGCCTCCGGCGCGACCAGATTGTCCCGCTCAAGCGTCAGGGGGGCCGTCATTTCTTCGGGTGGCGGGGCGGCGACCTGTCGCAGATCGGGTGTCGCGCTTTCCGCGACGCGGGCGTTCAGCAGGTCCGCATGGCGGAAGGCTGCGGCGACGTCCGGCGAGGCCATCAGGCGTCCCGCGCCGCCGTCCTGCGCGATCAGGCGCCGGATCGAGGCCAGAACGTCGCCCACATTTTCCGAAACCATGGCCGTCTGGCCCGCATGCATCACATCATTCTGCATGGCGGGCCGCCGGTTTATGCGTCAGGGCAGTCTTACTGGCCGATGGCGCGCAGCACCCGGTCAAGGCTTTGGCCTTGCCGACTGGTGAACGGCGCATCCTGCACCGCATTGTAATAGGCCGATGGGTCATAGGTGGGGATCCCCAGTTTCAGGTTTTCAACCGTCAACAAACCCATAGCAGCCAGAAGTTGATAATGTGCTAACTGCAGATTGGCCTCTGCAGAGATCTTGTCCGCCCGTGCCGACAGCAGGGCCTGTTCGGCGTCCAGCACATCGAGCGTGGTGCGGGCGCCCAGCGTGGCTTCCTCGCGCACGCCTTCATAGGCCTGCTGCGCGGCGGCGATCTGTTCGTCGATCGAGCGGATCAGCGCCCGCGCGACGTCGATCTGCGCCCATGCCTGACCCACGGCCTGATCGACCAGACGCGCGGTGTTCACCAGCGCGGCCCGCGCCTGATCGCGATTCGCCATCGCCTTGCGATGGGCCGAGGGCAGACGCCCGCCCGAATAGATCGTCTGCGACATCTGCAGCTGAACCTGGCCGACATCGGTCGTCGAAGAATCCAGGGTAATCTGCGACTTGCTGCGCTGCGAGCTGATCGAGGCGGTGCCGGTCAGCGTCGGATTGCGCTCGGCCACGGCGGCCTGAACGCCCAGCTCGGCTGCGGCGGTCTGGCGCTGCGCCTGCCGGATCGAGGGGTGGGTGCGCTGCCCGATGCTGCGCGCCGTCTCCAGCGAGGCGGGAAGCGTCGGCGTGGGTGGCGGCTGATCCAGCCGGTTCGGCATATGGCCGGTCGAGGCACGGTAGGCCTCACGCGCGATGGCAAGGTCACCCTCGGCCGAAGCAAGGCTGGCGCGGGCGGCGGCCAGCGCTGCATCGGCCTGCGCCACGTCGGTCTGGGTGATCTCACCCACCTCGAAACGGTCGGTCGCGGCGCGCTGTTCCTGCCCGATCACGCGGACCGAGTTCTGCTGCAGCTCGACCTGTTCGGTGGCGCGGCGCACGTCCAGATAGGCCTGAACGGCACCCAGCAGCACGTCCTGCTCGACCCCAACCAGCGCCTGACGTGTCGCCAGAACCGATTCCTTGGCGATGTCGATGGCGATGGCGTTCCGGCCCCAGTCATAAAGCGTGACCTGCGCCTGAAGCGCGATGCTGCTGGACTGAAGGTCGACGCCCTCGATGTTCTGGTACGAGTACTGCGCGACCCATTGCAGCACGGGCCGCAGCGCGGCGATGGCCGCAGCGGTGTCTTCGTCGGCCGCGCGCAGGACGGCGCGGTTCTGATCCAGCAGCGCCGAGGTCCGATAGGCCGAGACCATCGCATCCGCCAGCGATTCTGCGTTGGCCGGAACCGCAAGCCCGGTCGCAAAAAGCGCGGCGATCAGAGGGCGGCGCAGTTTTTGAAGTGTCCCAAGAAGCATTCGCGGCCCTTCCGTCTGGAGTTACAGTACAAAGCCCATTTTGCGGGCAAATCCCGGCAGCAGCGGGGCGGCGGCGTTGAAGGCGAAACGCCAGTTGACCCGTCCGTCGATCTTCTGACCGATGCGGACGACGCCTAGGTTGCCTTCCAGAAACAGCGCGACGATCCGGCCGCCATCGCGCAGCTGGTCGGAAAGGGCAGCGGGCAGTTCTTCGATCGCGCCTTCGATCAGGATCACGTCATAGGGACCCTGCTTGGCATAGCCTTCGTTCAGAGGCCCGTGCACGACGGCGACGTTATAGACCTCTTGCGCGGACAGACGCTCTTGCGCGTCGGCGGCCATGTCGGCGTCTTCCTCGACCGCGACAACGGCCTCGACGATGCGGGCCATGACGGCGGCGCTATATCCAAGCCCGCAGCCGACATGCAGCACCAGATCGCTGTTCTGCAGATCCAGCACTTCGATCATGCGACCCAGCGTGCGCGGCTCAAGCAGCACGCGACCCGGGCGCAGGTCGATGTTTTCGCCGGCATAGGCGACGTCGCGGCGCGCGTCCGGCACGAATTGTTCGCGCGGGACATTCAGCATGGCCTCGATTACGGGATAGGAGGTGACTTCGTTCGGACGAACCTGAGTGTCAACCATCATGGTGCGACGCTGCGCGAAATCGGTCATTCTGCGAAACCTGCTCTGGGTTGCCTTCGCGCCCTATTGGCACGAAAAAGCGGCACGGGCAACGGCACGCGATCCGTAACGCCCCGGGACAGCGCCAGTTTGCCAGCACTCACCGCGAACGGAAACCCCATTCCGGCGTGGGCGGCGCTTTGAGCCCGCGACCTGCGGCATGGATGCCCCAGACCTTGGGTCACGGCGCGGGGTCCTTCCACTCCATCACCATCTGGGTCTGGGTCACGATGGCCGCCACCTTGCCGTCGCCCCGGGTGATCGTGGTTTGCCAGACCATCGTCGTGCGGCCCTTGTGCAGCGCGATGGCACGGCCATAGGCAACATCGCCGATGCGGATGGGGCGCAGGAAGTTCGTCTTGCTTTCGATGGTCGTCGTCGCCTCGCCCGGGCGCAGGTTGATCTGCGCCGCCGTGCCGCCGACATTGTCGGCAAAGCCCATGATCGCCCCGCCATGCAGGACGCCATTGCGATTCGAGAGCGCCTCGGTCACCGGCATTTCGGCCAGCACCTCGTCCATGGTGGCGCGGATGATCCGCAGGCCCACATGCAGCGCGAAGGCGGGTTGGTTGTCGGCGACCAGCTGGACCAGCTCATCCTCGGTCATGATCGTTCCCCCTGAGAATGCGTCATTCGACGGTGATGCCGGGCTTGCCCGCCTCGACCCGGCCGATGATCGAGGCCAGCGGGAAGCCCGCCTCGCGGATCATCGCCAGCAGATCCTCGACCGCTTCGGGGTTGCAGGCGACCAGCAGCCCGCCCGAGGTCTGCGGATCCGTCAGCAGCGCCCGTTGCCAGCCGGACATGCTGTCGGGCAACGAGACTTCGGCGCCATAGGCGGCCCAGTTCCGGGGCGAGGCGCCGGTCGCAAACCCCGCCTGTGCCAGTGCCGACGCCTGCGACAGCAGCGGCAGATCGTCAAAGCGGATGTGCAGATGCACGCCTGCGCCCCGCGCCACTTCAAGCCCGTGGCCCAGAATGCCGAAGCCCGTCACATCGGTGATCGCATGAACATCGGGCCAGGCGGCCAGATCGGTGCCAACCTTGTTGAGCGTGGTGGTCGAAGCCACCATTTCGGTCAGACCAGCGGCGTCCAGCGCCTCTTTCTTGATCGCGGCGGAATAGACGCCGACGCCCAGCCCCTTGGTCAGGATCAGCACGTCACCCGGCTGCGCATCGGCGTTGCGGCGCAGCTGGTCGGGGTGACAGATGCCGATGACGGCCAGGCCATAGATCGGCTCGGGCGCGTCGATGGAATGGCCGCCCGCCACCGGAATTCCCGCCTTGGCACAGATGTCGCGACCACCCTGCAGGATCTCGCGGATGGTTTCGGGGGCCATCTTGTCGATGGGCATGCCCAGAATGGCCAGCGCCATGATCGGCTTGCCGCCCATGGCATAGATGTCAGAGATCGCGTTCGCGGCGGCGATGCGGCCGAAATCGCGCGGATCATCGACCATCGGCATGAAAAAGTCGGTCGTGGCGATCACGCAGGTGTTCTTGTCGACCTGCCAGACGGCGGCGTCATCGCCGGTCTCGGTGCCGACCAGAAGCTGCGGGAAGGCCTGCGCCAGCGGCTGATCCGCCAGGAGTTCACGCAGGACCGAGGGCGCAAGCTTGCAGCCGCAGCCTCCGCCATGGGCCAGCGATGTCAGACGTGGTGCGCTTGTGTCCGTGGTCATGGCGCGGTCTCCTCCTTGCGACGACGGTCAGTCAATTTGCGGACCGTAACGTACAATGCGGGAACCATGAAGATGCCAAGGAAGGTCGCGGCGATCATTCCGCCCATGACGCCGACGCCGATCGAATTCTGCGCCGCCGCCCCCGCGCCGGTCGCAATCGCCAGCGGCAGCACGCCCAGGATGAAGGCCAGCGAGGTCATCAGGATCGGCCGCAGCCGCAGCTCGGCGGCCTCGGTCGCGGCCTCGATCAGGCTTTTGCCTTTCTCCTGCAATTCCTTGGCGAATTCGACGATCAGGATGGCGTTCTTGGCGGCAAGGCCGATGGTCGTCAGGATCCCCACCTTGAAATAGACGTCATTCGCCTGCCCGAAGGTCAGCGCGGCGATCACCGCGCCCAGAATGCCGACCGGAACCGACAGCATGACCGAAAACGGGATCGACCAGCTTTCGTAAAGTGCGGCCAGCGACAGGAAGACGACCAGCGCCGACAGCGCGAACAGATAGGGCGCCTGATTGCCCGACTGGCGTTCCTGAAAGCTCAGCCCCGTCCAGGCGGTGCCGTAGCCGCCGGGCAGGTCGGCGACCAGCTCCTCCATCGCCGACATGGCGACGCCCGAGCTGTAGCCCTCGGCCTCTTGACCGGTGATCTCGACCGCGTCGATGCCGTCCATGCGCGACAGGCTGGGCTCGACCGGCTCCCACCGCATGGACATGAACGAGGTGAAGGGCACCATCTCGCCATTGGTGTTGCGGGCGTACCAGCTGTCGACATCCTCGGGCTGCATGCGGTTCTTGGCGGCGGCCTGCACGATCACCGGACGCAACTGCGCGCCAAGGGCGAAATCGTTGACCTCGGTCCCCGCGAAGATCGTCGACAGCATCGAGTTCACCGCCGTGACGCTGACCCCCAGGCTTTCGGCCTTCTGCTGGTCGATGTCGATGCGCAGCGCCGCCTCATCATCCGAGCCGCTGCTTTGCACGTTCTGCAGCCGCGGATCGGTCTCGGCAATCGTTTCAAGCTGGTCGGCGGCGGCCAGCAGGGCGTCGATGCCGCTGCCCGACTGGTCCAGCAGATACATGCTGAAGCCTGCCGAGTTGCCCAGACGCGGGATCGCAGGCGGCTGCATGAACATGATCCGTCCGGCGCGGTGCTTGTTGAACTTCATGTTCGCCCGCTGCGCCACGGCCGAGGCTGCCAGATCCGCCGATTTGCGCTGGTCGAAGTCGCGCAGCTTGATGAACATCATCGCCTGACTTTGCGAGGTGCCCGAGAAGCCGAAGCCCATGCTGACGAAGGCCGACTCGACCGCCGCCTTTTCGTCGTTAAGCAGATAATCCTCGATCTCGCGCACGACCGAGGCCGTCTGCTGCGCCGTCGCCCCCTCGCTCAGCGAGATGCGGGCCTGCAGCACGCCCTGATCCTCGGAGGGGATGAAGGTTGTGGTCATGCGTCCGAACAGATCGGACGCGCCATAGGCGACGCCTGCCAGCACCAGCATGACCAGAAACGGACGGCGCAGGGTGCTGCGCACCGTCGCGCCATAGCCCCGCGTCACCCGGTCGAAATTGCGATTGAACCAGCGTGCCGGGCCGAAACGGACCGGCTGGTGATTGGCCTTCAGCAGGCTTGCGCACATGGCGGGCGTCAGGATCAGCGCCACCAGCAACGACAGCACCATCGCGGTGATGATCGTGACCGAGAATTGCCGATAGATCACCCCGGTCGAGCCGGGCATGAACCCCATGGGCAGGAACACCGCCGACAGGACCAGTGCGATCCCGATCAGCGCGCCGCTGATCTGGCCCATGCTTTTCTCGGTCGCGGCAACGGGGTCCAGCTTGTCCTCGGCCATGACACGCTCGACGTTTTCGACGACGACGATGGCGTCATCGACCAGAAGGCCGATGGCCAGCACCATGGCGAACATGGTCAGCGTGTTCACCGAATAGCCAAGCGCCGCCAGCATGCCGAACGTACCCAGCAGCACCACCGGGATCGCGATGATCGGGATCAGCGTGGCGCGCCAGTTCTGCAGGAAGATCAGGATAACCAGAAAGACCAGCGCAATCGCTTCCAGCAGGGTGTGATAGACCTTCTCGATCGACAGCTCGACGAAGGGCGCGGTGTCATAGGCGATGCGGATCTCGACCCCTTCGGGCAGGGCGTTCTTCAGCCCGTCCAGCGTCGCACGCACGGCGGCGGCGGTTTCGACCGCATTCGCGCCGGTTGCAAGGTTCACCCCGAAGCCCGAGGAATTCATGCCGTTGAAGCGCGAATCGCGGCCATAGCTGGCCTGCCCGATCTCGACATCTGCGACATCGCCCAGCCGGACCGAGGCGCCGTCCGCGCCGGTCTTCAGCAGGATGTTCAGGAAGTCGTCAATCGAGGTCAGCTGGCTTTGCGCGGTGATATTGGCGGTGAACTGCTGGCCCTGAACGACGGGCTGGCTGCCCAGACTGCCCACCGATACGGTGCTGTTCTGCGCCGCGACGGCCTGCGTGATGTCGGTGGGCGTCAGCTGGAACTGCGCCAGCCGCATCGGATCCATCCAGATCCGCATGGCATAGCCCGAGCCGAAGACGTTGATCCCGCCCACGCCCTCGGTCCGCTTGACCGGGCCTTCGACGACCTGCTCCAGCAGGTTCCCCAGCTCGATGGTGCTGTGCTTGCTGCCGGTCGAAACCAGCGAGCCGACCATCAGAATCGAGGAGGACGACCGGCTGACGCTGACGCCGTCATTCTGCACCGGACCGGGCAGGCGTCCTTCGACCGAACGGACCTTCGATTGCACCTCGTTCAGCGCATCGACCGGATCGACGCTGTCATCGAAGGTCAGGGTGATCGACGACCGTCCCGTCGAAGAAGACGAGACTGAATACAACAGCCCGTCCAGCCCTGTCAGCGCGTCCTCGATGGGTGTAGTGACCGAGTTCTGGACGGCGCGGGCCGTCGCGCCTGAATAGCTGGCGGAAATGCGCACCGTCGTCGGCGCGATATCGGGATATTGCGACACCGGCAGCGAAAGCAGGGAAAAGCCCCCGACCAGCATCGTCACGATGGCCAGCACCCAGGCGAAGACGGGGCGGTGAATGAAGAACTGTGCCATGGCCCGTCAATCCGCCGTTCGCGCGGCCGGGGCGGGCGTCTCGCCCGCCGCATCGGCAGGGGCCTGCACCGCTTCGGCATTCTGCACCACGCCCTGACTGTCGATGGTGACGGGCACAGTGGTCACATCGGTGCCCACACGCAGGTCCTGCAACCCGTCAAGGATCAGCGCCTCGCCCGGCAGGATGCCTTGGGT
Source organism: Paracoccus sulfuroxidans (assembly GCF_007830335.1). Classification (GTDB taxonomy): domain Bacteria; phylum Pseudomonadota; class Alphaproteobacteria; order Rhodobacterales; family Rhodobacteraceae; genus Paracoccus; species Paracoccus sulfuroxidans. Next base: position 71,199 of record NZ_VLKU01000007.1, on the reverse strand, counting down.
GACGATCCAGCTGTTCTTGTAGGTCCCCGCCTCGCTAAGCGTGACCTGCTGCGCCTTGCCCTCGCGCGCGACGAAGGCCGTCAGCGTCCCGTCCGAGGCCCGGTTGGTCGCACGTTGCGGCACCAGAATGGCCCGCGTCGTGCCCAGCGTCATCTGCACGCGCAGGAACTGGCCGGGCAGGATCATGCTTTGCGCGTTCTGGAACTGCAGGCGGATCGGCACGGTGCCGGTCGTCGGCGAGACGGTGATGCCCGGGCTGACGATGCGCCCGGTTTCGCCATATTGCTCGCCCGTTTCAAGGATCAGCTGCGTCTCGACATGGCCATTGGTGACCAGCTTGCCCGAGTCGATGCGCTCGCGGTTGCGCAGCATCCGGGCGCTGGATTCCGACACGTCGACATAGATCGGGTCCAGCTGGGTGACGGTGGTCAGGGCCTCGGACTGGCTGGCGGTGACGATATCCCCGACCGAGACCGAGGCCACGTCGGACATGCCGTCGATGGGGCTGGTGATCTCGGTCCGGTCCAGCGACAGCTTGGCGGCATCGCGCGCGGCCTCGGCCGATTTCAGGTTCGCCTCGGCCTGCAAAAGCGCCACCTCGGCATTGGAAAGATCGACCGATGAGACCCCCGAACCCTCCAGCCGCCGATAGCGCGTGACGGTGTTCTGGGCCGAGGTCAGGCTGGCCTGCGCGCCCGCCACCGCCGCATCCGCAGCCGCCAGTGCGGCGGCCAGCGTTTCGGGGTCAAGGCGGAACAGCACGTCGCCGGTTTTGACCGGATGGCCCGGCTCATAGACGATTTCCAGCACCTCGCCGCCGACCTGCGGGCGGATGCTGGTTTCCTGAAACGCGATGGCACGACCGGGCAGGGTGACGGTATATGGCACGTCTTCTTCGGCGGTGGTCATCACGCCGACCTCGGTCGGACCGCCGCCACCACGTGCGCCTCCGCCCCGCGGGCCGCTTTGGGCGAATGCCTGATGGGACGCCAGCAAAGCCGCTGCCACGAAAATGAAAAGAGCCCTTGCTGAGGCCATGCCGTTACTTGCCTGCGTGCTGGAGTTTCTGTTTCGGCACTTTTTAGCCAGTGAAACCCAATGGCAAGTAAATGAAGCGCGCAAACCCGCTCACGCTTTCATGAGCGAGGTCGAGGGCGCGCCGTAGTCTAGAAATCGACGGCGATGCCCTTTTTCTCGTAATCGCCGAAGCGCACGGGTTCGGGCCCGTCGCGGCCGCCCAGCTCGACCGGCAGGACGATGGGCTTGGCATTCTTGCGGCGCTCTTCGGCCTCGGCCAGGGCGCGAACGGCCTCGGGCGGCAGCTCCTTGCGGTCGGTCATGGCGGTTTCTCCCGGTTGGCGCTAATTGTCGGTAATCTAGGCAAGGGGCATGCATTGAACAAGTCGGAGAAGCCAAGGGGCGACGGCGCAAGGGCCGGGGCGCTGCAACTGCTGCAGGCGGTCGCCTCCGGTGCGACGCTGGATGAGGCCGAGGGCGTGCTGGAAGATCTGCCGCCCGCCGGGCGTGCCCGCGCGCGCCGTCTGGCCCGCGAGGTGCTGCGCCGCGTCGACCGCGCGGATGCGCTGCTGGCGCCCTTCGTGAACCGCCGCCCGCGCCCCGAAATCCAATGGCTTCTGCGCCTTGCCGTGGTCGAGATGCACGCCTTGGGCGAGGCACCGCATGGCGTCGTCAGCACCGCCGTCGCGCTGGCGCGGCAGATGGGCAAGAAGGGGCAGGCGGCGGCAGGCATGGTGAACGCCGTGCTGCGTCGCGCCTCGGAAGCGGGTGAGGCATGGGCGGCGCTGCCCGCCCAGCAGATGCCCGTCTGGCTGCGCAAGCCCGTGGGCCGCGCCTGGGGCAATGCCGCCGCGCTGGCCATCGAGGCCGCGCATGAGGCTGGCGCCCCCTTGGACCTGACGCCGCGACCGGATCGCGAGGCCCCGGGTGAAGCGCTGCCCACCGGCTCGCATCGCTTGCCATCAGGCACGCAGGTCAGCGCGCTTGCAGGGTTCGAGGCGGGCGACTGGTGGGTGCAGGACGCGGCTGCGGCCATGGCCGTGCGCGTGCTGGACCCGCAACCGGGCGAACAGATCGCCGATCTCTGCGCCGCCCCCGGCGGCAAGACGCTGCAACTGGCGGCGGCTGGCGCGCGGGTGACCGCCATCGACATCTCGGGCGCGCGGCTTGAGCGGGTGGCCCAGAACCTTGAGCGCTGCGAACTGGCCGCCACCCTGATCGAGACGGATGCGCTGGAATGGCGGCCTGCCGCGCCGCTGGATGCGGTGCTGCTGGACGCGCCCTGTTCGGCGACCGGCACCATCCGCCGTCACCCCGAACTGCCGCTGATCCGCGACGGCTCGGCCCTGCCCGGGCTGATCGAGCTGCAATCGAAGCTGATCGACCATGCGCTGGACCTGCTGGCCCCCGGCGGGCGGCTGGTCTTCGCGACCTGCTCGCTTCTGCAGGCCGAGGGAGAGGATCAGCTGGCCGCCACCCTGTCCCGCCACCCCGACCTGACGGTCGAGCGGCCGGACCTTCCCGGCATTGCGCCAGAATGGATCACGCCCGAAGGCGCGCTGCGCCTGCGTCCCGACCTGTGGCCGGATCGCGGCGGAATGGACGGGTTCTTCATCGTCCGCTTGCGAAAGCCGCTGTCACCGACCTAAGCTTTTGAAGACGCTTTTCATGTCCGATCACCCCATGACCGACCAGCCCTCCACCCAGACAGGACGTTTCCTGCACCGGCCCGAGCCGAAGGCGATCGGCCATGCCGGGCGTGGGCATCAGATCATCGAGGGAGACCTGCGTCTGGGCGGCACCCTGCTGCAGGGCGATCCTTTCGCCGCCGACACGCCGCCCTCGGTTCAGGCCGAGCTGCATGGCTTCGGCTGGCTGGACGATCTGGCGGCGGTGGCGACGCCGCGTGCGCGCGCCGTGGCGCAGGATCGCGTGCTGGACTGGTGCCGCCGCAACCGCCAGCCCCGACCCGAGACGCCGCAATGGGCCCCCGACATCACCGGCCGCCGCCTGCTGCGCTGGGTGTTTCACGCGGGGATGATTCTGCCGGGGCTGGATCGTGAGGCCTCGGCGCCGTTCTTCACCTCGCTGGCCATGCAGATCGGGCATCTGCAGGAATGCTGGTTCGCGAGCCCCGATGGGCTGCCACGGCTGGAGACCCTTGTGGGACTTGCCATCGCGGTCATGTCGCTGGAGGGACAGGCCGATCTGGTGCAGCCCGTGCTGATCACTCTGGCCGAGGAAGTCGACGCCATGGGGCTGGCCACGCTGGCCGAGATGCGCTCGCCCGAGTCGCTGCTGGAGGCGATGGCGCTGCTGGTCTGGACGCAGGAGGTCGCCGATCAGGCCGGGATCACCCCGCCCGACGACCTACGCCAGATGATCGCGACGATCGCCCCGGTCCTGCGGGCGCTGCGCCATGCCGATGGCGCACTGCCCAGCTTCCATGGCGGCGGGCGCGGCGCGGCGGGCCGGCTGGACCATTGCCTGCGGGCCGCCGATGGCCCGGCGCTGCCACAGGTGGGGCTGGCGATGGGCTTTGCGCATATGGCGCGCGGACGCACGACGCTGATTTTGGACGCGGCATCGCCGCCCGGCGGGCTGGCCTCGGTCCGGGCGCATGCCTCGACGCTGGGGTTCGAGCTGACGGTGCATCGCCAGCCGCTGATCGTGAACTGCGGTCCGGGCGACGGGTTCGGCCCGCTTTGGGCGCGCGCCAGCCGGGCCACGCCCTGCCATTCGGCGCTGTGTCTGGCGGGCCTCTCCTCGGCCCGGCTGAACCGCGCCCGGCTGGAGGGTGAGCCCGACATTCTGGCCGAGCGCCCGACCCGCGTCTGGGCGGGCGATTGCGATTCGCTGGGCAATCTGCTGCCCGCCGATTTCGGTCAGGCCCATTCCCATGAAGAGGCGCATCTGCTGGCCGGGCATGACGGCTGGCTGGACAGCCACGGCCTGACCCATGTGCGCGAATTGTGGCTGGACCCTGACGGCACCACCCTGCGGGGCGAGGATTCGCTGGCCGCGCTGGATGAGGCGGCGCAGGAGCAGCTTGAGACCATGCGCCCGCAATCGGGCCTTGGGTTCGAGATCCGCTTCCACCTGCACCCTGACATCCGCACGCGGACCGTGCCAGGCGGCGTGCGGCTGACGCTGCCTTCGGGCGAGGAATGGCAGTTCGGCCATGACGGGCTTTGCAGCCTGCGGCTGGATCCCTCCTGCCTTCTGGACCGCGCCATGCCCGAGCCGCGCCCGTCGCGACAGATCGTCCTTTCCGGGCATTTGCACGGGCGCGCGATCCAGATTGGCTGGACCTTGGCGCGCTGTGGCGCTAGGTGACAGGCAGGCAAAACCGGGGACTTTCGATGAACGACCGCATTCCGCTGAAACGCGCGCTGATCTCTGTATCCGACAAGACAGGGCTGGTCGAATTTGCCCGAGCGCTTGCTGCCCGCGGGGTCGAGCTTCTGTCGACCGGTGGAACTGCCCGCACGCTGCGTCAGGCCGGGCTGACCGTCGTCGACGTGGCTGATGTCACGGGTTTTCCGGAAATGATGGACGGTCGCGTCAAGACGCTGCACCCGGTCGTGCATGGTGGCCTGCTGGCGCTGCGCGACAATCAGGAACATATGGCCGCCGCCAAGACGCATGACATCGACATGATCGATCTGCTGGTGGTGAACCTCTACCCGTTCGAGGAAACCGTCGCCAAGGGCGCGGCCTATGACGACTGCATCGAGAACATCGACATCGGCGGTCCCGCGATGATCCGGGCTGCCGCCAAGAACCACGCCTTTGTCACCGTCGTGGTCGATGTCGAGGATTATTCCGCTGTTCTGGCCGAACTGGATCGCAACGACGACAGGATCAGCTATCCCTTCCGCCAGCGTCAGGCGCAGATCGCCTATGCCCGCACGGCGGCCTATGACGCGGCGGTCTCGACCTGGATGGCGAATGCGATCGGCGAGGAAACGCCGCGCCGCCGCACCTTCGCGGGCAAGCTGGCGCAGGGTCTGCGCTATGGCGAAAACCCGCATCAGGCGGCAGCCTTCTACACCGACGGCTCGGCCCGTCCGGGCGTCGCGACCGCGCGCCAGTGGCAGGGCAAGGAACTGTCCTACAACAACATCAACGACACCGACGCCGCTTTCGAGCTGGTGGCCGAATTCGACCCCTCGGAAGGCCCGGCCGTCGCCATCATCAAGCACGCAAACCCTTGCGGCGTGGCGCGCGGCACCTCGGCGGTCGAGGCCTACAAGCGCGCCTTCGACTGCGACCGGACCTCGGCCTTTGGCGGCATTATCGCGCTGAACACGGTGCTCGACGGCGAAACCGCCCATGCTATCACCGAAATCTTCACCGAAGTCGTCATCGCGCCCGACGCGACCGATGAGGCGAAAGAGATCTTCGCGGCCAAGAAGAACCTGCGCCTGCTGACCACTGGCGGCCTGCCCGATCCGGCGGCACCGGGCCTTTCCTTCCGTCAGGTGGCGGGCGGGTTCCTGGTGCAGGGCCGCGACAATGGCCGCATTCTGCGCCCCGATCTGAAGGTGGTGACCAAGCGCCAGCCGTCCGAGGACGAGCTGAACGATCTGCTGTTCGCCTGGACCGTCGCCAAGCACGTCAAGTCGAACGCCATCGTCTATGCGCGCGATCTGGCGACCGTGGGCATCGGCGCAGGCCAGATGAGCCGCGTCGATTCCACCCGCATCGGCAAGCGCAAATCCGAGGATATGGCCGAGGTTCTGGGGCTTTCGCAGGCGCTGACCATCGGCTCGGCCGTGGCCTCGGACGCGTTCTTCCCCTTCGCCGACGGCATCGAGGCGCTGGCCGAGGCCGGAGCCAAGGCGGTGATCCAGCCCGGCGGCTCGATGCGCGACGCCGAGGTGATCGAGACCGCCGACCGGCTGGGCCTTGCCATGGTCTTTACCGGGCAGCGGCATTTCCGCCACTGATGGCCGAGGACTGATGACCGAGGACGCGCCCAAACCCGCGCGCAAGCCGCGCACCCGCAAGCAGCCTCCGGCGCCCGAACCCCGGCCGCCGGTGATGCGCAATGTCGGGCTGATCGCGGCGTTGATCATCCTGCTGGATCAGGTGCTGAAATACGTGGTCGTCCATGTCCTGCGGCTGGACGTGGTGCGCGAGATCGACCTGATCGACCCTTGGCTGAACCTGCGCATGGCGTGGAATCAGGGGATGAACTTCGGCCTCTTCTCCAGCGATGTCGACCTGACGCGCTGGCTGCTGATCGTCGTGGCGCTGTGCGTCTGTGTCTGGATCGGGGTCTGGCTGGGGCGCACGCGACCCTCGCGCTTTGCGCAGGTTTCCGCCGGCCTGCTGATCGGGGGCGCTCTGGGCAATGTGATCGACCGGATCGCCTATGGCGCGGTCGCTGACTTCCTGAACATGTCGCTGCCGAACTGGCGCAACCCCTACAGCTTCAACGTGGCCGATATCGCCATTTTCCTGGGCGCAATCGGACTGGTTTTGCAACCGCCCGAGGCGAAGTCGAAGCCTGAGGCCGCGCCCGCCAAGCCGCGCAAACCCCGCGCCGCGCCCAAGCCCAAGGCCGAGGTCAATGCGACGCCGGTTGACAAGACCCGTGACGAGGCCGGGAAATGACGCTAGAACGGGCCCGAACCGGGACGAGAAAGGCCGAATGATGCGGGTGATCGCGCTGACTTTGACGACGCTGATGCTGGCTGCCTGCAGCAGCGACCCGCAACTGATGAACCCCGGCGCGGGCAAGCGTGGCCCGGACGAATTCGCCATCGTCCCGACGAAGCCCCTGCAGATGCCGCCCGATCTGAATATGCTGCCGACCCCCACCCCGGGCGGGGCGAACATCACCGACCCGACGCCCATGGGCGATGCGGTGGCGGCCCTTGGCGGCAACCCCGCGCAGCTTTCGGCTCAGGGCGTGGGTGCGGCTGACGGCGCGCTGATCGCCTATGCCTCGCGCCTTGGCCGCGATGCGGGCATCCGCCAGCGTACCGCGCAAGAGGATGTGGAATGGCGCAGCCGCCACTCGCGTCGCCTGCTTGAGGTGCTGGCGCGCACGAACGTCTATTACCGCGCCTACAAGCCGATGACGCTGGACAGCTGGGCCGAGGCCGAGCGCTGGCGTCCGACCGGTGTTCAGATGCCCGCCTCGCCGCCGCGCTACCGCGAGCAGGGCAATGTCGCGCCGGTGCAGAACGCCGCACCTGTGCTGGCCGGGGACTGATCCCCGGCGGGCCTGCCCGCGCTTGCTCGCGCGAAGTTCACCGGGCCGGACCTGACGCGGCCTTGCACAGCCCCGTTCAAGCGGGCAGGTTCTTCGCCAAGCCGCAAGCGGAGCCTGTCCATGCGATTTATCCCTTTCCGTACCCCTGGCCTCGCGGCGCTGTCGCTGGCCGTTTCGGGGCTTCCTGCACTGGCCGAGATGCCCGCGGGGATCAGCCATTTCAAACTGAACAACGGGCTTGAGGCCGTCGTCATCGAGGACCATCGCGCGCCCGTCGTCGTGCAGATGCTGTGGTACAAGATCGGCTCGGCCGATGAGGCGCCGGGCAAATCCGGCATCGCCCATTACCTTGAACACCTGATGTTCAAGGGCACCGACAAGCTGGGGCCGGGTGAGCTGTCGAAGACCGTGACCGCCAATGGCGGTATGGACAACGCCTTCACCAGCTATGATTTCACCACCTATTTCCAGCGCATCGCATCGGACCGGCTGCCGCTGATCTTCGACATGGAATCCGACCGGATGGCCAATCTGAAGATCGGTGAGGATGACTGGCAGGCCGAACGCGAGGTGGTGCTGGAGGAACGCGCGCAGCGCACCGACAGCGACCCCTCGGCGCTGTTTGGCGAGGAACGCAATGCGGTCCAGTATTACAACCACCCCTATCGCCGCCCGGTCATCGGCTGGCGCGCCGAGATGGAGCAGCTGACCCGCGAGGATGCGATCGACTGGTACCAAAGCCATTACGCGCCGAACAATGCGGTGCTGGTGGTGGCGGGCGATGTCTCGGCCGATGAGGTCCGCAAGCTGGCCGAGCAGTATTATGGCCCCGTCGCCCCCAAGGACGACGCCCTGCGCCAGCCCCGCCCGCAAGAGCCGCAGCAGGTCGCGGCCCGCCGCATGAGCCGCGAGGACCCGCGCGTGCCGCAGCCGACGATGATCCGCAGCGTGCTAGCCCCCGAACGCAACCCTGGCGATCAGAAATCCGCCGCCGCCCTGACCGTTCTGGCGGCGCTGCTGGGCGGATCGCCGCAGACCTCGGTTCTGGGGCAGAAGCTGGTGCTGGGCGGCAAGGCGCTGTTCGTTGACGCCTGGTATGACGGGCTGACGGTCGATCAGACCACCTTTGCCCTGTCGCTGGCACCGACCCCCGACATCTCGAACGAGGATGCCGAAAAGGCGCTGGACGCCGCGCTGCAGGATTTCCTGCGCGACGGCCCCGATGAGGCGCAGCTTGAGCGCGTGAAGACGCAGATCCGCGCGGCCGAGGTCTACAAGCAGGACTCGGCCCATGGTCGCGCCTATGACTATGGTCAGGGGCTGGCCATCGGGCTGGGGATCGAGGATGTGAACGACTGGTCCTCGATCCTGGCCGAGGTGACGCCCGACGATATCCGCACCGCCGCGAAACTGGTGCTGGAGAACCCGGCCACGGTCACCGCCTGGCTGGTGCCGCCACCGGATGCGCCGCCCGCTGATCCCGAAGCCGCGGTTTCCGCACCCGGCCCTGCCACTTCGACCGCCGATCCCGTCGACAATCCGGAGGCCTCGGAATGATCCGCGCCATTGCCACATTCGTCTTTCTGGCGCTGGCCACGCTGCCCGCGCGCGCGACCGACATTCAGGAGGTCACCTCGCCCGGCGGGATCAAGGCCTGGCTGGTCGAGGATCACTCGATCCCCTTCACCGCCTTCACCTTCATGTTCCGGGGCGGCGCCAGCATGGACGCCCCCGACAAACGCGGCGCGGTGATCCTGATGACCTCGCTTCTGGAAGAGGGCGCGGGCGAGATGAACGCGACCCAATATGCCGAAGCTGTCGAGACGCTGGGCGCGCGCGCCAGCTTCGATGCCAGCGATGACGCCATGGTGCTGAGCGCGCGTGCACTCAGCGAAAACCGCGATGAGGCGGCAGAACTGTGGCGGCTGGCGCTGACCGAGCCGCGCTTTGACGCCGACGCCATCGAGCGGGTGCGCGGCCAGTTGCAGGCCGTCATCCGCTCGGAAGCGACCGATCCGCAGTCCATTGCCGCGAAGGAACTGGCGCGGCAGGCCTGGGGCGATCACCCCTATGCGACCTCGATCAACGGGACGCGCGAATCGGTGGCGGCGCTGACGCGCGACGATCTGCTGGACGCCAAGGCCCGGCTGATGGCGCGCGACCGCGTCATCGTCTCGGCCACCGGCGACATCACGGCGGAAGAGCTTGGCCCGCTGATCGACAAGGTGCTGGGCGGTCTGCCCGCCGAGGGCTCGGCCCCCCTGCCCGAAAAGGCGCAGCTTGCGCTGACCGGCGGTGTCACCGTGATCGACTGGGACAGCCCGCAGACGGTCGTGGCCTTCGCGCAGGAAAGCCTGCCCATCGACGATCCGGACTATTTCGCCGCCTTCGTGGCCGATCATATTCTGGGCGGCGGCGGTTTCTCCTCGCGCCTGATGGAGGAGATCCGAGAGAAGCGCGGCCTGACCTATGGCGTCGGCACGACGCTGTCGAACGGTGCTTACGGCAACACCTGGCAGGGTGGGTTGGCCAGCGCCAATGCCAAGGTGGCCGAGGCGATCCCGCTGATCCGCGCCGAATGGGACCGGATGGCGAAGGATGGCGTGACGGAAAAGGAACTGACCGACGCCAAGACCTATCTGACCGGGGAATATCCGCTGCGCTTTGATGGCAATGGCCGGATCTCGGGCATTCTGGCGGGCATGCAGCTGGTGGGCTTCCCGCGCGACTATGTGAACACCCGCAACGCCAAGGTCGAGGCCGTCACGGCCGAGGATGTGAAGCGCGTGGCCGCAAGGCTGCTAAGCTCGGACAAGCTGCGCTTCGTGCTGGTCGGTCGACCCGAGGGCATTACTTCGGACCCCGCGGAATAATCGGACTGCCAGCGGCGCGTCTCCCGCGTCGCTGGCAACCCCTGCTATTTCACCTGAACCATGCCGCTGCCGCCAACGGCCGCGCCCGCCACCGCGCCGACCGGTCCTGCGACCACCGCGCCGGTGGCTGCGCCCGTCGTGGCGCGCGTCGCGGTGTTGGGGCCGCAAGAGGCCAAAGCCAGCACCAGTCCAGACATCAGAATAGGCAAGGCTTTCGTCATCGCTCTTCTCCCATGCTGTTCATGTTGCATGGAAAACTATCGTTTTGACGGGGCGAATGGTTCCGCCTGATGCGGCAAATGCCGATGAAATGCTTTTCGGGGAATTCCGGTCCTGCTATATCTGGGGGCATGAATTCCCATGCCCCCAACATACGCCCGGTCATTCGCCAGCTTGATGAGGCCGCCGCCAACCGCATCGCGGCGGGCGAGGTGGTCGAGCGTCCGGCCTCGGCCGTCAAGGAACTGGTCGAAACCGCGCTGGACGCAGGCGCGACCCGGATCGAGATCGCCATTGCGCGCGGCGGCAAGGGGCTGATCCGCGTCAGCGATGACGGCTGCGGCATGACGCCCGAGGATCTGCCGATGGCGCTGGCCCGGCATGCGACCTCGAAGATCGACGGCAGCGATCTTCTGGACATCCGCAGCTTCGGCTTCCGGGGCGAGGCGCTGCCCAGCCTTGGCGCGGTCGGGCGTCTGACGATCACCAGCCGGGCCGAGGGGCATGACGGCGCGCAGATCTCGGTCGCGGGCGGGCGCTTCGGCCCAGTCCGGCCTGCCGCCGCCAATCGCGGCACGGTGGTCGAGCTGCGCGACCTGTTCTTTGCCACCCCCGCGCGGCTGAAATTCCTGCGCAGCGACCGGGCCGAGACTCAGGCCATCACTGAGACCATCCGCCGTCTGGCCATGGCCGAGCCCTATGTCGGCTTCACCCTGACCGATGAGGAGGAGGCGCGCATCCTGTTTCGCGCCGACGCCGAGCAGGGCGAGCTGTTCGGCGCGCTGCAAACCCGGCTGACCCGCGTCATGGGGGCGGAATTCACCGAAAACGCCCTGACCATCGATGCCGAGCGGGACGGGCTGACGCTGACCGGATTTGCGGCCCTGCCCACCTATTCGCGCGGCGCGGCGGTGGCCCAGCATCTTTACGTGAACGGTCGCCCGGTCCGCGACAAGCTGCTGACCGGGGCCCTGCGGGCGGGCTATATGGACGTGCTGCCTTCGGGGCGGCACCCGGCGGCGGTGCTGTTCATCACCTGCGACCCGCATCAGGTCGACGTGAACGTCCACCCCGCCAAGGCCGAGGTCCGGTTTCGCGACCCTGGCATCGCGCGCGGGCTGGTCGTCAGCGCACTGCGCCATACGCTGGCGGGGGCGGGTCACCGCTCATCGACGACGGTCGGGACGGCGGCGCTTGGCGCGGCCCTGATCGAACCGCAGCCGATGCAGGCGGCCACCTATCGCAGCTATCAGGCCGATTATCGCCCCTCGGCCCCGGCGATTGCGGCGTCCTTCGCCTTTCAGGCGCCGGGGTTTGCCGAGGCGCCCTCGGCCCGGGTTGAGCCTGAACCCGACGCCCTTCCCGCGCCCGAGGCCGCCCCACTGGGGGCCGCGCGGGCACAGCTCCATGAAAACTGGATCATCGCGCAGACCGCCACCGGCATCGTCATCGTCGATCAGCACGCCGCGCACGAGCGGCTGGTCTATGAGCGTCTGAAGGCGCTGGCCGAGGCGAACGGCATCCCCTCGCAAGCGCTGCTGATCCCCGAGATTGTCGAGTTGTCGCAGGACGACGCCGACCGCATCCTAGCCATCGCCGACGAACTGGCAGGCCTTGGCATGGTGATCGAGGCCTTCGGCGGCGGTGCGGTTGCCGTGCGCGAAGTGCCCGCGCTGCTGGGGCGGCTGGATGCCAAGGCGCTGCTGCGCGACATTCTGGACGATCTGGCCGATCAGGGCAGTTCCGATCGGCTGAAGGCGCGGGTGGATGCGGTCCTGTCGTCGATGGCCTGCCACGGCTCGGTCCGGTCCGGGCGTCGGATGAGCGCCGACGAGATGAACGCCCTGCTGCGCGAAATGGAGCGGACTCCGAAATCCGGCCAGTGCAACCATGGCCGCCCGACCTGGGTCGAGCTGAAGCTGACCGACATCGAACGTCTGTTTGGCCGCTGATTCAGGCCGCAGTTGACGGATCGTGCGCGCCGCGCAACACTTTCCCATTGGGGAGGTGGACGATGCTGCCTATCAGTCCAGATAAAATCGCCTATGTGATCATCCGTGCCCGCGAGGTCGACAGCGGGGTCAACGCCTGGGCGCACAGCGGCCATCGCACCGGTCACGGGGCCCGGTCCGAACTGCACGAGTTCATCGCCGCGATGAATGAGGATGAGCGCGCCTCGCTGGTCGCGCTGATGTGGATCGGGCGCGACACATTTGACGCCGAGGAACTGGCCGAAGCGCTGGAGACCGCCAAGGTCGAACGCGGCGAGCGTACCGAGGATTACCTCATGTCCGAGCCGCGTCTGGCCGATCTGCTGGAATCGGGGATGGAGGCGCTCGGCATCTCGCCCGAAGATGCCGAGGATGAGGTGCAGCGCCCGGTCTGACCGCCCCTAGCGCGCCAGACGGATCAGCGAGCCCTCGGGGTCATCGATCAGCACCAGAATCGCGCCATCCGGGGCGATCTCGACGTCACGGACCCGGCCGATGCCCTCGGCCAGACGCTGCTCGCCAATGACGCGGTCGCCCTGCAGCTTCAGCCGCACGACGGCCTGCGCGCCCAGCCCGCCGATCAGCGCATCGCCCTGCAACTCGGGGAACATCTCGCCCTGATAGAAGGTCATGCCGCTGGGGGCGATCACCGGATCCCAGTAATAGACCGGCTGCTCCATCCCCTCTTGCTGGGTTTTGCCCTCACCAATCGGGCCGCCGCTGTAATCCTGACCATAGGTGATGACGGGCCAGCCGTAGTTCTTGCCAGCTTCGGGCTTGTTCAGTTCGTCGCCCCCCGCAGGGCCATGTTCGACGGTCCAAAGCTCACCCGTCGCGGGGTTCAGCGCCGCCGCCTGAATGTTGCGATGGCCGTAGGACCAGATTTCCGGCTTGCCCGAGCGGCCATCGGCGAAAGGATTGCCCTCGACACCCTTGCCGGTCAGCGGATCGATCCGCAGGACCTTGCCCAGATGGGTGTTGACGTCCTGCGCCAGCACGCGCGGCTCATCATAGGAGCGCTCGCCTGTGGTGACGTAAAGTGCACCCTCGGGGCTGAAGACCAGCCGCGAGCCGAAATGCATCAGCGAGCCCCAGGCCGGGTCCTGCCGGAAGATGACCTTCACATCCTCAAGCCCGCTGCCATCCGCCGACAGGATGCCTGTCGCGACCGAGGTCGAATTCTTGTTCTTCCGCCAGCCGCGCGGTTCGGAAAAGCTCAGCCAGACGCGGCGCGTGTCGACAAAATCGGGCGCGATGGCGACGTCCAGAAGCCCGCCCTGCTGGCGATTGTCGACCTCGGGCACGCCTTTCAGCGGCTCGGACAGCACGCCCTCGGCCGAGAGCAGCCGCAGGCGGCCGGGACGCTCGGTGATCAGCATGGCGCCATCGGGCAGCAGGGCCATGCCCCAAGGATGCTCCAGCTTTTCAGCCAGCGTGGTCTGGGTCAGGGTGATGTCGTCGGTCAGCGCGGGCGCGCGGGTCTGGCCTTCGAAGGCCGGTTGCTGCCCGGTGGCATTGGGGGCTGCGTCGTTCATCTCGGCCAGGGCAGGGCTGGCCGCCAGCGACGCCAGAATGAGGAACCGGGTCAGATAGGTCATGCGCATGTCCTTGAAAGCTGCGAAAACGGGCCGCGTCAGGCTAACATCCCGAGGCCGGTTTCGCCGCTGACAACTTCGTCAGGCGGTGGGCATGATGTCGCAGGTCTGGGCCTAGGGGAACTGCCCGGTCGGGATCAGGTCGGGGCGGCGCACGCCCCGGAAGGTGCCCGGATACTCGGCCTCGATCCGCTCTCGCGCCACCGCAATCGGCTCGATCAGCACCGACATGGAGTTGCCGTTGGCGTGGATCATGCGCTGATCGTCCAGCGCCATCGCGACATGGCCTTTCCAGAACAACAGATCACCGCGCCGGATCGGAGCATCGCTGACCGGGAAGGCGTTTTCCTGCATGTCGCTGTCGCCGGGGCAGGGGATCGCGCAGGCCAGCAGCGCGCCCTGCACCAGACCCGAGCAATCGATGCCCGAGCGGCTGTTCCCGCCCCAAAGATAGGGCGTGCCCAGCATGCGCTCGGCCACTTCGGCGGGGTCGGTTTCCGGGGTCTGGCTTATATGCTCCAGCGGCACGAAGCCGCCCTGCGCCAGCCGCGCAAGCCGACCCTGCGTCGCCACGACCGACAGGCGCGCGCCCATCGACAGCAGCATGAGGTCGGGCGATTTGATATCGGCCTCGGCATAGACATGGGTCGCGGGCGCGCTGACGCGATGGGTGACGGGCGGCAGGTTCTGCGTGATCGCGTCAGAGCGCACCCAGCCGCAATAGCCGTCGGCGACGGCCTGAACGAAGGCCCAGCTGTTACGCTCTTCCAGCACGGTCAGATCAGCGCCGAAATTCGTCTGCCGGTCGCGAGCCCCATCCGGTGCGCGGCAAAGGTCTGCCAGCGGAGCTGACAACCGGGCGGGCCGACCGGGCGTATAGGCCGGGCGTTCGACCACGCCTCGCAGGGATTCCAATGCGATACGGTCGGTGGCGGGGGTCAGGCGGCGGTCGGTCACTTCAGCACCTCGGGTAGAGCGTTCAGGATGGCGCGCATGCCTTGCCCGGTGCCGCCCTTGCTGCGTCCGGGCGCGGCTGAGGGTTGCCAGCCGTAGATGTCGAAATGCGCATAGGCCCGCGCCTTGCCGGTGAACCGGCGCAGGAACAGTGCCGCCGTGATCGCGCCCGCGAACCCGCCCGAGGGGGCATTGTCCAGATCCGCGATCCCCGGCTCGATCATCGCCTCATAGGGATCCCAGAAGGGCAGGCGCCAGACCGGATCGGCGGCGTCGCGGCCCGCGCGGTAAAGCGCATCGGCGATGCCGTCTTCGTCGCAGAAGAAGGGTGGAAGCTCGGGGCCAAGCGCCACACGCGCCGCGCCCGTTAGCGTCGCCATCGAGATCATCAGCTCGGGCGCTTCCTCATCGCCCAGTGCCAGCGCGTCGGCCAGCACCAACCGGCCCTCGGCGTCGGTATTGTTGACCTCGACCGTCAGGCCCTTGCGGCTGGTCAGAATGTCGCCCGGCCGGAACGCATTGGCCGAAATCGAGTTCTCGACCGCCGGAATCAGCACCCGCAGCGACATGCTTTCGGTCAGTTTCAGCAGCGCCAGAGTCTCGGCAAGGCCCAGCACATTGGCCGCGCCGCCCATGTCCTTCTTCATCAGCAGCATCGAGGCCGGTGGCTTGATATCGAGCCCACCCGTATCGAAACAGACCCCTTTGCCGACCAGCGTCAGGCGTGGACCGGTGCCCGGAAAGCGGATGTCGATCAGCCGGGGAGCCTGATCCGACGCCCGCCCAACCGCGTGGATCATGGGGAAATTCTTGTCCAGCAGGTCATCCCCGACGGTGACTTCGATGGAGGCGCCGTGGCGGGCGGCAAGGTCACGCGCAGCCTTTTCCAGATCCTCCGGCCCCATGTCCGAGGTCGGTGTGTTGATCAGGTCGCGCGCCAGATACTCACCCGCCGCAAGCGCCAGCAGCCGCTCGCCGTCGACGCCATCGGGACAGACCAGCCTTGCCTTGGGCGGCTCGGCGCTGTTGTAGCGGGTGAAGCGGTATTGCGCGAAAAGCCAGCCGAGAGCCCCTGCCGCAACGTCGAAACCCTCAGGGCTGTTGGCCAGCTTCCAGTTCCCTACAGGAAGGTTTTCCGCCGCGTGGGCCAGCGCGTAACGCTCGCGGCCTGGGGCGTTGGTAGCGCCGATTCCGTAAAGCGCTCCCGCAAGCCCGCCGGTCGCATCCGGGATCAGGCAGATCTGACCGGGTTTGCCGGTGAAATTCTGCGATCTGGCCCAGGTCGCGGCCAAAGCTCCTGCCTCGGGCGGGATCTGCGCGCCATCGGTATCAGAGCGGATCAGCCAGAGCGGCAGGGGGATGGCAGAGGGGTTGGCGAATTCTGGGCGCATGGTGCAAGACTCGGATCGGCACAATCGGCTGCAAGGGTAACGCGGTGGGAACCAGCCGCAAGGGACGAGTTCAGCTGCGGTGGTCTAAGCGGCAGGAGGCTCCCAAACCTCGGTCAAAGAGCGATTGCCTATCCGCCGGAGCCGCGCGGCGGTCGCGGCCAGTCCCGGCAGATCGCGGGTCTCGGCGCAGCGGCCCACGTCGACGGCCACGCCCGCCAGGGACACCAGCCCGACCTGCCACGCCAGCCGCGACAGCCGGTCGGCTTGGCTGACGACGGTCGAAAGCTCCTGCCGGTCGGCGGCCGTCACGGTCTTCGTCAGTGCCTGCGCCAACTGTTCCAAGGCGGCGCCCAGAACGTAGTTCGCCGTGTCCTGGCCAAGTTCCGTCACAAGCTGTTCGAGCCGCTGCATATCGACCAAAATCTCTTCCTCCACCGCCAGAATTGCGATCTTCATCTGTCTCCACCTCAATCCGGCACATCAGCACCAAGGGGCAAACTGGCAGCAAGACCTCAAGAAAAGGTAATAGAAGAAGCGGGAATCACCTCGAACTTTAGCGATAGGGGGATTATCAGGGCGGGGAACATAAAAAAGAGGAAGCGATGAAACTAGCTCGTCCGCTACCGCACTACCTCGTCCAGCGCTATCATGGCTGGAAGGCAACCACCTTTGCAGAAAACCGCAATTGGTTCCGCCGACTGGCCGAAGATGGGCAGCGCCCGCGCGCCATGGTCATCACCTGCTGCGATTCCCGCGTGCATGCGACGGCGATTTTCGGTGCCGAATCAGGTGAGTTCTTCATCCACCGCAACATTGCCAATCTGGTTCCGCCCTACGCCCCAGACGGAGAGCAGCACGGCACCTCGGCGGCCATCGAATATGCGGTGAACGCCCTGAAGGTGGCGCATCTGGTGGTGATGGGCCACACGAACTGCGGTGGCGTGCAGGGTTGCCACGCAATGTGCTCGGGTCACGCGCCCGAACTGGAAGAGAAGACCAGCTTCGTCGGTCGCTGGATGGATATTCTGCGCCCCGGCTATGACCGCGTCGTGGACTTTCCGCTGGAAGAGCAGATCCCCGAGCTTGAGCGGCAGGCGGTTCTGGTCTCTCTTGAGAACCTGATGACCTTCCCCTTCATCCGGGAAAAGGTCGAAGCCGAGGAGCTTGCCCTGCACGGCGTGATGCATGACATCGCGGCAGGCGGGCTCGAACAGTACGACAGCGCTGCAGGCGCCTTCGTTCAGGTGCTTTGAACTGGAGTGGCATGGGCTATTTCGTAGCCCATGCTGACGCCAAAAGGCGATTGCGCCTCAGTTGACAATGAAGTCGGCATGCAGCGCGCCCGCAGCATGTATCGCCTTGAGAATATCGATCATATCGCGCGGTCGGACACCCAGTGCATTCAGCCCCGCGACGACATCCGACAGTGAAGACTCCCCTGAAACCTGCGCGAAGCCAATCCCGGGTTCTTGAGTGATTTCCGCCAGCGTGCGAGGCACGACTACGGTTTTCCCCGGTGAAAACGGGTTCGGTTGAGAGACCATCGGCGTTTCCCGAACTCGCAAGGTCAGATTGCCCTGCGAGACGGCGACACGAGAAATCCGCACATCTTCGCCCATGACGATGGTGCCCGATTTGTGATCGATCACCACTTTCGCCGCACTTTCCGGCTCGATCATCAGGTTTTCAATGCGCCCGATCAGACGCGCCGGGTTCACGTTGCCAAGAACGGACGCATCAAGCGATACCGTCCCCGAATCCAGAAGGGTGGCCAGATTCTTGCCGAATTCGCGATTGATCGCCGCTTCAACGCGAGCGGCGGTCGTGAAATCCGGCGTGCGAAGTGCCAGACGCATCTGGGTCATCGTGGAGAAGTCGAAGTTCACCTCGCGCTCGACACGCGCGCCCAAGGGAATGTTCGCTGTTGTCGGAACGCCCTGGACTACTGACGCTGCATCGCCCGACGCCGCCACCCCGCTGGACAAAACAGAACCTTGCGCGACAGCGTAAATCTCTCCGTCAGCGGCATTGAGGGGAGTCATAACTAACGTGCCGCCCAGTAGGCTTTTCGCGTCCCCGATGGCCGCCACGTTCACGTCGATCTGAGAGCCCGATCGCGCGAAGGGCGGAAGTGTTGCCGTCACAATAACCGCCGCGACGTTCTTGGGGCGGAACGCCTCGTCGGTTACATTGACACCCAGCCGCTCCAGCAGCCCGGCCATGATCTCCTCTGTGAATGGCGTATTGCGCAGGCTATCGCCCGAGCCGTTCAGGCCTACTACCAGCCCGTATCCGACCAGATCGTTGCCGCGCACGCCATCGACATTCGCAAGATCCTTAATACGGACCGGAGCGGCTTGCGCCGAAAGTGCCCAACTCAAGGTGAGCAAAAGCAGCAGAAGCAGCGACCTCATCTCAAATAATCCGTCAAGGTGAGTTTCGACAGCCGCGCCGTCAAGGCATAGAGGTTCTGTAGCCCGGCCTCGGCTTCCTTGAGCGCCGATGCTGTTTCGTATGGGTCGGCTGAAATCAGATCGAGCCGCGCAATCTGAAGCCCGGATGTTTCGGCCGAATTTCGCGTCTGCGCCTGCGCAATCGCCGCCTCGATCATTCCAACGCCTGACCGTGCGAGAATCACTTCAGTATTTCCTTCCACCAGCCGCTCGCCCGCGCTTTTGAAAAGATTGCGCAACGCGCCGGTGTCAAAGCCGAAAGATGGATCGGAGGCCACCGCCATGATCGCCATCCCTTTCAAAGCTGAGCGGAATTGTTGAGAACTCGCAGTCAGATCACTTGAAACCAAACTTTTTGCTGCCAGCGCGACCTTGGGCTGCGCGTCGTCGTTGCCAGCATAGATCACATCGCGGAAACCTCCGGCACCGTTAGGGGCGTCAAACCACCCGTCGATGGCTGCAATCATGTCGCCTGGGGTCGCAAGACCCTGAACCAATGCCTTGATGCTGGAAAGCATGTCTGCGGCCGAGGGGATCGGCGCTGTATCAATGCGTGATCCTGAAAACAGGTACTGTCCGGCAACTTCCGTGTTCAGCGCGCCAATCATTGAACTGAAATTCTCAGCCCCAGAGGCAGCCCGGATTCTAAGTTGATCGGCCGTGCCAGTCGCTGCTTCGGAAAGCAACGAAGTGCCGAGGCTGCCGGTTAACGACTGCATTGTTTCGAGTGCGTCCTGCATGCCCGAAAATCGTGCTGAGGCTTCGTTGATGCTTTGCTTGTAGGCGGTCAATGTCTGCAACCTGCCTTCGATCTGTTGCAGATATCGCAGGTCACCGCCCACGGCTTTCGGAATATCGGACTTGATTCCACTGCTGACCTCCTGCGTCAGGACGTCGAGACGGGATTTCATCGTCGCATTGGCCAGCCGAAGCTGGAAGGAGCGTGACAGGTCGCCGATGGAGGAAAAAATTGTCATGTCATTCTCAGGATGTTGTCCAGCATATCATTCGCCGCCTGAAAAACCTTTGCGTTCGCTGCATAGGCGCGCTCGAGCGCAAGCAGGTTTTCCATCTCTCTGTCAGTGTCCACGCCCTCGGACAGTAGGGTCGATTTCAGCGCGCTGAACTGGGCATTGTCCTGTGACAGAGCGGACTCCGCCCGAAGACGCGCGGTTGCGGAGAAGGAGGACAGTTCTGAAGCGAACACGGAGAGCGTGCGAGGCGATTGACTGACGCCCGTCGAGGAAGAAGTTCTTGACTGATTGAGCGCTTCTGACATTCGGATCAGAAGGCTGCTGTCCCCAAGGTTGCCAGTTGCTGCGGCGTCGATTCCGGCGCGCAGTCGCCACAATTCCCCCCCGTTCGCCGGATCTACGGAATTGGCGACCGCCAGACGGTTCGCAAGGCCAAGCTCTGAAGTTCCGGTAAAGGTCTGCTGGTTGTCCGTGAACAGGCCATGGCCACCGGGCGAAATGGAAGGATCCACGCTAGGATCGGAAAACCGATCATAGAGATCACGCGCGACCGCATCGATCTGCGTTTGCAGCTCCGGTGCAAGTCGGTCCCTGATCTCGAATTGTGCAGCAATCGAGCCACCCGCAAACATGTTGAGTTGCAGGATCGAGAGAGGCTCGCCGTCGATGCTGAGCGTCGAAAGCGTACCGTCGGAGATGGCGTCCTGAGGCGAAACCTGACCGCTGCTTACGAAGCCGATCTTGCTGGGGGTCATGCCGTCAAGCAGTACCGCGCCGCCTTTGGTGAAAAGCGAGATACGGCCGTTTTCTCGTGGAACCTCCTGAATCGCGACAATGTCCGCGATACTGTCGACGGCTTTTTGACGCGCATCCATCAAGGACGAGGCGTCGTGACCGTTCGCGAGCGTTGTCACCACCTGCCGATTGAGCTTGGCGATCTGTTCCAACGTCGTGTTCAGGTGGTCCACATCGGCTGCAATGCCGTGATCGGCATTCGTCCGAGCCGATTGGATGTCACGGGCGACGTCGTTGATCTTGCCCGCCAAGTCTTTCGCGCTTGAGAGGACTTCGGCGAGGCGGATTTCGCTGTTGGGCTGACTAGATGCAGCGATCAGTTTGGCGTCCAGACCCGCGATCAGGGAGTTTAGAGAGTTCCCGTCGTTCACGGTCCCGATCGACTTTTCCATCGAGTTATAGAAGCCCGCGAGGGCCGTGCTATTGGCGACACGGCCTTGCGAAAGCCTGTTGTCGGCCAGCAGGCTTGCGGTGACGGTACGCTGGACGCCGTCGATCTGGACCCCGCCGCCGTAGGTACGTGGCGATAGGGAAACCTCACGCCGCGCATAACCGGGCGTGAGGTTGTTGGCGAGGTTCGATGCCACGACCTCGGTGCCGCGGGACGCGGCGGTCAGGCCGGTAAGCGCGTTGGAAATTGCGGCGGACAAGCTCATGCAAATGCTCCTTGGTGTTGCGATCGAACGCTCGCGCTAGCGGGTCATCACCGCTTGATGTTGGTGGTTTCCTGCAGCATCTCGTCGACGGTCTGGATCACCTTGGCGTTCGACGAATAGGCCCGCTGGGTCTGGATAAGGTTAGTGAGCTCCGCTGCGACATCGGTGGCCGAGCCTTCGCGTGCGTAGCCTACGACTGCGCCGGTCGGACCATCACCGGCGTCCCACAGGAAGAAGGCACCGGAGTTCGGTGAGACCTGATAGGTCTGGTTGTTAAGTGCGATGAGACCGTTGGGGTTCGGGACGTCCACCAGCGGGATCTGATAGATGGTGCGGATAAAGCCGGTGTCATAGGTGGCCCGGATATAGCCGTTTTCGTCAATCTCAACTGCGGTCAGGTTGCCGACGGGGGAGCCGTTCTTGAAGATGTTCGTAGGCGCGAAGTCGTCGCTGAGCTGCGTCAGGCCGTTGGTGTCGCCCGGGCGCCCGATGGCCACGCTCATCGGGCCACCGTCAACGTTCAGCGCCAGCATCCCGGTTGCGGGATCATAGGCGCCGCCAGAGAGGGTGGTCACCGAGGCCAGAGTGCCGCCAGAGGTCTGGCTGTCACTGAAGACCAGTTCATAGGAGCCGATAAGGGATTCGTCATTGGCCGTGGCTGGGTCGTCGATGGTGGCCGAGTCGCGGATTTCGAGCGTCCAGGTGTTCGACATGCCGCTGCCGGTCGGACCGTTGATGGTCGGGGTAAAGGTCAGCGCAAGCGATTCCGAGGTGCCGAGGTTGCCAAAATATTCGACTTTCATGTTCCAAGGCTCACCCGTGCCGCCACCTGCGGTGTCCGTTGCGGGCAGGTTGATGCCGAGGTTCATGCTGGTCGTCGGGTCGGCCGAGGTCTGGTTGGCGTTGATCACCACCGGCTGCAGCCCCGAGGCCGTGTCGCGCGGCATGATCGGGATGGAGCCATCCGCGTTTGCGGGCCAGCCCATCAGCACCAGACCGGATTCGGTGCGCAGCACCCCCTGAGCGTCGGTGCGGAATGAGCCGGTCGTCGTCATCATCAGCGGACGGTCACCGGAGCCAAGCGATGCCAGCGCGACCGAGGGGATGACAGGCAGCATACCACGACCCGAGATTGCGATGTCCAGTGGATGCGAGGAGGACACCAGCGCCCCCCGCTGGTCGATGATGCGGCTGGTCAGCGCGCGCACACCGCCTGCGGAATAGACGCCCGCGCCGCGTGCCTGGTTGATGACCATGCTTTCGAAATCCGTATTCACCCGCTTGTAGCCATAAGTGCCGGAGTTCGCGATGTTGTCCGAAATGCTCGCAAGTCGCGTCGAGTTGGCTGCAAGTCCGGCAACACCGGCATTGAGTGCAGAGGAGATCGACATTCTTTTCACACCTTTCGTGAATCAGGTTCATGCAATCTGCGCGCGGCGGGTTAAAATGCTGCTAATCCGCGCGGTCTTAATTCATCGAAGCAGAATGACCTCGACACGGTTGTTGCCGGGATCCATCGGATTGCTGGAGCGGTTGCGCCGGTCGGCATAGCCGGTGACGCGCTGAATGCGTTTTTCGTTGAAACCTGCGGTTTCCAGCAGATTGCGAACGGTATGCGCCCGCGCATCCGACAGCGCCCAGACAGGCGAATGGACCAACATCTCGGGGTAGCCACGGACGTGACCCGAGATCGCGATTTCATTCTTCACGCGTCCCAGAACGCGGCTGAGGATGCCCGCAAGCTCTCGCATCGCCGGGGTGGGTTGCGCGGTGTCGCCGTCAAACAGCGGTGCGTCTTGAAGATCGGTCAATTCGATGACCAACCCTTCATCGGTCATTCGTGTCACGACGTGGCGCAGAATATTGGTCATCTGCATCGATTCGGCGCCACTGCCGGTCAGCTGGTCCTGAATATGCCGGGCCATGGCGTCAAAGCCCGACTCTTGCCCCTGACGCGCCTGAGCCAGGTATTCGTCCTTTGACGCGCCCGCGCCCTTGCCGGAGTTGGTGTCGGCATCCCTAATCTCGCCGCCATAGACGCCGTTGGCCCCTTCATTCGGGCTTTGGGTGATGGTCGGGTTGAAGTAATCGGCCAGCCCCTTGCGCTGCTTTTCCGTGGTCGCGTTCAGCAGCCACATCAGCAGGAAGAAGGCCATCATTGCCGTTACGAAATCGGCATAGGCGACCTTCCAGGCGCCGCCATGATGGCCGCCTTCCACCTTGGTGATCCGCTTGATGATGATGGGGGCGCCATCCCGATTTCCGGCCATTGAGCGCGTGTCCTTTCCGCTACATTGGGAAAGGACTAAGCCGGGGATGCTGAAAATCCAGTTAACGGCTCAAATGCGCTGCATTTCCTCCAGCAGAAGCTGGGCGGCTTTTTCGGCGATCATGATCGTCGGGCTGTTCGTATTGCCCGAGGTGATGGTCGGCATGATCGACGCATCCGCGACCATAAGTCCTTCGAATCCATTGACTTTCAGACGGGTGTCGACGACCGCCTGAGGATCAGCGCCCATGCGCGCGGTGCCAACGGGATGGAAGATGGTCGAGGCGATCCGGCCCGCCGCCTGCGCCAGTTCCTCATCGCTGTCACCGCCCGGGCCGGGCTTGAATTCCTGTGGACGATAGCGGGCCATCGGCTCTTGCGCCATGATCCGGCGGGTCAGGCGAATGGCCCGGGCCGCGACGATTCGGTCGCCCGGAGTCGACAGATAGTTCGGCGCGATGCGGGGATGGGCCAGCGGATCGGCCGAGGTGATCTGCACGCTGCCCCGGCTTTCGGGCCGCAGATGGCAGACACTGGCGGTGATGGCCGGAAAATCGTGCAGATCGTCGCCGAAGGCATCAAGGCTGAGAGGCTGGACGTGATACTCCAGATCCGGCGTCTCGATGTCGGAGGAAGATTTGGCGAAAGCGCCAAGCTGGCTGGGGGCCATGCTCATCGGGCCACGGCGGCGCAGCAGATAATCCGCGCCGATCAGGCCCTTGCCCCACCATGTCCCGGCCATCTGATTGAGGGTCTTTGCCCCCTCGACCCGATAGGCGCAGCGGATTTGCAGGTGGTCCTGCAGGTTCTCGCCCACGGCGGCGTCGCGCCGGACCTTGATCCCGTGGGATTGCAGCAGATCGGCAGGCCCGATCCCCGAAAGCTGCAGGATCTGCGGCGTCCCGATGGCCCCTGCCGAGAGGATCACCGTGCGACCATTCACGATCTGCGACGCGCCGTCCTGAAGCAGCTCCAGCCCCGTCGCGCGCCGTCCTTCGAACACGACGCGATGGACATGCTGGTCTGTCAGCACGGTGAGGTTCGGGCGCTTGATGGCCGGGCGCAGGAAGGCCTTGGCAGAGGACACCCGCCAACCCTTGCGCTGGTTCACCTTGAAATAGCCGGCGCCTTCATTGTTGCCGGTGTTGAAATCGTCGCTGGCGGGAATGCCGGCGGCCTGTGCGGCGCGGGCGAAATCGTCCAGGATGTCCCAGCGAAGCCTTTGCCGCTCGACCCGCCATTCGCCGCCTGCACCGTGGTCCTCGGAGGGGCCGTCGGCGTAATCCTCGGACTTCAGGAACAGCGGCTTGACGTCCTCCCAGCCCCAGCCGGTGCAGCCAAGCTGGCGCCAGTGGTCGTAATCGGCCGCCTGCCCGCGCAGATAGAGCATCCCGTTGATCGAGGAACAGCCGCCCAGCACGCGCCCGCGCGGATAAAGCAGCGAACGGCCATCGAGGTTTGGCTCGGCTGCGGTGCGAAAGCCCCAGTCGGTGCGGGGGTTGCCGATGCAGTAAAGATAGCCGATGGGGATGTGAATCCACGGGTAATTGTCGCGCCCGCCTGCCTCGATCAGCAGGACCTTGTGCTGCGGATTGGCCGAAAGGCGGTTGGCCAGCACGCAACCCGCCGTTCCCGCCCCGGCAATGATGAAGTCATAGATCATGCGTCCCCCCGGCAACAAATGCTAGGCAGCATCGCGGGCAGGGACAAGCGCCCTCTTGCGAGCGGCAGGGCGTAGGTTACGTTATGCCCATGATGCATGAGGGCGAATTCGACATGACGACGGGCGCGGGGCTGGTGGCCTGTCCGCGCTGCGATGCCCTGCACGTCGAAGAAGAGCTTGAGCCCGGCGAGACCGCGCGCTGCATTCGCTGCAATTCGGTGCTGGCCCGGCCGCGCCTTGGCGCGTTCACCCGCATCATCGCGCTCTCCTTCGCCTCGCTGGTGCTGCTGGTGGGCGCGGTGTTCTTTCCCTTTCTCGAGATCTCGCGCATGGGGTTTGGCAACCAGACCTCGCTTTTCGGGGTCGCGATGGCGTTTTCGCACGGGCCGCTGATGCCGCTGACGGTGGCGCTTTTGCTGACCATCGTGGGGCTTCCGGCGTTTCGCGCGATCCTGCTGGTCTATACGCTGCTGCCGCTGACGCGGGGCAAGCGCCCCTGGCGCTATGCCGTCTGGGCCTTCCGCTCATCCGAGCAGCTGCGCCCCTGGTCCATGGCCGAGATCTTTGTGATCGGCACCGCCATTGCGCTGGTCAAGGTGGGCGGTCTGGCGACCGTCAGCTTCGGGCCTGCCTTCTGGGCGTTCTGCGGGCTGATCTTTGTCAACGCCGCCAGCAATGCCTTCACTAGCGCCACGACCATCTGGGACGCGATCGAGGACGCCGGCGTCGCCACCGACGGGCGCGAGATGATGGACGGGCGGTACACGTGAAGCCATTCAAGCGCCGTGCAACCGTTGACGATGGCCATGCGCTGGTGCTGACCGCGCATCGGGCGAACCTGATCGGCTGTCGGGCCTGTGGCCGCGTCTGGCCGCAGACCGAGACCCTGTGCCAGCGCTGCGGCACCCGCCTTGTGCCGCCGGACCGGCGCTGCCTGCAGGCGGTCTGGGCGTGGTGGCTGGCGGGGCTGATCTTCTATATCCCGGCGAACCTGTTCCCGATGCTGAAGACCGCCACTTTCGGCGGCTTGCGTGGCAACAGCGAGGCGACGATTGTCGAAGGCGTCATCGAGCTGGCCAATTACGGCAGTTACGGCGTCGCGGCGGTGGTGTTTCTGGCGTCAATCGTCGTGCCGATCTCGAAATTCCTGGCCATCGCCTGGCTTGCGATGGTCGCCGGGCGTCCCGCCTCGCCCGAGGACGCGCATCGCCGCCTTTACATCCTTGAGGTCGTCGAGTTCATCGGGCGCTGGTCGATGATCGACGTGTTCATCGTGGCGATCCTGTCGGCGCTGGTGCAGCTTGGCTTCGTCGCCTCGATCCATCCCGGACCCGCAGCGGTCAGCTTCGCCCTTTCCGTGGCGTTCACCATGCTGTCGGCCCAAAGTTTCGACCCCAGGCTGATCTGGCGCGGGTTGCCCATCTACAACCGCAGGAACCGAAAGCAGTCATGACCGACACGCCTCCTCCCGAACGCCCCACCACTCCGAAACCGGCGACGGCCGTGCGCAAGACGGCTGCGCGGGCGGCGCAGGCGGGGATCTCGCTGGTGTGGCTGGTGCCGATTCTGGCGCTGGTCGTTACGCTGGGCGTTGCCTGGAACGCCTATGCCGGGCGGGGCACGCTGATCAGCGTCAATTTCCGCGATGCCACCGGCGTGACGCCGGGCGAGACGGCGTTGAAGTTCCGCGAAATCACCGTGGGCAAGGTCGAATCCGTCCGCTTCACCGAGGATCTGTCGCGCGTCGTCGTCAATGTCCGCGTCGACAAGGATGTGGCGCAGTATATCGACAATGACGCGGAATTCTGGATCGTGCGGCCGCAGGTCTCGGCGCAGGGGATCTCGCGTCTGGATACGGTGCTGACCGGGGCCTTCATCGAGGGGCATTGGGACGACAAGGTGGGTGAGCCGCAGGTCGAGTTCGCCGGGCTGGACCGCCCGCCGCTGACCAGTCTGGGCGAGCAGGGGACATGGATCGTCCTTTCCAGCGAAAACTCGACCGGGATGAGCGAGGGCGCCCCGATCATGTTCCGTGGCCTGCCCATCGGGCGGATGCAGAACCTGCGCCTGTCCGACAGCGACGAAACCGTGCTGGCCGATGTGTTCGTGCCAGCGCCCCATGACAGGCGGCTGACCTCATCGACGGTGTTCTGGGACACCTCGGGCTTCTCGGTCTCGCTGGGCTCGCAGGGGGTGTCGCTGAATGTGACCTCGCTCGCGTCGCTGCTGCAGGGCGGGGCGGAGTTTGCCACCCTGACCAGCGGCGGAGAGCCGGTCGAGGGCGGCCATGTCTATCAGCTTTACCCCGATGAGACTGCCGCCCGCGCGAACCTGTCGTCGGACGAAAGCCAGGCCGAGCGGTTGATCGTGATGATCGACGGGTCGGTCAAGGGGCTGGCGACGGGCGCGAATGTGCAGTTCATGGGCCTGACCGTGGGCCGCGTGACCGATATTGCCGCGCGGATCGACCCGGTCGAGGGGCAGGGCCCGGCCCGCGTGCGCCAGCAGATCACGCTGGCGCTGACGCCCAGCCGTCTGGGCCTGTCGGGCGACAGCACGCATGAGCAATTTCTGGACTTCATGGCCGAACAGGTCGTCGACGGCCTGCGGGCCCGCGTTTCCAGCGCCGGTTTCTTCGGCACCTCGCTGGAGATCGAGCTGATCGACCTGCCCGACCAGCCTGAAGCGACGCTGGACCTGGCGGCCCAGCCCTATCCGCAGATCCCGGCAGGCCCGTCGGATATCGCGGATTTCACCGGCTCGGCGCAGGGTTTCCTGGCGCGCGTCGGCGATCTGCCCATCGAGGAGGCGCTGAAATCGGCGACCGACATGATGAACTCGATCACCGCCATCGCCAGCAACGAGGACACCCGCGCCATTCCGGGCGCGCTGCGCCAGACCATCGAAGAGACGCAGGCCGCTGTGGGCGAGGTCAAATCGGCCACCGCCGAACTGCGGGAATCGGGTGTGCTGACGCAGCTGCGCGGCATGGTCGATGAGGCCTCGGCGGCTGCCGAGGCGGTGCGTCTTGCCGCCGCCGATGTGCCCGCCATGGTCGAACAGATCGACGCCGCCGCCGCCAAGGTGGGCGAGGTCGATTTCGCATCTCTCGGCACCGAGGCCGAGGGCATTCTGGCCGATCTGCGCGCCATGCTGGGTTCGGAAGATGCCGAGCAGCTGCCCCGGAACCTGTCGGATACGCTGAAGGCGGCCTCGGGCCTTCTGAACGAGCTGCGCGACGGCAATGCCGCGGGCAGCCTGAACGAGGCGCTGGCCTCGGCCAAGACGGCGTCGGATGAGGTGGCCGAGGCCGCCAAGCGCATGCCGGAACTGGCCGCACGGCTGGAACGTCTGGCCGGACGCGCCGAGGCGGTGATTGCCGCCTATGGCGACCGCTCGGCCTTCAACAACGAGGCGGTCAGCCTTCTGCGTGAGGCGCGCCGGGCGGCGAATGCCTTCGGCACGCTGGCGCGCACCATCGAACGCAACCCGCAAGCCTTCATTCTGGGACGATAAGATGCGAAAAATCCTGATCTCTGCCTGCATGCTTGGCCTGATCGCCGGTTGCTCGAACGGCGAAAAGACCGCGCGCTTCCTGATCGACCCGCCCGTCCCGGCCGAGCGTGTGGCGAACCGGCTGGGCACAGCCGAGCTGAAGGACGTGTCCCTGCCCGAATATGCCGCTGCCGGAGAGGTCGCCTGGCAGACCAGCGACGGCGCGGTGCGCTCGAACACCAAGCAGCTTTGGGCGGACAACCCGCAGCGGGCCTTCACCCTGACGCTGGCGCGGACGATCTCTGACATCTCGGGCGCGACAGTGATCGCCGAGCCCTGGCCCTTGGCCGAGCCGCCGCGTCGCCGGGTCGAGGTGCGGGTTGAGAAGGCGCTGGCGCAGGCCGACGGCATCTATCGCCTCAGCGGGCGCTATTTCGTCGCCGATGAGGCCTCGGGTGGCGCGAACCAGTCGCGCAGCTTCGACATTCAGGTGCCGATGCCCGATCAGAAGCCCGGCACGGTCGCGCAGGTGCAGTCGCAGGCAATCTCGCAGCTGGCACGGCAAATCGCGACGCTGGGCGGGCCGGGAAGCTCGGTCCGGACGTCGTCTGCGCCGGTCGTCGACATCTTCTCGCAGCCGCTGCCGCCTTTGGAGAATTTCTAGGCCGGTTGCGGCGGCGACATCGCCTCGATCATCGCGCCGTGCAGGCCCGGCGCGGCAATGACCAGCCCGTCCAGCATCATCCGCTGCGTGTTGAAGCGCATTGGGCGACCGCCCAGGGCGGTGACGCGGCATCCGGCGCGTTCGGCGATCAGGCTGCCCGCCGCGATGTCCCATTCCCATGCGGCGCGCGTGGACAGCGCCGCGTTGAAGCGCCCCTCGGCCACCAGACACAGCCGCCAGGCCAGCGAGGGGCGGAATTCCCGCGTCACCGGCGGCACCTGGCCGCGCCAGAAGACCGGGTCGAGGCTGGGCTTGCCGGTCAGGACGGTGGCCCCTTGCAGCGCATGTTCGACCGGGGCGATGGGCTTGCCGTTTAGCCGCGCGGGGCTGTCGGCCTCGGCGCTGTAGGTCATGGCGCGGGCGGGCAGATGCACGACGCCTGCGGTGATCCGGTCCTCGGTCGCAATGGCCAGG
Organism: Paracoccus sulfuroxidans; assembly: GCF_007830335.1. Classification (GTDB taxonomy): domain Bacteria; phylum Pseudomonadota; class Alphaproteobacteria; order Rhodobacterales; family Rhodobacteraceae; genus Paracoccus; species Paracoccus sulfuroxidans. Next base: position 41,490 of record NZ_VLKU01000007.1, on the reverse strand, counting down.
GAATGCGAGAACCCCTCTTGCCCGGCGATGAAGGCCCGCGTTCCATCAATCGGGTCGATGATGAAGCAATGCCGCGCATCCAGCCGCGACGGGTCGTCGACGCTTTCCTCGCTGAGCCAGCCATAATCGGGCCGGGCCGAGCGCAACACGTCCTCAAGATAATCGTTCACCGCCAGATCGGCCTCGGTCACCGGCCCGGCGTCATCGTCTTTTTCCCAGGCCTGCGGGTCCTTGCGCCAATAGCGCATGGCGATCTTGCCGGCCTCGACGGCGGCATGCTCCAGCAGGGTCAGGTCAGTCACCCGCAACGGTCATTCCTTCCACCAGCAGGCTGGGCACAGACATGCCGCGCCATGCGATCAGGTCATTGGCGGGGGTCAGACGCATCAGCATATCGCGCAGATTGCCCGCGATGGTGCATTCATTGACCGGATAGGCGATCTCTCCATTCTCGATCCAGAACCCGGCGGCCCCGCGCGAGTAATCGCCCGTCGTGGAGTTGATCGAGGCCCCCAGCATCGAGGTGACCAGAAGGCCACGCCCCATCTGCGCTGCCAGTTCCGCAGGCGTATGCGTGCCGGGCGTCATCAGCACATTGGTCAGGCCGGGGCTGGGCGGGCTGCTGGTGCCGCGCATCGCATTCGCGGTCGAGGGCAGGCCCAGCTTGCGTCCGGTGGACAGGTCCAGCGTCCAGCTGGTCAGCACGCCGTCCTGAACGAAGCTGCGGGGGGCGGTCGGCAGCCCCTCGGCATCGAAGATGCGCGAGCTGCCGAAGCGCGGAATATGCGGGTCCTCGCGCAGGTCGATCCCGGCAGGCAGGACCTGTTCGCCCATGGCATCGCGCAGCCAGCTTGCGCCGCGCGCAACGGCCGCGCCATTCACCGCCGACAGAAGATGCCCGATCAGCCCCGAGGCCACGCGTTCATCATAAAGGATCGGGAAGGTGCCGGTCGGCGGCTTGCGCGCGCCGCGACGGCTGACGGTGCGCTCTGCGGCCAGTTGGCCGATCTCTTCGGGTGAGGGCATGTCGCTGAAATGGACGCGGGATTCCCCGGCCCAGTCGCGCTCCATCGCGGTGCCGCTGCCGGTGATCGCGATGGTCGAGAGCGAATGCCCCGTGCGGCCCAGCCCGGCGGAAAACCCGTTGCTGGTGGCGAGCCACATGCGCCGCTGCGATTGGACGGCACCAGCGCTTTCGACCGTGCTGATGCCGTCAACGGCCAGGGCCGCAGCCTCGGCGCGCAGGGCCAGTTCCTGCAAGGCTTCGGGGGTGGGGGGCGTCTCGTGGTCGTAAAGGTCCAGCGCCGCGGTGTCGGTGGACTTCGCCAGCTCATCCGGCTCGGCCAGACCCAGCGTGTCATCGACCGGAGCTTCGCGCGCCATGGCGGCGGCACGTTCGGCGATTTCCTGAATGGTGCGCTCTGAATGGTCCGAGGCTGACACGGTGGCCTGACGTCCGCCCAGCAGCACCCGCAAGCCGATCTCGACCCCCTCGGCGCGCTCGGCATGCTCGAGCTGGCCCGCGCGCACGTCGATCGAGACGGCGGTCGCCTCAAGCGCGATCGCGTCGACCTGATCGGCACCGGCCTTGCGGGCTGCGTCCAGCAACTGCCGGGTCAGGCCCTCCAGCTTGTCAAATCCGTTCATGTCATTCCCCCAAAAGAATCGCGCCGCGATAGGAAAAGGGCCGGGACAATGCCCGGCCCCCATTCCTGATTTGCCTGCTTACTGGATCTGTTGTCCATTCGCAAAGATCGAGCCACCTTCCTTGAACTCCAGATCGGTGGTCTGGATGTTCGGGTCGCTGGCGTCGGGCTTGGCGAACATCGCCAGCATCATGCGCACGCCGGACAGCTGTTCGGCAGGGATGAAGCCGGTCTTGCCCAGATTGTCCAGAAGACCGTTCAGGTTCTCGTAACGAGCCTTGATCGTGCCGACCGGGGTCGAGATGTCGCCACCTTCCGGCGCGGCCAGATCACCCGTGGCTTCGGCTTTCGCACCCAGCAGGCTCAGCGCCAGACGGTTCAGCGTCACCTGGCTGGGCATGAAGGGCGAGGCTTCGGCGCTCTGCGCGGCCGGGTCCAGCAGATCCGCCTGAACGTCGGCCTTGCCGGTCACGTCCAGCTCCAGCGTTGCGGGATCGCGCGGCAGGGCCTTCTGCGCGTCGAAGAGGTTCCAGATCTCATCCGAGAGGGTCAGGTTGACCAGCGAATAGGCGATCTTGAAGGGCTGCGCATCGTCCGACTTCATGACCGGGATCTGAATGTCGAAGGTGCCGCTTTCGACGCCATAGGACAGCGGGAACGGGAATTGCGGGACCTGGATCTCGGCGGTGACGGCGTCCGAGCCGCCCTGATAGACCAGACCGTCCTGCGACATGCCGAAGCTCAGCTCGAAGCCCTTGCCGTCCGATTTGCCCGACATCTGCTGGGCAGCGCCGTTTTCGTCCTTCATGCTCGAGGCGAAGTTCGTCACCGCAGCGCCCGCCTTCAGGGTGCCCTGAACGGACATGCCTTCTTTCAGCGCAGCGTTCATGTCGGCTTCGGTGCCGAACATGCCGGGCTTGGCCGCGATGTCGCCGGTGGTCTCAAGACCCTCGACCGAGCCGTCGAAGGTGACGGATTCGTCGGCATTGCCTTTGAAATCACCTTTGAAGTCGGCTTTTTCCGTCTTCATCGCATAGGTGTATTTCTTCAGATCGCCCGCCACGGTCTCCATCGAGCCGGTGCTGTTCGTCAGCGTGACTTCCATGGGCTTCGTCATCTCGGCATCGCCGGTTTTCAGGCGATCCAGATTCAGAACGAGGGTCGGGTAGGTGAATTCATGCGTCATCGCCTCGACACTGCCCGAGGTGACGATCTCGTTGTTGGGCATGCTGGCGCTGAAATCGGCCTCGACCTTGTCAGCCGGGGTGGCCGGGTCGGTTTCCGGGGCATCGGGGCCGACATAGGTGCCGCTCAGCGTGTCGGCATAGACCGTGCGGACCTTGCCGTCCCCGGTGTTGTGCAGCTCGATGGTCGGCACGGTGAACTTCAGCTCACCCGACTGCGGTTCGCTGAACGCAAACACGACATCGCGCACGGTCAGGGTCTCGCCCGCCAGATCGCGGCTGCCTTCGGTCACGGTATAGCCGGTCGACTGATAGTACTCTACCCAAGCCTGCCAGACCTGTTCCGCCGTCACGTCTGCAAAAGCCGGCATCGTCATCGCTGCCAGTGCGATGGCCGAGCTTGTCAGTCTGAGGGTCATGTCTTTACCTTTCAAAAACGCATGCCGCTAACTTTAACTTGCGGTTTTTTGCCATAACGGACGGGACAGTCCAAGGAGGATATCGTGATTGTGAGCCAAATCCGTGAGGATCAGGCGATCTGCCGTCTCTCACGCCCGGAAAAGGCGAACTCGCTGACCGCGCGGATGCTGGAGGAACTGACCGAGGCGCTTGAAAAGATTGCCGAAAGCAATGTGCGCTCGATGATCCTGACGGGTGAGGGCAAGGTCTTCTCGGCGGGCGCGGATCTGGATGAGGCGCGGGCCGGGCTGGCGCGATCCCCCCTGTGGGAGCAATTGTCGAGCCGGATGGCGACGATGCCCTGCCTGACGATTGCCGCTTTGAACGGCACGGTCGCCGGGGGCGCGATGGGCATGGTGCTGGCCTGCGACCTGCGCATCGCCGTGACTGATGCGAAATTCTTCTATCCTGTCATGCGCTTGGGCTTTCTGCCGCAGCCCAGCGACCCGCCCCGGCTTTCGGCGCTGGTCGGGCCGTCGCGGGCGCGCATGATCCTGATGGCCGGTCAGAAGATCCCGGCTGAGGAGGCGCTGGCCTGGGGCCTCATCGACCGCATCAGCCCGGCCGAGACGCTGATGCAGGATGCCCAGGCCCTGACCGCAGATGTCCGCGAGGCCAGCCCCGAACATGTCGCCGCGATCAAGCGGATGACGATGCAGGAATAGCGCGGCAGGAATGGCATCCGGGCCCGGCGACAGGATGTGCGGGGCCCGGCAGCCTGAATGCGGTCAGGCGTAGACCGACTGCTTGTTGAAGTGCTGGCACAGCAGGTAATAGACGACCGCGCGGTATTTGTTGCGGTTCGCGCTGCCGTACTGGTCCATGACCTTGGCGATGGCGCTGTCCAGTTCGGGGCCATTGCTGAGGCCCAGCTTCTTGACCAGATAGTTGGTCTTGACGCGCTCAACCTCTTCCTTGTCCGAACCGGCGACGGTTTCGCTGTCGGCATTGTAGATCGAGGGGCCGCAGCCGATGGTGACCTTGGTCAGCAGGTCCATATCGACGGCGACGCCGATCTTGTCCTTCAGATCGGCGGCATATTTCGCAATCAGATCGTCACGCTTGCTCATCGGCATCTTCTCCCAGAGCTGTTGCATATCCGGGAGAAGACTATCCGACTGATTCGAAAGTGCAAACGAAACCGTTGCGTCCTTAGTAGCGGTAGTGATCCGACTTGAACGGACCTTCGGGCGTCACGCCGATATAGTCGGCCTGCTCGTTCGAAAGCTTCGTCAGCTTGACGCCGATCTTGTCCAGATGCAGGCGCGCGACCTTTTCATCCAGTGCTTTCGGCAGGATGTAAACGCCGGGCTGGTATTCGTCGCCCTTGGTCCACAGCTCGATCTGCGCCAGCGTCTGGTTGGTGAAGCTGGCCGACATCACGAAGCTGGGGTGGCCGGTGGCGTTGCCGAGGTTCAGAAGGCGCCCTTCGGACAGCAGGATGATCCGCGCGCCCGAGGGCATCTCGATCATGTCCACCTGGTCCTTGATGTTGGTCCATTTGTGGTTCTTCAGGCTGGCGACCTGAATTTCATTGTCGAAATGGCCGATGTTGCCGACGATGGCCATGTCCTTCATCTCGCGCATATGCTCGATGCGGATCACGTCCTTGTTGCCGGTGGTGGTGATGAAGATGTCGGCACTGCCGACCACATCTTCCAGCACCACGACCTCGAACCCGTCCATGGCGGCCTGCAGCGCGCAGATCGGATCGACCTCGGTCACCTTCACGCGGGCACCCGCGCCCTGAAGCGAGGCGGCCGAACCCTTGCCCACGTCGCCATAGCCGCAGACGACGGCGACCTTGCCCGCCATCATCACATCGGTGGCGCGGCGGATGCCGTCGACCAGCGATTCCTTGCAGCCGTATTTGTTGTCGAATTTCGACTTGGTGACGCTGTCGTTCACGTTGATCGCCGGGAAGGGCAGCAGGCCCTTCTTGTGCAGATCGTAAAGGCGGTGGACGCCGGTGGTGGTTTCCTCGGAAACGCCCTGGATCGCCTCACGCTGCTTGGTGAACCAGCCCGGCGATTGCGCCAGACGCTTCTTGATCTGCGCAAACAGCGCCTCTTCCTCTTCGCTGGTCGGCGTCTCGATCAGCCCGGTCTCACCGGCTTCGACGCGCGCACCCATCAGGATGTACATGGTCGCGTCGCCACCATCGTCGAGGATCATGTTCGCCGTGCCCTCGGCGAACTGGAAGATCTGGTCGGTATAGGACCAGTATTCCGGCAGCGTCTCGCCCTTGATGGCAAAGACCGGGATGCCTGCCTTGGCGATCGCCGCAGCCGCGTGATCCTGGGTCGAGAAGATGTTGCACGAGGCCCAGCGGACCTCGGCGCCCAGGGCCACCAGCGTTTCGATCAGCACAGCGGTCTGGATGGTCATATGCAGCGAACCGGCGATGCGCGCACCGGCCAGCGGCTTCGATTGGCCGTATTCGGCCCGCAGGGACATCAGGCCCGGCATTTCGGTTTCGGCGATATCCAGCTCTTTGCGGCCGAACTCGGCAAGAGAAATATCACGGACGATGTAGTCGGTCATTGGCTTTAGCCCCGCGTTCAGTTTGGCGGGCCTTAGCATCGAAAGGGTTTACGTTCAATGAAGCCTAGCCGTTCAGCCCGGCGCTGACGAAAAAGACGCGCGGGTTTGCGCCGTCGGCATAGCCCACGCCCGAGGCGATCACGCAACTGGTCGCATCCGCGCGCTTCAGGACGACCGTCCACGTGCCCATCACCGTCGAGCCCCAAAGCTGCGTGTCATTCGCCCCGCCCGAGACCAGTTCCTCGCCGAAATCCTGCTGCAGGGTCTGGTGAACCTTGGCGTCCTGATCGCAATAGGGCTGCGCGGGACCGGCCTGATCGGCCACCGGCGCGGTTTTCGCCATCTCCAGAACCGAGTTCACATCCATCCCGGCCACGGCGGGCCAGCCGCGCGGATTGGCGAGATTCTCGTCACGCGTGGTGATTTTCGCCAGCGTCGGCGCGGCCGAAAGGGCGGTCATCAGCACGGCCAGCGTGGCGGTGGGTATCAGGCGGGTCAGGTTTCGGTTCGTCATGGCGGTCCCCTTCGCGAATGCTCCTTTATTGGCGGGTCGTGCAGGGAAAACGCGCGGACCCCCGTTGTGGTTTCAATCGAGGCGCGTTTCGATACGACCCCTCGCACGGGTCGGCACATCCGGCTAGAACGGGGCAAGGGCTGAAGGGAATTGCGAATGTCGATCTTGCTTGCGGATGTCGGTGGAACCAATGCGCGCCTTGCGCTGGCGGGTGATCAGGGGCTGGACCCGGCCTCGATCCGGCGGTTCCGGGGCGACGATCACGCCAGCTTCGATGAGGTCGTGCGGCTTTATTTGGAAGAAATGAACCTCGCATCGGTCGAGGCTGTCTGCGTCGACGTGGCGGGGCCGGTCGGGAACGGAGAGGCGAAGCTGACCAATCGTGACTGGTCATTTTCCGAGGCAGGTTTGCGCGTGCTGACCGGTGCCAAGCAGGCGCGGCTGATCAATGATATGGTGGCGCTTGGCTATGCGACGCCGGGCCTTTCCGGCGAGGCATTGGGCGAGGTTCGGGCCGCGCCCGAGGGGCGTTCGCGCAACGGCCAGCGGCTGGTGGTGAACGCCGGGACCGGCTTCAACGTCTGCGCCGTCAAGGTCCTTCCGCAGGGCGGGATCGCCTGCCTTGAGGCCGAAGAGGGCCACACACGCATGCCGCTGACCATTGCCGAGGCGCTGGCGGCCGAGGTTCCGGCCTCGACGCTTCCGGGCTTTGACTCGGTCGAGGAACTGTTTGCCGGTCGCGGCCTGTCGCGGCTGCATGCCGCGCGGACCGGCCAGCCCGCCATCCGCGCCGAAGAGGTGACGCAGGCCGCCGCGACCGATGCCGAGGCCTGCGCAACCTGTGACATCTATGCCCGGCTGTTCGGTCTGCTTTGCCGCGAGCTTGCGCTGCGTTTCATGCCGATGGAGGGGATCTATCTGGCGGGCAGCGTCGCACGCTCGGCCGCGCATCGGCAGCAGATCTTTCTGGACGCCTTCCTGTCGGACCCGCTGATGGTCCGCATTCCGCAATCGGTGCCGATCCATGTCATCCGTGACGATATGGCCGCGCTTCATGGCTGTCTTGCCGCAGTCAGCTGAAAAAAATGCCCTGATGTTTGGAATCGGGGGTGAATTCTGTTAAGCCGGTGGCAACAAATCAAAGAATCCCTTGGCAGGACAGGCAGTCGATGAAAAGGTTGATCCAGGCAGGCACCGCTGCCGCGGTAGTTTTGGGTTTCGGTGCTGGCGCTGTTCTGGCGCAGTCTTCTGGATCATCTTCTTCCTCCTCCTCGTCACCGTTTTCGGGGCTTTTCGGCGGGGCCAAGGGCAACGAGGGCTCCCCGGTTCAGCTTGATTTCGTCGTGCAGGGCGATGACGGCTCGCTGGCCAAGTCGCTGCGCAGCGGCTCGCTTCTGGTCAGCGCGCAGGATGAGGGCCGCGTGACCGGGCAGGATATTCTGGCCGCGGCGCGGGGCGATTACGCCCGGATTCTGGGGAATCTTTACGATCAGGGCTATTACTCGGTCGTCATCAACATCACGCTGGACGGGGTCGAGGCGGCGCAGATCGCGCCTCTGGACGCGCCGCATTCGGTGAACAAGGTCGTCGTGGCGGTTCAGCCCGGGCCGCAATACAAGTTCAGCCGCGCCGATATCGCGCCGGTTGCGCCGGGAAGCGACCTGCCCTCGGAATACCGGCGGGGCGAGGTGGCGCGCACCGGCGACATCAAGCGCGCGGCCAATGCGGGCGTCAGCGGCTGGCGCGATCAGGGCTATGCCAAGGCCGAGGTCGCGGCCTCGGACATCATCGCCGACCACAACAGCTCGACCATCGACAGCCGCATCGCGCTGCAACCCGGCCCGCAGCTTCGCTTCGGCAAGCTGACGATTCGCGGCTATGACCGGCTGGACCCGCGCCGTCTGCGCAAGATCGCGGGCTTCCCCGAGGGGCAGCGCTTCGACCCCGAAAAGATCGAGGATGTCCGCAAGCGCCTGCGCCGCAGCGGTGTCTTTTCCGCCATCACCTTGACCGAGGCCGATTATGTCAGCCCCGGCAATACGCTGGATGTCGACCTGCTGGTGGTCGAACAGAAGCCCCGCCGGATCGGCGGCGGTTTCGAATATTCGACCTCGGAGGGGCTGGCGCTGACCGGCTACTGGATGCACCGCAACCTGTTGCGCGGGGGCGAGCGGCTGCGCGTCGACGCCAGCGTCAGCGACATCGGCTCGGGCACCACCGGCATGGATTATGCGATGGGCGTGCGTCTGGACCGCCCCGCGACGCTGAACGCGGACACCACCGGCTATCTGGAAACCAAGGTCGAGCGTCTGCGCGAGGAAGATTACGACCTTGATTCCGCGACCATCGGTCTGGGCTTCACCTATATCCCGAACGATCGCCTGACAGCCGATATCGGGCTGCAATACCGCGCGCTGAAGTCGACGGATGACGCGGGCACGACCAATTTCCGGCTGATCGCGCTGCCTGCCAGCGTGATCTGGGACAAGCGCGATGAGCCGACCGACGCCAAGCGCGGCTATTGGCTGTCGGGCACGGCGACGCCCTTCATCGGTCTGCAGGACGAAACCGGCAGCGGCGCGCAGCTGACCGCCGAGGGCCGCGCTTTCTACAGCTTCGGCACCGACGACCGCTTCACCCTGGCCGGTCGCGCGCGGCTGGGCACCGTGCTTGGCCCCGACATTCAGGAAGTGCCGCGCGACTATCTGTTCTATTCGGGTGGCGGCGGCACCGTTCGCGGCCAGCCCTATGAATCGCTGGGGGTCGAGGTCATTCAGGGCCCCGACGGCCCGGTCAAGACCGGCGGCATGAGCATCGCCACCCTGACCGCCGAGACCCGCATTCAGGTCCGCGAAAAGATCGGCCTTGCGATCTTTGCCGACGCCGGGCGCGTCTGGTCCGAGGGTGGCTGGCAGGGCGAAAGCGGCTGGCAGGCCGGCGCGGGCGCGGGCATCCGCTACAAGACGCCCATCGGCCCGTTGCGCTTTGACGTGGCCGGTCCCGTCGGCGGCGACACGGGCGAGGGGATGCAACTTTACCTAGGTCTTGGGCAGGCGTTCTGATGCACCGGTTTCTTCTTCGCATTCTGCTGGCCTTCTGGGTCGCCCTGCAACTGCCGCTGGGCGCCATCGCGCAGGACAGCGCCGCCGAGATTTCCGAGGAGGTCGAGGACGACAAGGGCTTCATCACCCGCTTTCTGGAAGAAAAACTGTCGGGTGCTGGCCGTCAGGTCGTGCTGACCGGGTTTGAGGGCGCGCTGTCGTCCCGCGCCACTTTCACCCAGCTGACCATCGCCGATGACGACGGCACCTGGATCACGCTGCGCAATGGCGCGATCCAGTGGAACCGCTCGGCGCTCTTGGGGCGTCGCATCCAGATCAACGAATTGTCGGCCGAAACCATCATCCTGCCCCGTCTGCCGGGTGGCGGCGGGGATGCGCCCAAGGCCGAGGCGACCGAGTTCGCCCTGCCGACGCTGCCGGTCTCGGTCAATATCGACCGCATCAAGGTCGACCGGGTCGAGCTGGGCCAGCCGGTCATCGGCGCGGAAGCGGTCATCGGCATCGACGGCTCGATGCAGCTGGCCGATGGCGAGGGACAGGCGAAGCTGGCGATCAACCGCGTCGACGGGCCGCGCGGCCAATTCGCGCTGGACACCAGCTTCTCGAACGAGACGCGGGTGCTGGCGCTGGATCTGTCGCTGGACGAGGACAAGAACGGGCTCTTTGCCAACCTGATCCAGCTGCACGACCGCCCGGCGGTCAAGGCCGAGATCAAGGGCAATGGCCCGCTGAGCGATTACACCGCCGATATCACCATGGCGACCGATGGCCAGCCGCGCATCAGCGGCAATGTCACCATCGACGCCGAGGAACGCGCAGGCGTGGCCGGGACGGCGTTCCGGCTGAACGTCAACGGTGATGTCGCGGCGATCATGCCGCCGCAGCACAAGGCGTTCTTCGGTGGCACCTCGCAACTGACGGCCGAGGGCTGGCGCGGCGAGGATGGGCGCATCCTGATCCCGGTGCTGAACGTGACGACCGACGCGCTGAACATGACCGGCTCGGCCACGACGACGGGCAATGGCGCGCCGCAAAGCATCGATGTGAAGATGCTTCTGGGCGAGGATGCGGGCGCGACCACGCTGCCGGTGCTGCTGCCCTGGGCCGACAAGCCGACGACCGTGCGTTCGGGCAATCTGACGCTGCAATTCGATGCGGCGCGCGGCTCGGGCTGGGTGCTGCGCGGGCGGCTGAACGATGTCTCGCGCGATGAGGGGCAACTCAGTGAGCTGCGTCTGGACGGGCGCGGGCGGCTGAACCTGACCTCGGCGCAGGGGCTGGAAGAGGTGCGGGGCTGGGTGGCCTTCGGCATGGATGGCATCGAGCCTGCCGATGAAGGGCTGGCCACGGCCATCGGCAACAACCTGAACGGCGGCCTGAACTTTGCCCTGAAACCGGGCGAGGCGCTGGCGCTGACGGGCATGAACATCAACGGCACCGAATACGGGCTGACCGGCGATATGACGGTCTCGGGGCTCTCCTCGGGGATCACGCTCTCGGGCGACATCACCTCGACCTATGACAATCTGGGCCGGCTGTCGCAACTGGCCGGGCGTCAGGTCGGCGGCGGTGCCAAGGCGCATGTCGTCGGCAGCTATGCGCTGCTGGGCAAATCCTTCGACGCCAATGTCGAGATCCTGGGGCAGGACATTCAGGTCGGGCAAGAGCATGCCGACCGGATTCTGGCCGGGGAATCGCGCATCGCGTTGGACGCGCGCCGCGACACCTCGGGGATCGAGCTGCGCGGGCTGACGGTCAAGGCGCAGAACCTGACCGCCGATGCCAAGGGCTTCCTCAGCAGCACCAGCGCGGATGTGACGGCGACCATCGACATGCCCAGCCTGACCGTGGCGGACCCGAAAATGGCGGGAGCCATGCGTCTGGACGCCAATCTGACCGGGCCGCAGGATGGCCGCAAGTTGCGGGTGACCGGCAAGGCGCAGGGACTGGTGACCGGCATCCCTGAACTCGACGGCGCGCTGGACGGCGAAACCGATCTGACGGTCGAGGCCACCCAGCGAGGCGGTGAATTCGAGGTCGAGAAGCTGGAGCTGGTCAACCCGCAGCTGTCCGGGCGCGGTCAGGGCAGCTTCGCGCCCGGCGCGCTGAATGCGAAAATGGACTTTGCCTTCCCCGATCTGGCGGTGCTGGGGCGTGGCTTCTCGGGCGGGCTGACGGCGACGGCGACGGCGACGGAACAGGGCGGCGCGCGCATGCTGGATCTGACCGGGCGCGGCACCGATCTGCGGCTGGGCAGTCAGGACGGCGATCCGGGGCTGACCGGCGTCACGCTGCTGAAGCTGACTGCCGAGGAGCGCAATGGCGAGATCACCATCAACGACCTGAAGCTGGACAATGCGCAGGCGGTGGCAGATGTGCGCGGCTCGCTCGGCAAGTCGAAGACCGACCTGACCGGCAATGTCGATCTGAAGTCGCTGGCGGCCTTCGGGCAGGGCTGGCGCGGCGCGCTGAAGGCACAGGGTAGTTTCGTCGATGACGGCACCGGCGCGCGGCGTCTGGATGTGACGGGCACCGGCACGGATCTGTCTTTCGGGCAGGCGCAGGTCGACGGTGCGCTGGCGGGCGAAACCCGCCTGACTGTGCAGGGGACCGAGCGTAACGGCATCTTCGCCATCGACACCGCCCAGATCGAAAACCCGCGCCTGCATGTCGGGGCCGAGGGGCAGGTGGGCATCAATGCGACCGACGTGAAAGCGACGGTTCGCGCCGATGACCTGCGGTTCCTGGGTCGCGGCTTCCGCGGCGCGGTCAACGCCAATGCCCAGTTGCGCGACGATCAGGGCGCGCGCCACATCACCGCCAGCGGCACGGCAGACGGTTTGGCCGTCGGAAATCCGCAGGCGGATGGCGTGCTGGCCGGGCATTCGACCTTCGAGGTTGACGCGCGGCTCTCGGCCGACAACCGCATCACGGTGAACAGTCTGCGCGCGCAGAACGGCCAGTTCCGCCTGACCGGCGACGGCGATCCGACGACGGGGCTGAACCTTGACGCGCGGCTGAACGATCTGGCGCTGCTGGTTGATGGCTTCCCGGGGCCTGCCGAGGTGCGGGGCACCATTCGCCAGACGCCGCAGAACTATGACGTGAACCTGACGGCCTCGGGGCCGGGTGGCACGCGGGCACAGGTGACCGGCGGCATCGCGCATAGCTTTGCCACCATGGACCTGCGGGTTGCGGGCAATACCGAGGCCGCCGCCGCGAACCCCTTCCTGCGCACGCGCAGCGTTGACGGTCCGGTGACCTTCGATCTGCGGGTGAACGGCGCGCCTGCGCTGGAATCGCTCTCGGGCCGGGTGTCGCTGAATGGCGGGCGTCTGGCCGAGCCGAAGCTGGGCCTCAGCATCGGCACGCTGAACGCCAATGCCGATTTCAACGGTGGCCGCGTGGTGGTTGACGTGAATGGCGAGGTCGAGGCCGGGGGCCATATCACCGTGAACGGGCCGGTCAATCTGACCGGCGACCGCTCGATGGATCTGGCGGTCAACCTGAACCGGGTGATCCTGCGCGACCCGAACCTCTATCAGGTGCAGGTCTTCGGCGACATCACCGTGACCGGCTCGGCCGTGCAGGGGCCGCTGGTGGCCGGGCGCATCGACGTGCGCGAGGCCGAGTTGCGCATCCCCTCGACCGGGCTTGGTGGGGCCTCGGCCATTCCCGATATCCGCCATTTGGGCGAACGCCCGCCGCAGCGCCAGACCCGCGCCAAGGCGGGGCTGCTGGAATTCCCCAGCGAGGATTCGCGCGCCGCCGGCATGAACACGCCGCCCGCTACGCCGCCCGCCAATCCGGCGCGCTTCGACCTGACGATCAACGCGCCCGATCAGGTCTTCGTGCGTGGTCGCGGCGTCGACGCCGAACTGGGCGGAGAGCTGCGCGTCACCGGCAACGCCCGCCAGCCGATCCCGGTCGGCCAGTTGGAGCTGATCCGGGGCCGCGTCGATCTGCTGGGCAAGCGGTTCGACCTGACCGAGGGCCTGATCGAGCTGCAGGGCAGCCTGATCCCGGTGATCCGACTGGTGGCCGAAACCGTGCAGGATGGCATCACCACCCGGATCATCATCGACGGTGAGGCGCAGGACCCCGAGATCAAGTTCGAATCCTCGCCCGACATGCCCGAGGAAGAGGTGCTTTCGCAGCTTCTGTTCGGGCGCGGGCTGGACAAGATCAGCGCGCTGCAGGCCGCTCAGCTGGCCAATGCGGTTGCGACGCTGGCCGGGCGCGGCGGCGAAGGCATCGTCGGACGCCTGCGGGCCTCGACCGGGCTCGATGATCTGGATCTGGCAACGGATGATGAGGGCAATGTCTCGGTTCGTGCGGGCAAGTACCTGTCGCGCAATCTCTACACCGACGTGCAGGTGGGCGGCGACGGCAAGACACGGCTGAACCTGAACCTCGACATCAACACGAACCTGACGGCGCGCGGCTCGGTCAACAGCGAAGGCGACAGCACGCTGGGCCTGTTCTATGAGCGCGATTACTGATCCCGCCTCTGCCGGGGGCTGACCCCGGCAGAGCTTTCCCCTTTGCGGCTGGCGGAAAATCGATCACCTTGGGCCGGAAGTTCCAAGCTCAGGAAATCCCGCATGCCCAGTTTTGCCCATACGCTTGGCCGCCAGGTCTGGCGCTTTGACGATCTGGCGCAGCTGATGGCGAAGGCCAGCCCCGAACGCTCGGGCGATCATCTGGCGGGCATCGCCGCCTTGGATGAGGAAGAGCGTGCCGCCGCCCAGATGGCGCTGGCCGATCTGCCGCTGACGACCTTTCTACACGATCACCTGATCCCCTATGAGGCTGATGAGGTCACGCGGCTGATCGTCGACAGCCATGACGCCCGCGCCTTTCAGCCAGTGGCGGCGCTGACCGTCGGCGGGTTTCGCGACTGGCTGCTGTCCGATCAGGCCGATGCGGCGGCGCTGACAGCCCTTGCGCCGGGGCTGACGCCCGAGATGGTCGCCGCCGTCAGCAAGATCTGCCGCAATCAGGACCTGATCCTGATTGCCCGCAAAGTCCGGGTCGAGACGCGGTTTCGCAACACCATCGGCCTGCCCGGGCGGCTCTCGACCCGGCTTCAGCCCAATCACCCGACGGATGACCCGGCGGGGATCGCCGCCTCGATCCTGGACGGGCTGATGTATGGTAATGGTGATGCGGTCATCGGCATCAACCCGGCCTCGGATTCGCTGCCTGCGGTCGACACGCTGCTGCGGATGCTGGATGAGGTCATCCGCCGTTACGAGATCCCGACGCAATCCTGCGTGCTGACCCATGTGACCAGCGCGATCGAGTTGATCCGGCGCGGCGCGCCCGTCGATCTTGTGTTTCAATCCGTCGCAGGGACCGAGGCCGCGAACCGCAGTTTCGGCATCGATCTGGCCCTGTTGCGCGAAGGGCGCGAGGCGGCGCTGTCGCTTCAGCGCGGCACGGTCGGTGAGAATGTGATGTATCTGGAAACCGGTCAGGGCTCGGCCCTGTCGGCCAATGCCCACCACGGCATCGACCAGCAGACGCTGGAGGCGCGGGCCTATGCCGTGGCGCGGATGGTCAAGCCCCTGCTGGTCAATACGGTCGTGGGCTTCATCGGCCCCGAATATCTTTACGACGGCAAGCAGATCATCCGCGCGGGGCTGGAGGATCACTTCTGCGGCAAGCTGCTGGGCCTGCCGATGGGATGCGACATCTGCTATACCAACCACGCCGAGGCCGACCAGAACGACATGGACAACCTGCTGACCCTGCTGGGCGTCGCGGGGATCACCTTCATCATGGGCATTCCCGGCTCGGATGATGTGATGCTGAATTATCAGACGACCTCGTTTCATGACGCCCTCTATCTGCGGCAGGTGCTGGGCCTGCGTCCCGCGCCCGAGTTCGAGGACTGGCTGCTGCGGCAGGACATCACCCGCCCCGGCGGTGGGCTGAGCGAGACGCTGCCCCCCGCCTTCCGCCGCGCGATCGAGGGCGTGGCATGACGCGCGATCCGGTGACCGCGAATCCGTGGGGCGCGCTGCGGGCGCTGACCCCGGCGCGCATCGCGCTTGGCCGGGCAGGCGTCAGCCAGCCCACCGTCCCGCATCTGGAGTTTCAGATGGCCCATGCCCGCGCCCGCAAGGCGGTCGGGCTGGCGCTGGACACCGGTGCCCTGCAACAGGGGCTGGCGGATCTGGGGCAGCGGGCGATGGTGCTGCAAAGCGCCGCTGAAAGCCGCGCCGCCTATCTGCAACGCCCCGATCTGGGGCGCCAGCTTGGCCACGCCTCACGCGAGGCGCTGGCCGGGGCGCCCAAGGGGCATGATCTGGCCATCGTCATTGCCGACGGGCTGTCGGCGACCGCGATTGCCCAGAACGCGCTGCCGTTCCTGCAGGTGCTGCTGCCCGCGCTGGAGGGGTGGAAACTCGCACCCCTGACCATCGTGACGCAGGGCCGCGTGGCCATCGGCGATGAGATCGGGGCGATGCTTAGCGCGCAGATCGTGGCCGTCCTGATCGGAGAGCGCCCGGGCCTCAGCAGCCCCGACAGCCTTGGGCTTTACCTGACCCATGGCCCGCGCCCCGGTCTGACGGATGAGGCGAGGAACTGCATCTCGAACGTGCGGCCTGCGGGGCTTGGCTATCCCGAGGCCGCGCATAAGCTGGTCTTCCTGATGACCGAGGCCCGCAGGCGCGGGCTTTCGGGCGTCGATCTGAAGGACGAGGCCGAGGCGCTGGCCGGTCCCGCCATCCGCCCGAATTTCCTGCTGGGAGGTTAGCGGGCCAGCTTCTCGACCGCGCCGACACGGGCGCGGATCTCAACATCCTCACCCTCCCTGCCCGATTGCAGGCTGTCGATGATCGGGCAATCAGGCCGCTCATCGCCGTTGCAGCAGGCCACCAGCGCGCCCAGCGTGCGCGACATTTCCTGCAGCGCCACGATCTTTTTCTCCAGCGTCTCGATATGCGAGAGCGCGAGCTTGCGCACCTCGACGCTCTGGCGGTCCTGATCGCGCCAGAGGCCCAGCAGATCGCCGATCTCGGCCACGGAAAAGCCCAGATCGCGGGCGCGGCGGATGAAGCTGAGGTTGTGGACATCCGTGTCCGAATAATCGCGATAGCCCGAAGCGCGCCGGTCGGCCGGAGGGATCAGCCCGCTTTGTTCGTAATAGCGGATCATCTTGGCCGAAACGCCCGAGGCCTTGGCGGCCTGACCGATGTTCATCTTGCCTCTCCTTCAGATCAGGCCGGTGCGGGACGGCCCCGCACCGGCGGTTGTTGCTGTTTACTCGGGTGCCTTGAAGGCCTTCAGCCGCAGGGCATTGCCCAGCACGAAGACGCTCGACAGCGCCATCGCGCCTGCCGCGAAGACCGGTGACAGCAGGATACCATAGGCCGGGTACAGAACCCCCGCCGCGACCGGGATCAGCGCGGTGTTATAGGCGAAGGCCCAGAACAGGTTCTGCCGGATGTTGCCGATGGTGGCCTTCGACAGCGCGATGGCGTTCGGCACGCCCTGCAGGCTGCCCGACATCAGCACCACATCCGCTG
The DNA here is from genome assembly GCF_007830335.1 of Paracoccus sulfuroxidans. GTDB lineage: Bacteria > Pseudomonadota > Alphaproteobacteria > Rhodobacterales > Rhodobacteraceae > Paracoccus > Paracoccus sulfuroxidans. Next base: position 24,543 of record NZ_VLKU01000007.1, on the reverse strand, counting down.
CCTCGATGGCGACATCGGTGCCGGTGCCAATGGCCAGACCGACATCGGCCGAGGCCAGCGCCGGGGCGTCGTTGATGCCGTCGCCCACGAAGGCGACCTTGCCATGTTCGGCGCGCAGCCGCTGGATCGCGGCAACCTTGCCGTCGGGCAGCACCTCGGCCACCACCTCATCGATGCCGAGCCGCTGGGCGATGGCGCGCGCGGTGCGGGCGTTGTCGCCGGTGATCATGGCGACCTTCAGACCAAGGTCATGCAGCGCCTTGATCGCGCCGGGCGTGCTGGCCTTGATCGGATCGGCCACGGCGATGATCGCGGCCAGCTTGCCCCCGATGGCGGCGTAAAGCGGCGATTTCCCCTCACCTCCCAGCCGTTCGGCGATGGCGGCAAAGGGCGCGACATCCAGCCCAAGCTGGGCCATGTAGCGGTCGGCGCCGATCTCGACCCGCTCACCGCCCGCCATGGCCTTGACGCCAAAGCCGGTGACCGAGGCGAATTCGGTGATCGCGGGCAGGGTCAGGCCCTCATCCGCTGCCGCCTCGACAATGGCGCGGGCGATGGGGTGTTCGGATTTCGCCTCGACCGCCGCGACGCGGGCCAGCACATCGGCGCGGTCAAAGCCCGGGGCCAGTTCGAGATCGGTCAGCGCGGGACGGCCTTCGGTCAGCGTGCCGGTCTTGTCGACGGCCACGACGCGGGCGTCCTTCAGCAGTTGCAGCGCCTCGCCCTTGCGGAACAGCACGCCCAGTTCGGCCCCGCGTCCGGTGCCGACCATGATGGCGGTGGGCGTTGCCAGACCCATGGCACAGGGGCAGGCGATGATCAGCACCGCAACCGCATTGACCAGCGCGAAGCTGAGCGCGGGCGAGGGGCCGAACCACAGCCAGGCCGCGAAGGTCAGCGCGGCGACGGCAAAGACCGCCGGGACGAAATACATCGTCACCTTGTCGACCAGCGCCTGGATCGGCAGTTTCGAGCCCTGCGCCTCTTCCACCATGCGGATGATCTGGGACAGGACGGTCTTGCCGCCCACTGCCGTGGCGCGGAAGGCAAAGGCGCCCTGCTGGTTCACGGTGCCGCCGACGACCTGAGCGCCGATGGCTTTCGCGACCGGGATCGGCTCTCCGGTGATCATCGATTCGTCGATGAAGCTGTCGCCCTCGGTCACTTCGCCGTCGACGGGGATGCGCTCACCCGGGCGGATCTCGATGATGTCGCCCAGAAGGACGGCGGCGATGGGCAGGTCCTGAACCGCGCCATCGCGGCGCACCCGCGCGGTCTTGGCCTGCAGCTTGACCAGACGCTTGATCGCCTCGGAGGTGCGGCCCTTGGCGCGGGCCTCCAGAAGGCGGCCCAGCAGGATCAGGGCGACGATGACGGCGGCGGCCTCATAATAGACGTTGACCGTGCCCGCGGGCAGGAACGAGGGTGCGAAGGTCGCGACCATCGAATAGCCGTAGGCCGCCAGCGTTCCGACCGCGACCAGAGAGTTCATGTCGGGTGCCAGCCGCCACAGCGCGGGCAGGCCCTTTTCGTAAAAGCGGATGCCGGGAACGAAAAGCACCAGCGTCGTCAGCGCGAACTGGATGTACCAGTTGGCCTGCATGCCGATGGTCCGCTCGATCAGCCCGTGCACGCCGGGGATCAGGTGCGCGCCCATCTCCAGCAGGAAAACCGGCAGGGCCAGCACGGCGGCCAGCGTGAAGTCGCGCTTCAGCTGAAGCCGCTCGGCCTCTTTGCGGTCGGGCGTGTCCTCGGGCTGGTCGGTCTGGACCACGGGCGCGCCGATGCGCTGCGCGGAATATCCGGCCTTGGCGATGGCGGCGATCAGATCGGAGGGGTCGGCGCTGCCCTGAACGGTCGCACGCTCGGTCGCCAGATTGACGGTCGCGCCGGTGGTGCCGGGCACGGCCTTCAGCGCACGTTCCACCCGCCCCACGCAAGAGGCGCAGGTCATGCCCTCGACCTGAAACTCGATCGCCGAGGCGGGCACCTCATAGCCCGATTTCTGGATAGCCTGAACCAGATCCTCTTGCGAAACGCCGCTGGTGGCGTGAATGGTCGCGCGTTCGGTCGCAAGGTTCACGGCGGCATCGGTCACGCCCGGCACCTTCTTCAGCGCGCGTTCGACCCGACCTACGCAAGAGGCGCAAGTCATCCCCAGCACCGGAAGCTCGATGGTGGTGCTGGGCACGGAATAGCCGGATTTCTCGACCGCCGCGACCAGCCGCGCCGGATCAAGCGAGGCAGGGGCGGTGACGCTGGCCCGCTCGGTCGCGAGGTTGACCGAGGCGGCGGTGACGCCGGGCACATCCTTCAACGCACGCTCGACCCGCCCGACGCAAGAGGCGCAGGTCATGCCTTCGATCGGCAGGGAAATCGTGGTCACTTCGGGGTCGGAGATTGGGCTTGGGGCGTTCATCGCTGCCTCCTTCTTTCTGAAATCCGAATCAAGGTCAGCAATACAGATAGAGGTTCCAACCATTGGAAGGTCAAGGTTGGTGTGCGGATTATTCCGCCCCCTTGACCTTACAACCGTTGGAAGCCTTAGATGGGGTTGCAGAGGGTGAAAGGCAATGAAGTCCCGATGCAGCCGTCCTGCGCACCCAAGGTGACGCCTGTGACGTCACACCGGCAGGTCTGGCGCGGCATTGGCTCACTCAGGCAAAGGAGATTTCACGATGAACAAGCTGACCCCCATCTTTATCGCAGGCGCGCTGGCCGCCGCAGCCGGGCTTGCCTTTGCGCAAAGCCAGACCGAACCTGCGGGCGGCATGCAGGGCCATGATATGTCGGGCCATGACATGTCCACGATGCCCGCTGCGGGTGCGGACGACAGCCCCTCGACCAAGGCCTATATCGAGGCCAACAACCGCATGCATGCCGATATGGCCGTCGAATATACCGGCGACGCGGATGTCGATTTCATGCGCGGCATGATCCCGCACCATCAGGGCGCGATCGACATGGCCAAGATCGTGCTGGAGCACGGCAAAGACCCGCAGGTTCGCGCGCTGGCCGAGGAAATCATCAGCGCGCAGGAGACCGAGATTGCCACCATGCGTGACTGGCTGGCCCAGCACGACAAGTAGGCCGCACCGGCCCTAGCAGGGATTGTGCGGCGTCAGCAGGCCGTGGCCGAAGACCCGGTCGCGGCCGTTTTCGCCCAGATCGCGGGCTGAGGCCTGCAGCCGCTCTTTCACCTGCTGCGGCGTCAGCTCGGGGTTCTGCTGCAGCAAAAGCCCTGCCGCCGCCGTCACGAAGGGCGCGGCATAGGAGGTCCCGGTGCGCACGCGCGCGCCACTGACCGAGGCTGCCGTCCAGACATCGACGCCGGGTGCCGCCAGATCGATGTACTGGCCCCGGTTCGCGCGGCGATAGATTTGGCCCCGCCGGTCGACGGCGGTGACCGCGATCACCTGCTCATAGGCGGCGGGATAGGCGGGCTTGGCCGAGGGGCCGAAGTTGCCCGCCGCCGCGACCAGCACGATCCCCTTCTGATCCAGCATCTTCAGCTGCTGCCCCAATGCCTCATTCGCGGGGCCCGCGAAGGACAGGTTCACCACCCGCACGCCCTTCTGCGCCAGCAGGTCCAGCGCCTCGATCAGCGCGAACGCGTCCATACGCTCATCGCCCCGGGCATTGTGGAAGCCGTCAACAGCGATCAGCTGCGCGCCCGGCAACAGACCCGGAGAGCGGCTTTGCGGGTCCCCCACCAGCAGCGAGGCGACCGCCGTGCCGTGGACCTGCTCTGACGCGCTGGCATTGCGCTGGATGCGGTGCAGCTCGACCCTGGAAGAGGCGAAGACCGGGTGATCGGGGTTCAGCCCGGTGTCGACCATGCCGATCAGGGGCGGCTTGCCGCAGGCCGCCGTCGCCTGCGGCCAGTCGATCATGCTGCGCGCGGGGCAGTCGGGGCCGGTGCAGGCGGCTTGTTGCGAGGGGCGGTAATAGTGGTTGAAGTCGACGGGCTTGTTGGCGCGGTCCCTGACCGCGCGGCGTGCCTGAGCCATCGTCAGCCACGCGGGCTTGCGCAGCCGATGCGCCATGGTCCCGTCGACCAGCACGCGGGTCTGCAACAACTCGAACCCCCGCGCCTGCAGGAAGGCGACGTCGGGCTCGATCAGGCCCTGGGTCAGCAGCTCATTCGGCACGATGCGGGGCGGGGCGGGCGCTCGGGCCGGGGCCGGACGGCGCACGACCGGAGCGTCATCGTCGTCATCATCATCGTCGTCGTCATCGGCATAGGCCGCCGAAAGGGCACCCAGACCATCGGGTCCGGTCCGCAGGTCCATGGCCAGAACGGTCAACAGGGCAATGATGAACAAAAGAATGCGCGACATTCCGACCTCGTTTTGCAAGCGTTCTCGACATCTACGGCCCGGGATCAGTATTAGTCCAAGGATTGGTTAATTTTTCTTCTCAACGCGGAGAGATCTGATGGATCCGGCTTTCGGTGATGCTCTGGTTCGCCTTTTGCCCAATCTTCGCCGATTTGGCCTGTCGCTGTCACGGCGGCATGATATCGCAGACGATCTGGTTCAGATCACCGTCGAGCGGGCGATTGCCAATGCCAGAAGCTATGACCCGGCCCAGAAACTGGAGCCATGGCTGTTTCGCATCATGCGCAATGCCTTCATCGACATGACAAGGCGCAAGCGCACGGCGGGGATCGAGGTCGATGTGTTCGAGATGCCCGAAAGCCTGCCGACAGACCCCTCAGCCGGGATCGAGGCGCGGCTGATGCTGCAATCGGTCGAGGTGGCGATGCAGGATCTGCCCGAGGAACAGCGCGAGGTCCTGCATCTGGTCTGTATCGAACAGCTCAGCTACGCCGAAACCGCCGATGTGCTGGACATTCCCAAGGGCACGGTGATGAGCCGACTGGCCCGCGCCCGTCTGGCGCTTTCGGAAAAACTGGGCATGGCGGGGAATTAAATGGCTGCTCCCGCGTATATGAATCATCTCTCCGTGACGGTAAGGAAGCCCGATGCAGATCAGTGACGAAACACTCATGGCTCTGGCGGATGGAGAGCTTGCCGCCGACGAGGCGCAGGCCGTGCAGCAGGCGGTCGACGCCGATCCCGCCCTGCAGGCCCGGCTGCGCCGGTTTTCCGAGACGCGGCGGCTGCTGCAAGAGGCGGCGGGATCGGCCAAGGCGACCCCCGCCGATGATCCGCTGATCGCGATGATCCGCAAGGCGCAGACTTCTGCGGCCGAGCCGACCCGCATCGAGCCGGCCCGTATCGAGACACCCGCGCCCGCGAACCTCAACCGTCGCCCGTGGCAGGCCATTGCGGCCGCCGTGGCCTTGGCGGTGGTGGCGGTCGGCTGGTTCGGCATGGACCGCAAAACCGGCATCGCGCCCGCCGAGATCGCCGCGCTGGACAGCCTTCCCTCGGGCGAGGTGCAGGTGCTGGAGGGCGGCGGTGACCTGACGGTGATCGCCTCCTATCGCGATGCGGACGGCACGCTTTGCCGCGAATATGAAACGCGCGGCACGCCGCAGGTCACGGTCTCGCTGGCCTGCCGGACGCAGGACGGCTGGGAAAACCGCTTTGCCGCGACCATGACCGGGGATGCCGAGGGCTTCGTTCCGGCCAGCGGCGATATTCCGGGGCTGGACGATGCTCTGGCGGGCATGGGCGCGCCGCTGTCGCCCGAGGATGAGGCTGCGGCCCTGAAGCGCTGAGTGCATCTGAAAAGGCCCGGCAGATCTGCCGGGCCTTTTGATGTCTATCCCTGCGCGGGCGTCAGTCCGCCACGCAATCCGCGTAATGGCGGACCACGCCGTCCGGCCCGGTTTCCTGCACCAGCCCGTGGATATCGGTCTCGAACCCCGGACATTCGCGGGCGAATTCGCGGTTGAACCGCAGGTAATCCACGATCTTGCCATTGAAGGTCTCGCCCGGGATCAGCAGCGGAATGCCCGGCGGATAGGGCGTGACAAGGCTGGTGGTGATCCGGCCCTCAAGCTCATCAATCGGGACACGCTGCGTCTTGCGGCGCGCGATATGCGCATAGGCGTCCGAGGGGGTCATGGCCGGGTGATGCTCGGTCAGGTAGATCTCGGTCGACAGCCGCGCGACGTCGTATTTCGCGTAAAGCGCATGGACGTGCTGGCTGAGGTCGCGCAGGCCCATATGCTCATAGCGGGGGTGCTTGGCGCAGAACTCGGGCATGACGCGCCACAGGGGTTGGTTGCGGTCGTAGTCATCCTTGAACTGCTGAAGCGCGGCCAGCAGCGTGTTCCAGCGGCCCTTGGTGATGCCGATGGTGAACATGATGAAGAAGCTGTAGAGCCCCGTCTTTTCCACGACGACGCCATGCTCGGTCAGGTATTTCGAGACGATCGAGGCCGGGATGCCGGTGTCGTCAAAGCGCCCGTCGATGTCCAGACCGGGGGTGATGATCGTGGCCTTGATCGGGTCCAGCATGTTGAAGCCCGGCGCCATGTCGCCAAAGCCGTGCCAGCTGTCCTCGCCATCGCGCTGGACGCCTTCGCTGTCGGTGCGGCGCAGGACCCAGTCCTTGGTGCGGCCGATGCCTTCGTCGGAAAGCTCTTCCGGGCCCCAGACCGCGAACCACCAGTCATCCTCGCCGAAATCGTCGGCGACCTTGCGCATGGCGCGGCGGAAATCCAGCGCTTCAAGGATGGATTCCTCGACCAGCGCGGTGCCGCCCGGCGGCTCCATCATCGCGGCGGCGACGTCGCAGCTGGCGATGATCGAATATTGCGGGCTGGTCGAGGTGTGCATGAGGTACGCCTCGTTGAAGAGGTGGCGGTCAAGCTTCACCTCCTCGCTGTCCTGCACCAGAACGTGGCTGGCCTGAGAGATCCCCGCCAGCAGCTTGTGGATCGACTGCGTGGCATAGGTGACCGAATGCTTGGTACGACCGCGCTTGCGGCCCATCGCGTGATAAGTGCCGTAGAAGGGGTGGAAGGCCGCGTGCGGCAGCCATGCTTCGTCGAAATGCAGGTTCTCGACATAGCCGTCGAGCATGCCTTTGATTTCCTCGGTGTTGTACAACACGCCGTCATAGGTCGATTGCGTCAGCGTCATCACGCGCGGCTTGACGCTGTCGGCATCGACGCCCGCCAGCAGCGGGTTCGCGCGGATCTTGGCGCGGATCGCCTCGGGCTCGAATTCGGAATGCGCGATGGGGCCGATGATGCCCCAATGGTTGCGGGTCGGGCGCAGGAAAACCGGGATCGCGCCGGTCATGATGATCGAATGCAGGATCGACTTGTGGCAGTTGCGGTCCACGACCACGACATCGCCCGGCGCCACCGTGTGGTGCCAGACCATCTTGTTCGAGGTCGAGGTGCCGTTCGTCACGAAGAAGCAATGGTCCGCATTGAAGATGCGCGCCGCATTGCGTTCGGACGCGCCAATCGCGCCGTTATGGTCCAGAAGCTGGCCCAGCTCTTCGACCGCGTTGCAGACATCGGCGCGCAGCATGTTTTCACCGTAGAACTGGTGATACATCTGGCCGATGGGGCTTTTCAGGAAGGCGACGCCGCCCGAATGGCCGGGGCAGTGCCACGAATAAGAGCCGTCCTCGGCGTAATCCAGAAGCGCCTTGAAGAAGGGCGGCTGGATGCCTTCCAGATAGATCTTGGCCTCGCGGATGATGTGCTTGGCGACGAATTCCGGCGTATCCTCGAACATGTGGATGAAGCCGTGCAGTTCGCGCAGGATGTCGTTGGGCAGATGGCGCGAGGTCTTGGTCTCGCCATGCAGGAAGATCGGGACGTCTTCGTTCTTCCAGCGCACTTCCTCGATGAAGTTGCGCAGGTCGACGACGGCCGGGTCCAGATCGGGGCCGGTGCCGAATTCCTCGTCGTCGATGGACAGAACGAAGGCCGAGGCGCGGCTTTGCTGCTGGGCGAATTGCGACAGGTCGCCATAGCTGGTCACGCCAAGGACTTCGAAGCCTTCATTTTCGATGGCTTCGGCAAGGGCGCGGATGCCAAGGCCCGAGGTATTCTCGGACCGGAAATCCTCGTCGATGATGACAATGGGAAATCGGAACTTCATCGGCCTTCCTTCTGATCGGCACCTCGGTGGCCTGTTCTTTAGGCTCTGGTCATGGTCGTCAAGACCGGCCTGCCCCTTCCGGGGGCAACTCATCGCGAGAATGGCCGCAATTCACGACAGTTTCGCAGCAATCGCCTGCAAACGGAAAGGCCCGGCGTTGACCGGGCCGTTCAGATGCCGGGTGGCGGGATGCGCTAATACATGACCGTGTAAAGCGTGATCCGCACGGGCGTTCCCGCCTGATAATCGACGCTGCCGCGTGCCAGCAGCCAGCCATCGGCGCGCTGAAGCTGCGCCACCACCTGCATCGGGGCGGAACTGCGTCCGCTGGGGGCAGGCGCCAGCGTGAATTCGACCGTCTTCGCGCCGCCGGTGCTTTTGACCTCGGCTGCGCTGAGGCTGCGGGCCTGGGTCTGCTGGGCCGGATCCTCCAGATAGACGCTGATCTGGCCCTTTGGAATGGCCTCGCCGTTTTCAAATTCGACGATGCCGCTGATGTCAGAGGATTGGGCGGTGACCGAGCCGCTGGCTGCAGCCATTGCCGCAGTTCCGACGGCGACCAGCACGGCTCGGCGATCGGTCAGGCGCGTCATCACATGTTCCTTCCTGTCGAGGTCGAGAGGAAGGGGGACGAGGCCGCCCCCCTTCCGATTGCTGCATCAGATGATAATGAAATCCGACGCCGAAAGCGAAAGATGTGCACTGAGGCGCGCGAATGCCACGGCGGCACCCGCTCCATTACCGTCTGCGTCATAGGACAGGACGCCGCTGTCGGTGTCGTAGATGATGCGGTCATTGGCATCCTGCGCCACGCCCGCCGCACTCTGGTGGAATGCGCCGAAGGCCAGGGTCCCGGCTGCACCGATCCCGATGAAGACCCGGCTGTCCAGCTGGACCACGTCATCGGCCACGTTGAAGTCGGTGATGCGGTCGATGTTGGTGGCACCCAGAGCGCTCGAGAAGCGGAAGGTGTCTTCGCCCGCGCCGCCGGTCAGCGTGTCGGCCAGAAGGCCGCCATCCAGCAGGTCGCTGCCCGCATCGCCCAGAAGCCGGTCGGCACCGGCCGCACCCGGCTGGGTCGGCGGAGGCGGTGCCTCGACCGAGACGTTCAGCCGATAGGTCGAGCCGACGGGCACCGCCGGATCCCAGCCATCGCCCGGCAGGTCCGGGTTCCACTGGCCTTCCAGGATATAGTAGACGCCGGTTTCAGGCACGACGAACACCAGGCTGGAATCGCGGGTCGTGGTCGAGCCCGGGTCTCCGCCGCCGTCGTCGTTCTGGGCGACCACATTGCCGTCGGCGTCCAAGAGCCGCAGCCAGCTGTCATGCACGTCCGGATCGGCGATGCCGTCGATGTCGAGGGTCAGCACCGTGCCCGCCGCCAGTTCGACGCGGTAATATCCGCCTTGGCCATTGCCCGTCGCATTGACGGTCGTGTGCGGCACCGTGGTCGAGTCGAAGATCAGCGGGTCCGCCGCCAGCGAGAAGTTGTTCGAGATATCGAACGCCGTCGCCATCGAGTTGTTGGTCGCATCCGCGCCCAGCGTGGCATAGCCCGTGCCCATTCCGGGAACCGGAACAGGGGGGATCTGGCTGTCGAAGTCACCCAAGATGGTGTCATCGCCGCTGCCGCCCTGAATGGTGTCGGCTCCGCCATAGCCCGTCAGCTGGTTGGCCGAGGCATCGCCGACGATCCGGTCATTCAGACCCGACCCGGCAAGGTTCTCGATCGAGATATAGGTGTCGCCTGCCGATTTGGCTGCGTTCAGGTCCAGCCGGACACCCGTGGTCGAGGTCGAGTAATCCGCCGTATCGCGGCCCGCGCCGCCATTCAGCGTATCCGCGCCAAGTCCGCCCGTCAGGACGTCATTGCCGCCTCCACCTGACAAGAGGTTCGCGACTGCCGTGCCGATGATGGTATCGGCATGGGTCGAGCCCACGACATTCTCGAAGCCGCGCAGGATGTCATGGCGGATGACCGCGCCGCGACCCACGATCTGGACCGGGCCGTCGCCGTCACCACCCAGGGCGGTGCCCGCCGCAAGGTCGATCCTGACGCCTGCATTGCTGCCCGAATAGACGACCGTGTCGATCCCGGTGCCACCATCCAGATAGTCCTGACCGCTGCCGCCGATGATGACGTCATTGCCGCCTTCGCCATAGATGATGTCGCCATCAGCACCGCCATCCAGCGTGTCATTGCCGTCGCGACCGTTGAAATAGTCGCCGCCGCCCCGGCCCCAGAAGTGGTTGGCCGCCGCCGTACCGATGAAGCGGTCGATGCGGTCGTCCGAGCCGATCAGGTTCTCGATGCTGTCGAAGGTGTCGCCCGAGGCGGTGCCGCCGCTGGCGATGTTCAGTTCAAGGTTCACCAGCAGCTGGAACGGGCTTTCCATGCTGTAATCGACCGTATCGGTGCCTGCACCGCCGCGGAAGACGTCGATGCCGTCCTGACCGCGCAGCACGTCATCGCCGTCGCCGCCGTCCAGCGTGTCATTGCCCGCACCGCCCATCAGCGTGTCATTGCCGCGCCCGCCGAACAGCGCGTCGTCGCCGTCATCGCTTTCGGTCTGATCCTCCAGATCGGCAATCGGGATGGTGTTGTTGATGTCCCGACTGGCCAGCGAGTCGCGCCCGCCGATCAGCAGGTCGTCACCGTCAAGGCCGATGATCGTCTGGCCACCGCCACCGCCGTCAATGGTGTTGTTGCCGTTGTCACCCATCAGGATGGTGGTCGGAACCCTGCCGTCGTCCGGAGGCAGCGTGGTGGTTCCACCCGGAGGGGCCGTGCCCCCGGCATAGATGATATTCTCGACATTCGCGACGCGGCCCAGACGCACGCCATTGGTCATCACGATGATCGTGTCATTGCCGCCGTTCGCCAGCTCGCGCACGATATCCTTGGCGGAATAGACGAAATAGGTGTCGTCGCCGCCGTTCCCGGCCATGTGGTCGCCGCCACCCCGTCCGTCCAGGACGTTGTCGCCGTCATTGCCGATCAGCGTATCGGCGAAGCGGCTGCCGATGCCGGTTTCGATATAGTATTCGGTCGAGTCGGCGTTATGGCCGGCAAAGATCGCGACATTGTTGCTATGGCCGTTCACGCTGGAGAAGTACCCGGCCCGCAGGTCCAGAATCGTCCCCGAGGTCGAGCCGGAGAAGTCGATCGTGTCATTGCCGCCGGTGTCGTGGATCACGAAGCCGATGTCATGCTGCATCCCCGAGGCGGTCAGCTGATAGCCGTATTTCGTCCCGTTGAAGCCATAGGTGTCGTTTTCGGTGTTCAGATTGATTGTCTGATAAACCCGCTCGCCATCGACGACGGTCGAGAAGAAGCGGCGGATCACGGCCTCGATATCGGCCATCAGCGGGGTCGAGGCGGACCAGCGGGTGTCCTCGCCCACGTCGATGCCGTCGAAATAGGACATGACGCTGTATTGCTGGCGGTCATAGATCCAGGTCGCGTTGTTCAGATAGTTGATCTGCACGCCGCCGGGGCCGCTGTAGTTGTAAAGACCCGGGTGGTTCAGGCCGAATTCATGCCCGAACTCATGGATGAAGGAATCGAAGACATAGCCGCCGATGTCGGTCTTGTTCGGCTCGGTGTCGTGGAAACGCTGGCCGATGCTGACATAACGGTTGCTGGAGAAGGCGCTGCCGTCGCTATTTTCGCCGATCTCGGGGCTGACAACCTGCATCCAGTCGGTGGCGCGGTTGAAGGGCGTGTCATCGACGATGACGAAGCGCAGCGGCGTGACCGTGGCCCAGGTCTGAAGGGCACCGATGGCGGCGGCCTTGTATTCCGGGTGGTTGTTCAGCTCCTGCACATTGATCCGCAGGGGCGCGGCCGCGATGGCCGGGGTCAGGCTGCGGTTCAAGGCGCCCAGGTAGTTCAGGAACGCGTCATAATCTTCGCTTTTGCCGTATGGATTGTCGGGGGTCTGATCGTTGACCCACCATTGATCATCGTTTGGAGTTGGCATTTTGGGGGGCTCCCTGCAAAAACCGTTGTTGGTTAAAACTGCATGGTCTCGATGCTGCCAACAGACCGTCGGCAGCACGTATTTCGCCTAGAAGATCTGGTACCCTGAGATGATACTGGGCCGCGATCCGGGACCTGTCCACGAATTTCCCAAACGCGTGATCGCGAGTTATTTTTTGATAAATCAATGGATTGTGTTTTTCGGAACGTGATCCGAAAGCGCTCTGGCGGAAACTGGCTCACCTACTTCCAAGTATAGGCGGACGGTCGCTTTCGCGAGTTCATGCCGTGGGGGAATGCTCGACTGGTTGGGAAAAATGGGTATGCGCGCGGCGCGACTCAGCCCCGATCTCCTCAACCTCGCCGGTTCTGACCCTTCGCCTCTGCACGCGAAAGGGGCCGCCGCAGGGGGATGCGGCGGCCCGGTCTTTGGGCGTGTCCGGTCAGTCTGGCGTCAGCGCAGCGCCAGCCGCTGGCCGACCTGCATCATCCGCATCGCGTCCTCGGCGGCGCGGCGCAGCAGCTTGTCGCCCTTGGCGATCGCCTCTTCCAGCGAGCAGGGGCGTTTCACGATGGAGGCAAAGGCCGAAATCCCGTGATCGAAGGTCTCGCGCGCGCCCTTGCCGATGGTTCCGGCCAAGGCGATGGTGGGAATGCCCTGGGCTTCGGCGCGGCGGGCAACCTCGCAGGGGACCTTGCCATAGGGGCTTTGCCCGTCCAGCGAGCCTTCGGCGGTGATCACCAGATCGGCGCGGGCCAGCAGGCGGTCAAACTCCAGATATTGCAGCATGATGTCAAAGCGCGGATGCAGCGTGGCATTGGCGAAGGCGATCAGCCCCGCGCCCAGACCGCCCGAAGCACCCGCGCCCTGCGCCGCCCCGACATTGATCCCCGTCGCGGCCAGAATGGCGGCGGCATAGGTCTCAAGCCCGCGCTCAAGCTGGCGCACCTGCCGGGGTGTTGCCCCCTTCTGCGGGCCAAAGACGCGGGCCACGCCCTTCGGCCCCAGCAGCATATTGTGCCAGTTCACCGCCGCGTCGATCTGGACGCGGGCCAGCCGGGGATCGAGACCGCTGATGTCGATCCGCGCCAGATGCTCCAGCGCGCCGCCGCCTGCGGGCAGCTCGCGCCCGCGCTTGTCCAGCAGACGCGCACCAAGTGCCCGGGCCATGCCCGCGCCGCCATCATTGATGCCACTGTCGCCGCAGCCGATCAGGATGCGCTGAACCCCGTGATCAAGGGCGCGCAGGATCAGCTCTCCGACGCCGCGGCTGGTGGTCAGGGTGGGGTCGCGGCGGTCGCGCGGCACCAGCGACAGGCCCGCCGCTGCGGCCATCTCGATCACCGCCGTTTTGGGGCCATCGCCGCCCATCACGCCCCAGAAGCTGGCGACGGGATCGCCCACCGGCCCGGTGACCGAGGTCTTGTGCATCTGCCCGCCGGTCGCATGGATCAGCGCGGCGGTCGTGCCCTCGCCACCGTCGACCATGGGCGCGGACAGGATTGTCGCGTCCGGCATGGCGCTGCGAACGCCTTCGGCAATCGCCTGCGACACGTCGTCCACCGAAAGAGATTCCTTGAAGCCCGAGGGTGCAATCAGAACGGTCAAAGTCATTTCTCTATCCTTTCCAAGTTCATGTCAGGATTACGAATGAGGGGGTGATCTATTCCCTGAAACTGCGGAAAAATTCACAAAAATCAGAAAATTTATTTTTGAAATTCAGTCAGTTGATCCGAATTCGCAGACCTGCCGGGCGCAGGGCGCGGTTCACGTCTCGCTGGATCTGGCGCAGCGTGCCGGGGGGTGATTTTCGCCGCGTCACGGGCTGCTGCTGCGCAAGGTTCCGCATGCTCGGTCGCGGCGCGGGTCGGTCGCTGACCACCAGCGCGGGCGGATGCGCGGCGGGCGGCGGCAAGGCCGTCGGCAGGGTCGCGGCGGCGACGGCCATGGTTGAATTGGGACGTTCCCCGCGCATTCCTTGCAGCTGCGGCGGCCAGACAAGCAGCGCGAAAGCGATCAGCATTGTCGTCACCACCGGCATCAACGGCAGCGCAAGGCGGAAGAGGTCGGCTTGGGTAAAGGTCTCGGTCTCGGCATTGGCGAAGATCGCGACAGGTTTGGCTGAGGCCATCATGGTCTGGCAAAATCCCGTGCCCATCACCGCGATCAGGATCAGCAGCGCCGCGTCATGGCCCAGCCCCGCCAGCGGCAGTGCCACCGCCGGGATCAGCACCGCCGCCCGGGCCGAGCGTGAGGTGACAACAGATGCGCCGCCACCGCGATGACCGACAGAAGCACCGCGACGGCAGGCAGGCTTTGCGCCAGCGAGGCAGGCAGAACGCCGATGGCCGCCTGCGCCAGCCAGCGATCCGCGCCGGTCTGGGTCATCGCCTGCGCCAGCAGCACGGTCGCGGCCATGTAAAGCAGCAGCTCGACATCGACGGCGCGGAACATCTCTTTGGTCTTGCGGGGCGTGAAGGGCTTGGTCAGCAGGACCAGCGCGCCGATCAGCGCGGTCAGCGCGATGCCAAGCCCATGCAGCCCCGCCGTCAGCCACAGCCCGACGACCAGCGCCAACACGATGGCGATGCGGCGCTGGCGCGCCCGCAGATCGTCGGGGATCTCGGCGGCCTCGGGCGCGACAATGCGGACGCTGCGCAGACCGGCCGGGACGAAGATCCACAGGATCAGCAGGCAGCCCGCAAGGCTTGCCAGCAGCGCGAAGGGCAGGCCCAGCAATGCCCAATCCAGATAGCCGATGCGCAACCCGGTCGCGGCGCGGATGCTTTCGACGGCCAGCAGATGCGCCCCGGCCCCGATCAGCGAGGCCCCCGCCGACAGCAGGATCACCGTCGGAAACAGCAGCGCCAGCGGCCGCACCAGACGCGGGTCGGGCAGGGCAGGGATCAGCGCCACGAAGATCGGCATCAGAAGCGCCGCCCGCCCCGAGGTCGAGGGCAGCACGAAAGCCGTCGCCGCGATGGCGAAGGTCAGCAGAAGGAAGAACAGGTCCAGCCGCACCGGGCGGCGCAAGATCGGGGCGATCAGCCGCTCGGTCAGCCGGGCGTCCTTCAGGACCGCCGCGATGACGAAGGCCGAGAGCAGAAGCCAGATCAGCTCGCTGCCAAGCGCCTCGAACAGGGTCTGCTCGGTCAGGACGCCGCTGAGGACAAGGCCCAGCACGGCGGCCAGCGCGACCAGAGATTCGGGCAGGCGCGTGCCGATCCATCCCAGCATGGCCAGCGCGACGGCCACCAGCGAGGCCCGCGCCTGACCCGACAGATCCGCAGGCACGGCCAGTCCGGCGTAAAGGATCATCGCGCCGATGGCGGCAACGATCAGCGGTCGCGGCTGGAGCGTGGGAAGGCGAAGCAGGGTCGTCGCGGTCATGGCAATCTCCGGAATGCAATGACAGGTTTACGACGGTCGGAGAGGTTTATTCCCTCAGGCGCGTGTCCGAGGCCGCCCGAGGCAGCGCAACGCGGATCAGGAAGCGTCGTCCTTGCGGCGTTTCGATGGTCAGCCTGCCCTTTGCGCCCTCGATGATCTGATTGCAGATATGCAGGCCAAGGCCGAAGCCGTCGCCCTCATGCCGGGTGAAGCGGCCTGTCAGCTGCGAGAGATCGACGGGGCCGGGCGTGGCAAGGTCGTTTTCCACCTCCAGCACCGCATCCGGCGTCAGACGCACCCGGACCCCTCCGGTTTCGCTGTGCTGCAACGCATTCTCGACCAGATTGCCCAGCACGATGGCGTAACCGTCCGGGTCGATATGCCCCATGACGGGCTGGTCGGGCAGGTCGACGGTGACCTCGCGGCCCCCCTTGCGCGGCACGACATCGTCCAGCGCAAAGCGGGTCAGCGGCACCAGATCATGCGCCTCGGACGAGGCACCGATCCCTGCATCCGCCCGTGCCAGCTGCAACAGCCGTGCGACCAGCCGCTTCATCCGCTGCAGCGCGGTTTCAAGCGAGTCGATGCGGGTGATCTGCTGCGGCGTCGACGCGCTTTCGCGCAGCTGCTGCGTCCGGGCCAGCGCGATGGCGACGGGTGTGCGCAACTCATGCGCGGCATTGGTGGCGAAGGCGCGCTCGGCATCCAGCGCCGTGCCCAGCCGGGCCATGAAGCCGTTCACCGTGCCCGCGATCTGCGCCAGATCGGTCGGCCAGTTGCTGGCATCGATCATGTCAAGGCGGCTGCCGTCGCGCGCCGAGATCTCGGCCTGCAATTCGCGCATCGGCGCGACCGAGCGCCGCGCGATCCAGCCGACCAGCAGCCAGCTGAGCGGCAACAGCGCCAGCATCGGCAGCAGCAGCGCGGTCATCCCCTCCTGCATCGCCTCGTGCCGCTCGGCCAGAGGGGCGGCCAGTTGCAGGGCGCGCCCGTTCTGATCCGCTCCGGTGGTGTAGAAGCGATAGGCCCCCTCGGTCGCGAAGTCCTCGGCGGGCAAGGCAGAGGGCGGTGGCAGGGTGACCTCGGCCACTTGCGAGGACTGGCGCAGCACCCCGCCGTCGCGGTCGATCAGGCGATAAAGAACCGCCTCATCCAGCGGCAGTTGCTTGGCGGGGAGATAGTCGTCTGCCCCATCGGCCCCCGCGCGCGACAGCAGTGGCAGCAGGACATGCGCGGTCTCGGCCAGTTGCTGGTCGAAGAACTCCTCCTGCTCGGACCAGAGGACAATCGTCATCAAAAGCGTCGCCGCCAGCCAAAAGGCCGCCAGCCCCAGCGTGGTAAACAGCGTAATCCGCCCCGACAGGCTGAGCGGACGGGCCATCACGCGCTGCCCATGCGATAGCCGAAGCCGCGCTCGGTCACGATGGTGCCGCGGCCCAGCTTGCTGCGCAGGCGGCTGATATGCGCCTCGATGGCGTTGCTTTCGATCTCATCATTGAAGCCGTAAAGCGCCTCCTCCATCTGCTCGCGGCTGACGGTGACGTCGGGCCTGCGGCTGAGGCGTTCCAGCAGCGCCCATTCGCGCAGGGTCAGATGCACGGGCTTGCCCTCCAGCTGCACCTGCCGCCGGTCGGGCCAGATCGTCAGGCGGCCGAAGGTCCGCTCGACCTCGGCCCCGCCCGAGGCGCGGCGCAGGATGGCCAGGATGCGGGCGTGCATTTCATCCAGATCATAGGGTTTGACCAGATAGTCGTCGGCCCCCGCTTCAAAGCCCGCAATGCGTTCGGTGATGCGGTCGCGGGCCGTCACGATCATCACAGGCGTGCGGTCGCCCGCCTGACGCAGCTGCTTCAGAAGGCGCAGCCCGTCGCCGTCGGGCAGCTGAAGATCCAGCAAAACAAGGTCGTATTGGGCGGCGGCCAGCGCCGCCTCTGCCTCATCCGCGTTCAGCGCCAGATCGACGGCATGCCCGGCGCTGCCGAGGTAATCCGCGATCACCTCGGCAAGATCAGGCTCATCCTCGATGGCCAGCAGTCTCATCGCGGGGCTTCGTAAGCAAACGGCAAGGTTGGGGGCAGATAGGTCTGAATCATCGGGCGGGCTCAGAAGCTTTGGCACAAGGACAAGACATGCATATCCCTAATTCTTTATGGCTGGCCATCGGCTTTGCGGGGCAGTTGCTGTTCACCTCGCGCTTTCTTGTCCAATGGATCGCCAGCGAGAAGGCGCGGCGCAGCGTCGTTCCCACCGCCTTCTGGTGGCTGAGCCTGGCCGGAGGCGCCACGCTTCTGATCTATGCCGTCCAGCGCCATGACCCGGTTTTCGCGGTCGGGCAGGTGACCGGGCTGATCATCTATCTGCGCAATCTGGCCCTGATCGGACGGCAGGAAAAGCAGGTCCAGCACACATGAGCCTGCGTTATCCCGTTGCGGTTGCGATGGCCGGCTTTCTGGCCCTCGCGGTTCTTGGCCTCTGGCTGAGGCCGCTGTTTCCGATTGATGAGACCCGCTATCTGGATGTCGCGTGGGAGATGCATCTCTCGGGCAACTGGCTGGTGCCGACCAAGAATTTCGCGCTTTACAGCGACAAGCCGCCGCTGCTGTTCTGGATGATCAACCTGATCTGGCTACTGACCGGCGTCAGTGAGTTCACGGCCCGGCTGGTGGGCCCGCTGTTCGGCTGCGCGGCCATCTGGCTGACTGCCGTGCTGGCCCGCAGGCTGTGGCCCGAGGAGCCGCAGATCGGCGGCAAGGCTGCGCTGGGGCTGGTCGGGCTGGTGGTCTTTGCCCTGTCGGCCAGCCTGACGATGTTTGACGTGCCGCTGGCCGTCGCGACCCTGCTGGGGCTGATCGCGCTGGAGCGTGCGGGCCGGGCCGAGGCCTCGCTGGCGCCATGGGTCGGCTTTGGCACGGCCATCGCGCTGGGGGTCATCACCAAGGGGCCGGTGATCCTGTTCCACCTTCTGCCCGTCGCGATCCTGCTGCCGATCTGGTCGTCCACGCCGATGCCGTGGTCGGCGCTGCCGAAGCGGCTGATCTTTGGCGTGGCTGTGGCGCTGCTGTTCGTTGCGCTGTGGCTGCTTCCGGCCAGCATTCTGGGCGGCCCCGAATATCGCGAGGCGATCCTGTGGCATCAAAGCGCGGGGCGGCTGGCAGGGTCTTTCGCGCATGCGCGGCCATGGTGGTTCTATCTGGCGCTGCTGCCTGCGCTGGCATTCCCGCTGTTCTGGTCGGTGGGGCTGTGGCGCAATCTGCCGCGCCTGCGCGGTGATCGCGGGCTGCGGCTGTGCCTGATCTGGGTGGCCTCGGCCTTTGTTCTCTTCAGCCTGACCAGCGGAAAACAGCTGCATTATCTGGTGCCCGAGCTTCCCGCCTTCGCGCTGCTGGCCGCCTGCCTCGCACCGCAACGGGGCGATCGGCTGTGGCCTGCGGCGATCCTTCTGGCCCTGCTGGCCGCATTTGCCATCGCGGTGGTGCTGGGTCTGGTCCCGCTGCACCGGGCAGCGACGCTGGTCACGCCCAAAAGCATGTTCGTGGCCTTCGCCCTGCTTTTGCTGGCGACGGGCTGGCTGGCCCTGCGCCAAAGCGGCGCGGTGGCGGCGACGATCCTGTCTCTGGGTCTGTTGCTGGCCGTGAACCTGCTGATCGGCACCACCGACACGGCGCAGATCTACAACGCCCATCCCGTCGCCGGGATCATGGGCCGGAACCCGCAAGACGGCCTCGCCTTCACGGGCGAGCCCTATCACGCCCAGTTCAATTTCGCCGCCCGCCTGACCGCGCCCGTTGACGAACTGGCCGACGCAGAGGCCGTGCGCGACTGGGCGAAATCGCACCCCAAAGGCCTGATCGTCGGTCCCACCGACGAGGCCAACCTGCCCCTGCCGCCGCGCGACACGGTGCTGTTTCGCAACAGCGATTACGGGATCTGGTCGGCGGCCGACCTCAACGACCCAACTTCGGAAGGAACCTCGCAATGACCGCTCGACCCAGCATCACCGTCGTCATCCCCGCGCGCGACGAGGTTGTCGCAATCGCCCCCCTTGTCGATGAGGTGGCCGCCGCCCTGACCGGCAAGGATTACGAGATCATCGTGATCGACGATGGCTCGCAGGACGGGACCGACCGGCTGCTGCACACGCTGAGCCTGCGCAATCCCCGCCTGCGCCATCACCGCCAGCTGCAATCGCGCGGGCAATCGACGGCAGTGCGCACCGGGGTCCGGCTGGCCCGTGCGCCGCTGATCGCCACGCTGGACGGGGATGGCCAGAACCCGCCCGACCAGATCCCGCTTCTGCTGGCCCCGCTTGAGGCCGATGTCAGCGGCCGTCTGGGGCTGGTGCAGGGGCAGCGCGTCGGGCGGCAGGACACGCGGGCCAAGAAATGGGCCTCGCGTTTCGCGAACGGATTGCGCGGCTGGTTGCTGCGCGACGGCGTGCGCGACTCGGGCTGCGGGCTGAAGGCGTTTCGCCGCGACGCCTATCTGGAGCTGCCGTTCTTCGACCACATCCACCGGTTCATGCCAGCGATGATGCTGCGCGAAGGCTGGCAGGTCGAGACCGTGCCCGTCACCCATCGCGCGCGCCATGGAGGTCGGTCCAAATACTCGAACCTCGCCCGGGCGCTGGTCGGCATTCCCGATCTGCTGGGCGCGGCCTGGCTGATCCGCCGCTCGGGCCGCCCGGTCGAGGTTGCCGAGCCGCGCCCCGAGATCGCTGCCGTCACCAAGGAAAGCCACGGCTGAGGTCGCCGCCCGCCTCCGCATCATTGATACCAGAGCGGCAGGGATGATATGCCGCTCTGTCGGAGGCGCATTCATGACCAACACTGCATTCCGCACCAGATGGCGCGTGCTGATCCCGGCCAGTCTGGCGTTGACGGCCTTCCTTCTGATCGCCGCACTGGCCGTGCCCCTGCACGCGCTGATGGGAGAGCGGCTGCAGGCTGTCCTGACCGTCGACCTGATCCGGCAGGTGGCAAGCTCGCTTGCGCTGTTTGCGGGCGCAAGGCTGACCATGCTGATCCTGCGGCAGCGGCTGCAGCTTCGCAACAAGGGCCACCGCCCGGTGCCGAAGGTGGTGCTGGATGTGATCAGCGCGGTCGTTTACACGCTGGTCGCCATCGTCAGCCTGTCGCTGTTTCTGCGCGATGACCTGTCGGGCCTTCTGACCGGATCGGGGCTGGTGCTGGCGGTGCTGGGCTTTGCCATCCGCAACGTGGTGGCCGACGTCTTCTCGGGCCTCGCGCTCAGCATCGAGGCGCCGTTTCGCATCGCAGACTGGATCCAGATCGAGACCCTGGGCCGTGGCCGTGTGGTCGAGATCGGCTGGCGCACCTCGCGGCTGGTGACGCAGGACAGCACCTATGTGATCCTGCCCAACAGCCAGATCTCTCGCCAGAAGATCACCAATTTCAGCGCCCCGCGTGCGGAATATCGCGACTCGATCGAGATGACCCTTCCGGCCGAGATCCCGGTCACTGATGCGCGCAACCTGATGAAGCTGGCGCTGCGCGGCGTCCGCTCGCTGATCGCGGATCGCAAGTCCGAGATCCACGTGCTGCGCTACAGCCCGCAGGGGATCACCTATCGGGTGAAGTACTGGGTCCCCCGCCATGACCGCGAGGCGGATTGCCGCAACGAGGTCTTCTGCGCCATCGACCGCACGCTGCGAGAGCGTGGCATCCGCATCGCCATGCCGCCTGTGGGCGCAATGCCCGAGCCGGAAGTGGAAGAGGTGCCGGGCGCGCGGGAACCGGCGTGATCGCTGGCCATCGCAAGGAAGGCCGCCCGCTTGACAGCCTTCCCCCCGCCCTCTACTGACGCTGCCCTTGCGGCGCAGAAGGAACATCAGCATGGCACGAAGATCACTTCGGCTTGGGGTCGACTTTGGCACGTCGAACACGGCGGCGGGCTACCTTTGCGATGACCGGCCGCGCCTTATCCCGTTTGCGCCCGGGCAGACCACGATCCCGACGACCTTCTTCTTTGACTATGACGCGCGCCGGATGCTGATCGGCGAGCCTGCCAATCAGGCCCTGCTTGACGGCGTCGAGGGGCGTTTCATGCGCGCGCTCAAGCGCGTTCTGGGCACCGGCCTCATGCATGAGCACCGGCAGATCCTGAATGAGCGGGTGACCTTCGTCGACATCATCTCGCGCTTTCTGGCCGAGGTGAAGGCGCGGGCCGAGGCCGAGGCGGGGGTGAGCTTTGACCGCGTCCTCTCGGGGCGGCCGGTGGTGTTTCACGGCACGGGCGATCCCCGCGAAGACGCAGCCGAAGCGGATCTGCGCGCCTGTTACCTTGCGGCGGGCTTTCGCGAGGTCGAGTTCATGCCCGAACCGCAGGCCGCCGCCATCGCCAGCGGTGCGCTGGAGCAGCCGGGCTCAATCGGCCTCATTGTCGATGTGGGCGGCGGGACGTCCGACTTTTCGTTGTTCCAGTCGGGGCGCGACGGGATCACCATCCTTGCCAATCACGGTGTCCGCATCGGCGGAACGGATTTCGACCGCTCGATCAGCATCGACCGGGTGATGCCGCATCTGGGCAAGGGAACCGAGTTGCGCAAAGCCATGGGGCCGGGCAGTTCGCCCGCGCCGAATGCCATCTTCAACGATCTGGCGACATGGGAGAAGATTTCGTTCCTCTATACGCCGCAGAACCGCAGGCTCGCGGCCGAGATGGCGCGGCTGGCCCATGAGCCGGAAAAGCTGGCGCGCCTCGCGAAAGTGCTGGAGGATGAGCTTGGCCACGATCTGAGCTTCGCCGTCGAACGCGGCAAGATCGCGGCCAATGGCGGCGAGGAGATGGCGTCCATCTCGCTGGCCGAGATCGAGCGGGGGCTGGCCGTTCCCCTGTCAGCGGAGGCGCTCGCCGACAGTCTTGCCCGCCACGCCGACGCGCTGGCAGAGGGCGCGCGCGAGACGCTGAAGCTTGCCAATCTGGAGGCCGCGCGCGTCGAGAATGTGGTCTATGTCGGAGGCTCCAGCCTGATGTCGATGGTCTCGCAGACCATGAAGGAACAGTTTCCCCACGCGGTCCACTCGTTCAGCGAGGTGTTCACGGCGGTGGCGGACGGGCTGGCGATCGCGGCGCGGGATACGGGGGCCTAGTCGGCTGGCGGGACGAACTACCCGGCGCATTTCAGCGCGGCGCGGGCCAGCCAACCGGAAAACAGCTGCAATCGCAGGGCAAAGCTATCAGCGGATGCATCCGGCGTAAGCGCCTGATCGTAGAAATACCGCAACTCACCTCCCTGCGTGGGATAGAGGCGCTGGAACCTAGTGAGATAGTCCTCAAGCGTTTCCGGCCAATCTGTGTCTGTTTCCGTCCGCAGCAGATTGGTGGAGCGGATCAGCTTGCGCGACGCCTCCCTGACGAGGCGGCGGGAGGCGGCTTCGGTCTGCGGGCGCGTGAGAGCGTCATGGTAGCGCTGGAGAACCTCAGCAAAATCACCATTCACTGCCATAGCAAGCGCGCGGGACGGGCGAAACAGCGGGATGTCCTCGGCCAGATCCTGGCCTGCAATGCAACGGCAATGATGTTTGAGCCAGTACCGCCAGGCCAGCCCGACCTTGTCGGACAGCACGTCCTGCAACAGGCCGATATCGAAATCGACCTTGGTGACAATCGGATGCGCGGCCTCGAGTTTCGTCCTGATGCCTTCGATGGCGCTCCGGTCCAGATCTGATGGCGGACCGCTGAGAACGAGCGTGAGGTCCAGATCGGAACGCCCGACGACAGCACGACCGCCGGCAACGCTGCCATAGACATAGACGCTGTGGATCAACGGAAGCGTTTGGGGTCTGAGACTGAGCCGAACATCCTCAAGCACCGGGAGGTATTTGCTCTGAAAGGCTCGGCGTTCGACCACGCCAATCCGACCTTGCCGGTCAACGCCCATCGTACCCGCCCCTGTTCACTCGCTGCCAGCGCGGGTGCTTGCCTCCAACCCCTCAACAAAGCGGCCGAGCAGGTCCGAGAAGCGCTCGACATCGTCGCGTGGCCAGACCTGGATGCGCGGCCTCAAAGGTCAGTGCTTCATAGCCGTCGGCGATCCCTGCTGCTCCAAGTTCGTCTGAAAGGATGTTCTTGTCTTCGACCATCGGCAAATCAATCACTGCGCTGCCAAGTGCCAGTGCCATTTCGACCGCGCGCTTCGCTTTGAGCATCGAAGTGCCGCGCCTTACTAGCGCGAGGGTTGCGGCGACGACATCCGGGGAACTACTGGACGCCTTCAATACAACCACCTCAGGATTGCCGGAGGATACGCGAGGGATAGTCTGAACGCGTCCCTTCCGGGCGAGCCGCTCCGTCAATGACGACTTTGCCATGCGGTACCCTCCAGAGCTCTTTCGGCGAACATGCCCAACTGGCGCAAGAAAATATGTGCGCCAAATGCGGTTCGAAATGGATGGATGTAGATTGCGCCATGAGCTGACTGCTGTCGATATTGTCGAGCGCTCAGACGCAATCTCAACTGTTCAGATGTCGATCCGTCCTGTTTGAGAGCGCTGGTCTAGGCCAATCTTGCCGATGAGCCGGATATAATCTGCGAGGAGCCGGTCGAGTTTCTTAGGATCATTGATCGGGATGAAGGGACCGAAATCGAACGCGGCGGAATGAATGATGAGACCGGATCGGTTGGATGCTTCGATCAGATCGCGCTCGACCACTTGAAACGGGCGTCCGAGTCGATACCAGCGGCTCACGGTTCTTGCCCATTTTGCGGCGCGATCGATGGCGATCAGGCGTGATGAGGTCATGACGGTCGATCCGAGCTTCGGGTGGTTTGAATAGCCCCATGTTTCGTGGACGCCTTCTTCGCTAATTTTGAGGCAAGGAGGCCATGATGGGCACAGGCAATTTTACTGACGAGTTCAAGCGCGATGCGGTCGCGCAGATCACGGAGCGGGGCTACCCGGCCAAGGAGGTTTCGGAGCGGCTCGGGGTGAGCACGCATTCGCTCTATGCCTGGAGGCGCAAGTTCGCGAAGGCGGTGTCGGGTGACACGGAGAAGGATGCCGAGATCCGGCGGCTGAAGCGGGAGCTGGCGCGGGTCTCCGAGGAGCGCGACATCCTAAAAAAGGCCACCGCGTATTTCGCCAGGGATGCAAAGTGAGATACGCGTTCGT
>NZ_VLKU01000006.1:5000-279112 GCF_007830335.1 Paracoccus sulfuroxidans | reverse complement strand
ACGAACGCGTATCTCACTTTGCATCCCTGGCGAAATACGCGGTGGCCTTTTTTAGGATGTCGCGCTCCTCGGAGACCCGCGCCAGCTCCCGCTTCAGCCGCCGGATCTCGGCATCCTTCTCCGTGTCACCCGACACCGCCTTCGCGAACTTGCGCCTCCAGGCATAGAGCGAATGCGTGCTCACCCCGAGCCGCTCCGAAACCTCCTTGGCCGGGTAGCCCCGCTCCGTGATCTGCGCGACCGCATCGCGCTTGAACTCGTCAGTAAAATTGCCTGTGCCCATCATGGCCTCCTTGCCTCAAAATTAGCGAAGAAGGCGTCCACGAAACATGGGGCTATTCAATGCGCGCTCGGCGAACGGCAACAATGTCAGCATCGTTACCAC
The DNA here is from genome assembly GCF_007830335.1 of Paracoccus sulfuroxidans. Classification (GTDB taxonomy): domain Bacteria; phylum Pseudomonadota; class Alphaproteobacteria; order Rhodobacterales; family Rhodobacteraceae; genus Paracoccus; species Paracoccus sulfuroxidans. The sequence continues at coordinate 278,727 of NZ_VLKU01000006.1, read as the reverse complement.
GTTCACCAGGTGTTTTGCGGCGTTGCTCCCCGACAGGCAGCTTTCGGGAATGCAGCAGTGCGGCATCTGGCTAGGTCGACCGGCAGCTCAGGGCCGCCAGCGCTCACTCGCGCTCATCCGTATCGTCTTCGTTAGAGGAGGGCGGCTGTCTGACCTCAGCTTCGTCAAGAATTTTCTGGGCCGTCTGCTAGGCAATCCCGGAATGGCGCGCGACACCCTTGGTTGAGTGATACTTTTCATATGCAGCGTGTACTTCCCGTGGTTTAAGCTCCGATCGCCAAGAAGCAGATGAGCCTCGCGCAGAACATACCGCCCCTCCGACCGGTAGATAATATGGCATCCGGCGCGAGATCGAACGGTCTCTCGCGATGGAAAAGGCTCTGCATGGTGTGCCTGATGGTCAGATCTCTATGACCGATCCCGACGCGCGTCTTGGCAACTCGCGACCAACACATCAAGATTATTATATATTATTTTCAAATCATTAACGGCAATGAGCCTCATCTGATCGTCACCCACGAGGCCACGACCCAGGCCGATGTGATCCCGCCCCATGTTGAGGAAATGGAGGATCGACACCAATAGGGAAGCCAGTAGCGCGCGCTCTTGTCGATAGCAGGGCGCAAGCCCGCCATTGGCGGGCTCGCGTAGTTATTACGCTCAGATGAAGTCGAAGACGTAGCTCAGCAGGATCTGGTCGCCATTGCCGAAATTCAGCAACGTGCCGTCGGCCCGCTCGGTTGCAGAGTAGTCCCGCCCTCCGACGTCGAGAATGTCGATGCCGGTATCGAAGCCGATAACCGTATCCGAGCCATGGCCGGGCTGAAACCGCAGCGTATCGACCTCGCCGTCGCCGGGTGCGCGAGGATTATACGACTCGCCATTGGCCGAGATGATGTCATTGCCGCGACCGCCGGTGATGGTGTCGCGCCCCTCGCCACCTTCCAACGTGTCATTGCCGGAGGTTCCGATCAGGATATCATTGCCCCAACGCGTGTTGAAGTTGATCCCGATGCGATCCGCGCCAATGCTGGCGCCAGATCCATCGACAGTGTCATTCGCGCGATGGGTCCAGCCTTGCTCCATCTCGAAGAAGCGCAGCGTGTTGCGCACGCCCCCCATGGTCGAGATCGCATAACCGCTTTCTGCGGTGTTGTAGTACACGCGCGCGCCGGTCCGCTCATCCGAGTTCACGACCCAGATGTTGATCAGATCGCTGCCTGCACCGCCCGAGATGGTGTCGTTCCCCGGCGGAATGTAGTCGCCAAGGCCCCAGCGAATGTTCTCGTCGCCTGCGCCACCGTGGATGTAGTCATGGCCAGGGCTCGACTGGATGAAATCGTCACCGTCTCCCGCCCAGATCGTATCATTGCCGTTTCCGCCATCAATGATGTCGTTGAAACGGGAACCGAAGATCCGATCCTGGCCGCCGCCCGCGTAAATGGACATCCCGTGCGTGGGCGTCCCACCGTGGGCGGGGGCAAGGATCGCGTTGCCGGCATTGATGTGGTCATCACCGCTCGTGCCAAAAAGCCGCTCGACACCGAAGAACTTCAGGACCGCATTCCCGATCGTAACCGTGCCCTCTTCGGTCGAGCCGAACCAGACCTTTGCGCCCTGATTTCCGGTCAGAAACAGCCGGTCACCACCGGGGTTGCCCGGGCTGTAGGGGTTCGGGTCGAACCGCTCGTTGTTTTCTCCGGCATAGAGAACGGCACTGCCGTCATTGCCGCCCCAATAGATGTGGTCGTCGCCACCGAGCGCATTGATGGTGCGCCCACCGAACGGGCCGCGGATTTGGTCATTATTCTCAGTAGGCATTCATTTCCTCGTTGTTTCAGTCCGGCCCGCAAATCACCCGTCGAACGCTGTTGCGGACATGCCGCAGGGCAGCATTCGTTGTGATGACGGCACGAAAACCACTTTCGAACCGATGAGTCTAGAACGCTGCGTCTATACCCGCAAAAGGTGAGCGGATATCGGCCAGAGAAGAATCATCACAAGCGGCAAATCGCGCCAAAGAGACTTTAAATACCACACGGCAATATTTGCGCGGTGGGATATTACCATTCGGAAATTAAGGGAATTTAAACCTCTTGCGTTTCATCAATGGTCCCAGATCGGTTTAAGCCAAAAACACCAATAAACCGTGAATGAAAAAGCTCTATTCCTGAACGATCCGGGACCCTTCGATGACCAGTGAAACCAGAAATTTCAACGACATACCCGCTGGAGCGCTATTTGAGGCCGCGCAACGCAGCATTCGCGATCAGGGGCTGAAAATTCAGTCCGAGAACCCTTCGACACTGGAGATCGAGGCGGCAAGCAAGGTTTCGATGAAATCGTTCGGCCAGCGAATCACTTTGCGCATGGGGGAAATCGGACCGACCTCGGAGCTGAAGATTGAAACCTCATCCGGGCAGTTGTCGGATTGGGGCGAAGGCGGATCGATTATTGCCGCGATATTCGACGGGGTGGACGCGCATCTGGCCCAAATGAAGGCCGAGGGTCGTATCGCCGCCCCTGCCCCCAAGGTCTATGCGATGGGCGAACATGCGGCACCGTCTCCGCCCCAGCCCAAACCCGCGCAGCATTACTACGTCGCCCCGCCGAAGACAGAGCGGACGCGCGTGCAGATCGTTGAGCCTCCGCCAAAGGCCAAAGGTTCGGCGGGCGGATGGGTCCTGCGCATCGCGCTTGCGCTTGGCATGCTGTGGCTGTTTGTCAGCGAAGACGGCAAGGCCTTCATGGCCGATCTGCTGGCGTCCTCGCCGCTGAAAAGCTTCTTTGCCGAGACGGATATTGCGAAATACGACTGCGACCGCGTCTCGGAACTGGTGAAGGGAGAGAGCCTGCAGAATATCTTTGGCGGTCGCTTCAAGATCCTTGACGTAAAGAACGCCAAGCAGGTCTCGAAGACCGATGAACGGATCGTCTGTACGGGCAAGGTGCTGCTCAGCAACGGCACCGACGACCTCATGCAGATGAGCGTCGAGAAGGCGGGCGACTACGAAGTGCTCTATCGGGTCGAGCCGATGCTGTGACGCGCTTAGCTCAGCGCGCGGCGCAGGACATCGGCCAGCAGCTGAGGGGCGGTCAGTAGCAGATCCTCGTTGAAGTCGAAGCGGTCGTTGTGGAGCGCGCCTGACTGCATGCCCGCGCCGATCCAGAAGTAGCAGCCGGGACGGTCCTCGATCATCGAGCCGAAATCTTCGGCCACCATCGAGGCGGCGCGGGCGTCCTGCCAGGCCAGCCCGCGCTCGGCCGCCTGCGTCACCGAGGCCACCAGTTCGACCGCATCAGCGGCGTTGCGCGTCAGGTTGAAAACCCGCGTCACCTCAGCCGTGGCGCGGAGGCCGAAGGCCGCGGCGATCTCATCGGCCACCTCGCTGGCGATGCCGGCAGCAATCTCGCCATGCTCCGGCTCGACATAGCGGAACGAGGCGGAGGCCCCCAGATGGCCGGGAATGATGTTCGCCGCGCTGCCGCCGATGTTCTGGGTGAAGGCAAAGGCGGTGCCGGGAAGCTCGGCCCGCATGCGGGCGTTCATGCGGGTGATCAGCGCGGCCAGCGCGCCATACATGTCGTCGGAAAGCTGCGGCAGCGCGGCATGGCCGCCCTTGCCGTCCAGCGTGAAGGCGATCTTGCGATAGGCCGCCATGATCGCGCCGGGCCGGGCCGAGATGGTACCCACCGGCAATTCGGGCCAGTTGTGAAAGCCGAAGGTCAGCGCCGGGTCGATCAGGTCGAACAGCCCGTCCGCAATCATCGCATCCGCGCCGCACCCAATCTCCTCGGCGGGCTGGCAGATGAAATGGACGGGCCCCGGCAGCGACCCGCTGCGCGACAGCAGCTCTGCCGTCGCCAGAAGCAGGGTCATATGCCCGTCGTGGCCGCAGGCATGCATCCGGCCCGCCGTTGTCGAGGCATAGGGCAGCCCGCTTTTCTCGCTTTGCGGCAACGCATCCATGTCAGTGCGCAGCGCAACCGCCCTGCCCGTCCCGCCCGGAAGCGTCGCGACAAAGCCGGTGCCGCCGATCTTGCGAGAGATCGTGCAGCCAAGCGCCGCCAGATGTCCGGCCAGTTCCTGCGAGGTCCAGTCCTCTTCGAACCCGATCTCGGGCCGCTCGTGAAACTTTCGGCGGATCGCGCAGAAGCGATCATGTGCATCCGCCAGAAAGCCGAGTTCGTCCTGGACCTCTGCCATGATCAGCCCTCCAGCGCGCGCGAGGCGACCTTGACGAAGCTTTTCACCCGCGCCGGATCGACCGGGTTCCACCAGACCCCGCCCTCTTTCAGCGAGGAGGCGACGATAACGCCATTGGTCAGCGACAGGATCAGCTCGACATTCGCCTCGCTCACGCCCGAGCCGACCAGCAGGGCCAGATGCGTGGCGTCGCGGATGGTGCGGATCTCATCGGGGTTCGCTGCGTCACCGGTGCGCTGGCCGGTCGCGATGACGGCATCGGCGTCGAAGAACGCGAGGTCGCGGGTCAGTTCCTCGATGGTGCGGTCGGCGACGATGGCATGGGCGCCATGCTTGACGTGGCTGTCCGCGAAGACCTTGATCTGGTCCTGACGCAGCCGGGCGCGGAAGCGCAGCGCCTCGCCGGCACGGCCTTCCATGAAACCTTCATTCGCGACATAGGCGTTCGCCCATTCGTTGACGCGGATGAAGCTTGCGCCGCCCGCAGCCGCAATCGAGATCGCCGGGATCGGCGCGTTCGCCAGCACGCTGATGCCCAGCGGCACGTCGAATTCCTGCCGGATGCGGTCGGTCACCACGGCCATGAAGGCGGCGGTTTCGCAGGTGATGTCCTCGGGTTTGAGGAAGGGGATGTCGCCGTGGTTCTCGATCATCAGCCCGTGCATGCCGTTCGAGATCAGCGCCTCGGCATCGCGCAGACAGGTGTCATAGATCTGGGTCAGCGGCTCTCCGCGATAGCGCGGCGCGCCCGGAAACGCGGGGCAGTGGATCATGCCGATCAGCGCCTTGTCGCGCCCGAAGATGTCGCTTATCGCATTGGCGGGACGGTCGGAAATCAGTTGCATTCTCTGCCCTTCTTGGAAGTTTTCGGAGTGAGGTTCATGACGCAAGTCGTGGTGATTGGAAACATCGCATTGGATGAAACCCTGGCGGTCGAGGCGTTTCCTCCGCCCGGCGCCTCGATCCCCGGATCGGCGCTGTCGGAGGGGGTTGGCGGCAAGGGCACGAACCAGGCGATTGCGCTGGCCCGGGCGCTGGCCGGGGTCGCGCCGGTGCGGCTGATCGCGACGATTGGCCAGGATCTGCGCGGCGCAAGGCTGCGTGCCGGGATTGCAGAGGAGGTGCTGGAGGCCGCGCTGATCCCGCGCGATCTGCCCAGCGATTTTTCGGTGATCCTGCGCGACCGGAACCGCGAGAATACCATCGTCACGACGCAGGATTGCGCGCGCTCGATCACGGCGGAGGAAGCGGTGGCGGCGCTGGCCGCATATGGCGCGGGGGACGCGCTGGTCCTGCAGGGCAACCTGCTGGCCGAAACCTCGCTGGCCGCGCTGACCGAGGCCGGGCGGCGCGGCATCTGGCGCATCCTGAACCCCTCGCCCGCCGCAGGCTGCACGCCCGCGATGCTGGCCGCCTGCGATCTGCTGGTCGTCAACGAAGGCGAGGCTGAGGAGTTCGGCGGCGCGGCGCATCTGTCGGCGGGCAAGGCGCTGGTCAGGACGCTGGGCCCTAAAGGGGCCGAGGTCTGGCAGGACGGCGCTCCGAGACTGACAGCCAAGGGTCGCGAGGTTACCGCGCTGGACCCGACCGGCGCGGGCGATTGCTTCCTTGCGGCGCTGGTCGCGGCGATGATCCGGCGCGGGTCGCGCCAGCCCGAGGCCTCTGACCTCGATCTCGCCTCATGGGCGGCGGGGATATGTGTCTCGCGTCTTGGCACGCAGAGCGCCTTTCCATCCGTCGCAGAATTCGGGGCCGCCTTCGCAGCGGCATAGGTGCGCCAGTGGCGCACCCCGCTGTCATCAATCGTTGGCTTCCAGCCAGGCGAACATGTTCAGCCACAGCTGGCGATAGCCTTCCCAGGCGCAAAACGCGGGCGACAGCCAATGCGGCGACATGTCCGAGGTCCAGACGACCGAACGGCCCTTGCCGAATTTGCCCGTCACCAGCAGCGGATGGCCGCCCTGATCCTCGGGCAGGCGGGCGATCAGCTCGGCCCCGTCTTTCAGCATGACCTCGTTGACGCCCAGGACCGGCGGCCATTCGGCGGGCATGTCCTTCAGGATCGGGTGCGACGGCTGGACCAGATCGGCGGTCGCGCCCTCGGGGATCTCGATGCGGTCATCCCAGGGGTGGCACTTGACCGGCAGCACGTCCTCGACCGGGGTGTTGCGCCAGCGCGCCTTGCCGTCGATGCCCTGGAACGAGAAATAGCCGCCCGCCATGACCAGCTTGCCGCCCTCTTCGACCCATTGCTTCAAGAGGCGCAGCCGGTTCGGCGCGGTCTGGCTGTGGATCCAGACGCGGGTCGGCAGCAGGAAGCTGGACGAGCCGATGTCCGAGATGATGATGATGTCATATTTCCGGATGCCTTCCAGATCGAAGGGGAACCCGTCCTGCGCCTCATGCGCGGGCATATGGGTCACTTCGTAATCGGTGCCCTTCATCGCATCGATCAGCGGCTGGCAGCCGGTGTGGAAGGTCACGGAACCGAACTGGTCGAAGCCCTTGAAATGGGTCGAGGAGGACACCCAGCTTTCGCCGACGAGCAGAACCTTTTTAGTCATGGTATTTCCTTTCAGTTTTCTTGGGCGGCGAAGCGCGCGTCAAAGACGCGGCGCGGGTTCACCACCATGAGGCTGTCGACCAGCGCAGGGTCGAGACCCAGCCGCTTCAGGCGCGGCAGGAAGTGGGCGTTGACGAAGCCATAGCCGTTGCCGCCATAATGGCGCAGCATGCACTTCAGAAAGACATCGTGGCTCAGCAGGATCTGACGGCTGTAACCCGCTTCGATCAGGCCCTGAATGGCGCGGGCGCAATCGGCATCCGCAGGGCAGTCGACGTCCTGATCGGCGTAATAGAAAAGGTTGCCGATCATGTCATATTCGATGAACGCGCCGCGCGCGGCCAGTTCATGCTGATAGGTGCGGTCCGCCCATGAGGGGTTCATGTGGCACAGGACCGTGTGCCTCAGGTCAGCACCCTCGGCCTCGCAGATGTCCAGCACCTTATGGGCCAGCCGGAACCACGCAGGCAGGTGCACCATCAGCGGCAGCCCGGTGCGGGCCTGCGCCTGCGCCGCGCCGCGCAGGGATTTCTCTTCCTCGGGCGTGAATTCCGAACCGACGCCGATCTCTCCGATCAGGCCGATCTTGGCATCCGTGCCATCGGTGCCGACGGTCGCTTCCTCGACGATCTGGTTCGCGATGTCCTCGACGCTCAGCCCGTGGAAGTAATCGGGCAGCGAGGTCCCCAGATAATAGCCCGCGCCCATGACGATGTTCACATCGGCATCGCGCGCGATCAGGCGCAGGATCTCGGGGTTGCGGCCGATGCCGCGGCAGGTCGGATCGACCACCGTGCGACCACCCTGACGGGTGAAATAGCCCAGTTCCTTCGCCACCACCTCGGGCTCATCCACGCCCAGATTGGCGCGGTTGACGAAAGGGTCCTGCAACAGCTCGGAATAGATATCGGGTGTGATCGCGTGATCGACCAGATATTCGCGCGCCGGATCGGCAGGCGGGTTCCACCAGCAGGAACAGTCGTTGTTCAGATGCTCATGCATCAGGGTGACGCCCAGCTGCGATGACGGAACGGGACCGTTCACCGTCATCACCAGCCCGGAGTTCACATGCGCTTCAGAAAGCTCCGACATGGATCAGCCCTTCTTGCCCAGTTTGAAGCCAGCACCGAACAGGCGCGTGTTCATCCACACCGCCAGCAGGATGATGACCCCGGTGACGATCTGCGTCAGGAACGGCGAGACATGCATCAGGATCAGCCCGTTGCCGATGATCAGGATGGTCAGCGCGCCAAGCGCCGTCCCCAGGATCGAGCCACGCCCGCCCATCAGCGAGGTGCCCCCCAAAACCACGGCGGCGATCACCTGCATCTCGAACCCGACGGCGGCGTTCGACGAGCCCGAGCCCAGACGCGCGGCGATCAGCAGGCCCGCGATGGCGCAGGCGATCCCCGACATCATATAGACCGAGCAGACGATCCAGCGCGCGGGCATGCCCACACGGCGCGCGGCCTCGAGGTTCGAGCCGACGGCCACAACCTGACGGCCATAGCGCGTGTTGCGCATGATGATGAAACCGATGATGGCGACCAGCACGGCCAGAATTGCGGGAACCGGAATGCCCGCCAGCGTGCCCCGGCCCAGCCAGAAAAAGCCCGCCTGATCCTTGATCGGGATCGAATAGCCCTCGGTGATGTAAAGCGCGATGCCGCGCAGGATCGACATGCCCGCCAGCGTCACGATGAAGGCGGCAATCCCCTGAAATGAGATGAACCAGCCCTGCGCAAGGCCCACGACGGCGCCTGCGGCCAGCATCATGACCGAGGTCGTGACCCAGTCAAAGCCGTTCGCCATCAGGATCGCGGCCAGCGCGTTGATCAGCGCAACGATCGAGCCCACGGCCAGATCGATCCCCGCCGTCATGATGACGAAGGTCATGGCGACCGCGACGATCAGCACGGGCGCGCCCTGACGCACGACGTTCAGCAGGTTGCCCGTCGTCATGAACGTATCGGTCAGCGCCCAGAAAAAGCCCATGCAGGCGATGAAGAACAAGGCGATCGACAGCACCTGTGCATTGTCGTTCAGCCATTCGACGGCGTGGCTCTGCTTGGCGCGTTCGGTATAGTTGGCCATCAGTGCCCCCCGGTGATCAGATTGACGATCTCTTCCAGATTGGTGTCGGCGATCATGCGTTCGGCGACCTTGGTGCCCTCGTACATGATGGCGGCGCGGTCGCAGACGCGGAACACGTCCTGCAAACGGTGCGTGATCAGCACGACGCCCACGCCCTTGGCCTTGACGCGGTTGATCAGCGACAGCACCGCCTCGACCTCGGCCACGGCCAGCGCCGATGTCGGCTCGTCCATGATCAGCACCTTCGGCTGGAACGAGGCCGCACGCGCAATCGCGATGGCCTGACGCTGGCCGCCGGACAGTTTTTCGACCCGCGCGGTCAGGCGGGGAATGCGGATCTCCAGCGCCTCGAGCATCTCCTGCGCGCGCGCCAGCATCGCCTTCTGGTCAAGGAACGGGCCCTTGTTCAGCTCTCGGCCCAGGAACAGGTTGCCGACCACGTCGATGTGATCACAAAGCGCGAGGTCCTGGAACACCATCTCGATATTGCGCGAGCGGGCATCGTTCGGGCCGGTGAAACGGACCTCTTCGCCCTGCACGGTGATGGTGCCGCTGTCGGGGATATAGGTGCCCGAGATCACCTTCGACAGAGTCGATTTGCCCGCCGCGTTGTCGCCCAGAAGGGCCAGACATTCGCCGGGCATGACATCAAGATCCACCCCCCGCAGCGCCTGATGCGATCCGAACGTCAGCCGGATGTCGCGCAGCGATACGAGAGGCGTGGCGGAGTTGGGGGGGATTGCTCCCCCCCTTTGGGCCGTCTCGCTCATTTGAACATGTCGCGGAACTGGTCCACGTTTTCTTTGGTCACGATGGTCGCGGGGACCGAGATCACCGGCTCGACTGCTTCACCGGCCGAGATCTTGGCCAGCGCCTCGATGGCGGCCTTGCCCATGCCGGCGGGGTCCTGCTGGACCACACCGCCCACGAAGCCCGCGTCGATGCCGTCGATGACGTTGGTGGTCAGGTCCCAGCCATAGACCTTGACGCTGTCCTGACGGCCCTGGCTTTCGGCGGCAGCAACGGCGGCGACCATGGCAGGCTCACCCGTGGCATAGATCGCGCCCAGATCGGGGTTGGCGGTCAGCAGGTTTTCCGCCGCACCCAGTGCCACGTCCTGCACGTTCTGGCCGTCGACTTCGCCGATGACGGCGACCTTCGAGTCCTTCAGCGCGGCGTTGAACGCGTCCTTGCGGATGTTCTGGATGAACGAGTTCAGCGCGACGACCTCGCCCAGCTTCACGTCCTGATCCTTGTGCTGCTCCAGCACGAATTTCGCGAAATCTTCGCTGGTTTTCGTGTTGTCGACGCCGATCTGCGCCTTCTGCGGACCTTCGGGCAGGATCGCGTCGATGGCGACGACCGGGATGCCTGCATCAGCGGCCTGCTGGACGGCGGGCATGATGCCGTTCACGTCGATGGCGACGACGGCGATGCCGTCCACCTTCTGCTGGATGAAGGTCTCGATGGCCGAGTTCTGCGCCTGCGGATCGTTGTTGGCGTTGAAGATCGCCAGTTTCACGCCAGCCGCATCGGCAGCAGCCTGCGCGCCCTCGTTGATCTGGTTGAAGAACAGCGCCTGCTGGTTGATCTGGATCAGCGCATAGGTCTTGTCCTGCGCCATTGCGCCGGTGGCCGCGAACACGGCTGCCGCGCTGGTCATCGCCAGCATCACCCGCCGGGACATTGCAAATTTCATCTGACTTTCTCCTGTTGATCCGTTGCTTTCGATGGCGGCGCTACGGAGGCAACGGAACTCCGTTCGACCAACCTGACCGGCAGGATCTCGACGCGGCTGCGCGCGGCGGGGTCGTCCCAATCGGTATCCAGCAAAATCTCGACCGCCATGCGCCCCAGTTCCTCGACCGGCTGGCGGATCGCGGTGATGGGCGTGGCGAAGTAATCCAGCGGCAGAATGTCGTCGAAGCCGATGATCGACATGTCCTGCGGGACGCGCAGGCCGCGCGCGGCCAGTTCGTCCAGCGTGCCCATGACCAGTTCGTCCGACATGGCAAAGATCGCGGTGACGCCGGGGCCCGCGTCCAGAACCTCGGCGCACAGGCGGCGCCCGTCCTCGATCGTATAGGCGCCGGCCTTGCGCAGCACCTGCGCGTCGGTGCCATACAGCTCGTCAAAGGCGCGCATGAAGCCGCCATAGCGCGCGGCCCCCGAATGCATCTCATCCCCGGTGCCGATGACGGCAACGCAGCGATGGCCGCGCTCGGCCAGATAGCGGCCCGCCAGATAGCCGCCACCCTCATTGTCGCAGAAAAGGCGTGGCGCGACCGCGCCCGGCACATCCTCGTCCAGCAGCACGACCCGGCGCGCGGCATCAATGCGGGACTTCAGCGGCGCGACCTGCGGGTGGTTGGTGACAAAGATCAGCCCGTCGACGTGACGGTCCGACACGCTGTCCAGATAGCGCGTTTCCCGGCCCGGGCGGTTCAGCGTGACCGAGATCGCCAGCTCTTGCTCGCGCGCATAGGCGGCGTTTTCGACCGCCGCGACCAGCGCGGAAAAGAACGGCGCCTTGATGTCGGGCACGACCATGCGGATCAGATCGGTCCGACCCCGGCTGAGCGAGCGGGCAAAGGGATTGGGCCGATAGTTCAGCGCGGCAATCGCGGCGTCGATCGAGGCGCTGGTCGCCTCCGGCAGGCTAAGCGAGCCATTCAGATAGCGCGAGACGGTCGCCGAGGACACGCCAGCACGTTCTGCCACTTGCTTCAGGTTCGCCACCGCAGCCATCCCTCCGTTTAGTAAACCGATTTACGAACGAGAAAATCTGTTTGTAAAGCGGTTTATAAAGGTTTCGTGAATGTTAACGCTAACGCAGCCGGAACGGGGATCGGAAGGGCAGGACTCGCCCTGCTTTGACCCGCTGGACCGGCGCGCCCGGATCGGGCTAGCTCTGCCCCGCAAAGATCAGAGGGCCAGAATCATGGAACAATTCGTGCATATGTCGACCGAGGGAATCGCGCCCGAAGTCTCGCACCCCGAGGCGGCGAATGTCATCTCGGGCAATCCCCAGTTCACCAGCTGGGAAGCCGATGTGGCCGAGGGCGGAATTTCCGCCGGTCGCTGGCAGACCACACCGGGAAAATGGCATTTCACCAATGAATGCTGGGAATTCGTGCGCATCATCTCGGGCGTGTCAATCATCACGCCCGAGGGCGGCGCGCCGCAAACCGTGCGCGCGGGCGACAGTTTCGTCATGCGCGATGGCTTCACGGGCACCTGGGAATGCGTTGAAACCACGCTGAAGGATTACGTCATCCGCGAGCTGTGATCGGGCAGCCGGGGCGGAGGCCCCGGCCCAGCCTACCCCTTTGCCGTCGGATCATGGGCCAGCAGGCGCAGGGCGTTCAGCGTGACCAGCACGGTCGCGCCGGTATCGGCCAGAATGGCGATCCAGAGCCCGGTGATCCCCAGAACCGAGGTCACCAGAAACACCCCCTTCAGCCCCAAAGCCAGCGTCACGTTCTGCCGGATATTGGCCATGGTCGCCCGCGACAGCCGGATCAGCGCGGGCACATCCGTCACCCGGTCGCGCAGGATCGCGGCATCGGCGGTCTCGAGCGCGACATCCGTGCCCGAGCCCATCGCCACCCCGATTCCCGCCTGTTTCAGCGCGGGCGCGTCGTTGATGCCGTCGCCGATCATCATCACCTGCCCCGTACCCGCCATGTCGCGAATGGCCAGCAGCTTGTCTTCGGGCAGCATCTCGGCGCGGAACTCCATGCCAAGGCCGGTGGCAACAGCCTCGGCGGTGCGGGCGTTGTCTCCGGTCAGCATGACACGGCGGATGCCCATATCGGCCAGTTGCTGCATCGCCTCGGCCGCATCCGGGCGGGGCTGGTCGCGCATGGCCAGAAGGCCAAGCGGCTGGCCCTGACGGAAGACGGCGACAACGGTCTTGCCCTCACGCTCCAGCGCGGTGGCGGTGGCGATGGCCTCAGCGCTGATGCCCTGCTGGGCCTCGGCATGGCGCGGCGACTGCACCCAGGCCAGCGCGTCGCCGACCAGCGCCTGCGCGCCCTTGCCCGGCAGCGCCCTTGCATCGCGGGCAGGCAGAGGCGTCACGCCCTTCTCCTCGGCGATCTGCAGGATTGCCTGCGCCAAAGGATGGCTGGAACCGGTTTCCACCCCGGCCGCGACCGCCAGCAGCTCTTGCTCAATGACCCCGGCCACGGGCACCACATCCGTCACGCGCGGCTTGCCATGGGTCAGCGTGCCCGTCTTGTCGAAGGCGATATGGGTGACGCCCGCCGCCGCCTCGATCACCGCGCCGCCCTTCATCAGCAGGCCGCGCCGCGCGCCCGCTGAAAGCGCCGAGGCAATCGCCGCCGGGACCGAGATCACCAGCGCGCAGGGGCAGCCGATCAGCAGCAGCGCCAGCCCGCGATAGATCCAGGTGTTCCATTCGCCGCCGAAGAACAGGGGCGGCACGACCACCACCAACGCCGACATCAGGACGATGACCGGCATGTACCAGCGGCTGAACCGGTCGATGAAGCGTTCGGTCGGGGCGCGGGCCTCTTCGGCCTCTTCGACCAGTCGGATGATGCGCGCGATGGTGTTGTCGGCAGCCTCTTTCTGGACCGTGATCCGCAGGGCGGCCTCGGTGTTGATCGAGCCTGCGAAGACACTCTCGCCCGGGCCCTTGCTGCGTGGCACGCTTTCGCCGGTCACCGGGCTTTCGTCGATGCCGCTGATGCCCTCGACAATCTCTCCATCCGCGGGGATGCGGTCGCCGGGGCGGACAAGGACGATCTGCCCGACCTGAAGGCGCGCGGCGTCGATCTCGGTCAGCGTGCCGCCCGTTTCCAGCAGTGCGGTCTTGGGCACGAGGTTCGCCAGCCCGCGAATGCCGTCGCGCGCCTTGTTGGTCGCGACGCCCTCCAGCACCTCGCCCACGGCAAACAGGAAGACGACCAGCGCGGCCTCTTCCGCCGCACCGATGAACAGCGCGCCGATGGCGGCAATGGTCATCAGGCTTTCGATGGTGAAGGGCTGGCCCCGGCGCGCGGCCTCATAGGCGCGGCGGGCGACGGGGGCGACGCCGATCAGACAGGCGGCGAAAAAGGCCCAGTAGCCGACGCTGGCCGAGGTCAGCAGCTCAAAGGCCCAGGCAAGCGCCAGCAGCGCGCCGGTCAGGATAACCAACCGCCCCTTGGCCGTCTGAAACCAGCGCTGGCCGGGCGTGGGGGTGTCTTGATGGTCGTGATCGTGCTGATGCCCGCCGCAGCAGGCGTCCTTGTGGCCAATGTCCGGAACCGCCGACACACCTCCTTGCGCGCTGATGCCATAGCCCAGCTTCCGCACCGCCTCCTCGACCGCCTCGGCCGAGGTCTGGCCCGTATCCAGATGCAGCGTCAGGCGCTCGGCCATCAGCGCGACCTTGACCTGGCTGACGCCGGGCATCCGCTCGACCGCACCCACCACCTTGCGGGTGCAGGCGGCGCAGTCCATCCCGGTGACCTTCCATTCCCGCTGCGCGGTTGCCTGATCCGTCATCTTCAACGCTCCTTGTCTTCGTCGAATCAGGAACCTAAGTGCTCTAGTAGCTATAGGTTCAAGGGGCAAAAATGCTGACCATCGGAAAACTTGGCGAGGCGGCGGGGGTCAAGGTGCCCACTATCCGCTATTATGAGCAGATCGGCATGCTGCCGCCCCCCGAACGCAGTCAGGGCAACCAGCGCCTCTACACCGGCAAGGCGCTGGACCGGCTGACCTTCATCCGCCACGCCCGCGACCTTGGCTTTCCGCTTGAGGCCATTCGCGAACTGCTGGGCCTGTCCGACACCCCGAACCAGCCCTGCGCCGCCGTCGATCAGATCGCCCGCAGGCAGCTGGCGGCGGTCAAGGCGCGCATTGCCCGCCTGACCGCGCTGGAGGCCGAACTGGAGCGGATGCTGGAACAATGCGGCTGCGGCAATATCGCCGACTGCCGGGTGATCGAGGTGCTGGGCAATCACGAACTTTGCGCCCATGACCACGCCGCCAGCGAGGACAAAGCCTAGCCCTCAGCAGGAAGCGCCCGGAAATCCCGGGCGCCCCAAAGCCCTATTGCGACAACCAGGTGTTGAACCGCTCGGTCAGTTCCACATCATGATCGGCCCAGAACTCGACATTCGAGGTCAGCGCGGTCTTCATGTGATCGGGGTTGGTGGGAAGGTTGCCCGCCATCTCGGTCTTGCCATCCTTGAACAGCCCGACCAGTGCTGCCGCCGACTTGCGCGGTGGCCCATAGCTGATGAACTTCGACAGATCCGCCTCGCGCTGGCTTTCGCTGATCCATTTCATATAGGCCCAGGCGGCATCCTTGTTGGGCGCACCCTTTGGGATGACGTACAGGTTGAAGTCGAGGATCTGGTTGTCCCACAGCGTCGCGAACGGGCTGCCCTCATTCATCACCGCGTCGAAGATGCGGCCGTTATAGGCGGTCGTCATCACCACCTCGCCATCGGCCAGCAGTTGCGGCGGCTGAGCCCCCGCCTCCCACCAGACGACGCTGGGCTTGATCGTGTCGAGCTTGGCGAAGGCGCGGTCGACGCCCTCGGGCGTGGCCAGCGTCGCATAGACATCGGCGGGCGCGACGCCATCGGCCATCAGCGCCAGCTCCAGCGCGAATTTCGCACCCTTGCGCAGCCCGCGCTTGCCGGGAAACTTCTCAAGATCGAAGAAATCGGCGGCCGAGGTCACCCCTTCGGCCTTGTCCGAGCGATAGGCGATCATCGTCGAATAGACCAGCACGCCGACACCGCAGTCATAAAGCCCGCCCTCGATGAAATCCTCGCGCGCCTTGGTGCCGTCCGCGCCGTCGGGCAATTCGTCGATGGGCAGGACCTCCAGCAGCCCCTCATCGCAAAGCCGCGTCAGGTCCGAGGGCTCGATATCGGCGATATCGGTGGTGACATTCCCGGCCTCGACCTGCAGCTTGACCGGCACGGCGGGGTTGTCGGCGTCGATGGAATTGATCTTCACCCCCGTCTCGGCCATGTAGGGCTGGTGCCAGGCCTCCATCTGGGCGGCAGCGACCGCGCCACCCCATGAGACGACGTTCAGCTCTTGCGCGGTTCCGGCCAGCGGCAGGATCGCCAGAGCGGTTGTAAAGGCAAGCAATCTCTTCATCACATTCTCCCTGTTTGACTTTGTTTTTCTGAAAGCGAACACGAAGTCCCCAAAGGCCATTGGCCTCTGGTCCTGAAGATGGCGACGCCAGCGTCGCGGGGTGCGAAAGGGTCACACCAGGATCACTCTGACAGCCCGCCAGCGCGGCGGTCAATCATTGCCTTGATTCAAAGTGGGATTTCGCCCGGGGGCGACTGCCGCCCTCCGGGCACGGGTCGCGGCGGGGCTAGCCCTTCAGGGCCACCACCGCTTCCGAGGTCTGCATCTGGAAGGTCAGCGACTCTTGCAGGTAAAGCGTGACCGAGGCCGCGTCATGGCTCAGATAGCCGATCGACACATCCTGCCCCAGCCACAGGTCGAAATCGCCGCCCCGCGTCGTGACGACCGCGCCGCCCTGCAACGCCTGGCTCCAGACCACGGGGACATCGACCAGTTTTTCAAGGTGTTTGAGGACGGGATAGCCATCCTCGGCCCCGCCATTGGCGGCGGTGAAGGCGGCAGTGCCCAGCACCAGCGCATAGGGGCCGTTCACGCCCGCCAGACGCAATTCGCTGACGGCGGCGGCAACGGCCTCGGGGTAATCGGCGACATCGGCGGGCAGCGCCACGGGCGCATTGCTGCTTTCCGGCAGGATGCCCTTGATGCCCGCATCCTCATATCCCAGAAACACCAGCCGATCCTCGGCCAGCGCGATCTGGCGGGCGGCGTCCTTCAAGGGCTGCCAGTCGCTGTCGTTCGAGCCGCGCGCCACGTCGTCAATGGCGGCGCGGGTCAACTTGAAGGGCACGCGCAGCTCGACAAGAGGGTTCACCTCGCGCTTGTGGCAATCGACCCCTTCGGCCAGCGCGGCTGCCGGGTGCAGATGCCCGGTGCCGACGGCCGATAGCTCGAACCCCTCGGGGCCGTGCAGGTCGACCACATGGCGCGCGCCCATATAGCGGCGCAGGGTCCGGCTGGCTTCGTCTTCGATCTGCGCCCAGGCGGCGTTGGTGATGGGGGCCAGTTCGCGATAGAGGTTGTCCATCTCAGTCTCCTTGCTTCAAGGATCCGATGCCCAGAGAGGCATCTGCCTGTCGGGTTGGTTGCGGTGGTGAGGGCTGCGCCTCCAGCGTGCCGCCCGCGCCGATCACGTCCAGAATGTTCGCCGTCGGGATGAAGAACAGCCCGCCCGTCACCGGGGTCGAGACATCCAGAATCCGGTCGTAATTGCCCTGCGGCAGGCCCACGAACATGTTGCGCAGCATGGTTTCGATCCGGCCCGGCTCGCAGGCGTAGCCGATGAAATAGGTGCCGAACTCGCCCTTGGCGGGGCTGCCGAAGGGCATGTTGTCGCGCAGGATCTGCAGCTGATTGCCCTGATCGTCATTGATGCTGGTCAGCACGTTATGGGCAAAGCTGGCCTTCTCGGCGTCGGGGAATTCAATGTCCGACAGCTTGTGGCGACCGATCACGCGCTCTTGGCTTTCGGTGGTCATGGCCTGCCATTTGTCGAGGTCATGCATGTATTTCTGCACGATCACATAGCTACCGCCGGCAAACGCGGCATCCTCGGGGCCGATCAGGACGGCGGCGGTGCGTTCGACCCCATTCGGGTTTTCGGTGCCGTCAACAAAGCCCAGAAGGTCGCGGTTGTCGAAGAATTTGAAGCCCTGCGTCTCATCCTCGACGGTGGCGACGGGGCCCAGACGGCGCATGATCTGCGTCGCCATCTCGAAGCAATAATCGGGCCGCGTAGCGCGGATATGCAGCAGGATGTCGCCCGGCGTCGAGGGGGCCAGATGGACCCCCGCAATCTCTTCGAACACATGCAGGCCCTGCGGGCGCGCGCCCAGAGCCAGACGGCCCCACAGATCCGCGCCAATCCCAAGGATGCAGGTCAGTTCCGCCTCAGCGCTGCGAAAGCCCACCGCCCGGATCAGCGAGGGAAGATCGGCGCAGAAATCGCGGAAGGTCTGCAGCGCGGCATCATCATTGTTCAGCGTCAGGGTGATGAAGATCGCGGCGCGGGTCAGGCCACCTTCGACCGGCTGGCTGATGGTCGGGCTTACCATGCGCGGCACTTTCGACGTGAGATTTCACTTGTCCGGATACTGAAAACCATCGCCCGCCTATCACCTTGATTCAATAGGCCGATCAGACGCCGAGTCGCGCCATTTCAGCCACTCCAAGGCCCATCTTGCCAGCCAAGAGGCACCGTCGCCACCCCAAAAAATCAAATAAAAACCCGACTGAATTTGTAAATACGCGGCGCTTCTGAATTCAGAAGCGCCGCGTCAAGATGAATACTCGTTAAACAGGACCTATTCCCATTCGGAATAAGAAACCGATTAAAATACGGGGCGGCAACTATCCTTTACTGCCGCCCCGCCTACTGGCCCTTTTAATTCGCCGCGGGCTCTTCGTATTCCGGAAGCGCCTTCAATTCGTCCTTGGTCATCGAGACATAGGCGCGAATGTCATTATCGGCATTTTTGTAGACAGAAATCTGATCCGGAGCCAAAAGAATGCGATGTTCGCCAAGGCCCAGGAAACCACCCACATCGGTCACGATACCATTGACCTTGCTGTCCGGCCCGATCTGGACATCGGCAATTTCAGCAATCTTGCTGTCGGTCATATCGTAAATGTCGACGCCTTTCAGCTCATCGCCGGTCACCGTCATCAGCTCGGTCATCGTATAGCCTTCCGGCACCTTGATGGCCGTTTCAGGCTCGGCCATGGTCGAGGCAGCGGGTGCCGCCGGATCAGCAGCCGGGGCCGCAGGATCGGCTGTGGGGGCGGCAGGATCGGCCGCCGGGGCCGGTGCAGGCTCGACCGCAGGCGCTGCGGGCGTGGTTTCGGGCGTGGTTTCGGCGGTCTGGGCAAAGCTCGGACCAGCGATCATCAGACCCGAAACAGCGGCAATAAGGAACTTGTTCATTTCATCACTCCATTGATAGTCAAAAAGGCGAATTAAAAGCGATCAGCTTTTGTCTTTGAAGAAACCGTTGATTTCGTCATCCACCTTTTCTTTCGTCCAGCCATATTTTTCCTGCAACTTCCCTGCGAGTTTGTCTTGCTGGCCAGAAATCTGGGTCAGCTCGTCATCGGTCAGGTCGCCCCATTTTTCTTTGACGCTTCCTTTGAGTTGATCCCATTTCCCTTGGATAATATCCCAGTTCATTTTCGATCTCCTTTCGAAGTGTCCAAGCTTGCGCTGGATTACGAGGGACTAACCGCTCATCCGCTATCCCGTTCCCCTGAAAGCGCCCTTCAAATCCGTATCGCGAAGAATATTCGTCCGGGCAGCGCTGAAAAACTAATAGATCTCAGTCATTTACGGATGCCCCGACCCCAGATAAACAAATCTGCACAATTACTTGATGAAACCACGGGGCGAGGCCGCTTGTTATCCGCGCCGCTGCGGGTTGCGGGCGCGCTGAACGCGGCAATAGAGATAGGCCCCTGCCCCCAGCGCGGCGAGGCCCCAGAACAGGTGGCGCGATGTCAGCCCCAGCCGCGCCTGTGCGCTGCGGCGATAGCGCGGGTCGAAAAAGCGCGTATCGGCCAGGAACCTGCCCAAGAGCCCCTCTTCCCTGGGTTCGATGGGCCTCAGCCCCCGCCCCTCGGGACGGTTCAGGGCCTTGATGGCCGCGATGACACTGCCGGTTTTCTCGATCATCCGGGCCAGATCTTCGGGTGCACAGTCCAGATGCTCGGCCAGCAGACCGTTGCGGATCCGGGTCACCCGCTGGCGGTCCGCAGGTTCGGTCGCAATCAGGCCGATGTCGCATTCCGTATCGAACCCCATCGAGCGCCGGTCGATATTGCTGGAACCCACCCGCAGGAAGCGGTCATCCACCACCTCCATCTTGGCGTGAATATAGATCGGCTCACCCGCAAGGTTCACGGGATTGAGGATCAGGAAGCGGTTCTCATGGTCGACCGCCTGCAGCGCGCGCATCATGCGGCTGCGGGTGACATGCATGGCCGCGTCCTCGACAAAATTATCCGCTTCCTGCGGGTTGATCACGACCACCTCGGGGCCGCCCTTCTGCATCAGCCTTTGCCGGATCGCCTGAAAGATGCTGTCGGCACAGAAATATTGCGATTCCAGATAGATGCAGTCCTCGGCCGCCGCGATACTGTCCAGATAAAGATGCTCGATCTCGGCAATGATGGCGCGGTCGTGTTCGGGCGGCTCGGTCCGGGCGATGGCAATGTCGATGTCGCGGAAATCGGGGCTGACGCTCTCCGGCCAGCGATCCTGGCCCGGCGTGAACGCCTCATCCAGATCGGCATCATGCGCGCGCCGCCAGCGGGCGCGGCAAAGATCGCTCAGATCCGCCGCAGCCGGGCCCGAGAGCACCGTCGTCACGTCATGCCAGGGCGGCGTGCTGTCATCGCCCTTCCCCCGGCGCGGATCGTCGGGCAGATGCTCATGCGTGTCCCACCGCCCGTCGGTGACGTCGATCCCGCCGCAAAAGGCCAGGGAATCGTCGATCACGACGATCTTCTGATGGTGGCAGGCCCCGATCGGGTGGCAGCCGTCCAGCGCCAGATGCACCTGCCCCGGCGAGAGGATCTTCAGCTTCGAGATCTGCACCACCTGCCCCGGCGCGAACAGCGTGCCGCCGCTCCATTTCAGGATATAGATGTCCAGATCGGGGCTGCGTTCGGCCAGCGCGTCCAGAAACGGGCCGACGGCATTCGGAAAGCCGTCAGGCGCAAGCCCGTCCGCGTCGCTTTCGCCGGGCAGCATGTCGATCTCGAAATCGAAATCCCAGCCGACCAGAATGACGCTGTTCTGCGCCTTCAGCAGCGCCTCGCGCAGAGCGCGGAAGTAGTCCTTGCCATCGACAATGACGGCAAACTGCTCGGCCCGCGCGACGCGCCAGCAGTTGTCTCCGGTCTCGAATGACAGTCCTTGCATGCGACTTCCCCTTGATTGCCACGGGTCAACGATTGCCGCCTTCCCTCGGTTTCCTGCGCGTTCCGTCTGGCGCGGCGGTGGATCGCCGCGTAGCCTTCGCAAAATCGGTTCGGGTAAATGGTGACGGGATGCAGACGGTTCTTCGTGGCAGCTTTCAGGCAGCGCTGGCCTTCGTGGCCCTGACCCTAGCGGCGACACAGGCACAGGCGCTGGACGTGGCCTCTCAGATCAGCCGGTTCCAGATCTCCAAGCTGACCAGCCTGCCCAAGAACAGCGCCGCCGCGTCGGATGAGCCCGCCTGCGGGGCCATCACAAGCCCGCGCACCCCCGCAGGCCAGAAGGTGGCGGGTGCAGACTGGATCGTGACCGGCGAGGAAACGCATGACAGCCTGACTTTGGTCAGCTTCGTCGGCGAGACCTCGTCGGGCACCAGCGGCTCGTGCCTTCTGACGCAGGGCAACATCGGCATCTTTCAGAACGACGCGCTGCAGGCGCTGATCTATGCCGACGCATCGCGCCCCTCTGGTCTGGGCTCGGTCGATGCGGTCGAGGGCAATCGCATCCGGATCTTCGACGGCGACTATCTGCCCGTGCCGGTGGCTGATCTGCGGATCATCGACAATGACCTGCTGATCCTCAGCAGCGTGGCCGAGCGTGACAGTTTCTGCGACGGTAAGGCAACCGCGCCCAATGTCTATGGTCTGCCCATCCATCTGGCCCGCCGCCTGTTGCTGGCCGAGGGCTGGCAGCCCGCCCCGAACCCGCCGGATGCCGAGGAAAGCGTCGTCAGCGGCTACGTCGAGCATCTGCGCAAGACCATGCCCGAGGTGCAGGAATGCTCGGGCACGGGGTTCGGCTTCTGCAGCTGGGAATATCGCAAGGACCCCGATCAGGCGCTGAGCCTCACCACAGCGGGCGAAGCAGCTGATGATTCCTCGCCGCAGATCGTCTCATTCACGGTCGGCTGCGGGTTGCGGGATTGATGGCGCTGCGGTTTCTGGCGGCCATCGCCCTGACGCTTGGACTGGGCACCAGCGTCAGCGCCGCCTGTCTGGACGGCGAAGAGCCCGTCGCCTCCTGCCGGATCGAGGGGCAGCGCAAAGAGGTCTCGATCTGTCTGGCAGGGCCGGTTGCGCATTACCGCTTCGGCCCGCCGCAAGGCACGCCCGAGATGGATCTGCGCGCGCCGCTGATGGATCTGGGCTATCAGCGCAAGGACGGCGCGGGCATCACCATCGACGAGACGGTGATTTTCGCCAACAGAAACCACCGCTACCGCGTGACCTTCGGCTTTCGCGACGGCCGCGCGCCGGACCGGTCCGAACTGCACAAGCTGGGGCAGATCGAGGTCATGCGGGGCGACAAGGCGCTGACCCGCCTGCACTGCGACCCCGGCACCATCGAGCGCGTCCCTGACCGCCTGCTGGAACGGATGCGCGATCTGGGGCGCGAAAAGGCCTCGGACGATGAAGAGTTCCCGAACTACGACATCGACCCGCTTATTCCCGCATCCGACTCGCCGCCCTGCGAGGCGCAGAACAACGTCAACACCTGCTGGGGCCGTGGGATCACGGCGGCGCGGGCGGGCGATCTGGTCATGGCGCTTGGGCATTTCGACATGTCCTGTGCGTCCGATCTTGCGCCGCTGGGATGCTATGAGGCGGGCAAGCTTTATCTGATGAACCGCAAGCTGCGTGACTATGCCCGCGCCTTCCAGCGCTTCGATCAGGTCTGCGAAACCAGCGAGGACGATGGCGAGGCGCCCTATGGCTGCAAATACATGGGCTGGATGTATCTGACCGGCACCGGCCCCGCGAAAGACCCGGCGCGCGCGCAGGAATATCTGGACCGGGCTTGTTTCACCAAGGAAGGCGGGCGGTTCATCGACGCCGAAGGCTGCCAGCTTCTGGCCAGGGTCCTTCAGGGACAGCGCCGCGATCTTCCGGCCTATCTGTCACTGGCGATGGGCTGCGCCGATGATGCTGAGGGCCTGTGCCGCGCAGCCTCGCAGATGCTGGCCAACGCGCGCACCGCCAAGGCGGAATGGCCCGCGCGCTGCGATGAGTTCCCCGAAGCGGACGGCGACTGTTCAGCCCTGCTGATCCCGCAGCCGGAATTCGAGGCAAACCGCTGGCTGCGGGAGAGGCTTTCGCTGCACTATCGCGAGGCGATGGAGTGATGCGGGCCTAGCCCGCATCCTCGATGCGGATGACCACCCGGCCTTGGGTTTTCCCGGCGATAATCGCCTCGGCCAGTTGCGGCAGGTCGGACATGGGGTGGACGTTGGTCATTTCGGCCAGCAGATCCTTGTCGAGGCTTTCGGCCAAAAGGCTCCACGCCCGGTCGCGGCGGCTTTGCGGGGCCATGACGCTGTCGACGCCCAAAAGCGCGACGCTGCGCAGAATATGCGGCATCACCGTCGCGGGCAGGTCTGCCCCGCCCGCCAGACCGCAGGCCGCGACGCCGCCGCCATATTCCGTCTGGGCCAGCACATTCGCCAGCGTCGTCGAGCCGACGGAATCCACCGCGCCCGCCCAATCCTCGGCCTGCAGCGGCGCGCCGGGTGCGGCCAGCGCCTCGCGCGTGACGAAGGCGGTCGCGCCCAGCTTGCGCAGATAGTCATGGGTCGAGGCCCGCCCGGTCGAGGCCGTGACCTGATACCCGCGCTTCGCCAGCAAGGCGATCGCGACCGAACCGACGCCTCCGGCCGCGCCCGTCACCAGAACCGGCTTGTCGCTTTTCTGGATATGGCCCCAATCCTCCAGCGCGTTGACGCAAAGCGCGGCGGTATAGCCCGCCGTGCCGATGGCCATAGCCTGCTGCATGTCAAACCCGTCCGGCAGGCGGGTCAGGAATTGCGGCTTCAGGCGCTGATAGCGCGAATAGCCGCCCCATTCGGTTTCCGACAGGCCCCAGCCGTTGACCAGCACCCGGTCGCCCGGCTTCCATTCGGGCGCGCGGGATTCGACCACCGTGCCCGCCAGATCGATCCCCGCCACCATGGGCAGGCGGCGCGCGATGCGGATCTTGCCGGTCAGCGCCAGCCCGTCCTTGTAATTCAGGCTGGAGCAGGCGATCTCGACCAGCACGTCATGGTCGGGCAGATCCTCCAGCGAGATCGTCTTCAGCCCCGCCTGTGGCTTGCCCCCGACATCCTCGATCATCATGGCTTGAAAGCTCTTGGTCATCTTCTGGCCCTCTGCGTCAGGGTGGGATCAGCCGCGGCCGATCATGAAAAACTCGTCATTCGGGCGCATGCTGGTGACATTCGCCAGCCGGTTCGACATGCCGAAGAAGGCCGAAATCGCGGCGATGTCCCAGATGTCGTCCTGCGTGAAACCATGCGCCTCAAGCGCCGCGAAATCATCCGGCCCCACGTCATAGGCGGCGTTGGTGACCTTCAGCGCGAAATCCAGCATCGCGCGCTGGCGCGGCGTGATGTCGGCCTTGCGATAATTCGTCGCGATCTGGTCGGCGACCAGCGGGTTCTTGGCGCGCACGCGCAGGATCGCGCCATGGGCGATGACGCAATACTGGCACTGGTTCGCGGCGCTGGTGGCAACGACGATCATCTCGCGCTCGGCCTTGGTCAGGTTGCCGGGCTTCTCCATCAGCGCGTCGTGATAGGCGAAGAAAGCGCGGAATTCGTCCGGGCGATTAGCCAGAACCATGAAGACATTGGGGATGAAGCCCGATTTCTCCTGCACGGCCTCGATGCGGGTGCGGATGTCTTCGGGCAGGTCTTTCAGGGCCGGGATGGGGGTGGTGCTGATCGGAAGGGCGGACATGGATTGCTCCTGCAGAGTGGCCGGATCACAAGCGCGGACCATAGGGGTCCGCACCGCCATCCTGCACAACAGCCGGGGCGGGGGAAACCCTTGAAGTTGCGCCTAGCCGCCCGGCGTCCATTGCCCAAAGCCGCCGCTGCGGATCGCGACGATCTGCTCGCGCAGCCAACGATGCGCCGGGACATTGTCGTTCGAGCTGTGCCAGATCATCGAGATCGGCACATCCGGCAACTCAATCGGCGGCGGGCAGACGCGCAGCTTCATCGTTTCGGCGAAATAGGACGCCACCCGCGAATGCATGGTGGCGATGACCGGCGCCTGCTCCAGCACGAAGGGGATGGCCGAAAAGCGCGGGCTGGTCATCACGATGCGCCGCGACAGGCTCAGCTTGGCCAGCGCCGTGTCGACCACGCCAACCGGCGTTTCGACCAGACTGGTCAGCAGATGCGGCAAGCGGATGTAATCCTCCAGCCCGATCGGGTCGGGCAGGTCCAGAAGCCGGGGATTATAGATGCACATATAGTGATCGTGCAGCAGGACCCGGCGTTTGTGATGCTGCTTGCCATCTTCGAACAGGCCGATGGCCAGATCGATGCGGCCGCTGTCCAGATCCTCCAGCACGCGCTGCCGGTCGACGTTGCGCAGCAGGAAGCGCACCGAGGGCGCCTCGATCTGGAAGCGCGCCAGCATGCGCGGCATCATCATCACCTCGCTGGAATCGGCCATGCCCAGCGTGAACAGGATATCCGCCGTCGCCGGATCGAAGTCGCGGGGCCGCATGGTCAGTTCCTGCACCTGCTTCAGCACGCCGCGCAGCTTTTCATGCAGATCCGCCGCGCGGGGTGTCGGTCGCATGCCCTGCGGGACGCGGGTCAGCAGCTCATCGCCAAAGATGGTGCGCAGGCGCGACAGTGAATGGCTCATGGCCGATTGCGTGATGCCCATGCGCCGGGCGGCGCGGGTCACGCTTTGCTCATCCAGCAAAACCTCCAACGAGACCAGCAGGTTAAGATCAAGCCGAGCAAGATGAACGTGATCGATATCCACAATCAATCGTATCAATTTGATTCATTAATTGTCCAGCAACATATCGGTTCGAACGACAAACCAACCCGATATGATAGGAGCCGAAGCCATGTCCCTTCGCAAATTTGCAGCCATCGCCCTGACCACCGCCATTCTGCCGCTGACCGCCGGTCTGGTGCTGGCCTCTGAACAGAACGTATCCGTTGAGACCCCTGCAACCGTCACCACGCCCAAGGTTTCGGCCGTCGGCACCGTCAACGCCATGCTGATCGAGACCGTCGGTCGCGCGACCGACCTGCGTCAGGTGCACGCTCAGGGCGGTTTCGCCGTGGCGGGCGCGGTCCGCTGGACCACCGGCCCGGCCGAAGCCGCTGCTCTGCCCTCGCAATACGCGGCCATCAACCACTGATCCCACTGCCACAAGGCTGACAGTCGGTATCGGGGAAATGCAGAACCGGGCGGCAGATATGTGCCGTCCGGTTTTTTGCTAAGGCCGGGGTTATCTGCCGGGGCTCGCCAGCCGCGCCTCTAGCCGCCGGACGGCAAAGATCAGCACCATGTTGATCGCCAGATAGAACAGACCGGCAATCGTGAAGATCTCGAAGATGGCGTAGGTCTGGCTCATCAGCCGCTTGGCGTGGCCGGTGATCTCCAGCACCGTGATGGTCGAGGCAAGGCTGGTGCCCTTGATGACCAGCACGATCTCATTGCCATAGGCGGGCAGCGCCTGACGGATCGCCAGCGGGAACTCGATCCGGCGGAAGCGCAGGACGCGCGACATGCCGGCGGCCTTGGCGGCCTCGACCAGCCCGACGGGGATCGACATGAGGCCACCGCGCAGGATTTCCGAGGTATAGGCGGCGGTGTTCAGCGCCAGCGCCAGAATGGCGCAATGCATGGCATCGCCGATCACCCACCAGGCGACTGCATTGTCGCGGACCGCATCGAATTGCCCGAGGCCGTAGTAGAACAGGAACAGCTGCACCAGCAGCGGCGTGCCCCGGAAGACGGCGCTGTAATATTCCGCAAAGCCCGACAGCAGGCGGCTGCTGGACACGCGCATGACCGCTAGCCCAAGGCCCAGGCAAAAGCCGATGGCCACGGCGATCGAGGCCAGCGTCAGCGTGACGCTCACGCCCTTGGCCAGCGTCGTGACGGCGCGATAGATCAGCTCGGCGTCCATGCTAGGCCCTTCCTTTCAGCACCAGCGCCCGTTCGGCGCGGCGAAAGCCGATCTGGCTGACAAAGGTGATGACAAGATAAAGCGCCCCCGCGATCAGGTAGAAGATGAAGGGGTTGCGCGTCGAACCGGCGCCGATGAAGGCGGTCCGCATCAGCTCTTGCAGGCCGACGACGGAAATCAGCGCGGTGTCCTTCATCGTCGCCTGCCAGATGTTGTTGAGCCCCGGCACCGCGATCCGCAGCATCTGCGGCAGGATGATCCGCCGGAAGATGCGCTTGCGCGGCATGCCAAGGGCGCGGGCAGCCTCGATATGGCCCTTCGGGATGGCGGCCAGCGCGCCGCGCACGACCTCGGTCGCGTAAGAGCCCGAGATGGTGCCGATGGCGATGACCCCGATCAGGAAGGGATAGCCCGTGTCCGCCAGCCCCGCCCAGCCGAAGGCGGTGCCGATGCGGGCCACGAATTCGACCGATGAGAAGAACAGAAGATAGATGATCAGCAGTTCCGGAACGCCGCGAACCACGGTCGTATAGATATCGACCAGCCAGTTCAGCGGCCGGACCTGACCCCATTTGATCAGCCCGCAGGCAATGCCGATGACCAGCCCCAGAAGCATGGCTCCGAAGCCGACCGCGATGGTGATGGACGCGCCGCGCAGAAGCGCGCCGATCCAGCCGCCTTCCCAAAGCTGAGCTAACCCGAATTGCATGGAATCCGCCTGTCTGAAGGATGGGTCGGGAAGGCGTCAGCGCCTTCCCGGTCGATCAGGGATCAGTCGCAGGTCTGCGAAATGTCCATCTTGAACCACTTCTCGGACGAGGTTTTCAGCGTGCCCTCGCGGCCCAGCTCACACAGCGCCTCGTTGATCTTTTCCTTCAGCTCGGTTTCATCCTTGCGGATGCCGATGCCAAGGCCGGTGCCCAGCGTCGCATCCGAGCTGGAGTCGATCACCACATCGACCATCTGGAACTCGGCCCCGTCGGGCTTGGCCAGAAAATCGCTTTGCGCCGAGGCATCCGCGAATGAGCTGTCCAGACGTCCGCTTGCAAGGTCAATCTGCATCTGGTCCAGCGTGTCATAGGTCATCAGCTGGACGTCGGGCATGTTCTTCTCGACATAGGCCGCATGGGTGGTGCCGCCCTGCACGCCGACGCGCAACCCGCTCAGGTCGGCCTTCAGCGTCTCGATGTCCTTCGCATCGGCCAGTTCCGTGCCCTTCTTGGCGATGAAGTTGTTCGGGAACTCGCCATAGCTGCGCGAGAAATCGATCTGCTTGCCGCGCTCTTCGGTGATCGACATGCCCGAGATGATGACGTCGAAGCGCTTGGCGTTCAGCGCCGGGATCAGCCCGTCGAAGGCCTGCACGACAAAGCGGCATTTCAGCGCCAGCTTTTCGCAGACGGCATTGCCGACATCGGCGTCAAAGCCGGTGACATTGCCATTGGCATCGGCCATCGAGAAGGGCGGGTACGCGCCTTCGGTGCCGATCACCAGCTCGCCCTCGGCGGCGTGAGCGGCGATGCCCATGGACAGCGACAGAAGCGCTGCAACAGAGATAAGCTTCAGTTTCATTTGCGTTTCCCTTTGATGTTGGTTCGTCACGATTTTTCCCGTGTGATCGCGCGGGTCCTGTCCGGCGGCCGGCCTAGTTGCATCTGGCGAGGAACTGGCTGAGCCGCTCAGAGCGGGGATTGGTGAAAATCTGGTCGGGCGCGCCCTCTTCCTCGACGCGGCCCTGATGCAGGAACTTGATGTGATGCGAGACCTCGCGCGCGAACTGCATCTCATGCGTGACAAGGATCATCGTGTTGCCCTCTTCCGCCAGTTGGCGGATGACGCGCAGCACCTCACCCACCAGTTCCGGGTCCAGCGCGCTGGTCGGCTCATCCAGCAGGATGACCTTGGGGCGCATGGCAAGCGTGCGCGCAATCGCGGCGCGCTGCTGCTGGCCGCCCGAAAGCTGGCCGGGGAAATGGGCGTGCTTTTCCGACAGGCCCACCTTCTTCAGCAGCTCATGCGCGCGGTCGACGGCCTCGGCCCGGCTTTCCTTCAGCACGTGGATGGGGGCTTCGACGATATTGTCCAGCACCGACAGATGCGGCCACAGGTTGAAGTTCTGAAACACCATGCCGACGCGGGCGCGGATCCGCTCGACCTGTTTCTGGTCGGCGGGAACGGTCAGACCATCGCGGTCGGGCTTCATCCGGATTTCTTCGCCGTCGATCAGGATGCGGCCGCTTTTGGGCTGCTCCAGCAGGTTGATGCAGCGCAGGAAGGTCGACTTGCCCGACCCGGACGAGCCGATCATCGACACCACCTCGCCCGGCTGCGCGACCAGCCCGACGCCCTTCAAAACCTCCAGCGCGCCATAGCTTTTGTGCAGGTCATGCACCTCGACCGCCGCGCGCCCCGATTGCGGTGCCGCCGGAGCCGCGGGTTTCGCCACCGCCAGACGCGGCGCATTACCGCCCAACTGTTCCAGATCAGCCAGAGCGCGGTCGAAATAGGCCAGGCTCGCGGCCAGCACCTGCCCCTGCCAACCGGGGTCGGCGGGAACAAAAGCGTGGCGCAGGGTATCCTTGATCGCCTGGCCCTGCGACGACAGCGGCGCGCCATGCAGGTGCAGCCAATTGTCCTCGCGCACCGCGTTGTTGACGTATTCCCCCGGCAGCGTGCCGCATTCGATGACCAGCGGCAGCACCCGCGCCTGCGGCATCCCCTTGCGCACCGCGTCCGAGACATAGCCCGTCGCCGTCGCCGCAATACCGGTATCGGTGGTCCGTCCCTCTCCGGTCAGGACAACCGACATGGCGGGCCCGAACAAAGTGCGGCCCCAGTCGAGGCCCGCATGCTCCTCGACCGCGACCGACAGCAGCGCGGGATAGGCATAGGGGCCTGCGCCGGTGTGCAGGTCAAAGACGATGACATCCTGCGCCGCAGCGCCGAAATCCGACAGGATGCGGTTCAGGGTCTGGTTCGACCAGACCGGCCCGCTGCCGCCATAGAAAAGCCCGTCCGGATGGCTGTATTGCCCCGCCTCGATGGTCGGAGCCAAGGCGGCAAAGCCCCCGGCCCCCGCGCTCGCCTCGGCATAGGCGGCATCGGCCCGCGCCCGGTCGGGGCCGTCCAGATCGGCATAGACCAGTGCGGGATGCAGCGGGGCATAGCCCGGATTCTGCGGCGCGGGGCGCGACCAGTCCAGAAAGTTGCGGTTCAGGTCGACGTTGTCCTCATTCACCCGGCGCGACCAGGCCACACCCCAGGGATTGATCAGATGGATCATCAGGACGGCGGTGTTTTCCGGCAGATGCCAGGGCTGGTGGCGGCGCATCCACGCCACCTGCGCGGCCGAGCCATAGGCCCCCTCGACCCCATGCGTGCCCGAGTTGATGACCAGAAGCCGGGCAGCCGTCCGGCTGCCGATTAGGGCAACGTCAGTGGCAATCGCCTCGCCATTGGGGCCCGGCTGGGGATGCGGATAGGCGTGGATCTCGGCCCCTGTGGCAGCCGCCGCGTCCAGAAATTCGGCGCGCATCGTCGGATAGTCTAGCGGCATGAATGCCATGGGATTGCTTCCCTTCTGCTGTGGCTGCAGGACGGCTTCGCGCCGTATTCGTGTCACGGAAATCTACCGGGATTCTTGATTATGTATAGACTTATTTTCAGCAATAAGACCATTTCCCGGATGTCTTCCTGATCGACGAACCGGCAGGGAAGGACGCCTCCTCTGCCGCCTTGGCTGTTATTTCCCTATAGATCCAACACGATGCGCCCGGAGGGGCGAGAGCAGCAGATCAGCACCTGACCCGGTGGCGGCGGATCCAGCGGGTCCGAGGTATATTCGACCGCGCCCTCGGCGATGGCGCAGCGGCAGGTGCTGCAAATCCCCTCGCGGCAGCTGAAGGCCGGGTCCAGTCCCGCCGCCTCGGCAAGCTCGAGAATCGAGGCGCTGGCGTCATTCCATGGCACGGTCACGCCCGAGCGGCGGAACACCACCTCGGCCGCGTCGCCGATCACCGTCACGGGGGCGGCACTGGCGATCCGTTCGGGCAAGGCCCGGGCATCGGGATCGGTCAGGAAGTCGAGCCGGGCCAGAGACTTCGGCGCATGCACAGGCATCCGGCGATCGACCGCAGGCGCGACGGGCGTGGCCGCCAGCGCCGCAAGCGATCCGCCCTTGCCGAAGAACTCATAGGCGATGCGGGCGGGTGCTATGCCAAGACCTGTCAGCAGCTGCCACATGGCGACCATGAAGGGCGTCGGGCCGCACAGATAGACGTCGTAATCATCCAGCGGCAGCAGCGATTGCAGCAGGGCGCGGTCGATGACGCCCTCGGCATGGAAACGCCCTGAAGCACGGTCCTGCTGGCTGGGGTTGCGATAGACATGGCGCAGGGTGATGCGCCCTTCGGCCCCGGCGGCCAGTGCCGCCGCCTCATCCGCCAGCGCATGCACATCGCCGTTCTCGACCGCATGGACGAACCAGACGCGGCGCTGCGTTTGGGCCAGCCGGTGCAGCATCGCCAGCAGCGGCGTCAGCCCCACCCCGCCCGCCAAAAGCAGGACCGGGCGCGGGCTGGCCTCATCCAGAACGAAGCTGCCGCGCGGCGCGGCAATCTCGACCACATCGCCCTCGGCAAGATGGTCGTGCAGCCAGCCCGAGCCGATGCCCTGTTCCTCGCGTTTGACGCTGATGCGGTGGGCCGCCTGCCCCTCGGCCAGCGCCGACAGCGAATAGGTCCGCAGAACCGGGCCATCCGGCCCCGGAATGCGCAGCGTCAGATACTGGCCCGGGCGCATGTCCCACAGCGGGCCGCCATCCTCGGGCGCCAGATGGAACGAGGTGATATTGCTGCTTTCCGGCAGTTTCTGCGCCACACGGAACCGGCGAAAACCCGTCGCCATCCTCAGGCCTGCATCTTTTCGTCGACCATGCGCTCTTCGACGATCATCGCCTCAAGCTGGCGACGGAAGCGCAGCTGGCCCGCGTCGATCGACAGGTCGATATGGGGCGAGGTCTTGCTGTTCATCCCGATCTGGACCTGATTGAGGACCGCCCGGTCTTCCTCGAAGGCGTGGCGCACGTCCTCGGACATCATCTGCGACAGCTCTTCATCGTCGGGACGGATGTTGCGCAGCTGGAACCAGTAATAGCGCGTCTCGGTCTCGGTCGTGGGGGTCATGAAGTTGTAGCTGTCCATGACGAAGGTTTTTTCGTCCAGCGTGCCATCGGGGCCGCCGGTGCCTGCGGGCGTGAAGACCGCGCGGATCAGCGCATGGCTGGGATAGCGCACCTCATAATGCTGCAACCTGTCGCAATTGCCGTCGAATTCCACGATCTTGGCATAGAAGGGCGCGGGTTCGACATTCATCATCCAGCGATGGACGATGACGCCATTGTCGGTGCGGGTGACCTTCAGCGGCGCATCCTTGGTGGCGGCCTGCGCAAAGCTGCTTTCATGCACCCAGGCCACATGGGTCGGGTCCAGCAGGTTGTCGCACATCAGCAGATAGTTGCACTGCAGCTCCATCGCGGCGCCGCGGTTGATGCCCCAGTCGGGGCTGTCGAAATTCGGGATGTCGATGATGTCGTCGGCATCGGCGATGGCCGCATTGCCCATCCAGATCCAGACCAGACCGTATTTCTCATGCACCGGATAGGGCCGCACTTTCGCCGCCGAGGGGATACGCCC
Source organism: Paracoccus sulfuroxidans (assembly GCF_007830335.1). Taxonomy (GTDB): domain Bacteria; phylum Pseudomonadota; class Alphaproteobacteria; order Rhodobacterales; family Rhodobacteraceae; genus Paracoccus; species Paracoccus sulfuroxidans. The sequence continues at coordinate 246,127 of NZ_VLKU01000006.1, read as the reverse complement.
GCCGCCCGGAGCCCAGACGCATTGACCGGCACAATCGAAGGTCAGCCCGTGATAGCCGCATTCGACGTTGTCGCCCTTGATCCGGCCCTTGGACAGCGGCAGCTTGCGATGCGGACAGGCGTCCTCAAGCGCGATCACCTCATCCTGAGAGTTACGGAAGACGCAGATCTTTTCGCCCAGAACGATGATCTGCTGCAGGCTCTGCGTCACCTCGTGGCTCCAGGCCGCAACGTACCAGGCGTTCTTCAGAAACATGGCTGCATCCCTTGTAGCTGTGTTGGGGCAGCTTAGCGCGGAGGCAGGTCAGGATAAGTGCAGAAGCACTTTCTGAATGTTTAGTTTTGCTGTCGCGTCTGTTCTCGAATCGGTTTGATGATCTGCATCAGCCAATCCAGAAAATGCCGTGCAACCGGTTGATTCAGCGTCGTCTGACCCCAGCAGACAAAGTAGGGATCGGGCAGATACAGACGATCCTGCGACAATCTGACCAATCGACCCGCTGCCAGATCGTCCCGCGCGAATGACCATTGCGCCAGCACCGCCCCCTGCCCCGCCGCCGCCGCCTCGAGCCCCATCCCCGAGGCCGAATAGACCGCGACATGGCGCAGGGGTGGCGGCTCGGTCGCCAGTTGCGACAGGAACCAGTCGCGCCAATGCGGCTCGGTCGTGTATTGCGCGCCCCAGTCGATGCCGATCAGCGGCAGGCGGGCCAAGCCCTCGGGCGTCAGCGCCTCGGGGTGGCGGGCTAGGAACTCGGGCGAGGCGGCGGGAAAGCAGAAATCGGTGAACAGCACCCGCGAATGGGTGTATCGCCGTCCGACCTCGCCATAAGTCAGGCGAAACGTGTGTTCCAGCATATGCGAATCGGGTTCAAGGTCCTGCGCGATCAGCCGCAGCGAGGAGTCGCTGGTGGCCAGCTGAAAGGCCGGAAGCAGCGGATTGAGCCAGCGCTGCAACAGCGTCGGCAGGCAGGAAATCGTCAATTCCTGCGCCAGCCGATGCTCGACGATATAGTCCTGCGCCAGCGCGAACCGCCCGAACCCCTGCGCGATCAATTCGTGATAGCCGCGCGCCACCGGCGTCAGCGCCGCGCGGCGGCCGTCCTTGACCAGCAGCACCATCTCAAGGTGATCTTCCAGCAGGCGCAGCTGCTGGCTGACCGCGCCGGGCGTCACGTTCAGCTCTTGCGCGGTGGCATGCACGGTCCCAAGCCGGCCAAAGGCTTCGAAGATCTGCAGCGCGCGCAGAGGGGGAAGCTGAGCCATGGTCTTGCCCCGTTCGCCGGTCGTTAGTTTAGCTGGGCTGTCGGACCCGCAAGGCGATCTGAATTGCCCGCCCCGAAATCCTGCCTATAGCATCGGGAAAGCACATGGCAACACGCGGCTTGCGGCACTGTCCCGGCCCGGCAGCAAGGAAATGGCAGATATGAAGCAGGTCATCATCATCGGCGCAGGGATCATCGGCGGCGCCATCGCCTATGAAATGGCCAAGGCGGGCTGGGGTGTCACCGTCGTCGACAAAGCCCCCGAGGCGGGATACGGCTCGACCTCGAATTCCTCGGCGGTCATTCGCATCAACTATTCGGTGCTGGAGACCTGCGCCATGGCGCTGGAAGGGTGGAGCTATTGGCGCGACTGGGCGGGCTATGTGGGCCTGCCGCAGGATCGCCCGGTCGCCAGCTACAAGGAAACCGGCTCGCTGGTCATTTACAGCGGCGAAGGGGCCGCGATGGGCCGGATCACTGACATCATGGACCAGATCGGCGGCACCTATGAGCGGCTTGCGCCCGAGGGCATCCACCGCTTCCTGCCGGGCGCGGACCTCAGCTCCTATGCCCCGGCGCGGCGCATGGACGACCCCGATTTCGGCGAACCGGGCGAGGAGCAGATCGGCGGCGCGGTGTTCTTCCAGCAGGCGGGCTATGTGAACGACCCGAAGCTGGCCGCGCAGAACCTGCAATGGGCGGCGCAGGCCGCGGGCGCACAGTACCTTTTCCGCAGCACCGTCACCGCGCTTGAGATCCACGACGGCCGCCCCACCGGCGTGCGGCTGGAGGACGGGCGCGTGCTGAAGGCCGATGTCGTGGTGAACGCGGGCGGGCCCTGGTCGGCAGGGCTGAACCGCATGGCGGGGGTGACCGGCGACATGACCATCCGCACCCGCCCGAACCGGCAGGAGGTGGCCTATATTCCCGGCCCCGCCAATATGGATTACCGCCACGATGGCATCGTCATCGCTGATCTGGATGCCGAGTTCTATGCCCGCCCCGACCCGGTGGGGATCTGCGTCGGCTCGACCGACCCGGCCTGCGATCCGCATGAGTTCATCGACGATCCCGACGCGGTCGACACCCGCTTCACCGATCAATGGACCACCATCGTCATGCGCGGCGCGATGCGCCTGCCCGAGATGCGCATTCCCGGTCAGGCCAGCGGGCTGGTCGCGCTTTACGACACCTCGGATGACTGGCTGCCGATCTATGACAAGACCAGCCTGCCCGGCTTTTACATGGCCTGCGGCACCTCGGGGAACCAGTTCAAGATGGCCCCGGTCGTGGGCAAGCTGATGACCCATCTGATCGCAAAGACCGAGGCCGGGCACGACCATGACGCCAGCCCGCTGGACTTCCTGCTGGAGCGCACGGGCCGCCGCATCGACCTTGGGATCTACAGCCGCAAGCGCAAGATCAACGCGGATTCAAGCTTCTCGGTCATGGGCTGACAGGCTTGGTGAACAGGATCCATTCGCTGGCGTCGACGTCCCAGTCTTCCTTGACCACCGGACGGCGGGCGATCTCGCGGAAGCCCTTGGCGCGGTAAAGACGCAGCGCGTCCTGATGCGTGTCCTCGGCGATCAGGCTGATGGTCGCGTGACCGGCAGCCGCGGCGACCGCCTCGGCATGGGCCAGCAGCGCGCTGCCCAGACCCTGACCGCGATGCGCGTCATAGGTCGCAAGGACGTTCAGATACCATGATCCGGGGGCCATCGCCTCAAGCTCCAGCAGGGGCACGAACAGCGGTGGCGTGTCGGGGTCGATCGGGCCGGGCTCTTCCTCGGCGGCATAGCCCAGCAGGCAGGCCGCGACGGCACCATCCACCTCGGCCAGCCAGGCGTTGCGGTAAGAGAAACTGCCGGTTTCACGTGCCGCACGCTCTTCCCCCAGCGCCCAGGGGTCGCCCTCGGGGCCGACCGTCTTGCGCCAGAAATGCAGCGGCAGATCATCCGCCGCCATATTGATGAAGCGCACCAGATGCGGGGCGTCCGACGCCCGTGCCTCGCGGATGATATTCGCCATGTTCCGATCCCCGTCAGCGCCCTGCGCGCCCGCCGATTTTCGACGATTTGGCCCCCGCTCGCCAGTCTTTTCGGTGGGGGCATCCCCGCTCCAATCGTCTGGCTTGCGCGGCACCCGGGGGCCGCCTACCAAGTGATTTGACCCCGAACACGCCCCGCGAGGACGAAAGATGAGCGACACGGTTTCCCGCCTCCCCGCATCGGGGACCACCGCCGATCTGATCCTGACCAATGCCCGCGTCCTGACCATGGACCCGGACCAGCCCCGCGCCGAGGCCGTGTCGATATCGGGTGAGCATATCCTCGCAGTCGGCAGCGCGGCCCGTATCGCGGCACTGGCCGGGCCTCACACCCGGATCATCGACGCCAATGGCCAGACCCTGCTGCCCGGCTTTTTCGAGGGGCATGTGCATGTGGGCTTGGGCGGGGCCGATCTAACGCATCTGCACATCGGCCATCTGCACGGGGCCGAGGCGGTCGGCGACGCCTTCCGCGCCTTCGCCGCCCGGAACCCCGACATGCCGCTGCTGATGGCGCAGGAAGCGCATTACGCCATCCTCGGCAAGCCCGCCTCGCGCCACGATCTGGACGCGATGATCGCGGACCGGCCCATCGCGATGATGTCGCCCGACCTGCACACGGTCTGGGCCAACACCGCCGCGCTGAAGGCCGCAGGACTGCTGCACGGTGCTCCGATGCCGCATGGGCATGAGGTCGTCATGGGCGAGGACGGGTTCGCCACCGGGGAATTGCGCGAATTCGAAGCCTTCGGCCCGCTGATCGCCTTTGCGGGCGAAGGGCGCATCAATCTGGGCATCGCGACCGGCGAAGAGCCCTCGCCCCGCCCCACCGAGGCCGAGCGCGCCGCCGACAAGGCGCTACTGCTGAAGGGGATGCAGCATTGCGCCGCGCATGGGGTGACCAGCCTCGTGAACATGGACGGCAACCGCTACACGCTGGAACTCTTGGCCGAGATGCAGGCCGAAGGGACCCTGCCACTGCGGGTAAAGGTGCCCTTCCATTTCAAGCCGCATATGGGGTTGGAGGCGCTGGACCGTGCCTCGGCCATGGCGGCGGATTTCCACGACGACTGGGTCAGTTCGGGCTTCGTCAAGATGTTCATGGACGGGGTGATCGACAGCCGCACCGCCTATATGCTGCAGGATTATCCCGACCAGCCTGGCCATCGCGCCGAGCCGCTGTTCCCGGCCGAGCGCTTCGACCAGATCGCGACCGAGATCGACCGGCGCGGGCTGCAGATCGCCGTCCATGCCATCGGAGACGGTGCCGTCCGGCAGGTGATCGACGGCTATGAGGCCGCGCGCACGGCCAACGGCCCCCGCGACAGCCGCCACCGCATCGAGCATATCGAGCTGATCGACCCCACCGATGTGCCGCGCCTTGGCGCTTTGGGCATCACCGCCAGCCTGCAGCCGCCCCACGCGCCGGGGGCGATGGATTTCCCGCTGCAACCCGCCATGTCCTATATCCGACCCGAGCGTTGGCCGGACGCCTATCAATGGCGCAGTCTGGCCGAGGCTGGCGCGCCGCTTGCCTTTTCCAGCGACTGGCCGGTGACCGATGTCTCGGTCCTGCGCGGCATCGCGGCCGCCCTGACGCGCCAGCCTTTCCAGGGCGCGCGCGACGAACGACTGCCGCTGATGGAGGTGCTTCACGCCTATACCGCAGGTGGCGCATGGGCCGCCCACCGTGAGCATGTCACCGGAACCCTGCGCCCCGGCCTCGCCGCAGATCTGGTGCTGCTGGGCGGTGACATCGAGGCGACCGCTCCGACCGCGATTCCGGCTTTGGGCGTGGCGCTGACGATCTGCGGCGGTCGGGTTGTCTATGAGGGCGAACAGATCGGGCAACAGAACTGAAAAGGCCGCGCATGACGCGCGGCCCTTTGACTGTTTCCAGACCGATCTCCCGATCAGAACTTGCGCGACAGTGTCAGCGTGGCCTCACGCCCTGCCCCGCGGATACAGCCGACGGAGGCGTCACAGGTCGCGAAAAAGTCCTTGTCGAACAGGTTCGTCACGTTCAGCGAGGCCTGATAGGCGTCCCATTCATAGCGCACCGACAGATCGGCCAGCAGATAGTCGTCCACCCGCCGCGTGTTCCCGGCATCGCCCCAGGTCTTGCCGACATAGCGCAAGCCACCGCCAAGGCTCAGGCCCTCAGCCGCGCCGGTGAAGTCGTAATCGGCCCAGATGCTTGCCTGATGGCGCGGGGCCAGCGGGGTGACGTTGCCCTGATCGCCGTTGTTCGAGCGGGTGATCTTCGGGTCCAGATAGGTATAGCCCGCGATGATCGAGACCTGCTCGGTCAGGTTCCCCCGCGCCTCCAGTTCCAGCCCGCGATGGCGAACCTCGCCGGTCTGGATCGAGTAGTTCGGGTTTTCCGGATCACTCGTCAACAGGTTCGTTTTGGTGATCTCGAAAACGGCCGCCGACAGCATCAGATTGCGGTCGGTCGGCGCATAGCGCAGACCCGCCTCAAACTGACGGCCCTTGGTGGGCGAGAACTGGCCGCCGCTGGCGGTCTGGCCGATATTCGCGGTGAAGCTTTGCGTATAGCTGGCATACGGGATGAAGCCGCTGCCCAGATCATAGGTCAGCCCGATCAGCCCCGTCGTCGCGCTGTCCTTCTGCCGCGCGACCGAGCCGTCCAGATTGTTCCGGCTTTCATTCTCCAGCCAAGAGCGGCGAAGGCCCGCCGTCACCGACAGACCGTTCTGCAGCTTCAGGTGGTCCTGAATATACAGACCCTTCTCGACGACCTTTTTGCGGCTGTTCGAATAGACCGGCGGATAGGGCACGTCGAAATCAAAGCTCGGGTCGCGGATGTCGATCTGATAGCTCGCGTCATAGGCCGCCGTGCCTTCGACCACCTGCCGGGTATGGTCGAAACCAATCAGCAGGGTGTTTTCGCCCTTCGCGAAAGTCGAGCGATATTCCAGCTGGTTGTCGATCGCGTCATGGCGCGCGACCTCATCGACCGCGAAGGCGGCATAGTTCATGGAATCCTCGGTCGGGTTCCAATCGGGGTCGTGCATGCCGTTAAAATAGAGGTGGCGATAATCGGTCTTCTGCCGGGCGTGGCGATAGTTCTGGCGCAGGGTGATCTGATCGGTCAGATCGTGCCGGGCCTGCCAGCCGAAGCTGTATTGCTCGGTCGCGAAGCGGTTGAAATCGTGCTGGCTGCGCGCAAAGCCGTAAGGCAGATCGCCGAAGCGCGCGGGGTAATCCTCGCCCGCGACGGGTTCGAAGGCGTTGGGGGTCAGCCGATCCTTCTGGTAATGCCCAAGGAAGGTGACCGAGGTGCGGTCGGTCGGCTCCCATGTCAGGCCAAGGGCCACCAGATCGCGGTCATTCTCGCTGCCATGGGTCGCGTTCGCGCCGTCGCGTTTCAGCGCGGTCACGCGCCATGCCAGCGTCTTGGCGCTGTCCAGCGCCCCGCCCATATCCACCCCGATCGAGGCCGTGTCATGCGAGCCATAGGTCAGCTGCCCTTCGGCGAACTTCTCGAAAGTGGGGCGCTTGCTGATGACGTTGATCATCCCCGCCGCGTCATTCGAGCCATAAACGACCGAGCTTGGCCCGCGCAGCACGTCGATGCGCTGGACCATATAGCGCTCGATCTTGAAGCCGGTGAAGTTCTGCGCCTTCGACGACAGCCCGTCGCGATAGATGCCATAGGTGCCAAGGTCGAAGCCGCGGATCAGGAACTGGTCGAAGCGGTCATCGACGCCCCAGATCCCCGAGGTGACGCCCGGCACATAGGCCAGCGCGTCCTGAACTTGCTGCGGCTTGCGGTCCTGCAACTCCTTCTCGGTGACGACCGAAACCGATTGCGGAAGTTCCGTCAGCGGGATGCCCGCCTTGAAACCGGTCGCGGTCTGGCTGGCCACATAGCCAACGCCGGACCCGATGGGCGATTGCGCTGTGATGACGACCTCGTCCAGCACCACCGGCTCTTGCGCCAGAACGGGGGCCGAGGTCAGGAAGGTGCCGCACAGCAGGGCTGTGGCAAGGCGCGGCGAAACGGAGCGAAGTGACATCAGTGGTCCAATCAGGGTGGGGCCACCGGTCACGGGCGTGCAGGGTCACAGGCGGCAGGAATGCGTCAGATTTGCCGTGGGGGCTTCGCTGGGCGAAGCGTGCCTGGGTGCGCCGCTTTTCAGTTATCAGACTGTATCTGTCAAGATTTCAGCACGGGCTTAGGGGCTGTCTTTTTCGTCAGCGCCGCCTGCGGTTAAGGCGCTCGAAAGACTGGGCAAAAGGCGGTCGAGCCCCCATTCGATGGACAGCGGCGTCTGAAAACTCATAGCGCCGACCAGTTCGGGATCGGCCCAGATGGCGCGCCCTTCGCGGGCCATGCGGGTGGCGGGCCATGTCGGCAACGCCTCCAGCACCGCGCGCGAGGGGGGCTCGACCAGCCACAGCACCGCATCGAGATCGAACAGATCCAACCGCTCGGTGCTGATGGTGAAGTTGCCTCCCGCCGTCGCCATCTGATCATAGACCTCGGGGATGACGAAACCCAGCTTGCTCAGCAGCCGGTTCGCCCCGTCGGTCGAGCGATAGCCGACCAGCTGCCCCTCGGTGAAATAGGCCATGGTCGCGGTCTTGCCCGCAAATTCGGGATGCGCGGCAGCGGCGGCGTTCAGCTTGTCGTCCAGCTTGGTGATGACCGCTTCGGCCTTCTCCTCGCGCCCGGTGGCGCGGGCGATCAAGCGCAACTCCTCCTCCCACGGGGCACCCCAATCGGGGAAACCCTCGGGGCGCGCGACAACCGGGGCGATCTGCGACAGTTGTTCGTAAGTCGCGCGGTCCATGGGGGCGAAGGTCGCGACGATCAGGTCGGGCGCCAGCGACCAGACCCATTCGACATCAATCTCGAACCCCTTTTGAACCTCGGGCTCGGCGCCTGCTTCCTGCCGCGCGGCCTCGGCCCAGGGCCAGGTCGCGAAGGGCTTGTCGCCGAACCATTCGTGGACGCCAACGGGCGCGATGCCCAACGCATAGAGGAAATCCTGCTCTCGATACCCGACCGAGACGACGCGCTGCACCTTGTCAGGGTCGACCAGGGTTTCGCCATAGCTGTGGCGCAGGGTCACCGGGTCAGCCAGCGCGTGACTGACGCAAAGGGCAAGGGATAAGGAAAAGGCGCGGGCAAGCATCATCAAGCACTCAAGAATGGGCCTGGCGTCGGGCTTGGCAATTGCGCGCCTTGCTAGCGAAAGCACAGGCAGCGGTCAATCGCGCGCCTTGACCACGCGCCCCAATTCGCGGCATGCGTGGCGCAAGCCAGCCGCGTGCAAGCCGTTCCCTAAAGCCAGATTCAGATGCCGCGCTCGCCCATTCTTCCCCTTTTGATTCTGTGGTGCCTTGTCACGCTGGCCTTCGCGGCGGCGCTGGCGCTTGGCGCGCAGGATATCGCGCCGGGTCAGGTCATGGGCGCGATCATGGGGGATCGCGGCCCCGCCGCGGATGTGGTGCTGGGCCTGCGCCTGCCGCGTGCGGCGGCGGCGGTTTTCGTGGGCGGCGCGCTGGCGGTCGCCGGGGTGGTGATGCAGACCCTCGCGCGCAATCCGCTCGCCGATCCCAGCCTGACCGGCGTGAATGCCGGGGCCGCGCTGGCCGTTGTGCTGGGGCTGATGAGCTTCGGCGTGATGCCCCGTCCGCTGGTCGCCGCTCTGGCCTTCGGCGGTGCGGCGGCGGCGGCGATTATCGTGCGTCTGCTGGCCGGGCACGGAGACACCACGCTGCGCCTGCCGCTTGCGGGCGCGGCTTTTGCCAGCATCTGCATGTCCATCGTCGCGCTGGTCGTGCTTCTGAACCCCGAGGCGCGCAACATCTATCGCTTCTGGATGGTCGGCTCGCTGGCGATGGCGGACCTTCAAGGGCTGGCGATGTTGGTGCCGGTCGGGCTACTGGGCGTCCTTTGCGCGCTGTTCGCCGCGCGCGGGATCGAGGCGTTGATGCTGTCGGATGAACTCGGCGCGGCACTTGGCGTCTCGCCCGGTCAGGTGCTGACGCTGGCGCTGCTGGCGATTGCGCTGACGGCCGGGGCCAGCGTCGCGCTGGCGGGGCCGGTCGGTTTCATCGGTCTGATCGCCCCGCATATCGCGCGGCGCATCGTCGGCAGCGGGCTCAGCCGCCTGATCCTTGCCTCGGTGCCTCTTGGTGCGATCCTTGCACTGGTGGCGGATGTGATCGGGCGCGTCGCAATCCGCCCTTCCGAGTTACCCATCGGCATCGTCCTTGCGATCTTCGGCGCGCCGGCCTTCATGCTCTTCGCCCGCCAACTGGTCCGAGGCCCGAAATGAGGGTCGCGCTGCTGATCGCCGTGACCCTTGCGCTGGCGCTGGCCGCACTGGCGATTGGCCGCAGCTGGCTTGCACCGCAGGCGGTGCTGGCCGCGCTGGCCGACCCCGAGGGTACGGGCCGCATGATCTGGGGCCTGCGTATGCCGCGACTGCTGGTTGGGCTGATCGCAGGGGCGGGGCTTGGCCTCTCGGGCCTCGTCTTCCAGACGCTGCTGCGCAATCCGCTGGCCTCGCCCGACATCATCGGCATCACCCAAAGCGCGGCCTTCGGCGCGGTCTGCGCCATGATGACCGGCGGCGCGGTGATGGCGGGGGCGTGGATCGGCGCGCTGGCGGGGACCGTGGTGATCGGCTGGCTGGCATGGGACCGGCGCAGCGGCATTTCGGCCCGCGCGGCGGTGCTGCAGGGGCTTGGCCTCGCGATCCTGTGCAGCGCCGCGACCGAGGCGCTGATCCTGCGCGCCAGTGACGGCAATGCCGGAATGGCGATGACATGGCTGACCGGCACGCTGAACGGCATCGGCTGGCCGCAGGTGCAGCAGGCGCTGTGGCTGCTGCCGCTGGCTTTGCCACTGCTGCTGTCGGGCCGGACGCTGGACCGGCTGGAGCTTCCCGACGATCTTGCGCGCGCCTTGGGCGTTCGCGTCCCGCAGGCGCGCATCGGGCTTGCCGCGCTGGCCGCGCTGCTGACCGGCGGCGTGGTCGCGCTGACTGGACCCTTGGGCTTTGTCGCGCTGGCGGCGGGGCCGCTGTCGCGGCGGTTGGCGCGCGGGCGCCCCTCACCGGTCCTTGCCGCGTTGATTGGCGCGTCTTTCGTCACGCTGGCCGATATTCTGGCGCGCGCGATCTCACCTGCCGCACTCCTGCCGACCGGGCTTTACACCGCGCTGATCGGCGCCCCGATCCTGCTGATCGTGCTTGCCGCCGAGTTCCGCCGGAACCGATATTAGAGGACCGCGTGACCCCTGCCCCGCCCATTTTCGACGTTCGGAACCTGTCGGTCAGCCTTGGCGGAGCGCCGATCCTGCGCGACCTCAGCTTCACCCTGCCGCCGGGGATTACCGGTCTGATTGGCGCGAATGGCTCGGGGAAAACCACGCTTCTGCGCAGCCTGGCCGGAATTCTGAGGCCCGCGCAGGGGCAGATCCGGCATGAGGGTCAGGACCTTTCCGCGATTCCGCCGCGCGCGCGGGCGCGCCGGATCGCGCTGCTGCCGCAGTCGGGCGAGGCTCCTGCCGGGCTGACCGTGCGCGATCTTGCCGCGCGGGGCCGGACGCCCTGGCTGCGCCCCTTCTTGCCGCTGCGCCCTTCCGATCAACAGGCCATCGACCGCGCGCTGACTGCCACCGGCATGACCGATCTGCAGCACCGGCGCATGGACAGCCTGTCTGGCGGGCAGCGGCAAAGGGCGTGGATCAGTCTGGTTCTGGCGCAGGAAAGCGGGACGCTGCTGCTGGATGAGCCGCTGAATTTCCTCGACTTGCCGCATCAGGCAGAACTGGTCCATCTGCTGAAATCGCTGGCGGTTCAGCGCCATATCGTCATCATCATCCACGACCTGACCTTGGCCGCGCGCCTTTGCGATCATGTCGTCGCGCTGCGGGATGGCAGGCTGATCGCCTCCGGCCCCGCCGCCGAAGTGCTGAGCGCCCCCGAGCTGGAACGGACATTCGCGATCCCCTTCACCTGCCTTGAGACGCAAGCCGGAGCTTTCGTGCTGCCAAAGGGGCTGTAGCTAGGCTTCCGGCGGCGATTTCTTCAGCGCGAAGGCGCAATGCAGAGCGCGGTTCACGGCGACCGGCAGCACCGACATATGGGTCTCACCGGGATAGGTTTCATAGCTGGCGGTGACACCCGGCACGGCGTTCAGATGCTGCGCCATCTGGTGTGCGGCGGCGATGGTGCGGGTTTTCGCCTTGTCGGTCAGGCGCTGCGCGGCATCCTCGGCCCCGATCTGGAAGGGCGCGAGATCGTCACCCTCCCACTCGCCTGCAGACAGATGAACGGTCAGATCGCGCCCGGCGGGGTCGAAATCATCGCGATGGGCCAGAAGGAAGCTGTCCTCCCAGGTGATCGCAGGGCTGGCGGCGATCCAGCGGCGGAAGGCACCGGGTTGCGTGAACAGCAGCCACAGCGCGAAAAGCCCGCCAAAGGAATGGCCAAACAGTGCACGCTGGTCGGGGTCCAGCTTGACCTGTTCGCCGACGAAAGGCAGCGCATCCTCAAGGATGAAGCGCGCCATTTCGGCCCCTCCGCCGGTCCGGACCTCGGGCGTATCCGGCCAGAAGGGCGGATAGCTTGCGCCCGGCGGCGGCCCCAGATCCCAACTGCGGCGGAAGGGATCATAGGCGTCGTCGGTCGGATAACCGACCGCGATCAGCACACCCCAACCGAGGTTCGTGCCCGTGGGATAAGAGGCCTGCGCCCGCATCGCATCAATCGCCGTCGTAATCACCGCATTGCCGTCGGTCATCGTCAGCGAGGGCCAGCCCTGCTCGGGCGCGGGCACCGGGGGAACCCACAGGAACACCCGTCGCACGTCGCCGGTCACCCGGTCGGCAAGGTCGAACCAGCTTGCGCCGCCCAATCCCAACTGCCCGCTTTGCACTGGTTTCACGTCACGCTCCCTGCCTTGCTGGGCCCGTCATAGCGGGACATGGCGCAGAGGGCCATTCCGGTCAGTTCAGACCCCCACCCGCGCGCAGGACTGGCGGGTGATCAGCGTCACGGGATGCCGCTGGACCTGCGGCGCGCTGTCCGGGTCCGCGATGGCGGCCAGCAACATCTCGGCCGCCGCTTTTCCCATGTCAAACTGCGGCACGCGCACCGTGCTGAGCGCCGGATCGACCAGATCGATGAAGGGCATGTCGTTGAAACCGGTCAGCGACACCTGTTTCGGGCAATCGATCCCCGCCGCCCGCATATAGTCGAGCGCGCCAAGCGCCAGCAGGTCGTTCCCGGCCGCAATCGCGGTCGTGTCGGGCCAGCGCGCGAAGATCTGGCGAGCGGCAGCGGCTCCGGCTTCCCGATCATAGCTTTTGGCCGAAATGATCCGGCTGCCGTCCAGCCCCGCCGCCGTCATCGCATCCTGAAAGCCCTGACGGCGCAGGCAACCGGTCGAGACCTCCTCGGGGCCACCGATATGCGAGATGCGGCGATGCCCCAGCCCTGCCAGATAGTCGACCGCCAGACCCATGCCGATGTGATCTGCGGGCACGACCGAAGGGACGCGCATCTTGTCCTCGGCCCGGTTCACCAGCACGGTCGGCACTTTCAGCCGCATGCAGCAACTGACCGTCGGGTCGTCACGCATCGCGGTCGCGAGGATCAGCCCGTCCACGCGGCGTCCGACCAGCGTATCGACAATCTCGGATTGCTTGTCGGAGGGCCCGCCCGAACCTGCGACCAGCATGGAATAGGAATGCCCGGTCAGCGTCACCGAGACCCCGTCAAGGATCGTCGAGAAGACCGGGTTCGCAAGGTCCGGCAGCACGACGCCGACCAGCCGCGACTTCCCCGTGCGCAGCGAGGCCGCGATGATGTCGCGGCGATAGCCCTGTCGTTCGGCCTCTTCCATGACGCGCTGCACGAGTTCGGGGGTGATTCGATGACGCTCCTCGGGATTGAGGGCGCGGGCCACGGTCGAGCGATGAACGCCCAGCGCATCCGCGAGGGTCTGGAGGGTCGCAGCTTTCCGGCGAGGCGTGTCATCCATGGGTTTCATCTTTTTGTTTTAACAGGAATTTCTGTCGATTTAACTTTGACGGAACGGCTTTCGATCAAGGGGTTCTGTCCCCTCTTTATGCACCATTAACACAAACCGTTGACAGCGTGCAATCGTTCGCACTATGTTTGTGCAATCGTTCGCACAATCTTCGCAGGACGCCCGACAAGGATGACAGGCGTCAGACCCAAGGGAGGAGGCAGAGGTTCACCCCTCGCCTAGAGAGGATGACGAAGCATATGACCGCAATTGAAACTGACCTGCCCAAGATCGTTGAAAGTCAGGCCACCCTGACCGGAATCGTGCTGCGGGCCATGGCCAATACCGACAACCCACGCCTTGCCGAAATCATGCGTTCACTTGTGACGCATCTGCATGATTTCGCTCGTGAAGTTCGTCTGAGCGAGGCCGAGTTCGACACTGGCATCGACTTCCTGAACCGCATCGGGCAGGCGACGAATGACAGCCATAACGAAGGCATCCTGATGTCGGATGCGCTTGGTTTTTCGACCCTCATCTGCCTGTTGAACAACGGCGATGACGGCGCGACGGAAACCGACGCGGCGCTTCTTGGGCCGTTCTGGCGGATGAATTCGCCGCGCACGGAAAACGGCGGCTCGATCGTGCGCTGCTCGACCCCCGGCGCGGCACTCTTTGCCGATATCACCGTGGTTGATGAAGCGGGCCAGCCCATTGAAGGCGTCGATGTTGATGTCTGGCAGGCCTCGACCGTTGGGCTTTACGAAAACCAGGATGCCGATCAGGCGCATATGAACCTGCGCGGCAAGTTCACGACCGGCGCGGACGGCAAGATCACCTTCCGGTCGATCAAACCGGCAGGCTACCCGGTGCCGACCGATGGACCGACCGGCGATCTTCTGCGGGCGCAGAACCGCCATCCCTATCGCCCGGCCCACGTCCACCTTCTCGGCTTCAAGGAAGGTTACAAGACGCTGATCACCCAGATCTTCGTCGACAAGGACAGCAATCTGGAAACTGACGTCGTCTTCGGGGTGACCCGCGCGCTGGTCGGCGATTTTCAGGAAGGCCAAGGCCCTGCGCCTGACGGGACGGACGGTCCCTGGTACCGGCTGGAACACCGGCTGACGATGAAACCCGGAGAGGCGCTGCTGCCAGTGCCCCCGATCAAATGAGCGCCAAGCGCCACCTACACACCAACACCAATGTTTCTGGGAGGAAACTATGAACTCGTTGATGAAAACGACCGTTGCTGCCCTTGCGCTGACTGTCGGCACCAGCTTTGCCGCCTCGGCCGAGGATGTGACCATCGGCACCGGTTATGGCATCGGGTTTCTGCCGCTGCACATCCTTGACGCCAAGGACCTGATCGAGGCCCGCGCCAAGGAAGCAGGCCTTGATCTGACCCCGACCTATCAGCGCATCTCGGGTTCCGCCGCGATGCAGGATGCGGTCATCTCGGGTTCGGTTGATCTTGGTGCTTACGGCGTCCCGGCGATCCTGATTGGCTGGGACAAGACGCGCGGCAAGATCGTCGGCGTGGCGGGCGTCAATGCAAGCCCGCTGACGCTTCTGACGAACCGCGAAGGCGTCACCGACCTTAAGGGCTTTGCTGAAACCGACCGGATCGCGATGCCCTCGCTCGTCTCGCCGCAGATGTATGCGCTGCAAAAGGAATCCGAGGCGGAATTCGGCGAAGGCCAGCAGGACAAGCTGCGTCAGCAGGTCGTGGCCCTGCCCCACCCCGAGGCGCTGAACAGCATCACCGCAGGCGCGACCGAGGTGAACAGCTATTTCGCCGCACCGCCCTTCACGCAGATCGCGCTGAAGAACCCCAAGGTTCACGCCGTCATCGACTCCAACAAGATCTGGGGTGGCCAGTCGACCTTCCTGGCCTTCGCCGCGAAGACCGATTTCCTTGAGGAAAACCCGAAGGTTGCCGATGTTGTCATCGCTGCCCTTGACGATGCCGCGAAGCTGATCCGCGAAAACCCGGAAGAGGCCGCCGACATCTATCTGGCTGCCGAGCCGTCGAAGCTGATGACGAAAGAAGACCTCGTCGCCTTCCTGCGTGAAAATGCCGATGATTTCGGACCCGAGGTTCACGGCGTTCAGGCCTATGCTGACTTCATGGCCCGCCACGGTGGGCTGAGCAAAGCACCCGCGAATTGGCAGGAGGTCTTCACCTCTGCCGCACTGAAAGGGCGTGAGGGGTCTTAACCCCTCACCACCCCCATCCCCCCTTAGAAGACTGACCCTTGTCACCCACCGGACGACCCCATCCACCGGGAGGAGAACCCATGTCTTATCAAGATCCTACACGACTAGACAGCGGCATCACCACGGGCACCGCCCAGAGTGTCGCAGCGCCGAATTCGCTGCTGAATATCAACGGCGTCACGCTTCAGTATAAAACCCCCGAACACCTCGTCACCGCGACCTATCGGGTGACCTTCGACATCCATACCGGCGACCGTTTCGTTCTGCTTGGGCCGTCGGGTTGCGGGAAGTCGACGCTTCTGAAATCCATCGCAGGGTTCATGCCGCCGGTCGAAGGCGACATCGAGCTGAAAGGCCGCAAGGTGAAGCGCCCCGGCCCGGACCGCGCCATGGTCTTTCAGGAATTCGACCAGCTCCTGCCCTGGAAAACCGTGCGCGAAAACGTCGCTTTCCCGCTGAAGGTCAACGGCGTGTCGAAGGACGAAGCCGACCAGCGCGCCATGCAGATGATCGAAAAGGTCAATCTGACGAAATTTCTGGACGTCTATCCCCACATGCTTTCGGGCGGGATGAAACAGCGTGTGGCGATTGCCCGCGCCATGGCGATGCGTCCCGATGTGCTGCTGATGGACGAACCCTATGCCGCGCTTGATGCCCTGACCCGCCGCAAGATGCAGGATGAACTGCTGAGCCTGTGGGAGGATCTGCGTTTCACGCTGGTCTTCGTGACCCATTCGATCGAGGAAGCCGTGCTGATCGGCACCCGCATTCTGGTCCTGTCGCCGCATCCCGGTCAGGTCCGCGCTGAAATCAACACGCATCAATTCGACAGCCGCAACGCCGACAGCCCCGAATTCGCCGCGACCTGCGCGCGCATCCGCGGAATGCTGTTTGGCGACGCCGAAACCGCGCATTGAGGGAGGGAAAGATGGCACAGAATACCGCAACCGCCGACAATTTCGACACGGTCATCCGCGCGGAATATGAGCGCACGGATATCGGTGACGCCAAGCTTGAGGACGTGCAGCGCAAGCTTCCCTTGTCCGAAACACTCTGGAATTCGTCTGCCTTCCGCAAGACGCTGATCCTGCTCGCGCTCGCGATCATCTGGCAGATCTATGGCGTCTGGCTCGACAACCCGATGATCTTCCCGACGCTGACCGATACACTCGGTGCGCTTTGGGCCAATATCGTCAATGGCACCATCCCGACCCGCCTGATCGCGACGCTGAAGGTGCTGGTCGTCGGCTATGTGATCGGCGTGATCCTTGCGACGATCTTCACGACCATCGCAGTGTCGTCGCGGATCGGCACCGACCTCTTGTCGACGCTGACCGCCATGTTCAACCCCCTGCCCGCCATCGCGCTGCTGCCGCTTGCGCTGCTGTGGTTTGGGCTTGGCACGCCGTCGCTCGTGTTCGTGATCGTGAACTCGGTCCTTTGGGCGGTGGCACTCAACATGCATACGGGCTTCCTGACTGTCAGCGACACCATGCGGATGGCGGGCCAGACCTTCGGGCTGCGGGGCATGCGCTATGTCGTGCAACTGCTGATCCCGGCGGCTTTCCCGGCAATCCTTGCGGGCCTGAAGATCGGTTGGGCCTTCGCCTGGCGGACGCTGATCGCGGCGGAACTCGTCTTCGGTGTCTCCTCGGGTCAGGGCGGTCTTGGCTGGTTCATCTTTGAGAACCGCAACCTCCTTGACACCCCTGCCGTCTTCGCCGGTCTTCTGACGGTCATGTCCGTGGGTCTTTTCGTCGAAGGCGTGATCTTCCGCTTCATCGAAAACCGCACGGTTCGCAAATGGGGCATGCAGCGCGGCTGATCCCGCTGATCCCCCTTGTGGCGGGATGCCCAAACATCCCGCCCGCTCCATCCAGATTTCAAAGGACAATCCGATGACCATCCAGGACCCCAAGACCGCCACGTCCGAACAGCCAGCCGGCACGTTCCCGCACCGCCTTGACGGCAAGGTCGCGCTGGTCGTCGGCGGAACCGGCGCAATCGGCACGGCGACCGCGAAACTTCTGCGCGACGCGGGCGCGAAAATCATCGTCACCTATCGCGACCACCCGAAGATCGACGCCGAACTGAAGCGCCTTGCGGAAACCCTTGGCGACGATGTGACCACGCTGCCCGCCGATGTGGCCGACACGCCCTCGCTGATCGCGCTGCGCGACACCATTCAACGCGATTTCGGGCGGCTCGATATCCTGAT
Source organism: Paracoccus sulfuroxidans (assembly GCF_007830335.1). Lineage (GTDB taxonomy): Bacteria > Pseudomonadota > Alphaproteobacteria > Rhodobacterales > Rhodobacteraceae > Paracoccus > Paracoccus sulfuroxidans. The sequence goes on along the minus strand of NZ_VLKU01000006.1, from coordinate 228,358 downwards.
CAACAGCGCGGGCTATACCGTGCCGGTCAAGCACAGCGACCTTGATGCGCTGACCGATGAGCTGATCGACCGCATGTTCGAAGTGAACTGGCGCGGTCAATTCGCAGCGATCCGCACCTTCGCGCCGATGCTGAAGGAAAGCGGCGACGGGCTGATCGTCTCGCTCTCCTCCATCGCGGGCACAAATGGCATCGGCTCTTCCATCGCCTATTGCGCCGCAAAGGCCGGGATCGATGTGATGACCAAATCGCTTGCCCGCAGCCTCGCACCCGAGATCCGCGTTCTCGCCGTCTCGCCCGGCGTCGTCGATACCGAATTCGTCGCCGGTCGCGGCGCTGATTTCAACACCAAGGTTGCCCAGACCATCCCCGTTGGCCGCGTGGCCAGCGCGCAGGATGTCGCGGCCGCCATCACCTCTTGCGCCACCATGCTGACCTATTCCACCGGCCATAATATCCTGGTCGATGGCGGTCGCTCGCTCTGAGGACGGCGTCATGAAAGACCCATTGCAACGCGTCATCATCACAGCCGCGATCACCGGCAACCTGACGCGCCCCGAACAGACCCCGTACCTGCCGATCACGCCGCAGCAGATCGCAGAGTCCGCCCTTGGCGCGGCGGAGGCTGGCGCGGCCATCGTCCACCTGCATGTTCGCAACCCGGAAACCGGCGCGCCGTCGATGGAGCTTCAGCTTTACCGCGAGGTCGTGGACCGCATCCGCGACAAGAACGATCAGGTCGTCATCAACCTGACGACCGGCCCCGGTGGGCGCTATGTCCCGTCCGAGGATGATCCCGCCAAAGCCGGTCCCGGCACGACCCTGCTGCCGCCCGAGGCGCGCGTTGAACATATCGCGGAACTTCGCCCCGATATTTGCACGCTGGACCTCAACACCATGAACTCGGGCGGTCAGGTCGTCATCAACACGCCCGGCAGCATCCGCCGCATGTTCAAGGTCATCCAGGAAGCCGGAGTGAAGCCCGAATACGAACTCTTCGATTCCGGCGATATCGCGCTGCTGCATGATCTGCTGGCGGATGGGCCCGCGCCGGATCACCTGCTGACCTCTTTCGTGATAGGGGTGAAATACGGCTTCCAGCCCACGCCCGAGACCGTCCTTTATGCGCGCAATCTTCTGCCGAAGGGCGCGGATTTCACCGCAATCGGCATCGGGCGTCATTCCTTCCCGATGGTCGCGCAATCCTATCTGTCAGGCGGGCATGTCCGCGTCGGGCTTGAGGATGCCGTTTATATCGACCGGGGCGAGCTTGCGCCCACCAATGCCGCGCTGGTGCAGAAGGCGCGCCAGATTGTCGAAGCCCTTGGAGGCCAGATCGCGAGCGCGCAGGAAGCGCGCCAGATGCTGCGCCTGAACCCCACCCCAGTTTGAGCGAGGATGAAACCCATGACCAGCTACAGTGACATTCAGCCCGGAACCGCTGGCCAAGGCCTGCGCTTGAACGCCAAGGCCGCGAGCTATGATCAGATCCAGCTTGATCTTGAAGATTGCGCGCTGCGTCAGGCCATGCCGACCGATGTCGTCGTCGAAATCCACGCCGCCGCCGTGAACCCATCGGATGCCAAGGCCGCAACCGGCCTCATGCCCTATGCCGTCTTCCCGCGCACGCCGGGGCGTGACTATGCGGGCAAGGTCGTCGCGGGGCCGGAGCATCTGATCGGCAAGATGGTCTTCGGATCGTCAGGCGATCTTGGCATCCGTCAGGACGGCTCGCATGCCGCGCATATGGTGGTTGAAGCTGATGCGGTGGTCGAAATTCCCGCAGGCGTCACCGCAGCCGAAGCCGCAGGGATCGGCGTCCCCTTCGTCACCGCATTGGAGGGACTGAAACGCGCGGGCCTGCCGCAACCGGGTGAGACCGTGTTGATCCTTGGCGTCAACGGCAAGGTCGGCCAAGCAGCGGCGCAAATCGCGACATGGCGCGGCGCGCGCGTCATCGGCACGGTGCGGCGCGAGGAAGGCTATGAAGGCCATTCGAGCGCCCCGATCGATGTCGTCGTCTCCGGCGAAGGCGCAGCGGAACGTATCCGCGAACTGACCGGTGGCAAGGGCGCCGATATCGTCTTCAACACCGTCGGCGACCCGCTTTACGAACTCGGCCAGAAGTCGATGGCGGTCGGTGGCCGCGCGATCTTCATCGCGGTGATTGATCGCTATGTGACCTTCGACATGCTCGCCTTCTACAAGGGCCGCCACACCTATGTCGGCATCGACACGATCTCGCTTGGCTCGGTGGCCTCGGGGGCGATCCTGCGCGAGCTCAGTGACGGTTTTGCCTCGGGCGCGCTGAAACCCTTCCCGATCCAGGACAGCGCGACCTACCCCTTGGACCGCGCCTATGACGCCTATCAGGCGGTCATGGGATCGTCGCGCGACCGCGTGATCCTGCTGCCGCACGGCTGAAGCCATGCATGTCACCCGCATTGCCGAGGCGCCCGCATATCAGGCGCCCGGCCATTCCCAGATGACCATGCTGCGGCTTCAGGGGAAAGAGGCGGGGCCTGCCGATACGATGTGGCTGGCCCTGTCGACGATCCAGCCGGGCGGGGGGATCACGCTGTCCTCTTCTGGCGCGGAGAAGTTCTATGTGGTCGTCGAAGGTGAGGTCGAAATCTCGAACGGCACCGAGACCCATCTTCTGCGCCTGCATGATTCCTGCCGCATCGCCCCCGATGAGCCGCGCCAGATCCGCAACACCGGGTCACACCCGGCCCGGCTGCTGCTGGCCATGGCGCTGACGTGACGGGTCACTCGATGGCCATGACCAGAGGCGAGATCTGTTGCTCGAAATAGTTCGAAAACGAAGCGATACGCGGAGGAAGCGAATGATAGGGCGGATAGAACAGCGTCAGCCACAGCTCTGGCGGCTGCCATTGCGGCAGGATCTGGACCAGGCGTCCCTGCCGGATCAGCTCGGCCACGATGAAGACGGGCAGCATGGTCACGCCCGCCCCGTCAGCGGCCAGCCGTGCCAGAACATCGCCGTTATTGGCGCTGATGCCATGCCCGGCCTCGACCGTGTAGCTGGCCTTGCCATCGGTCAGCTGCCATTGCTCATTGTTGCTGCTGCCGCTGAAGGCAAGGCAACCATCCGGCGACAATTCGGACGGGTGGGTCACGCTGGCCCAACGGGTGCCCGGCGCGGTCACAAGAATGCGGCGAATGACGCAGATCTTGCGCCAGATCGTGAACTTGTCCGAGGGCGGGCCGGAAATCCGGACCGCAAGGTCGAAATCCTCATCAATGACGTCCAGAAAATGGTCGGTCAGGACGATCTGCACGTCGATCTTGGGATAAAGCTCGCGAAAGCCGCCGATGATCTGCGGCAGGACCTTCTGCCCCAGCGACATCGGCGCGTTGATCCGCAACAGCCCCTCATCGGCCTTATGGGCGTTCAGGATATCCGTCCGCGCCTCCTCCAGCGAGCGGATGGCGGGCGAGATGCGCGCCGCAAAGCTGGCCCCGTCATTCGTCAGCGACACCTGCCGCGTCGTGCGCACGAAAAGCTGGACGCCCAGACTATGCTCAAGCGCGGCAATGGTGCGCGTGACCGAGGCCGGGGTCGCACCCAGTTCACGCGCGACCTGCGCGAAATTCTTGCGCTCGGCCGCCAGAAGGAAGGTTTTGAGGGCTTTCAGCTCATCCATTGATTATTGCACCAAGCGGAATACACTCGACAGTTTTATTGCAATTCTATGCAATTATCAACGGTTCTATCTTCCTCATAAGCGAACGAGGCAACGCGCCTCAGGAAAAGGGGAATGGGATGCTTCATCAGATCAAAGGCCTGCACCACGTCACCTCGATGGCGGCAGATGCGCAGGAAAACAACGGATTTTTCACGAATGTGCTGGGCCTGCGCCGCGTGAAGCAGACCGTCAACTTTGACGAGCCCAGCGTCTATCACCTCTATTACGGCGATGAGGTCGGCACCCCCGGCACCGTGATGACCTATTTCCCCTTCCCCAATATGATGCAGGGCCGCGCCGGCGTCGGTGAAGTGAGCGAGACCCAGTTCGCGGTTCCGAAGTGCACGCTGGGGTACTGGAAAGATCGCCTGACGGCCTATGGCGTCAGCGGCCTTTCGCAGGATCAAAGCTTCGGCGCGAACCGCCTGCGCTTTCAGGGTCCGGATGGCGATGGTTTCGCCCTGATCGAGGCCGAGGATGACGCCCGCACCGGCTGGACCGGCAATGGCGTGGCCGAGGCCGAAGCGATCCGCGGCTTCAGCGGCGCGAACATGCGCCTGCAGGATATCGGGGCGACCGCCGAACTGCTGAAATTCATGGGCTATGAGGAAGCTGAAAAGCGCGGCGACACCACGCGGCTGATCATGCCGGGCGGCAATGGCGCCGACACGATCGACCTGGAAGCGCTGCCCAGCAGCCAGTTCGCCCGCCAGGGTGCCGGATCGGTCCATCACATCGCCTTCGCCGTCGAAGACCGGGCCGCGCAGCTTGAGGTGCGCAAGGCGCTGATGGACACCGGCTATCAGGTCACCCCCGTCATCGACCGCGACTATTTCTGGGCGATCTATTTCCGCACGCCGGGTGGCGTCCTGTTCGAGATCGCCACGAATGAACCGGGCTTCGACCGGGACGAGGACACCGCGCATCTGGGCGAGGCGCTGAAGCTTCCGTCGAAATACGCGCCCTATCGCGACCAGATCCAGCAGAACCTGCCCCCGCTTGGCAATTAAGGCGCGGGCTTGCAGACAAGAGGAACAAGATGCCGTCTTACACCCCCTATATCCTGTCCCTTGCCGTCGGGCTTGGCATCGGCGTCATCTACGGCCTGCTGGCGGTGAAATCGCCAGCGCCGCCAATCATCGCGCTGCTGGGCCTTCTGGGAATTCTGGCGGGTGAGGCGGCGGTTCAATGGCTGCGTGGCGACAAAAATGTCGTCCAGTCCTGCCTGCACGAAAAATCCTTCTCGACCGCCGCCCGTCTGAACGACGCGGCAGACCGCAAAAACAGCTGATCCCTTTCACACAGGAAGAAAACACCATGTCGAATCTTGAAGTTCTGACCCCCGAAAACAGCCAGCTCATCATCATCGACCAGCAGCCGCAGATGGCCTTCGGCGTCCAGTCGATCGACCGCCAGGTGCTGAAGAACAACGTCGTCGGTCTGGCGAAATCCGCCCGGATCTTCAACATCCCGACCACGATCACCACCGTCGAAACTTCAAGCTTCTCGGGCGAAACCTTCCCCGAGATCCTGGATGTCCTGCCCGATGCCACCATTCTTGAGCGGACCTCGATGAACTCCTGGGATGATCAGAACGTCCGCGACTCGCTGGCGAAAGGCGCAGCCGAAGGCCGCAAGAAGATCGTCGTCGCGGGTCTCTGGACCGAGGTTTGCAACCTGACCTTCGCGCTGTCGGCAATGAAGGACACCGATTACGAGATCTATATGGTTGCCGATGCCTCGGGCGGCACCACCGCCGAAGCCCATCAATGGGCGATGGAGCGGATGGTTCAGGCGGGCGTTATCCCGGTGACCTGGCTACAAGTGCTGCTGGAATGGCAGCGCGATTGGGCCCGCAAGGAAACCTATGACGCAACCATCGCGGTCGTGGCCGAACATGCGGGCGCTTACGGCATGGGCGTCGATTACGCCGCGACCATGGTCCACAAGGCCCCCTCGCGCAGCAAATACAACGGCAAGCGTCTGGCACCGAATCCCGCCAAAGACGTTTGATCCTTGGAAACGTCCCCGGCGTTCTGCGTCGGGGACGTTTGCGCGAGCGCAAACCAGTGGATGGCAAAGAAAGGCCCTGTCGATGAAAAACTCCGTTCCCATGCTTCTGAGCTTCAACGGCGGCTATGTCGATACCATCGGCTTTCTGACCTTGCAGAACCTCTTCACCGCCCATGTCACCGGCAACTTCGTGATGATCGGCGATGCACTGGCCAATGGCAGCACCGGCATTTTCGCCAAGCTTCTGGCGCTGCCGGTCTTTTGCGTCACGATTCTGATCAGCCGCTCGATCATGCTGCGGCTGGCCGCGTCAGAGCATCGCGCCATGCGGACCATGCTGGTCGTCAAGGTGCTGCTGTTCGCGCTTGCCGCCGCCATCGCCATCAACCACGGCCCCTTCAGCGTGCCTGACAGCTCGGCGCTGATCGTGACCGGAATGCTGCTGGTCGCCGCCATGGCGATCCAAAACGGTATTCACCGTGTCCACCTAAAGGACGCGCCGCCCACGACCCTGATGACTGGCACGACCACCCAGATCATGCTGGATCTGGCGCTGCTCATGTACCCGCAAGCCAAGGAAGACCCCGCCGTGATCAAGGCGCGCATGGCGCGTTTCCTGATTGCGGTCGTGGTCTTTGCCCTGGGCTGTGCGCTGGCCGCCGGGGCCTATGTCCTTGTGGGCCTTTGGGGCTATTTGATTCCCCCGCTGGTCGCGCTGGCCGTCCTTGCGGTCCACAGCGGCCCCTCCCCGACCACCCCCCAAGCAGCCTGAGAGGAGGACCGATGAAATTGTCACGCCGACAAACGCTCGCCGGTGCTGCCGCAACCTCGCTTCTCTATTCCGCCAAAGCTCACGCGCAGGAGACTTCGATGCCCGACAAAGACCTGATTATCGTGAATGCCAAAGTCACGACGATGGACCGCCAGAACCCGGTCGCCGAAGCGGTTGCGATCCGGGATGGCAAGTTCCTTGCCGTCGGATCCGAGGCCGAGGTTCGCGCCGCCGCCCCCGAGGCCGAGATGATCGATGCAGGCGGTCGCCGCATGATCCCGGGCCTCATCGACAGCCACACCCACATCATTCGCGGCGGCCTCAACTACAATATGGAACTGCGTTGGGACGGCGTGCCGAGCCTTGCCGAAGCCATGCGCATGCTGAAGGAACAGGTGGCAAAGACCCCTGCCCCGCAATGGGTGCGCGTGGTCGGCGGCTTTACCGAAAACCAGTTCGCCGAAAAACGCCTGCCGACCCTGGATGAGCTGAACGCCGTCGCGCCCGACACCCCGGTCTTCATCCTGCATCTTTACGACCGCGCGCTGCTGAATGCGGCCGCCCTGCGCGTCGTGGGCTACACCAAGGACACGCCGAACCCTCCGGGTGGAGAAATTCAGCGCGACGCCAAGGGCAACCCCACGGGCCTGCTGCTGGCGCAGCCGAATGCGACGATCCTTTATGCGACGCTCGCCAAGGGGCCGAAGCTTGATCAGGACTATGCGCTGAACTCGACCCGCCATTTCATGCGCGAGCTGAACGGGTTGGGCGTCACCTCGGTCATCGATGCGGGTGGCGGGTTCCAGAACTACCCCGACGATTACGAGGTCATCCAGAAGCTGCATGAGGACGGCGATATGACCGTCCGCATCAACTACAACCTCTTCACGCAAAAGCCCAAGGAAGAGCTTCAGGACTTCTCGAATTGGGTCAAGATGATCAAGCCGGGTCAGGGCGACGACACCTATCGCCATAATGGCGCGGGCGAGATGCTGGTCTATTCCGCCGCCGATTTCGAGGATTTCCGTTTCGAGCGTCCCGAGATGCCGCCGAATATGGAAAGCGATCTGGAGCCGGTCGTCCGACTGCTGGCCGAAAACCGTTGGCCCTGGCGTCTGCACGCGACCTATGACCAGACGATTGACCGGGCGTTGAACGTCTTTGAAAAGGTGAACAAGGACATCCCCTTCACCGGTATCAACTGGTTCTTCGACCATGCCGAGACGATCAGCGAACGCAACATCGACCGCATTGCAGCCCTTGGCGGCGGCATCGCGGTTCAGCACCGCATGGCCTATCAGGGCGAATATTTCGTCGAACGCTACGGCGCGAAAGAGGCCGAGCATACGCCGCCGATCAAGCGCATGATGGAGGCCGGTCTGCCGGTCGGCGCGGGCACGGACGCGACGCGGGTCGCAAGCTATAACCCGTGGGTGTCGCTGTCGTGGCTGGTCACGTCGTCAACCGTGGGCGGGCTGAAGCTTTACCCGGCGGCGAACCGTCTGGATCGCGACACCGCGCTGCGTCTCTGGACCGAAGCGAATACCTGGTTCTCGCGCGAGCAGGGGAAGAAAGGCCAGATCAAGGAAGGCCAGCTTGCCGATCTCGCGCTGCTGTCGGACGATTACTTCTCGGTCCCCGAGGCAGAGATCGCGCATCTGCGCGCGGTGCTGACCGTGCTTGGCGGCAAGGTCGTGCATGGCGACGGCGACTTCCGCCCGATGGCCCCCGACCTGCCCGCGCCGATGCCCGACTGGTCGCCCGTGCGTCAGTTCGGCGGCTATTATCGCAGCGCCGAAAAGGATCAGGGGACCGCGACCAAATTCGCCGCCGCCTGCGGTTGCGCGTCAAGCTGTGGTGTCCACGGCCATGACCACGCCGCCGCCCTTGGCGCGAATGTGCCCGCCCGCGATGCCCGGACCTTCTGGGGATCCTTCGGCTGCTCTTGCTGGATGGTCTGACCATGACGCCAACCTTCGTTTCCAATCTTCTCGACGCGCGCTGGTTTGCGCGCGTCGCCGCGATCCTGCTGACATGGCCCTTCTGGCTCAGCGGGTTCGAAAAGCTCGGCAACCTGCCGGGCGCCTTGGGCGAGGCGCAGCATTTCGGGCTGGAGCCCGCATGGCTGGTCGTCGCCGCAACCGTGCTCGTCCAGATCGGCGGATCGCTTCTGGTGATCTGGGGCCGGATGGCGTGGCTCGGCGCGGGGGCCTTGGGCGTCTTCACCACCGCCGCGACCCTGATCGCGCATCGTTACTGGGACATCGCCGATGCGACGGCACGCTTCCATGACCGCAACACGTTCATGGAACATATCGGGCTGCTTGGCGGTCTGATGATCGTCGCGATTTTCTGGCACCGTGAAAGAGACGTATGAACACCGCATCTGAAACCACAAAGGGCCCGCTCAGCTATCCGGTTTTCCGGGCCCTTTGGATCGCGACGATCATTTCGAATATCGGGACGTGGATGAATGATGTCGGCTCTGGCTGGCTCATGACGTCGCTGTCGCCAAGCCCGCTGATGGTGGCGCTGGTGCAGGCGGCGACCACGCTTCCCATGTTCATCCTGTCGCTGCCCGCAGGCGCGCTCGCCGATATCATCGACCGCCGCAAGATGCTGCTTGGCGCGCAGGTCTTGGGCATGATCACGGCGGCGCTGCTGGCTGTCACCACCGCGCTTGACCTGACGACGCCGTGGGTGCTGCTGATTGCCACCTTCTTCATGGGCGTGGCCGCAGCGCTGAGCGGACCGATCTTTCAGGCCATCGTGCCGGAGCTGGTCGAAAAGCCCGCTTTGCCGGATGCGATTGCGCTGAACAGCCTTGGTATCAACATCTCGCGCGCCATCGGTCCCGCACTTGGCGGGGTCATTGTCGCGCTTGCAGGCATTCCGGCGGTTTTCGCGCTGAACGCCGTGTCGGTGATGGCGGTGCTGTTCGTGATCTACCGTTGGGACCGCAAACCAAAGCAAAGCCAGCTTCCGCCCGAGCTTTTCATGGGTGCGATGAAAGCGGGCGTCCGCTATGCGCGCTATTCGCCCGCGATGCATGTCGTCCTGATCCGCGCCCTTGGCTTCTTCATCTTCGGCAGCGCGCTTTGGGCCATGCTGCCCCTGATCGGTCGGCGAGAGCTTGGCCTCAGCGCCGCAGGTTACGGCGCACTTCTCGGCGCGATGGGCGTCGGTGCGATTGTCGGGGCCTTGTTGCTGAAGCGCCTGCGGACGCGGGTGCCTGCCAACACCGTCTCGATCGGCTCGACGCTGCTTTTCGCGCTGGCGACGCTGTCGCTTGCGCTGATCCCGAATGCTTGGGTCGGCGGCGCGGTCATGTTCGTCGCGGGGCTTGCATGGATCGGGATGATGACATCGCTGAACGTCGCGGCGCAGATGGCCTCGCCCGGATGGGTGAAGGCGCGGGCGCTGGCGATCTATCTGCTGGTCTTTCAAGGATCGATGGCGGCGGGCAGTGTGATCTGGGGGACGGTCGCGTCCAATGCGTCGGTGCGCACGGCGCTGGTGATCGCCGCCTTGGGCCAGATCGCGGCGCTGGCGCTGGCGTTCCGCTGGCGGCTTCCGAAAGAGGCGGCGACGGATCTTTCGCCCTCCTATCATTGGGCCGATCCGGTCGTTGCGGTTCCGATCACCGATGACCGTGGCCCGGTTCTGATCGAGATCGAATATCGCGTCGATCCCGCCAATCAGGCCGAATTCGTCGCCCTTCTGCGCCAGTTCAGCCGGACCCGGCAACGCGACGGCGCCATCCGCTGGGATGTGTGGGAAGACGTGGCCGAGCCCGGTCACATCATCGAAGCCTTCATCGTGGAAAGCTGGGTCGAGCATCAGCGGCAACACCAACGCACCACCCATGCCGACGAACTCGAGCAAGCCGAATTGCACAAATACCATCTGGACGCGGACCCTCCCGTCGTCCGGCACGCTTTGCGACCACATTAACCCTTGCTGTGAACTGGGAACATCCATGCAAAATATCGAAAAATTCCGCCCTTACGCCCTCAGCCTGCTTCGGATCGTGACCGGGCTGGTCATCTTCAGCTACGGCGTCCAGAAGATCCTGGGCTTCCCGGCCGCTGAAGGCCCACCCGTCGGCTCGATGGCCTGGATTGCGGGGATCTTTGAGCTGATCCTTGGTTTTCTGGTTCTGATCGGCTTCAAGACGCGCATCGCCGCCTTCATCCTGTCGGGCGTCATGGCGTTTGCCTATTTCATGGCGCATGGGCCGCAGGGCTTTTTCCCAGCCCAGAACGGCGGCGTGGCCGCCATCCTGTTCTGCTTCATCTTCCTTTACCTCTCGGTCGCCGGTCCCGGCCCGCTGAGCGTCGACCGGGAGGCCTGAGGCGTTCCAAAACGCAAGCGCGCGACCAGATGGCGCGCGCTTGTCACTCGTCAGAGGTTTTCCTTGTAGAACGGCACCAGCTTGGCCAGCGCCTGCGCAACCGGTTCGGGCTTGTCGTAAAGGTCGTAATGCGACCAGCCTTCGATCACGACGAACTCTTTCTTCTTCGACGCCGCGCGGCCGACGATTTCGCTGCCGTCGCGATAGGCCCCGAAGGCGCCGACCTTGTCGCCGACCACGACGCACAGCGGCTGCGTCAGCAGAACCTCGGCCAGATGGAACGCGTCCCAACCCACCGCCGCCGCCTGATGCGAGGGGACCGAGCGGTTCAGGCCATGCGGCTTCTGCCCGCGCGGGGTCCGGTAGTACTTGGTCGCCTCGTACAGATCGCGGTCGGTGATGCCGCGCCGTTTTGCTTCTTCGGGCGAGGGCGGCAGCAGATCGTTGACCTTGACCGCCTCGCCCCGCGCCTCCGCCGTGCGTTGCTTGGCCATGTCTTCCAGCGCGCCAATCGGGTCGTAGTTGACGAAGCCTTCGCGCATCAGACGACCATAGTTCGCGCCGGTCACGGTGCCGACCGCCTTGATCCGGCGTTCGGTCATCGCGGCATTGATCGAATAACCGCCGCCGCCGCAGATACCCAAAACACCAATCCGGTCTTCGTCCACATAGGGCAGAGTCACCAGATAGTCGGTCACGTGGCGGAAATCCTCGACCCGCTGAACCGGGTCTTCGATGAAGCGCGGCTCACCGCCGCTCGCGCCCTGAAAGCTCGCGTCAAAGGCGATGACGACGAAACCTTCCTTGGCCAGCGCCTCGCCATAGACGTTGCCAGAGGTCTGTTCCTTGCAGCTTCCGAGCGGATGGGCGCTGATAATCGCCGGGTATTTCTTGGTTTTGTCGAAATTCGGCGGGAAATAGATATCGGCTGCGATATCCCAATACATGTCGTGATTGCGGATCATAATCGATTCCATCGGGCAATCTCCTCAATGAATGTGAGAGTCAAAGGTTGGGGACGGGGTTGGTTCCGTCACATGAAGGCCGGTTTGTCGCCATCGGTGCCCGGCTTGTTGATGCCGATGCTGCGACCACCCAAAGCGCGATTGCTTTCGATCAGGTCGACGACCACGGCGGCGACGCTTTTGCGAGAGATCTCGGTGCCCTTGAAAGGCTCGTGGCGCTCGGTCGTCTCATAATCGACTTCATCATTGTCGGTCAGCCAAGCCGGACGCAGGACCGCATAGTCCAAGCCCGACGCCTCGATCAGATTGGCGGCCTTGCGATAGGGCGGGATATAGGCGCCGATTTCGCGGTTGTTCCATTCGCCGAACTTGCCCGGCACCTCGTCATAAATGCCAAGGGTGGTGCAGAAGATCAGCTTGCTCACGCCCGTCCCCTGCATGGCTTCGATGATGCTGGCCGCCTGAGCGTCGACATCTCCGGCGAGGTTTGCGTAAACCACGTCCTGCCCCGCCACGGCCTCTTTCAGCTTCGCGGTATCAAGCACGTCGCCCTCGATCACGCGGGCATTCTTCGGGGCATTGCGGCCCAGTCTGGAGGCATCGCGCAGGAACAGCGTCATTTCGGTATCCGCGCGATCTGCCAGCATGTCGATGACGTGCCGGGCGATCTGCCCGCTTGCGCCGAGGATCAGAACTTTCGTCATGGCTTCATCCTTTATCTTCGGCCTTCGGGGGCCGGTCAGGGTTTCGTTTATCAACTGCACTTACAAATAGAGAATTGGATTGGCCTGAAAAACCGGCCATAGCTTCATTGACCTTGAAGTCTGACTTCACAGTGGATGCGCATGGATCGACTTCTTCTTCCCGCAATCGCCGCCTTCGCCGAAGTCGCCCGCGAAGGCAATTTCACGCGGGCGGCGGCGAAACTGAGCATTTCCCCGTCCGCGCTGTCGCAATCGATCCGCGCGCTCGAAGAAAAGCTGGAGGTCAGGCTGCTCAACCGATCGACCCGCGCGGTGTCCATGACCGAAGCCGGTCGCGATTTGCTGGCGCAGGTCGACCCGAGCCTTGCGGCGATCAAACTCGCGGTCGATGCGCTGCAGGATTCAGGCAACCGTCCTGCGGGTGAGGTGCGGATCAACAGCTCCCGCGTGGCCGCAAAATATCTGCTTCTGCCGCATCTCGCGGAATTTCATCGCAGATATCCCGAGATCCGTCTGGAAATCGTCGTTGAAGATGAGTTCGGCGACATCATCCGCGAAGGCTGTGACGCAGGCATTCGGCTGCGCGAGGCCGTGGGCGACACGATGATTGCGGTCCCGCTCTGCCCGCCGATCTCGCTCGCCATCGTGGGCGCGCCCAGCTATTTCGCCGCGAACCCGCCCCCGCGCAGTCCAGCCGACCTCGTGAACCACGATTGCCTCGGCCTGCGCCACGGCATGAGCAGCACGATTTCGCCTTGGGAATTCACCGATCCCGCGAGCGGCAACGATCAGCATTTCCAGCCGCAGGGATCATTCACCGTCAACAGTGACGACCTGCTGATCGATGCGGCACTGGAAGGCGTCGGGCTTGCGATGCATATGGATTTCGCCGTCCGCAGGCATCTGAAAACCGGCGCGCTCGTCCGGGTGCTCGCCGATTGGTGCCCGCCCTTCGATGGCTTCAACCTTTACATCCCGACCCGCGACCAGATGCCGCCAAAGCTGCGCGCGCTGGTCGATTTTCTGACCGAGAAGCGGAGGGCGATGGCCACACCGAACCGATAGGGCACCCTGCCCCGCACCTCCCTGCTGTCATTTGGCGCGGCAATGTCATAGTGATGGCAAAACGATTCAGGTCTTGCCATGCGAACTCATCTTGCTGCTCTTCTTGCTCTCACGATCGCTGCTGGCTGTGCGGTGGGTTCTGGCGCAGTGGTCAAGGGTGCCGGACCGGACGACCTGCTGAAGCTTCGCGCGGGCCCCGGCCTCAACCACAGGATCATCATCGGGCTGCCCGACGGAACGCGTGTCACTCGCCACAAGTGCATGGAGAACAACGGCAAAACCTGGTGCTGGGTCTCGCTTGCAGACCGCCCCAATGTGTCGGGATATGTTTCGGCAGAGTATCTGGCGATTCGCTGACGGCGATATGTCGGGCTTATCCCCGCCTGCGCGTCACCTGCTGCTCATGATCCATCCGCGCCTGCAAGCGCGCCAGCTCCGAAGTCAGGAAACTGGCGAACTGAGCGGCCGACGGCGGCCCGCTGCGATCCTTGGGGCGGATGATGCCAAGGCGACGCGCGGGATGCTCGATCTTCACCGGCAGCGCGTCGATACCCATGGTCTTGCGTGACATGAAGACCACCGAATAGGGCAGCACTGTCAGCGAATCCGATCCGACCAGCACGCTGAGGATCGAGGCCAGCGACCCGCCCGAGAAATTCACGCGGAAATTCTCCTGCCCGATGGAGCGCAGGGCAAGCTGTAGGTCCAGATAGAGCGGGCTGTTCTCGGGCGGGGAAATCCACTGATAGGGCCGGATATCGTCCATGGTGATCGCGCCGCGCCGGATCAGCGGATGCGAGGCGCGGCAGGCGACGACGTTGCGACCGGCCAGGACCGGCGTGAACTCCATATCCTTGGGCGTCATGCTGGGGCTGAGGGGGGCAATCGCCAGATCCAGCGCGCCATTGCGAAGCTGCGTGAGAAGCTCGTCCAGATAGCCATAGGACTGGTCGATCTGCACGTCAGGCTCATGCGCCTGAAAATCAGCGACCATGGTCGAAATGACGCCGTCCATGAAAATCGGCGTGCCCCCGATCCGCAACCGGCCTGCATGACCCGCGCGGTAGCGGGTCAGAAGCTGGCTGGCTTCTTGGTTCAGGGACCGGATCTGCGCGCCGATGCGGGCCAGCGACTGGCCAAGCTCCGTCGGGCGAAGCGGTCGGCGGCCGGGTTCGAATAGCGGCATCCCGACGCGATCCTGCAGAAAGGCAATCGTGCGCGAGACGGAAGGTTGGGACTTCCCCAAAGCCTCCGCCCCTTCGGTCAGCCCGCCCTTTTCGACGATGACCGCGAGGATTTCCAGATGATCACTGTCGAGTTTCATAACTTGAAGCTATATTACATTCCGAACATCCGATCAATATGCCGCTATTGTGCGCTAGTCTGGCTCAACGGTAGGAGAAATCAGATGTCCCATTTCCGCGACGAATTCACAGCCAGAACGCCCGCAGTCCGGGTTCGCTTCGGCGCTGGCGTCCGTCGGAAGATCGCCGAGGAGGTCGAGGCGCTTGGTGCGAAACGCGCGCTGATCCTAACGACGCCGCATCAGGCCGATACCGCTGACGAATTCGCCGAATATCTCGGCCCGCTGGCCGTTGGCCGCTTCACGGAAGCCGCGATGCACACGCCGGTCGATCTCTCGGAACGCGCGACGGCCTATGCAAGGGAGGTTGGCGCGGATGTGCTGGTTGCCGTCGGCGGTGGTTCAACCACCGGGCTTGGCAAGGCGATTGCGCTCCGCACCGATCTGCCGCAGATCGTTGTGCCGACGACCTATGCGGGCAGCGAGGCGACGCCGATCCTTGGCCAGACCGAAGGCGGTCGCAAGACCACGCTGACCGACGCGAAGGTCCAGCCCGAGGTCATCCTTTACGACGCCGAACTGGTCGCGAGCCTGCCGACCGAGATGACCGTGACCAGTGCGCTGAACGCAATGGCCCATGCGGCGGAAGGGCTTTATGCCCGCGACCGCAACCCGATTTCCTCGCTGATGGCGGTTGAAGGCCTCAGCGCCTTCAAATCCGCGCTGCCGAAAGTGCTGGAGAACCCTCAGGATCTGAGCGCGCGGGGCGAGACGCTCTATGGTGCTTGGCTCTGCGGTTCGGTGCTGGGGCAAGTGGGCATGGCGCTTCATCACAAGCTTTGCCACACGCTCGGCGGCAGTTTCGATCTGCCCCATGCCGAAACCCACGCGGTGATCCTGCCCCATGCGATTGCCTATAACGCGCAGGCGGTTCCCGAGCTTCTTGCCCCGATCACCGAGATATATGGCGGCGAGAATGCGGGCCTTGCGCTTCATGACTTCGCGACCCGGATGGGCGCGCCTCTGGCGCTGCGCGATCTCGGGATGAAGGAAAGCGACCTCGACCGTGCTGCTGATCTGGCCGTCGAAAACCCCTATTGGAACCCGCGCCCGATTGAACGGGACGCGATCCGCAGTCTTTTGCAAGCGGCATGGGCGGGGGACACTCCCCGCGCCTGATCCATGTCGACCCGAGGTTTTGGAGGAGATCTCATGTCTGATATCAACACCGACGTCCTGATCATTGGCACCGGCCCCGCCGGTTCGGCGACGGCTGCGCTTTTGTCGACCTATGGCGTCGATAACATCGCGATCAACCGCTATCGCTGGCTGGCAAATTCGCCGCGCGCCCATATCACCAACCAGCGCACGATGGAGGTTCTGCGCGACCTTGGCCGCGACGTCGAGGATGAGGTCTATATGTTCGCCGCCGGTCAGGATCTGATGGGCGAGAACATCTTCTGCGAAAGCCTTGCGGGGGAAGAGATTGGCCGGATGAAGGCATGGGGCAACCATCCCCTGTCGAAGGCCGAACATCAGATGTCCTCGCCGACGAAGATGAACGACCTGCCGCAGACCTTTATGGAGCCGCTGCTCTTCAAAACCGCTTGCGAACGCGGCACTCAGGCGCGGATGTCCACCGAATATATCAGCCATGTGCAGGATGCGGATGGCGTGACGACGACCTGCCTTGATCGTCTGTCGGGCAAGGAATTCACCATCCGCTCAAAATACCTGATCGGCGCGGATGGCGGGAAATCTCTGGTCGCCGAACATGCGGGCCTGCCGTTTGAGGGCAAGATGGCTGTCGGCGGATCGATGAACATCCATTTCCGCGCCGATCTGTCCAAATATGTGGCCCATCGCCCCTCGGTCCTTTACTGGGTGATGCAGCCCGGCGCGGATGTCGGTGGGATCGGCATGGGTCTGGTGCGGATGGTGCGCCCGTGGAACGAATGGCTGATCGTTTGGGGCTATGACATCAACGGCCCCGCGCCCGAGGTGACGCCCGAATTCGCGACCGAGGTTGCGCGCCAGCTGATCGGCGATCCGACGATGGAGATCGACCTGATCGCGGCCAATACCTGGACCGTGAACAATTACCACGCGACGCAGGTCTCGGCTGGCCGGGTCTATTGCATGGGCGATGCGATCCACCGCCACCCGCCGTCAAACGGCTTGGGCTCGAATACCTCGATCCAGGATGCGTTCAACCTCGCATGGAAACTGTCGATGGTGCTGAAGGGTCAGGCGGGCGAAGGGCTTCTCGACAGCTACAACGCCGAACGCGCGCCGATTGCCAAGCAGATCGTGACCCGCGCCAACCAGTCGATTGCCGATACCGGCCCGATCTTCTCGGCCCTTGGTATGGACGAAGGCGTCAGCCCCGAACAGATGCAGAAGAACCTTGAAGCCCGCAGCGAAGGGACGGATGCCGCATCGGCCCAACGGGACGCAATCCGCAAGGCGATTGCCTATAAGAAATACGAATTCGACGCCCATGGGGTCGAGATGAACCAGCGCTACCGCTCGGATGCGGTGGCCCCGGATGGTCAGATCGAGCCGGACTTCCAGCTTGACGCGGACTTGCATTATCAGCCGACAACCTGGCCCGGCGCGCGTCTGCCGCATGTCTGGCTCTATCGTTCGGACAATGGGGCGGAGACGTCGACGCTGGACCTGACCGGCCACGGCAAGTTCACCCTGCTGACGGGCCTTGGCGGCGAGGCTTGGGCGGATGCAGCCAAGCAGGTTGGCGATGAATTGGGGATCGAGATCGTCACCCAAGTCATCGGCCCGCGCCAGACCTATGTCGATCACAGTGGCGATTGGGCCCGTATCAGCGAGATCGAGGATAACGGCGCCTTGCTCGTCCGCCCGGATCACCATGTCGCCTGGCGCGCGACCCGCCTGTCCGCCGCGCCCGCAGAAGAGCTTGGCCGCGTGATGCGCCAAATTCTGGATCGCTGACAAGGGTTTAGCGCCCTACGCCAGCAAATGAGTGCGAGCAGCACTGGGGAGGGCTTCGGCTCTCCCCTTTTCCGTTTTCGGCGCGCAGGTAAATATATCAAAAAGCTATATAACCCCGCATTTATCCGATCACTTATGCAGTTTTGTGGTCCTAGGCTTTCTGGAAGCAGAGGGCATGTCACGGCCGGATAAGAACGACCAAATCGCAAACCCCCCGGACCGCTGAACGCCTTCACCAGACAGAACACACGTCAGGGAGGATGTGCGATGTTCACCAGAAGGAATTTCCTGCAGACCAGCGCGGCCGTGGCAGCAGTCGGGCTTGCCGCCCCGGCTTTGGCGCAAGGAACGCGCGTGAAGCTTGGCTATGTCAGCCCGCAGACCGGCCCGCTTTCGGCCTTTTCCGCCGCCGACAAATTCATGGTCGATAAGTTTCTGGCCGCAGCCCCCGGCCTCGGCCTTGATGTCGAGGTGATCGTCAAGGACAGCCAGTCGAACCCGAACCGCGCCGCCGAAGTCGCGAAGGAACTGGTCAGCCGCGATGAGGTGAACCTGCTTCTGGTCGCCTCGACGCCCGAAACTACCAATCCCGTCTGTTCGGTCGGTGAGGCCGAAGAAATCCCGGTGATCTCGACCGTCGCGCCCTGGCAGCCGTGGTTCATCGGCCAGCAGGGCAACCCGCAAGACCCCGCAAGCTGGCAGGGTTTCGACTATGCCTATCACTTCTTCTGGGGGCTTGAGGACGCGATCGCGGTCTTCCTTGGCATGTGGAACAGCGCGGATACCAACAAGGCAGTTGGCGCGCTCTGGCCGAATGATGCGGACGGGAATGCCTGGGCCTCGCCGGTCGGCATGCCGCCTGCGCTGGCCGAGGCTGGCTTCAAGCTGACCGATCCCGGTCGTTATCAGAACCTGACCGATGATTTCAGCGCCCAGATCAACGCCTTCAAACAATCCGGCGCCGATATTCTGGTCGGCATCCCGATCCCGCCCGATTTCACGACCTTCTGGACGCAGGCCAAGCAGCAGGGGCTGAACCCGAAGATCGTGACGATGGCGAAGGCGTTGCTTTTCCCCGAAAGCGTGCAGGCGCTTGGGCCGCTTGGGCACAACCTGACCTCGGAGGTCTGGTGGACGCCGAACCATCCGTTCAAATCCTCACTGACCGGGGAAAGCAGCGCCCAATTGGCGGCGGGGTTTGAGGCTGCGGCGAAGCGCCAATGGACGCAGCCAGTGGGCTTCGTGCACGCGATGTTCGAAGTCGCCGCCGATGCGATCAAACGCGCCGAAGACCCGACAGATGGCGATGCGCTGGCGAAGGCCGTGGCCGCGACCAAATTGGACAGCATCGTCGGCCGTATCGAATTCGGGCGCGACAATGTGCCGGAATTTGCCCGCGCCAATGTGTCGAAAACGCCCTTGGTCGGCGGTCAGTGGCGGCGCAAGGATGATGGCAATTTCGATCTGGTCATCGTCGAAAACGCCCAAGCCCCCGAGATCCCGCGCGGCGGCGATCTTGAGCTTTTGGGATAAGGGCCATGCCGATCCTTTCATTGCGCAATGTGTCCAAAAACTTTGGCGCGCTGAAGGTCACGGATGACGTAACCTTCGATCTCGATGCTGGTCAGGCGCTTGGTATCATCGGGCCGAACGGGGCGGGGAAATCGACCCTGTTTAACCTCATCACCGGGAATATCCGCCCGAATGCGGGTCAGGTGTTTCTGGACGGGGTCGATGTCACCCAGCAATCGCCGATGGATCGCTGCCGCAGCGGCGTCGGTCGGTCGTTCCAGATCCCACAGCCCTTCGGGCATCTGTCGGTCTATGAAAATCTGCTGGTCGCCGCGCGCTTCGGGGCTCAGCTTTCCGCCGCAGAGGCCGAGGCGCGCTGCATGGAGATCCTGCGCCAGACCGGGCTTGCGGCTTCTGCCGGCAAACCCTCGGGCGGGCTGTCGCTTCTCAGCCGCAAACGGTTGGAGCTGGCCCGCGCCATGGCGACCAATCCGCGCGTGATCCTGCTTGACGAAATCGCAGGCGGGCTGACCGAAGGCGAATGTGGCGAGCTGGTCGACACGATCAAGGGCATCCACGCGAGCGGCACGGCGATCATCTGGATCGAACATGTCCTCCACGCCCTGACCCGCGTCGTCGAAAAGCTGCTGGTCCTGAACTTTGGGCGCGTCCTGATGATCGGCACACCGGCCGAGGTCATGGCCTCGGATCAGGTCCGCGAAATCTATCTGGGGGCCGAGGCATGACACTTCTGTCCATCACCGATCTGACCGCCCGCTACGGCGATTTTCAGGCCCTGTTCGGGGTCGATATCCAACTCGAACCCGGCGAGACGATTGCGATTATCGGCGCGAATGGAGCGGGCAAGACGACGCTGATGCGGGCGATCACCGGCATCGTGCCGCCCTCGGGCGGGTCGATCCGGCTGCAAGACCGCGATCTGACCCGCGCGCCCGCGCCCGAAATCCTGAAGGCCGGGATCGCGATGGTGCCAGAAGGACGGCGGCTCTTCCCCTCGCTCACGGTCGAGGAAAACCTGCTGATCGGCGGGCAAAAGCGTCAGGGCAACGGCTTCTGGACGCTGGCCCGCATCCACGAACTGTTCCCGATCCTCGCCGAGCGTCGCCATTCGCCTGCAACCGCCTTGTCGGGCGGGCAGCAGCAGATGGTCGCGATCGGGCGGGCGCTGATGTCGAACCCCGAGGTGCTTCTGTGTGATGAACTCAGCCTCGGCCTCGCCCCCGTCGTCATCAAGGAAATCTACGCCTCCTTCCCGATGATCCGCCAAAGCGGCACTGCGATCATCGTGGTCGAACAGGATATCGGGCAGGCGATGAAGGTCGCCGACCGGCTTTATTGCATGATGGAAGGCCGCATCACCCTGTCCGGACGCCCCGGCGATCTCAGCCGCGAGGCGATCCATGACGCCTATTTCGGAGTATCCCACGCATGAACTGGCTGGACACATTGGTGCAGGGCCTGCTGCTTGGCGGTCTTTATGCGCTGTTTGCGGCGGGGCTGAGCCTCGTCTTCGGGGTCATGCGGCTGGTCAATCTGGCCCATGGCGATCTGATCGTGCTGGCGGCCTATCTGATCCTGATGATCACGACGGCGCTTGGCATTAACCCTTTCCTCGCGGCGCTTTTCGCGCTGCCGGTGATGTTCGCGCTTGGCTGGGTTTTGCAGACCTATCTGCTGAACCGGGTCTTGGGCGAGGATATTCTGCCGCCGCTTCTGGTCACCTTCGGCCTCTCGGTCGTGATCCAGAACGTGCTGCTGCAGGGCTTCACCGCTGACAGCCGCAAGCTGGCGGCAGGGGCGATTGAATCGCAATCGCTGCCGCTTGGGCCAGTGACGGTCGGGGTTATGCCGCTGATGACACTGGTGACGGCGGTGCTGGTCATTGTCGTCCTCAATCAGGTCTTTTACCGCACCGCCCTTGGCCGCGCCTTCCGGGCAACCTCGGACGATATGGTGACGGTGCAACTGATGGGCATCCAGCCGCAGCGCGTCTTTGCGATTGCGACCGGGATTGCGCTGGTCGTCGCGACCATCGCCGCGCTGTTTCTGGGCACACGCTCGAACTTCGATCCCTCGATCGGCCCGGCGCGTCTTCTCTACGCCTTCGAGGCGGTGATCATCGGCGGCCTTGGCAGCCTCTGGGGCACGCTCGCCGGAGGGTTGATCATCGGCGTCGCGCAAGCTTTGGGCGCGGCGATCAATCCCGAATGGCAGATCCTTGCGGGGCATATCGCCTTCGTGGCGGTTCTTCTGGTCCGGCCGCGGGGTCTTTTCCCCCGAGCCAATGATTGAGGGTGCGCGTATGACACAAATCTCCAACCTCACCCAATCGCGCAGCTTTTCCTTCGCGCTGATCGCCCTCCTTGCCGTGGTCATGGCCCTACTTCCGTTCTTCGCGCCGCGCGCCGTCGTGCAGGACCTGTTCATGATCCTTGCCCTGACGGTGCTGGCGCTGAATTGGAACATGCTGGCGGGGTTTGCGGGCCTCGTCTCGGTTGGGCAGCAGGCTTTCGTCGGCATCGGCGCCTATACGGCCTTTGCGGGCGTCATCCTTTACGGGCTTGATCCGCTGACCGGGGTGCTGATCGCGGGCATCGTCGCGATGGTGCTGTCGATCCCGGTCGCCTTCTTTACCTTCCGCCTGAACGGCGCTTACTTCGCCATCGCGACATGGGTCGTGGCCGACATCCTGCGGCTCGCGTTCAGCCAATGGAAAGCGGTTGGCGGGGGCACCGGCACCTCGCTGCCCAAAGGCACGACCAAGGATATGCTCGGCGTCCAAGCCATCAAGGATGCGCTGGACGTGAGCAGCGCGGCGGCGGCCGATACGATGCTTTACTGGCTGGTCTTGGCGCTTGCGCTGGTGACGCTGGTCGCCTCCTATATGTTCCTGCGCTCGCGCATGGGGCTCGGGTTGCAGGCGATCCGCGACAATGTGAATGCCGCGCGTTCGGTCGGGGTCGATCCCTTGCGGCTGAAGGCGCTGGTCTTTCTGCTCACTGCCTTCGGCACCGGCATCTGCGGCGCGCTGATCTTTCTGCAACTGGGCCGGATCACCCCGAACTCGGCCTTTGCGGTGACCGATTGGACCGCCTTCGTCATCTTCATCGTCGTGATCGGCGGCATCGGCACCTTGCCCGGTCCGATCATCGGGGCGGTGGTCTTCTACATTCTGAAACGCCTGCTGTCGGATTATGGCAGCGTCTATCTGATCGTCCTTGGCCTCATTGGCATCGCGATCATGCTGTTTGCACGGCGCGGCCTTTGGGGGATGCTGAAAGAGCGGACGGGCTTTGACCTTCTGCCCTTGTCCCATCGCCCACCGGCTGCAGTCCAAACCACCAAAGAAGGAGCCCTCACATGAGCTATTTCACCGAAGCCGCCTCGGTCGAGGCTGTCAACGACCGCATGGGCGAGAATATCGATCCGCGTCTGGCCGAGGTTATGGGGAAGCTGGTCCAGTATCTGCACACCTATATCAAGGACGTGAAACTGCGCCCCGAAGAATGGGACGCCGCCATCGACTTCCTGACACGCGCCGGGCGGATGTGTTCGGGCGAGCGGCAGGAGTTCATTCTGCTGTCGGACACGCTCGGCGTGTCGATGCTGGTCGACGCGATCAACAACCAGCGTCCCGAAGGCGCGACGGAAAACACCGTCTTCGGCCCGTTCCATGTCGCAGGCGCGCCGATCCGGCAGATGGGCGACAAGATCACCTTGGACGGCAAGGGCGAGACTTGTCTGTTCGAAGGCCGCGTGCTCGATCTCGACGGCAACCCGATTGAAGGCGCGACGATTGATGTCTGGTCGGACAATGCGGACGGTTATTATGACGTTCAGCAGCCGGACATTCAGCCGAAATGGAACAATCGCGGCCGCTTCATCACCGGCCCGGATGGGGCTTACAGCTTTGTCGGCATCAAACCCGTCGCCTATCCGATCCCGGATGACGGCCCGGTCGGGCAAATGCTCGGCCATCTCGGCCGCCACCCGTTCCGCCCGGCGCATGTCCATTACCTCGTGACCGCGCCCGGCTATCAGCGGCTGGTCACGCATACCTTCGTAGGTGATGACCAATACATCACCTCAGACACCGTGTTCGGGGTCAAACGCTCGCTCGTCGCGCCTTATGAGAAGGTCGAGGGCGGGGACACCGAATGGCATTCCCACTTCGATTTCGTCCTCGTTCAGTCGTGAGGCTGTGTCATGCCCAATCTCAAGGTCTACTTCGATGAGACCCTGCTGCCCCCCGATGAGGCCGCGATCCCGCGCCTGCTGACGGATCTGCGTGGGCTTTTGTGCCATGATCTGGCGGTCAAGATCGACGCCTGTCAGCTAGCGGCGATTGCGGTGAAAGGTCTGCCCGACCAACCGGCGGTGAATGTCGAACTAGCCTATATGCCCGGGCCAGCCCGCTCGCCCGATCTTCTGCGCGCGGTGGCGGAGCAGATCCGGGACCGCACGGCGGAGACCTTTGCAGGTGGCGTTGCCGTGCGGATGTGGGCGCTGAACAGCGACAGCTATCTGGCGCTGAAGTGAGTGCGCGGCACAGGTCAGACCGATGCTATGCCGGGAAACACTTGCCTTTCACGCAACCACGCGCCGCTGCAACCAGTCGCGATAGCGGCGGCTGCGGCGGGACATGCGCAGGCGATCTCGGATCAGCACAAGCGAGGCCCATGCGTTGGCCTTGGGCGCCTTGCCTTTGCCAAGTCGCCGCAATTGCAGCTTGGTCAGCGCCATATTGGCAAGGCCCGAGACGGCGCGGTTCTTCCAGCGCACCTGCGGCACCTCGACCGCCGCCTCGGCCTGCTCCCAACGGTTCGGCAGGTCCGGCGCATAGGCCAAGGCCTGCCCGATGCCGACCATGGCGACGCCGGGACGACCATCCTCGGGGGCAAACGCCGCCTCCGCCGTGGCGCGGCGGCGGATCCCGCCGGTCACCATGATCGGCATCTCGGCAACCGCCACCACATCACGAGCGAAGTCGACGAAATAGGCTTCGCGCGTACGGGTGCTTTCGCGCTCCGGCCGCCCGTGCATGGCCGGGCTTTCGTAGCTGCCGCCCGAGAGCTCAACCAGATCGACGGCCAGCGGGTTTAGCAGCCGCACGACCTGAACCGCATCCGCCGCCTCAAACCCGCCCTTCTGAAAATCCGAGGAGTTCAGCTTCACGCCGACGCCAAACCCCGGCGCGACGCGGGCACGCACGGTCCGGACGATCTCGACCAGCAACCGCGCCCGGTTCTCCAGCGAGCCGCCCCATTGATCCTCGCGTTGATTGGTCAGCGGCGACAGGAACTGGCTGAGCAGATAGCCGTGGGCCGCGTGGATCTGGACGCCGTCGAAGCCTGCCTGCTCGGCCAAGGCAGCGGTTTCGGCGAAGCGGCGGATGACCTCGGCGATGTCGTCCTCGTTCATCGCGCGGGGCTTGGCTAAGAGATGCGCATAGCCCTCAATCGCGACCGGGACGGCGGAGGGCGCGATGGCCTGCGGATTGGTCGCGGCATAGACCTGCCGCCCAGGATGGTTGATCTGCATCCAAAGCCGCGCGCCATTCGCGCGCCCCGCCCGCGCCCATTCGCGGAAGGGTTCCAGCGGCTGGCTTTTGTCGAGGATAACGCCGGCTGGTCCCGTCACCGCATCGGGCGCGACCATGACATTGCCGGTCAGCAGCAGACCCGCCCCGCCTTCGGCCCATGCGCGATAAAGCTGGCGCAGTGCCGCGTCCGGAAGATGGACGGTATCGGCCATATTCTCCTCCATCGCGGCCTTGGCGATGCGGTTCTTGATGATCTGGCCGCCCGGCAGATGCAGCGGCGCAAAGAGGTCGGATTGGGTGGTGATGGACATGCGACAGGATCCTTTTGCATCGTGACGCAGGGCGATATAGGCTTTAAACCTAGGTTTAAGGTCAAGAGGCGGGCGATGAAAATCGGAGAGATTGCCAAGGCAGCCGGTGTCACCACCTCACGCATCCGCTTTTATGAAAAGCGCGGCATCATCGCGCCCGCCGCGCGCGACGCGAACGGCTATCGCGATTACCCGGTCGAGCTTGTCAGCCTGCTGAAATTCATCGAACAGGCACAGGGCCTTGGCTTCACGCTGAAGGAAATCTCTAGCGTCGAGGTTCGGGCGGACGACCATCCCATTTCCTGCGCCGAAGCCATCGACCTGCTGACCGTGAAGCTGCGCTCGGTCGAGGCGCTGATCGTTGAAGCAAAGGACCGCAAGCGCCGGATCGAGGCGCTGATCGGCGAATTGGCCGGGCGCGAGCAGTCCGCCGCCTGAGCGCAATCCGCGCGGAACCCGCGCCCGCTGCGGGCATTATCTTCCCGACACCTGAAGACGAGATTGCTGCCGCCGAAGAAATTCTCCTCGGCCCTTGACCTTAAACCTAGGTTCAAACCCTAGATTGGTCCCGCAATCGAGAATCCACCCGCCATTTTACCGACGGGTCATCAGGAGCGGACGATGTTGAACGCATTTGGAAGCAAGGACTTTGTCGAAGTCGAATTTGCGGGGCAGCAGGTCAAAGTGCCCGCTGGCGGCTATTATGATCGCTTTCGTTCGAACCCCGATCTGGAGGTGGTGGCGCGCGACCCGGCGGCAGGGAATATCGACTTCTTTCGCAGACTGCCCAAGCATCAGGCGCAGACCGCCATCGGGCCGGTCTGGACGCCGAATTTCTATTACCGCGCCAGCACCGTGCAGACGCTGTTTCTGGCCTCTGCCGCGAAACTTTCCGCATTATTGCCCGAACCCTTGCAGCCGCTGAAACCGTTTCCGGGCTTTGGCTTGGTCGCGCTGACCTGGTTTTCCTACCACGTCTGCGACAACGATCCCTATAACGAGGTGTCGATCGCCGTCGTGATCCGCCAGCCCGGTTCGCGCAGCCCCGGCGTGGTGCACATGATCGACGCGCTGCGCCGCCGCACCTTCCACGCGCATGTGCTGGCCCTGCCGGTCGATACGGAAATCGCCCGCCTGCGCGGCGCCTTTGGCTATCAACTGCCGAAATGGCTGGCGCCGATTGAGCTGAACATCGACCGCGAGGTCACGGCCAGCATCCTCAACATGGGTGGCCGCACCGATCTGGCTTTGCGCGCGCCGATGCCGCGCCTGAAGCAAGTGCCGTCACAATCGAGCATCACGACCAATATCTCTGTCGGGCTGCTCAATGGGGAATGGGCGCAGACGGTCGTCCAGTCAAACAACCTCTCCTTCGCGCAGCGCCTGTTGCCGCGCGACGTGGTGGTGGAACGCGGCGAAGGACCGATGAGCGAGCTTTTGGACGGCCTTGGCGCAGGTCGGATCCTTCGCTTCGACGTGGTCAAGGACACGCAAATGGCGCTGCACATGCCGCGTCCGCTGCATGCCTTTGATCGAAACTGACCAAACCTGAAGCCAAAAAGGAGATACAGATCATGCCATTTGTCACCACCAAGGACGGCGTCGAAATCTATTACAAGGATTGGGGCCCGAAGGACGCGCAGCCGATCATGTTCCATCACGGCTGGCCGCTCAGCGCCGATGATTGGGACGCGCAGATGCTGTATTTTCTGGGCAAGGGTTATCGTGTCATCGCCAGTGACCGCCGCGGTCATGGCCGATCCGAGCAAGTGAGCGAGGGTCACGACATGGACCATTACGCCGCCGATGCATCCGCTGTGGCCGAGCATCTGGACCTGAAAAACGCGATCCATGCCGGCCATTCGACAGGCGGCGGGCAGGTCGCGCGCTATGTCGCGCAATACGGCCAGCCGCAGGGGCGAGTTGCGAAAGCGGTGCTGATCAGCTCGGTCCCGCCGCTGATGATCAAGACCGACGACAACCCCGGTGGCACCCCGATTGAGGTCTTCGACGGTTTCCGCAAGGCACTCGCCGCGAACCGGGCCGAGTTCTATATCGACGTCCCGAGCGGCCCCTTCTACGGCTATAACCGGCCCGGCGCGAAGGTGTCAGAGGGCAATATCCGCAACTGGTGGCGTCAGGGGATGATGGGCAGCGCCAAGGCCCATTACGAAGGCATCAAGGCGTTTTCCGAAACCGACCAGTCCGAGGATCTGAAAGCGATCGAGGTGCCGGTGCTGATCCTGCAGGGCGACGACGATCAGGTCGTGCCCTACAAGAATGCAGCACTTTTGCAGGACAAACTGCTGAAGAACAGCACGATGAAGATCTATCCTGGCTTTTCACACGGGATGCATACGGCGAATGCTGATGTCATCAACCCGGATCTGCTGGCTTTCTTCAAAGCGTAAGCAATCAGGCGCACCGGGTCTCGGTGCGCCTTTCCCGACAAGCGGTTCAGCCCTGCGATTGTGCCGCCATCAGCCCGTGAAGACTGCCACCAATCAAGGCTCCGGCCAGTTGATATCACTCCACGCGACCCATTCGACGGCGCCGCTGAGGATGTTTGGGTTCTTGGCGAAATCCTCAAGCACCTGGAAAAACTTCTCGCCACTGACGAAAGAGCCTTCGGGCACGACGGCCTGATCGGGCAGATACAGGAACTGCCCCATCAGATGCGGGCCTCTTCTGCTGACGAAGTTGTTCACCTGCCTGCCCTTCTCATCCACGAAGCGCCAGACCAGCGAGAACCCTCGCCCGGCCATGTATTCGTAGGTCAGCGTGTTTGAGGCGCGGCTGGATGGTGCCACCATGAAGACATCGGCGTTTCCCACCTTGTCGGGATGGGCGGCCGGATTTGTGAGAAATGGCCGAAGTTCGGCCACGTCATACTCATACCCCGAAATATAGGGGATTCCTGTTGAAATTCTCGCCATATCACGACCCCTCCGTGATTTTACCATTAGCCTGCAGCGTCCAGACAGAGCCGTCAGAGACCTCGATCCGCAGATTATCAATGCCCATCTCATTCGCAAGCTGGCCAAGATCGTTGCGGCATGAGCCGCAGGGCGGATTGTCGGTGTGCAACGTGACCGAGGATGGCATCTCGCCCCCGTTCGCCGCATAGGCCTGCATCAGCGCATCGGCCTCGCCATGGAAGATCATCTGCGAGTCCGTGCCAGGTCGCGACAGCCCAAGTTGATCGCGCCACTGGCGGTGCAGCGCCAGCCCCTCACCGCCATTATAGTTGAACGAGTTCATGCCGACATAGGTCTGGCCGTTGACCTCGACAGCGGCCAGCGTCCCCTGCCCGCCTGCCGCATCGGTCACCGGCGGCTGCGCGGTCTGGCGATATTGCGTCAGCACCTGCTGGGCATTGGCGCTGGTCAGTGAGTCATAGCCGTTCTGCTGCATCCAGCTGTTGATCGCGTCCTGCCGTGCGACCACATCCGTCGGCATCAGATCGCCACGCTCGGGCGTCGGGCGCTCGACGAAACGCTCGCCCGGGGGCCGCGTCGGGTCATAGCTCAGCGACGGACCCGCGTCGGTCGTGTTGCGGTCAAGGCGCGGCTCACCATTGGGCTGCGCGACCCAGTGATAGCCATCCGGCGGGTTGTCCCAGCCCAGTTTCTGGGCCTGTTCGCTGCCGCGCGAGGGGCTGGAGACCCAGCCCTGACCCTCGGCATCCGTCTGCGGCAGGCGGGCCTGCTGCTGCTCGATCGCGGTGTTCAGCTCCAGCAGGCGGGCATTGGCTGCGGCCTGCTCATAGGGCGTCAGACCGCCCTGCGACAGCTGCTGGTTGATCTGCTGAAGCTCGGTGTCGATCTTCTTCAGCTCGAACTGCGCCTCCCAGGCAGCAGTGCCGGGTTTCGGCGTCTCGCCGCTTTGCGTGACCAGTTGCGAGATCCGGCCCTGCAACCCTGCCGAGGATTCCATCCCGCGCGCGATGTCCGAGTGCAGCTGCACGGTCGCCGGATCGAGGCTGTCGCGGCTGCCGTTATATTGCAGGCGGATGTTGCCCACGCGCCCGGTCGAGGGGTCGGTGTCATAGGCAACCCTGACCTCACCCGTGGCAAGCTGCGGGTTCACATGCATGTCAAACGGGGTGCCGTTTTCGAAAAGGTTCGCGGTGCGCTGGAAGCTCATGCCGTCGGCATTCGTGCCGCCGGGGCTGCGCAGCGACATGGCCGTCATGCCGCCATAGAAGGCAAGATTCAAAAGACCCGAGGCACGCTCGCCCGGCTTCATCTTGTCCCAGTTGTCCGCCAGCACGACCGCCTGGTTCGTGACAGCTGCACCATCGGCTGCAGTCGCGGTGATGTTCATCGCCGCAGCCGCCCGCGCACCGGTCGCCGTCAGGCGCGCGCCGCCCCGGGCCAGCAGGCCAACACCACCGGCACCTGCAGAGAGGCCGCTGGCAATGCCCTCGATCCACTTGGTCCGCACATTCGGATCGCTGAGATCGGTGATATCGACCCCATGCTGGGCGTCATCGTAAAGCGAGGCCGACGCGCGGCCCGCCCCCCATGCGCCCGCGCCGATACCTCCGGCCAGCAGGACCGCGCCACCCGTGCCCCCCGTGCCGACCACGAACAGCCCAAGCGCGGCAACGCCCGCGATGGTGGCGATGGTATCACCGACCGCCAAGGCGTGCTCTTGCCAGGTGTCATTGACCTCGGGCGTGTTCTTGCTGACCAGATTGTCCGCATTGGCCATATCCATGCCCTCGGGATAGGTCATGCGCCCGCTGGGCAAGTCGTTGTTTTCCTCCCAATCCTCGACGCTGCTGTAGCTGCGGCCCTGCGTGTCCACGAATTTGGGGCCGTCTTCGGTTTCGACGCGATAGACAGGCACGCTGGTCGCGCCTTCGCTGTTATTGGTCACCGTGACGGGAATGATGGTGACATCCGCCTTGGCCGTCGCAGGATCTGCACCTTCAAGGCCCGCAACCTTCAGAATCTGGGCCTGAACGCGGTCGATATTCTCATTCTCGCCGTAGTACTGATGGTCCATGCCTTCGGCATAGATCGCGTCCATCTCGGCTTCTGTCGCATCTTCACCCGGCGCGCGATCGGGCTGAATGCCCATCGACTGGCCGATGGTGTTGCGTAAACTCTCGCCGTTCAGCTGCTGCGGTTCGGTGCCCCGCCCGGCATAGGCCTGCATCGAGCTTTCCGCCAGCCACTCGCCGATGACGTCGCTTTCCCAGCCGTCCTTCAGGTCATCGGCAGACCAGGACGAGTTTGCCTCGATTTCATTTAGAGCTGCCAGCCGCAATTCAGGCGGCACGCCTTCAGCTGATGTCCGGTCCTCCGAAATGAAGGCTTCGAACTTGTCTTCCAGTACCTCGCGCGCGAGTTCGTCAGCTTCGGTATCACCCGGCCGATGCGTCGCAGCCAATGCTTCCGGGAACTTCCGCCCGGACGCGATTTCAAAGTCTCCGTAAGAACCCAGGTACATTGCATCAACCATCTGACGCAATGTCGTGGGATCGCCTTTCCCGTCGATCGCAGCCTGGAGCAACTCATCTCCGGCAGCACCCAGAGGAAGGGTGGCATTGATCATCAGCCCCAGACGTGCCCCTTGGCCTTGGAACGCGTTGACCAAAGCTTCCGGGTCATTATAGGTCGCTTCCGTGATGACGTGCTGGATGAAAAAGCTGTCATCCCCAGTCATTGTCTCTGTGGCAGCTTCGCCATCTGCAGCCCGTTCGGCCTGATCTGCCGCAACAAGTTGCAACATTCCTTCGCGCAGGATCTGGGGGTCGTCACCATCCAGTTTCCTTACGGCGTTACTGTATTGATCCACATCTTCGTCGGCCCTCCAGTCTTCGACCATGCCGCGGGTTAGCAGGCGCTTTTCGTCGTCGGTCAGATCGCCAAGGGAAGAATCGCCCTTCATCGCATCGGCATAGCGGTCGGCCGAGTTTTCGCCCCCTCCGAAAATCCACCATCCGTCGGATTTGCCGTCCTTATTTTCATCGACGAATTGTTCGATCTGTTCGGTGCGCTCTTCCGAGACGTCGAGTTCTGGCGGTTCGGGCAGCTCCGCAGGTGGCTCGGGCTGGGGCGCCGGCGCTTCCGGGCTATTGCTGGCCTCTGGCGTGCTTTCGGGTTGCGGCTCGGGAACGACAACCTCGGGTTCCGGCTCGGGCGGACGTTCAGTCTTGGACCTTTGAACGGGAGACAGCATGACAGGGCACCATGAACAAAAACAAACTACCGGCCGGATTTTACCCATTTGTCTGCGTAGTTTAAGGCCTGACCGTCCAGCTGCGGATCCGTGCGCGCATTCTTGCCTTTCCGTGCGATTGGCTGCGCTTGGGTTTGCTTACAAGATCGCCTGAACAGGGGCAGATCATGGCGATACGGGCGAAAACAGCCGACCGCACTGCCATCTGGGGTGGCGGTCTTTTCCTGTCGCGTAGCTGCCTTTAGGGTGTGGCCAAACTTGCAGTAACGGACAGGCGGTACGCTATGGCTTGGTTATTGGGTGTCGCCGGCATTCTGCTGGCCATCGCTCTTTACGGGGTGATGATCTTCAACGCGCTGGTGTCCCTGCGCCAGAAAGTCGCCGAAGCCTGGAGCGGCATCGACGTCCAGTTGAAGCGTCGCAGCAACCTAATCCCGAACCTGGTCGAGACCGTCAAGGGTTATGCGGGCCATGAACGGGATCTGCTGGATCAGGTGACGCGGACCCGCGCGCAGGCCGAAAGCTCGGGCAATGTCG
The DNA here is from genome assembly GCF_007830335.1 of Paracoccus sulfuroxidans. Taxonomy (GTDB): domain Bacteria; phylum Pseudomonadota; class Alphaproteobacteria; order Rhodobacterales; family Rhodobacteraceae; genus Paracoccus; species Paracoccus sulfuroxidans. Next base: position 196,388 of record NZ_VLKU01000006.1, on the reverse strand, counting down.
CCGAACGCGCCAAGGCCGAGGGGCAGCTGGGTGCGGCCCTGGCCCGGATTTTCGCCGTGGCCGAAGCCTATCCCGACCTGAAAGCCAGCAAGAATTTTCAGGACCTGCACAGCTCTCTGGAAGAGATAGAGCGCGATATCCAGCATGCCAGACGCTATTACAACGGTGCCGTGCGCATGCTGAACGTCAAGGTGCAAAGCTTTCCATCCAATCTTGTCGCCAGCCGTTTTGGCTTTCAGGACGCGAAGTTCTTCGAACTGGACGACCCGGCCGCGCGTGAGCTGCCGAAGGTCGCGTTCTGACATGATGAAATATCCCGCACTCGTCCTGTCCCTGCTGATGACGGTCTTGTTGCTGGGCCTGCACCCGGCACAGGCGGATGAGCGTATCCTGTCCTTCGACAGCACTCTGCAGGTCGAGGCAGATGGCACGTTTCTGGTCACCGAGGTCATTCGCGTGCGGGCCGAGGGCGATCAGATCCGTCGCGGCCTTTTTCGCGACTTTCCCATGCTGGCCCGTGATGATCGGGGCACCTATCGCGTCGGGTTCGAGCTGGTCTCGCTGACCCGCGACGGCCAGCCCGAGCCAAGCCGCATCGAGGAGGTCGCAAAAGCCCTGCGCATCTATATGGGCAATCCCGAAACCAACCTGTCCCCGGGCGAGCATGTCTATCGGCTGACCTATCGCTCGGACCGGCAGCTGCGGTTTTTCGACGATCATGACGAGGTTTACTGGAACGCCACGGGCACCGAATGGCTGTTCCCCATCGATAAGGTCACCGTCACGGTCCACCTGCCGAAAGGCGCACAGATGGGGCAGTTGGCCGCCTTCACCGGTGCCTTTGGTGCCACCGAAAGCGATGCGCGATTTGAGCAAACCGACGCCCAGACCGCTGTATTCCAAACCACCCGCCCGCTGGCCCCGCGCGAGGGGATCACCGTGGCCGTCAGCTTTGCCAAGGGCGTGGTTCCTGAACCGACCCCGCAGCAGCGCAGCGACTGGGCCGCGCGCGACAATGTGGCGGACCAATGGGCGCTTTACGGGTTGGCGGCCGTTCTGGCCTATTATCTGGCGGCATGGTGGCTTTGGGGCCGCGACGCAAAGGCCGGGGTGATGGTGCCAAGGTGGGAACCGCCTACGGGCATGTCTGCCGCACTGGCAGGCACAATCTGGAAGAACGCATCGCTGCCCGCAGAGGAAGCGCTGTCGCTGTCCATCGTCGAACTGGCCTCGCGCGGGGTGATCGGGGTTGAGATGCCGCAGCGGGGAAGCCCCCGCATCGTGCTGCGCGATCGACCTGTGCCCGCCGATCTGCCGCCCGAACAGCGCCTGATTGTCGAGACGCTGCAGCGGGCAGATGGCCCCCTGGAGATCAAGCGCAGCAATGGCCAGACCGTGCGGACGCTCAGCCGTGAGGCGGCGTCCAACCTGAAAGATCAGCGCCTGAAAGGCGGGTTTTACCGACGCTATTGGCTTCAACTGCTGATCGGGCTGCTCTTGTCCATCGCCCTGCTGCTGAGCCTGCCGCTGAAGTTACTGGAACCGCTGAACGTTCTGATGATCGTGTTTGTGTTGGCCGTAAGCCTGCTGATGCTGCTGCTGCGGGGCGCTCTGTTCGCCCGCGGCAAAGGCAAATCAGTCGGTACATGGTTTACGCTGGTGACGGCGATCATCCTGACCGGGGCGGGCACCGCCCTGCTGCTTTTCGGCTATGATCTGAATGGTGGCAGCCCGGTGATGCCAGCCGCGCTTGCCGGCATCGTGCTGGTCAACGTCATCTTCGCCCCGATTCTAGGCGGCCCGACCACTGAGGGGCGCGCCGCTCTGGATGAGATCGCGGGGCTGCGCGAATATATTCAGGTGGCCGAAAAGGACCGGCTGGCCATGCCGGACATGCCCGAGATGTCGGTCGCGCATTTCGAACGCATTCTGCCCTTCGCCATGGCACTGGGGCTGGAAGAGGCCTGGACCCTCCGCTTCCGCGACTGGATCGCAAGCACCGGCGAGGATGCGCAGGCCGTCCTTTCCCAAGGTGCGCATCTGCTGACGGATGAAGGCATGATCCGGCTTTACACGCGCAGCAGGACCTCGGCACAGGGCAGCAACGGCGTCATGGATCGGCTTGCCTCCAGCCTGACTGCGGCACTGCCCGTCGCCAGCGCCTCATCCTCGGCCTTCGGGGGCAGCTCCTCGGACAGTTCCAGCAGCTCAGGCGGATCGTCGGGCGGCGGGGGGGGTGGCGGCGGCGGCGGTGGATGGTAGCGAAAACGCTACGGCACCTGTTTTCATGCGCCATTTGTCTTGATAGTGTACCGCTGAGTTCACAGTATCAGGTTTCCCATGACCGCGCCTCTCCGCCAAACGGACCGTCTGGGTCGGCTCACGACCGAACTGGGCGAAGACACCATCGTCTTGCTGAGGTTCGAGGGCACTGATTTCGTCAACGATCTTTACGAATACCGGGTCGAGGGGCTGGCCGCCCGCAACGATCTGGATTTCGATGCGCTGATCGGCACCCACGCCACGGTTGAGGTCGCGACACGCAGCGGCACGCGGAGTTTTGACGGAATCGTCGCTTCGGCACGCTGGGCCGGGATCGGTGAAAGCGGTCATCGCTATGACCTGACGCTGCGCCCCTGGTTCTGGCTGACGGGGCTGCGGCGCAATCAGCGGATCTTCCACAACAAGACCGTGGTCGAGATCGTGCGCGAGGTGCTTGCCGATTATTCGTCCCTGGGCGATCCCGCCTTCGAGATCGAACTCAGCAATGAATATCCGGTGCTGGAATATACCGTCCAATACCGGGAAAGCGATCTGGACTTCCTGCGCAGGCAGCTTGAGCGTCACGGGATCAGCTTCTATTTCCGCCATGCCATGGGCAGCCATACGCTGGTCATGACCGATGACGTGCTGGCCCATGACAGCATCGGTGAGAGGCCGTTCAAAAGCTACGACGGCCATCACCAAAGCGAGCAGGAACATTTCTGGGAATGGGCGCCGGAACGCAATCTGACGACGGGTGCGATCCGCCTGACCGATTACGATTTCAAGCGACCGCCTCAGGCGATGGAGGTCGTCCAGACAGGTGACGCGGCCTATGCGCAGGGCCAGATCGAAAGCTTCGACTATCCGGGCGGCTATACCCAGCAGGCCGATGGCAAGATGCTGGGTCGGCTGCGCACCGATCAGGAACGTGGTGGAGACCGGCGCAATCGCGCGATCGGCGACTGCGCCAGCCTTGGCTCAGGGATGCGTGTGCAACTGGGCGGCGACAGCATTCCCGGCACGGGCGAGACCTTCCTGTGCCTTGCGGCGACGCATTCGCTGATTTCCGAGGCTTATGCCTCGGGCGGCCAGGGAAGCGACGGCTACAGCTTTACCGGCTCTTACGTACTAATGCCGGATACCGCACCCATGGTCCCCCCGCGCCGCACGCCACAGCCTGTCGTGCATGGACCGCAAACGGCCAAGGTCGTCGGCTCGGGCGAGATTGACTGCGATGAGTTCGGGCGCATTCTGGTCCGCTTTCACTGGGATCTGGACGAAGCCTATTCCATGCGCTGCCGGGTCAGCCAGAACTGGGCGGGCAGCGGCTGGGGCGGAATGGTCATTCCGCGCAACGGCATGGAGGTGGTGGTCGAATTCCTGGAGGGCGACCCCGACAAGCCGCTGGTCACCGGCTGCGTCTACAACGGCGCGAACATGCCCCCGATGGCGCTGCCCGAGCACAAGACCCGCTCGACCTTCAAGACCAGCTCGGTTTCGGCGGAAGGGTTCAACGAACTGACCTTCGAGGACAAGGGCGGCGAAGAGTTCATCTATCTGCACGCCCAGAAGAACCTTGACATGAAGGTGCTGAACTCGGCCCAGCGTCGCGTGGATTACGATGACACCGTCAGCATCGGCAATGATTCCAAGCTGATCGTCGCGGCCAATCGCACCGAAAGCATCGAGGGCTTGCTGGACCTGTCGGTCAAAGGCGAGATGAAGGAAAAGATCGACGGTGACCGTGGCGTGACCGTCGGCGGAACCTATGCCAATCGCGCGGGCGGCGATCTGACCCTGAAGGCCGAGGGCGAAATTGTCATCGATGCCGCCAAGATCACGCTGGTTGCGGGGGGCGCGGCGCTTGTGCTTGAGGGCGGAGCGGTCAACGTGGCGCCGATCCTGAACGTAGGCTCGGCCTCGCCCGGGGCGGCAGCGCTTCCGGCCATCCCGGCGGTGCTGAAGGCGGCGGCCGCTGCCGGATCGCCCTTCGTCAGCCATTGCCCGCTGGCCAAGGCGGAGGCCTGATCTTGGAGCCGTGGATCGGTCGTTTTCATCTGCGCGCCCGTGGCGACGAGGGTCGACGCCAGATCGGCAACCGCGACGAGGCCGCGCGCTGGCTGATGCTGTCCGCCTTCTCGGCCGAAGATTTTCAGACCGGCATGCGCCATGCGCTTGGCCGCATTGACTTCGATATGATCTCGGCCACGTCCATCTCTCGGGCGACGCAGGCCAGAGATCTGGGCGTGCTGGCCGATGACCTGCACCGCCTGCTGCCACAGGTGAACCAGATCCGCCCCGTTGCATTGGGCGAGTTCACCCCTGCCCCGCCCCCCGCCGAAAGCTGGGACGAGGTGGACTGGGATGCGGCCCTGTCTGCGCCGGGCGCGCTTTGGGCGGTGGTCGATGGCGTGAACTGGCCCGAAATCTCGAAGATTCTGGGACAAAGCGACGCCGAACATGCCTGCCTGTACAGCACGCTGAACCCCGAGGGTCGGGCGTTGGCGCCGTGGCTGGTCCGCATTGATCCCAACGGTGCCTTTGTGGCCCTGCTGCGGGCCCGGCCCCAGAAGCTCCACAGCTTCGTCTTGCTGAACAGCAACGCATCGCTGGACCAGATGCGCGGGCATTTGCGCCGCTTCACCATGATGCGCACGCCACATGACACCGAAGCGGCGGTCTATTTCCGCTTCTATGATCCGCGTGTGATGATCGACGCGCTTGAAGCGATGCCCGACAGTTTCCGCGACAGCTTCACGCGGCCTCTGGACGCGATCATCGTGCCGGTCTCGACCGAGTGCCTTCTGCCCGAAGCCGCAAGGCTGACCGGTCCCGCGATGGATGTCTTCGATCCGCCCGAAAGCCTCAACGGACGGCTGCTGCGCTGGACGGGGCATGCGCCTTCAGGCGCGCATCGTCGCGGGCCCGGCGAGGTGACCCAGGCCGAGTTCACGGCCCTGAGCCTGCGCATGCAGCGCCGCGCGATCCATCAGCTGGCGCGCCGCCTGCAGCGGGAATATGGCAACCTGACTTCGGACAAAAGATGCCTGTCCATCGCTGAGGACGCGCCAGCTTCGGCGGCGGCTTTCGATATGACCTCGGCCAGTCAGGTGCTGGCGATTGCAAGGGCGCAGCTGCTGTTCGGGACCGATTTCGAACGCCGCTACCCCGAGGCCGGGGCTTTTCTGAATGATCGCAGCCTGTTGCCTTGGCAAAAGAAAAACCAGCTTGCCGACTGGTTCGATCAGATGACCAGCGCCCACGGGCTGGAACAGAAGGAAAGCGCCTGATGAAGCCCATTGCACGGCTTGGCGACAAACACGACTGCCCGATCCACGGGGTGAACGCCATCGTCAAGGTCGCGTCGCGGTCCAGCTGCGACGCAAGGCCGGTCGCGACCGTTGGTGACCTGACCACCTGCGGGGCGGAGATTGTCACCGGCACCAAGGCCTGCATCATCGACGGCAAGCATGCCGCCATCATCGGATCACGTACCAGCCACGGCGGCTTCATTGTCGAGGGCTCCCGCTCGAAAGCCTGACCTCCATCGCCGACCCTCACCGGAGAACGATTCTTGTCTAACTACACGCCAACGGCTTCGGACTATAAGTTCCTATTGGAAAACCACCCCGAGGTCTTTGCCGACCGGGGGGCAGCGCGCACGGTCGTCGGCCAGCTTTCAACCTCGAAAGACGGGCAGACCGATGCCCGCCTGACCGCACTTGCCAACAACTACAAGATGGGTGGCAATCCGCCCATGACGCGCAGCCCGATTCCTCCGGCGGCGGATGCGGATGGTGATGGCAATTTTGACCCTGCCTTTGCCGCAGCCTGCGTGGACTGCAAACCCAACCAACCCTGCTGCCTGACCGGGGGCGTGATCAAGGATTTTGAGGATCCGACCCGCAAGATCGAATGGCCCGTCAAGGGTGACAAGCCGAAGACGCGCCTGCTGATCATCGCCAAGGATGTCAGGGGACCGCGTTTGTGCGGCAAGATACGCATTGAAGGCACCGGGCGTGATTGCAAGGTAGGACACCCGCGCCGTTCCCTGTTCCGGGTTGAAAGCCCGGTCATGACGCCCGCCTACGCGCCGCGGTCTGGTCTGGATACGGATGTTGGCTTTGATCAGTCTATCAACAGCGCCCTGGCGTTGAAGGAATTCGTCCCTGAAAAGGCATTGCTGTTTTTGATGATCGCCGACACGGTCGTCAGCGCCGTCAATATCGCTTCGGGTGCGGTCGGTGCCACTTTCACGCCTGTTCAATGCGTCAATGACCCCAGCATGTCGCAGGGGATGCAGGTTGTGCCCGTCCCCTATTTCGAGCTGGCGGGGGATGCGAGCGTCGCGGTCGGAGTGCATTTCCTGACCTCGGGTATTGGCGGCAATGCTTCGATTGAGGGTAACCTGACCGGAAAATACGGCGCGCTTGACATCACGGGCGCGGCCAGCGCCTCGGCCAAGCCCAGCAGCGGCCGCGGGCGTCCCAGCGGCACAACCGCGCCAGGGCTTGCAGGCACGATTGCCTCGATCATCGGCAACTTTTCGGAATCCGTGTCTCAAACCTCGCCCTCGCCCGACCGGATCGTCGATCGCACGACGGTTGGTTCGGGTGTGCGCTTTGACATGACGTTGAAGCTGGCCGCGACCGGCGTCAAGCTTGAGGCAAAGAAGGCCACGCCGGATCTGGAGGCCAAGGTCGGCTCGTTGGAAACGACCCTGACCATGAAGGCAAGCGGCATTCTGGACATCGTCGATCTGGCCGCGCAGATCATGCTGTCGCCCGCGGGCGCCAGGCTGGTGCAAGAGGCGCGTTCGGCCATGGCCAACAAGTCGAATGCCGTGCGCGGCGAAGTGCGGGCCGAAATCGTCATTTCGGCCGAGGGTGAGCTGAAGCACAAGCTCGAAAGCGGGATCACGGTTCTGCTGCCTGCCGATTCAAGCATTCGTTCGGACCCGCAGGCAATGACATCGGAATTCGGCGGCAAGCTGACCGTGCGCGGCACAGCGCAGATCCTGATCCACGTCGAGGGCGAGGTCTGGATCGCCAGCGCCGAAGCCGGTGCCGCCGGTACGGTCCACACCGGCTGGATCTGGGAAATGAAAGTTGGTGAAGGCAAGAAGCGCCAGAAGCGCTACTATTTCGAAGGGATAAAGGCCCGCGCCACCGGCTATATGCGGATCGGCGCGAAATCCTCGCACCGTCGTGGTGCGCCGGCGCAGGATCGTGAGGACCGGAGTTCGTCGCGCGGCGTTACGGCAACACAGCAGGGACCCGACTATTCCGCGGGCGATAAGAACTGGCGCGATCCCAATGCAAGCAGATCTGAGTTGGATAACGAAGGAGCCGTCTATGTTCTTGTTGCGCCAACAGTCGAGCGAGTCACGGACACCGCGCCGCCCTGGTCGGATTACTAGGCTGGCCAGCGCTATCACCATCGCCGTCCTTACAACGATATTCGGAGAACCATCCGTGGCCCAGGAAACACCCGATCCCGCGAATTACTATGTCTCTCTTGCTGGTGACGGCGCGTTCTGGGCGCTCAGGATCAATGATGTCACCGTCTGGAGTGATTTCCAGGGCAGGGACACAAACCTGTCTGTTCCGGTGAACGCCTATCTGAAGCAGGGCCGCAACGAGATTGACGTAACCTTCGTAACAGTCGATGGCTCGCCCATTGAATACAATGTCGCCAATCCTGACTTCTACTTTCTCACGCAGTTGCAGCGGGTCGACCTTGTCAGCCGCGACCGGCAGCAGGCGACGATGCTGAACCTGTCGCTGGACCCGACCGACAATACCGTGTTGTTTCCGCAAATGACCCGGCTTGGCCAGCCGGTCGAGGCACGCAGCACGCCGCCGATGAAGGTCGGCCGCGATCGCCAGGACAAAGCGGATCTGATCAGCGGCTGGGGCGACCACTGGACCGCGCGCCGCGTCACAGCCGAGGTCGAGATCGCAGATCCGCTTCCTGCCGGCCCCTGGGTTTCAGCGCCGGTGATCGAGGACACGCCCGAGAACCGGGCACAACTACTCGCAGCTTATCGCGAGTTGCATGCCGTGCTGATGTCCGGTGACGCGCGCAAGGTCCGCGCCAAACTGGAACCAGCATGGCGCCATCTTGCGGTGACGATGCATTACGCCTCGCTTGAGGAGTATCTTGAAAAGGTGGCGCCCCTGCAGGACCTGACGGTGACCGACAGCCAGGGACGGACGCTTCAACCGCTTGATCTGGTCCTGGGCCCGAAGGATTTTCAGATTGAGCGCATGGCGGGTGGGCGGCTTCTCCGCATCATCCCCGACCCGCTCATCTGGAACACGCCTTCCGACCCCGACAACGTCGGTAGCCTGAATGTCGCGTTCTTCCGCGCGGCGGATGGCAGCCTGCAGGCGGGTGCGGTTCTGTACTGAGGTTATTGGGCTCAGGTCGAGGCTCGCTGAACGCTCGATATCTGGTCGCGGAAGCCTCACCCTCGCATGAAGAATGTCATGTCCTGTATCTGGGACGATGGAAAGCGCTTCCTCGTCGCTTGAGCGCGGTACTGGACTGTATTCAGAAGTGTAGCCGGATGGATCGGAAGGGTGACAATTTAGTAGGAAATAGGGCGTGCGGTGACGTATTCTTGGCCGTATCGGCCGCTTAATCCGTGCTGCATCAAGGTGGAACAATCGGCCGATGGCGTGGCAAAACCCACTGCTGCGCTACGATTTCACGATGGCGGGAAGGTGTTTCATCAAGGGGATTCGGCGCAGCCAAGCCGTGCCTATCCCGGAGCGCTTGGAGGACTGGATCGGCGAGGATTATTTCGCTCGGGTGGTTGGCCTATTCATCGATGAGCTTGAGCTGGTGAAACTTGGCTTCGGGCGTTCGACCTCGGCTCGCACCTGACCACAAGACCATCACCGGGTGATGCCGCACGAATGGTCTCTCTATCTGCAAGACCTGCGCACAGGTCGTCGACCGATGCCGCCGGATTGGTGTGCTGAAGGGCGATTGCGTTGCGATCGACGGCAGTAAGTTCAAGGCGGTGACCAACCGTGACCACAGCTTCACGAAGAACAAGATCGCCAGCGGACCTGATGGCACCGATCAGTGCTCCGGGCCCAGTGGACATTGTCGACTGAGCCAGACGCTGACGTGACGATGATGATGACCTGCGATCCGACCAGTCAGTTCAACGATGTGGTCTAGTCAGGCGAAATGCATCGGATTCGACAAACCTCGGCCTCTCTGCTCTATTCCAGTCATTGACGATCAGAGATTTGTGTTTGGGTTTCAGAGCGGCCTATGGCAACCGAAGGGGATTACTGGGTTACGAGCGGGGCCTTGGAGAGCCTTGAGCGCCCCGATGGCCCGAGTGGGCTAAGTGTTTCCGTCATCGAGGGTGTCTTCCCACTTGACACACAGATCGGCGCCTTTCCGAGCAAGCCTTGTCCAGACGTCCTTGCCGCCCAGGTTTTTGGGCTTTCTGGCGATCCGCGTAAACATGCCTATGCCATCCTCGACGCTGGAAGGATTCCAAACCTAGAAGAGAGTCTGGAATTCAGGGATGAGCAACATTCATGCCTGTTCAGGGGGCAGGCGGGCGAGGATCTGAAAGGGATTGCGCCTTGGATGGTCAGCTTGGGTCCAGCTGATCGCCTTACGAGATCGCTGTTCACGTCCTCAGGCCAGCCGGGGGATCTCTGGATGAACGATGCCGCTATCTATGTCCGCTCACAAAAGGGATTTTCGTCGCGGTTCGCGCATTTCCGGAAGTTCACAAAACTCATGAACGATGCGGGGAACTGGTCATTCTTCCGCTTCTGGGAGCCCTGGATGTTACAGGTTCTGGCAATGCGATCTGAAAGGCTGCCGGCGCTGTCCCGGATGATGGGCAGAATCTTTGGCGGTGACATTGTGACCGTCATGCATAGGCAGGCTGACCTAGCATATGCGATCAGCTTCGAAGACCTTGAGGTGCGAGAGCCTATACGGCTGACTGCACATCTTCGAGGGGATCTCTCCAGGGCGGTTTTCTACAAAGGCATGCTCGGATCCGCGAAGATCCTCTTTGAAAACCATCAGGAACAGATTGCGCGATATGGCGCGCGGCCGAGAGATCTGTGGCCAATTCTCTTCGACCTGGTCGACGAGGCCTGGAGGGTCGGGCTGACAGACCCGACGCTGAGATCGAGAATGATGCTCTTGGCTGTGCTGGCCTTCCCGGCACCCTGGCCCGCATTCATAGAAACCAGGGAATGGCGTTCTGTGGCGGCGTCGGGCAATGTCAATCAGGCATTTGAAGACCTGTGCTCCCGGATCAAATATCAGAACTCCCGCAACGATATCGGTAGTTGGGTGTGGTGGTAGGATGGTTGTTGCAATTCCGCTGATCTATTGGGGTCTTGGTATCCTGCTCGCAGGCGGCGCCACGATTTCCTACAAGAAATATTCCGATGCCGAAGACGAACAGAGGCGCGGGAGAATTGATCTCCCTGATTTCCTGAAGGGCAGGAAGGCGGATCCGGAACCGGAACCGGAACCGGAGTTGAAGCCGAACAACAAGCGACCCGGCAATGCAGAGCTGCGCATGGCGCTTGAAGCCCTCGTCCAGACCGAGAAGAAGATCCGGGACGAATGCGATGACAGCGAGGAACAGGAATGCCCTTTCTGCAAACCCGCGGTCGAGGGTAGCCGCATCCAGCACAGCTTCCAGGCCGGCACGGTGAGAAAGCCAACACCGAAGGCGCGCGGCTCACTCTATCAGCACTACATTCTGCCCTGGTTTGGTTTTGAGGCTGACGAGACCGACGGCATGCTCCGCGTCAAGATCGAGGAATGGGTTTGGCGCCGGCCGCCGGAGGCCAGCTGGGACGGGATGGATCACGCGCAGTGCCTTCTTTATGAGGTCAAGCTCGGCTATCGTGATTTCATAGACGAAAGCTTGGTTGGCACAGGCGATGCCTACGCATACCCCAACCCGGCAAAACCCTTCCTGGGGAGTCTCGAGCGCAAAATCCTTGCCCAGACCCAGGAACAGTACTCTGTCGTCTCTCCCGAAATGCCCAAGGTGAGACTACTCTGGGTCTTCAGCGATCACGAAGTCATGTGGCAATTCGCCTTCATGTGCAGGGACAAGGGCATGGTTGAGATCGAATATAAACATGCACCGTATCATTTGGCACCGGATGGGACTCTTTTTGTGGGAGAGCTCTACAGGTCCGGTGAACAGGACTACGGATATTGGGAGGATGGTTGATGGCAGATCGTGAGAGCGCTCGCAAAGAGGCCGCTAGGAAGGCCTATGAGATGCTGCAGAGCCGTCCCCGGCCAGCCTTCAATGCTCCAAAGCTGAAGGCGTTCTTTGCGCCCTCACATGAGGGCGTGCGGCAGGGTGGCGAAAACCTGATCCGACTCATGAGCAGCCTTGCGGGGATCAACCCCTATATCCAGGAATGGCGCGTCGTTCGTGATGCCCATGACCATGAGGCGGGACGCGGGCTCAATCCTTTAGAGGATCCGAGAGCATTCGTCGATTACTGTGTTGCGACCTCGAAAGAGGATTTCTACCAGTTGGAAGTTCTTGCCTTCAGCAAAGAGATTTTCCCGGATGATCCAAGGACCTACAGTGCAGGAATAAGTTTTTCCGGTGGCAGCAGCCAGTCCAGAAGCAATGCTCTGACCTTCTATTGCACGGGTTCGCACCGCGATCGCAACCTCTCGTTTAACCAATGGGCGGAGATGATCTTCCAGATCATCGCATGGCGGGAACCGCGCATGGTTTCGGTTGGGACGGGCAACTATGCGACCTATGACCGTGTGTTCTGGGATAGAGCATGGGACGGCTGGATGGCCTGGCTACCCAAGAAGATTGATCCAAGAATTCTTCCTGAATCCGCCATAACTATCCCAATGGAACCCGGAACGCTCGTTGCAGCTCAACAGGAGAACGTCGACGGCACCGATCCGGTTCAGAAGCGGAATGCCAATGAGCTTGAGCTGAGCCTGGTTGAGGGGGGATTGCTTCCGACAGTGGAAGAACTTACGGGCATCTAGGTCGTGTTGACAAAATGGATTCTACTGGTCCGCGACCTATGATTCAAGCTCATCTCTACGTGGGAGATGAACTTGGCACGCAACTTGATATCCGACGATGAGTGGACCTTCTTCGAGGGCTTCATTCGTGCCGTCCGGCGCCCGAACGGGTGGAAACCTGCGGACCATCGTCTTGTCCTGGATAGAATTTTCTGGATCGCAAGGACTAGTGCGCCATGGCGTGATCTGCCCGAAGAGTTCGGCAAGTGGTCCTCGGTCTACAGTCAGTTCCGCCGCTGGGTTTTGGCGGGGCTGTGGGAGGATATCCTGGATGCGGCTCGAACCACGCAGCGATCGCGCCAGACAAGCTCTAGATGGTTGATGGCACTGTGATCCGCGCCCATCATCATGCAGCGGGTGCAAAGGGGGAGCTTCGAAAGAGGGTCTTGGCCGTTCGAGAGGTGGGTTCTCGACCAAGATCCATCTCCGGGTCAACGGCGCAGGCTTCCCGATGAGGACCGAGATCACAACTGGGCAGGATTCCGATTGCACCGGCTGCGATCTGGTGATGGCCGACAATCTGCCACAGCTCGCCATTCTGGTCGCTGACATAGGCTATGCCTCTGATAAAGTTCGGGAAGATATCGAGGCCGTAACGCCTTGCCAATGATACCGATGCGAAAGAACAGAAGGGTGGGCAAGGTTGTCGATATGACCATCTACACCCTGCGCAACATGGTCGAGCGCTGCTTCAACAAGCTGAAAAACAGCCGTCGGCTGGCAAACCGCTACGACAACACCGCCAAAAGCTTCCTCGGCGTCGCCTGCATCAAGCTCTGGCTCCGCCATTTGTCAACATAACCTAAGACGGCATGGCCGTCAAAATGGATAGACTTGAGGTGAGAGTTCGTCCGCTCGGTTCAGACCACAGCTATTTTCGCGTTTTCCGTCACACGCCACGAACGGCTGCTTGGGAGGACACGACCACGCAGAATCCGATGCCTCCGACCGCCCGAAATAGGCGGCGAGCGAATGCCCAAGTGGAGCGTTATGAGAAATCGTTCGCTGCTGAGCCTGCGACTTCCTACTGAGTTGCTATCAAAGAAACCGTTCACGACAGGTCTCGCATATCAAACATGGCAAGCCAGATTGCCGCCGTCGCGACAGTCAGGTGGGCTGCCCACACATTTCCGCAATATTCTTCAAAAACTCCGGTAGATTCTGCCGAAATGTCTCGGATATAACGATTGGGTTCGTATCGTCGAGGGGCATCTCCCGCAGAGAAAGGGGGCGATACTCCTCCGGCTCGTATCGCAGCTGTGTGATCAAGATGTCGCTGCCTTGTCTGGTGTAGATTTCGGGAGGCGTGTCGAATTCGAGCAACTTGATCGCCAGATGACCGTCCTCGGCAGCGAACTGAAACAACCAGTATATGAAATAGACTCCGCAGGCCCAATATTCATCATCGTGAAACGTGCGCTCAACGTGTATGGCATGTGTCGGATCATCTGGGCGCTCTTCTCTGAACACTCGCCCGCTGCGGGAATATCGATAGGTGAAACCGTCTCCATCCATGCCTTCGGGTGGGCTCGGGTGGCGCAGATATTCGCCCACTACCGGCGGCAACTCTGCAAGATCCTCCTCCTCCGGTAGCCGCCTTTCAGACAGAGCACGCAAGGCACGATGGAGAGCCTGGGGCGCGTCACGCCGGATTTTGAAGTTTAGCGAGAAACGATAGTACTCTGACATGCGGTCTCCTGAGGTTGTGCGACTTGCTGGTTCGCCGGCCCGGCGTTGATATTGGTCTCTACTTTCATGGCAGCGACGCATCTGCCCTCAGGACGTCAGACAGCATCGACAATTTCCAAGCTCCTGGGACGGAGGTCACTATCATCGAGTTCAGTCCCGACATCTATTGGTCGGGTTGAGGATGAAACTGCCCGGTTCTGATGTCCAGATCTGGTGAGTTTGCCTCTAGGGCATAAGCACTCCAAGCGCCTTGGGCACCACTTGCGCTGCGTCTCGCACGACCGGCAGCAATTGTCTGAAGCTGGCCGTCAACCGCGCTCTGCACGATCGGTAGCTCAGGGCCGGTTGTAACTAAGGTAGGCGCGGCAGCAGCTCGGGTCCGCCGTATCTGCGGGGTGCGATAATCCTTCCAGCGGAAGACCACGGTCTCTGCGTCGGCGCTGACAAGACGGTGGTTCGAGATGGCGACGCGATGGGTGTATCGGCTGAGATAGGTCAGCACGGCCTCGAGACCTCCGAAGGGCGGCTTGGCATAGACCACCCATTCGGTCTTGCGGGATGTGGTAGGGACAGCGGCGAATGCCGCGATATCTTTGAGCCCCGTCAGGTCCCCGAAGAAGACGAGTTCCCCGGCGCGATACAGATCCATCAGCCCGTCCAGAAACAGTCGCCGGAACAGGCGCGACAACATGCGCACGTGCAGAAAGAAACCCGGCTTGCAGGCGGCCCATCTCGTGCCATCGGGCAATAGCCCACCTCCCCGCAAGTTCATGTGGATGTGCGGATGGTGGGTCAGCGCCGAACCCAAGTGTGCAGCACCGCCGTCACGCCGACACGCGCACATGCCCGCCAAGTGCCTCGGTCCGGCAGGCCTCGATCGCCGACATCACCTTCAACTGGGTCATGGTACGCGACCTATCGCAGGAGGACTAGGTTTCTGCAGGTACTGCAGGCTTTTGGGTGCTTAGGCACGGACCAGAAAAATTCCTCCAGCGGCTGCGGGAGATACATCGCTCAGTAGGCATCGACTGCTCCAACCACAGTAAGATGTACCACTTGTTCTTTCACTGGCTGCGCTATCGCGACAAATCGATGTCGCTTTAAGCACTTAGCCGCTGGTCGTTTTCACCCAGTCCTGTGCGCCAGCGAAGCTTTTACTAGCCTCCCCCAAAGAGCGCCCGCCGCTCATTGCGAACCGGGGAAGCCATCTGGCGTCTGACATTTGTGGACCCGACGGCTTCCCCGGTTCGCGGCAAGTTCCTCACGCTATAGAACTATGATCAATCCATTATCTATCAGTGAGCTCGACCGCAGCTTGGCGGGAAACCGCCAGATAAACCACCAGCCCCAAGATCACCGCTAGGAACACGAGGCTCGTATCTGTGGTGCCAAGCCCCAGCCCCCCATTCGCGACCGGTTGCGACAGCAGGTCGCCCAGCGAGGCTCCAAGCGGACGGGTCAGGATATAGGCGAGCCAGAAGGCCGTGACCGCACCGATGATATTGGACTTCCAAAGCGCCACGACCAGCAGGATCGCGCCGCCGAACAAAAAGGCCGAGGTCAGGTAGCCAAGACCAAGCTGCTCGGCCAGCAGATCGCCCGCGGCCGTGCCAAGCGCGAAGGTGCACAGGACCGCCAGCCAGTAATAGGCCTCACGCACCGGGGTATCGATTGAATGGATCGAAAGGGTCCGCTCGCGCAGATACCAGATGATGAAGGTCGCGATTAGCGCCCCCACAAATAGGACCGTCGAAAGCTGCAAGGGCACGTTATAGGTGTCGGTCAGGCTGTCGGTGATCAGCGTCCCAACGATCGAGATCATGGTGACCGCCAGCCAATAGATCCAGGGCGTATAGCGGTCAGTGCGCATCTGCATAAACAGAACGACCGCCAGAACTGCGGCCATCAGGATCGAGGTCAGGGGCAAGCCCAGCCCCAGTTTGAAGATCAGATAGTCGGCCCCGGTTTCACCTACCGTCGTCGCCATGATCTTGATGGCCCAGAAAGAGGCCGTGACTTCGGGGACCTTGTTGTAAAGCGCGCCCCGCTCGCGCGCTGCGGGTGTGATGGAATAGGTCATCTCTGTCCCCTCCTGAAAACGGGTTCACCTGCGCAGAGATTAGATGCCTCGGATGACCCTCAGATCGGCGGAAGATTACGTCTGTGTAATCTTTGGCGGCGTCGGTTTGGGGCGCCACCGGAAACATTACGAAAAGATAATCCGCGCAGGATTTTCCGGTCAGGCGGGGTGCCTAGCTCTGGGTCAGCGCGGCACTTTCGCCGCCGTCACTCAGGAGAATGAAGATGAAACGCACCGTATCCATGCTTGCCCTTGCCGCGATTGCAGCCGGAAGCGCCCTGTCCGTCGGCCAAGCCTGGGCCGGATCGGATGACACGGCCGAAATACAGCAATTCCTGACTGCGCCGAAGGGCATCTCGGAGGCCATTCGCGCCGCCGAAACCGCGACCGGCGGCAAGGCCATCGAGGCCGAGTTCGACGATCACAAGGGCGCTGCCGCCTATGAGGTAAAGACGGTCGCGGGCGACAAGATCGCCAAGGTCAAGATCGACGCGGCCACGGGTCAGGTGGTCGAGACCAAGGACAAGGGCACGCTTGCCGGGCAGGATGACGACGACGCGGTCGATCCGGCGAAGATGCCGGTCTCGCTTCTGGACGTGGTGACCAAGGCCGAGGCGGAAAGCGGCGGCAAGGTCATGTCGGTCGGTCACGAAAGCGAAGACGGCACGACCCAGACCGAGCTTGAAATCGTCAAGGCCGATGGCTCGCGGCTGGATTATACATTCGATGCGGCGGCGGGTAAGCTCGTTCCCACGATTGAAGGGACGGGCGATTCCGCCGAACCTTCGGAAGGTTAAGCTGAAACAGGATCGGGGGCGGCGTGATCCGCCCCCCATTCGGGACAAGGCCAGATGCGCATCCTGATTATCGAAGACGACCAGACCACCGCCGACTACATCGCCCGCGGCCTTCGCGAGGAAGGCCATGTCCCGCAGGTCTGCAGCAATGGCCGCAACGGGCTGGTGACCGCCCAAAGCGCGGATTTCGACGTGCTGGTCGTCGACCGGATGCTGCCCGATCTTGACGGCCTGTCACTGATCCGCACCCTCAGGGGCGCGAAGAACCTGACGCCCGCGATTTTCCTGACCGCGATGGGCGGGATCGATGATCGCATCGAAGGGCTGAACGCGGGCGGTGACGACTATCTGGTCAAACCCTTCGCCTTTGGCGAGCTTTCGGCCCGCATTCAGGCCCTTGGCCGCCGCCCGCAGATGCGCGACGAGGAAACCGTCCTGACCGCCGGCGATCTGCGCATGGACCTGATCCGCCGCCGCGTCACCCGAAGCGAGACTGAAATCGAACTGCTGCCGCGCGAATTTGCGCTGCTCGAATGCCTTCTGCGCCGCAAGGGCCGTGTCCAGACCCGGACGATGCTGCTGGAAGCGGTTTGGGATCTGAATTTCGATCCGCAGACCAATGTCGTCGAAAGCCATGTCTCGCGCCTCAGGGCCAAGGTCGACAAGCCCTTCGCGACCGAGTTGATCCGCACGATCCGGGGCGCGGGCTACAGGATCGACGCATGAGCCAATGGCGCGACGCCCTGCGCGCGACCCCGATGCGGCTGACGCTGCGGCTGGTCGCGCTGTTTCTGCTCGTCAGCACCGTGTCCTTTCTGGTGACGTGGTGGCTTGCGAACGAAGCCCTGCTCAGCGCCACCGAAAACGTGCTGGAACAGGAGATTGAGGAGCTTTCGGCCTCGGGCGATCCGAAAACCATCGCCCGCGCGGTCGCCGATGGCGCGCAGCAGGCCGACCCCGAACATCAGATTCTGCGCTACGACGGGCCGGGGGGGCCGGTTGGCAATTATCTTGGCCCCCTGCCCGGCGAAAAGCTGCGGCAGGTCGATCTGCATGACAAGGGCCAAGATATCAACGGCAGCTATATCCTGCTTTCGGAACGCGTCGGCGATGCGCTCTTGACCGTCGGTCAGGATACCGAAGCCTTCAACGACCTGCGCGAGGTTTTCGTCAATGTGCTTCTCTTTACCCTCCTGCCGACGGCGGTTCTGCTGCTCGCCGGTGGGATGGTGATCGGCCTGCGTTCGGCCCGGCGGTTGAACGCGATCGAAGACACGCTCGAACGCCTCACCTCCGGCGATCTGACGGCGCGCCTGCCGGTAACGCCCGGCCCGCCCGACGATCTAAGCCGGGTCGGCGCGGGGATCGATCGTCTGGCCTCCGCGCAAGAGGCATCCGTCGCCGCGCTGAAACAGGTGTCGACCGATATCGCGCATGATTTGCGCACCCCGATCCAGCGGCTCGCGCTGGTTCTCGATCAGGGCGCGACCGATCTGCCCGATGGCCCCGCGCAAGAGGTCTTCACCCGCGCGAGCGCCGAAATCCAGCACATCTCGACCACCTTCGACGCGCTCTTGCGCATCGCGCAGATCGAAGGCGGCGGGCGCGGGCCGCACTTCGTGCCCGTCGACCTTGGCCAGTTGGCGCGCGACATCGCCGAACTCTACGACCCTGCCGCGCAGGAAAGCGGGCATCAGATCGATTTGCAGGTATCGGGGAAGACCATCGTTCAGGGCGACCGGACGCTTCTTGGGCAAGCCATCGTCAACCTGCTGGAAAACGCGCTCCATCACAGCCCGCCCGGCACGGTGACGCTGGCGGTCGAAGACCGAACCCTGTCCGTCAGCGACCACGGCCCCGGCATTCCCGAAACCGAACGCGAGGCGGTTCTCCGCCGCCTCTACCGCCTCGACCGCAGCCGCAACACCCCCGGCAGCGGCCTCGGCCTTAGCCTCGTGGCGGCCATCGTCCAAAGGCACCGCGCGGAACTGATCCTGACGGATAATCACCCCGGGTTGCGGGCGACTATTCGGTTCGGCGGGGGCAACTGAGCTGCGCGTTCGCGGCGCTTGCCTTCTTCCTGCTCGCCAAGGCGCGGCCCGCAGGCCACGCCTAAGACGGCCTAGCCGTCGCGCAGCAGGGCCGCGTAAAGGGCGTCTTGCGCCAGAAGCTGATCGTGGCTGCCCATTTCGACCACTCGGCCATGCTGCATGACCACGATCAGATCGGCGTGGCGGATCGTCGACAGGCGGTGGGCGATGGTGATGGTCGTTCGTCCCTGCGACATCCCGGCCAGCGCCAGCGACATGGCCCGTTCGGTGCGGGTGTCGAGCGCGCTCGTCGCCTCATCCAGCAGCAGGATCGGCGGATCGCGCAGGATCGTGCGCGCAAGCGCCAGCCGCTGCTTTTCTCCGCCCGAGAAGCGATAGCCGCCTTCGCCGACCAGCGTGTCATAACCGTCCGGCAGCGCCGCGATGTGGTCGTGGATCTGCGCGACCTTTGCGGCTTCGATTAGTTCGGCATCCGTCGCCTCGGGTCGGGCGAAGCGCAGGTTTTCGGCGACCGAGGCATGGAGCAGATAGGGCTCCTGCGACACGACGCCGAGCATCTGGGACAGCGTCTCGAAGCTCAGATCGCGCAGGTCGACGCCATCGAAACGGATCGCGCCGCTTTGCACATCGTAAAGCCGCGCCAGAAGGTAGCCGAGCGTCGTCCTGCCCGATCCGGTCGGGCCGACGATGGCGACATGACTGCCGGGTGCGATGTTCAGGCTGATATCGTGAACGGCGGGCTTGTCGCTGTCGGCATAGGCAAAGTTCACATGGTCAAGCTGCACCGCGCCGCGCATATCGGCGCGGGGGATGGTGACGGGATCAGGGCGCTCGGTGATCTCGGCCGGTTCATCGAGATATTCGAAGATGCGGGCAAACAAGGCGCGGGTCTTGCGGGTATCGCGGCCGAGTTCCAGAAGCTGCTGGAAGGGCCAGAGCAATTGTTCCTGCAAGGCGATCATCGCAACCAGCGTGCCGATCGTCGCCGGATTGTCGGTCCGCATGAGCAACCCACCGGCAAGCAGCGTCAGCGCAGGCAGCGTCGCCAGCGCGAAACCGATCAGCGACCATTGCCATTCGCCCGCCGTCTGCGCGCCAACATCGAGCTTCGACAGGTCCTGCGAGATGCGGGTGAAGCGCTGCGTCAGATGCGGCCCGCGCCCCATGGTCCGGGACAGGATGATGCCCGATGATGACAGCGTTTCCTGCACCGCTGCCGACAGATCGGTGGCGCGGGCGCGTTGCTGGAAGACCAGCTCTTCCCGCAACCGGGCGACGCGGGCGCTGATCCAGACTGTGCCGGGCACGATCAGCAGCACGAATAGCGCCAGTCGCCAATCGAGGATGAGAATGGCCACGGCGGTCATCACGACCGCGCTGAGCGAGCGTCCAAGTTCATCCGCAGTTTCCGTCACCAGCGATTGCAGCCCGGTGATGTCGCCGGAGATGCGCGATTGCACCTCGCCCGTGCGGGTTCCGGTGAAGAAACGCAGCGATAGGGTTTGCAGATGCGCAAACAGGCGCACGCGCAAATCATGCAGGATCGATTGCCCGATCCGCGTGCTCATCATGATCTGCGCGACCCCGATCACCGCCGACATCATCGCGGCGGCGATCATGCCGATGGCGAGCCAGAAGAGCAGCGTCAGATTGTGCTCGGGCAACCCACCTACCCACCATGGCGTAGTTAGGGGAAGTGGACCCAAAGATGCGGCTCTGACCATAGGTCATCAGATCCATGAAGACGGTTGCAACGACACCCATGAAAATCGCTTGGAGGACAAATGTCATTTGCGCTCTCCTTGGATCAGACTGACGGGGAACTGGTTGTTCCGTTGGGACGCAGGTGGTGTGAAACTCGTCGTCATGGCCTCATGATTCCTTGTAAATTCGGATCAGGCCTGATGAACTACCACTTCAAGTCGACTTGAGGTCAAGGGCATGTTGGACATTTCTGAAGTGTCGCGCCGCAGCGGGTTGCCCGCCTCGACCCTGCGCTATTATGAGGAGGTGGGGCTGATCTCCTCCGCCGGTCGCAGGGGGCTTCGCAGGATCTTCGAAGAGGCGGTGTTGACGCGACTGTCGCTGATCTCGCTTGGTCAGGCGGCGGGGTTCTCGCTGACCGAAATCGGACAGATGCTGGGGGCGACGGGAACGCCCAGCATCGATCGTGAGCAACTGGTCAGGAAGGCCGACGAACTTGACCGCAAGATCCGTGAGCTTACTGCATTGCGAGACGGTCTGCGCCATACTGCGTCCTGCACTGCGCCAAGCCATCTCGAATGCCCGACCTTTCAGCGCCTGATGCGCGACGCCACGACCCATGTCGTCAAAGGGAGGGCGAGGAGAGCGCAGGACAGAAGGGCCGCGAAAGACAAGACGCCAAAATAGCGCGGCATCCTGAAGCCCAGATCGAAAGGCAGCCCGGTGCTCAACCTGGCCCGACCCTCCCGTCACGCGAAGCGTTTTGCACCAAACACGCAAGCAACGACCACCGCGGTCGAGGCGATCATGGTCGCAGCCACAGGCTCGCCCAGCAGAAGCGCTGCGAGCAAAAATCCGAAGAACGGCTGAAGAAGTTGCAATTGCCCGACACCCGCAATGCCGCCTCGGGCGAGGCCGCGATACCAGAAGATGAAGCCGATCAGCATGCTGAAGATCGAAACATAGCTGAGCCCGATCCACCCCCGAAGCGTCACCTGATCGAAGGATTGCGGCCAGGAAAGCGCGGTCAGAACGCTCATGACCGGCAGCGACAGGATCAGCGACCACGAGATCACCTGCCAGCCGCCCAGTCGACGGGAGAGGATCGCCCCTTCAGCATAGGCGAGACCGCACACCACGATCGCCGCCACCATGAGCAGATCGCCAATCACCGTGCCGCCATCGCTGCCATAAAGCGCAAAACCTGCCACCGCCGCCGCGCCGACAAGCGAGAATATCCAGAATGGCGCCTGAGGCCGCTCCCCACCGCGCAAGACGCCGAATATGGCCGTCGCCAGTGGCAACATGCCGATGAAGACGACCGAATGCGCAGCCGTGATGTGCTGAAGCGCGATCGCGGTGAGAAGCGGAAAGCCGATCACCGCGCCGATTGCCACGAGAGATAAGGACAGGATGTCTCTGCGTTCGGGGCTCGGCTGACGGAGGGCAAACAGGAAAACCGCGCCCAGCAAGGCCGCGATGACGGCGCGCGTTGAAGTCAGAAACATGGGCGAAAAATCGGCCACCGCAACACGGGTCGCGGGCAGAGAGCCGCTGAAGATGATGACGCCCAGGAGGCCGTTGCCCCAGCCCGCAGTTGTTCTATCCATATGCCCTCGCTTTCATGGCTGATGCGATAGCGGTCCGGGGTTGGCAGAAACAGAGACAGTAGGATACAGTTTTGACGAACTGTATTGGTATAAAAGCCCACACGGTCGCCAAAAGGTTGGAGCCCAAAAGACATGACGCGGACAGAAATGCTGATGGGCGCGATCCGGACGAAAATCGCAAACCGGGCGCTGAGCCCCGGCGAACGCCTGCCTTCGGTTCGTCGCTTTGCCGAAAAAATGAGGGTTTCTCCCTCCACAGTCGTTGAGGCGTATGATCGCCTCGAAGCCGAGGGCATCATCCGGGCGCGGCGTGGCTCGGGCTTTTATGTCACCGGCGCCGATCTTCCGCCGATGGCATTGGCCGAGATGGGACCGGTGCGAGAGCGCAATGTCGACCCTTTCTGGGTCTCGAGACAGTCGCTGGATACGGATGCGTCCTTTCTCAAACCGGGCTGCGGCTGGTTGCCAGCGGACTGGATGCCGCATGCCGCTCTGCGGAAGGGGCTGCGGGCGCTCGGTCGCGCGGAAGACACGTTGCTGACGGATTATGGCACCACGCACGGATCGCTGACATTGCGCCGCCTGCTTCTCGGTCGGTTCGCCGAGGAAGGGATCTCGGCTGCCGCCGATCAGATCATCCTGACGGGTTCCGGGACCCAATCCATCGATCTGATCTGTCGCTTGCTCTTGCAGTCCGGAGATGTGGTCGTGGTTGACGATCCCTGCTATTTCAACTTTCAGGCGCTGCTGCGGGCACATCAGGTCAAAATCGTTGGCGTCCCCTACACGCCGACGGGCCCTGACGTTTCGGCCTTCGAGCAGGTCTTGCGTGACGAAAAGCCGCGCCTCTACATCACCAACTCGGCTCTTCACAATCCGACCGGGGCTAGCCCCTCGCCACAAACCGCGCATCGCGTCCTGAGCGCGGCGACGGCGCACGGCCTGACGATCGTCGAGGATGATATCTTTGCGGAATTTGAGCCGGAACTGTCCCCGCGCCTCGCCAGTCTCGATGGGCTGAATCGGGTCATCCGGATTGGCAGCTTCTCGAAAACGCTCTCGGCATCCCTGCGCTGCGGCTATATCGCCGCCCGGCCGGACTGGATCGAGGGGCTTGTCGATCTGCAACTCGCGACGAGTTTTGTCGGCCCCAGCCCCATGGCGACAGAGCTGATCGCAGGCGTTCTGGCAGGCGGCAGCTTTCGCAAGCATATGGACGAGATCCGCCAACGCCTGTCGCAATCCCAGAAGGTGGCGAGACACCGTCTTGAGGCGTTGGGGCTAACCCCTTGGACCATTCCGCGTGGAGGCTTCTACCTCTGGTGTCGCTTGCCCGACGGTCATGATTCCTCGGCGATTGCGAAGCGCTGCCTGGAGGACAAGATCGTCCTCGCCCCCGGGAACGCGTTCAGCGTCTCGCAATCCGCTGGGTCGTTCCTGCGCTTCAATGTGGCGCAACTTGGCGATGAACGGATTTTCGCGATGCTTAGGAGGGCATTGGATTGATTGGGTGAGACTCATGATGGACGGCACCCTCAATCCGCGCTTGCACAAACTCGACGCTCCCTGAGCTCCCATTGACCACGGCTTGCAAAACTGCCGAGTGATCACTACCCTTAAGTTAGTTTTTCCACCGGAGATGCCATAAACATGGACCTGAACCTCGCCGCCTTCACCCCTTCGGTTTCGCTGCGAGAAGTTCTGCCATATGTTTGCATCTATTTCGCTGTCCGGCCTGTCTTGTCTCACGCCTGACGGCACACCGCTTTTCACCGACCTGAATCTGTCCTTCGGTCCCGAACGCACCGGCGTTGTCGGGCGCAATGGCACAGGCAAAAGCACCCTGCTACGGCTCATCTCTGGCGATCTTCGTCCTGGTTCGGGCCAGGTGCAGATTTCAGGCACCGTCGCAATGATGCGTCAGGAGGCGATGATCCGCCCTGACGATACCATCGCCGACCTGCTTGGTGTCCGGACCGCGCTGGCGGTGATCGACCGAGCCGAGGTGGGGCTTGCGGATGCCGACGAACTGGCCGATGCCGACTGGACCTTGCCCTCAAGGCTCGAGGCCGCCCTTATGCGCTGCGGCCTGTCTACTGATCCGCAGACGCCGCTGGCAACACTCTCTGGCGGACAGCGCAGTCGTGCCGCCCTTGCCGCCCTGATCCTTGCGGAGCCAGATTTCCTGCTTTTGGACGAACCGACCAACAATCTCGACCGCGAGGGACGCAGGGCGGTGATCGACCTCCTTCGGGGTTGGTCAGGCGGCGCAATCGTCGTCAGCCATGATCGTGAACTTCTGGAAGAAATGGATGCCATCATTGAGCTGACCTCGCTTGGGGCGACCCGATATGGGGGGAACTACAGCGCCTTCCGGCAGTGCAAAGACAGTGAACTGGAGGCCGCCGCCCGCGATCTTGCCCATGCAGAAAAAGCCCTTTCGGATGTTGCGCGTCGCGCACAGCAAGCGCGCGAGCGCAAGGCACGCAAAGACAGTGCCGGACACCGGGCGCGGGCCAAAGGCGATCAGCCCAAAATCCTGATGGACGCCGCCAAGGGCCGGGCGGAAGCCTCTGGCGGTGCGGGTGCGCGCTTGCGTGATGCCCGGCGCGAGGCAGCGGGCGAGGCGGTATCCACCGCGCGCAAGAAGATTGAAATCCTGCAGCCGCTGAGCATGGATATTCCCCCGACCGATCTTGCCCCCGGCAGGACTGTGCTGCGTCTGGATGGCGTGACCGGCGGATATGATCCCGCTCGCCCCATCATCAAAGACCTGTCGCTCACGGTCACCGGACCCGAACGTATCGCCATTTCCGGGCCAAACGGCAGCGGCAAGACGACACTTTTGAAGATCATCACCGGGCAGATCATGCCGCAATATGGGCGGGTGGAGCTGACCGTGCCGTTCGCGCTGCTGGATCAACATGCTGGATTGCTCGACCCTTCCAGCACGCTTCGCAATAACTTCCTGCACTTGAACCCGACGGCTGATCGCCATATGGCCCATGCCGCTCTGGCCCGGTTCAGGTTCCGTGCGGCGGATGCCTTGCGCCACCCAAGCGAATTGAGCGGAGGAGAGCGTCTCCGTGCCGGTCTGGCTTGCGCCCTTGGGGCCATGCCGCCGCCAATGTTGCTGATCCTTGACGAACCGACCAATCACCTCGACCTTGATGGGATGAACGCACTGGAGACTGCACTGGCTGCTTATGATGGTGCCGTTCTGGTGATCAGCCACGATAGCGCATTCCTCAGATCGCTCGCGCCAGATAGAACTGTTCATCTGGGGGAGTGAGGGTTTTATCCCGCAGAGTGATCAGACCAGCACGAGCTTTGCTACGGAGGCCCTGGACGGGAGGCTTTTGGGAAAGCCGCAGCGCAGCATCAAACCGCCTCCACCGGCAGCAAAGGGCCGTTCAGGGCGATGCTGCCCCACTAACGGGCGACCCAGCCTTGCTAATTACAGAGCTACACACGCTTAGGCCGCAACCTCCGGAAACCTGTCGCTTTAGATGCGTCGCAGCAATAAGCCGTCAAAATCCGTGTCGTTAGCAACACGCAACTGTGCCGCATTGGCCATATTGACACGCGATCTGCAAGCTTATGCTCAAAATCGGCACTCTTATGTTCCAATGACATGATTGTCTGGTGGAGCCGAGGGGAATCGAACCCCTGGCCTCGTCATTGCGAACGACGCGCTCTACCAACTGAGCTACGGCCCCATCGGCGATGAGAAATGGACCCGCCGAAAACTGATGTCAAGCCGGAAACTGGATCAGGATTTTACAGGATTGAAGGCAACAGTCTCTGCGCTGGAGCATACACGCGTGCGCCCCTAGCTCGTCACGTAATCACTCAGCCACCTCTGCACCAACCCGCTGCTCATCCCTTCACTCCTTGCGCAAATCGCACGATATCGGCCGCAGCGCGGGCGCCGGATTGGCGCGACACCTCGCGTCCTGCGCGAAAGGCGATCAGCGTCGGGATGCTGCGGATCTGCCATTTGGCGCCTGCGGCCTGATCGGCCTCGGTGTTCAGCTTGACCAGCCGCGCCTCGGTGCCAAGAAGCCGCGCGGCCTTCTCGAACTCGGGCGCCATCTGACGGCAGGGGCCGCACCAGGGCGCCCAGAAATCGACGATCAGAGGCACCTCATCAACGCGTGCCGCCTTCGCCAGGATCTGACCGTCAATGGCCCTGGGCTTCGGCGCGAACAGGGCCGCGCCGCAGGTGCCGCATTTGGGGTTCTCTGCGAACCGCTCGGACGGGACGCGATTGACCTGCCCGCATTCAAGGCAGCTGAGTTTTCTGGCCGTCATTCGACACCTCCTGTGCCCGACATCTGGGGTGCATGCCGGGCACTGGCAAGGGCTGGCTACTCGGCCGCCTCGGCATAGGCCTCCAAGGGCGGGCAGGTACAGATCAGGTTCCGGTCGCCATAGGCGTTGTCGACGCGGCCAACGGGCGGCCAGTATTTGTCGATGCGGAACGCTCCGGCCGGGAAGCAGCCCTGTTCGCGCGAATAGGGGCGGTCCCATTCGGCCACCAGATCCTCGACCGTATGCGGCGCGTGCCGAAGCGGCGAGGCCTCGGCGCTGATCCGGCCATCGGCCACATCCGTGATCTCATCCCGGATCGCCATGAAGGCGGTGATCAGGCGGTCGATCTCGGCCTTGGTCTCGGATTCCGTGGGCTCGACCATCAGGGTTCCGGCCACCGGCCAGCTCATGGTCGGTGCGTGGAAACCATTGTCGATCAACCGCTTGGCGATGTCGTCCACGGTCACGCCATGGGCGGCAAAGGGGCGCGTGTCGATGATGCATTCATGCGCCACGCGGCCACGGTTGCCCATGAACAGGATCGGATAGGCCCCGGCCAGACGGCTTGCGATATAGTTCGCATTCAGGATCGCCACCCGCGTCGCCTGCGTCAGCCCCTGCCCGCCCATCATCAGGATATAGGCCCAGGAAATCAGCAGGATCGAGGCCGACCCCCAGGGTGCCGCCGCCACCGCACCCGCATCGCCGCTGCGCGGATCGGCGGGTAGGAAAGGCGCCAGATGCGCCTTGACGCCGATCGGCCCCATGCCCGGACCGCCGCCGCCATGCGGAATGGCAAAGGTCTTGTGCAGGTTCAGGTGGCTGACGTCGCCGCCAATCTCGCCCGGCTTCACCAGTCCGACCAGCGCGTTCATGTTCGCGCCGTCGATATAGACCTGACCGCCGTGACGATGCGTGATGTCACAGACCTCGCGCACGGTATCCTCGAAGACGCCATGCGTGCTGGGATAGGTGATCATCACCGCCGCCAGCCGGTCGCCTGCCTTGGCGGCCTTCTCGGCGAAATCCTCGAGGTCGATGTCGCCGTTGGGCGCGGATTTCACCACGACCACCTGCATCCCCGCCATCTGCGCCGAGGCCGGGTTGGTCCCATGCGCCGACACCGGAATCAGGCAGATGTCCCGCTCTTCCCCGCGCGATTTGTGGTAATCGGCAATGGTCAGCAGCCCCGCATATTCGCCCTGCGCGCCGCTGTTCGGCTGCAGCGAGAAGGCGTCATAGCCGGTGATCTCGCACAGCTTCTCGGTCAGGTCGGCAAAGACCTCGTGATAGCCGGCGGCTTGATCCTCGGGTGCGAAGGGGTGCAGCGCGCCGAACTCGGGCCAGGTGATCGGCATCATTTCGGCTGCTGCGTTCAGCTTCATCGTGCACGAGCCCAGCGGAATCATCGCCCGGTCCAGCGCCAGATCACGGTCCGAGAGGCGGCGCATATAGCGCATCATCTCGGATTCCGCACGGTTCATGTGGAAGATCGGATGGGTCAGATAGTCCGTCTCGCGCAGCAGGTTCTCAGGGATCGCCGGGACCGTGGCCGAAACCGCCGGATCGGTGATCCCGAAAGCATCCAGTACCCGGGCGATCACGCCTGCATCCGTCGTCTCATCGACCGAGATCCCCACGCGGTCACGCCCCACCTTGCGCAGGTTGATGCCGCGATGACGCGCAGCCGCGAGGATCCCCTGCTGGCCCACGCCCACGCGGACGGTGATCGTGTCGAAGAAATGCTCGGGCTCGACAATCGCACCGGCCTCGCGCAGCGCATTGGCCAGCGTCACCGCATGCAGATGCACCCGCTGGGCAATCGCCCGCAAGCCTTCCGGCCCATGGAACACCGCATAAAACGACGCCATGACCGCCAGCAGCGCCTGCGCCGTGCACACGTTCGAGGTCGCCTTCTCGCGCCGGATATGCTGCTCGCGCGTCTGCAGCGACAGGCGATAGGCCTGATTGCCCTTCGCGTCGATCGAGACGCCGACGATCCGCCCCGGCATGGCGCGCTTCATCTCATCCTTGCAGGCCATGAAACCCGCATGCGGGCCCCCATAGCCCATCGGCACGCCGAATCGCTGAGCCGAGCCGATGGCGATATCCGCCCCCATCGCCGCAGGCTCTTTCAGCACGCAAAGCGCCAGCAGATCGGTGGCAAAGATCGCCACGGCCCCAGCGGCATGCAGGGCGGCCACTTCGGGGCTCAGATCGCGGACATGGCCGAAGGTGCCGGGATATTGGAAGATCGCGCCGAACACCTGCGCGGGGTCGCATTCCTCGGGCAGACCGCGAATGATCTCGATCCCCAGGGGCGCCGCCCGCGTCTCGATGACCGAGACGGTCTGCGGATGCAGGTTCTCGCTGACGAAAAAGCCCTTGGCCTTCGACTTGGCGACGCGCTGCGCCATGGCCATCGCCTCGGCCGCGGCCGTCGCCTCATCCAGCAACGAGGCATTGGCCACCGGCAGCCCGGTCAGATCGGCCACCATGGTCTGGAAGTTCAGCAGCGCCTCAAGCCGCCCCTGGGCGATCTCGGGCTGATAGGGAGTATAGGCGGTATACCAGGCGGGGTTTTCCAGAATGTTGCGCTGGATCGCGGGCGGCGTCACCGTGCCGAAATACCCCTGCCCGATCAGCGAGGTCATGACGCGGTTCTTCTCGGCCACCTCGCGCATGCGCTGCAAAAGCTCGGCCTCCGACAGCGCGGGCCAGTCCAGCGCCTCGGCCTGCCGGATGGCCTGAGGCACGGTCTGCTCGATCAGCGTCTCCAGCGCGTCGACGCCCACCGCCTTCAGCATCTCGGCCATCTCGGTGACCGACGGGCCGATGTGACGGCGGTTCGCAAAATCATCGGGGTTATAGTCGGTCAGGTTCCATTTGGTCATGATCAAGCGCCTTGATGCATCAGAATATTGACAAGATTGCCGTCAGACCCGCGCCAGAAAACCCGGCGCGGACCAAAAGCCTTGGGGACAGGGATCGCCAAACGACCCACCCTTCCCCGTCGAAAACACCCGGCTTCTTCGTTGCCCAAATACCCATGGCCCCGCGAAGCCGGAACCAAGCTCAGCCGATCAAGGCCTGATAGCCCGCATCATCCAGAAAACCCGACAGATCCGTGCCCGCCGCCGGTTTGATGCGGAAGAACCAGGCAGCCATCGCGTCATCATTGACCTGACCGGGCGTGTCGGACAGCGCCTCGTTCACCGCCGTGATCACGCCTGCGATGGGGGCCGAGATGTCCGAGGCCGCCTTCACCGACTCGATCACCACGATCTCCTCGCCCGCCTCGACCTCGCGGCCCACCTCGGGCAGGTCGATGAATACGACATCGCCCAGCTGCTCACTCGCATGTGCAGTGATGCCCACGACGATCTCCTCGCCATCCTGCTTCAGCCATTCGTGGTCTTCGGTGTATTTCAGCATGTTTGCCTCTTAGCGCTTGTAGTTCGGCTTGAAAAAAGGAAGGGCGACGACCTCGACCGGCAGGCGCTTGCCGCGCAGCTCGGCCCAGATCACGTCGCCGGGGGCAAGGCCCCGGGGCAGTTCGGCCATGGCGATGGGGCCGCCGACGCTGGGCCCGAACCCGCCCGAGCGGACCTTGCCAATCGCCTCACCACCCTCGTCGCCCGCGAAAAGCTCGACCCCCTCGCGGATCGGGGCGCGGCCCTGCGGGCGCAGGCCGGTGCGCAGCACGCGGGCACCCTCGGCCAGTTCGGCACCGATGGCCTCGGCTCCGGGGTATCCGCCCGCACGCGCGCCGCCGGGACGGCGCAGCTTCGGGATGGACCAGCCCAGACCCGCCCGCGCGGGCGAGGTCGCATCGTCCATGTCATTGCCATACAGCGGCAGACCCGCCTCCAGCCGCAGGCTGTCCCGCGCGCCAAGGCCGATCATCGCGACCTCGGGGAAGGCCAGCAGCGCCTCGGCCAGCCGGACGGCGTCTTTCGCAGGCACCGAAATCTCGTAGCCATCCTCGCCGGTGTAGCCCGAGCGTGTCAGCCACAGCGTCACACCCTGCCAATCGGCATCGCGCGCGTCCATGAAGGTCATCCTGGCCGCCTCAGGCACCAGCCGCGCCAGAACCTCGGCGGCCTCGGGCCCCTGAAGGGCCAGCAGCGCGCGGTCGGTCACCGGCTCGATGGTGACGCCCTGAAGGCCCTGCAGATGCGCCAGATCATGCTCGGCGCGCGAGGCGTTCACCACCAGCAGCAGATGGTCGCCCTTGTTGGCAATCATCAGATCGTCAAGGATGCCGCCTTCCGGGCCGGTGAACAGGCCATAGCGCTGCCGTCCGGGGGCAAGGCCCTGAATATCGGCGGGCACCAGCGTCTCAAGCACAGCCGCCGCATCGGCACCGCGCAGGATGATCTGGCCCATATGGCTGACATCGAACAGCCCCGCATGCGCGCGGGTGTGCAGATGCTCGGCCATGACCCCCAACGGGTATTGAACCGGCATTTCCCATCCGGCATAGGGCACCATCTTGGCCCCCTGGGCCAGGTGCAAATCGTATAGTGGTGTGCGCCGAAGTTCGGCCATGGCATCTCTCCCGGTGACGGACTGCTCCCGCCGTTAAGATGCCCCCTCTGTCCTCGCCCAATTCGGGCACCTGAGATCATTATCCCTTCGGTGGGCGGCCCGATTCTCCGCCTCTCTCCAGAGTTTTATGCGAAAAACGGTCTTTTTGCCTGAGAGTTTGCCGGGGCGGTTGCTCCTTCGGCCCTGACTTGCGCCAGTGTCTCCCGTTTTCCTACCAAAGTCGTAGCTGCGGGCGCGCATTCTGACAAGCAGATTTTTGGCCCCCTTGGCCTCGTTCCTTGCGCCGCCGGGCGCAAGCGACAATAGTTCAAGCCATCGGCATGCGGCAGGAACAGGCGATGATGCGCAATTTCGATCTCAGCTCCTGGCAAAGCATCCTGTCGACGCTGATCGGCATCGCGCTTTTCGCGCTGATCGGCATTGGCATCCGCATGCTCTTGATGATGACCATCCAGCAGCGGCGCGAGCGGATGAACCGGCAGATCAATGAGCGGCTGAAGGTGCTGATCGCGGCCTACAAGACGCTCGGCGGCTCTTTCACCGGCAAGCTTGCGGTCGATCCCACCCATCTGCGCGATCTGCGCGAACGCATGCAGCTTGAGGGCGAGGACACCCCCGGCCCCGAAGGCTCTGACCGGGCGCGGCGCATCCGCGACGCGGTCGAGGGCGCGCTGTCGGACATCCTGCTGCTGGGCACGGAAGAGCAGGTCCGGCTGGCCGATCGCGCCGCCCGCGAACTGGTCGAGGGCCGCCCGGTCGAGACCGCCGAGCTGGTCATCTCGCTACGCGATTTCATCCGCAAGGCGCTGGATCTGGACCCCATTCCGGCCAGCTTGCAGATCCCCCGTCAGGGTCCGACACGCCCCTCCTCGGGCAGCTCTGGCGGGCGAAAGGGGGACAGTTCGGGCAGTGGCCGTGGCGGCAACGCGGGCGGCGGAGGTGGCGGGGGCATGGCCATGGGAATGGGCGGAGGCATGGGCCTCGCCGCACACAGCCGCCCGGATGATGAGCCGCAGCAGCGCTAGCCGCGCGGGAAGACGAAGACCCGGTCGCGGCGCAACATCAGCCACATGGTCGTATCAGGCTTTGGCAGGAAGACCCCCGGCACCGTCGCGTTCAGCACGCTGCCGTCGTAATCCATGCGAAACTCGACCAGTGAATCTCGGCCCAGAAACCGCGCGCGGACCACGGTGCCATGCGCGGCCGTGCCGTTTTCAGCGGTGGGGACCGGGCCATGCCCGTTGCGGTGAAAGTCGATCTTCAGATGCTGCGGGCGAATGACGATCTCGACCTCGCGGCCATCGGGCACGCCGGGGGCCAGAAAATCGCCGAAGGGCGTCTTGGTCAGCGCGCCCTGCACCGTCCCGACCAGAATGTTGATGTCGGAAAAGAACGCCGCCGCCGCGCG
This sequence comes from Paracoccus sulfuroxidans, assembly GCF_007830335.1. GTDB lineage: Bacteria > Pseudomonadota > Alphaproteobacteria > Rhodobacterales > Rhodobacteraceae > Paracoccus > Paracoccus sulfuroxidans. The sequence goes on along the minus strand of NZ_VLKU01000006.1, from coordinate 163,839 downwards.
GTCGACCGGAGCGTTATAGATATTGTAAGGCGCGCCACGCTGCACGATCCGCCCGTCGCGCATCAGCAGGATCTGGTCGGCCATGCGCATCGCCTCATGCGGCTCATGCGTGACCAGAAGGACCGCCGCGCCCGCATCCTTCAGGATCGCCAGCGTCTCATCGCGGATGCCGTCGCGCAGCCGCTCATCCAGACCCGAGAAGGGCTCGTCCATCAGCATGATGCTGGGGCGCGGCGCCAGCGCACGGGCCAAAGCGACCCGCTGCTGCTCACCCCCCGACAGCGCATGGGGATAGCTGTCGCGGTGGCGGGTCAGATGCACCTGATCCAGCAGTTCGGCCACCCGGTTGCGGTTGGCGCGCGCGCCGCCCTTCAGACCGAAGGCCACATTATCGGCCACGGACAGATGCGGAAACAGGGCGAAATCCTGAAACATCAGGCCGATCCCGCGCCGCTCGGGCGGGACGCGGGTGCCCGCGCCGCAGATAACGGAGCCGTCCACAAGGATCTGGCCGCTGTCCTGCATGTCGACGCCAGCGATCATCCGCAGCGTCGTCGACTTGCCGCAGCCCGAGGGGCCCAGCAGGCAGGCGACCTCGCCCGCGCGCACCTCGAACGAGGCGTCGTCCACCACGGTCTTGCCGTCGAAGATGCGGGTGAGGTTGCGGACCTCAAGGCGCGAAGCTGCGGCCATACGTACTTGCCGTCCGTTTCTGTCAAAGCGGTCCGGGCGTAACAGCCCGGCCCCCTTCTCGCAAGTCAGAGATCAGATCGCGCTGTTCGACGCGCCGCCATCCAGCAGGACGTTCTGCCCGATCATGAACCGCGCATGCTGGCTGCACATGAAAGCGCAGGTCGCGCCGAAATCCTCGGCCAGCCCATAGGTCCGCGTGGGGATCGAGGCTTCGCGCCGGATGCGCGCCTCCTCAAGGCTGATGCCCTCGGCCTTGGCGACGCCGGTATCAAGGCTGACCGCGCGGTCGGTCGCATGGATGCCCGGCAGCAGGTTGTTCACCGCGACGCCATGCGGTGCGACCTGCCGCGACATGCCCGCGACAAAGCCGGTCAGACCCGCCCGCGCCGTGTTCGACAGCCCCAGAACCGAGATCGGCGTGCGCACCGATTGCGAGGTGATGTTGACCACCCTGCCCCATTTCCGTTCGATCATGCCCGGCACCAGCGCCTGCATCAGCGCGATGGCGGTCAGCATATTGGCGTCGATGGCCTTGATGAAATCATCGCGCGACCAGTCGGTCCAGTTGCCCGGAGGCGGGCCGCCCGCATTGGTCACCAGAATATCGGCCTGCCCACCCAAAGCGTCCAGCACACGCGCGCGGCCTTCATCGGTGGTGATGTCAGCCGCGACCGGAGTGACCTTGACGCCATGTTTCGCGGCAATCTCGGCGGCGGTGGCCTCAAGCGCCTCGGCCCCGCGCGCGTTGATGACCAGATCGACCCCGGCTTCGGCCAAGGCCTCGGCACAGCCCCGGCCCAGGCCCTTCGATGCCGCACAGACCAGCCCGGTCTTGCCCCTGATACCCAGATCCATTGCGTTCCCTCCTGAATTTCGACGGCAAGGGAACCGCGAAGCCGCGTCTTTGTCCAGAGCGCGCGGTCAGAAACAGAGGATCTCGGCCTCGGCCTCGGCGCGGCGATAATGGGACAGAATGTCGGTCATCATCGCGCCCTGCCGGAACATGCCCGTGCGTTCGCCCGTGGTCTGGCGCATGCGCAGGACGGTCTCGGCGCTGACGTAATCATCATAGGGCAGGACGGTCGCGATCTGGTCGATGGCGCAAGAGCATTTGTCCAGAACATCGCGCGTCTGGCCGTTCGTCGCCATGCAGACGAAGACGTAATCGGCGCGCGCATTGGTGGGATAATCGTTGACCGCCTGCGCCCCGGCCATGCCCGCAAAGGCGGCCAGCGCAAAGGGCAGAAGAAGCACGGGTTTCATTTCATCACCAGTTCGTTGCGATAGGGCGGCTCTCCGCCCGGGGTCTGCGCGACCATGCGGGGAATGGGCTGACTGGGGTCCTTGAGGTAGAAGCGCAGCGTCAGATCCTTGAACGCGCCCATCCGGTCGGCGTTCGGGTCACCCGCGAAGGGCGTGAATTCGGCCACCTTGAAGCCGTCCTCTTCAAGGACCTTGCCGCCCCGGAACAGCGCATCTTTCAGCCGGTTGCGGATATAGAACGGGCTGCCGCCGGTGATCGCCGCCATGTCGCGCGAGGTGTTTTCCAGAAAGAAGACCAGCGTCGGATCGCCCGCCGAGACGGGGAACGGCCCGATCTTGCGATGCGCGCGGGTGCTTTCCTCGCTGAGTTGCAGCACCGTCGCGCCATCTGCGGGGTCCTTGACCTCTTCCAGCAACAGCTTGCCGTTCTGGACTGCGGTAAAGCCCGTCGCGGCGGGGCCTTCCTGCGTGATCACCCATTCGACGCCCTTGTCGCCCAACTGCCATGGCCCGCGTTCGGCAAAGACCAGATCGCCCGCCTCATCGGCCATGGCGGCTCCGCTGCCAAGCGCCAGAACCAGCGCCAGATTCTGAAGGAATTTCATCTTGCTCTCCCCTTCGGAAAACTTGCCCTTGCGGGGGGCGTTGCGAAAGTGCGCCGTTCGGGTCCTGCGCCTTTCGTCTTATGTGATCATGCTGCGCAGCATGCTTTGCAGATCCTCGGGGCGGACGGGCTTTTCCAGCACCGGCACGTCCATCTCCAGCCCCGCGCGGTGGATCTCGGGGTCGCGCCTGGCCGAGATGATGATCGCCGGGACCATCTGATGCACGGCGGCGCGCAATTCCCGAATGGCCTGCAGCCCGTTTTCGTCATTGTCGAGGTTGTAATCGGCGATGATCATGTCCGGCGGCTCTTCCCCGGTCAGGGCCAGCGCCTCGGCGATGCCGCCCGCGATGCGCGCGACCATGCCCAGCCGCTCGACCAGGATCAGCTGATAGGCACGGCGCATGGCGGTATCGTTTTCGATCACCAGCACGACCCGCCCCCGCAACGAGCTGCTGTTCTGATTCGGCTCATACAGGCCGCGTTCGGTTTCCGGCGTGACCGTGGGCAGGCTGACGCGGAAGACCGTGCCGCGCCCCGGCTCACTGTCCAGCGCGATGCGGTGGCCCAGCTTGGCGCAGGCCCGGCGCACGATCGAGAGGCCGAGGCCCATGCCCGGCGCGCCGCCTTCGCGGCCGACGCGCTGGAATTCGTCGAAGATGCGCGCGCGGTCGGGTGCGGCGATGCCGATGCCGGTGTCCAGCACCTCAAGCCAGGCGCGCCCGCCCCTGCGACGCACGCCCACCAGCACACCGCCCTTGTCGGTATATTTCAGCGCGTTGGACACGAGGTTCTGCGCGATCCGCCGCAAGAAGGTCGGGTCGCTTTCCACGATGGCCGAGGTCGGCGCGAAGCTGAGGCGCAGCCCCTTGCTTTCCGCCATCGGCGCATATTCGATGGCCAGCCGCCGGAACAGCTCGCTGAGATGCACGGGTTTCAGCTGGAATTCGATGCGCTGGCTGTCCAGTCGCGAGATGTCCAGTACCGCGTGCATCAGCTCTTCGACCGACTCGAAGGCCCCCGCCAGACGGCCTGTCAGCTCTTGCTGCAAAGGGTCCAGCTGGGTGTCACTGAGCGCCGACAGGAACAGCTTGGCCGCGCTCAGCGGTTGCAGCAGATCATGGCTCGCCGCACGCAGGAACCGGGTTTTCGAGCGGTTGGCCTCTTCGGCATGGGCCCGGGCGACGGCCAGTTCACGGTTGCGCTCGGACAGGTCCGCCATGGCCTTTTCCAGATCGCGGGTGCGGGCCTTGATCTCCTGCTCCAGCGCGGCGGCGGCCTGAAAGGTCGACCAGGCAGAGCCCCGGCTTTCCTCAAGCCGGTCCACGCGCGAGATCAGGACCTCGGAGATCTTCGACAGTTTCTGGACACGCCGGGCATCGCTGTCATCCGCCCTCAAAAGCATGCTCATGCGGATAACGGCGGCATCAGGGCCATGCCCACGAAGGTCTGGTTCACATGCATCCCGCTGTGTTGTTCGCCGAAAGTGTTGATCCCGGCGACCCGGTAGCGCGCGAACAGCTCGGACATCTGGCCCAGCATGCCGGCGCGCTGCAGCGCCAGGCGGCGCAGGATGCAGTCAAAGCCCAGCACCATCATCGGCGGTCGCGGCAAGGCGTCCAGCGCCTCGGCAAAGCCGCGCGTCATGTCGATGGCGCGGCCAAGGGTCAGCACATGGCCCGGCTCGATCCCCGACATCAGCTCCAGCCCGCCTTCGGGGGTGATGGCGCGGATGGCGCGGACGTGGTGGCGCTTGCCGGTGCGCAAAAGCAGCGGGCGGCGGGCGAATTCGGTCTGGTTCAGCACATCGACCGACAGGCCCGCCAGCCGCGCATATTCCTGCGCGGCGGGTTCGTCATTCAGGCGATAGATGATGCGGGCGTTGTTGTCGGCCTCGGTCACGACGGCGCGGCGGTCGGTCGGGCTGAAATGCGCGAAAGCGACCTCGGCCACGGCCAGATCGGTCTCGATCAGCAGAAACAGCGCCGAACCTGGCAGTTCGCGCCCGTCGACCACCTGATGCGTCGGCAGAAACCCCAGCCCATCCGCGGTTGAGCCGCCGACCATCGGCAGCCCCGGAATGGCGGCATCCAGCGTCGCGACCAGCACATCCTCTTGCTTGGCCTGCGCGTCAGCCAGCAGAACGCCGAACAGCGACCGGCGCGGATCGCGGTCGAATTCGGTGTGGAAGGCGCGCAGCTGCGTCATCCATTCCGACACCGGTACCTGCGCCTGATGGCGCAGCTCGCACACGCCGACGCGGAAGCTGGCGCTTGGAAAGCCAAGCGCGGTCACGGTTTCGACGCAATAGCCAGCCGGGCCGATCTCTCCGGCAGAGGAGCAACCGACGACCCGGCAATGGTCGGGCAGTTTGCATTTGAGCGAGGCGACCAGCGATTCGAGCCCCTGCGCGGGGCTGCCGAACAGCAGGACCAGCGCTGGATCAATCGGCGCCATGCCCTCGACCAGCAACGTCCGCAGGTCCGGCGCATTGGCGTCAGCCGAGATGGCGACCGGCGCGGGCGGCAAGGGCCGGTCGCCATTGCGCACCGGCCAACCCGCATGCATTCCCTGGTTCATCCAGCCTCGAACAGCCGCACGCTGTTGGCCAAGAGCACCGCCTGAGTCCGGCGGCGGGCGTTGATCTTGGACATGATCGCGGTGATGTGGGTCTTCACCGTGGCCTCGGCGATGGACAGCTCATAGCTGATTTCCTTGTTCGCCTTGCCCTGACAGATCAGCCGCAGGATCTTCATCTGCTGCGGCGTCAGGCTGGCGAAGCGGCGGGCCAGCTCGGTCCGGGCGTTGTCTTCGTCGCTGTCGCCGTCGGGCTGATAGCCGTCGGGGGTGACACGCTCGCCCTCCCACATGCGGCGCAGGCTGTCGACCAGCGCCTCGCGGCCAAGGGATTTGCTGATATAGCCCTGTGCACCCGCCGCCATCGCGGCCGAGATCATCGCGTTTTCCAGATCGGCCGAGATCATGGTGATCGGCACATCAGGAATCTGGCGGCGCAGCGTCACCAGCCCTTCCGAGCCCCGCGCATCCGGCAGATTCAGGTCCAGAATGACCGCATCGGGCGCGCCCTGATTGCGGATCTGTTCGACTGCGGCGGCCAGACTGCGCGCGGTGCGGACGTTCTTGAGGCCGAAGCTGATCTTCAGCGTCAGCGCCAATGCGTCACACATCAACGGGTGGTCGTCCACGATCAGAATTTCACGTACGCGATCCGCCGATAACCTGGGTACCGTTCCACGATCCTGCGCTTGCGCTGTAGCTGAGGTCATCGTTTCCCTCCCAAAAAACGAATGCGTCGGGGCACAATGGCCCTTATTCATATGGTATCTTAAGCCCCCCGACTGAAGGTGCAAGACTGCAGTTTCTTCGGCATAGGCGGATTTAAGACTTAGGTCGCATTGGCCTTGGAAGTCTGTCAGGACAGATTTGAACCACTCGGTCGAGGAGAAAAAACCGATGAATATCATGCGGCGCTTCGTCATGCTGGGGCTCATGTCGTTCGCGCTTGGCGCAGGCGTTTCAACCTCCGCGATAGCCGAAACACCTGAAATCAAGATCGGCACGCTTGAGAACGGCACCGTCAACTGGGAAATCGAGACAATTCGCCGCAGCGGCTTCGACAAGGCGAACGGCTTTTCGCTGCATCCGCTGATTCTGGCCGGGAACCCCGCCACGCAGGTCGCCATGAACGGCGGCGAGGTCGATACCATCGTCTCGGACTGGCTGTGGGTCGCCCAGCAGCGTTCGCGCGGGTCGGATTTCGTCTTCCTGCCTTATTCGACCGCCGTGGGCGGCGTCATGGTGCCCGCCGACAGCCCGGTGCAGAAGCTTTCGGACCTCTCGGGCAAGAAAATCGGCATCGCCGGTGGTCCCGTCGACAAAAGCTGGCTGATCCTGCGCGCATGGTCGCGTGAAAAGGACGGCAAGGACATCGCCGAGACCTCCGAGCAGGTCTTCGGCGCGCCCCCGATGATCATGAACGCCGCCGAGACCGGCGAGGTCGATGCCGCCATCAACTTCTGGCATTTCCAGGCCAAGATGCAGGCCGCCGGCATGCGCGAGATCATCAATGTCGAGACCGCCGCCAAGGATCTGGGTCTTGATCCGACGACGCCGCTTCTGGGCTATGTGCTGCGCGAAAGCTGGATCGCCGAACACCCCGAATTGGCCAAGGGGCTGGCACAGGCCTCGAAACAGGCCAAGGAACTGCTGGCGACCGACGATGCCGCGTGGGAGGCCCTGCGCCCCCTGATGAACGCCAAGGATGACGCCGAATTCATCGCGCTGCGCGATGGCTGGCGCGCGGGCATTCCCGCACCCGGTCCGGTGAATGTCGAGAATGCCCGCAAGATGTTCGCCACCATGGCCGCATTGGGCGGGGAAGAGCTGACAGGCGGCGTCGCCGACCTGCCTGACGGGTTGTTCTGGCAGAGTGAATAAGGCCGAGGTCAAAACCCGCGTCACACCCCCCGGACTTGTGCCCGGGGTGGTGTCGATTGCGCTGATGCTGCTGGTCTGGACGGTCGCCTCGCAGATGACCGACCGCCCGCAGACGCTGCCCGCCCCCTGGCAGGTGGCGGCGCGCATCTATGCGCTGGCCGCCTCGGGCGAGCTTTGGTTCCATGCAGGCATGACGCTTTACCGCGTCGCCTGCAGCTTCGCGCTGGCCATGGTCGTCGGCACCGCTCTGGGCCTGTGGATGGGCCGCAGCCGGAGCGCCGACCAATGGCTGAACCCGGCGCTGATCATCATGCTGAACGTCCCGGCGCTGGTCGTCATCGTGCTGAGCTATATCTGGATCGGCCTCAATGAGACCGCCGCGATCATCGCCGTCGCGCTGAACAAGATCCCCGTGGTCACCGTCATGATCCGCGAGGGCACGCGCGCCCTGCGCCCCGATCTGGACGAGATGGCCGCCGCCTTCCGCATGTCGCGCATGGACCGGCTGCGCCATGTCGTGCTGCCCCAGCTTGCGCCGCAGATCGCCGCGTCCGCCCGCGCCGGGATCTCGTTGATCTGGAAGATCGTGCTGGTGGTCGAGTTTCTGGGCCGCTCGAACGGGGTGGGCTTCAAGCTGCACATGCTGTTTTCCAGCTTCGACGTCGCGGGCGTGCTGGCCTGGGCGCTGGCCTTCGTCGCCGTCATGCTGGCCATCGACCTACTGATCCTGCGCCCGTGGGAGGCCCGCGCCAATCGCTGGAGGTCGGATGCAGCTTGACCTCATCGGCAAATCCTATGGCCCCAATCAGGTGCTGGGGCCGATCCGGCTGTCGCTGACGCGCGGGCAGCGGCTGGCGATCCTTGGCCCCTCGGGCATGGGGAAATCGACGCTTCTGCGCATCGTGGCGGGGCTTGATCCGCAGTTCAGCGGCAGCATCACCGGCGATGACCGGCTGGCGCTGATCTTTCAGGAACCGACGCTGCTGCCCTGGCGCAATGCAACGCAGAACATCACCATTCCCACCGGCTGCTCGGTCGCGCAGGCGCATGAATGGATGGCGCGCGTGGGCCTGCCCGCGCATCACAACCACTTCCCCCGGCAGATGTCGCTGGGCCAGCAACGGCGGCTGGCCCTGGCCCGCGCCTTTGCCGCACAGCCCGATATCCTGCTGATGGATGAGCCCTTCGCCTCACTGGACGGCGAGACGGCGGCCCGCATGATCGCCCTGACCAGTGAACTGCTGTCAGGCACCGGCGCGGGGCTTTTGCTGGTCACCCACGACCCGAATGAGGCGCGCGCGCTAGAGGCCCGCCCGCTGCGGCTGGGCGGCAACCCGGCACAGATCCAAGGCTAGAACGACTTGTCCCAGACGCGGCCTTCGGTGTCCTGCGCATGCACCGTCACCGCGCCCTCGGGGGCGCCATAGGCGAAGCGGAACACCGGATCCTCGGAAATCGAGATCCCGGCATCCATGGTGAACAGCGGCTGGTCGCCCTGCTTGACCTCCAGCGTCTGGATGAACTCGGCCGGGATGGTCAGCAGGGTCAGCTGGTCGCGCTGCAGGCCCGAGAAATTCGGGTGCCGGATCATCAGCGTGCCAATATCGCGGCCCGCATCCTCGCCCTCGCCCGCAGCGGTGCGATAGCGCATCTCGCCCATGGTCTTGCGCACGTCGTCCATGCTTTTCCCGGCGGGCGCGGCGCAGCCGCCCGAGGCCTTGACGAAACGCCCGGCCATGACCTTGCGCCCGTCCTCCAGCGTGGCGATGGCGCGCAGGTCGGAATAGGCGTCAACGCGGACGCGCACCTCGAAATCCAAGGGCATCAGCGCCTTGCCAAAGGTGAACTCGGCGGCGACCGGCGCGGGGTTCTGGTCGATCACCAGCGCCAGCGCAGTGATCGCGGGCGCGCCCTCGGGCTGGGTGATGCGGACAGGCACGAAGGCCGGGTTGTCGGCGCGCGGCGGCGCATCCAGCAGCAGCACGCCCGCGTCCAGCGGAGGCTCATCATCCGTGCCGATCACACTAAGGCGGATGTCGTCCCAAGTCGGCGAGGGTTGCAGCGGATTGCGGATCTCGGCGTCTTCGGCCAGTGCGGGCGCGGCCAGCAGCAGGGCAAAGGCAAGGGTCAGGGCCTTCATGCGCGCGTCTCCTTTGGCATCCGCCGATAGACCAGCGCCACATCCTCGCTGACGGCATCCTGCTGCGCCTGCGCCTTCAGGACCGGATTCAGGGGCGAGCGTGAACAGACGGGATCGGTCGCGGTCGGATCACCGGCCAGGGCCATGGCCTGACAGCGACAACCGCCGTAATCGATCTCTCGCCGGTCGCAACTGGCGCAGGGCTCGGGCAGCCATGCGGTGCCGCGGAAGGCGTTGAAGGCGCGGCCATTGTACCAGATTTCAGCCAATGAGCGGGCGCGAATATTGTCAAATTCCAGCGACTGGATGGTCTGCGCGGCATGGCAGGGCAGCACCGTGCCATCGGGCGCGATGTTGATCCCGGTCGAGGCCCAGCCGCCCATGCAGCTTTTCGGGAAGGTCGCGTGATGATCAGCGGGGACATAGTCGATGACCATGCGCCCGCGCAGCCGCAGCCGCGCCTCGTTCACCACCTTTCGCGCCTCGGCCGCCTGTTCCAGCGTCGGCATCAAGGGGCGGCGGTTCAGGTCGGCCCAGCCGTGGAACTGGACGGTCGCGACCTCGATCCGGCGACAGCCCAGACGCTCGGCCAGGTCGATCATCTCGGGCAGGCGGTCAAGGTTCTGGCGATGCACCACCGCGTTCAGGGTCAGCGGGAAACCGATCTCTCCGATCCATTCGGCCACCTGCATCTTGCGGGCGAAACTGCCGGTATAGCCGCCGATCCAGTCGGCCATCTCGGCGTCGATGCCCTGCAGCGACAGCTGGATATGTTCGACCCCCGCCGCATCCAGATCGCGCAGCCGCGCCTGCGTCAGCCCGATCCCCGAGGTGATCAGGTTGACGTAAAGCCCGGCATCGCGGGCCGAGGCCGCAATCTCGGCCAGATCGCGGCGCGAGGCGGGCTCGCCGCCCGACAAATGCACCTGCAACACCCCCATCGCGGCGGCCTGCTGAAAGACATCGGCCCATTCGGCGGCCGAAAGCTCGCTGTTGACCCGCGTGAGTTCCACCGGGTTCGAGCAATAGGGGCAGGCCAGCGGACAGCGATGCGTCAGTTCCGCCAGCATCGCCATGGGCGCGCGGGCACTGACCGGGTTTCCAAGGATGTCGTGGCCGCCGATGTCGTCCATCACGCCCCCCTTGCGCCGGATTCGCGCAGAAACACCATGCGCCGGTCGATCAGCCCGGTCAGGAATTCCCGCATGTCCTGCCCGACCTGCTCGGCCGGGGCCTGATAGCGCGCCGCCAGTTCCGCGATCAGATCGCCCAGCGTGCGCGCGCCGTCGAGTTCCGACAGGATCGCATCCCCCACCGGGTCCAGCGAGATCGCGCGTTCCGGCGCCAGAAGCACGCGGATGCCGCGCACCTTGTCATCGTGAAGCCGCACGCCGCGCGGCAGATAGGGCACGCAATCGTCGGGCAGCGAGGGCGCGGTCATGCGCCGGCCTGCGCGCGGGCCATGCCCTCGCCGGGACGCCATGCACCGGGGGGCGTGTTGCCTTCCACATAGCCGTTCCACAGCGCGTCCAGCTGCGCCCAAAGCACGTCGGTCTTGAAGCTCAGCGCGGCGGCAGCGGCATCCTGCTTTTCCAGCGTATCGGCGTGATCCAGCACGTAATTCAGGCCGAATGCCACGTCCTTCGGGGCCTCGGACAGACGGCGCTTGAAATAGGACAGACTGGTGTCATCGGCGAAATCATAGTGCTGCAGCAGCCCCTCGATCCGCTGGGCATGGATTTTCGGGGCAAACATCTCGGTCAGGCTGGCAGCGACCGCATCCAGCAGCGGCATGTCGCGAACAAAGCGGACATAGGCGTCGACGGCGAAGCGCGTCGCGGCCATCACGCCCTTGCCGCTGGCGACATAATCGGGGTCCAGCCCCACAGCCTGCGCCAGCGCCAGCCAGCGCCGGATGCCGCCGCCCTCATCGACGCCGCCGTCATGATCTTCGATCCGGGAACGCCAGATGCGGCGCAGTTGCGGATCCTCGACCCGCGACAGGAAGGCCGCATCTTTCATGGGAATGCGGGACTGGTATTGCCAGCGGTTGATGACCCAGGCCCGCACCTCATCGGGAGAGCACTGGCCACCATGCAGACGCGCATGGAACGGGTGCAGGTCGTGATAGCGCTCGGCCCCGATCTGGCGCAGGCGCGCCTCGAATTCGGACCGGGGCTGGGGCTGCGCCCTGCCCGAGGGGTGTTCGGCGAAAGGGGCGGACGCAGCGGGCTGTGTCATGGGGCGATTTCCATTCCATCATGGCCGACATCCCAGCCCGCCGCGCGCACCAAAGCGGTTTCGCTGCTGAACGGGTCGGTCAGCGGGTTCGAGTTGTTCACATGCACAAAGATGCGCCGCCCCACCGGCACATCGGCCAGCGCATCAAGGCTTCCATCACTGCCCGAGACCGGGATATGGCCCATCCGCCGCCCGGTCTTCTTGCCCAGACCCGCGACGATCATCTCATCATCCGTCCACAGCGTGCCGTCGAACAGCAGCGCGTCTGCCCCGCCGATTCGCTGGATCAGCCAGTCGGGCATGGTGGCGCAGCCGGGGATGTAAAGGACGCGGTGCCGCTCAGAGCGCAGCTCGACGCCGACGGTCTGCTCTCCGATCAGTTGGGTGTCGACGCTTTCGCCTTCCTCAAGGTACAGCGGCACCTTGCCGGGAACGGCGAACAGCGCGGCGTGCAGGCCGGGCACCAGCTCGAACGGGGTATCAAGGGTGATGGTGCTGCGCCGGACCATTTCGGGGTTCATCACCTGAAACACGGGGTTGTCGTCCAGCATGTCATGGATGGTGCGCGTGGCAAACAGCCTGAATTTCTGGCTTTCGCGCAGCGTCAGCAGCCCCGCCACATGGTCGATGTCGCCATTCGTCACCAGAACCGAGCGAATGGGCGACTTGCGCAGGCCCGTCGGATGCAGCGCCGGGGTCGCGGCCAGTTGCGCGCGCAGGTCGGGCGAGGCGTTGATCAGCGCCCAGCTGCGCCCGTCGGCGGAGACGGCAATGCCGCTTTGGCTCATCGCCGGGATACGTCCGGCGCGTGCCGCGTCACAATTCCCGCATCCACAATTCCACTGCGGGGTTCCGCCGCCCGCACCGGTACCAAGGATCACAATACGCATCTGGACCCGATCCATAAAATAAAAAGGGTCCCGCCCGTCATGCGGCGCGCGGGACCTGAAGCGAAATCAATGCGTTCCACTTAGAACAGGACGGGTTCGTCCTCGGCCGGGGCATACATGTTGATTTCCATGCCGCAGGCGATTTCTTTCAGAACAGGTTTCGTCCAAGCCATTCCGGTCTTCTCCCCAATTGACCACGGGTTGTGGTCAGTCGATGCTATGCAAGGATTGAAACCAGTCAACTCGCCATAAGTAGTAGGATCGAAATGACACGAAGCTGCGCAGCCCCGCTTGGGTCAGGCATGTGAAGTTCTGATGTTTCACCTGATTCTGTCTGCCTGCCTTGTCGATCAGCCCGATGTATGCGCGCCGCGCCTGCTTCCCGCGGGCGATTCTGAGACGCGCGAGCAATGCCTGCAAAGCGGCCCGGCCATCGCGCGCGACTGGATCGCGCGGCATGACACGCTGAAGGGCAGTTCCACCGATTGCGTCGAAACCTCGGCCCTGTCTGCGCTGGAGGTCAAGGAAATCGCCTCGGGCGTCTGGTTCCATCAGGGCGAGGCCGCGCAGCTTTCTCCGCAGAACGGGGGGCGGATTGCGAATCTGGCCTTCGTCATCGGCGACAGCGTGGCGGTGATCGACGCCGGAGGCTCGCGCGCCGAAGGGGAAGAGCTTTACGCCGCCATCCGCATGGTGACGCCGCTGCCGATCTCGCATGTCATCCTGACGCATATGCACCCCGACCATATCCTTGGGGCCGAGGTTTTCTCGGAAGCCGGGGCCTCGGTCGTGGCAGATGCGCGGCTGCCCGATGCGGTGGCGCGGCGCGAGGCCAGCTGGATGATCAGCATTCCCCAGCAGATCGGGGCGGCTGCCTTCGCAGGCTCGGCCTTCGCCACGGTCGACCAGCCGGTCGACACGCCCACCGAGATTTCGCTGGGCGCGCGCATCCTAGACCTGACGCCCGCGCCCGTCGCCCATACCGACAATGACCTGACGGTGCTGGACCGCAGCACCGGCACGTTGTTCACCGGCGATCTGGTGTTCGAGGGGCTGACGCCCGCTATCGACGGCTCGCTGAGCGGCTGGCTGGACTGGCTGGCGCTGGACCCCGCGCCCAAGACGCAGCTGTTCGTGCCGGGGCATGGCCCCATCCGGACCTCATGGCCCGAAGCCATCGGACCCGAGATCGCCTATCTGCAGGGCCTGCGCGATGCCACCCGCAAGGCCATCGATGGCGGCATGCCGATGTCGCAGGCCATTCCGGCCATCGTCACGATGATGAAGCCCCTCTCGGACGGCTGGGCCGACTTTGCAGCAATTACCGCACGTAACGCGGCAACTGCCTATACGGAACTCGAGTGGCAATAGTATGATTGCCGTGCGGCGCTGACGCTGGCAAAGAACGTATTGAGTAAAGATAACGGGGGCTGGTATGGCAGCGTTTGGCTGGATGCGCGGGACTGTGCGCAAGGCGTTGGCGATCGGGGGGATGTCGGTCCTGCCGCTGATCACAGGGGTCGCGCCCGCGACCGCGCAAGATCAGCCGGTCATCCCGCCCAAGCGTGTGATGCTGATTGCCAATACCGACCTGCCCGGCGGTGATCTGGCGACCATTCTGGATATCCCGCTGCAAAGCTGCATCCGGGCCTGTCTGGACAATGACCAGTGCGAGGCGCTGACCTTCAACGACCGCTCGCGCGCCTGTTTCCCCAAAGGTGCCGATGCGGGGGCGCGGTCTCCCTTCACCGGCGCGTTCTCGGGCCTCGTGGTCCCGGCCTCGCCCGATTTGCTGGAACGGGCCGAGGCGCGGCGCAAGGCCGCCCCCTTCCTGACCGAAAGCGACATGAGCGCGGCCTATGATCAGGCGCGCAGCATCGGCGGCAACAACCCTCCGGTCGATCTGCCCGACGATCCGCAGGCGCTGGCCTCGAGCTATGAGATTTCGGGCGATTACAACCGCGCCGCCGCCATGCTGGCGATGCAGGTCGCGCGTGACGATCTGGGCTCGGACTGGATGAACCTGGCCCGGCTGCGGGTCAGCCATGGCTCGGCGGGCAGCGAGGAATCGCGCTCACTGGCGATCAACGCCTATCTGCGCTCCAGCGAGGATGCGCTGGCGGGCCGCGCGCTCAGCCTGCTGTCCTCCAGCTATGAGGCGGCGGATCGCAACAGTGATTCGCTGGCCACGATCCGGCTGGCGGCGCAGCTTGCCCCGAATGACAGCGCCATTGCTGACGCGCTGGAGAAATCCGAGGCCCGCAACGGCATGCGCGTCGTCGATTCGCAGGTCGAGGCCGATGGCCGCATGCCGCGTTTCTGCGCTTCCATGTCGCGCGAGCTGTCGACCAGCGTCGATTATGCCCAGTTCCTGCGCCTGCCTGCCGGTGACCTGACCGTCGAGGCCAGCGGCCAGCGGCTGTGCATCGAAGGCCTCAGCCATGGGGCCGACCTGCAGATCACCCTGCGCAAGGGCCTGCCCTCGGCCGATGGCGAGGTGCTGGCAAAGGACGTCGACCTGAAGGCCTATATCCGCGACCGCAAGCCTGAGGTGCGCTTCCCCGGCCGTGGCTATGTCCTGCCCTCGACGGGCGATCAGCGCATCTCGATGCAGACGGTCAACGCCGATGAGGTCGCGCTGCGCCTGCTGAAGATCTCGGACCGCAACCTGATCCGCGCCATGTCCGAGGACATGTTCGCAAGCCCGCTGGACCGCTGGCAGGTGGATTACTTCTCGGACCAGATGGCGCGCGAGCTGTGGAAGGGCACGGCAACCGTCGCCAAGCCGATGGGCCAGAACGGCCTGAACACTGAACTGACCACCAGCCTGGCCATCCCGGCTGAGGCGGGGCCGCTGGAACCCGGCATCTATATTCTCGAGGCCGGTCTGGTCGGCGCAAATGCCGAGGAAACCGGGCTTTCGACGCAGTGGTTCGTGATCTCGGACTTCGGCATCTCGACCTATTCGGGCACCGACGGGCTGACCGTCGTCGTCCGCAGCCTGCGCGACACCAGCCCCAAGACCGGGGCCGAGGTGGCGCTGGTCAGCCGCTCGAACGAGGTGCTGGCGCGGGCGATGACCGACGATCAGGGCGTGGCGCATTTCGCGCCCGGCCTCAGCCTTGGCAAGGACGGCGCGGCGCCTGCGCTCGTCAGCGTCGCCGACTGGCAGGGCGAAGGCGCGGAACGCGCGCCGCGCGACATGGCGTTCCTGTCGCTCTCCTCGCCCGAGTTCGATCTGTCCGACCGTGGGGTCGAGGGCCTGCCCCCTGCACCCGCGATGGACCTGTTCGTGACCACCGACCGCGGGGCCTACCGCGTGGGCGAAACGGTCAACGCCACGATCCTGACCCGCGACGCCGAGGCGCGCGCGCTGGACAACCTGCCCCTGACCGCCAAGATCATCCGCCCCGACGGGGTCGAGCTGACCACCATGGCCCCCCAGAAGGTCGCCAATGGCGGCAGCCTGCTGAACTGGACGATCCCCGGCAACGCGCCGCGCGGCTCGTGGCGGATCGAGCTTTATGCCCAGACCGATGCCCCGGCGCTGGCGACCGCCCGCATTCTGGTCGAAGATTTCCTGCCCGAGCGCATCGACTTCACCCCCGCGCTGCCCGAAGGGCCGCAGCGGGCGGGGGCCGAGCTGCATGTCTCGCTGGCCGCGCGCTGGCTGTTCGGCGCCCCGGCGGCGAACCTGCCGGTCGAGGGCAGCTACCGCATCTCGCCCTCGCGCGAGCTTTCGGGGCTTCCGGGCTATCTGTTCGGGCTTCAGGACGACGAAACCCAGCCGGTCACCGACATGCTGCCGGGAGGCTTCACCGACGATCAGGGCAATTTCGAAACCGACATCACCCTACCCGATGCCACGCAACTGGGCGCTCGCCCGGCCAGCGCCGACATCATCCTGAACGTGCGCGAGGGCGCAGGCCGCCCGGTCGAGCGTACCGAGACGCGGATCGTCATGCCCGACGCCCCCGTCGTCGGCATCCGTCCCCTCTTCGAGGACCTGACCGTCAGCGAAGGCAGCGACGCGCGCTTCAACCTGATCGCCGTCGGCCCCGACATGCGTCCGGTCGATGACAAGCTGGTCTGGCAGCTCAATCGTCTCGATGTCGATTACCAATGGTATTCGGTCGATGGCAGCTGGGATTGGGAACGCATCGTCAGCCGCAGCCGCATCGACGCGGGTGAGGTGCAATCGGGCCAGAACGGCATCGAGATCGACAGCCGCGTCGACTGGGGCGAATATGAGCTGGTGGTGAAATCGACCTCGGGCGACAGCCAGTCGTCGGTGCAGTTCTATGCCGGTTGGGGCGCTTCGGCCTCGGGCGGCACGGATACGCCCGACCGGCTGCAGGTGGCGCTGGACAAACCCGCCTATCGCACGGGCGAAACCGCCGAAGTTCGCGTCGAGTCGCTGTTTGACGGGCTGGGTCTGGTCTCGGTCCTGTCGAACCGCGTGGTGACGCTGCAGACCGTCGCGCTGAAGACCGGCGACAATACGATCAGCCTGCCGGTGACGGATGAATGGGGCGCGGGGGTCTATGTGACCGTCAGCGCCATCCGCCCCATCGAAGGCGTGACCGCCAGCGACCGCACCCCGGTGCGCGGCATCGGGCTTGCCCATGCCGCCGTCGATCCGGGTGACCGCAAGCTGACGGCCAGCCTGACCGCGCCCGCCGAGACGCGCCCGCGCGGCATGATTCCGGTGACGCTGAAGGTCGAGGGCGCAGCCCCCGGCGAACAGATCAACGCCACCATCGCGGCGGTCGACCAGGGTATTCTGAACCTGACCCGCTTTACCCCGCCCGATCCCTCGAAGCACTATTTCGGCCAGCGTCGGCTGGGCGTGGCGCTGCGGGACCTCTATGGGCGGCTGATCCTGTCCACCGGTGCGCCGGACGGCGCGCTGCGTCAGGGCGGCGACGCTTCGGCGGCCAGCAGCCCCGATGCCCCTCCGCCCACCGAAAAGCTGATGAGCTGGTTCTCGGGGCCGCTGGTCGTGGGCGCGGATGGCACCGTCAGCGTCGAGGTGCCCGTGCCCGACTTCAATGGCGAGGTCCGGGTGATGGCCGTGGTCTGGTCGCAGAAGGCGGTCGGGCAGGCCGATGCCTCGGTACTGGTGCGTGACCCCGTGGTGATGACGGTGACCGCGCCTGCCTTCCTTGCCCCCGGTGATACCGCGCAGGTCGGGTTGCGGCTGACCCATGCCACCGGCCCCGCCGGTGAGGTGGGCCTTTCGGTCGCCCAGACCGGCGGCGACAGCCAGCTGCAACTGACCCTGCCGCAGGACAAGGTGACGCTGGCCGAGAATGCCGAGGCCCGGCTTTCGATGCCGGTGACCGCCTCGGGTGGCGAGGGGCTGGCGCAGCTGCGCCTGACCCTGACCACTCCGGGGGGCGAGCAGCTGACCAAGGACATCGCGATCCCCGTCGCGCTGAATGAGCCTGACACCCAAAATCAGGACCGCATCACCATCGGCCCGCAGCAAAGCATGACCGTTCCGGCCACGCTGACCGACGGGCTGCTGCCCGGCTCGCTGGTGACCATGGCGGTTGGCCCCTATGGCCGGCTGGATGTCGCGGGCGCGCTGGCGCGGCTTGAGCGCTATCCCTATGGCTGCACCGAGCAGCTGACCTCGCGCGCGATGCCGCTTTTGTATCTGCCGCGCCTGTCGGCCATCGAGGGGGTGCCGAATGACACCACCTCGAACGACGGCGATCTGGACAAGCGGCTGCAGGATGTCATCGCCCAGATCCTGACCCGTCAGGCGGCGAACGGTGGCTTTGGCCTCTGGTCCGCCGACTCGGGCGATCTGTGGCTGGAAGCCTATGTCACCGACTTCCTGTCGCGGGCGCGCAGCGTCGGCTTCAAGGTGCCGGATCAGGCCTTCCGCATGGCCATCGACAACCTGCGCAACCGCGTGAACTATGCCACCGACCCAAGCGCCGCCTATGAATATGACAACGCCGCCCTTGCCTATGCGGCAGCGGTTCTGGCGCGTGAGCGGGCGGCGAACATCGGCGATCTGCGCTATTACGTCGACACGGCCGCCTCGGCCTTCAAGACGCCGATGGCGGCGGCCAACCTGGGCGCGGCGCTGGCGGCAGCAGGCGATCAGGAACGTGCCGACCGCATGTTCCGCGAGGCGCGCGAGAAGCTGAAGCTGATCGAGCCGGAAAAGCAGTACTATCGCAGCGACTACGGCACCAATCTGCGTGACGCGGCGGCTGTGCTGGCGCTGACGACGGAATCGCATTCGCAGGCGCTGGACGGGTTGGAGCTGGCCTCCAGCATCGGTGCCCAGCTTGACCTCCGCTCGACGAACCGCTGGGGTCTGTCGACGCAGGAATCGATCTGGACCATTCTGGCCGCGAATGCGCTGTCGCAGGATGCGCCGGGCATCGCGCTGAATGGCGTGCCCCTTGGCCAGCCGGTCGCGAGCCTGCCGGATGCTGCCAGCGCGCAGCTTTCGAACCCGACAGACAAGCCGGTCGAGATCACGCTGACCGCCACCGGCAAATCCATCGGCCCGCGTGCGGAAGGCGGCAAGGGCTACAACATCACCACCCGCGCCTATGACATGGAGGGTCAGGCGATCGATCCGAAGCAACTGTCGCTGGGCACCCGCTTCGTGGTCGAGGTGCGTGTCGAGCCCTGGAAAGAGTCCTCGGGTGGACGACTTCTGGTCGCGGTCCCGCTGGCGGCGGGCTGGGAAATCGACAACCCGAACCTGCTGCAGGGCGGTGATGTGGCCGCGCTCGACTGGCTGAAGGACCAGCCCTCGACCGATATGGCCGAGTTCCGTTCGGACCGGTTCGCGGCCTCGCTGACCTGGACCTCGGACCAGCCGTTCAGCCTGGCCTTCATCGCCCGCGCGGTGACGCCGGGGCAGTTCCGCCTGCCCTCGGCCAGTGTCGAGGACATGTATCGGCCCGAATACCGCTCGTGGAACGCCAGCGCGACGGCCACCGTCGCGCCCTGACAGGACGCCAGATCCAGCGCCGGTTGCCCCATGGGCACCGGCGCTGAAGCTTTCCTTGCCTTCCTGACCGGATTCCGTGCTAGGCTGGCCCGCGCAGGAGAGGAGGAGGCAGTTTTGTCCGCTACTCGCCACGAAGATCGCGTGGCCCAGGCGTCGCAATCGCCGGGTGCCGTGACACGGCTGGCCGCAAGCTGGCGCCGCTCGATGGTCAAGCATGGTCTGGACCCGGCCAGCGCCACGCAACGCCAGCGGCTCAGCGAAACCGAACTGGCCCAGAAGCTGGACCAGATGGGGGAATTCATGTCGGTCGCCGGACCGCAGCTGGACCAGCTGTTCCAGCTGGTCTGCCCGACCGGCTGCAATGTGCTGCTGACCGATGCCGAAGGCATCGTGCTGGATCAGCGCGTGAACGATGCGGATGCCTCGACCTTCAACGAATGGGGCCTGTGGAAGGGCGTCAACTGGTCAGAGGCGCTGGAGGGCACCAATGGCATCGGCACCTGTCTGGCCGAGGGTCGGCAGGTCACCATCCACCGCGACGATCATTTCTTTGCCCGCAACACCGCCATGTCCTGCATGGACGCGCCGATCTGGGGGCCGGATGGCCGCATCATCGCGGCGCTGGACGTCAGTTCCGCCCGCGCCGACCAGACCGAGCGCTGGAACGGGCTGATCGGGGCGCAGGTGGCGCAGACCGCCCGGATGATCGAGGCCGCGTTCTTCCGCGCCTCATTCCCGAAAGCCCGCATCATCGTCGCCCAGCACGAGGCCACGCCGGATGCCGCCCTGCTGCTGGCGGTCGACAAGGACGATCTGATGATCGGTGCCACGCGCGCGGCGCGGCGCGCCTTCGGACTTGAGAAAGAGGGCAGCCTGCGCCCCCGCCCCGCTGCCGATCTTCTGGGCCGCGAGGATGAGGCGACGGGCTTTGAACGGGCCGAACGGGCGACGGTGATTCGCGCCCTTGCACGGGCTGAGGGCAATGTCTCGCAGGCCGCGCGGGCCCTGGGGATTGGCCGGGCCACGATGTATCGACGCATGGCCAGACTGGGGATCGGGGAAAATTCCGGTCGACTGTCTCAGCCCTGAAACACATTCCGCAGCGCGGCACGAACTCTGCGTTGACGGAAAGGGCACGGGGGACACACCTTGATTGAGAGCCGGCTGGAGGAGCCGGACTGACAGGAGGATCTCATGCCGAACGACCAATCGCACGCCTTCAAAGGCGTCAACGCCGTTCCCTTTGCCAAGCGCTATGACAACTTCATCAATGGCGACTGGATGGCCCCGAAATCGGGCAAGTATTTCGTCAACACCACCCCCATCACCGGCGCCGAAGTCGGCGAAATCGCCCGCTCGAACGCCGATGACGTCGAAGCCGCGCTGGACGCCGCCCATGCCGCCAAGGACAAATGGGGTGCCAGCTCGGCCACCGAGCGCTCGAACATCCTGCTGAAGATCGCCGACCGGATGGAACAGAACCTTGAGCTGCTGGCCGCAGCCGAGACCTGGGACAACGGCAAGCCGATCCGCGAGACGATGGCCGCCGACGTGCCGCTGGCGATCGACCACTTCCGTTACTTCGCCGGTGTCCTGCGTGCGCAGGAAGGCGGCATCAGCCAGATCGACAATGACACCGTCGCCTATCACTTCCAGGAACCGCTGGGCGTGGTCGGTCAGATCATCCCATGGAACTTCCCGCTGCTGATGGCCTGCTGGAAGCTTGCGCCCGCGCTGGCCGCTGGCAACTGCGTGGTGATCAAGCCCGCCGAGCAGACCCCGGCCTCGATCATGGTCTGGGTCAGCGTCATCGGCGATCTGCTGCCCCCGGGCGTGCTGAACGTCGTCAACGGTTTCGGTCTGGAAGCAGGCAAGCCGCTGGCCTCGAGCCCGCGCATCTCGAAGATCGCGTTCACCGGTGAAACCACCACCGGCCGCCTGATCATGCAATACGCCTCGGAAAACCTGATCCCGGTCACGCTGGAGCTGGGCGGCAAATCGCCGAACATCTTCTTCGAGGACATCGCCCGTGAAGACGACGATTTCTTCGACAAGGCGCTGGAAGGTTTCGCGATGTTCGCGCTGAACCAGGGCGAGGTCTGCACCTGCCCGTCGCGCGTTCTGGTGCAGGAATCGATCTATGAGCGCTTCATCGAGCGCGCCGTGAAGCGCGTCGAGGCGATCAAGCAGGGCGACCCGCGCGATGCCGCCACCATGATCGGTGCGCAGGCCTCGAGCGAGCAGAAAGAGAAGATCCTGTCCTACATGGACATCGGTCGCAAGGAAGGCGCGGAAGTGCTGACCGGTGGCAAGGCGGCCGATCTGGGCGGCGAGCTGTCGGGCGGTTACTACATCGAGCCGACCATCTTCTTCGGCAACAACAAGATGCGCATCTTCCAGGAAGAAATCTTCGGGCCCGTGGTTTCGGTCACGACCTTCAAGACGCAGGAAGAGGCGCTCTCGATCGCGAACGACACGCTCTACGGTCTGGGTGCCGGTGTGTGGTCGCGTGACGCCAACACCTGCTACCGCATGGGTCGCGGCATCAAGGCCGGTCGCGTCTGGACCAACTGCTACCACGCCTATCCGGCACATGCGGCCTTCGGCGGCTACAAGCAGTCGGGCATTGGTCGCGAAAACCACAAGATGATGCTGGACCATTATCAGCAGACCAAGAACATGCTGGTCAGCTATTCGCCCAAGAAGCTGGGCTTCTTCTGATCGAACTGGCGGCCCCCTTTCTGGGGGCCGCTGCCTCCGGCAGGGGGGTATTTTTTTCAACAGAGAAGATGTCATGGGCACCGTAAGCGCCACTCCGGCTGCGCTGCAGCTTCTGGCCGAGATCGTCGCCGATCATGGCCCCGTCCTGTTCCACCAATCCGGCGGTTGCTGTGATGGTTCCTCGCCCATGTGCTATGCGCAGGGCGATTTTCGCATTGGCGAGCGCGATGTGCAGCTGGGGGAGATTGGCGGGATGCCCTTCTATATCTCGGCCGCGCAGCATGAGGCCTGGAAGCACACCGACCTGATCATCGACGTGGTCGAGGGGCGCGGCGGCATGTTCAGTCTGGACAATGGCCGCGAGCGACGATTCCTGACGCGTTCGGAGATCTGCAGCATTTGAAATGCGCGCGGTAACCTTGTATTGAGGCCGCGCAACAAGCGAGGCCCATCATGGCACATCAGGTATTCATCGACGGCGAGGCTGGTACGACGGGTCTGCAGATCCGCGACCGTCTGAAATCGCAAAGCGACATCGAGCTGATCCAGATCGATCCCGCGCGCCGCAAGGATGCCGATGCCCGCCGCGAGGCCTTTGCGGCCGCTGATGTCGCCATCCTGTGCCTGCCCGATGCCGCCGCCCGCGAAGCGGTCGCGCTGGCCGAGGGGCTGGATGTGCGGTTCATCGATGCCTCGACCGCGCATCGGGTCGATCCCGACTGGGTTTACGGCTTTGCCGAGCTGGCCTCCGGTCAGCGCGAGCGGATTGCCGGGGCCAAGCTGGTGTCGAACCCAGGCTGCTATCCGACGGGGGCGATTGCGCTGATCTCACCCTTGGTGCGGGCCGGGCTGATCGCCGCGGATGAGGCTTTGTCGATCAACGCCGTTTCGGGCTATACCGGCGGCGGCAAGGAGCTGGTCAACGAATATGAGCGCGGCGAGGGTCCGGCGACCTTCGTTTACGCCCTGGGCCAGAGCCACAAGCATCTGCCGGAAATCATGGGATATTCTGCGCTGTCGGCGCGGCCCGTCTTTGCGCCTTCGGTCGGGAATTTCGCCCAGGGCATGGCCGTTCAGGTGCCGCTGCATCTGGACGGGCGGCGGTCGCTGGCGAGCCTGCGGGCGGCGCTGGAGGCGCATTTTGCGGGCCAGCATTTCGTCCGCGTGATCGACCCGGAAGCCCGCGTCGTGCCCACCAAGCTGAACGGCACCAACCATCTGGAGCTGTCGGTGCATGGCAGCGACGAGAACGGCTGTGCGGTTCTGGTCGCGGTGCTGGACAATCTGGGCAAGGGTGCATCCGGCGCGGCCGTGCAGAACCTGAACCTGATGCTGGGACGCGATGAGGCGGCGGGGCTGTAAGGCCCCCCTGCCCCTGCGGTTTAGTCGGCCTTGATCTGGCGCGCCTCGCCGATCAGCATGATCGGGATGCCGTCGCGGATCGGGAAGGCCAGCCCCGCGGCGGTCGAGATCAGTTCCTGACGCTCGGCATCATAGCGCAGCGTCGTATGGGTGACGGGGCAGACCAGCGCCTCGACCATGCGGCGTTCGAAACTGCGTTCGGTAGGGTTTTCCGTGGCCTGGTTCATTGCAGAACCTCCTCATTGTCTCCGCCCCTGAGGGCATATTCCAGCAACCCGTCCAGCAATTCGCGCCGTTCCGCCAGCGTGCGGCATTCCAGCAGGGCCTGCTTTTCCTCGACCTGCAGGGGCAGCATCATGGAGAGCGAGTTGATCAGCATTTCGTCCCCGGTCTGGGCCGCGACGTCCCAATCGGTGACAAGGCCGCGTTCATCCAGATAGCGCTCGAGCCGTTCGAGGAAGCGCGTGCGGTCGAATTTCAGATCCTCTTCTGCGGTCGACAGGCGGTCGTTGCGGTAACCCTTCCAGTCGATGCGCGCGCGCAGATAGGGGGTGAAGCCCGGCAGCACCTCGAGCAGGCGGAAGCGCGAAACGGCGCGCAGCGTTACCATCAGGCGACCGTCCTCGGTCTCCATGAAGCTGACGATGCGGCCCGCGCAGCCGACGGCCGAGAGATGTTCCAGCCCGCCCTCGGCCGGTTGGATCATCCCGATCAGCCGCTGCGGCGTCTTCAGCACGTCTTCGACCATCTGCAGGTAGCGCGGCTCATAGATCTGCAGGGGCAGGCGCCCCCGCGGCATCAGGATCGCGTTCTGCAGCGGAAACAGCGCCAGCGTCTCGGTCAGGTCAAAGGCGCGGACCATCGGTCAGACGAAGATCATCGACGAAAGACGCCGACGACCTTTCTGCGCGATGGGATCGGTGGGCTTCATCGCGTCGAAAATGGTGAAAAGCTGCGCCTTGGCGGCACCGTCATTCCATTCGCGGTCGCGGCGGAAGGATTCCAGAAGCTGGTCCACGGCCTCTTCGATCTGGCCCCCGGCATGAAGCGCGGTCGCGTAGTCGAAGCGTGCCTGCTGGTCGTCGGGATTGGCCTCGATCCGGGCGCGCAATTCATCAAGCGGACCGGCGGAGGCCGCCTGCGCGGCCAGACGCAGCTGGGCGCTGGCGGCTTCGACCGGGGCCGAGCTGGCAATGGCGGCGGGGACCTGCGTCAGCGCCTCTTCCGCCGCTGCCGTATCGCCTGCGGCGACGCGCGCGCGGATCAACCCACCCCAAGCGGCGGCGTTTTCGGGCTCCTCGCCCAGAATTGCGGCGAAGGTTTCGGCCGCGTCTTCCGCCGCGCCTTCCTCGAGCATCGCCTCGGCGGCTTCCAGCGCCGCGCCAAGCCCGCCGTCATCGCCGCCAAGCGCCACGAGCTTGTCGACGAATTGCTTGAGCTGGCTGGGCGGCAGCGCGCCCTGGAAGGCATCGACCGGCTGGCCCTGGAAGAAGGCGAAGACCGTCGGGACCGATTGCACGCGCAGTTGCGAGGCGATCATCTGGTTTTCGTCGACATTGACCTTGGCCATGACGACGCGGCCCTTGGCCTTGGTCACCTCGGCTTCAAGCTGGGGGCCCAGCGTCTTGCAGGGTCCGCACCAGGGCGCCCAGAAATCGACGATGACCGGAACCTCCATCGACTTCTGCACGACCTCTTCCATGAAGTTGGCTTCGGTCACGTCCTTGATGAAATCGGCAGGACTGGGAGCGACGGCATTCGGGTCGAACATGGCGTATCCTTTAGCGAGGGTTATCCATTAGATGGCGCAGCACCCCGCCTCTTGCAAGGCAGGATGGGTCGGTTGGTCGATGCGAAAGGCCCAGGCCTAAAGATCGAAGCTGGCCAGCACCGGCACGTGGTCGCTGGGCTGTTCCCAACCGCGCACCGGGCGCAGGATGCGGCTGTCATGCCCGGCGTTCACGATATCGGGCGTGGCCCAGATGTGATCGAGCCTGCGGCCCTTGTCCGCCGCGTCCCAATCCTTGGCGCGGTAGCTCCACCAGCTGTAGAGCCGTCCTTCGCGGATGTCGTTGCGCGTCACATCGACCCATTTGCCCGCGTCCTGCGCAGCGGCCAGATGCTCGACCTCGATGGGGGTGTGGCTGACGATCTTCAGCAGCGCCTTGTGGTTCCAGACGTCGTCCTCGCGCGGCGCGATGTTGAGATCGCCGACGAGGATGGATTTCTTCGGATTGTCGGCATGGAAGGCGTCGCGCATCTCGGTCAGGAAATCCAGCTTCTGGCCGAATTTGACGTTCTGTTCGCGGTCGGGGATATCGCCACCCGCCGGGACATAGACGTTGTGGATGGTGATGCCGTTTTCCAGCCGCGCCGCGACGTGGCGGGCGTGGCCGAGGCTGGCATAGTCGCGGTCGCCCGCGTCCTCGATGGGCAGTTTCGACAGGATCGCGACGCCGTTATAGCCCTTCTGGCCGCGCGCGACGAGATGGGTGTAGCCAAGGCTGCGGAAGATCTCGAGCGGGATTTTCTCGACCGGGCTTTTGGTCTCCTGCAGGCACAGGATATCGGGCGCTTCCTCGGTCAGGAAGCGGGCGACCAGCGGCTCGCGCAGGCGGACCGAATTGATGTTCCAGGTGGCAAGGGTAAACATGGGGCCTCCGAAGTCCTGGGGCGGACCCTTAGGGCCGTGGGGGTGGCTTGTCCAGTTTGTGCGGGGTCGACCTGTGGTTCGGGCAGGACCGGGGGCGCTTCGCCCCCCGGACCCCCAGAGGATATTTGCGGCATGAAAGAAGCCGCGATCAGGCGACCAGACGGTAGCCGCCGCTTTCGGTGACCAGAAGCCGGGCGTTCGAGGGATCAGGCTCAATCTTCTGGCGCAGGCGGTAGATATGAGTTTCCAGCGTATGGGTGGTCACGCCCGCGTTATAGCCCCAGACCTCGTGCAGCAGCACGTCGCGCGGCACCACCCCATCCTGCGCCCGATAGAGGAACTTCAGGATGTTGGTTTCCTTCTCGGTCAGGCGGATCTTGCGCTCTTTCGCGTCGATCAGCATCTTCATCGACGGTTTGAACGTATAGGGGCCAAGCTGGAAGATCGCGTCCTCGGACTGTTCATGCGTGCGCAGCTGGGCGCGCAGGCGGGCCAGCAGGACCGGGAATTTGAACGGCTTGGTGATATAGTCATTGGCGCCGCTGTCGAGGCCGAGGATCGTATCGGCATCGGTGTCATGGCCGGTCAGCATGACGATCGGGCATTTCACGCCCTGTTTGCGCAGGCGCTTGCAAAGCTCGCGCCCGTCGGTATCGGGCAGGCCAACGTCGAGGACCACCAGATCGAAGATTGCGTTCTTGGATTTCTCCACTGCCTCGACACCGGTACCGGCCTCGAATACATCAAAATCCTCGGTCGCGACCAATTGCTCGGCCAGAGCCTCGCGCAGGTCCTCTTCATCATCCACCAGCAGGATCTTTTTCAGTCCGGCCATTCTTGCCTCCTAAGCCTTGATGACGGAAACCTGAGGCCGCACGTAGAAAGGGTCCAGCGACAAGCTGCGATTCTCACATGGAGTTGTCGGAAATCCGTCCTATGTTTCAATTTGTTTCAACAACGCGGCAGCCATGACCCTGTTCCCGACCCTGAGTGAAACTCTTTCGCGCGCGCGCTCGGACCTGCGGATGGGGTTGCCGGTCGTCGTGGGCGACGTTCTGGTGGCCGCGGTCGAGACGCTGCGGCCCGACCGGCTGGCCGCGATGCGGGCGCTTGGGCCGGTGGTTCTGGCCATCACCTCATGGCGGGCCGAGACGCTGAAGGCGCGGGTCTATGACGGCGATCTGGCGCGGATCGAGGTGCCTGCGGGGGCGGATCTGGCCTGGCTGCGCGCCGTGGCTGACCCGGCGGGCGATCTGATGACGCCGATGAAGGGGCCGCTGGTCAGCCAGAGGGGTGGCGATGTGACGCCCTATCGTGCCGCCATTGCGCTGACGAAATCGGCGCAGCTCCTGCCTGCGCTGCTGGTGGTGCCGATCTCTGCCGTGCCGGAGGGGCTGACGCGTATCGCGCCAGGCCCGGCGCTGGCGCAGATGGCGACCGAGGCGGCGCTGGCCCCTGTGGCCGCCGCGCGTTTGCCACTGCTGGCGGCCGAGAACTCGAAGCTGCATATCTTCCGGCCCGATGACGGCGAGGCCGAGCATTACGCCGTCGAGATCGGCAGCCCGCCACGCGACCAGCCGGTGCTGGCGCGGCTGCATTCGGCCTGCTTCACCGGCGATGTGCTGGGCAGCCTGAAATGCGACTGTGGCCCCCAGCTTCATGCCGCGCTGGCGGCGATGGGCGCGAATGGCGCGGGCGTGCTGCTGTACCTGAACCAGGAGGGGCGCGGCATCGGGCTGGCCAACAAGATGCGCGCCTATGCCCTGCAAAATCAGGGCTTTGACACTGTCGAGGCGAACCACCGTCTGGGTTTCAACGATGATGAGCGCGATTTTCGCATTGGCGCGGGCATCCTGAAGAAGATGGGCTTCAAGGCGGTGCGGCTGATGACCAACAACCCGCGCAAGGTCTCGATGCTGGAGGGTCAGGGCATCGAGGTGGCCGAGCGCGTGCCCCTGATCACCCCGCGCAACCGCTTCAACACCGACTATCTGGACGTGAAGGCACAGAAATCCGGGCATCTGCTGTGAGCATCGCCGATCTGGTGCTGACGCCGATGGGGTTGCGGTTCGGCGGGCGGGTGCTGCCCTGCTCGGTCGGGCGGGGCGGGATTTCGGACCAGAAGCGCGAAGGCGATGGCGCGACGCCCTTGGGCGAGCATCGGATCGTCGGGCTGCTCTATCGTCCGGACCGGGTGCTAAAGCCCGCCCTTTGGGCGCGGCCGATCCTGCCGGGGGATCTGTGGTGCGATGCTTCGGGTCATGCGGACTATAACCTTGCTGTCCGCGCGCCCTTCGCCGCCAGTCACGAGGACATGCGCCGTCCCGATCCGCTGTATGACATCGTGCTGATCACCGACTGGAACTGGCCGAAAGCCATGCCCGGAAAGGGATCGGCGATCTTTCTGCACCAATGGCGGCGACCCGGCTTTCCGACAGCGGGCTGCATCGCGTTTTCGCGGGCGGATCTGATCTGGCTGGCCGGGCGGGTCGCACCCGGCGCACGGCTGATCGTGCCCGACCTGCCGCGTCACGCCCCGCGCCGGGTTGGCGCGCCCGGCGACGGCCGCAAGGATTAAAGCGGGCGAGACCGGTACAGCCGCACTTTCAGCCCGCCATGCGCGACATAGGGGCCGGGGTCCTCGAACGGCAGGCCAGTCGCGCGAGCCAGCGGCACCTCGCTGGTGACCAGACCGACGCGCCAGCCGCCGAAGCGTTCGCGCAGCACCTCGCCCATGGCGGCATGCAGTCCGAAAAGCGGCCCCTTGTTGCCGATGCGCGCCCCGTAAGGCGGGTTGATCATGATGAGGCCCGGCGGCCCCTCGGGGCGCTCAAGGTCGCTGATCGGGCGACAGTCGAACCGTGTCCAGTCGGAGAGGCCCGCGCGCTCGGCATTGGCAAGGCTCATGCGGATCGCGCCCTGGTCGCGGTCGCTGCCGAAATGGCGGATCTCGGGTGAGACGGCGGGGGCGGGGGTGCTGCGCATCTGCTGCCAGGCGGCGGGATCAAAACTTGCCAGCTGTTCGAAGGCGAAATGCCGGGCGCGGCCGGGGTTCAGGCCCGCCGCAATCTCGGCCGCTTCCAGCACGAACGTGCCCGAGCCGCACATCGGGTCCAGCACCGGCATCCGGCCATCATAGCCGCATTGGCGCAGGAACATCGCGGCCATGGTTTCGCGCATGGGGGCCTTGCCGACGGCCTCTTTATACCCGCGCCGATGCAGCGAGTCGCCCGAGCTGTCGATGCTGAAGGTGCAAAGATCATCCTCGATCCGGACCTTCAGGACCATTTCCGCGTCCGGGGCGATGGTGACGCCAAGACTGTCCTTCAAGGCCGCCTCGACCCGCTGGGTGGCGGCCCCGGCGTGATAGATTTTCGATTTGCGGCTGACCGTCTCGACCTTCAGGGGCACGTCGGGGCGCAGGAAATCGGCCCATGGGAAACGCCGCGCGCGCTTGTCGAGCTGCGCCAGATGCATCGCCCGGAAGGCACCGATGCGCACCAGCACCCGGGTCGCACCGCGGATCTGCAGGTTGGCGCGCCAGACCTCGGGCCAGCCGCCGTGGAACTGCACCCCGCCCGGCACGACCTGCGCGTCAAAGCCTAAGGAGCGCGCTTCCTCGGCAAGCGGTTCCTCCAGCCCCGGCGTCGCCACAAGAAAGATTTCCATGCGCGCAGGTTCGGCATCCGAAGGGGACGCGGCGCGCGGGGCATTGGGTCTGGAGGTCATGACAATCCGGCTGGCTGATGGGCGCGCATCATGCGCGGTCGCGCCTTCCTTGGCAATCGCCAAATTGTCGCCGTATCGTGGACAGTGTTCCGTGACAGCCGCCATTTCATGGAGAAACGCAACCCCCTATCTTGGTCACAAGAAAGGGACATCCTGTCCCGATCAGAAGGATTTGGAAAATGGCCACCAGTGACGCCCCCCTCTCGGTCCAGAATGTCGCCCTGACCGTGAATGACCTGCAAAAGACCGGCGATTTCTATCAATCGGTGATTGGCCTTGACCAGCTGTCCTCGGATGGCGAGGCAATGGTGCTGGGCAAGGACGGCCTGCCGCTGGTCGAGCTGCGCCGCGACGCCAAGGCCCGCCCGCGCCCGCAAGAGGCGGGGCTGTTCCACACCGCCTTCCTGCTGCCCGACCGCGCAGCACTTGGCCGCTGGCTGCGCTTTGCGGCGGAAACCGGGCTGCGGCTGGACGGGGCTTCGGACCATCTGGTCAGCGAGGCGCTGTATCTGCGTGACCCCGAAGGCAACGGGATCGAGATCTATGTCGACCGCCCCCGCGCCATGTGGACGAAGAACGGCGATCAGATCGTGATGGACACGCTGCCCTTGGACATTCAGGCGCTGCTGCGGCTGGCAGACCAGCCCTGGAGCGGCGCGCCTTCGGGCACGGTCGTGGGCCACGTCCACCTGCAAGTGGGCGATATCCCGACGGTCGAGGGCTTCATGTCAGAGAAGCTCGGCATGCAGCGCGTCGCCCATATTCCCAGTGCCAGCTTCTTTTCGACCGGTGGCTATCACCACCATCTGGCGGGCAATATCTGGAACAGCCGGGGCGCGGGTCGCCGCAGCCCAGATGCCGCCGGGCTGGCCGAGGTCGTGCTGGCCGCCGATCACACCGCCGCGAATTTCGCCGGAACCGAGGTCGAAGACCCCTGGGGCAACCGCTTCCGGGTGATCGCGAAACCCGCTGCGTAAACGGATGGGCCCCTGCTAAGGGGCCCTTTTCGCATCAGGCGTGATGCAGGACCAGCGGGCGGCCGTTGTGATTGGCGATGGTGACCGGCGTGTCATAAAGCGCCGAGAGGCAGGCTTCGGTCAGCACCTCATCCGGCGCGCCTTGCGCCATGATGGCCCCGTCTTTCAACGCCACGATATGATCGGCCCAGGCGGCGGCATAGTTCACCTCATGCACCACGGTCACCACGCTTTTGCCGGTGCCCGCGACCATCTCGGCCAGCCGCGCCATCAGCGCGCGCGAATGCGCCATGTCGAGGTTGTTCAGCGGCTCATCCAGCAGCAGCCAATCGGTGCATTGCGCGAAGGTCATCGCCAGATGCGCGCGCTGCGCCTGCCCGCCCGAGACCTCATCCAGAAAGCGCGTGGCCAGCGGCTGCAGCTCGAACGCATCCAGCGCCTCTTCGACGGCGGTGTGATCACAGGCGCAGGGCCGCCCGCGATGATGCGGCCAGCGGCCAAAGCGCACCAGCTCGCGCAGGCGCAGGCGGCTGACGATATGGGTCTGCTGCCCCAGAATGGCCATCTTCAGCGCCAGCGCCTCGGTCGGGGTCTGGCGGATGTCCATACCGTCAAGGCTGATGCGGCCCGATTGCAGCGGCTCCAGCCGACCGATCAGGCGCAGCAGCGTCGATTTCCCTGCCCCGTTCGGCCCGATCAGCGCGGTCAGCTTGCCCTTCGGCAGGCTGGCCGAGATATCGCGCAGGATCTGCGCCCCGCCGATGCTGTAATTGACGCCCGAAATCTCGATCATCGGATCCGACCTTTCAACAGAAGGTACATGAAGAACAAACCGCCGGCGAATTCGATGATGACCGACAGGAAGGCGGCCTGCCCCATCACGCGTTCGAACAGCAACTGCCCCGCAACCAGCATGGTGGCCGCGATCAACCCGGCGGCGGGTAGCAGGATCGCGTGACGCGCAGTCTGCGCCAGCCCGTGGGTCATGCCCGCGACCAGCAGGCCGAAGAAGGTGATAGGCCCGACCAGCGCCGTCGGGATGGCGACCAGAACGGCGACCAGCGCCAGCGTCAGGATCACCACCCGTTCGTGCCGCAGACCCAGCGAGACCGCGACCTCGCGCCCCAGCCCCAGCACGTCAAGGCGAGAGGCCAGCAGCATCGCCCCCACCATCGCCAGCAGCGCCAGCCCCAGCCCATAGGGCAAGAGGTTCGCGTCGATGCGGCTGAAGCTCGCCATGCTGTTTTGCTGAACGACGGCGAATTCGATCGGGTCGATCACCCGGCCCAGAAAGCTGTTCAGCGAGCGGAAGAGGATGCCCAGAATGACGCCGGTCAGGATCGTGCGCGGAATGTCCCGCGCGCCCCGCCCCAAGAGCGTGCCGAAGAGGATGCAGGCCAGCAGCGTCATGACGCCGACCTCCAGCAAGAACTTCTCGCCCACCGGCAGCGCGGCCACGCCTGCAATGCCCAGCATCATCACCAGCGAGGTCTGCAGCAGCACGTAAAGCGAATCGAACCCCATGATCGAGGGGGTTAGCACCCGGTTTCCGGCCACCGTCTGAAACAGCACCGTGGCGATCCCGGTGGCCGCGCCGACGACGATCAGCCCCGCGAGCTTCGTCCAGCGCAGCTTCAGGATGAAGCTGCGGTTGCCCTCGGGCGGCAGTCCCTGCAGCATCCACAGCGCCGAAAATGCCGCCAGCAGCAGCGTCAGGCCGGTCAGCAGGATCAGGTTCTGGCGCGAGATCTCAGGCAGTTGCACGGGCGGGCCTGCGATAAAGAAGCCACAGGAAAATCCCCGCCCCCAGCACGCCAAGCACGGTGCCGACAGGGATCTCATAGGGGAAGATGACCAGCCGCCCGATCAGGTCACAGGCCATCAGCAGCGCCGCGCCCCAGATCGCCACCACCGGCAGCGAGGCGCGCAGATCGTCGCCCATCAGCCGCGCGACGATATTCGGCACGACCAGCCCGACGAAGGGGATCATCCCGACCGTGGTGATGGTCATGGCCGTAACGACCGAGACCACCGCCAGCCCCATGCGCAGAACCGCCTTGGGTGACAGGCCCAGCCCGGTGGCGACGCTGTCGCCAAGGCCCAGAATGGCGAAACGGTCGGCGGCGAACCAGGCCAGCACGGCAGCGGCAGCGGCGATCCACAAAAGCTCGTACCGGCCTGCGATCACGCCCGAAAACTCGCCCGTCATCAGCCAGGTGCCCACATATTGCAGCATATCGGTCTGCCAGCCGACGAAGGTCACGACGGCCGAGATCACGCCCGAAAGCACGATCCCCGCGACCGGGACCAGCATCACCTCGCGCGGGGGAAGGCGGCGGATGATCCAGATGAAGATGGCGGTGCCCGCCATGGCGGAAATCGCCGCCGCGCCCATCTTGATCCAGATGGGGGCGGTCGGCGCAAGAATGGTGATGGCCAGCAGGCCAAGGGCAGCGCTTTCGGCGGTGCCGGTGGTCTCGGGGCCGACGAAGCGGTTGCGCACCAGCGCCTGCAGAACGACGCCCGCCACCGCCAGCGCCGCGCCGGTCAGAACCACCGCCAGCGTGCGCGGCAGGCGCGATTCCGTCATCACCAGCGTGGCCCAGGGGTCGGTCAGCACCGCGCCCAGATCAATGCGTGCGGCGCCGACGCCCAGGCTGACCGCCATCAGCGGCAACAGCAGAAGCAGTCCGGCGCCGATCAGTCGCATTACTTCGAAACGGCTGCGGTCAGTTGATCCAGCGTCTCGACCAGCGAGTTGTAGCCCGCGCCCGAGATGTACATGTTCGCAGGCGGCAGATAGGCGACGCGGCCGTTTTTCCAGGCGTTGGTGCCTTCGATCAGCGGGTTGGTCAGCGTGGCTTCAGCCGACTGCCCCTCGGCGCCGACGGCGGCACCCCGGTCGATGACGAACAGCCAGTCGGGATTGGCCTCGGCGATGAATTCGTGGCTGATGGCGTCGCCATGGCTGCCGACCTTCAGGTTCTCGACCGCTTCGGGCAGGCCCGTTGCGTCATAGATCCAGCCAAAGCGCGAGCCCTTGCCATAGGCCGACATCTTCGGACCGTTGGTCAGGATGACCAGCGCCTTGCCCTTGCCCTTCGAGGCTTCCTGCAGTGCGGCGATCTTTTCGTCCAGCGTGGCGTTCAGAGCGGTGGCCTCATCGGTCTTGGCGAACAGCTTGCCATAGGCGTCGATGCGGGCTTTCGCATCGGTCAGCAGATCGGGGCTGATGGTCATGTCGATGGTCGTGCCGACCTGCTCGACCGCCGCCTTCTGCGCCGCCGAGCGGCCGCCGATGATGATCAGATCGGGGCCAAGACCGGCCAGAGTCTCAAGGTTCGGCTCGAACAGGGTGCCGATCTTGGCGGCGTCCTTGGTCGCGTCCTGCAGGTAGGGCATGTAGGTGTTGTCGGGCGCACCTGCGACCGCGACGCCCAGCGCGTTCAGGCTGTCGATGGCCGCGATATCGAAGACCGCGACTTTCTGCGGCTGGGCCGGCAGCGTCACATCACCCTGAGCGGTGGCAATCGTCACCTCTTCGGCGAAAGCGGGAAGGGCCAGCGAAGCCGCAAGAACACAAGACAGCGCGAATTGGCGCATGGCAGATCCTTTCAACAATCGCGTGTGGCTGGGGTTGGCTTCACGCTGCGGGACGGGACTAGCCACTCTGGACCATGAGGTCCAGTCAATTCTCAGAGAAACAGTCAGGATTGAACCCGGGCGGCGTTTGGCCGGAAATGCCTTCAGGCGGCTTCCGCCCGCCACAATCCGCCCTGACGCAGGAAGTTCTGCGTGACTGGCGGCTGAAAGCCCTGCTGGTCCATGGGGGCGATGTGGCGGGTGGCGGTCAGCCCGCCCGCATGCATGTCCAGAACGGCAAATTCATTCTGCTTGTCACCCGGACGGCTGCAAAGCGCCGTGCCCGCATGGATCTGCAGCGTCCGACGCCCCTGCCCCAGCAATTCGGCAGCCGCCCAGCGGTGAAGATGGCCCGAAAGGACAATATCGACGCCGCCCCGTTCGAATGAACGCAGGGCCTCGGGCGCGCCGCGCATCAGCTCTCGCCGCACCTCGGGGCGCTGCTGCATCGGGTGGTGCAGCGCCACGATGTTCAGCGCGGCCGGGCGCAGCCGGGCGATGACCTCGTCGGCCCTGGCCTTGCTGATCCGGCCCCGGTCCCAGGCCAGCGGGTCGGCGGTGTTGACGCCCTGCAGGCTGACGCGGCCAAACTGCATCTCGACATCCGTCGGCGCACCGACATTGCGACGATAGGCCGCAAAGGGGATCACCACGCGAGCCAGCGGATTCCACGCGGGAATGTCATGATTGCCCGGCACGCAGAGCACCGGCGCCTCCAGCCGGGCCAGAAACTCGGTCGCCTCGCGCCATTGCTCAAGGCGGCTGCGATGGGTCAGGTCGCCGGTCAGGACGATCACATCTGGGCGCGCGCCGTTCACCTGCGCCAGCAGCGGCTCGACCAGATCGGCGCGATGCAGGCCGAAATGCAGGTCGGACAGATGGGCAATCCGCATCAGGCCGCCCCTTCCTGATCGGCGGGCACCAGCACCGCCAGCCCGCGATCCAGAACGCGGGCGTGAAACGGCGCGGTCATCAGGGTTTTTTCCCCGTCATGGGCGACAAGCTGGCGCTTGCGGCTGCTGTCCAGCACCATGTCATCGGCAATGATCATATCGAAATCCGCATATTTCGCGCTGCGCCCCAACGCCAACCGCACCGCCGCGCGGATCAGCGGCCAGGGTTTGTGGGCACGCGCCACCATCAAGACCAGATGCCCGTCCCGGATGGCGTCCGCGCCCTCCAGACCGAAAGCCTCGACCTGATAGGCGCTTTTCGCGACAAAGGCCAAGGCCGTGGTGAAATGCCGCGCCTCGCCATTGGCCCGCACCGACAGCGACAGGGGCTGGCGCAGGTTCCACAACGCCGCCACCGCCGACCAATAGGCCGCCATCCGGCTGCGGCCCCAGCGGTCATAGACGTTTTCGCGATGCTTGAGGATCTCGGGGTAAGCGCCAAGGCTGATGTTGTTCAGAAACACCGTGTCATTGACCTGACCGACATGCACATGGCGCTTCTGGACCCGCGTCAGCCGCTCCAGCGCCTCATCGACGTGCTGCCCGATGCCAAGATCGCGCGAGAAATAGTTGAACGTCCCGCCCGGGATGACCGCCATGACCGCGTCCGTACCCGCCAGCGCGCCTGCCACGGCGGCCTGCGTGCCATCGCCCCCAGCGGCACCGATGACGTCGAAACCATCCTCGACCGCCTGCCGGGCCATGTCGGCAAGGTTCGATCCCTTGTGGGTCAGCCGCAGTTCCAGCTGTGAGGTCAGAGGGCCAAGCCGGTCGCGCAGCTTCTGCCCGATCTCTGCCGCCGCCTTCTTGCCCGAGCCCGCGTTGATGATCACGCAGACCCGCGCGGCGGCCAGATCGAACCGCTCGCCCTCTTCGTCCATGCCCTGCCTCTAAATAGCGCTTACCGACGCTCAACCAGCGGCAGGGCGGTTGGTTCCGGGGCAGAGGGGCCGCTCGCCCCGGCGTAGGCCGGTCAATGCTCGTCCGAGACCATCGCCCGCGCCACGGCGGCCAGCGTCAGCGTCCCAAGGGGTCGGCCTTCCTCGCAGACGACGGTCAGCACCTGATCGGGCTCTTTCGCCAGCCGCGCCATGGCCACATCCACGGTCGAGCCGGTGCGCACAGGTTCCCCCACCGGCTGATGGCCGGGCGCCACCGGCTGCATCACCGCGTCGACCTGAACCACGCGGCCCCGGTTCACCTCCTTGACGAAATTCGCGATGTAATCGTCGGCGGGGCGCAGGACGATGTCCTGACTGGTGCCCTGCTGGACCACCTCGCCATCGCGCAGGATCGCGATGCGGTCGCCAAGGCGCAGCGCCTCGTCAAGGTCATGGGTGATGAAGACGATGGTTTTGCGGATCTCTTTCTGGAGATCCAGCAGCACCGTCTGCATATCGGTGCGGATCAGCGGGTCCAGCGCCGAATAGGCCTCATCCATCAGCATGATCGGCGCGTCATTGGTCAGCGCGCGCGCCAGACCGACGCGCTGCTGCATGCCGCCCGAAAGCTGGTTCGGATAGCTGTTCTCGAACCCGCTGAGACCGACCCGGTCGATCCAGTGACGCGCGGATTCCAGCTGCTTGGCGCGCGGGACGCCCTGCACCTCAAGCCCGTAGACGGTGTTCTCCAGCACGCTGCGATGGGGCAGAAGCGCGAATTTCTGGAACACCATCGCGGTCTTGTGGCGACGGAACTGGCGCAGGGACAGGCGGTCCATCTTCACCACATCCTCGCCGCCCACAAGGATCTCGCCCATGGTGGGGTCGATCAGGCGGTTGATGTGGCGGATCAGAGTCGACTTGCCGGACCCGGACAGGCCCATGATGACCTGAATGCCGCCTGCGGGCATCGAGATGTTGATGTCCCGCAAGCCCAGCACATGGCCGTGCTTGTCGCGCAGTTCCGTCTTCGAGATCCCCTGCCGGACCAACGGCGCCACCGCAGCGGGGTTCGAGCCGAAGATCTTGTAAAGATTGCGGATCTCGATGCCGATGTCATTTGTCGCGGGCTCAGCCATGGACAGCCTCCAGATGCTTTTGCAGACGGCGGCCATAGGCCTGGCTGATGCGGTCGAAGATGATGGCGATGCCGACGATGGCCAGACCGTTGAACAGACCCAGCGTGAAATACTGGTTGTTGATCGCACGCAGCACCGGCTGGCCCAGACCCTGCACCCCGATCATCGAGGCGATGACCACCATGGCCAGCGCCATCATGATCGTCTGGTTGATGCCCGCCATGATCGTCGGCAGCGCCAGCGGGATCTGCACATTGCGCAGCTTCTGCCAGCTGGACGACCCGAAGGCATCCGCCGCCTCCAGCACGTCCCGGTCGACCAGCCTGATCCCCAGGTTCGTCAGGCGGATCATCGGCGGGATGGCATAGATCACCACTGCCAGCACCCCCGGCACCCGGCCGATGCCCAGCAGCATGACCACCGGGATCAGATAGACGAAGCTGGGCATCGTCTGCATGACGTCCAGAATGGGGTTGATGATCGACTGCAGCTTGTTCGAGCGCGCCATCATGATCCCCACCGGCAGCCCGACCGCAATCGCGACCGCCGTACAGACAAGGATCATCGACACGGTGCGCATCGTGTCTTCCCACATGTCGAAATAGCCGATCAGCAGCAGCGTGATGACCGTGCCGATGACGATGGACAGGCGGCGGCTGGCGAACCAGGCAATCGCCGCGATCACCACCAGCACCAACGGCCAGGGGGTGTTCAGAAGCAGCCGCTCGACAAAGATCAGCAGGCGCCGCAGCGGATCGAAGAAGGCCTCGATCCCCCCGCCCCAGGCGCGGGTGAATTCGCGAAATCCGTCATCGATCGTCTTCTTCAGGTTCCGCAATGAATCGTCGTTCATATGCGGGAACTTCCAGAACCAATCCATCTTCCCTCCCATGTGTACCGTGCGCGCGACAGAGAGGACCCCGCCCGCGATCTGTCTGTGATCAGAGGGCGGATTTCACCTTTTCCGCGACCTCGGCGGGGACCCATTGGGTCCAGATCTGTTCATTCTCCTGCAGGAACTGGCGTGCGCCCTCTTCTCCGGTGGCCTGATTGTCGGTCATCCAGGCCATCAGCTTGTTGACCGTCGCATTGTCCCAGGCGCGGGTGTTCAGATAGGTCATGACGTCCTCGCCCGCGCGCTCGGCAAAGGGGGTGGCGACCAGCGTCACCACGCGGTCGGTCGGCCAGGCGTTCGGCTTGGGGTCGGGGCAATCGGCGTTGGTGTTGCAGGCCTGCCAGGCCTCGGGGTCGGCCTCGGCACCAAAGCCCAGCCGCACCATGTCATATTTGCCCATCAGGGCCGTCGGCTCCCAGTAATAGCCCAGCCAGCCCTGCTTTTGCTCATAGGCCCGCGCGATCGAGCCATCGAGCCCCGCCGCCGAGCCCGGATCGACCAGCGTGAAGCCCGCCGCCTCGGCCCCATAGGCCTTGTAGAACTGCGTCGTGACGACCGTGCCGCCCCAGCCCTGCGGGCCGTTGAAGATCGCGCCCTTGCCGGGGTTTTCGGGGTCCGGGAACAGCTCGGGATGCTTCAGCGCATCGGCGATGGTCTTGATCTCGGGGTTGGCGTCGGCAAGGTATTTCGGAATCCACCAGCCCTGCACGCCGCCATCCTTCAACGCCGCCGCGCCCTGGATCAGCTTGCCCTCTTTCAGGCCGTTCTCGACCACCTCGGGCAGCAGGTCGACCCAGCCTTCCGGAGCAATGTCGGGCTGACCCTTCTCGACCATCGAGGTGATGATCGGGACGGTATCGCCAATGATGATCTCGGCGTCGCAGCCATAGCCTTCACTGAGGATCAGCTTGTCGATGTTCGACAGAACCTCGGCGCTTTGCCAGTTCATGCTGGCGATGGTCACCTGCCCGCATTCGGCGGCAAGGCTGGCCGAGGCGCCCAAGAGGGCCGCAGATGCAATGACAGTCGGGGCGAGAAGTTTCTTCATGTCGTTTTCCCTGTCGTTCCGGATGCTGTGCCACGCCGAAACCGGCGGCCGATCCTTTGTCATGTTCAGATTGACTACCCGAGTTGCATTCCTGTCAAACCTCACGTGTCAGACCACCAACCGCCGCAAGGGCGACATATGGCCGCGATGAAAGCGCCTCCGGGCTTTGTTGCCGCGCACCGGCCAGGGCGCGATCTGATGCCGCCGCAACGCAGCAAATGGCCGGGTTTCGCCCCGATTTCCGCCACCGGACAGGCCTCGCACGGCTCGTGGCGAAGGCACCGACTTGGCCGAGAATATCAAAGTTTCAATCCTTTAGACCATTTCTGCGCAGCGGGGCCCCGAATTGCAACCCGCGAGGCCGGTTTTCGGCAATCCTTCGCAGAGGCAGGTCGATACCCGGCATCCGCGCAGCTTGCCGCCTGACAACCCGTGCGCCGCAAATCTCCCATCCCGTTGGCACGGGTATGGAAATCCTCGCGGAAATTTCCCAAGGATGTGACGCAAATCTTCCAGCCGGAAATGACGCAAAAACAGGCAATGCGCCGCCGCTGCCGGGTCAGGTCGCAGAATCATGACAGCCGCGCACGGCTGCTGACCCGCAGTTGCAAATGCGTCTCAGATACACAACAGATTGTTTTTATTGACAATCCCTCCACAACCTATATCCCGGCCGCATCGGGGAGTAGCGACCGCGTCTGCGCGGGGATGCGTCAACATATCCGCGGGCGATCCCGCGTGGCGTGTCCAGCCCAAGGGCCTTGCAAGACCGTGGCGACAGGATTCTGCGGGCGGGATCCGTCTGTTGCCCGGATGGCCCAAAGGAAGACCATGATGTCAGCGATCACCATCGGCATTCTTGCCGTGTCCATGTCCATTGACGCCTTCATCGCCTCGCTGGGTCGCGGGGCGGATGCCAAACGCGCCTGCCTGCGCCGCGCCTTGCAGACCGGCATGGTCTTTGGCGTCATCGAGACGCTGACGCCTCTGATCGGCTGGGTTCTGGGGATGGCGGCGGCGCAATATATCGCGCTCTTTGACCATTGGATCGCCTTTGGCCTTCTGGGCGCGGTCGGGCTGCGCATGATCCTGCAGGCCCTGGGTCGCAAGCCCGAGGATCAGCCCCGCCCCGCCTCCAGCTGGGGGCTGATCGCCACCGCCGTCGGCACCTCGATCGACGCGATGGCCGTGGGCGTCTCGCTGGCCTTTCTGGACGTCAACATCCTCCTGATCGCGCTGACCATCGGCCTTGCCACCACGCTGATGAGCACGGCGGGCTTCATGGCCGGGCGCGTCCTTGGCAGCCGCTTCGGGCGCGTGGCCGAGGTTCTGGGCGGTCTGGCCCTGATCGGCCTGGGCGGCACGATCCTGTTCCAGCACCTCAGCGCAGGCTGATCGCCCTAGACCAGCCCATCGAGCAGCAGGAAGCCCGGCAGCCACCCGGTCAGAATGCCGGTGAACAGCGTGACCCAGCCGGTCTGGCGCTGGATCGGGCGGCCAAGCGCCAGCAGCAGGAAATACATGAACCACAGCACGCCCCAGACGGCCCAATTCGCCGCCAGCCAGAGGCCCATGGCCGAGCCCGCCTGCGTCACCTCGCGCAGAAAGACCGGCACGGTGGTGATGGCCACGAACAGGCTGAACCAGCCCAAGCCCCGCCCGTCGACGCCGGTGACCCGGTTATAGGCGACCCAAAGATAGGTGGTGGCGAACAGCAGCGTCAGCGCCGCGTTGCGGATGCTGGCCGAGTTTGCGCCCGCGCCGAAGGCGTCATGCAGCACGACCGCGCCCGAGACCATTCCGGCAACCACGTTGATCACCACGATCTCGCGGTCCTGAATGCGGCCCAGAAGCCACAGACCGTTCAGGAACAGGACGGCTCCGACATAGAAAAGCACGAATCCGGGCAGCATGGCGTCTCTTTCGGCAGGGGTTGATCTGGCTGAAGAACAGCCAAATCCCGAACCCGTCAATCGGCAAATTCTATTCGCAGGCTTGAAGCTGAACTAAATTCCCGGCGAGGATCAGCGCGCGCCCCAAGTGTCCGACAGGCGATAGCCCTCGGGCCAGGGGTCGTCGGGGTCCAGCATGTGCTGGTGAATGCCGGTGATCCAGCCGCGTCCGGAAATCTCGGGGATGATCGCGGGCACGCCGCCGATCTGCGTCGCTTCGACAATGCGGCCCGTGAAGGTCGAACCGATCAGCGACACGGTCGTCAGCCGGTCGTCCAGCCCCATCTGCCCGCGCGCATGCAGAACCGCCATCCGGGCAGAAAGTGCCGTCCCGGTGGGCGAGCGGTCGACCTTGCCGGGCTGGATCGCGACGGCCGCACCCG
This sequence comes from Paracoccus sulfuroxidans, assembly GCF_007830335.1. GTDB lineage: Bacteria > Pseudomonadota > Alphaproteobacteria > Rhodobacterales > Rhodobacteraceae > Paracoccus > Paracoccus sulfuroxidans. Next base: position 122,230 of record NZ_VLKU01000006.1, on the reverse strand, counting down.
CGCGCAGACCCTCCGCCGTGCGTTCGACCGGGCCGCCGAAGAGGCAGAAGGAATAATGCCGCCAGTCGGGATTGGTCGGATGGCTGAAACCGATCTGCTCGGTCCCCGCTTTGGTGATCTTCGCGCCGAGTTTCGCGATGTCATGGGCCTCATCCGCCGTCAGGGCAAAACCCATCTCGCGGGCATCGACCATGACGAAACTGTCGCCCCCGAAAGAGGTGTCGACGGTCAGCGTGCCGATCCCTTCGACCTCAAGTTTCTGGTCGAGTTTATGGGCAAACGACGGCAGGTTCTGGACGAAAATCCGTTCCGCTTTGCCGTTTCGGCATTCCGCGCGGACCTTCACCAACCCGCCCGGCGCTTCAAGGAGCATTTCCGTAACTGGTTCTTTCATCTCGATAATTCCGCTGTCGAGCAGGACCGTCGACACGCAGATCGAGTTTGATCCGGACATGGGTGGGGTGTCTTCCGGCTCCATGATGATCCAGGCGGCGTCGGCGTCGGGGTGTTTCGGGGGAACGAGCAGGTTGACGTGGCGGAAGACGCCGCCGCGGGGTTCGTTCAGGACGAAGTTGCGGAGCGTGTTGTCCTTCGCGATCCAGCGCGATTGTTCCCAGATGGTGTCACCGGGCGGGGGGCGGACGCCGCCGACGATGACGTCGCCAACCTCGCCTTCGGCATGGCAGGAAATGACGTGGATGGTCTTGATACTACGCATTTTTATCCTTTCAACCACGCGGGCAATCCGGGCGCTTTGCCGGTCAGCGCGGCGGTGACGCAATCGCGCAAACTGCCGAAACGCACGGCGCGGCCCGACAGGCCGGGGCCGTAATGGGCGTATTTGCCGGAGTTGGTGATGAGGGTCTTAGCCTCGGGTGGAAACACCGGTTCGGTGATCGAACACCAGCAAATGTCCTGCACGATCCGGATGCCAAGATCGGTGAGCGCCTGATGTGCACCGTCTGTACACAGATCGTGCACCGCCTGTCTGCTGGTCGTGATGACGACATGGACGCCCGGCGCGGGGCGGCGTTGGCCAAGTTCGCGCAGCAGCGCACGCGATTCCTCGGCCGAGAAATGGGGGCTGCCGAGGGCCACGAGTTGCAGATCGTCGGGGCCTTGGTTCAGCTCGGACCAGATGCGCGTGAAGTCGTCGCGGCCGACGGTGATGTCATCGGCACCGGGGGCGGGCGGCATCGCGGCTTCGGGCGTGTGGCCCGCGACATGCAGCATCGGCGCGGCGGAGGTCGTGCCGAACGCACCGCAAAGTGCCTTCAGATCGTCGCGGCTGGCGGGCAGGTTTTCGAGGCCGAGGATCAGGGGAATCCGATCCGGCGCGAGTTGACCGGCAAGATAGCCCATCATCGGCCAAAACGCGTCATCGGCCCCTGCGGGCGGGGTCACGCGGATCACGCGGGCGGCGCGGCGGTTGTCGTCCAGATAGACACCCGAACGCGGCGCGCGTCCGGTCATGCCGATCATAAGGTCGAGAAAATCGGGGTGCTTCACCGTCCGCGCGCCAAGCACGGTATTCGCGAAGATGACGGCATTCGATTCGGCCCAAGCGATATCTTCACCCTGCGTCGGCGCGGTATCGAGCAGATAGGGCGCGCAGGTGAAAGTCGGGCGGGCCCCCATGCGGGTATAGGCATCGGCGAGGCGGCTCGCCGGGTTGCCGAATTTCGGGGGCACGCCTTGGGCTTGCCAGTTTTCGCGGTCGACGGAGATTGCGTTCATCGTCGTCGGCACAAGCAGGCGCGCGCCCATATCGGCCATTTTCTCGGCAAAGACGCGGTTCGCGTCGCTCGCATAGATGCAGCCGTCGATATGGACTTGGCTAACGTCGATCAGGTCGCGCGCGCCTTGGATCGCGGCCATCGCGAGGATGATTTCCATCGCTAACCCAACCGGGCCGGGGTCGTCGCGCATCGCCTGATCCGCGTCGGTCAGGGCCAGATCGGCGACCGGCAGGGGGGCGAGGGGGATGGAAAGCGAACCAGCGTCAAGGCTGGTTTCGGTGATTGTCGCTTCAGGCTGCGCTGCGACGGCGGCGAAATCTTCGGGCGACAGGCGCAGGACCGGCAGCGGGTGGCCGAACAAGCGATCCGCGAGCATCGCGCCGAGGGTCAGGATATCTTCCGCGCCGGAAAAGATCAGCGCCGCCGGGGCCTTGCCGTTCAGCGCCATGTCGAGAAGGACGCCCGACCCGGTGCAAGACCCGCGCGAGGTCGGCATCATCACGATGCGACCCGCAAGGCTTTCGCCATGCCAAGGGTGATGCGCGTCGATGACCAGACCCGTCGTCGGATCGACGCCGCCCCAAAAGCTGAGGCCTTCGGATGCGGACAGGACCGCGCCCGAAGCGCGGCCCGGCAGGACGGACGTGCCCATCACTTCACCACGAAGCCGTGGGCGAAGGGGTCACGTTCGGCGTCGATATAGATGGTGTTAAGCCCGGTTTGACGCGCCCAACCGGCAATCGAGGGGATGATCGCGTTGAAATTGCCGACCGTGGTCGCGGCCTCGACCCGGCCTTTGAAGATCGAGCCGATGATCGATTCATGGTGGAATTCGTCGCCGACGTTCAGCTTGCCCTTGGCGGCAAGCTGGGCCATCCGCGCCGAGGTGCCGGTGCCGCAGGGCGAGCGGTCGATGGCCTTGTCGCCATAGAAGACGGCATTCCGGGCGTGGGCACCTTCAACGGTCGGGGATCCGGTCCATTGGATATGCGACAGGCCGTTGATCGCCGGATGTTCGGGGTGAACAAATTCGTATTTCGCGTTCAGCGCGGCGCGGAGTTTCGGGGACCAGCCGATCAGCTCGCCCGCCGTGTGGTCGGCCATGTCGCGGAAGTTCTTCTGCGGCTCAACAATCGCGTAGAAATTGCCGCCATAGGCGACGTCAACGACAATCTCGCCCAAACCTTCGACCTCGGCGGTCAGGCCTTCGGCATAGAGGAAGCCGGGGACGTTGGTCAGGCGGACTTCTTCGACATAGCGGCCCTCTTGGCGGTATTTGATATCGACCTTGCCCGCCGGGGTTTCGATCGACAAGCGACCGGGTTCGCGGGGCGTGATCAACCCGTTTTCGATGCCCATCGTGATCGTGCCAATGGTGCCGTGGCCGCACATCGGCAGGCAGCCCGAGGTCTCGATATAAAGCACCGCGACATCGCAATCCTCCCGCGTCGGCGGGTAGAGGATCGAGCCTGACATCATGTCATGGCCGCGCGGTTCAAACATCAGGCCGGTGCGGATCCAGTCATAGTCGCGCAGGAAATGGGCGCGCTTTTCCAGCATGTTTGCGCCTTCCAGCCGGGGCGCGCCGCCTGCGACCAGACGCACGGGGTTGCCGCAGGTGTGGCCGTCGATGCAGGGGAAGATGTATTGGGTCATGATAGCCTCAGAATCGCGCCGGGGAAAATGGCGCAAGGTCGATGCCGGGATTGAGCCCGGTCAGAAGGTCGGCGACGATCTTTCCGGTGCCGGCGGATTGGGTCAGGCCAAGATGGCCGTGGCCGAAGGCGCAAATCGTGTTCGGATGGCCGGGCAGGGGGCCGATGCAGGGCAGACTGTCGGGCATGGAGGGGCGGAACCCCATCCATTGCTTCCCGCCCGAAGTGTTCAGGTCCGGCAGGAACATCTTGGCTTTCTTCAGCATCGCCTCGGACCGCTTGAAATTCGGGGGCAGCTTCAGCCCGCCAAGTTCGACCGCGCCGCCGACCCGGATGCCCGAGGTCAGCGTGGTGACGACAAAGCCGTGGCCGCCAAAGGTGATCTGGGTTTTCAGATCGAAGGCGTCGGGGGGAAGGGTGGTGTTATAACCGCGCTCGGTTTCCAGCGGGATGTTGACGCCTTGGGTTTTCGCCAGCAGGTGCGAGAAGGCGCCTGCGGCCAGCACGACGCGACCGCGCAGATGGCCTGCAGTGGTGGTGACGCCGTCATCGGTCAGCGCGGTCGCCTCGGCGATGATGATCTCGCCGCCGTTTTCGCGGAAGCGGTCGGCCAGGGCGATGGTGTAATCTTTCGGGTCGCTGATCGAGAACCAGCCGGGGGTGAAGGTCGCGTGGGTGAAACGCGGGGCGAGGCCGGGCTGGATCTCGGCGATCTCGGCGGGCGATTTCAGGTGCTGGAATTCGATGCCGTGGCGGGCGCGGGCTTCCCATCCGTCCAGCGAGGCGTTGAATTCACGCTCGCCCTCATAGACCTGAATGTTGCCCTGCTTGCGCAGCATGTGCAGCAACCCGTCGCGTTCCAGCGCAGGCTCCAGCGCGGCTTTGGAATAGTTCATCATCGCGGTCTGCGCCTCGGTCGAGGCGCGGACGCGGGCAGGCCAGCTGGCGCGCCAGAACTTCAGCATCCAGGGCGCGATTTTCGCGGCATAGGCGGGCGGAACCGACAGCGGGCCAAGCGGGTCCAAAAGCCATTTCGGGGCCTGACGGATGATCTTGGGCGAGGCCAGCGGGAAGATGTCGGTGAAGGCGAAAGCGCCCGCATTGCCGGCCGAGGCACCCGCTGCCGGGGCCTCACGCTCGACCACGCGGACCGAAAGGCCGCGCGATTGCGCGGCCAGAGCGGCGCTGAGGCCCACGACCCCGGCGCCGATCACGATGACTTCTGTGGTCATTGACGAACGCTCGACAAGAACTTCCGGGTCTCTTCGTTCTGCGCCGCGCCGAAGATCTGCTCGGGTGGACCGATCTCGGCCATGACGCCCTTGTGGAAGAAGGCGACGCGGTTCGAGACGTCGCGCGCAAAGGCCATCTCATGCGTGACGCAGATCATGGTCATGCCTTCCTCGGCCAGCATCTTCAGCGTGTCCAGAACCTCGCCCACCAGCTGCGGGTCAAGGGCCGAGGTCACCTCGTCGAACAGCATGTAGCTGGGCGACATGGCAAGCGCGCGGGCAATCGCCATACGCTGCTGCTGACCGCCGGAGAGGCGCGAGGGATAGGTGGTAAGCTTGTCGCCAAGGCCCACATGGGTCAGTTGCTTGACGCCGATTTCCTCGGCCTTTTCCTTCGACATGCCCAGCACCTTGCGCGGCGCGAGCGTGACGTTTTCCAGAACGGTCAGGTGCGGGAAGGCGTTCCATTGCTGAAACACGATCCCGATCTTCTGGCGCAGCTTGTTCACATCGGTCGATTTCGCGTGAACCTCGGTCCCGTCCACAAGGATGCGGCCGGAATCGATCGGCTCCAGCCCGTTGATGCAGGTCAGAAGCGTCGATTTGCCAGAACCCGAGCCGCCGATGATGGTCACCACCTCACCCTTTTTCACGGTCAGGTCGATGCCCTTCAGAACCTCAAGCTGGCCAAAGGATTTGCGGACGTTTTCGATCTCAATCATTGGACCACCGTTTTTCGAGATACCCACCGAAGCGCGCCAGCGGGTAAGAGATGATGAAGTAGAAGGCACCGCAGATCAGCAGCAGGAACAGCGGCTCTTGCAGGCGGGTAATCAGGATCTGCGTGGATTTCAGCAGTTCCGTGACCTGCACGACATAGACCAGCGCCGAGTCCTTCATGACGCCAAGCGCCAGCCCGATCCATGAGGGCAGCGCGACCCGCGTCGCCAGCGGCAGCACGATCTGGCGCATGTCCTGCCCCCAGGTCATGCCAAGCGAGCGCGCGGCGCGACGGGTGGTGGCGGGCACGGCCTCGATGCCGCCGCGCACGATTTCCGCGCAATAGGCCGAGGTGTAAAGCGACAGCACGATGCAGGCGACCGTCAGCCCCGGCCAGCGCAGGCCAACGACCATGCCGAAGAAGGCGTTCAGAAGCACAAGCTGGATCAGCAGCGGGATCGAGCGGCAGATATCCAGCACGAAGGTCAGCGGCGCGGCCCAGATGGGACCGATCTGATAGCGGATCACCCCGAAGATGATGCCAAGGATCGTCCCGATCACGACAGAAATCGCCGTGACCAGCAGGGTCATCCCCGCGCCCTTCGCAAGGAAGATCAGGTCAGTTGAGGTGAGGGCGGTATCGAACATCGAATTTCTCCCTCAATACCGGAACAGACGCGCCGCGATCAGGCGGGCGCCAATGGTGATGGCCTTGGTGATCAGGTAGAAGATCACTGCAGCAATCGCGAACAGTTCGAACGTGCGGAAGGTCAGCGCGTTCAGATCCTGCGTGACGCCGTAAAGGTCGGTGTTCATCCCCACGGTGACGCCAAGCGAGGTCATCAGGATCGCCCAGACCATTTGGTTGGTCATCGGCAGGAATGAGATGCGCAGCATCTGCGGCAGGATGATCGAGCGGAAGGACTGCACCGCGCTCATCCCAAGCGAGCGGCCGGCGCGGGTCTGCGTGTCGGGGATGGCCTTCAGCGCGCCCCGGAAGTTCTCCGCCAGATAGCCCGCATTGTTGAAGGTGATCCCGATCAGCAGCGAGATGAAGGGGCTAAGATGGATGCCGAAGCTCGCGATGCCGAAATGCGCCATATAGATCTGGAACAGTGCAGGCGTGTTGCGCGCGACCTCGACCCAGGTCTGGGCGATGGCCTTCAGGATGCGGTTGCCGGACAGGCGAAACGCGGTCAGCAGGACGGCCAGCGCGATGCCGATCACCATCGAGATGAGGGCGATCTCCATCGTGACCAAGGCACCTTCCAGCATACGCGGCAGATACTTGAGGGCCTGATTCCATTGGAATGTATAGTTGAACATCGTTTCCCCGCCGATGGATCTTATTCGGGAAAACGGCGCGCGACCCAAAGGTCTGCGCGCCGCCGGAAAAGATCAGATCAGCGATAAACGCCCTGAACGGTCAGGTTCGCGGGCTCACCCTCACCGATCCATTTCTTGTAAAGCTCGGCATAGCGGCCGGTGCGGACCTGCTGGTTGATGAACAGGTTCATGTAGTTGATGAGGCCGTATTCCTGACGCATCGTGAAGAGCGACACATAGTCGGGAACCATCGGCGCCTTGTCGACGATCTTGATGCCGGGGAATTTGCCGCCTTTGACGTTGGCGTTCGCAACCTCGGTGGTCGAGACGGTGGCGTCGAGCTGGCCCTGCGACAGTGCCAGGAACACGTCGGCCTGGGTCTGGTAGGGACGGAATTCGCCCTCGCCCCATTCCTTCACCTGACCTTCCAGCCAGATCGCCTCATAGGTGCCAGCGGTCGCGCCGACGGTCTTGCCCTTCATGCCTTCCCAGGTGGTGATGTCGGTCTTGTCGTTCACCGTCACCGAGTTTTCGAAGGCGTAGTAGGGAATGGTAACGCCGATGGTCTTCGCACGCTCCAGCGTGTCCGAGGTCGAGGCGACGCCCACATCGACGCGGCCCGACATCAGGGCGGGGATACGCTCGGGGAAGGGGGTCTCGACGATCTCGGCCTTGACGCCAAGGGCGGTCGCCAGATCGTTGCAGTAATCGACGTCGAAGCCGACGGGATTGTTGTTTTCGTCGCGCGAACCCATGGGTGGGAAGTCCAGCACCACGGCGCAGCGCAGCGTGCCCGAGGCGATGATGTCGTCCAGCTTGTCGGCTTTGACGGGTCCGGCAACGGCCGCGGCGGCGAACAGCCCTGCAGCAAGATAGGTCAGTTTCATGGTTTTCCCTGTTTGCTTGGTATGATTCGTTCTGTGTCGACTATGTGTGTGCAAGACGAGTCGATCAACAAAAAAACCTCAGCCGATGATGCAATGCCTGCGCGATCAGCAGGGCACGCCAATGTTGCCGAACAAGCATACACAGATTATGCATGTGGAAGCAGGCAGGCCGCCCCCGGCCCGATCCCCCATGAAAAGGAGCCGTCGATGACCGATAACACCCTGATTTCCATTCAGGATCTGACCGTTCTGGTGTCCGGCATCCTGACCAATGCCGGGTTCAGCCAGCCACAGGGCGACGCCATTGCGCGCACCATCGTCGCGGGCGAACGTGATGCCTGCAAATCGCATGGCGTCTACCGGATCGAGGGTTGCTTGCGCACTTTGAAGGCCGAAAAGGTCAATCCGGTGGCTCAGCCGAAGGTCATGCAGGACGACAGCGCCGTGGTGCGCGTCGATGCCGATGCCGGTTTTGCCAACCTCGCCTTCGAGATGGGCGCGCCGGTCGTGGCCGAGCGTGCGCGCAAGCTGGGCATCGCCACGCTGATCATCAACGATTGCACGCATTTCGCCGCGCTCTGGCCCGAGGTCGAGACGATGGCCAATCTGGGCCTTGCCGCCATGGCTATGTGCCCCAGCTATGCCACTGTTGCGCCTGCCGGGGGCAGCAAGCCTCTGCTGGGCACCAACCCCTTTGCCTTCGGCTGGCCGCGTCCGGGCGGCACGCCTTATGTCTTCGATTTCGCCACCTCGGTCGCCGCGCGGGGCGAGCTGGAGCTGTACCGCCGTGCGGGCAAGCAACTGCCCGAGGGCTGGGCGGTCGATGCCGATGGCAACCCGACGACCGATCCCACCGCCGCGCTGGCTGGCGCGATGCTGCCCTTTGGCGCGCATAAGGGCTCAGCCATCTCGACGATGATCGAGCTGCTGGCAGGCGCGATGATCGGCGATTTCACCAGCCCCGAGGCGCTGGATTATCTGGGCACGACCACGCTGGCCCCCCGCCATGGCGAGCTGATCGTCGTCTTCGACCCGCTGCGCATGTCGGGCGGGCGCGGCGATGCCGCCGCCAAGGGCGAGGCCATGATCGAGGCCATCGCCGGTCAGGGGGCCCGCCTGCCCTCTCAGCGCCGATTCACCGCGCGCCAGAAGTCGCAATCCGTTGGCATCGAACTGACCCCGGCCGAGATGGATGAGCTGGCGCGCCTGCGCGATGGCGGGCTGGCTGCGGTCCGCGACTAGGCCGATGGTGCAGGTCATCCAGCGCCACGCCGTCCGCGCCATCCTGCTGACCCCGGATGAGGAAGTGCTGATGATGCGCGTCCGCGATCCGGGCGGCGAGCATAGCTGGTGGATCACCCCCGGCGGCGGGCGCGAGGCGGGCGAGACGCTGGAACAGACCCTGCGGCGCGAACTCGACGAAGAGCTGAGCCTGCAGCCGGGCGCCATCGGCCCGCTGGTCTGGCGTCGCCAGCATACCGTGACCATGCACGCCCGCCGCTGGTGCCAGTATGAGGATTACTTCCTGATCCCCACCCCACCCTTCAACCCGGTCATGCGCGACGCGGATGAGGCCAGCCGCGTTCTTGAGATGCGCTGGTGGCCGCTGGCCGATCTGTTTTCGACCGATCAAGACCTGACGCCCCGCGCCATCGCCACCATCGTCGAGGACTATCTGCGCGACGGCCCGCCACAGGGTGAGCTGGAGATCGAGGTGCTGGTCGACTGACCCGCCCCAGATACTGCCCATGACAAAGGCCCCGCAATGCGGGGCCTTTCCATTCGTGCAGGTGCCGCTTGGGCTCAGGCGGCGTATTGGCGGACCGCGCCATCCTGCTTGCTCCAGTCGGCATACCAGTTCTGGAACAGCTTCAGTTGTGCCTCGCAATAGCCCTGCTGGCTGGGCGACAGCTTGTCGCTTTCGTTGAAATGCAGCGCATATTCCGGGTTTCCGGTCAGCACCATCATGTGCTTGTAGAACAGAACCAGATCCGGGCCCTCGTCGAACGAGGACAGAACGAACAGCGCCCGCTCCAGCTCGCGCGCACGTTCGCGCGCATCGGCGTCGCCCTTGGCTGCAGCCTTGCAAAGGCGCAGAAGGTGCAGGATCTCTTTCGGCAGCACGTTGCCGATGCCGGTGATCGTGCCGATCGCGCCGCATTCGACGATGCCCACGAAGTTCGCCGTGTCGACGCCCACCATCAGCTTCACATCGTCATCGGCCGAGGTGATGAACTCTGCCGCATAGCGCAGCGCGTCCGGGCCACCGAATTCCTTGAAGCCGACCAGGTTCTTGTGCTCGCGCCGCAGTTCGAAGAACAGATCGGCCTTGGTGGCGAAACCGTAATAGGGCGAGTTGTAGATGACCGCCGGCAGATCCGGAGCAGCCGAAAGGATCGCCTTGAAATGCTCTTTCTGCGCCGCGACCGAGTTGCCGCGCGACATGACGCGGGGAATCACCATCAGCGATTGCGCGCCGACCTTCTGCGCATGCGCCGCGTGGGCCGCGGCGATCTTGGTGTTGACGGCACCGGTGCCGACCATCACCGGAACGCCCGCCTTGGTCAGCGCCGCGACGCCCTGCATCCGCTCTTCATCGGTCAGCAGCGGCCAGTCACCCATCGAGCCGCAATAGACGACGCCGGACATGCCCGCCTCGACCAGCTCTTTCCCCTTGCGCACCAGCGCATCGAAATCGGGCGTGCGGTCGGCCTTGCAAGGCGTCATCAGCGCCGGAATGCAGCCAGTGAACATATTCGAAGCCATTTCGCTCTCCTTCAGGGGGCTATGGGTTGGGCGGGCAGAATCAGCTCTGATCCCGCTTTCTTGATGGCAGGATATAGAATGTATTTTATTTGTCGACACATTTTATGCGTGACCTGATTTCTTCTTCCCGCGACGCGCGACAAGCCGCTTGATCGCAGGGGGGCAGCACCGTATTCAGATTGTCGACAGAGAGGGCAGAATGACCGACAAGACCGCGACTCATTCCACCGACAGGAAACGTGGTTCCGGCGTGAAGCTGGTCTATGACGTCCTGCGCGACGAGATCATCAGCCTTTCGCTGCCGCCGGGCAGCCCCATCGACGAAATCCAGTTGGCCGAGCGTTTCGCCATGTCCCGCACCCCCATCCGCGAGGCGCTGGTGCGGCTGGCGGGCGACGGGCTGGTGACGACGCTGCCCAACCGCTCGACCGTGGTGTCGAACATCGACTTTCTGAACCTGCCCGCGTTCTTCGATGCAATCACGCTGATGTACCGCGTCACCACGCGTCAGGCCGCGCAGAACCGCACGCCCGAGGATCTAGCCCTGATCCGCGCGCAGCAGGCGGAATTCGCCGAGGCGGTTCATGCACAGGACGCGCTGGCGATGATCTCGACCAACCGCGAATTCCACGTCGCTATCGCCGAGGCGGGTCGCAACCCCTATTACGCCGGGCTGTTCATCCGCCTACTGGACGAAGGCCGCCGGTTGCTGCGGCTTTACTATTCATCCTATTCGGACCGCCTACCCTCGGAATTCGTGACCGAGCATGAAGAGATGATCCGCTGCATCGAGGTGCAGGACATCGAGGGCGCGGACCGCATCGGCAGCAGCCATGCGAACCAGATCGTCAACCAGATCCGCACGATGATCTCGGAAGACCGGCGCGATCAGATCAGCCTTTAGGCGCCCGCGCTCAGCAGGGCGCGGCGGAAATCCACGCCGCTCAGCACCACCTCGCGCGTGCCCAGCTCGGCCGCGCGGGCCAGCGCCAGTCCGGTCAGCCGCTGGGCGAACTCGACCGCCTCGGGCAGCGGTTTGCCATCGCCCAGCCCCGCCGTCAGCAGACCCGCGAAGAGATCCCCCGTCCCCGAGGTCGCCACCGGAAGCTGGGGCGCAGCGTGACGGCTGGCCCCTTCCCCCGAGACGATGACGGTTTCCAGAAAGCCTTTCGCCGTATCTTCCAGCACGCAGCCGGTCGCGATCAGCTGCGCGCCTTTGGCCAGACGCAGCCCCTGCCCCGCCGCGCTGAGCGCCTGAAGCGAGGCGATGGGCTGGCCGGTCAGATATTCGACCTCGAACAGGTTCGGCGTTGCCAGATCCGCCATCGGCAGCAAGCGGTCGCGGAAGATCGCGGCTATCGCTTCGGGAACGTAAAGCCCGGGCCCGGTGTCGCCCATGACCGGATCGCAGAGATAGATCAGGCCGGGGTTCAGCGCCTTGGCCTCGGCGATGAAATCGGCGGTCAGTTCCGCCACCTCGACCGAGCCGATATAGCCGGTGATGATGAAATCCGCGCGCTCGGGCAGGCCGCGCTCGCGCACGCCCTGCAGCAGATCGGCAAACAGATCCGCCGGCAGGCTGCGCCCGCGCACGGTGGGATAGTTCGGCGTGTTCGACAATAGCACGGTCGGGATCGGCGCGACCTCCATGCCGACGGCCAGCATGGGAAAGACCGCCGCCGAATTGCCCACATGGCCATGGACCACCTGGCTTTGAATCGAGATCACCGATTTTGCGCGGCTCATGCGCGGCCCTCCAGCCGTTTCGACCAATCCTCGACCTGCCCGCTTTCGACCCGGCGCAGGGCATAGCGACGCCAGCCCTCGGCCAGAACCTCAAGCCCGGCCATCGCCTGCAGCTCGGGCAGGTTCATGCGGTCGACGTAAAGCGTGTGCCACAGCCGCCACAGGCTCCAGTCCGGGGCCAGACGGTCGACCAGCTCCAGCCCGTCGCCGTGGGCGACCTGACCGGGCTCCAGCACGCGGTAGTACCAGCCGGTCCGCCCCGTCGACTGCACGCGGCGCGCCATATCGGGCACGCCAAAGCGCAGGTTCAGCTTCCAGCAGGGCTGCCGCCCCTGCGAGACCTGCACCAGAGCCGTCCCCAGCCGGAAGACATCGCCCACCGCCACGCTACGCTCGGTCGGCCCGGTCAAAGAGATGTTTTCCCCAAAAGCCCCCGGCGCATCCAGCACCGCAAGCGCCCCCAGATCCGCCCGCCAGGCGTCATAGTGATCGCGCGGATAGTGGTGCACAGCTTTCTCGGGGCCACCATGCACGCGCAAATCGGCCTGCTCATCGCCCTGAAAGCCGCCAAGGCCAAGCGCCAGCGCCGCCTGCACCGGGTGCTTGTCGATGCCGCTGGTCTTGTCGCTGCCCGGCAGGACCGAAACCCGCCCTGTCAACAGGGTAATCGCGCCCAAGGCGGGCCTCCTTATCTTCAAGAAATCCGGAATGCTGGCCGCAGGCTAGCGTCAAAATCCGGGGGGCGGAATAGGCATTCGGGGGCGGAGCGCCAAACCCGGGCGGGCAGATTGTCGCTGCTGGCGGTTGATCCCCAAGGCCGCATCGGGCCAAGGTCGGCGCGACAGATCCCGGGGGAATTCAAGGCGATGATTCTGGCCATCCTGCTGACCATGGAAACGCTGCTGGACCCTGCGCCCCGCGCGCCCGCGCCGGTGGCCGAGATCCGTCTGGCCATGGCCGCCCGCCCGGTCGAAGGTGATGTGCCCGTGGGGCCGTTTTCCGCCTCGGGGCCGGTCGTCTCGCCCTCAATCGGGATGGGGCTGAACGGGCTGGCCGACTGGACGACCGAATGGCCGTTTCTGGACGTCTTCCGCACCGCCCGCGAATGGAGCGGCGAGGATGGCGGCTGGGGCGCAGATGCCCCGGCCCAGATCCGCGCCGTGCAGGATGAACAGGGCTGGCTGACCCGCATGCCCGAGGGCATGAGCCATGTCAGCGCGATCCTGCTGACCTCGCTGCCCGCCGAGATGACCTCGGCCGCCGGGACCTACCGGCTGACCTATGAGGGCAAGGGCAGCATCACCCTGCATGGGGCCGCGAATATCCGTGAGACGCCGGGGCAGATCCTGTTCGACTATCAGCCCGACGGAAAGCGCCACCTGTCAATCGACCTGACCGCCATCGACCCGGCGGACCATCTGCGCAACATCGCGGTCGTCCACGAACGCCACACGGCGCTTTACGATGCGGGGCAGGTCTTCAACCCCGAATGGCTGGAGAAGATCGCCGATCTGCGCGTGCTGCGCTTCATGGACTGGATGCGGACGAACGACTCGCCTCTGGTCGAGTGGCAGGACCGCGCGCAAGTCGACGACTACACCTGGACCACCGCTGCGGGCGTCCCGGTCGAGGTCATGGTCGATCTGGCCAATCGCACCGGGTCCGAGCCATGGTTCACCCTGCCCCATCAGGCCAATGACGACTACACCCGTGCGCTGGCGACCTATGTGCGCGATCATCTGGACCCGCGCCTGCGGCCATGGTTCGAATATTCGAACGAGGTCTGGAACTGGCAGTTCGGTCAGGCGCATTGGGCGAATGAACAGGGCCGTGCCGCATGGCCCGAGGTGCAGTCAGCCTGGCTGCAAATCTATGCCGGGCGGTCCGTGGCGATGGCGCGGGTGATCGACGAGGTCTATGGCGCGGACGTCGATCAGCGGGTACACAAGGTCATCTCGACCCAGACCGGCTGGCAGGGGCTGGAGATCGACGTGCTGACCGCCCCCGACTGGCAGAAGCTGGACGGCGCGGGCAAGGCGCCGCATGAATATTTCAACACCTATGCGATCACCGGCTATTTCGGCGGCCCCCTTGGTCAGGATGAGAAGGCCCCCGAGGTCAAGGACTGGCTGGAACAGTCCCTGACGCAGGCCCATCAACAGGCCGACGCCGAGGCCCTGACGGGCGAGGCGCGCGATACCTTCATCGCCCGGCACCGCCACGACCGCGCCATTGAACTGGCCGAGCAGGAGCTGCTCGATGGTTCGGTCACCGGCGATGACGCGGGCTCTCTGGCCCAGCTTTTCGCCACCTTCGCCTATCACAGGCGGGTGGCGGACCGGTACGGGCTGCAACTGGCGATGTATGAAGGCGGCACGCATGTGTCCGGCGTGGGGCCATGGGCCGAGGATGCGGCGCTGACCGCCTTCTTTCTGGACCTCAATTACTCGCCGGCCATGGGCCGCCTTTACGAGGAACTTCTGCAGGGCTGGAAGGATCGGGGCGGCACCCTCTTCAACGCCTTTGTCGATATTGCCGGGCCCAGCCGCTTCGGATCATGGGGCAATCTGCGCCATATCGACGACCAGACACCGCGTTGGGACGCGCTGATGCGCTTCAACCGCCAGACGCCCGCATGGTGGGACGGGGCCAGAAGCAACGCCTATCTGGGCAATATGCCGGTCAGGTAAGGATCAGTCGGGAAGAAGGGCCGTCCCACACCCGCCAGCGCGACGGGCCGAATCGCGCGGCAGATGTGGGTCCGACCATTCTAATGTAGAAAGCTTACGTTACGTAAACAAGAATGCGGCACGGGCGGAAATCGGACTGAGCCAATTCCCGCCAGCCGTCAGGCCTGTTCGGTATCCTCGAACTTGGCGCATTCCTCGCACAGCGGCATGCCGTTATGGGCGGCCAGCTTCAGCGTCTCGACCTGGCTGCTGCGGCCCGCGCTTTGGATCACGGTGCCCTTCAGCCAGATCGTCGGCGCCTCCAGCGTGATGCCTGCGGCGTCGATGGTGATCTTGCCGCCCGGACCCTTGATCTGCATCTTTTCGAAGGCCATCAGCGTGTGCAGCTTGGTGTTGTTGGTGATCGACTGCCCCACGTCCAGCGTGAAGCGGCCAAACACCTCGCCCTCGAAGTTCCGCCCGGTTTCATAGAGGTGATCGGCATAGATCGCCTGCTTATGGATATTGCCGACGCGGTGGATGTGGTCCTTGCCGTAGTTTTCCTGCTGGTTGCGGCCCACGTCATAATACATGTCGTTGCCGATATTCTCGCGGTGGTCGTTGCCGACCGAGATGGTCTTGTCATGGCCAATCGATTCCGACTGGTCATTGCCCACCGTTTTCGAGCGGTCATGCCCGATCGAATGGCTCTCATCGTTTTCGATGATCGTGTTGTGGTCCTTCTGGGCGTGCATGAACACCTCTTCGCGACCGGCCTGATCCTCGAAGCGGAATTCGTTATAGCCGCTGCCCTCATGGGTGTCGGACTTGAAGGTGCTGACGGTCTTGGCGGCGGGCAGATCATAGGGGACCTTGTTCTTGCCGTTATAGACGCAGCCCGAGACCAGCGGCTTGTCGGGATCGCCCTCAAGGAATTCGACCACGACCTCCATGCCGATGCGCGGGATCACCATGCCACCCCAGCCGTTGCCCGCCCAGTTCTGGCTGACGCGGCAACGCATCGAATAGGCGTCGTTCAGGTCCCAGTGGAAGCGCACCAGAATGCGGCCGTATTCGTCGCAGTCGATTTCGCCGTCGCCCACCACGACCGCCGTCTGCGGCCCCTGCACCACCGGGACATGCGTGCGCCGCGGCGGCACCATCGGCGCGGTGTCGGGCATCAGCAGATACGAGCCGGTGAAGGAATAGCCATCGCTGCCCGGACCGCCCGAGCCATAGGATTCGCTGACGAAATGGTGGCTGGCCGACAGGCAGACATAGCGCTCGCCCGTGCCGGGCACCTTGTCGCCCGACAGCGTGACCAGCATGCCGCCGCCCAGCGACAGGCAGTCACCCACCGCGCGGTTGCGCCGGTCAGCGCCGCGTTCCTGCCGCATGCGCAGCCCGGCCACGATCTTGCCGACGCTTTGCTGCGGGTAGTCACCCGGATAGTCGAAGCTTTCGATCTGGCCATGCGCATGGGCGGCATCGCCGGTCTGATCGACCTCCATCGAGGCGGTCGGCTGCTTGAAGTTGTAGTCGGTCAGGCGGACGGCGCCGGTGGTCACGTTCCGCTCGGGCGACCATTCCCAGATATGCTCGCCCTCGGCCTGGTGATGGCCGTCGTAGCGCTTGAAGGGGCGCGCGCCCGCATCCTCATGCGACAGGATGTCGTCGGTCAGCACCAGCGTGTGGCTGCCTTTGGCGTGGCGGAAATGGAAGCTGATGCCGTGCCGCTCCAGCTGGCGGCGGACAAAGTCCAGATCGCTCTCGCGGTATTGCACGGTATATTCCAGCACCGGGTATTGCTCGCTGAGCTTCACCTCCAGCGCGGGATCGCCCAGCTCGGCATAGTCGCCCAGCAGCTCCTCGACGATCTGCACAACGGTCATATTGTGGAAGATGCGCTGGTTGCGGCGACGCCCGGCCAGCCAGAACCACGGGCGCAGCACCAGATCATAGCGGTGCCCGTTTTCGCCCACCCCGGCCCAGCGGGCCTGTGTGACGATGCCGTCGAACGGCCGCAGCCCCTCGCGTCCCTCGATCTCGACCGTGGCATGGGTGCCAACCAGGGCGTCAAAGTCTAGATCGTCGCGCGTGGCCAAGGCCTCGACACGGTATTCGAACAGGTCGTTCAGATGATCGGTACCATCGAAGCGCAGCAGGACGAGAGTGTCCTCACCAAGCTCAGTCGTCAAACGACCCAGGCGCTCAGCCTGACGAAGCGGGGCGTTCATGGGCAAGCCTCAACCTTTTACTCAACACTCTGTTTAAACGAGCAAAGCAACTCAGGGAACCGGGATTCTTGCCGGTTCCGCCTTTTCTCAGGCGAAAGGTGACAGGATTGCCTTGCAGGGACAAGGTCCAACGCAACGTTCAACCCTCATCGGGTGGCGCGGGCGCGGTTGCGGGCGGCAAGGTTGGAGGCACGATGACCTCAAGCGCCACAGCGGGGCTTTCGCCGGATTGCCGGATTTCATCCAGCACGCGCGGCAAAAGCTCGGCCCCCGGAACGCCGGCGGGTGCGGCGGCGATGGCGGCCAGCGGGCTGTCGGTCGCCACCGCGACCAGAAGATAGGGCGCGTCGGCCTCGGTCTGGGCGACCTGCCTGATCGCCGCCCCGAACTCCAGCCCCGCCTGAGAGGGAGCCGCCTGCCCGGTCATATCGTGCAGCCCGCCCTGCGGCGTCACCAGAAACAGCCAGAGGTTCCGCCCGTTCAGCCCCGCCACATCGCCGCGCATCTGAAAGCCGTCGGCGGTGGGGTCCAGACGGACGGACATATCCAGCGGCGCTGCAGGGCGGCTGATGATCTGAGCCAGAAAATCCACCGCCGCGCATTGCGCCGCGTCGACTTGAGTCGTGATCACATCGGGGCGCACCGAAAACGCCTTCTGATAGGCGTCCAGCAGGGCGGTCGCATCCATCGGCGCATCCGACAGCACCCGGATCATGCCCGCATTCGGGCCGTCCGCCGTGCGCAGCGCCATCGCGCAGGCCGGAAGCGGCTGGCTGGCCAGCAGCCCTTCGCGCGTTTGCAGGTCGCGCTTGGGCAAATCCAAAGGCGCGGGGCTTTCGACCGGATCGCCCGCAACCACCGGCCCCGCCTGAGGGCCGCGCGTGAAGTACCAGCCGCCCGCGCCCAATGCGACCAGCGCCAGCAGGCCCCCGACCCATGGCAGAAGGCTGCGTCGGGGTGGCGGCGCGACGTCCTCGGGCTGGGACTGTGCGCGTGGGCGGCCCGAGACATGCGAGAACGGGCTTTCGGAATCCGCCTGCGCGCCCGAGACGGTCGCCGCTGGCGGCATGTCGGGCGCGTCCTGCAACTCGGCCTCGGGCGCGAGCGGCCACAGCGGGCGGCGATACTTCACCGGAAGCAGCGCCGGATCATCCAGGATGCGCAGCACCTGCCCCATATCCTGCGGCCGCAGGCCGGGATCGGGTTCTAGCATGTGCTGCAGCAGCGGATAGATCCGGTGGGAAATCCCCGACAGATCCGGGATTTTCTGCCGCGCGGCCGAGGCGCTGATGACCGAATCCCCCATGTCCAGCGGTGTGCCGCGCAGCACCGCCGACATCAGCAGCGCCAGCCCATAGACATCGGTCCAGGGGCCAATCTGGCCGCCCGCATGGCCCAGCTGCTCGGGTGCGATGAACTTGAACTTGCCCGCGAAACGTCCGCCCAGCCCGTCGCCCAGTTCGGTCGAGCGGGCGATGCCGAAGTCGATCAGCACAGCCTCATCGATGCGCTCATCGCGCAGGATCACGTTATCGGGCGAGAGGTCGCGGTGCGTCACGCCCCGCGCGTGCGCCGCGCCCAGACCCGTGCCCAGCCGCCGCATCAGCGCCGCGCCATCCTCCAGCGACAGTGCGCCGTCGTCTTTCAAAAGCGTGCCGAGGTGGCGGCCCTCGACGAATTCCATGATCAGGCAGTAGCGCCCAAGCTGATGATCCAGAACGAAATTGTGGTAGCGGACAATGGCATCGTCGCGCAGCTGCACCAGAACGCGGGCCTCGCGCCGGAACAGCTCGATAATGGCCTCGTCGCGGGCCAGATTGGGCAGGACGACCTTGACCGCCACCGGATCGCCGGTGAACACGTTTTCGGCGCGGTAAACCTCGCCCATGCCGCCCGCGCTGACCAGCGAGAGGATGCGGTAATTGTTGTTGATCAGCGTGCCGGTCTGAACCAGCCGATGCTCAGCCTCGGGCGTGGGCGCCGCCGCCGGTCCCAAAGTCGCGCCATCCTTGGAGGGTTCGGCGAAAATGGTGCGCTCGTCCGTGCCGCCCTGTTCGGGCGCGGCATCCGGGGTCTGGATCACGGTACGCTCACCGCTGTCCTCAGAGGGCTCGCCCGGTTCCGCCATGGCTTAATCCGCCGCCTCGTCGCCTTCGGCCGCGGGCTCGCAATCGACGATGATCACGCTGACATTGTCCTTGGCGCCGCGCTCCAGCGTCTCGCGGATCAGGGCCGAGGCGATGTCATTCGGCGGGGCCGGGTTGGCCAGCAGGGCGGCGATGTCGTGATCGTCCATATGCTCGGTCAGCCCGTCCGAGCAGACAAGGAACCGGTCGCCCGGCTGCGCCACGCCGCTGACCAGTTGGGGATCGGCATTTGGGCCGATGCCGATAGCGCGGGTGATGACATTGCGGCGCGCGGCGGTGCGGGCCTCGGCTTCGGTCATTTGACCTGCGGCGACCAGCTGCGCGACCTCGCTGTGGTCTTGCGTCAGCTGGGTCAGCTTGCCCTGACGCCACAGATAGATGCGGCTGTCCCCGGCCCAGACGCAGGTGAGTTCCGCCTCGAAGATCAAAAGCGCGGCGACCGTCGCGCCGACCGTCGACAGGCCATTCGCCTGCGCATGCGCCAGAATGCGCAGATGCGCACGGTCCAGCCGTTCCAGCATGCGCGAGCGCTGGTCCTGCGCGCTGACGGGCATGCCCAGCGATTCCATTTCTTCGACGATGATGGCGCTGGCGACATCGCCCGCCGCATGGCCGCCCATGCCATCGGCCACGACCCAGATCCCCTGAGGGGTCAGCAGCGCGATATTGTCTTCGTTATGCTTGCGCACCCGGCCGACATCGGTCAGCCCGCCCACGCGCATCTCGATCGCCGCACCGGGACCGGTCATGTCGCCTCCTGCTGCAGGGGAATGCCGCGCCAGCCCGAGATCAGCCAGCCCAGATCGCCGGGGCCGGGCATGCCCTGACAGGCCAGCATGCTGGAGGGCTGGTCAAGTTCGCCGCCAAACCACCAATAGCTGCGGCCCGCCACGGCATTCGCATGATCGGCCGCGACCAGATCGGCGAACAGCTCGGCCGGGGACAGGTTGGCATTGACCGCCCAGAAGCTGGGCCAGGCCGGGGTTTCCGGCAAGGGGGTGGCCGGTGTCAGATGTTCGGCAAGTTTCTGCGCCGTCTCACGCGGGTCGAACCCGGATGAGGCCGCAATCCCCTGCAGCGCGGCAAGTGCCGTGTCGTGGAACGACTGGTCGGGGTCCAGCACCGGGGCCAGCCCGGCGGTCTGGCCGATCATCAGCGGAAACCGCCGCCCGGACTTGTCGACCGAAGGCGCCAGCACGCCGCGCAGCGGCCTGCCGCCAAACAACAGCGGCCCGATCCAGAAACGGATCGCGGGCATATGGTCGAAATGGGCCTGCCAATCCTCGCCCATGGCGTCGCGCCACTGGCCAAGCGCCTGCGCCATCCATTCGCCCAGATGATGCATGGCCCCGTCCGGCAGACCCGCCATGATGAAATCACCAAACGCCGGATGCTTGCCGTAAAGCCCGGTCAGAACTTCAGCCTCGGGCGTGCCCGCAGGGGCGTCGGGCGCGGTCAGTCGATGCTCTGTGGACATTCGAAATCTCTGATCTCGGGCATCGTGAAGGGGTTGGTGATGGCGTTGATGGTGAAATCATAGGTGATGTTGCGCCCGCCCACGTTGAAGCGCGCGCGCAGCGTGTCGCCCCTCTGCTCGGTCGAGGTGGCGGCGTTCATGAAGTCGATGATCGTCCAGGGGCTGCCCTCGAACCGCAGCGAGGATTCGCGGTCCAGCGGCGGCGAAAGCTGCAGCATGGTCGAGCGGCCCGTGCCCGGCCAGACGATGGTGCGCGGCAGCGATCCGATGGTCGTGGGGATCATCTCGTCATTGATGGTCAGCAGCGCGCTTTCGATGGTCGGGTTCGCATCGGCCTGCGCCACCGTGATCTCGACCGAGGGCGCGCTGCCGCCGCCTGCGAAATAGGCGCGGCGGATGCGTTCGGCCCGCTGAAACTGCATCAGCGTGTTCGCCGACATGCGGTGCGTGATTTCCTTGTCGGCACGCCAGGACAGGCCCTCGGGGGTGCGTTCGACATAGGGCTCCAGATATTCGGTGAAATAGCTGTCCATCGCCCCGCCCGGCCCGAAGAAGCGCGAGAAATTGTCGATGGAGAGGCTGCGCGAGGCATCGCCGAACGGATAGGACGAGGTGATCGTGTCGCGGCAGATGAAGGTGATCCGGTCGCTCAGCGCGCGGTTCATCGTCTCGATGCTGGCATCCGACGCACCGGCGCGGAAATCGCTTTCCGCCCGGCTGACCATGCGCGACAGCGGCGCGGGCAGCTGCGAATTGTACTGGGTCAGCGTGTTCAGCAGGGTCGGCAGTGCCGCCGCCGAGGATTCCGGGTTGAATTCGGCCAGCTTCAGGTTGTTCCAGACCGCGCCCAGATTGCCCAGCAGCGTGTCGATGGGGCGCTGGCCCGTCTCACCCAGAACCAGCATGTGCCAGTTCTCGAAGGCTTTCGAGATGGCGTCGATGGGGGCGGTGACGCTGCTGGCCTCACCCGTCCCGCCACCGGCACGCAGACCGGTCTTGCCCGCCCGCTGCCGCGCCTCATCCATGAGGATACGCTGCACCGGACCCGAGCGGTCCTTCATCCGGTCCAACAACTGGTTGCCGATCTTGTTGCCGACGCCATTCGCGTCGCCTTCAGCCGGCTTGGCGTCCAGATCGACGCCGTCCAGCTGTTCATATTCGCGGCTCAGATAGGTCTGTTCGTCCACCGCCTTGACCAGCGCCAGAATGGGCGAGGCCGAAGCCGAGGCCGCCGTGCCAAGCGCCGCATAGACCGGCTTGTCCGCGACCATGGAATTCAGCGTCAGATTGGTCAGCATGCCGTTCCAGGATTCGGTGAACCCGGCGCGGTAACGCTCCATCAGGTCGCGGTCGAGCCGCGCCAGACGCCGCTCGATCTCGACCGAAGAGCCCTGCTCACCCAGCACCCATTGGTCGCGGCGCAGCTCTTCGCCGACGACTTCCAGCTGGTCGAAGAAATAGCCCCAGAAGCCTTCGTAGGTGTAAAGCCCCGGCACGCTGAGCGAGGACAGATCGCTGCCGTCGCGGGTCGCGAAGACCTCGGTCGCGCCATTGCCGACGGCGCTGGCCAGGTTCCAGTCCTTGAGGCCCGCCGCCAGCGCGCCATCCATGATGATCGCATAGGCCTGTTCGTCCATGGGCAGCTGCGCAATGGCGGCGCGGGCGCGGTCGACGGTGGTCTGGTCCAGACCGACCAGAATCTCGCGCCGGTCGTCCAGCTCCAGCATGGCCTGCAGATGGCCCTTCAGCTGATCGATGAATTCCAGCCCCGCGCGGCCCGGATATTCCTCGCGCCAGGTCTGGTCAAACCAGGCGAGGATCGCCGGGTCGTCGGTCGATTCGCCCTGCTTGCCCAGCAGCAGATAGACCTTCAGCGCCCGGTAGATGTTCGTCATGTCGCCGCTGGCGATGATCTGCGGGATGCGGTGCTCCAGATCCAGGATCAGCCGTGGCCGCAGCATGCGCTCCAGCGCATCGGCATAGGTCTCGACCGTGACACGGGCCAAGCGGTCGCGCTGGCCAAGGCCCAGGCCTTCAAGGAATCTGGGCTCCTCACTGTCGCCGTAACCGGCGGGCATTTCCTTCAGATCGTTCAGCAAAGGCGCAACGGGCCGCAGGTCGGTGTCGTCGATCACCTCGCGGTGCAGCTCATCAAAGGCGGCCTGCGAATAGGCCTGCGCCTCGGCCTCGGCGGTGCGCACCAGCGTCAGGTTCTTCCAATAGCTGTAGCCAAGCACCCCCGCGCCGCCCAGCAGCATCACCGCAATCGCACCAAGCGCCGCCGTGCGCAGCAGCAGCGCGCGCCGCACCGCCTTGCGGTCATGCGAGACCCAGCCCTGTTCGGGGAAGATCACGTCGCGCAGCAGGCCATAGATGAAATAGCTTTTGCCGCGCCCCGACATGAAGCCCGAGGCAAAGCCGCCCGGCGTGCCCGGCTGCGCCATCGCGCCCAGCACCTGATCGATGGGCGTGCCCTCTTGCGTGCCCGAGGTGAAATAGAACCCCCGCAGGATGGCATTGGTCTTGTAGCGCGTGGGCTCGAAGACGCGGCGCATGAAATCGGCCAGATTGTCGCGCAGAAGCGCCATCTGCCCCGGCAGGCCAAAGATCGCGATGCGGGCGACGCCGTCGGGTTCCTCGGACAGGCGGTCGATGATCTCATCCGAGAGCCGCGCCACCAGCCGGTCCAACTCGGCGGGCACCGCCTCATGCGTGATCGCCTTGCGGTCCTTGGTCTGGAAGGTCACGCCCCACACGAGCTTCCGCCGGTTCAGGCTGAAACTGGCGAAATATTCACGGAAACCGGCGATGAGGTCGGCCTTGGTGAACATCACATAAACCGGGAAATCAATCTTCAGCTGCTCATGCAGCTCGGCCAGACGCGCGCGCACGGTTTCGGCATGCGCCGCAAGGCTGGCCGCATCGCCCTGCATCAGCTCCTCGACCGAGAAGGACAGGATCACCCCGTTGATCGGCCGGTTGGGCCGGGTCCGCTTCAACAGGTCAAGGAAGGCGGTCCAGCTGGATTTGTCGGCGGTGCTGTCGCTGTCCTGCGTTGTATAGCGCCCGGCCGTATCGATCAGCACGGCATCCTCGGCGAACCAGAAATCGACGTTGCGCGTGCCGCCGAAGCCCGCAATCGCCTGATCCTGCGCCAGCGGAAACTCAAGGCCCGAGTTCGCCAGCGCCGTGGTCTTGCCCGCGCCGGGCGGGCCGATGATGACATACCAGGGCAGGTCGTAAAGCGTGGTCGCGCCGCCCGATTTCTTCAGGACGGACAGTGCGCCCTGCATCTTTTCGGCCAGCACCTTGGCGTCGCCCTGCGGCTCGACCGGCAATAGCGCCTCTTCGATCTCGCGCGCGGCCCGCACCCGCCTGCGCCAGCGCAGCAAGAAGACCAGCAGCGTGATGCCAAGGATCACCCCGATCAGCCCCGCACGCAGGCTGACGCGCGATGCAGGCTCCCACCCGGTCATCGGGCCGCCGAACCAGATCGCCAGACACAGGGCCACAAGGCCCAGAGCCATCACCAGTCGACGCCACCAGGCATTCCGGCGCCAGGAGGGAAACCGCACATAGAAACCGAACAGATTCAATTCGCCGTCTCCGTTTCGGGCTGAGCACCGGGTTGGGGCGCGGCCTCAGCGGGCTGGCCCTCCGCTGCGGCACCACCGTAAGTGCCTTCGCGCGCCAGAAGGATCTCGACCCGGCGGTTCTCGGACTGCCCATCGGGCGTGGCGTTGTCGGCCACGGGTTCATCCTCGCCCTTGCCGACGGTCTGGACACGCGCCGCATCGGTCAGCAGCGGCTTGATGACCTCGGCCACGGCTTCGGCGCGGGCGGCGGAAAGCTCATAATTGTTCTTGAACCGGCCACGCCCGGACATGGGCACATTGTCGGTATGGCCTTCGATCGCGATGGGGCCGCCTTCGGTGTTCAGCACCTCGGCAATGCGGGTCGCCAGCGCGGCAAAGCCCTCTTTCACCTTGAATGAGCCGGTGTCGAACAGTTGCAGGTTCCCGACCCGGATGGCGATGAAATCGCCCTTCGGCTCGACCTTGACGATGCCGTCGCTGATTTCCTGCGCAAACGCGCTGCGGACGCGCTCAAGCTGCGGGTTCTTGACGACCATCGGCACGGCCTGAACGCTGCGGTCGACCTGAATCACCGGCGTGTTGCGGTGCAGGGCGCGCAGCGTTTCCGCAGCCTCGGCCCCGTCGCGGTTGATGAGCGTCAGCAACGTCGCAAGGATCGCGACCAGCGACAGCGCCGCGATGCCGAAGACCGCCGGCACCGGAATGGCCGAGAAGCGCCGCCCGCCATCCTGCACCACCGGCTGCCAGGTGACCGAGATATCCTCATCCGGGCGCGGATGGACGCGGCGCAGGCTTTCGTAAATCGCATTGCGGATGCGCGACAGTTCGACCGCGCCATTGGGGATGGTGCGAAACTGCCCCTCGAAGCCCAGCGACATGCAGACCAGCATCAGTTCCAGCAGGTTGTAGTTCTGGCCCGGCGCCTGCATCGCCTTTTCAGCCTCTTGAAAGAAGCCGACGCCGGAATCGCGCTTGTGGAAAAAGCGCGCGACCATCGAATATTGCTGCCAGTTACCGCGGTCGCCGCCGGGAAGGTTCTGGACGATGTCATCCGCCGTGCCCGACAGCGCGTATTTCGCCACCAGCACCTCATGCGGGTTGACGCCCGCCAGCAGGGCATTGCGCTCGAACCGGTCGATCTCACGCGTGACGTGATCCATCAGCGGGCCGACCTGCAATTCGACCAGCCCGGTGCGAAGGCGGCCCAGCAGGATCAGCAGCGTCGCGGCCGCCGCCAGCAGCGGGTTCGCCGAGGAGGCTGCGCCCAGTTCGCGCACGCGCAGCGCCTCTTCCAGCCGGATGCGCGGGGCCGAGGCGAATTGCTCGGGCTGCGGCGGCTGGCGGATGTCGGGGAAGAAGCCGCGCTGGTCCTGCCCGGGTGCGCGCCCGATCCGCGAGGGGTCCATGGGCGGCGGTGCCCCCAGCCAGGTCTGCCCGCCCGCGCCCGAGGGCGCACCCCCGGGTTGGCCGAAGGGCGTCTGGCCGGGCTGGCCATAAGGTGTGCCGGGATAGCCGCCCGGTGCCTGACCATAGGGCGGCGGTGCAGGAGGCGCGCCGAAGGGCAGGCTGCCCGTCTGTCCGAAAGGAGGCTGTCCGAATGGCGGCTGATGGGGTTGCCCGAACGGCGGCTGACCATAGGGCGGTTGCCCGTAAGGGGGCTGACCAAAGGGCGAAGGACCAGCTCCACCCGGTGACGGGAAGGGAGAGCCATGCGCCCCGCCCGGACCACCGATCACCGTGCGATCCTCGCCCTGCGGACGCGCACCGCCCTGCGGCTGGCCCCAGCCCTGATAGGCCCCGCCCTGCCCCTGACCGGGTGCAGGCTCACGCCCCGATTGCGGGCCCCCAAATACGGTCTTGTCCTGATCGTCCTTGTCGGCTGGCATCAGCTCCGCTCCGGAACGGCCCAAAGCTCAAGCTTCAGATCCGGCCAATCGCCCGCAAAATGCATCCCGATGGCGGGGGCGGTCGAAAATTCGCGCCAAAGCGGGGAATTCTTCTCAAGCCGGAAATAGACGTTCGAGGACAGCACCCGCAGCTGGCGCGGCGGGTTCGGCAGATGCTGAAGCCAGATGCCGGGAAGGTTGTTGTTCACGATCTCGGACATGCGAGTGTTGGGGCCGACCTTGCAGAGTTCGGGGAACTGCGACTGCACCTGCGTCATCGGCTTGGCGCTTTCGACCTCGACCACGAAGGTCGCCTCGCGGAACAGGTTGCGATCCGAGACCTCGGCCAGATACGAGTTCTGCCGGACCTGCCGCAGCGGCAGGCGCACGGCGCGGCCCACATCGCGCGACAGAAGGCGCTGGATGTCCGCCACGATGGGCGAGAAGCTTTCCTTCGGGTTTTCGTGGTCATAGGCCGGGTAATCGGCGGCGTGGCGATTGCCGTTGTCGAAGGTCGTCAGCTCTCCGGCCAAAGCGATCAGCGAACGATAGAGAATCTCGGGATGGATCGCGAAGGTCCGCGACAGATGCCGCAGCACGCCGATGTTGCGGTTCAGCGCCATCAGCATCAGATAATCGGTCGCCTGCATCCCGCCCCCGGCCGTCGGATCGGCGGCATAGCGGGCCAGACTTTCCAGCCGCGCCTCGATCCAGCCGATGACGCGGGTGACATAGCCCAGAATCTGCGGATGCGCGCCAATGACCAGCGCGGGCGGGGGGAAGGTCTCGTCCAGCGTCACCACGCCGTCGCGCACCTCGGCGATGCGGGCAAGGCGCAGGTTCTGATAGCCGGGGCGCGGGGTCTTGCGCACCGCAAGCTCCAGCCGGGGGACGGCCAGTTCCAGCACCTGCTCGATCCGCATCGAGGACGCGGAATCGCTGACCGTCTCGGTCACGATGCCCCAGCGGGTGCTGGAGCCCTCGTCGTGATAGGGCGCCGCGTCGCGCACATTGGGCGAGATGTCGGGCAGCGTCAGCCAGATGAACTGCCCCGCCGCATCGTCGGGCACGGGCACCGGAACCGGCAACGGCCCGGTTCCCGGCGCATCAAAAGGCGTGCCGTCGGGCATCAGCCCGGTTGCCGCCCGCAGCGCGATATGGCCCTGCTGGCATTGGTCGCGGTCGATCGCCAGCTCACTGACGCCCCAAGGATAGGGGGTGATCGCCTGGGTGCGCGCCTGAACCAGGTGCTCGTGATAGCGGTCGGCCTGCTGCAGATGCTGGGGCTGCATGAACAGCCCCTCTTTCCAGGCAACCTTGCTGAACCAGGACATATGGCGGCCCCACTAATAAACTTCGGACTGTCTTAAACCCTGATAGCCCAAGATGAAAACTGCGGGCAATCCCACGAAACGACACCGCTCAGGCGCCGTTCCGGGGATCGGCGCCCGAGGAGGGATCAGAACTGCCAGCGGAACTGTCCGCTGACGCCGATGCTGTCCAGCCCGTCGCCGAAGCGCGCATCGATGCGTGCGCCGGTGCTGAGCTGCCGCGGCTTGGTCTTTCCGCCGATGATCTTGACGTAGTTCATGCCCAGACTGATCTCGCCATAGGATTTCAGGTTGTCCGAGGTCAGGCGCTGCGCCGGGAAGTCATCCGCGCTGCCTTCGCGCGAGAAGATCGAGACCATCGGATCGGCGAAGTCCTTGTAATAGGTGCCGGTCGTGTAGGCATAAAGCGCCGAGTTGTCGCGTTCGTTGATGAACGACCGGGCAATCGTGGCGCCCACGAAGCCGACCTTGCGGTCGCCATCCTCGAAGTCGATGCGGTAGCCGTCGTCGAAGTCGATCGAGTCGGTGCTGAAGCGCGACCAGGCAAAGCCCGCCGTCGGAACGACCGTGTAGCCGCTTTCGCCCAGCGGGAAGGCATAGCTCAGCGAGCCGCTGAGCGTCTGGGCCTTGCTGCTGAAATCCGAGGTCGAAAGCCCAAGCCCGGTGCCGGTGACGGCGGTGTTCTTGATCTCGAAATCGGTGTTTTCAAGGCGGTACTGCAGGTCCGCCTGGAAGGCGTCCCGGTTCGCCGTCATGTAGACGCCGGCATAGGTCTGGGTGAAGTCGGTCTTGTTATAGCTGGCCAGCTGGCGCGTCAGCTGCTGCGAGTTGGTCGAATCGACCGCATAGACCGGCTGGTAGGTGTTGCCCTGGTTGACGCCGCCGACGACGCCGAAGGCAAGGTTCCAGCCGCCGAAGCGGTTGTCGAAACAGGCCAGATCGGTGCCGACCTGCATACCATAGTAGTCGGCGCTGATTTCGCTGTTGACGCGGCTGACGCTGTTGCCCGTCGCGCCATTCGCCGTGGCGTGCCCGCCCATGGCGCGGCCCCAGCTGCCGACGCTGCAGGGATTCGCCGCCGGATCATAGGCGACGCCCGTCACGAAGGGGCTGGTCGGGCGGTTGATCACCGAACCGATCAGCGACTGGGTCAGCGCCACGTTGCCAAACAGCGCGCCGATGGCCGGGTTGACCTGAGAGATGACCGCAAGGTCGCCGCTGCCCTCAAGCTGATCGACCGAGAAGACGATCCGCTCGGACGAGAGATCGACCCCGCTGCTGTCGAAGGTGTAGTTGTTCGCGCTGCCAAGGCTGTCATCGACATCCAGAAGCGTGGTGTATTGTCCGACCCGGCCCGAGGTCGCATCGCTGACGGTGTTCAGGTCGAAGTAGTAAAAGCCCGTCGCCGCCCCGCCGCGCACGACGATGCGGTCCGATTCCATGTTCCGCAGGTCCACATCCATCACATAGGTGCCGTTTCCGGCCAGACCTGCGGTGGTCAGCACGTCTCCGGCATGCTGGGCGGTGCCCGACATGTTGATGGTGTTGTTGTTGATCAGCTGACCGTTGACGCGTCCCTGCGTGCCCTGAATATCGACCCGGCCCTGGTTGACCAGCTGGCCCTGCACGGTGCCGTTCAGCGCAAGCTGGGTGTTCGCGCCGACGATGGTCTGCGCCGCACGCAGCGTCGTGCCGCGCGCCACCGTGAAGTTCGAGCCCAGCATCAGCGCGCCGTCGATCTGGGTGCGGTCATTATAGCGCAGCGCGCCACCCGCATATTCGACGTCGCCGGTGACCCGGCCGTAAAGCTCGGCCGTGCCTGCGGTCCAGAGCGAGGCATCCAGCGTGCCGTTCAGCGTCAGGCCAGCGCCTGCGTTGTTCAGCACGGGGTTGTCGGAATGCAGGGTATCGCCCTCGGCAATGACCAGCGTGCCCAGGAAGGTCTCTCCCGGTGCGCGATCAATGCCGCCTGCCCCGGCTTCATTCCGGTCGACGCCGTTGATCAGCTGGCCAAAGGTCAGCCCGCCCTGCGAACGGATGGTGCCCGAGTTGCGCACCACGCCGGTGATCGCGCCGGTTCCGCTGAGGACGCTGGCGTTGGTGACATTGCCGGTGATCGTGCCCGAGGCCATGCGCAGCGTCCCGCCCGCACGGTTGTCGACATTGCCGCGCAGCTCACCGGCGACGACGGCGTCACGGTTGTTGATCATGCCCCGGTCAAGCGACAGCACAGTATTCGCGGCCACCTGCGCCGATTGGTTGTTCGTCACCTGCCCGGTGATCCGCCCCGCGCCCCGCAGATTGCCGTTGTTGACCAGCGCGCCGTTCAGAATGCCTCCGGCCAGTTGCACGGTGCCGCTGTTGACCGAGGACCCCAACACATTCAGCTGGTTGCCGGTGCCGACGGTCAGGGTCGCAAGGTTGCGCAGCGCGCCGACCTGCATGACGCCGTCCAGGTCCAGCGTGCCGCGGTTCGTCAGCGTGCCGGTGATGGCTCCGGTTCCCAAAAGGCGGCCCCGGTTCGACAGATCCGCCTCGATCACGCCGCCCGCCAGCACGACGTCCTGACGGTTCTCAAAAGCGCCGGTCACAGCCAGGCGGTTGCCGGTGCCGACTGTCACCGTGCCGCTGTTGTTCAGCGTCCCGGCCTCAAGCCGCCCCGACGCCACCAGCGCGTTGCGGTTGTCGATATTCGTGACGCTGCCGCCGATGGTCGCGGTTCCGGTGTTGAAGAGCCGCCCGTCAATGGTACCGGTGCCGACCAGCGTCGCGCCATTGGCCACGGTGCCGCTGATCGTACCCGATTCCAGCTCGATCCGGCCCGCGCCGGTGTTCTGCACATTCGCCGCAAGCGTGCCCGCAACATTGACGCGCGCGCTGTTCCAGAGCAGCTGCTCGGACGAGAGGCGCGAGCCGGTCTGCACGTTCACGGTGCCCGTGCCGGTATTCGCCAGCTTTTCAATCGCCAGCGCCCCGGTCGAGGTGACCGTGCCGGTGTTGTCGACGCGCCCGGCGACCGTGCCCGCGCCACGCAGGTTGTTGCGGTTGTCGATGTCCATGTCGACCGTGCCGCCCAGCAGCGTGACCCAACCCAGGTTCTCAAGCCGGTTGACCGAGGCCAGCGTCCCGCCCGCTTCGGCGCGCAGATTGCCCGAGGCCGCGTTCGTCAGGTTCGTGACCCGCAGCGTGCCGCCGCTGGCCGTGACGGTGTTCGTGTTGTTGATCGTCTGCGCAAGGCCATAGCCCTGCACGGTCCCGGCGTTGGTGATGGCTCCAACAGCGGTGCCGCCCTGCATCGCGACGGTTGCGCCCCGATTGTTCTGGACAGCGGCCTGCACCCGACCTCCGGTCGCGACTTCCAACCGGCGGTTGTTCTGGATCGCATTCGTCGAGGCCAGAACGCCACCGGCTCCGGCCGTCGTGGTGCCGTTGTTGACCAGCGTGCCGACGGTCAGCGTGCCGTTCTGCGCGATGACCGAGCTTCGGTTCTCCAGTGTTCCGGTGATCGTGCCCTGCCCCTGCACCGTGCGGGTGTTCACGACACTGCCGACCAGCCGCCCGCCGGTCATGTTGACCGTACCGTTGTTCTGCAGGGTCTGGTTGAAGGTCAGCTGACCGCCGACGTTGACCGTGCCCGCAGCCGTGTTGGTGACCAGCCCGGCCAGCGTTCCGGTGCCCTGCAGCACGCCTGCGTTCCGGATGCCTGGGTTCACCGTGCCGCCGGTCATCATGATCGTGGCACTGTTGTTCATCACATTGGCCGAGTTCACTGTACCGCCGACCCGCATCACCACGTTCCGGCCGGGCGCCGCCACGTTGTTGATCTGCGTCGCCGAAACCGAGGTCCCGGCATCGATGGTGAAGCTACCGCTGTTCGTCAGCATATTGACGTTGTGCAACACGCCGACCGAGTTCGGGTCAGTCGTGACGTGGAAAGTCCCCTGGTTGGCGATATTGTAGCGGTTGCCATTCAAGTTCGCCGAAACGGTTACCGTACCTGTGGGGGCGTTGGTAAGCCCGCCGTTCTCCAGTGCACCGTCAGTGCTATAGTTCATCGTGCCGCGGTTCAGCACGTTGCCCCTAAGCCTCACATTGTCGTTGTCGACATCCGAGTTCTCGCCGAACTCCAGGGTCGCGGCATTGATATACAGGAATGCTCCGTTCGACGACTGCACCCTGGCATTGTTCGTGAAGGTGCCGTTCAACACTGACAGCGTGACACTGCCGGTCGTCGCGCTGGAATCGATCAGCGCGTTGTTGACCAGATTGCCCGTGATCGAGGAATTGGAGGCGATGTTCAGCACACCGTTCGAATTGTTCTCGACATTGCCGCCGATGGTGGCACCGTTCAGGTTCAACTGCCCATTGTCCGAGTTGGTCACATCGGCATTGATCACGCTGTTGTTGACCGTCACCACGCCGCTGTTCGAGTTTTCCAGCGTGCGCTCTCCGTTCGCGCCACGCTCGACCGATGAGCCCGCGTTGAAGGTCAGCGTCGCGCCATTGCCCGAATTCGAGATATTGCCCGCGATGGTCCCGGCATTCAGCACGATGTCGGCATTGTTCCGGTTCGTCACGCCGCCATTGATGCGGCCGCCGTTGACGGTGATCAGGCCGTTGTTTCTGTTGTTGACGTTGCCCGCCAGCGTCCCGCCGCCCGCCGTACCCGCGACCCCGACGGTGATCTGACCGCTCCCGGTGTTCTCGATGCTGCCGGTGGTACCCGCGCTGATCCTGCCGGTATTCCCAACAGTCACGGTGCTGCTGTTCGACATCGCGCCTACGTTCAGCGTGCCGTTGGTGCTGACCGTTCCTGCACCGCTGTTTCTCAGCGTGCCATCGATTTGACCGATTCCGCTGAAGGTGCCCTCGTTCGTCACGGTTCCGTTGACGCGACCACCCGCCAGCGTCAGCGTGCCCACCGAGCTTCCGGCCCGGTTGTTCACAGCGCCGGTGACCATGCCGTTGACGATCATCGTGCCCATGTTTTCGGCCGAACCATTCGTCAGCGTCAGGTTGTGACCTGTGGCCCCCGCGCCTGCGACGCCGATTTCGGCCACGCCACGGTTGGTCAGGCTGCCGACCCTCAGATTACCTTGCGTGGAAAAGCTCTGGTTGTTCGACAGATTGCCCGAGACCTCACCGTTGGCCACCATGCTGCCGTTGTTGACGACATTGCCAAGGATCGTGCCATTGTTCAGCGCCAGCCGGTTGAAGGCGCTGTTCGTCAGTTGCGAGGCGCCGTTCCGGAACTCAAGCGTCCCGCCGATGGTCATGGTCTGAACGGCATTGCCGCTGGCGTCGAAGGCGGTGACGCCGGTGTTGGTCAGGTTCGTGTTCAGCCGCAGCCGGTTCCCCTGCCCCACGGTGATGCGCGAACCCTGGGCCACCGTCGCACCGGCACTGGTTGTCAGGCGATCGATGGTCAGCAGGCCCGTGGCATAGAGCGCGCCGGCATTTTCCAGCGTATTGGCGAATTCGCCCCGGGCGTTGATGATGCCCGAGTTCCTGACCAGACCCTCGACCGTGCCATTCAGGACATTGAGCGTGCCGGATGAGGTGTTCTCGGTTCCGGCAGGCCCTGTCGCCGTCAGGGTATTCCCCTGGTTAACGGTGAAGGTCCCGGCATTTATGACCGTTGTGGAGCGAAGGTTTCCGTTGGTCGTCAGCGTTGCATTCGATTCATTGCTCAGCTGGAATCGAACTTCTCCCGACAGATTCGCAATGCCACCAGGCTGATTCGGTGTGGCACTGTTCAGGTTGATCACGTTGCCATTCACATAGCCGCCGTTCAGGTTCAGCGTGCCCCTGTTCTCCACACGCACCTGAACGGTGCCATTCGACCCGATCGTGGTGGTTCCTTCATTCGTCAGGGCCCGGGGCGTGGCTCCGGGTGTGCCGGTAAGGGAGAAAGTGCCCTGCTCGATGTTCAGCGTGGAGGCTTGGGCGTTGGTCAGATAGGCCGCGTCGATACTGGTATTCCCGGTCGTGGTGGCGATGCCGGATTCCAGCACCAACCCGTCCAGATCCCCACGGAACTGCATGTTCCCACGGTTGGTCACGACACCGTCATGACCACGCTGCAATTCGGTCCTGCCGCTATTGGCCAGCGTGCCGCTGTTGCGACCCTCGGACAGGAAGTTTCCACTCCCGGCGACGGTGATCGACTCAAGGTTCAAACGATCGCGGTTCGAGAAGCGAAGCTCGCCCGATCCCACGATGCGGATATTGCCCTGCACCCGCGTCTCGACGATCAACGAACCGGTGTCGAGCGTCTGGAACACCAGAGGGTTGGCCGCAGTCTGGATCGTTCCGTCACCCAGCGTGCCACTGCTGCTGCCGTTATTATTCGGCCTCAGGGTATAGTTGCCCTCGGTCCGTATGATCCCGGGCACCAGCACGGATGAGTTCGAGACCTCAAGAACGACCCGGTCGCTCGAATTGTTCGGCGTGAAATATTGCAGGACTGCCGTGGCAGTTCCGTTATTCGGAAGGACCTGCCCGGTCTGCCCGCTGCTGTCGGTCCAGGTTGCGCTGTCGTGATCCCAGTCGCCCTCGCGGTCGTCGACCACATCCTGGTCAAGCGTGAACTCCTGTGCGCCTGCACGGGTCACGACCAGAAGCGGTGTCATCGAGATCAACGCGGTTGTCAGGAAAAGGCGGGAAAGGCACGGCAAATTGAACACTGACATCTCGACGATCGGCACCAGGGATAAATTGGGATATGCCATCAGGCATCACGAGAAGACATAATCCGTCCAATTGTCTAAATTACAAGACAACAGCCCCTAATCCGGCATTTTTTTCCGTCGCGTCACCCTTGTGCCTGCTTTTGCAGGCTGTCGATGGCCTCCATGAAGGCGCGCACCTCGGCCGAGATGGGCACGACCTCGACCACTGCCCCGCTGCTGCCCGCTGCGCTGCGGGCACCGGTCATCTTGCGGTCGGCCCAGTCGCGCAGGTTCTGCACGCTATAGCCGCGCAGGAACGGGTTGGCGGAAACGACCGCGCCGCCCATCACCTCGCCCACCGAGGCCGCAGGGTCCGCGCGCAGCACGGTATCTGCGCCCGCCGGACCCAGGA
Source organism: Paracoccus sulfuroxidans (assembly GCF_007830335.1). GTDB lineage: Bacteria > Pseudomonadota > Alphaproteobacteria > Rhodobacterales > Rhodobacteraceae > Paracoccus > Paracoccus sulfuroxidans. Next base: position 87,733 of record NZ_VLKU01000006.1, on the reverse strand, counting down.
AATGCGCCAGATACAGCCGCCCGGCTGAAATGTCGTGGCCGCGCGCGCGCAGATAGGCCTCGTTTTCCTGAGCCAGATGGCGCACCATCTGGCGCGAGAGGTCCGGGTTCAGCCGCAGGTCCAGCACATCGCGCGGCGACAGTGAGGCGACCAGATCCGGGCGATAGCTGCGCATCATCCGCATCCAGGTGCTTTCGATGAACTGCCCCAGCCCGGTCGCGGTCGACAGCGGGTTGCGGGCATGGGCCACGCCACCGCTTTCGACATGAATGATGCGCCCGATCAGCGTCTCGATCGCGTCCGAGGCCAGCACCTCGCCCGGCCCGCTGAGGTAGGGCATCGGATCGACGGGCTGACCTTTCTCCAGCAGTTGGAAGACAAGGCCCGGGCGATCAAGGCCGATGGGCACGCCCACCTTCCCCAGCGCCGCCCCCTGCGACAGCTCGGCGTTCAGCTTGACGCCGGGGTCCAGCTGACCCAGCCCGGCATAGCGGCTGATCATGCCGTTCGGATGCGCCACCTCGACCAACGTGCCGAATTCGGACTTGCCCGAGACCGCCGTCACGCGACCCGCCGCCACCAGCTGGACCGGGCTGTCTTGCGGCGCCGACCAGACCACCGTGCCGCGCCCCGCCATGGCCTTCGCGGCATCGGGGTGGCTGTCCTGCTCGGGCGGGATGAAGCGTTGCGTCAGGACGCCCGCGACGGGCGGCTGAAGCTCGGTCCCGCCTGCGCGCACCTGCACGCGCGCGCCGGGGGCGAAACACTCGAACCCCTCGGTCTTGGCCGGGACCACATAGCAGGGTTTGTCGCCCGAGGGCCCGCTGACGCCGATATAAAGGATCTCGGGCGTCTGACCCGCCGGATCGGGCGCGAGGATCATCGTCAGGCTGTCACGCTCATCCGCGAAACCGTCCAGATCGTGGATCTTCGACATCATCGCCAGCGCATTGCCGATGACCTCGGAGGGGATATCGTGGCGTAGCGCCGCCGAATAGATCACGTCCAGCAGGCGCTGCTGGACCGCAGGCCCCCGCGTCTCGCTGCGCGCCATCAGATCGCTGAGGATCGGCTGCCCCGCCCAGGCATCCGCCCCGGGCACCAGCTGCCCCGAGGCCGACATGGCCAGCGACCCCACGAACCCCTGCGGCGCGTAAAGCGAGATCTGCATCACCTGATGCTGACCCGATTGCATGCGATAGCGCAGCGCCAGAACCGAGCCTGCGGCGATCTGCTCATCCTCCAGCGCCAGTTGCTGGGCGATGCGACGCGACAGCGATTCCGCCTGCAATCCGTCGATGCCGTTCTGCTGCAACAATTCGGCAATGCTGCTGGTTCGCGTCGTCTCAAGGATCATGTCGCGCCACAGCGCCGGGCGCAGCTCGGCCCCGCGCAGCAGGGCGACGCCGGACACTTGCGCCTGACCATCGGCCAACTGCCCGGCGGGATCGCCCGCCACCTGCGGCAATAAGCTGGCGTTCACCACGGTGTCGCGCCCGCGCTCGGCCTGAAACAGCGCGAATTCCTCGCGGGTCGAGGGAAGCGCCGCCACCAGCCTGCGGTCGCGCGGCACCAGATCGTCGCGCATCACCGTGACCATCGCGGGCGGCGGGCTGGCGTGACGCGCCGCAGCCAGCGCCGGGGGCGCGGGCAGGTCCTTGCCCTTGCGCGCCTCGCCCTGTTCGGGGCTGGGAATGATCAGCGGATCGCCGGGGATATCGGTGAAGGTGTCGCCGCGCACCACCGGCGCGATGTCGAATTCCGATCCGACCTGAGTCAACTGCTCATCCAAATCCGCGCCGCCCGAAAGCGGCGGCACGTCCATCCGCGACCACAGCCAGCCACCTGCCAGCGCGATCACCGGCAGCACCAGCAGGGCGCGCAGCATCCCCTGCCGTCGGCGTCGCTGGCGCGCGCCCCGGCCCATCTGGCGGAATCTGGGGTCGACCTCGGTCATGCGCCTAGCGGTACATGCCAGAGCCGCGCGGGTTCATGTTCCAGCGCGTCCCGGCAGGCGCGGCGGGCTGTGCGGGCTCGGCCGACGTTTGCGGCCGACGCGCGGTCGAGGCAGCGGCGGGCTGGCTTGGCTGCCGCGCCGCGGGCGTGCGTTGGGTCGAGGCCGCCTGCGTCGCGCGCGGCGTGCTGCGCGGGGTCGCGGGCGTTGCGGCAACCGCCGGGGCCACCTGCGGGCATTCCACATCCGGGTTCAGGGCAATCGCCCGGAACAGCGCCGGATCGGGGGTGGTCGAGGCATTCGCTGCCCCCAGCGTGCTGAAATAGCGCCCGAGAGCCGTGATCGACCCCTGCCCCCAGCTGCCGTCGACCGTCCCGCCATAGCAGTTCATCCGCTGAAGCTCGGTCTGCAGCGCCACTGCCATCTGGTCGGGCAACGGGTCGAAGGCCCCGCCCTCCAGCATGCTTTGGAAGAGCGCCGGGTCGAGGACACGGATCCGCTCGCGGATGGCATAGGGCACGCCCAGCGGGCCGCGCTGGTCGCGACCGATGAGGCTTGCCAGCTCTCCGACGATGATCGAGGGCTCGGGAAGGCCGGCGCGGCGCGGTTGCTGGCCCACGGGCGCGGGCCCCAGCGAGGCCGGGACGACCACCGCCTGCGGCGCTTCGGCGGCCAGGATCACCGCATTTCCGGGCAGCGCCGAGATGACGATGCTGGTGTCCAGCACCGGCGCGACAGCCGCGCGGGCCGGGCTATGGATGCGAAAGCCCGCCGCTTGCAGATCCGCCGCCTGCTGCCCTGCATCTGCCGCCAAAGCCGAGGCCGCGCGGCGCGAGACCTCATCAGTGTCGCAGCTGCCCGAGGGGCTGGCGACGCGCGCGCGCAGATCGGCGCGCATTTCCGCGAAAGGCCGGTCCCAGCCGCAATCGTTGACCACCACCAGCGCATCCGGGGGCAGATCGCCCAGGCCCTCAAGCGCTGCCGGATCGTCCAGATAGATCGTGCGGGCCAGCACCTCGACCCCGTCTTCAGGCTGGACCAGCCGCACGCCCGGCAGGGTGCTGAACGCTTCAGGCAAGCCGGGGGCAAGGACATCGACCTCGGAGGCCATGCCCGCATGGGCGGCCATCACCGCGCCTGCTGCCAAGATCAGCGCGCCTGGTTTCATTCAATCCTGCGCGGTTGCGATATCAGGTTTACGGCCCCATCCATACCAGCCACGGCCCCCAGTTCCAAGTTTCGTCACCGCGCCGCGCTATTGTGGCCGGGGGCTGACGAACACGGTCCAGTTGTCCTGTTCCTGCGTGTCGACCTCAAGGAAACGGGCGTCCAGATAGCCGCGCAGCAGGCAATCTTCCTGCCCCTCGATCTCGAACCGCTGGGTCGCGACGCACATGGGGATCGAGCCCGCCAGCGCCTCGCGACCGAAAATATCCGAGGCGAAGACGTAATAATAGCGTGAGCGCAGCAGCTCACGCTCCAGCGTGGCGCATTGATTCGGGGCGACGCGCCACCAGCCGCGCGTGATAAATCCGCCCTCGCGCGGCTCGGCCATGGCGATGTTCAGGACGTCGAAGGACTGGTTGCACAGACGCAGCGCCGCCATGGCCGGGGCGGCACCGAAAATCGTCAGGGCAAGGGCTGCGGAAAGTGATCGCCTCATGGCTGGCCGTCGTTCTGGTTCATTGTTCTGAAATGTCTGCCATGCTAATTGCGTGGCAGGAGAATAGATCGAAATGGTCACGAAACCCATAGTTTACGCAGGCGCAGTCGCGATTGCCGTCGCGGCGACGCTGGGCTTTGCGACCGCATTGACCAAGCTTTCGGCCAAGCCCGATGCGACGCCCGCCGCCACGGTCGCCGTCGAACGCGTCACCCGCCCCGTGGTGATCCGGGCCGAGGTGATCCGGGCCGAAGCTGCGGCCACCCGCCCCGCCCAGATCGCGCCCGCAGAGGACGGCCCTGCCGCGATGCCGCTGATCATTCATGGCCGCCCCGGCTCTGGCGACAGCCTGGCCGGGATGCAGCGCATCCGGGAAGAGGCGATGCGCGAACATCTGACCGATGTGCCCACCATGCAGATGCCCGATGACGCCTCGGCCAGCCACCTGCTGCCATTGCAGCGCGGTGCGGTTTCGCATCAGATGGCGGACGGGTCCCCAGCGGCCCCGCCAACCGACCCGGCTTCGACCAGCAACATGATCGGCGTATCCCGCTGATCCCAGGAAAGGATCTTTCATGCGCCACGCGACGGCCTTCGCCATGGGACTGTGCCTGTCCTGCATCGCCCCCCTCGCCCATGCTCAAGAGGCGACTGCCGCCCCCGATGGCAAGATCTTCCTCGAGCTGAACAGCGCCGTCGACACGGCCGAGGGTGGATGCCAACTGACCGTGGTCACCACCAACCGGCTGGACAGCGGGCTGAAGCGCGCCGCCTGGCAGGTCGCGATCTTTGACGACGCGGGCGTGGTGCAATCGCTGCCGATCCTCGATTTCGGCGCGATGACTGCGGGCAAGACCAAGGTCGCCGTCTTCTCGCTGCCCGACCGGACCTGCGGCAAGATCGGCCGCATCGTCATCAATGACGTGGCCGAATGCACGGGCGATGACGACAGCGACAAGCGCGCGGCCTGCCTTGACGGGCTGGCCACGCAGGCCCGCACCGACATCGAATTCGGCATCTAGGCACGGGCGGCGGCATGTCATTGGAATGGCTCTGGGCCCAGCCCCTGTCCTCGATCGCGGTTTTCGCGGCGCTTGCGGCCCTGTCGGTGATGATGCTGACGGTGGTGCTGTTCAAGCTGATCCAGTTCTCGCGCATGGGTCTGGGTCGCCAGAAACAGGCCGAGGGGATCCTTGACGACTGGCTGAACGGCCGCCCGGATGAGGCGCAGCGCAAGGCCGGATCGGCGCAATCGGTGCTGGGCCGGGTGCTGGCGGCGGTGATGTCGGGCCTGCGCGCGCGGCCCTCGGACCCCGCCTATGGCGAGGAGCTGGCCCGGCAGGCCGCACTGGTTGAACTCGCGCAGCTGGGCACGCGCATGCGCCTGCTTGAGGCGGTGGTGCAGATGGCGCCGATGCTGGGCCTTCTGGGCACCGTCATCGGCATGATCGACGCGTTCAGCAACCTTGCCCTCAGCCAGGAGGTGACCGACCCCCGGCTGCTGGCCAACGGGATCTGGACCGCGCTGACCACCACGGCGGCGGGGCTGGCCATCGCGCTGATCGCCTATTTCATCGGCACCTGGCTGGAAGGCCGGATCGAGGATGAGCGTCTGTCCATCGAAATGGTGATCTCGGCGGCGATCCATGGCCGCGTGACCAAGGCGGCGCGGTGACGGCGAATGGCGGGGACCACGCGGCTTGAACTGCCCAAAAGGACGCCGAACTATCGGTTCTCGTTCCTGCCGCTGGCGGATGTGATGTTCCAGCTGCTGGTCTTTTTCATGCTGTCGACCAATCTGACGGCCTATTCGATCCTGTCGATCAAGACCGGCGCGGTGGCGAGCGATGCCCCTGCTCAGGCCACCACCGATGACGGTGCCGCGCCCGATGACAGCCTTGCCCAGCCGCGCGTGACGGCCATCTGGACGCTGAACACCGATGGCGTGACCGCGCGCGGGCAGCGCTTCGGCCCGGACAAGCTGCAGGCGCTGGCCGATGTGACCGCCGCACAGGGCACGCAGCACGTGCTGATCGTCGTCCGCCCCAAGGTGCGGGTGCAGGAGGTCGTCAACGTGCTGGAGCTGCTGTCGGCGCGTGGCATCGCCTCGGTCCAGATCGCGGATGGCAGGGTCTGATGGCGCTGAAGCTTCCCCCCCTGCGCAAGCGCCGCGCCGCCGGAGATATTTCTTTGGCCATCGTGAATATCGTCTTTCTGCTGATCTTCTTTTTCATGCTGATCGGGCAGGAGGTCGTGACGCAGGGCAATGTCCGCCTGCCCCGGACGGATCAGCTGACCGGCGCGCAGATCCCCTCGAACGTGCTGGTCGTGCAGTCTGCGGATGAATGGCTGCTGGGCGGCACGCCGATCTCGCCCGAGTTGCTGGGCTCGGTCCTCGGCCCCGCCGGGGAAACGGTCTATCTGATGCTGGACCGCGACGCCCCGGCCGAGCTGCTGTTGCAGACCCTGGCCCGGCCGGAACTGGCGGGCTATGACATCCGGCTGGTCTCGCTGCGCGAGGGTGGGGCCGGATGATCGGGACGACGCCGCAGAAAGGGCTGTGGAGCCTGGCCGGAGCGCTGTCGATCGCGCTGCATTCGGCGGCGCTGGCCGCCGTCATCTGGCGGCCGTCCTTCCAGTTCACCGCAGATCCGCCGCCAACCACCATGCAGATCGACGTCAGCGCGCTGCAACCCTCGCCCGAGGTCAGCGCGCCGGTGCTGACAACCGAAGCCCTGCCCGGTCCCGATCTGACCGCTGTCCAGACCCCCGCCAGCCCGCAAGCACAGCCCTCGGCAGAAGAGCCGCAGGTGCTGACCTCATTGCTGGATCCGTCGCGCGACATTCCTGCATTGCCTCAAGCCCGCCCGGAAAGCACCGAGAACGGCGGCGAAACGCCCGCCCCTGACCCGCAGCAGCCTGCCGTCGACAGTCAGGCTGAGGCCGACCCGCGTCTGGTCGAGCTGTTCCAGCGCATTCGCAACCAGCTGACCGAGCCCTGCCTGCTGGCCCTGCCCGCCATGCGCGGCGAGGATGAGCTGCAACTGGGCGTGCTGGCGGCCTCGGACCGGCAGATCTCGGCGCTGATGCGCGACCTGACCGAGGGGCTGTCGACCCCGGTGACGCAGGCCGCCACGCTGATCGACCAGCGGCAATGCCCGGCGATTTCCTTCGCCCGCAACGATGCGCGCTATCCGGTCTTTGGGCTGGGTTTCCAGCTTGAGGCGCAGGACATCGCCAGCGGCAACCCGTTGCGGGGCCGGATCAGCGGAAGCACCGGCTATTACACCACCCTGCTGATGATCGACGACAATGGCACCGTGCATGACCTGCGCCGGTTCCTGATCTCCTCGGCGGGGACGACCAGTTTTGACGTCCCGGTCGCGCGGATGGGCGCGGCGCGGGACACGAACCAGATCCTGCTGGCGCTGGCGACCCCGACCCGGCCGCAGACGGTGGCGCAGCGCGCGGGCGAACTGGCCGAGCCCTTCTTCGCCGCGCTTGAGGCAGAGCTGGGACCCGAGGCGATGATCGGGATCACCAGCATCTACGTGCGCTGATCAGCCAAACTCATAGGAGAAGCCGCCGTCCTGCGTGCGGATGGTGACATCGGTCATCGGCTGACCCGAGACCATCTTGCCCAGCACCTGCCGCGACAGGTCCGGCAGGATCGAGTTGGTGATGATATTGTCGACCATGCGCCCGCCGCTGTCGGGGTCGCGGCATTGCTCGACGATATGGTCGATCACATCCTGCCCCCAGAGCAGCGCGGTGCCATGCGAGTCCTGCATCCGCCGCATGACCGAGCGCAGCTTGAGGGTCGCGATGCCCGACAGCACCTCGCGGCTCAGCGGCACATAGGGGACGGTGATGATCCGGCCCAGAAGCGCGGGCGGGAAGACGTCCAGCAGATCGCGCTTCAGCGCCTCGTCCAGCGCGGCCTCATCCGCCGTCGCCCCGTCGGGGGCCAGACGCATGATCGAATCGGTGCCGACGTTCGAGGTCATCAGGATCAGCGTGTTGCGGAAGTTGATCGGGCGGCCATTGCCATCCTCCATCCGGCCCTTGTCGAAGACCTGGAAGAACAGCTCATGCACGTCGGGATGGGCCTTTTCCATCTCGTCCAGCAGGACGACCGAATAGGGCTTGCGGCGCACGGCCTCGGTCAGGCGACCGCCCTCGCCGTAACCGACATAGCCGGGAGGCGCGCCTTTCAGCAGGCTGACGGAATGCGCCTCCTGGAATTCGGACATGTTGATTGTAATGACGTTCTGTTCGCCGCCGTAAAGCGCCTCGGCGAGCGCCAGCGCCGTCTCGGTCTTGCCGACGCCCGAGGGGCCGCAGAGCATGAAGACGCCGATGGGCTTTTCGGGGTTGCCCAGGCCTGCGCGTGCGGTCTCGACCCGGCGGGCGATGGTCTGAAGCCCCAGATCCTGACCGATCACGCGCTCCTGCAGATTGTCGGCAAGGCCCAGAATGGCCTGCAATTCATCGGCCACCATGCGCCCCGCCGGGATGCCAGTCCAGTCGCTGATAACGGCGGCCACGGCCTGATCGTCCACATGCGGATAGATCATCCGCTCATCGGCATGGATCGCCTCAAGCTGACCCATGCCTGCGGCGAGGTCCGCGCGCAGGGTCTCGGGGTCAGTCTCTTCGCCCGCCTCGGCGGCCAGCCGCTGGCGCAGCGCCAGAATATTCTCGACAATGCCCTTCTCGGCCTCGAAGGCCTGCTGCAACTCGGCCAGCTGGTCGCGCAGGGCGGCCACCTGCCCCTCGGCCTCGGCCAGCCGCTTCTCATCGGCCTCGCCCAGCTCACGCGCGGCGGTCTTGGCAGAAATCTCGACATCCAGCGCGGCGATGCGGGCCTGCAGATCGCCCACCCGCGCGGGGATCGAGGACTGGCTGACCGCCACCCGCGCGCAGGCCGTGTCCAGCAGCGACACCGCCTTGTCGGGCAGTTGCCGCGCGGGCAGATAGCGCGCCGACAGCTTCACCGCCGCCTCGACCGCCTGATCCGAGATGCGGACCTTGTGATGCGCCTCCATCGGGCCCAGCAGGCCGCGCATCATATAGCAGGCGGTGGCGATATCGGGCTCATCCACGGTGACGGGCTGGAAACGCCGGGTTAGCGCGGGGTCTTTTTCGAAATACTGCCGGTATTCGGCCCAGGTCGTCGCGCCAATGGTGCGCAGCGTCCCCCGTGCCAGCGCCGGTTTCAGCAGGTTCGCCGCATCCCCCGTCCCGGCCGAGCCGCCCGCGCCGATCAGCGTATGCGCCTCGTCGATGAAAAGGATGATCGGCGTGGGGCTGGCCTGCACCTCGTCGATGACCGAGCGCAGGCGCTGCTCGAACTCGCCCTTCATGCTGGCCCCGGCTTGCATCGCGCCGATGTCCAGCATGTGCAGCCGCATGCCCTGAAGCGCCGGGGGCACCTCGCCCGCGGCCAGTTTCTGGGCAAAGCCCTCGACCACGGCGGTCTTGCCGACGCCCGCCTCGCCGGTCAGGATCGGGTTGTTCTGGCGGCGGCGCATCAGCACGTCGATGACCTGCCGGATTTCGTCATCGCGCCCGACGACCGGGTCCATCTTGCCCTCAGCGGCCTGCGCCGTCATGTCGACCGAGAAGCGGCCGAGTGCCGTCGACGCGCCCGGCCCGGCAGCGCCCCCCGTACCCGGCGCGGCAAGGCCCGAGCCATCCATCGGGCGCATGTCCTCTTCCTCGGACCCGGCCCACAGGGTGCGCGCCTCTTTCCCGATCTGCTCGGCGGACATTTCACCGAACACGCGCGAACATTCCAGCAGCGCCCGGTTCAGCGCGAAATCATTGAGCAGCGCGACCAGCAGATGCCCGGTGCGGATCTGCGCCTCACCGAAGAACAGCGTCGCATAGGTCCAGGCGTGGTTCAGCGCATCGGCCAGCCTTTCGCCAATGCCGGGGGTTTCGGTCACGTTCTTCTGCAGCGCGGCCATCGCCGCGTCCAGATCCTTCAGCACCTTGCCGCGATCCAGACCCAGCTCGCGCAGCGTGACCGAGATGTCGCAATTCTGGTTCGAGACCGCATGAAACAGCCAATGCACCAGCTCGACATTGCGGTTCCCGTCGCCCCGCGCCTGCCGCATCGCCTGCAGGAACGCGTCATAGCCGGCGCGATTCATCTTGCCTGCGAATTTTTCAATCGTAATTGCGGTCATGTTCGGCCTCAGTGAAGTTCAGCGTCAGGGTTCAGTTGAAAGCGGGCGATCTCGATGAAGTCGCTGGGGCTTGCCGCATCGGGCTTCATCGCGGCCAGCCAGCCCAGCGACAGACTGCCCCCCAGCTGCGCGCCGGGGATCTGGTCGGGCGGCAGGGACAGCGCCAGATCAACCTCGTGGCTTTTGCCCAGATACCAGAAGACGATGTCGGACAGCTGCTGATAGCGCCGCTTGCCGGGCAGAAACGCCTGATATTCGTCCACATCGGGCAGATGCAGGTGCAGGCAGATCTTTTCGTTCACCGAGCGGACGCGCGAGCCAAGATACATGTCGCGGCCAAGGGCACCGCCCTTGCCAAGGCCCTTGATGTCCTCGGGGTCGAATTCCAGCCAGGTCGGGACATGCTCATCGACGCGCACGGGAAAGGTGAAATATTGCTGCAGCATCTGGCGAAGGCGGACCGCGCTGCGCACCCGGCCACCGAAGATCGAGACCAGCGGCAGCCGCGCCAGATCCGGCACGCGGTCATGGTCGCGAAAGGACGGCGCGCCATTGCCCGCCACCGCCGCCACATAGGAGGAAAACCGGTCATCATCGGGCCGGTCGTGCTGGCTGATCGCGCCGCTGTCGGACCAGGCACGAAAGAACAGCTGCAGATAGCGCGCGGAAAAGACATCGGCGAAATGCACGAAGGCCTCTTCGCCTTGCGTTTTCCAGCGCAGGACTTCTTCGGTGGTGTTCAGCGGCAGCGCGCCATTCGGGCCGAAAAAGCCCATGAATTGCGCGCGAAGATGCGGCCTGCCGTGCTTGCCCTCGGGCTCGGCATCGGCGAAATCGCTGCCCGGGAAGGCCAGTTCCGGGTCCTGTCCCAGATCGACGATATCCTCGGCCAGGCGGCGCGAGCGGCCGATGCGCGGCTTGTGGATCGCCTCGCGTTCCAGCCGACGCAGCAGCGAAAGGAAACCGGCCTGAAGCTCGCTCACAGCAGGGGACCCGTTCCGGCGCGGGGCGGCCATTTGCGGATCACGCCGCGCTGGCGGCTGACGGTGACCGTCTGGGTGAAGCTGTTGACGCTGGCATATTCGGCGAAGAACCGGTCCAGCACCGCCGCCAGCAGGATGATGCCCGTGCCCTCGAAGGCGGTTTCGTCATAGGTGACCGAGATCTCCAGCCCGCGGGCGGGGAAATACCCCTCGGGGCGGCGGATCGAGCGGGTGACGGGCCGCACCTTCAGCCCGACGATGCCCGCGATCTGGGTTTCGGTGACATTGTCCGACAGATCGGCAAAGAGGCTCAGAAGCTCGCGCAGGCTGTCCGAGCCCTCGCGCCCGAAGCGGTCGTCGATGCCGAAATGGTTGAGCGACAGATAGGAAATCAGCCGCCAATAGACGTCGCCCTGTCCGGTCCGATGCGGGCCTGCGCGCTCGATCTCGGTCATGGCCTCGCGCGGGGGCGTGGGGCCGTTCACGCAGGTCAGGCCGAATTCGGCATCGCTGACCATGTTGAAATCATTCGACCCGGCCAGCGGCAGCACTGCCGGAAGATGCCGGTTCGAACAGAGCGTGCGGATATGCAGCCGCTGGGCGCGCCGCTGGATCACCGATTGCGGCGGCTCATAGATCGAGATGAAGGTCTCGGTCCCGCGATATTCGGCGCGGTAGCCGGTCTTCCGCTCGGCCTCGGTCAGGCGGCGCTGCTTGCGGCGCGCGGTGTAGAAATAGGTCGAGCGGGGCGCGTTCGTCGCTTGCGGCAGCGCGTAAAGGGGAAACACCTCGACCCGGTCATGCGCGGTGCCATAGCTGGCGTGGACGCGCAGGACCTGCTGCACCTCGTAATGGGTGATCGGGCTTGAATCCGGGGTCACGACATATTCGTGCCGCCGGTCATCCAGCCGCACCTGGTTCGAGCTTTCCTCGAACAGATTGATCGCCGCCGCGCAGTTCAGGCGCAGATCGTCCTGCTTGATCTGGCGGGCGATGTCGGAATTCGCGCGGTCGAACTCCAGCACCAGCTGGATGTCGCTGGCCTTGACGCGTTTCAGCGCGCTGGCAAGGCCCGTCACCCGGAAGCCCAGAAACTTGCGCGGAAAGGCAAAGAAATCGCGCAGCAGGGCGAAGCCTTCGAACAGCCGCGTCTGGCGGTTGAACAGGAACTCGTCTTCCTCAAAGCCGATCTGCTGGATCTGGTCGGGGCGCAGGCGGATGAAGGCCGGGTCGCCGTTCTTCTTCAGATAGCGGATCGACAGGCGCGTGACGTTGCAATGCACCTGCTCATAGATCGCGACCGCCCGGGCCAGATCGCCGGTGATGTGGAAGGCGATCTCATCCTCGCCCATGGCCGAGAACGGCTCGTCATCGGTGCATTTCAGGTCGATCTGCAGGCCCGCCCGCGTCGCCTCGTCAGGGTCCTGCCCCATCGCGCCCAGCGTCGTCGTGCGGTCGTGATAGGTCAGCCCGGCCAGTTCGACCGGCAGCGCAACCAGCGGCGAGGTCAGTGCGAAGCGACAGATCACCCGCTTGTCGGCATCGCGAAAGCGCGCGTCCAGATATTCGCCGCGCGGGAAGCGCCGGGTTTCGGCCCCGCCAAGCGCCTTGGTCATCGGCGGCGCCTGCACGATCATGCAACTGGGGATCGGGGCCAGCGCGTCGGGAAAGATCTGGTCCAGCAACTCCATGGTGAAGTTGCGAAACTCCTCATCCAGCTTCAGCTGGACCCGGGCCGCCATGAAGGCGCTGCCTTCCAGCAGGCCCGCGACCGTCGGGTCGATGTTGTCGCGCAAAAGGCCGCCCAAGCGGTCGGCAAGGCCCGGAAACTCTTCGGCAAACTCGGCCGAGCGTTCATAGAGCATGTCCAGTTCACGCTCATAGGCGTCGCGGAAAGCCTTCTTCATTCCTCACCCTGCATGCGCTTCATGGCAATCTTGCCCGCTGCCGGATCAATCTCGGCAAAGAACTGCAGCGGGATGTCGGTCGGGTTCGAGATCATTTCGGCCACAATCTCGAACGTCAGGCGCTGGTCGTGGGTCGGGCCCTCATCGTCCACGCGCACTTCAATGGTTTCGGCCCGCAGGCGCGGCTCATTCACGATCAGGGCGTGGCGGATGGCCTCGGCCAGATCGGCGGGGGTCCGGTTCTGCTGCCACAGCGTGTCCATGTCCTGAAAGCCGTGATTGACGATCGAGCGGCGCACGCGCGGCACATCATCCAGATTGACGCTGACATCCAGCCGGATCGAGTTCATCAGATTGGCGATATCGGTCGCCAGATTGCGCCGCAGCGAGGCCTCGCTGACGCCATCGCGCCGCTTCTGGCTGCGCAGCGTCAGGTCGCGGTCGCCTTGCGCATAGCGCCGGTCGGCGTCGCGGGAATCGCGGCGCGCGGCGGAATCGCGAAAGACATGCATCAGCGACATCTCTCGCAGCCCGTTGCGGGCCAGGTCGTCGTTGCGCTGATCCTTATGCCGATCCGAGGACATGTCCCCTCCCTGGCGACGCGGTCCGGGTCAAAGAAACAGGGCCGACACATACGCGCCGGCCCCGAGAAATGCCTGTCTGGCCGTAGCGGATCAGGAATTCCAGATCGTGTTCTGGGCGATGTCCCAGCTGGCCGTGACTTCGGCGCCCGGCGTACCGTCGGCAGCCTGGGGCGTGTAGGTGACTTCGAACTTGCGGAAGTTCAGCGTCAGGGTCTCGGTCAGGCGATCCAGACCGTCCTTCTGACCGCTGGCGACCCAGCTGGTGATCATCAGGTTGGCCATTTTCAGGCGGAAGTATTCGACCGGCTGGCCGCCGCCCGACTTGCGGACGATCAGCTCACCATCGGTGATGTGCTCGCCGCTGCAGCCGCGCTTGATGACCTCGGTGGTGGCCAGGTCAACATATTTGGTCACGGTCAGGTCCTGGACGTTGACCTTGCCGCCGCCGCCGCCCGAACCCATGTGGGTGGTGCCCGACTGGGTCAGACCCCAGGTCCAGCCGAGAACATCGATCTGGTTCTCATACTTCTCGTCTTGCGACTCACCCTTGATGTTATTCGAAAGCTTCAGAAAAATATCGACAGCCATTAGACGTGCTCCTTGTTACGGCGGCCCTGAGTTAGTTCACTTCCCTTTGGGAAGCTTGGAGACGAGGGACATTCCAACATCCATCCCCTCCAGCTGGAAATGCGGTTTCAGATAGAATTTCCCGACATAATAACCGGGGTTCTCCTCGTCTTCCGCGACTTCCACCTTTGCACCGGCCAGAGGCTTCTTCGCCTTTTCCACTTCGGTCGCACTCTCGGGGTTGCCCGAGACATACTTGTTCACCCAAGTCTGCAGCTGGCCTTGCAGCTGCTGACGGTCCGGGCTCTGGCCAATCTTGTCGCGCACCATGCACTTCAGATAGTGACTGAAGCGTGACACGGCGAAGATATAGGGCAGGCGCGAGGACATGTTGTCCGACGCCGTGGCCTGATCATCGACGTATTTCTTGGGGCGATACAGCGACTGCGCGCCAATGAAGGCCGCCTTGTCGGTATGCTTGCGGTGGATCAGACCGATCAGTCCTGCTTTTGAAAGCTCGGCTTCGCGGCGATCGGTGATCGACACTTCGGTCGGGCATTTCAGGTCCTTGGTCCCGTCGCCCGTGTCGAAGTTGTGCGTGGGCAGGTTCAGCACCTCGCCCCCCGATTGAACGCCACGAATCTGGACAGTCCAGCCGTGTTCCTTATGTGCGCGGTTGATGTTGGCCGCCATGGCATGAGCCGCGTTCATCCAGGCATATTTCTTGCCGGCATGACCGTCGGTCTCTTCCTCAAAATTGAACTCTTCAACAACTGAATTCGAGTTCTGACCATAGGGCTCGCGCGCAAGCACGCGCGGCAGGGTCAGCGCCACATAGCGCGAGTTCTCGGAATCGCGCAGGCCGTTCCAGGCGGCATAGTCGGGCGTGTCGAAAATCTCGGACAGGTCGGGCGGGATCGACAGCTCGTTCCAGCTGTCCAGCCCCAGAAGCTCGGGGGCCGCAGCCGAGATGAACGGCGCATGCGCGGCCGCACCGATCTTGCCCATGTCGCGCAGCAGCGACACATCGGCGCTGCTGTGGTCGAAATAATAGTCACCGATCAGCGCGCCGAAGGGCTTGCCGCCCAGCGTGCCGAACTCGGCCTCATAGACGCGCAGGTTCAGCGGGGACTTGTCCCATTTCGCGCCGGGGAAGCGCCGCATCATCTGCTGCAGCTCTTTCTTCGAGGCGTTCATCACCTTGACGCGCAGGCTGGCGTCGGTTTCCGAATTGTTGATCGTATAGGCCAGACCGCGCCACGAGGATTCCAGTTTCTGGAATTCGTCGTCGTGGATGATCTCGTTCAGCTGTTCGGTCAGCTTCTGATCCAGCTTCGACAGGATCGCGTCGATGGTGTCGACCACGTCCTCGGCGATCAGCGTCTGGTCGTCCAGCGCCTCACGCACCAGCGCCACGACGGCGTTGTCGACTTCCTTGGCCGCGACATCGGTGCGCGGCTTGATCGCCTGACGCAGGATGTCCGAGAAATCGTCAAGTTCACGAAGGGCTTCCGTACCGGCGACCTGAGCCTGGTTTTCCTGCGCCATGATCAGTTATCCTCTTCGGGGGTCGCTTTCTTGGCCTCGCGATCGGCCAGCGCCGCCATCAACTCGGGATCGGCCAGAAGCTTGCGGATCTGTTCCTGCGCTTTCGGCTTCGAGTTCATGTAACGCTGAAGGTTCGCAAGATGCTGACGCGCCTCAAGCAGTTTCTTCAAAGCCGGGACCTGCTTTGCGACTTGCGCCGGATTAAAGTCATCCATGCTTTCGAAATGCAGGCTGACGCCCAGACGGCCATCGGCGCCCAGTTTGTTTTCCACGTTGAAGGAAAGACCGGGGGCGACGGATTTCATATAGTCGTCCAGCGTAGCTGACGTTACGTCAACGAAATCACGCTCTTCCATTCCGGGCTTTTCGACCTCGGAGGCATTTCCGGACAGATCCGACATGACTCCAAGGACAAATGGCAGCTCGACCATTTTTTCCGAGTCATAAGGATCTTCATAGGAAATATTCACCCGCGGCGGGCGATTGCGCTTAAGGAAATCTGTCGATTTATCGGATGCCATGCACTTTGTCCTCCGCTGGGCGTAACGAAAACTTCAAACCTGTCACGGTGTCAATCCATTTGCACCATTACACCAACCTTTTAACCCTCGCCCGACTGCGGCGATGCGATCAATTCGGACACGATCGCATCAAAGCGCTTATCCAACATTTCACGCGCTTTTACCAGTAGCAAGGGCACCGGAGATGCAGGTTCGTAGCGTAGATAATAGGCCTCGACCCCCAGGATCAGCCCGACAAGGTCTGATCTACCCGTGATTGAGGGCAGATTCGACGGCCGGTCCTGAGAATCATCGGATTGTGACAGCCCGGTCTGGGTCAGCGACCGCAGCCGGTCCATGGGCAGGGAAAAGCCGCTGCCCCGCCCCAGATGCAGGACGGCGCTGCCCGCTTTCGCGGGAAGCAGCGCCTCCATCGCCTGCACAAGCGATGCGCCGACCAGTTCGCGCGCCTGCACGACCAGCAACAGCGCGGGCGAGGACGGCTCTTGCCGCACCAACCATGATTTCGCGGCCTCCAGCGCCGCCCGCGCGGTGGCGCGATCCGCGATTCCGGGCACATGCGACGGCGTGTCGCGGGCCGGAGCAGGCGTTTCCACCGGCGCAGGCGCGGCGTCGGGGCCGCTTTCCTCGGCCACCGGCTCGGCCTCGGCGGTGCCCGACCAGGGCGTCAGCGAAGGCTGGGCCAGCGCGATCATCTGTTGCAGGTCCTCGACAGCGGCAATGACCGCGCCCAGTTCCGGGCGGAAGCGCGGCGCGTCCTTGCCGCCCGCCAGCCTGCGGATGCGGTCCAGCGCCGAGGCCGCCTGCCGCAGCCGGTTCAGCGTGACGGTGGCCGCGACCAGCGCGCCCTCTTCGCGCAGCCCCGACAGAATATCGGTGCCGACGATGTCACGCTCGGAGGGGCGCGGATCGGCCTTGCCCTGACTGACCATGAAACGACGCAGCGTCAGATCGGAATGGGTCAGCACCGGAACATGCAAAAGCGGCATGACCACGGTCGCCTGCGTGTTCAGCGCCTCAATCGCGCCGCGCCGGTCGGTGGCGGAACTGACAAGCTGCGGATGCACCTCGCCGTCCCAGTCCTCCAGCATGCGGGCGATCACATCCAGCGTTGCGGCGAAATCGCCAAGCCGGTTCGCGAGGATCTGGAACCGGGCCAGCAGGGACAGCAGCCGCAGATCGCGCGACCGGCCCAGAAGCTGGGTGATCTGCGCGGTTTCCGCCGCAAGATCGACGGATTTCGGGTCGAACAGCCGCTCATCGCTGCCATCAGGGGCGTGACCGGGCAGGAAATAACGCTCGGGCAGACGCGATTCCGCCTCGAAATAATAGTCGAGGAAAGCCGCATCCTCCTGCGCCTCGAGGTCGGGGCCGCAGGGCGGCAGGTCGGTCAGCGGTTCGGTCAGCTTCGCCAGCATCATGGCTTGCCCTCTTCTTCAACTTTCACACGTCAGGCCCGAAGGCCCGCGCGGCTTGTCCTTAGCGTCCCTGCTCATCCGCCTTGCGATAGGCGGCGGCGAACAGGCGGATGAATTCATCCAGAATGCCATTTTCGCTTGCGGTCTTGGCGTCCCAGCGCGCGACGAAATTCTCCCAGGCGCGGGCCTTGCGGTTACCGGCGATCCCGGCCTTCGTCTCGGTCTCGATCTGGCCGGGGTCCAGATCTTCCAGAAGCTCGATCAGCGCGGGCTGAAGGGCGGCAAACAGCGCGCCCTGATGGCGGCGCAGATCCTTCAGCGCCTCGTCAAAGCCTGCCGCGCCCGACAGGAAACCCGCGCGCGGCTGCAAGAACATCGCATCCATGGCCTGATCGGCGTCGGGCAGGAATTTCAGGGGATTGTTGTCCGTCGCCCCGCGCATGGTGCGTTCGCCCGCGCGGGTGAAATGCCGCGCAGCCGAGCGCTCCTGCAAGGCCGCCATCAGGTTCAACGTCACCGTCCGCAGCGTTTCCCCCAGCATCCGGCCCAGGGCATCGGGTGGCGTGGCCGCCAGCAGTTCGGGCGGCAGACCCGCGCCTTGCGAAAACGCCTGCAGGAAAACCTGATATTCGGGCGCAGGCGTGGCGGCGGGTGGCGCAACCGGGGGCGTCACGGCTGCCGCCTCGGGCACCGGGGGCGCAAAGGGCGAATGCCCGTCAGCGGCCACGGGTGGCGGCTGAAGCGGCGCGGGGCCGGGCTGCAGCGGCGCCTCTTCGGGGAAAGAGATGAAGTCGCTGACGAAATCCTGCTGCCGTCGCACCTCGCCCGAGGGCAGAGGGTTAACGGGCTCGAACCTCTCGCCCGAGATCGCCCAGGGGTCCTCGAACTGCGGCTCATGCACGGGCTGGCCTACGGAATATTCGGGCAGGGATTCGGGCATGAAACCGGGCTCTTCGGGCGCGTCCAGCAGCGCCACGATGATATATTGCCCGACCTGGAAGCGGTCACCGTTCCTCAGCGCATGCGCCCCGTCGATGCGGTGCCGGTGCCCCTGAAGGAAGGTGCCATTCGTCGACATGTCGCGCAGCCACCACAGCCCGCCGTCGAAGGTCACGTCGAAATGATGCCCCGAGATATGGCGGCTGGCATCGGGCAGCACCCAGCCCATGCCTTCGCGGCGTCCTGCCTGCAGCCCCCGCTCGGGGACGCGGATGCTGACGGGGCCGCCGTCATCCAGGACGCGATAGTTTTCGATCTGCAGCGTCAGCGTCATGTCAGATCAATACGCCCGGAACAAGGCTTCGGCCATATCAAGAAACCGCGCCAGATAGACCGAGCGCTGCGACAGCTGCGCCCGCGCGAGGCAGGACAGCACCGCGCTATTGATCGCTACCGGAGCCTTATGCGCTGGCGGACGCTCGGGGTCGTTGGGCGCAGGACCGCCCGTCGACCAGCCGACCGCCAGCCCCAGAAAGACCGACGGATGCCGGACCGGGGCCCAAAGCGCGTCCATCATGATCTGGTGGCGCATGCGGGTGGTCGGCGTCGCCAGCCAGACGGCGATGTTCTCCATCATCTGACGCTCGGTCGGGTTCAGGTGATCGGCCATCATCCGCAGACATTCATAGGCCCAGCCGACCGCGACATTGGGAAGCGAGGCGAAGGCCGTGAAAGTCACCGCCTCTTCGGGCGTGGTCGAGCCGCGCAGACGGCGCAGGAAGGCCAGCCCCTCTTCGCCCGGCAGCGGGCGCAGCTTCACCAGCCCGGGCAGATAGTCCCGGTCCAGCACGAACAGCTCGGCCGGGCTATCGACGCGTAGCGATCGCTGGGGAGGTTGGGTCTTTTCGCTTACGTCTTTGGCGGTCATTCAGGCCACTTGTCCACTCACGGGCATGGATATGGTCGCACTTGCGCGCATGTTCGGCGGATTATGAAAGCTTGCCCCGGCAGGCGCAACCCGGCGCACCGGCAGGCATGGGGCTGAGGCTCAGGAAATCTTCATGTCCGCGGTGGCCGTGACGATCTTGCCCGTCGCGCCCGAGTCGGCATGCAAGGTCTTCGAGCCTAGAACCGCGACGTCACGCCCCCCGATGTTCCACTGCGACGAGCCCTCGACGATGACCGCCCCGCAGGTGGTGATCGAACCCACAACGGCAATCTGACGCCCGCCAGAGATGGAATTGCAGGGCGAGGAGATGATCCGGTTGTCCGGCAGCCGATGAATGCTGCATTCGTGACGATCACCGACCAAGGCAACATTTTTCATGGGGAAACACACTCGACCTGTTCACTTGCAGGCGGGATTATACCGATTTGTACAGCGCCGTCTTGCCCAAAATTCCTCAGCCGCTACACGGTGTTAACCAATTGCGCTGCAACCCGGTCGCCGAAACCGGAAGCCAGCAGGCAGAGTTGCAATCTTTACAAGCACCAATCCCGGTGCTTTCTACGAAAGGCGGATCGTCGCGTCGGCCCGCCAAGGTAACGAAAGCCGCAGCTCTGATGCGGCCCGGAGGTTGATGGTGACGCTTAAGGACAAGAAGGTCCTTGTGGTGGGAGGTGCCGGTTTCATCGGTCGGCATGTCGTCCGCCAACTGCTGTCCGACGGCGCGCAGGTCGCGGTCCTTGATGTCACGCGACTGCCGGATGACCTGTCGCGGGTCGATCAGGTCACCGGCTCGATCACCGATACGGCGCTGTTCGCCTCGACCGTTTCGGGCTGCGATACGGTGGTGTTCCTGGCCAACAGCTCGCTGCCTGGTTCGGCCAATACGGACCTGTCGTCCGAGATCCATGACCATGTTCAAACCACGATCAAGGCGGCCGAAATCTCGAACGCCCAGGGGGTGAAGCGCTTTGTCTTCGCCTCTTCGGGGGGCACGGTCTACGGCTACAGCTCCGATCAACCGCTGGCCGAGGACATGCCGACCGCGCCGATCAACGCCTATGGTGTGTCGAAGCTGTCGATCGAGCACTACCTGCGCCTGCTGTCCCGGCTTCGGCCTATGCAGACTGTCTCGCTGCGGGTCTCGAACCCTTATGGCGAGGGGCAGTTGGCGCTGCGCAATCAGGGCTTCGTCGCGGCCGCAATGCAGCACGCCATCAGCGGCAAGACCATGCCGATCTGGGGCGATGGCTCGGTCGAGCGTGACTTCATCCATGTCTCGGACGTGGCGGCTGGCTTTGCCGCCGCCTGCGCCGCAGGTGAGGTGCCGCCGGTCGTCAACATCGGCTCGGGTCAGGCGCTGTCACTGCTGGATCTGCTCAAGATGATCGAGCCCGCGCTGGGCCGCCCCGTCCCCGTCCAGTTCGAGCCGGGCCGCGCCATCGACGTGGCGCGCAACGTGCTGGACATCTCACGCGCGCGTCAGGCGCTGGGCTGGTCGCCCCGCATTTCGATGGCCGAGGGGCTGTCGCGGACGGCCCGCTGGTGGCTGGACCGCGAAGCTGCCGGGCGCAGCCAATGACACCTCAAGGCCCGGCCACGCCGGACTTTCCCTATTCGCAGCTTCGATGGAACCGGAACACGCATGTCTGCTGAAACGACCAAACTACCCCTGCCCATGCTGGGGCTGACCAGGGACGATCTGAAAGCGCATTTCAACGCGGCCCAGTATCTGGAGATCAACGGCGACGTGAAAGCCGCCGGGGCAGACCCGCTGGATCACTATCTCGGCTCCGGCTGGCGCGAGGGCCGTCGCCTGTCACATACGTTCGAGCCGAAATTCTATCGCGAGCGGCACATGGGTGATTACCCTGACGCCTGCCCGCTGGCGCATTACGTCCGCTTCGGCATTCCGGGGAAGTTCACGACCGATCCCGATCAGGCCGAATTCGTCAAACTCGTGCGCGCGAATGACCGCAAATGGCAAAAGCAGCTTGCGGGCATACTGGCCGCCTTCGGTCGCGATGCGTCGCTTCTGTCCCCT
This sequence comes from Paracoccus sulfuroxidans, assembly GCF_007830335.1. Classification (GTDB taxonomy): domain Bacteria; phylum Pseudomonadota; class Alphaproteobacteria; order Rhodobacterales; family Rhodobacteraceae; genus Paracoccus; species Paracoccus sulfuroxidans. The sequence goes on along the minus strand of NZ_VLKU01000006.1, from coordinate 66,465 downwards.
GCGGCCATCGGCTCGCATCTGCAGGCGATGTTCTCTGCCCCCGCTTATCGCCAGCTGCGCGGGATCGAGCCGAATATCTCGGACCTTGAATGCTTCACGCGCTATCTGGTTTTTGACTTTGCGCAGGGCATCAGCCCAGGGCCGCTGTTTGACAACGAATATTACCTTCAGCGGGCAAGTGCGGCCAATCTGCCGCCGATGAAGCCGCGTCAGACGCCGTTCGAGCATTGGGTCGAACACGGGATCGAGGCCGAGATCGTACCGAACCGCCTGTTCCACGACCCGGATTATCGCCAGCTTCACCCCGAGCTTTCGCGCGCCATCTGGCCGTTCGAGCATTTCCTGTTCAACGGCCAGAACGACAAGCGCCGCTTCACCAAGGATCTGGTGATTAATGAGACCGGGATGATCCCCGGCCGCTCGGTCGGTCTGCAATTCGCCGATGAGTTCGGCCGCAACAAAGAGGCGCTGGACGAGCTGCAGAAGATGCGCAATTTCCGCATCTCTCACCGCTTCCGCGAGATGTTTGCCCAGGCGAACGCGCTGGAGCCCGACATCGGCCTGACAGTCGACCTGCCTTCGGTCATGCCGCCCTGGCACGATGCGGCCTTCCGGGTGTGCAAGCGCGCGCTGGAACGCCTGCCCGAGGGTCGGTTCGAATCCGTGGTGCTGATCCCCTTCTGCAAGGTCGGCGGCGCGGATTATGTCGCGGGCATCCTTGCGCAGACGCTGGCGCAATCGAAAGGCCCGGTGCTGGTCATCCAGACCGATCAAAGCGAATTCGCGCGCCCCGACTGGTTCCCGGGTATCGCGCGGGTCGATCTGTCGGATGTGCTGAACGCGGCGGTGGGCGATATCCGGACGCAGGTCCTTTATACCGTCCTGCGCAAGCTGCGCCCGGCGCAGATCTTCAACGTGAACAGCCGCGCGGGCTTTGACACTTTCGTGCGCTTCGGTCGCCAGCTGGGCTATCAGTCCTCGCTGCACAGCTATTACTTCTGCGCCGACCGCACCGATCAGGGGGCGATGGTCGGCTATCCGATCCTCTATTTCGCGGATATCTTCGGCAAGCTGACCACCTCGATCACCGACAGCCAGTCGCTGGAAGAGGAACTGTCGGAACGCTTCGGCCTGCCCGCCAGCATGCGCAAGGGCCTGCGCACCATCTATACCCCCGCTATGCTGGAAACCCTGCCCACCCCCGTCGTGCAACAGCAGGTCGCAAACGCCGGGAAACGCAGCCGGCCTGCGCTGATCTGGGCCGGTCGGCTCGACAAGCAGAAGCGGTTCGACATCCTGCAAGACGTCGCCCGAAAGATGCCCGAGGTCGATTTCCTCTGCTGGGGCAAGGCTGTCCTCAGCGGCAAGGGCGACGCGCTGGACCTGCCCGAAAACGTCACGCTGAACGAGCCGTTCTCAAGCTATGATGAACTGCCGCTGGAACAGGTCGACGGCTTTTTCTACACCGCCGATTGGGACGGCATCCCGACCATCCTGATCGAACTGGGCGCGCGCGGCATGCCGATCACCGCCAGCGCTGCGGGTGGCGTGCCCGAGCTTCTGGGCGAAGGGCGCGGTTGGACCGTGCCCGTCGGCAGCCCCGTCGACGCTTATGTCGAGGCGCTGCGCCAGATGCTGGCAAGCCCCCAGGACCGCGTGGCGCGCGCCACCGCGCTGCAGGACTACGTCCGCCGGGTCCACAGCGTCGAAAACTATCGCAAGTCTCTGGACGCCATCCTGACCGAGGACCTCGCATGACGCAGCTTACCGCCATCATCAACGGCCACCGCGAAGGCGTCATCGCGGGTGTCACCGCCCGCAACGCCCTGGAAACCATTGCCCATGCCGAACAGCAAGGCATGGAGATCGAGCTGATGGTCATTCTGGACCGCGCCGACGATGCCACGCGCGAGATCATGCATGCCGGTCTGGGCGACCGCGCCAGCTTTCACGAAACGGAATATGGCGATCTGGGCCGCGCGCGCGTCTTTGCCACGCAGCAGGCCAAGGGTGAATTCTGCACCTTTCTTGATGCCGATGACCTCTGGTCGCTGAACTGGCTGACCGAGGGCTATGCCGCCGCCAAGAAACGTCCCGATGCCATCTATCATTCCCATTGCAACGTCATCTTCGGGATGGAGCGCAACCTGTGGTGGCACATCGACTCCGAGGGGCCGTTTTACGATCCGGACTATATGTCCTGGCAGAACTACTGGGATTCGCTGTCTTTCGCCGCGACCGAGATCTATCGCCGCCACCCCTATCGCCCGGTCGATACCCAGCGCGGCTTCGCCTATGAGGACTGGAACTGGAACATCGTCACGCTGAACCACGGGATCGCGCATAAGCCGGTGCCGGGGACGATCCATTTCAAGCGCCGCCGCCGTGGCTCACTGCTGTCGGTCGTGGCGCGCAACGACGCGGTCGCCAGCCCGGATTGATCGCGGGCTGATCGGCAAGGAAAAACGGCCGGGCGTGATGCCCGGCCGTTTGCTTTACAGGAACCGTTTCAGGTGCCCCGCCATCATCGGCGGCACATTGGGGTCGACGACATGTTCGGGGATGGTGACATTCCCGCGCCAGGCGACGCCCATGATCTGCATGGTATTGTAAAGGCGCACCTTGAAGCCCGCGTCCTGCATCACCGCCAGCCCCTTGGCGACATGGGGCGAGGTCAGGTCGTGGAACATCACCACCGCATCGGGGGCCAGATGGTTCAGCACCTCGCGCGCATCATCGGCAGGTGCCTCGCCGTCGTGATCGCCGTCGATGAAGGCGAAGGAGTAAGGCTCTTCCGCGCTGTCGCGAACCTCCTTGACGCCCGCAGGCGACAGGCTGCTCCACAGGCGATAGCTGCCGGTCGTCTTGACCCCGTCCAGAGCCTCCGAGATCTGCGCCTTCCGCTCGGGATCGGCGATGGCCGGGTCCATGCAGTCAAGCCGCAGGCCCGCCGCCAGAAGATGCGCGGCGGTCCAGCCGAAATGAGTGCCGATCTCCAGCCCGCGACGCCCTTCGAACTGGCGTGCGACGGCATAGAGACAGGCGGCTTCCTCGGCCGAGGCATTGCCGGTCGCATGGCCGGTATGGCGTGTGTCCGAGCGCCAGATATGCGGCGTCTGCTTGCGCAGATATTGCCAGCCGATCTTCCAGGGGTTCTGCGCCTCGGCAAAGGGAAAGAGGGGCAGCAGGTCCGGCGGCTCCATGCCCGGGGGCACATAGTCATAACGCTCGATCCCGGCGCCGGTCTGCTCTTCGATCTTGACCGCGCCGCGCCCGGTATAGTCAATCGCCCAGAGCATCGGCTTGGTGAAGGGGCATTCCGGATCGGCAAAGTAATCCTGCACCGCCAGCCGGGCACCGTGCCAATGCCCGAAATCGTCGATGATCAGGATGCCGCCCTTGTTGAGGCGCGGATAGAGGACGCGCAATTCCTCCAGCGTGCTGTCGTAGAAATCGGTATCCAGCCGCAGAAGCGCGATGCCCAGCGTCTGGGTGACCTTCAGCGTCTCGCGCACATCGCCCTTGATCATGCGGATACGGCGCATGTCATAGCCGGTGCTTTCCATCGCCGCGCGCACGCCGTCGATCCCGGCGGCGGCCTTGACCAGCTCGGCCAGCTTGTCGCCCCGGATGCCCTCCATCAGCGCATCGGCATGGTGGCCGTCGACGTCGACATCGACCTCGCCCGCCTCGGTCATGCCTTCGAACGTGTCGAACATATAGATGTCGCGATGGCCCGCGCCGCGCTGCAAAAGCGTCAGCGCGATCAGCATGGAGGAGCCGCCCCTCCAGACACCGCATTCCACGAAAGCGCCCGGGGTTTCATTGTCCAGAATCGTGTTGATCGCGCACCAGAGCGCATATCCACGTTCCCGCGAGGTCATCGTATAGGGCTGGACCTTGTCCCAGAGGGTCTGGAATTCGGGCTCGGTCCCGATTTTCGGTGGCACGCTCAGCGGTTTCGCCTTTCGATGGGGCCGACAGTCCGCGCGACTGCCCGCGTTTTCGCCTGAGCCAGTGCTAAGCGGCGCATGACGGTACGGCAAGGCCCCAACTGCCGGGAAAAGGTGGCATTTTGGCGAGTGTGGCACAGATCCGCGCTTGCGGTGCAGGGGATCGGCAGGACGCTTGGGCGTCAGCTTGGAACTGTCGCCGACATGCCATAATCTTGCCGCAATCACCAAGGACGGATCATGGACAGGATCATCTTACATATCGGCACCGAAAAGACCGGCACCACGTCGATTCAGCATGCGCTGGCCCATGACCGTGACGCGCTGGCGGCCCGTGGCATCCTGTTTCCGCGGCTGTTCGGCTCGGAAAACCATATGGAAATCGCCGTTTATGCGGCGGATGATGAGCAGCAGATGGAGCTGCGCCTGTTCGAATTGGACAAGGCCCAATGCGACCTGCCCGAATATCGCGAGCGGCTGCGCCGGCGACTGGCCGATGAGTTCGCGGCCAGCGGCTGTCACACGATGATCATCTCGAACGAGCATTGCCACAGCCGCCTGCTGACGCAGACTGCGATCGAGCGGTTGAAGGACCTGCTGACCCCCTTCTGTCCCAATATCGAGGTGCAGGTCTATCTGCGCCGTCAGGATCAGCTGGCCGTGAGCCTGCATTCGACGCGGTTGAAGCTGGGCGGCGCGGGCGAGATCTTTCCCGCGACCACCCCGGTTCCGGCCTATTTCGCCTTCGACAGAATGCTGCAGCTTTATGGGCAGTTCTTCGGGCAGGAGAATATCTCGGCCCGGCTGTTCGAGCCCGCGCGGCTGGCGGGTGGCGACATCGTGACGGATTTCTATTTCCGCGCCGGGATCGATCTGCCCAAACCGGCGCTGCCCAAGGCCAATGAATCGCTTTCCGCCAAGCAGGGCCAGTTTCTGGAAGAGTTCAACCGCCGCTTTCCCCTGGTGGTCAACAACAAGATCAACCCGCAGCGCGGGCCGATTTTCAGCGTGATCAGCAAGGTCGGGCAATCCGCGCCCTACCGTCCGGCACGGCCCGAGGCCGAGGCGTTCTATGCCGCCTTCACCGAGGGGAACGCCTGGGTGCGCGAGACCTTCTTCGCCGATCTGGACCGGGCCACCCTATTTGACGAAAGCTTCGCCAGCTATCCCGAGACCGCTGAAGATGCGGCGCTGACGCCCGATGAGATCTTCGAATTTGTCGACGCGATCTGGAAGCACACCCGCTATCTGGAACAGAAGCAGGCCAGTTGAGCGGCCGCGCCGGGGGCTGTCTGCCCCCGGACCCCCGAGGATATTTGCGGCATGAAAGAAGTCAGGCGCTGCGGCGATAGGAGCCGGGCGTCTGGCCGGTCCATTTCAGGAAGGCGCGGTGGAAGGCGCTGGGCTCGCTATAGCCCAGCCGTGCGGCGACCTCGGCCACGCTGAGGCTGGCGTCGGGCAGCAGGCGTTGGGCCAGGACCGAGCGCAGCTCATCCTTGATGGCGCCGAAGCTTTGCCCCTCGGCCTGAAGGCGGCGGCGCAGGGTGGGCGCGGACATGCCGAGCCGCGCGGCCATGGTGTCGAAGTCGGGCCAGTCGACGGGCGGCTCTGCCCCGAGGCGTGCGCGCACGCGCGAGGACATGTCGTGGTCGTGGCGGTAGCGGATCAGGATATTGGCCGGGGCCTCGCGCAGGAAGGTTTCCAGCGCGGTTTCGCTGCGCACGACCGGCAGGGTGAGGTAGGAGGAATCGAAGACAAGGCGGGTGGTCTGTTGCTGGAACCGGACGGGCGCGCCGAAGAAGCTGCGATAATCCTGACGGTCCTGCGGCGCAGGGCAGGCGAAGTCCAGAAGGCGCAGCGGGACGCGGCGGCCGATCAGCCAGCAGGCCACGCCCATGAGAATCAGCCAATAGGCGCGATAGGCAAAGGCCGGGCGGGGGTGGGCATCGGTCAGGGTGATGACGGCTTCCCCGTCACGGATGCGCATCTCGCCCGAGGGCTCATCCAGGATGACGTTCAGGAATTGCAGCGAGCGGCGTAGCGCACGTTCCAGATTGCCCGAATGCAGCACCGCGTGGCACATCAGGTCAAAGCTGCCCGGCCGCATGGCGCGCGCGCCGAGGCCGAAGAATTCGTCCTGAATTTCCTGCGCAATCCCCCACCACAACCGCCCGTATTGCACATTGGTGACCGGCTGCGTGACGGTCTCGGGCAGGCCCACCGCGCGCAGCAGCGGCGCGGTCGGGATCTGCCGCGCCCTGAGGCAATCCAGCGCATCCTGCACGAAGCCCGGCGCGATGTTGTGGCGTTCGGCCATTCCTCACCTATTGCAAAACCGATCAGGTATTTGGCCACTCAATGTCATTGTTTGCAAGACAGTTGCCATTAACCTTTCGCCATCTTGCGCCTTTGAGGGGAAAGGCGCGGCATTGGAGGATCAACGGATGACCGACACGCCAGTTGCAGCGGCAACGCCAAGCTATGCAGATGCCAGCCGTAACTTTCGCATCGAGACCGAGATTGCGCGCCTGTCCGGCAATCTGGACGCGCTGAACGCCTGCGTCGAATGCGTCGACCGCCACACCGGGCAGAACCGTCTGGCGCTGCGGGCGATCTCGGCCGAGGGCACGCTGAGCGAATACAGTTTCGAGGATCTGCGCGATCTGTCGGCCCGCATGGCGAATGTGCTGGCAGCGCAGGGCGTGAAGGCGGGCGATGTGGTCGCGGGACTGCTGCCGCGCTCGGTCGATCTGGTGGCGACGATCCTGGGCGCCTGGCGTCTGGGCGCGGTCTATCAGCCGCTGTTCACCGCGTTTGGGCCGAAGGCCATCGAGCACCGCTTCCAGATTGGCGGCACGCGGCTGGTGGTCACCAATTCGGCCAACCGCAGCAAGCTGGACGAGATCGCCGATCTGCCCCGCGTGGCAACGGTGCTGGCCTCGGGCGATGCGCCGCGGACCGGAGATCTGGACCTTGGGGCCGCGCTGGCGACCGCCTCGGTCGAGTTCGCGCCGGTGATGCGCAAGGGCGATGATCTGTTCATGATGATGTCGACCTCGGGCACGACGGGGCTGCCGAAGGGCGTGCCGGTGCCGCTGCGCGCGCTGCTGGCCTTTGGTGCCTATATGCGCGAGGCGGTCGGGCTGCGGTCCGACGACATCTTCTGGAACATCGCCGATCCGGGCTGGGCCTATGGGCTTTACTATGCCGTGACCGGCCCCTTGCTGCTGGGCGTCGCGACGACGCTTTACGAAGGCGGCTTCACCGCCGAATCGACCTATGACCTGATCGAGCGTCTGGGCGTCACCAGCCTTGCCGGTTCACCGACTGCCTTCCGTCTGCTGCTAGCTGCGGGTCCTGAGGCCGCGCTGCGGGTGAAGGGCAAGCTGCGGGTCGTGTCCTCGGCGGGCGAGCCTCTGAACCCGGAAGTCATCCGCTGGTTCGATGAAAATCTGGCCGTGCCGATCTTTGACCATTACGGCCAGACCGAGACCGGGATGGTCGTCAACAACCACCACGGCCTGTCGCATGCGGTGCGCGCGGGCTCGGCCGGGTTTGCCATGCCGGGCTATCGCGTGGCCGTGCTGGATGAGGCCGGGAATGAGCAGGGGCCGAACCAGCCGGGCGTCCTGGCCATCGACATCGCGAACTCTCCGATCCTGTGGTTCACCGGCTATTACCAGAAGGACACGCCCGCGATTGAAGGCGGCTATTACCGCACCGGCGACAGCGTGGAGTTCGAGCCCGATGGCTCGGTCAGCTTCATCGGGCGTGCGGATGACCTGATCACCTCCTCGGGCTATCGGATCGGGCCATTCGACGTGGAAAGCGCGCTGCTGGAGCATCCTGCGGTCACCGAGGCCGCCGCCGTCGGCGTCCCCGACCCCGAGCGGACCGAGATCGTGAAGGCCTATGTCATTCTGGCCGCAGGCCAGCAGGGCAGCGAGGCGCTGGCCGAAGAGCTGCGCCAGCATGTCAAGAAGCGCCTTTCGGCCCATGCCTATCCGCGCCTGATCGATTTCGTCACCGAACTTCCCAAGACGCCCTCCGGCAAGATCCAGCGCTTCCTTTTGCGCAAGGCCGAGGTCGAGAAACAGCAAGCAGAAAAGGCCTGAGCCATGCAATTGACTGACAAGGTATTTCTGGTGACCGGCGCAGGCTCGGGTCTGGGCAATGCGGTCGCCCGGATGGTGGTCGAGAATGGCGGCAAGGTCGTGCTGCTGGACATCAACGCCGAGGCCGGAGAGGCCGCTGCAGCCGAACTGGGCGCGAATGCGCGGTTCCAGAAGACGGATGTGACCAGCGACGAGGACGGTCAGGCCGCCATCAAGGCCGCACTGGACGCCTTTGGCCGCATCGACGGGCTGGTGAATTGCGCAGGCGTCGCGCCGGGCGAAAAGATCGTCGGTCGCGATGGTCCGCATCGGCTGGAGAGTTTCGCGCGCGCCGTCTCGATCAACCTGATCGGGACCTTCAACATGCTGCGTCTGGCCGCCGAGGCGATGACCAAAAACCAGCCCGACGCCAGCGGCGAACGCGGGGTGATCATCAACACCGCCTCGATTGCGGCCTATGACGGGCAGATCGGACAGGCGGCCTATGCCTCGTCCAAAGGCGCGGTCGCCGCGCTGACCCTGCCCGCCGCGCGCGAACTGGCGCGCCATGGCATCCGCGTCGTGACCATTGCCCCCGGCATATTCAAGACCCCGATGATGGCGGGCATGTCGCAAGAGGTGCAGGATGGCCTGGGGGCCTCGGTCCCCTTCCCGCCCCGCCTGGGAGATCCGGCGGAATATGCTTCCATGGTCCGGCATATCGCCGAGAACCAGATGTTGAACGGCGAGGTCATCCGCTTGGACGGTGCCCTTCGCATGGCCGCGAAATAAGGAAGAAGATCATGGCAAATTCCGACCCCATCGTCATCGCCGGAGCAGCCCGCACCCCCATGGGCGGCTTTCAGGGCGACTTCGCCTCGACCGAGGCCGCCGATCTGGGCGCGGTCGCGATCCGCGCCGCGCTGGAAGGCGCGGGCCTTGCGCCCGAGGCCGTCGAGGAAATCATCATGGGCTGCGTCCTGCCCGCAGGTCAGGGTCAGGCCCCGGCCCGTCAGGCGGCCCTGAAAGCCGGTCTGCCGCTGGGCGCGGGCGCGACCACGGTGAACAAGATGTGCGGCTCGGGCATGAAGGCCGCGATGCTGGCGCATGACCTGCTGCTGGCAGGCAGCGCTGACGTGATCGTCGCGGGCGGCATGGAAAGCATGACGAACGCCCCCTATCTGCTGCCGAAGGCGCGCGGCGGCTTCCGCATGGGCCACGGTCAGGTCATGGACAGCATGTTCCTCGATGGGCTTGAGGACGCCTATGACAAGGGCCGCCTGATGGGCACCTTTGCCGAGGATTGCGCGCAAGCCTACCAGTTCACGCGCGAGGCTCAGGACAATTACGCCATCACCTCGCTGAAGCGGGCGCAGAAGGCCATCGAGGACGGGCTTTTCGCCAATGAGGTCGCCCCGGTGACCGTGCGCGCCGGCAAGGGCGAGGCGGTGATCCGCATCGACGAACAGCCCGGCAAGGCGCGTCTGGACAAGATCCCGACGCTGCGCCCCGCCTTCCGCGAAGGCGGCACGGTGACGGCGGCGAACTCGTCGTCCATTTCGGACGGCGCGGCGGCGCTGGTGATGATGCGCGCATCCGAGGCCGAAAAGCGCGGCCTGACCCCGCGCGCCGTGCTGGTCGGCCACACCACCCATGCCGACAAGCCGAACCTGTTCCCGACCGCGCCCATTGGCGCGATGCGGAAGCTGGCCGAGAAGACCGGCTGGAACCTCTCGGACGTCGATCTGTTCGAAGTGAACGAGGCCTTTGCCGTCGTCGCCATGGCCGCGATGCGCGATCTGGACCTGCCGCATGACAAGGTGAACATCCACGGCGGCGCCTGCGCCCTTGGCCACCCGATTGGGGCCTCTGGCGCGCGCGTCATGGTGACGCTGCTCAATGCGCTGGAAACGCATGGCTTGACGCGCGGCGTCGCCTCGCTTTGCATCGGTGGGGGCGAAGCCACCGCTGTCGCCATCGAAAGGATCATCTGATGCTACTGACCGAACTGCAGGAACAGATCCGCGACGCAGCCCGTGACTTTGCGCAGGAGCGTCTGGCCCCCGGTGCCGCCGAACGCGACGCCGAGGCCCGCTTCCCGCGCGAAGAACTGACCGAGATGGGCGAGCTTGGCTTCCTTGGCATGCTGGTCCCCGAGGAATACGGCGGCTCGGACCTTGGCACGATTGCCTATGCGCTGGCGCTGGAGGAAATCGCGGCGGGCGACGGCCCCTGCTCGACCATCGTGTCGGTGCATAGCTCGGTCGGCTGCATGCCCATCGTGAAATACGGCACCGAAGCGCAGAAGCAGAAATACCTGCCGAAACTGGCCTCGGGCGAATGGATCGGGGGGTTCGCGCTGACCGAACCCTCGACCGGTTCGGACGCCGCCGCAATCAAGACGCGCGCGGTCAGGGACGGCGACCATTACGTGCTGAATGGCTCGAAGCAGTTCATCACCTCGGGCAAGAACGGCAAGGTCATCATCACCTTTGCCGTGACCGATCCGGCGGCGGGCAAGAAGGGCATTTCCGCCTTCATCGTCGAAACCGACACCCCCGGCTATGAGGTGATGACGGTCGAGAAGAAGCTGGGCCTGATGAGCTCGGACACCTGCGCGATTTCCTTCACCGACATGCGCGTGCCTGCAGAGAACCTGCTGGGCGCGGAAGGCGAGGGGCTGAAGATCGCGCTTGCGAACCTTGAAGGCGGGCGCATCGGCATCGCCGCGCAATCCGTCGGCATGGCGCGGGCGGCGTTCGAGCATGCGAAGGCCTATGCCAAGGAACGCATCACCTTCGGCAAGCCCATCGCCCAGCATCAGGCGATCTCTTTCATGCTGGCCGATATGGCCACCCGGATCGAGACCGCGCATCAGATGGTCCTGCATGCCGCCGCCCTGCGCGAAGCGGGCCTGCCCTGCCTGACCGAAGCCTCGATGGCGAAGCTGGTGGCGTCGGAAATGGCCGAGAAGGTCTGCTCGGACGCGATCCAGATCCATGGCGGCTATGGCTATCTGCGCGATTACCCGGTCGAACGCATCTATCGCGACGTCCGCGTGACCCAGATTTACGAAGGCACCAGCGAGGTGCAGCGGCTGGTCATCGCCCGCAGCCTGTAGCGATTCGACCCCTCTGACAGAGGCAAAACAACGCGCCGGGCAGGGAAACCGACCGGCGTTCCCATACCTAGGTCGTGGAAAATCGCGGCCCGTACCAATTATCTTCTATTTTTATAAGCTGTTTATATTTCCCTCTGGTCAGCCTTGCGGATTTAGGGCTAAGTCGGCGCGCTCTCGCCTTCGTGAACGCGGGGGCCATCACGATCAGTCTGTTACATGGGCTGGTGCCGCCATTGTCATGAGGTCGACCTGAACCCGACTTAGCCCGCGCACAGCCTTTCCCGCCATTGCGATTCTTCCAACATTTGCGCCGTCATACGGCCGCGGAGAGCCCACTTGCATTCAAACTCACCCTCATCCCCCGCGCTGCCCGTCAGCGACCGCCTGTCAAACCACGACATCGCCCCCGTGAAAAATCAGGACTGGGGGGTCTACAACCTCTCGGCCATGTGGATGTCGAACGTCCACAGCGTGGCGGGCTATGTGTTCGCCGCCAGCCTGTTCACGCTGGGTCTGGGCGGTTTTCAGGTGTTTTCGGCGCTGATCGCCGGGATCATGCTGATCTATGTCTTCACCAACCTCGCCGGTCGCGCCGGGCAGAAATACGGCATCGCTTTCGCCGCCTTCTGCCGCCCCGCCTTCGGCGTCTTCGGCGCGAACATCCCCAGCATGATCAAGGCCTCGACGGCGACCTGCTGGTACGGGATCCAGACCTGGGTCGCTTCGACCGCGCTGGTCGTGGTCACGCTGCGGCTGGCCCCCGGCTCGGCTGCGCTGAACGACAACTCGATCCTCGGCATGTCGACGCTGGGCTGGATCTGCTTCCTCGTGATGTGGTTCTCGCAACTCGCGGTCTTTTACTACGGCTGGGAGGCCATCCGGAAATTCACCGACTGGGCCGGTCCGGCCATCTATCTGGTGATGTTCCTGCTGGCGGGCTGGATCGTCTGGAAAGCCGGCGGGCTTCAGCACATCGACTTCAGCCTGAGTTCGGAGCAACTGACCGGCGGGCAGGCGATCTCGGCCTGGTTCACGGCGGTCGCCTTCACCGTGGCATGGTTTGCCGGGACAACGCTGAACTTCGCCGACTTCTCGCGCTTCCTGAAATCGCGCAAGGCGATGCAGCAGGCGAACTTCCTGGGCCTGCCGATCAACTTCGCGCTGTTTGCGCTGGTGACGGTCGTGACCACCTCGGGCGCGCTGAAAGTCTTTGGCGAGCTGATCACCGACCCGGTGCATCTGGTCGCGCGTCTGGACAACGTGACCGCGATCATGCTGGGCGCGCTGACCTTCATGACGGCGACGATCGCGACCAATATCGTGGCGAACTTCGTGTCGGCCGCGATGGACCTGACGAACCTTGCGCCCAAATACCTGACCTTCCGCCGGGCGGGCGTGCTGGCCTCGCTGCTGTCGGTCGCCGTGATGCCGTGGAAGCTTTATTCCGATCCGGTCATGGTGCAGTACACGCTGGGCACGCTGGGTTCCTTCATCGGGCCGATCTTCGGCGTCATCATCTGCGACTACTACTTCATCCGCAGGCAGCAGATCGATCTGGACAGCCTTTATAGCGAGGATCCGCGCGGGAAATACTGGTATTCCAGCGGCTTCAACGTGAACGCCATCATCGCGCTGGTGCTGGCGGCGGCGGTTGCGCTGTCGATCTCGCAGCTGTCGGAGTTCAGCGGGCTGGCCGCATTCTCGTGGTTCTTCGGCGCAGCGGCGGGTGGCCTCTTCCACTATCTGCTGTCCGGCCAGAAGGCCCGGGCATGAGCGGCACCCTGAGCGATCAGCACCTGCTGGCGGAAGCGCTGGAGGAGGCCCGCAAGGGCGTCGCCTCGGGCGGGATGCCCTTCGGCGCGGTGCTGGTCATCGGCGATCGGATCGTCAGCCGGGGTCACAACCGGCAGATCCAGGACGGCGACTTTCTGGCCCATGCCGAGATGACCTGTCTGGGTGCGTTCCTGAAGTCCCACCCCGGCCCGCTGAAGGGCGATGTGGTGCTGGCCGCAACCGAGGCCCCCTGCCCGATGTGCGCAGGCGCGGCCATCGTCGCGGGCGTGTCGCGGATCGTGATTGGCGAGACGCATCACTACAGCGGCGCGCATGACTGGCTGCAGACGCAAGAGGTCGAGCTGGCCGTCTATCAGGACCCGGCCTGCATCGATCTGGTGACCGAGTTCCGCCGCGATCACGCCGATCGCTGGAACCGCTTCAGCGCGGGCTGAACCGTTGCCCATCGCAGCGCCGGAGGCCTTCCGGCGCTGCCCCTAGCCCGCAACCGGGGTCCAGATGACCTCATCCAGACGCGGCGCGCCGGTGGCCAGCATCACCAGCCGGTCAAAGCCCAGCGCACAGCCCGAGGCGGGCGGCATGAAGGCCAGAGCGGCCAGAAAATCCTCATCCAGCGGATAGCGTTCGCCATAGACGCGCTGCTTCTCGACCATTTCCAGAATGAAGCGGCGGCGCTGCTCGGCCGGGTCGGTCAATTCGCCAAAGCCGTTCGCCAGCTCGACCCCGCAGGCGTAAAGCTCGAATCGCTCGGCCTCGCGCGGATCATCGGCGGCGCGGCGGGCCAGAGCGGCCTCGGCAGCGGGATAACGGTCAAGGATCAGCGGACGGTGATGGCCCAGATGCGGCTCGACCTTCTCGACCAGAATGCGGGACATGATGTCGGACCAGTTGTCATCGAGCGCGGTACGGATGCCCTGCGCCTCGGCCATGGCGCGCAGGGCGGGCTCATCCGTCTCGGCCCCGTCGCAGGTGGCCAGCAGGTCAATCTTGGCGAATTCGCGAAACGCCTCGGCCACGCTGACGATCTCGGGCGTAGCGAAGGGGTCGCAGCTCGCCTCGCGGTGGCGCAACTCCTCGGCCCCGGCAGCCTCGGCGGCCAGCCGCAGGTAATGCGCGCAATCGTCAAAGAGCACGCGATAGTCCTGACCCGCGCGATACCATTCCAGCATGGAAAATTCCGGGCTGTGGGTGACGGTATGTTCGCGGTTGCGCCAGACATGGGCGAAGGAAAAGATCCGCTCTTCGCCCGCCGCCAGCAGCTTTTTCATGGCGAATTCGGGGCTGGTGTGCAGATACATGGGCCGCGTCGCACCATCGTTGCCGATCTGCACAGTCTGGAAGGCGTGCAGATGCACCTCATTGCCGGGGCTGATGACCAGCGCGGCCGGGTCGATCTCCAGAAAATCCTGCGCCTCCAGCCAGTCGCGGATCGCGCGCTGGATGCGGTTGCGCGCCAGCAGCAAGGGACGCCGGTCGGCGTGGCGGTTGCGGTCCCACCAGGGGCTGGAAAGATCTGCGGGCTTGCTCATCAAAGGCCTCCTGCGTGGCGCACGCTAATCGCTGGCGATTTCGCATCGAATAGGCTAAAGGGCGGCATCTTCGTCGGCGTTTCACCTAGCCGACCATCGGTTCATTGAAAAGCAGACAAGGGAAACACCTTGAAAGTCATCGCCTCGAGCCTTCGCAAAGGCAACGTCGTCGAACTCGACGGCAAACTTTACGTCGTCCTGACCGCCGCCAGCTTCCACCCCGGCAAGGGCACCCCGACCACCCAGATCGACATGCGTCGCATCTCGGACGGGGTCAAGGTGTCGGAACGCTGGAAGACCACCGAGCAGGTGGAGAAGGCGCATGTCGACGAACGCGAATACGACTATCTTTACAACGATGACGAGGGCTTCCACTTCATGGAGCCGGTCAGCTACGAGCAGGTCGTCGCCGCCAATGACGTCATCGGCGACGATGAGGTTTTCCTGGGCGAAGGCGTGCGCGTCTATCTGCAGGTCCACAACGGCATCCCGATCTCGATGTCACTGCCGCAGCGTGTCGTCGTCGAAATCGCCGAGACCGAGCCGGTGGTGAAGGGCCAGACCGCATCGTCAAGCTATAAGCCTGCGATGGCGACCAATGGCGTGCGCGTGATGGTTCCCCCGCATATCGACGTGGGCACCCGGGTGGTCATCAACACCGAAGACCGTTCTTATGTGGAACGCGCCAAAAACTGAGTTTCCGGAAGGGGCCGCAAGGCCCCTTTTCGCTGCCTATTCGTCGCTTTCCATCCGATAGCGGAAGTCGCAATGGCTGGCGCCCTTCATGATCGTCTGCGTCCGCGTCAGCTTCATGTCGGGATTGTAGCCGATGCAGAAATCGCCATCGCGGCTGCAGGACAGCAGATGGCCGATCCGGCCCAGACCCATTTCCTGATACATCTCGGCATAGCGGCAGCGGCGGACGTCGAAATCCAGCCGCTCGGGTGAGGCATGCAGCGTCTCGATCTCCAGCGCGCCATCGCGGGTCCAGTTGGGCAGGATATCGGCGAAGTCCTGAAGGTCCGGCGCATGATCCAGCGTCGCCGCAAAGGCCTGCCCCTGCTGGATCGCCGATTGCGTCACCGCCGCGCCGATGACGGCATCAGCCTCATCCCGGCCCGAGCGCGCCTCGATCACCTCATGGACGTTTTTCAGGATCATCGCCTCTATGCGGCGGCGTTCAAGAATCGAGAGGTTGTCGGACATGGCTATGGCTTTCGGCTGTGCTGGACCGCCCCAGCCAAGCAGGATCGCCGCCTGCGCGCAAGCCTGCCGCGTCGATAACTTGCAGCTATCATTGGCATCACAACAATTAACTTATCGCAATCGAATTGGGCTGATAGCCTGTCGTCAAATGAATTCCAGCCGGGCGGTTTCAGGACGATTCCCCCCCGGTGGCGGCGACATGTGAACGGAGAGAACAATGGATCAGAACCCAGCTTCGACGGGCGGTTGCCCGGTCATGCACGGCAGCAACCCGATTGCGGGCTCGCGCGGGCGCAGCAACCGCGACTGGTGGCCCAATGCCCTGAACATCGCGATTCTGCATCAGAATGACCGCAAGGGAAATCCGATGGACCCGGATTTCAACTATGCGAAGGCCTTCGAGGCGCTGGATCTGGACGCCGTCAAGGCCGACCTGACCGCGCTGATGACCGACAGCCAGGACTGGTGGCCGGCGGACTGGGGTCACTATGGCCCCTTCCTCATCCGCATGGCCTGGCACAGCGCCGGGACCTACCGCACCGCCGACGGTCGTGGCGGCGCGCGCTCGGGCACGCAGCGCTTCGCGCCGCTGAACAGCTGGCCCGATAACGTCAACCTCGACAAGGCCCGCCGCCTGCTGTGGCCGGTCAAGCAGAAATACGGCAATGCGCTCAGCTGGGCCGATCTGATGATTCTGGCGGGCAACGTCGCGCTGGAGTCGATGGGCTTCAAGACCTTCGGCTTTGCCGGTGGCCGCGAAGACGTCTGGGCCCCCGAGGAAGACATCTATTGGGGCGATGAGGGCAAATGGCTGGAATCGACCCGCTACAGCGGTGAGCGTGATCTGGCGAACCCGCTGGCCGCCGTGCAGATGGGCCTGATCTATGTGAACCCGGAAGGCCCGGACGGAAACCCCGACCCGCTGGCCTCGGCCCGCGACATCCGCGAAACCTTCGCCCGGATGGCCATGGATGATGAGGAAACCGTGGCGCTGATCGCCGGGGGCCACACCTTCGGCAAGACCCATGGCGCGGGCGATGCCGCGCAGGTCGGCCCCGACCCCGAGGCCTCGCCCATCGAGCAGATGGGTCTGGGCTGGAAGAACTCTCAGGGCACCGGCAATGCGGGCGACACCATCGGTTCGGGGCTGGAGGTCGTCTGGACCTCGACGCCGACGAAATGGTCGAACAACTTCCTGTGGAACCTCTTTGGCTATGACTGGGAACTGACGACCAGCCCGGCAGGCGCCAAGCAATGGCAGCCCAAGCACGGCATGGGCGCGAACTCGGTGCCGGATGCGCATGACCCGAACAAGCGCATCGCGCCGTCGATGCTGACCTCGGACATCGCGCTGAAGGTCGACCCGGTCTATGAGCCGATCGCGCGTCGCTTCTATGAAAACCCCGACCTCTTTGCCGAGGCTTTCGCCCGCGCGTGGTTCAAGCTGACCCACCGCGACATGGGGCCGAAATCGCGCTATCTGGGCAAGGAAGTCCCGGCCGAGGACCTGATCTGGCAGGACCCGATCCCGGCGGTCGATCACGCGCTGATCGACGCGGCCGATATCGCGGCGCTGAAAGCCAAGATCCTCGCCTCGGGTCTCAGCACGTCCGAGCTGGTCGCGACCGCATGGGCCTCGGCCTCGACCTTCCGCGGCTCGGACCTGCGCGGCGGCGCCAATGGTGCCCGCGTCCGTCTGGCACCGCAGAAGGATTGGGAGGTCAACCAGCCCGAGCAGCTGCAGAAGGTGCTGGCCGCGCTGGAGGCCATTCAAGCCGAGTTCAACGCCAGCGCCGCTGGCGGCAAGAAGGTCTCGCTGGCCGATCTGATCGTGCTGGGCGGCAATGCGGCCATCGAGGCGGCGGCGAAAGCCGCGGGCGACAGCCTTGAGCTGCCCTTCGCGCCGGGCCGCATGGATGCCTCGCAGGAGCAGACGGATGCCGAAAGCTTCGAGCCGATGGAGCCCGAGGCCGACGGTTTCCGCAACTGGCAGCGCGGCGCCTACCGCACGCCGACCGAGGAAATGCTGGTCGACCGCGCACAGCTTCTGAACCTGACCGCACCCGAGATGACCGTTCTGGTTGGCGGTCTGCGGGCGCTGAACGCGAACCACGGCGGGACGGCGCATGGCGTGCTGACCCATCGTCCGGGCCAGCTGACGAATGATTTCTTCGTCAACATCCTGGACATGGGCACCGCCTGGGCCCCGACCTCCGAGCGGGCGGACCTGTTCAACGGCACCGACCGCAAGACGGGCGAGCAGAAATGGACCGCGACCCGGGCCGATCTGGTCTTTGGCGCGAACTCGATCCTGCGCGCGCTGGCCGAGGTCTATGCCCAGGCCGACAATCGCGGCAAATTCCTGCGTGATTTCGCCGCTGCCTGGACCAAGGTGATGAACGCGGACCGCTTCGACCTGCAGTAAGCGGACCGGCCAAAATCGAACGGGCGCCCTTGCGGCGCCCGTTTTCATGTCCGCCTAGCGGTCGGCGTGCTGGACGACCGCGTGCAACAGGACGTTCAGCCCGGCCTCCAAATCCTCGGGCTCGCAGGATTCGCGGTTGTTATGAGTGATCCCGCCCTTGCAGGGGGTGAAGATCATCACCGTCGGGCAATGCAGTGCCATGTGATAGGCGTCATGGCCCGCCTGAGACTTGATGTCGCGCCAGTTCCAGCCCTGCCGCACCGCCTCATCCCGCACGAGCGCGATCAGCGCCGGATCGAAGATGTCGCCGCCCCAGAACCATTCATCCTCGACCACCGCTGTGCAGCCTGCCCGCGCGGCGGCCTCTTGCGCGGCGCGGCGCATCTTCTCGGCCATGACGCGGGCGGTGATCAGGTCGGGATGGCGCACATCGGCCACGCATTCGGCGGTCTCGGACAGGATCCCCGCCTTGTTCGGCCATGCCGTCAGGCGAGAGCCCGTGGCCTTGCCGTCATGCACCGCGAAATCCCAGCCGATGTCATCGACCGCCGTAAGAAAGCGCGCGCCCGCGATCAGCGCATTGTGGCGCAGGTCCATGGGCGTGGGGCCGGTATGGGCGGTCTCACCCTCGAAGCGGACGCGCATGCCGTGGCTGGGATAGCCGCCAGTGACGACGCCCATCTGCCGCCCCTCGGCATCCAGAATGGGGCCCTGTTCGATGTGCAACTCAAAATACGCGTCAACCGGGCCGCCCTTGCTGGGCGCATCGCCCAGATAGCCGATGCGCTGCAATTCGTCGCCGAAGCGCGCGCCATCATCGGCGGTCAGGTCGTGGCACCAGGCTTCTTCATAGCGACCGACGAAGCAGCCCGAGGCGACCATGGGCGGAGAGAAGCGCGCCCCCTCTTCATTCGTCCAGTCGACGATCACGATGGGGCGGCGCGTCACATGGCCCAGATCGTTGAGGCTGCGCACCAGCTCCAGCCCCGCCAGAACGCCCGCGATGCCGTCGAAGCGGCCACCGTTGACCTGCGTGTCCAGATGGCTGCCGATCAGAATGGGCGGCAGGTCATCCTCGCGCCCCGTGCGGCGGCCAAAGATATTGCCCATGCGGTCGACGGTGACCTCGAGCCCCGCCTCATGGCACCAGTCGCGGAACTGGTCGCGCATCTCGCGGTCGTCATCGGTCAGGGTCAGGCGCGCCAGACCGCCCGGTCGGCCCTGCCCGATCTGGGCGGAACGCTCGATCGTGGTCCAGAAGCGCCCCAGATCGACGCGCGCGTGCAAAGGAAGCCCCATGTCATGCCTCATGGAAGGGAAATCGGCACCACTCTGCCGGTTTCCGGGCGAAATACCAGCGACCCGAGCCGTTCCAAATATCGCAACACCATCTTTCGCAATCCGCGACTGGCTTGCCGGCACGCCTGCGCCCACATTGCCAGCAAGGACATCGCCATGATGCCAAAACAACAGGAGCCAATCATGATCAATCAGATTCAGGGCCTGCACCACGTGACGTCGCTGGCCAGTGACGCGCGGACGAACAACAATTTCTTCACCAATGAGCTGGGCCTGCGGCGGGTGAAGAAGACCGTGAACTTCGACGCCCCCGACGTCTATCACCTCTATTACGGTGACAAGCAGGGGACGCCCGGCACGGTCATGACCTATTTCCCCTTCCCCCATGCGGCGCGCGGCAAGCGTGGCGCGGGTGAGGTCGGACTGACCGGCTTTGCCGTGCCGAAGGGCGCGCTGCCCTATTGGCAGGACCGTCTGGCCGCGATGGGCACGGCGGGGCTGGCCCGCAGCAGTTCATTCGGGCAGGAACGCCTGAGCTTTCAGGGCCCCGACGGCGACGACTTCGCGCTGATCGAGGTCGAGGATGACGCCCGCGCCCCTTGGGAAGGCACCGATGTCCCGGCCGAGGCCGCCATTCGCGGCTTCCATTCGGCCCAGCTGCGGCTGCGGGATGAAGGCGCGACCTCGGAACTGCTGAAATACATGGGCTATCAGGTCCTTGACCATCAGGGCGACATGACCCGGCTGATCCGCGAAGGCGGCAACGGCGCTGATATCGTCGATATCGAGACGCTGCCCGGCGCGACAGCGGCCCGGCAAGGTGCGGGCTCGGTCCACCATCTGGCGTTCGCCGTGCCCGACCGGGCCGCGCAGCTTGAGGTGCGCAAGGCGCTGATGGACACCGGCTATCAGGTGACCCCGGTCATCGACCGCGACTATTTCTGGGCGATCTATTTCCGCACGCCGGGTGGTGTGCTGTTCGAAATCGCCACGAATGAACCGGGTTTCGACCGGGACGAGGATACCGCGCATCTGGGCGAGGCGCTGAAACTGCCCCGCCAGCACGAACATCTTCGTGCGAAACTTGAACAGAACCTGCAACCGATCGAAGGTTAAGTCATGGCCAGCTATCACTATATCGAGACCGAAGGCGCCGCAGTAGGCGCACCGCTGTTCCTGACCTTCCACGGCACCGGCGGCGACGAAAACCAGTTTCACGGCTTTGCCTCGCAGCTGGTTCCGGGCGCGCATGTGATCTCTGCGCGCGGGGACGTGTCAGAGCATGGCGCGGCACGTTTCTTTCGCCGGACCGGCGAGGGCGTGTATGATATGAAGGATCTTGCTGAACGAACCGGGGCGATGGCGCGTTTCATTGCCGAGCAGAAGCAAAGGACAGGGGCAAGCCGCGTGATTGCGATGGGGTTCTCGAACGGCGCCAACATCCTGGCCTCGGTGATGCTGACCCATCCCGAGGTGGTTGATGAGGCCGCACTTCTGCACCCGCTGATCCCGTGGCAGCCGCAACCGCAGCCGGGTCTGGCCGGACGACGCATTCTGGTGACCGCAGGCAAGCGCGATCCGATTTGCCCGCCCGAGTTGACGCGGCAGCTGAACAGCTATCTGGCCGCGCAAGGCGCAGATCTGACCGAATACTGGAGCGAGGGCGGCCACGGCATCGACCAGCCCGAGGTTCAGGCCATCGCCAGATTCTTCGGCCAGGGCCAAGGCTGAACGACACTCTCGACCGGCGGGGCTGATCCACAGCCGCCCCGCCGATCCCCAAGTCAAGGAAAGGACGCAAGATGAGCTGGAACCCGACCCTCGCCCCCGATTGCCCCGACACGACCTCGATGGACAGCATCGAGACGCTGATCATTCCCCGCAGCCGCGACCTTGGCGGGTTCGACGTGCGGCGTGCGCTGCCCTCTCCGAAGCGGCAGATGGTCGGGCCGTTCATCTTCTTCGACCAGATGGGCCCTGCCGAATTCCTGACCGAAGGCGGCATCGACGTGCGCCCGCACCCGCATATCGGGCTGGGCACGGTGACCTACCTCTATGAAGGCGAATTCCAGCACCGCGACAGCCTTGGCACCAGCCAGATGATCTATCCCGGTGAGGTGAACTGGATGCTGGCCGGCAAGGGCGTGACCCATTCGGAGCGCACCAGCCCCGAAACGCGGGTCAAACAGCATTCGCTGTTCGGCATCCAGACCTGGGTGGCGCTGCCCGAGGACAAGGAGGATCTGGCCCCCTCGTTCGAGCATCACAAGCAAAGCGCCCTGCCCTTCCTGAACGACAACGGCGTCTCGGCGCGGCTGATCCTGGGCGACGCCTGGGGCGAAAAGGCCCCCGTCACCATGCATAGCGAGATCTTCTATGCCGATGTCGTCATGCAGCCGAACACCGTGCTGCCGCTGCCCGACAATCACGAGGATCGCGGCATCTATGTGACCGAAGGCAGCATCGTCGTGGCCGGGCAAGTGTTCGAGAAGGGCCGGATGATGGTCTTCCGCCCCGGCGACCGCATCGCCATCCGCGCGGGCGAACAGGGCGCGCGGCTGATGGCCCTTGGCGGCGAGACGCTGAACGGTCCGCGCTATGTGTGGTGGAACTTCGTCTCCTCCTCGATGGAAAAGATCGAGGAGGCCAAGGAAGCCTGGCGGAACGAGGATTTCCGCAACGGCATGTTCCATCTGCCGCCGGGCGATGATCACGAATTCATCCCCGCGCCCGAGCGTTGATCTGAACCGGGGCCGCCTGACAAAGCGTCGGGCGGACCCTTTTCCGTCTCAGAAGACGAAATCGTCGTAGGTCTGCAGCACGAAGGAATTCCCGGTCGAGATCGAGACCCGGGCGCCATAGTCGTCGACCCAGACAATATCGGCCATGCCGTCGCCATTCACATCCGCAACCTGCCGCAGATGGCGCGCAGGGTCCCAGTTTTCGGCCCGGGCAAAGGCGCCCACCTGCCAGCGCGTCCCGGGCTCGAAGGAATGGCCGTTCGACAGCGCCACCCAGACCCCGCCCGCGCCGAAACCGACGATATCGGCCATGCCGTCGCCGTTCACATCCGCAACGTGCCGCTCATTCGTGCCGACCTTCCAGCCGCCATAGCCGGGCTGCGCGCCGAAATTGTTGATCCACAGCTCGGCCGCGTCAAAGCCCGTGCCATTCGACAGCGCGACATAGGCGCCCTGCTCTCCGAACAGGATCAGGTCGGCGCGGCCATCGCCGTTGACATCTGCCGCCTCACGCTCGTGCCGGGTGGGGTCGATATTGGCGGCGCGGAACATGAATTCGTCGGTCCAGAGCGTCCCGCGCCCAAAGGCGGTGCCGGTCGACAGGCCCACGCGGACGCCCTGCGCAGCAAAGCCCACGATATCGTCCAGCCCGTCGCCGTTCACATCGGCCACCAGCCGTTCGTTGCGACCCACGCGCCAGCCCGCGACATAGCCGAAATCATTCAGCCAAAGCTGGCCCGCATCAAAGCCCGCGCCGTTCGACAGCGCGACATAGGCCCCATGTTCGCCAAAGGCCACGACATCGGCGCGACCATCGCCGTTCACATCGCCCAGCTCTCGTTCATGCCGGGTGACGCGCCACCCGGCCCGCTGGGTGAAATCGGCGCTCCATTCCCGGCTTTCGTTGAAGCCGATCATCGTCGCGCCCGAAACCCGGACGCCGGTGGTCCCAAACCCCACCAGATCGGCCACGCCATCACCGCTGACATCGGCCAGCAGACGCTCGGTATTGGTGCGGCTCCAGTTGCCGGACAGCACGCCGAATTCGTTCAGCCAATAGGTGCCATAGTCGTCGACCACATGCTGCCGCGCCAGATAGCCCTCATAGCTGCGCCGGACCAGCGGCGTGTCATAGATGTCATAGCCGCGGATAGTGCGGTAATCATGCACGGCATATTCGCGGAAGATCGACAGCGAGCGTTCGTAATCCGCGCCGAACACCGTCTCGGGCAGGTTGCGGATCGCATAGCCGATATAGGACGTGACCGTATGCGGGGCGTCGTAATATTGCTGCGCCAGCATCGAAAACCGCGCGGCATATTGGTGATCCGAGTGATCGCCCGCCGAAAAACGGCTGTAGGGGTCCTGCACCATCAGACCGCCCGGCTGATGCGTGTCCATCAGCACGTTCAGCACGTCAAGCAGATCCTGCCGACTGTATTCCGTGGTGCCATCGACCGAGGTCACATGCTCGATCTCACCCATCCACAGCTTCTCAAGGCTCTGATAGCC
This sequence comes from Paracoccus sulfuroxidans, assembly GCF_007830335.1. Taxonomy (GTDB): domain Bacteria; phylum Pseudomonadota; class Alphaproteobacteria; order Rhodobacterales; family Rhodobacteraceae; genus Paracoccus; species Paracoccus sulfuroxidans. The sequence continues at coordinate 42,791 of NZ_VLKU01000006.1, read as the reverse complement.
CTGCGTTTCCGTGCCATTGCCACCGGGGCCGTCGGGCAGGCGCAGAAAATACAGGCGGATCTCGGGCCGGTCGGCCAGAAATGAGGTCGCGACCTCGAAAATCTCGCCGTCGACGATGATCTGGATGGTCTCATCGACCCAGGCGTCGCAGCCCGCCATCGCGGCATAGGCGGCCTTGGCCCCGTTTTCCCGCTCTTGCCAATAGTTCGGGTCCAGCCCCGCGTCGCCCGCCGTCATGAAGACCGTGGTCATCGGATTGCCCGAATTGATCTGAGCCTGCAGATCCCGGCTCATGAAAAGAATATCGTCGTCCTGATGGGACACGATCGCCATCTGAGCTTGATCGAGTCCCGGATTGCGTACGCCCATAACCTAAAACCTTCGTAAAAATCAGTGACGCCTTCGCCACCTGAACAACATTGCCGCATGACACCGAGGTGATAGCAAAGCCGATCCGGGCGTTCAAAGCCGCATATTTTGGCGAGTTTCCAGCCCAAACAGGCCAAGGGTAGCAAATTCAACACGCCCGCCGGTTGTCGCACCGCCATCGGCGGGCGCCGCGCTGATTCCCGGTTGCGCCTTTGGGTTGTGCCTGACCTGAACAATTCGGGCAAATTGGCGGTGGCAATTCCCGGCGGTCTGTGCACCCTTGCTGCCATGTTTCGTTGGAGAGCGTTGATGTCCCTGTTTACCCGCGGTCTGGTTGCAAGCACTGCATTGGGTTTGGCTTTGGCCACCCCCGTCTCTGCCCAGACCCAGCCTGAATCGACCAGCATGTTTGCCCCCGCCAATGTCGTTGGCGGCGTAATTCGCCTGTTGGTGACCTATGCCCGTGTGGTGGCCGATGTGAAATACGGCGCGCTTGAGATTGACGCCAAGCGCGGCGCGCTGACCATGCGCGACCTGTCGGTTTCGGGCATCGGGCCGGACGGGAAATGCACGGTCACGCTGGGCCAGATCACCATGAACGGCATCTCGTTCTGGCTGGCCGAGGATACGCGCTCGCGCCTTGACGCCTCGGACATCGTGGTTTCGACGAATTGCTTCGGCCGTCAGGCCCCGGTCATCGGCATGGTGGCGGGCGGCGACCTTATCCAGATCTCGGATCTGACGATTGAATCGACGCAGACCGTCGGCAGCGGCGCGGCCTCGCTGGCGTTCGAGATTGTCAGCCCCTCGATCGCGCGGATCGAAGGGACCGCTGACTTCGACTATTTCAGCCTGTTCTCGCCCGATTTCTTCCAGAAGCTGAACTATACGCCGGATTACTCGGACCCGAATTACACCTATGACAGCTCGGCCCGCGAGCCCAGCTTCGGCGTGCATGGCACGCTGCGCGCGGCCCATGTCTCGGTCGAGAATCTGGGCATCTGGGAGCGCATGCAGCCGATGATCCCGCCCGACATGATCACCCCCGCCGCGATCAATGAGGCCCTGCAGGCCGATCCCGCCGTGATCGACCCCGCCTTCACCAGTCAGCTGGCCACAGCGCTGAACAATTTCGTCGCGACCCCCGGCCGCGTCACCGCCGAAATCCGGCCCGCGAAGCCTGTCGAGATCAGCACGACCACCTGGAAGACGCCGCAGGATGCGGTTGCTGCACTTCAGCCGGTCATCTCGAACGCGGCGCCCACCCCGCCGCTGCCGCTGATCGCCGACCCGTCGGACCAGACCGACCCGCGCGCGATGGGCCTGGCCTTCGCCACCGGTCAGGGCGTGCCGCAGAACATTGGCCGCGCCATCGAGTTGCTGACGCCGCTGCAAGAGGACGGAGAGGTCGCGCTGGCGCTGGCCGATCTGACCGCCGACAGCGATGCCGCCGCCTCCTATCAGCACGCCTTGCGTGCGGCCGAGGCCAAGGCCATCGGCGCTGCCGCCGCACTTGACCGCGCCGAAGCTCGCCTCGCGACGGCGGATCTGTTCAAGGCGCAGCTGGCGGCGGATGCCGATCTGCCGGACACCGCCTTCGCCTCAGTGATCAGCCTGCGCGATCAGGCCCGCGCCTATGAGGACGGTCAGGGCGCGCCGCGCAGCTACGCGCTGGCATGGCGGCTGGGCTCATTGGCGGCAGCCGCGGGCGACGGCCCGTCGCAATCGCTGCTGAAGCGGATCGACCAGCGCTTTGGCAATGATCCGGCGTGGCTGGCCGTGCGCAACGCTGCCTCGGATCAGGCGCTGGACGACTGGACGAAGCAAAGCCTCGCGACCCGGTTGGCCGGGAAGTAAGGGCTAAAGCGCCATCAGGAAATCGCACTAGGCCTCAACCTGTGCGATTTCCACGCTTTCTTCGGGCCGGTGGGCGTCTTCCTCAGGTCACGCGGGCACGGGTCCTGTATTCATCCCGGTCCCACAGCTTTTCGGCCATGATGCGCGCCAGAATCTCGACGGCCTTCGCCACATCCTCGGTCCCAAGATACAGCGGCGTAAAGCCGAAGCGCAGGATGTCCGGCGCACGGAAATCGCCGATCACGCCATGGGCGATCAGCGCCTGCATGATGGCATAACCCTCGGGGTGGGCGAAACTGACCTGAGAGCCGCGCTGCGCCGGATCGCGGGGCGTGGCCAGCACCAGATCCGGGCAAGCGGCCTCGACCCCCGCGATGAACTGGTCGGCCAGCTGCAATGAGCGCGCGCGCAGATCCTGCATGTCGACGCCGTCCCAGACATCCAGCGCGGCATCCAGCGCGGCCAGTTGCAGGATCGGCGGGGTGCCGACGCGCATCCGCTCGATCCCGTGACCGGGGCGATAGTCCTGATCGAAGGCAAAGGGCGCCTCATGCCCCATCCAGCCCGCCAGCGCCGGGCGCGCCAGATCGGCATGGCGCGGCGCGACATAGATGAAGGCCGGACCGCCGGGGCCCGAGTTCAGGTATTTATAGGTGCAGCCCACGGCGAAATCCGCGCCATCCGCCGCCACCTGCAAGGGCACGGCGCCCGCCGAATGCGCCAGATCCCAGATCGCCAGCGCCCCCACCTCATGCGCGCGTGCGGTCAGCGCCTTCATGTCGTGGCGGCGACCGGTGCGGTAGTCGACCTCGGTAATCAGGGTGACGGCGATGGTGGGGTCAATCGCCGCCATCACGTCCTCGGGCGCGACGGTGCGCAGGATATAGCCCTGCCCCAGCAATTCGCTAAGCCCCTGCGCGATATAAAGATCGGACGGGAAATTCCCGGTGTCCGACAGGATCACCCGCCGTTCCGGATTCATCTTCAGCGATGCCGCCAGCGCCTGAAACACCTTGATCGACAGCGTGTCGCCCATGACGACATGGCCCGCCTCGGCCCCGATCAGTCGGGCGATGCGGTCACCGATGCGGCGCGGCATCTCCATCCAGCCTGCGGTGTTCCAGGCCTTGATGAGTTCGCGCCCCCATTCCTCGCGCACGGCCGAGGCCAGCCGCGCCTCGACCCCGCGCGGCAACGGCCCCAGAGAGTTGCCGTCCAGATAGACCACGCCCTCGGGCAGGTCGAACATCGCGCGGGTCGCGTTGAAATCAGTGGTCATCGAAGCCTTCATCGGTTGCATGCGCTCGTGGCATCGGGCGATTACCTCACAAGCGATGCCGATGCGCAAGCGGCCCGCCCTAGATGGTCACGCCGCCATCCACCAGAACCGCCTGACCCGAGACGAAACGGCTTTCATCGGACAGCAGATAGACCACCATCGGCGTGATGTCCTCGACCGTTGCCAGCCGCCCCATGGGCTGGCGGGCGATGAAATCGCGCCGGGCCTGCACCGGATCGGCCGAGGCCGCGATCCGGCCCTGAAGCGAGGGCGTGTCGACCGTGCCCGGGCACAGCGCGTTGCAGCGGATGCCCTGCGTGACGAAATCGGCGGCGATGGCCTTGGTCAGCCCGATCACCGCCGCTTTCGAGGCCCCATAGGCCGTGCGATTCGTGAACCCCTTCACCGATGACGCCATCGAGGCCATGTTCAGGATCGAGGCCGTCCCGGTCTGCGACGCGCGTTCCAGCATGCCCGGCAGGCAGGCGCGCGCCAGACGCATCATCGCGGTGACGTTCAAGCTGAAGGCGAAGTCCCAATCGGCATCGGTGATGTCCAGCAGCGTGCCGTTGTGGACCACCCCCGCGCAGTTGAAGAGCCCGTCGAGCGGCCCCAGATCGGCGGCGATGGCGCTGACCGCGCCCGCGTCGGTGACGTCCAGCACGCGGGTCTCGATCCCGTCGAGGCCCGCCAGCAGGCCCTCATCGCGGTCGGTCGCGATGACCCTTGCACCCTCGGCGGCCAAAGCGATGGCGCTTGCGCGACCAATGCCCTGACCCGCCGCTGTCACGAGAATGGTTTTCTGCCGAAGCCGCATCGGATCTGTCCCCCTGTCCGGTTGTTCGGATCAGCTTGGACCAGCGACCCCGCTTGTGGCAATGTCATCCGCTTCGCTGTGGCGGGCGTGGAACCGCGCCATCTCACGCGGTTCGGGGCGGATGCCGCCATAGATCTCGACATAGGCCGGGATGCGCTCCAGCCGCAGGGCCAGAGGCTCGCGCTGCTGCATCGAGATATAGCCCATCTGCACCAGATAGATCGTGCGCGCCCGAACATCGGCGTCAAGCGGCGCATGACCCCATCTCATCAAGAGATCGCGCAGCGCAGTCAGCCGGTGCTCATCCGCGGCATGCAGGCGCGACATGACGCCTGCATCCTGCAAAGCCCAGCTGCGGACCGCGAATTCCAGCCTGGCATCGAAGGTCTCGGGCGGAAGGAAGCTGCCGATGACGTTCAGGATCGCCTCGGCCTGGGTTTCGGCATAGGCAGTGGCCGCCGCGATCAGGGGCTGCGTGGTGCGCTGGTCCCAGCGATCCAGAAGCGCGGTCAGCAGCGCCTCACGATCCTTGAAGAACCAATAGAAACTGGTGCGCGAGAGCCGCAGCCGCTGCGCCAGCGGCATGATCTTGACCGCGTCGATGCCGCCGTCGATCAGCGCCTCATAGGCGGCCTCAAGCCAGCCTTCCGGCGACCCGCGCCAGCCCGTCTCGGAGGGTGCATCTTCTGCCATGCCCTATCGCTAATGGCGCGGCCCCCGGCGCGCAACCGGAATGTGCGTCGCCGCCCAAGCAGGGTACACATGCGTAGTTTAAATTGACACAAGTGAACATTTCCGGCAGCGTTCCGAAATCACCCCTATCCAAGGCAGCCAGAGATGACGAACGACCCTCTTCTCCAGCCCTACAAGCTGAAGCATCTGACGCTTCGCAACCGGATCATGATCACCAGCCACGAACCGGCCTACCCCGAGGACGGGATGCCGAAGGACCGCTATCGGCTGTATCATGTCGAGCGGGCGAAGGCCGGGGTGGCGCTGACCATGACGGCGGGCTCGGCTGCGGTCGCGAAGGACAGCCCGCCGGTCTTCAACAATATCCTCGCCTATAAGGACGAGGTCGTCGGCTGGATGAAGAAGCTGGTCGACGAATGCCACGACCATGGCGCGGCGGTGATGATCCAGCTGACCCATCTGGGCCGCCGCACCCGCTGGGACAAAGCCGACTGGCTGCCGGTCGTCGCCCCCAGCCATGAACGCGAGGCCGCCCATCGCGCCTTCCCCAAGCGCATCGAGGATTGGGACATTGCCCGCATCATCAAGGATTTCGGCGATGCCGCCGAGCGGATGAAGGCCGCGGGCGTCGACGGGATCGAGCTGGAGGCCTATGGCCACCTGCTGGAGCAGTTCTGGTCGCCGCTGACCAATGATCTGGACGCGCCCTATGGCGGCAGTCTGGAAAACCGGCTGCGCTTCACCTTCGACGTCCTGCGCGAGATCCGCCAGCGCTGCGGCGAGGAGTTCATCGTCGGCCTGCGCTATACCGGCGATCAGGCGCAACCGGGCGGCATGACCAAGGCCGAGGGCGTGCAGGTGTCCCAGATGCTGAAAGACAGCGGTCTGGTCGATTTCCTGAACGTCATTCGCGGCCATATCGACACTGACGCGGGCCTGACAGATGTGATCCCGGTGCAGGGCATGAAGAACGCCCCGCATCTGGATTTCGCGGGCGAGATTCGCGCCGCCACCGGCTTCCCGACCTTCCATGCCGCGAAAATCCCCGATGTGGCCACGGCGCGCCATGCGATCGAAAGCGGCAAGCTGGATATGGTCGGCATGACGCGGGCGCATATGGCCGACCCGCATCTGGTGCGGAAGGTGATCGAGGGGCGCGAGGATGACATCCGCCCCTGCGTCGGCGCGAACTATTGCCTCGACCGGATCTATCAGGGCGGGCTGGCCTTCTGCCTGCACAATCCCGCCACGGGACGCGAAGAGACCATGCCGCACACAATCCCGGTGGCACCTGAGAAAAAGCGCGTGACCATCGTCGGCGCGGGTCCGGCGGGGGTCGAGGCCGCGCGGGTCGCCGCCGAACGCGGGCATGCGGTCACCGTGCTGGAGGCCGCCGACAAGCCCGGCGGCCAGATTCGCCTGACCGCCCTGCAGGAACGGCGGCGCGAGATGATCTCGATCATCGCCTGGCGCATGGCCCAATGCGAAAAGCATGGCGTGAACTTCCGCTTCAACACCTTCGCCGATGCCGATGAGGTGCTGGCGACCTCCCCCGATGAGGTCATCATCGCGACCGGCGGCCTGCCCCATACCGAGGTGCTGGGCGCGGGCAATGACCTTGTCTGCTCGGCCTGGGACATATTGTCGGGCGATGTGAAGCCGGGCAGCAATGTGCTGGTCTATGACGATGCGGGCGATCATGCGGCGCTGCAGGCCGCCGATCTGATCGCGCAGACCGGCGCGAAGGTGGAAATCGTGACCCCCGACCGCGCCTTCTCGCCCGAGGTGATGGCGATGAACCTTGTGCCCTATATGCGCAGCCTGCAGCGGCTGGACACCACCTTCACCGTCACCTGGCGGCTGCAATCGGTGGTGCGCGAGGGCAATCAGCTGCGCGCCACTTTGGGCAGCGATTACGGTGACATGACCCGCGACCGCATCGTCGATCAGGTCGTGGTGAACCACGGCACGCGGCCTCTGGATGACCTCTATTTCGACCTGAAGCCGCTGTCGCGCAATCTGGGCGAGGTTGACTATGACGCGCTGATCGCGGGCGCGCCTCAAACGGTGGCGGCCAATCCCGAGGGCAGCTTCCGCGTCTTCCGGATCGGCGACGCGGTCGCGGCGCGCAACACCCATGCCGCAATCTATGACGCGCTGCGGCTGGTCAAGGATCTTTAGCGGTTGCGGGTGTCGACGGGATAGGCCGTGGTGAAATGGATGCGCTCCATCGAGAAATGCGAGGTCACATTCTTGATCGGCACCGCATCCGTCAGCCGCTTGTAGAACCCATCGAACGCCTCCATCGAGGGCACGGCCACGCGCAGAAGATAATCCATATGCCCGGCCATGCGGTAAACCTCCATGATTTCGGGCAGGGTGTTGACGGCGGTGGTGAAGGTCTCGCGCCATTCGCTGGTATGGTTCGGCGCCTCGATTTCCACAAAGACGACGATGCCGAAGCCCAGTTGATGCGGGTCGGCCAGCGCGACGCGCTTGACCAGGATGCCGTTCGCCTCAAGCTTCTGGATGCGCTTCCAGCACGGGGTCTGGGACAGCCCGACCTTGTCCGCGATCTGGGCGATGGGCAGGGACGCATCCTGCATAAGCTCCGCGACGATCTTGCGGTCGATCAGATCCAGGTCGGTCATTGCCCCTCGCTCCCTGCGTAGTCGGTCTTGGCGGGGAAAAGTATTCTCTGAATTTATGTTAATGTCTATCGCTTTTATCGTCTTTATTGTGAGAAAACACGATCCCTGCTGCCGCGTGGGTGGTTTTTGTCACCTTTCCGGACCCGCAACAGGTTGAAGTTTCAGGACTAACTGTCCGCGTCAGCCCTTGCTGCGCAATGTCGTCAGCTTGGGCCGCGCCTGAATCACATTCGACCCGGGCGGCACGTCATTCGTCAGCCAGACCCCGCCCCCGATGATCGAGCCCTGCCCGATGGTGATGCGGCCCAGAATCGTCGCGCCCGCATAGATCACCACATCATCGCCGATGACCGGGTGGCGCGGCTGGCCCTTGACCAGAGTGCCGTCCTCATCCGCCTCGAAGCGTTTCGCGCCCAGTGTGACCTGCTGATAAAGCCGCACATTCCGCCCGATGATCGCAGTTTCCCCGATCACCACGCCGGTGCCATGGTCGATGAAACAGGCGGCGGCAATCTGTGCGCCGGGATGAATGTCGATACCGGTGACCGAATGCGAATATTCCGAGATCACCCGCGCGATCATCGTCGCGCCCAGCAGGAAGATCTCATGCGCAATGCGGTGGCGCAGCACGGCCGAGACGCCGGGGAAACAGAACACCACCTCATCCAGGCTTTTGGCCGAGGGATCGCCCGCATAGGCGGCGGTGATGTCGGTGTCATGCAGGTCGCGGATGCGCAGCAGGCTGTCCATGAAGCTGGCGGCGGCCTCGATGCCCCGCTGGCGGCAAAGGACCGGGTCAGCGGTCACGTCCAGCATCAGCTCCAGTTCGATCTGCCGGGCCAGCCGGTCGCGGATCAAGGGCAGCGTCAGATCGACATAACCGTCAACTTCATCCGGGTGCAGCCCGGCAGGCCCGTGATGGCGGGGGTAAAGCACGCCGATCACATCGGTCAAGATCGCCATGATCTCGAACCGGGACGGCAGGGCCGGGGCAGGTTTCCCCGAATAGCGCTGATGCAATGAGGTCGTCCGCATCAGGCGCAGCTTTTCAGCCACGTCCCGAAGGTCGTGCGGTTGCCCGGACAGTTCGTCCTGGCCCTGCTTGGCGTTCTCCATGCGCACTGGCGCCCTCATCGGCTGTGTCAGGTCAGCCTGCGCTAACCCAAGCGCGCGCCCTTGCCAAGAGAAGCGCCCCGCAACCTGCCGCCGCCCCTCAGTACGACATTCAGCGATAGTCGCGCATCGAATGGGCCGCGCGCCGCAGCAGGGGGGCGAATTTCGCCTGGAATTCCTCGGGCGTGTGTTCGTCCAGCGAGCCCGCCAGATGGATCGCACCCAGAGGCCGGTTCGAATGATCGGTCACCACCGCGCCCATGGCGATCTCATGCCGCAGAAGCTGGCTGACGGCGACGGAATGGCCGCGCTCGCGGGTGCGGGTCACCTCGGCCATCACCTCGTCGAGCGTGGTGAAGGTGTCGGCGGTGAAGGGCGTGCGGTCGGAACGCTCGAAGATCGAGGCGATCTCGTCATCGGGCAGATGGGCCAGCACCGCAAGGCCGCCCCCGGTGCAATAGACCGGCACCGTATTCCCGGTCAGCGTCGCGGTGAAGATTTCATGCTTCGAGGGCATCCGCAGCGCATAGATCATCCGCGTATCGTCCCAGAGCGACATATCCACCCGCTCTCGCGTGCGGCGGCGCAACTCCAGCAGAATCGGGGTCGCGTGGCGCAGAACCGGGTTCATCCGCAGGTGAGAGCAGGCCATGGTCAGCACCCGCCGACCGGGAAGATAGCCCCGATCCTGTTCATCGCGCACGATCATGCCCAGTTGCTGCAACGTGTGGACCATGCGCTGCGCGGCGCTGCGGTCCAGTCCTGCAAGCTCTCCGATTTCGTTCAGGGTCAAGGGCTTATGCGCGAACTCAAACACCGACATGACGGCAACGGCCCGCGCGGCGGCACGAACGAACAAGGGATCATTGCCGAATTTTTCGGCTTCCTGCGGGTCAAATGCCGGTACGCCGTTCAATTCACGAAACAAAACTGCCTCCTAACTGACCTCAGGGAAATTTTGTTGACAGAGCGTCGGTCTACAGGAATCATCTTCGATATATTTGTATCGCCTGTCGATACATATCTCGCATTTTGATGAAAAGGTTCCGCACCGCCCATGAAAGTCGCCTTCGCCGGGTTCCTGCACGAAAGTAACAGCTTCGCCAGCGCGCCCGCAGATCTGCCTGCGTTTCAGCAAGGCGGCGGATATATCCCGATGACCAGGGGCGCGGCGCTGCGCGAGGCGATCCGGGGCGTCAATCTGGGCATGGCGGGTGCCTTCGACTTTGCCGAAAAGGCCGGCTGGCAGGTCGTGCCGATTCTGTGGACGGGGGCCATCCCCTCGGCCCCGGTGACGCGCGACGCCTATGAGGCGATCGCCGCCGAGATCCTGCAGGGCCTGCGCGACGCCGGGCCGCTGGACGCGATCTATCTGGACCTGCACGGCGCCATGGTGGCCGAGCATCACCCCGACGGAGAGGGGGAACTGCTGGCCCGCATCCGCCAGATCCACCCGGAGGTGCCGATCTCGATCTCATTGGATCTGCACGGAAATATCACGCCGCAGATGTTCGATCTGTCCGACATCATGGTGGGCTTCCGCACCTATCCGCATATCGACATGGCCGAGACCGGCTGGCGCGCCGCCGAGGCGCTGGACCAGATGCTGCGCTCGGGCAAGCTTTGGGCGAAGGCCATGCGCGCGGTCGATTACCTGATCCCGATCAGCTGGCAATACACCAATATGCAGCCCGCGCAGGGCCTCTATCAGATGACCCGCGACCTGCCCGCAGGTGTCGCGACGGCATCGCTGTTCATGGGCTTCCCGGCCTCGGATTTCGATGGCTGCGGCCCGGCGGTCTTTGCCTATGGCCCCGACGCGGCGGCGGTCGAGGCGCATGCCGACGCCATCGCGGGCGCGCTTCTGGCGCACGAGCCCGATTTCGCCGGTCAGGCCTTCGACCCCGAGGATGCCGTGCGCGTGGCTATGCGACTGGCGGCCGAGGCCCGCCAGCCCGTCATCATCGCGGACACGCAGGACAACCCCGGTGCGGGCGGTTCGTCCGATACGACGGGCATGCTGCGCGCGCTGGTCGCCTGCGATGCGCAGGATGCTGCCCTTGGCAATTTCCACGACCCCGAAGCCGCCAAGGCCGCCCATGCCGCCGGTGTCGGCGCGCAGATCGAGGTGGCCTTGGGCGGACGCTCGGGCATTGCGGGGGATGCGCCCTTCCTGACGCGGGCGACGGTCGCGGCGCTGTCAGACGGCAAGGTGCATGCCACGGGGCCCTATTACGGCGGCACGCATATCGACATGGGCCCCTCGGCCGCGCTGCAGATCGGCGGCACGCGGGTCGTGGTGACCAGCCACATCGCCCAGATGGCCGACCGCAACTTCTACCGCATGGTCGGGATCGAGCCCGAGGCCCAGAAAATTCTGGTGAACAAAAGCTCGGTCCATTTCCGCGCCGATTTTGAGCCCATTGCCGAAACCATCCTTGTCGCGACCGCGCCGGGGGCGATGCCGCTTTGCCCCTCGTCGCTGCCATGGACCAGCCTGCGCCCCGGCATGCGGCTGCGCCCGCTGGGTCCGGTCTTCGGCCAGCAGAAATAACCAAGAGCCTACCAACAGAGAGAGAAACCGCCAATGAACCGACCCCTGACGATTTCCCTGAAAACCGGAGTTTTCGCCTCCGTTCTGGCGCTGGCCGCCGGTGGCGCGCTGGCCGAGACGACCGTGACCGCGGTCATGCACTCGGACCTGCGGGTGCTGGACCCGATCATCACCACCGCCCATATCACCCGCGACCACGGCTATATGATCTATGACGTGCTGCTGGCCGAGGATGCGCAGTTCAACATCCAGCCGCAGATGGCCGAGGTCGCGGCCTCGGACGACGGGCTGACCTATACCTTCACCCTGCGCGAGGGGCTGAAGTTCCACGATGGCGCGCCCGTGACCGGCGAGGATGTGGTCGCCTCGCTGCAGCGTTGGGGCAAGCGCGACACCGGCGGCCAGATGATCATGGACGTCACCGAATCGATCGAGGCGCCGGACGAGAAAACCATCGTCTGGAAGCTGAAAGAGCCCTTCGGCCCCTTCCTTGCGACGGTCGGCAAACAGTCGGGCGTGCCGCCCTTCATCATGCCCAAGCGCATCGCCGAAACCCCCGCCGATCAGGCGATTCAGGAACATATCGGCTCGGGCCCGTTCAAATTCGTCCCCGAGGAGTTCCAGCCCGGCGTCGGCGTCACCTATACCAAGAACGAGGATTACGTGCCGCGCAGCGAACCCGCCTCGGGCTATGCGGGCGGCAAGGTCGTCAATGTCGACAAGGTCCAATGGGTCACCATGTCGGACAGCCAGACGGCGGTGAACGCGCTGCAATCGGGCGATATCGACCTGATCGAATCCATGCCGGTCGACCTGATCCCGCTGCTGGAGGGCGATGATACGGTCGTCGTCGAAAAGCGTGCCGAATACGGCTTCCAGACCATGGGCCGGATGAACTTCAAATATCCGCCCTTCGACAATCCGCAGATCCGCAAGGCGGCGCTGATGGCCATGTCGCAAGAACCGGTGCTGGCCGCGCTGACCGGCAGCCCCGAGTATTACAAGGTCTGCGGCGCGATTTTCGGTTGCGGCACGCCTTTCGAGAACACCACCGGAACCGAGACGCTGGTGGCCAAAGGCGACCCGGCCGGGGCCAAGAAGCTGCTGGAGGAGGCAGGCTATGACGGCACCCCCGTCGTGCTGATGCAGCCGACCGACGGCCCGACGCTGAAGGCCCAGCCGGTCGTCGCCGCCCAGCAGCTGCGCGATGCGGGCTTCACCGTCGACATGCAGCCGATGGACTGGCAGACGCTGGTCACCCGCCGCGCCTCGATGGACCCGCCGGCGCAGGGCGGCTGGAACATGTTCTTCACGAACTGGCAGATCTCGGAAATCGCCAGCCCGATCAACAACGTCATGCTGAACGGGCGCGGCGATCAGGCCTGGTTCGGCTGGCCGGACGACCCCGAGATGGAAAAACTGCGTCAGGAATTCATCGACGCCAAGACCCCGGAAGAACAGAAGGCCGTGACCGACAAGATCCAGGCCCATGCCATCGGCGTGGTGAACTATGTGCCGCTGGGGGAATACAACTTCCCGCAGGCGCGCCGCGCGGTCCTGACCGATATGGCGCCGACCGCCGTGCCGGTGTTCTGGGGCCTGAAGAAGACCGAGGAATGATCACCGCCTGACCCCTTCCGGCCCCGTTCATCACCGAACGGGGCCGGTTCGGACCCAGATCCCAGCCCTGACTGTTGCGGGCACTCCACCCCCCGCGCGCGCCCCTCATCCTCATTCATTCCAGATCAGCGGAGCCCTTCATGCTGACCTATATTCTCAAACGGATCCTGTCGGTCATTCCGGTCCTGTTCCTGGTATCCGTCTTTGTTTTCCTGATGTTGCGCCTGACGCCGGGCGACCCCGCCGCGATTCTGGCGGGCGACAACGCCACCCCCGAAACGCTGGAGCGCATCCGCGACGCGATGGGCCTGAACGAGCCGCTGCTGACCCAATATGTCAAATGGATCGGCGGCATCCTGCATGGAGACTTCGGCACCTCGCTGATTTCCAGCGTGCCGGTTTTGGACCTTGTGTCACAGCGCGTGGGCCCGTCGATCTCGCTGGCGGTGCTGACCATCATCATCGCCATCTGCGTGGCCATTCCAATGGGCGTCATCGCCGCTTGGAAGCACCGCACCTGGGTCGATTATCTGGTCATGTCATTCTCGGTGCTGGGCTTTTCGGTCCCGGTCTTCCTTGTGGGCTATGTGCTTCTGCTGATCTTCTCGGTCAAGCTGGGCTGGCTGCCGCCGCAGGGCTTCAAGCCGCTCAGCGCAGGCATCGCCCCGTTCATGGAGCGCGCGATCCTGCCCGCGCTGACGCTGGCCTCGATCTATATCGCGCTGATCGCGCGGATGACCCGCGCCGCCATGCTGGACGTTCTGAACGAGGATTACATCCGCACCGCCCGCGCCAAGGGCGTCGGTGACCGCAGGCTGCTGTTCGTCCACGCGCTGAAGAACGCCGCCGTGCCCATCGCGACCATCGTCGGCGCGGGGTTTGCGCTGCTGATCTCGGGCGTGGTGGTGACCGAGACGATCTTCAACATCCCCGGCATCGGGCGTCTGACCGTCGATGCGGTGCTGGCGCGCGACTATCCCGTCATTCAGGCGCTGATCCTGCTGACCGCGACCCTTTACGTCGCGGTCAACCTGTTGATCGACCTGTCCTATTCACTGTTTGACCCGAGGATCCGCTACTGATGAACACGTCTCGTTCCGCTGCGGACAAGCCTCTGACGCTGCGTCTGCTTTCCCAGATCTCGCCCTCGCACACCGGCTTCGGGCCGTTCATCGCCGCGATCATGCTGCTGGCGGTCGTGCTGGTGACGATCTTCTCGCCCTGGATCGCCACCCATGATCCCCTGGCCATGGACCCGCTGATGCGGCTGAAGCCGCCCTCCGAGGAGCATATCCTGGGCACCGACGGCTTTGGCCGCGACCTCTTTTCGCGCATGGTGCTGGGCGGGCGGATCTCGTTGCTGATCGGCCTTTGCGCGGCGGTGGTCGCGCTTGGCTTTGGCATCCTGATCGGTCTGGTTGCGGGCTATTTCCGCATTGCCGATGCGATCATCATGCGCGCCATGGATGCGCTGATGGCGATGCCCTCGATCCTGATCGCCATCGCGCTGGTGGCGCTGAACGGCCCCTCGATCGGGTCGGTCATCATGGCCATCACCATCCCCGAGGTGCCGCGCGTCGTGCGCCTTGTCCGCTCGGTCGTGCTGACCGCGCGCGAGGAACCCTATGTCGAGGCCGCACTCGCCCTTGGCTCATCGACGCCGAAGATCCTGTTCCAGCATCTTCTGCCCAACACCATGGCGCCGATGATCGTGCAGGGCACTTATATCGTCGCCTCGGCGATCCTGACCGAGGCGCTGCTCTCGTTCCTGGGCGCGGGCATTTCGACCGAGATCCCCACCTGGGGCAACATCATGGCCGAGGGCCGTCAATATTTCCGCATCAACCCCGGCATCATCCTGTGGCCCGGCCTGCTGCTGACGATCTGCGTGCTGTCGATCAACCTCATCGGGGATGCGGCGCGTGACGCCCTTGACCCGCGCATGAAGAAACGGGAGGCCTGAGATGGAGCTTCGTAACAAGGACTTCTCGGCCGAGCCCATCGTGCTGGAAATCAAGGATCTGGTGGTCGAGGTCGGCAGCAAATCCGTCCTGCCGCCGATCCTGAAGGGCATCAGCTTCGACATCCGCCACGGCGAAACCGTCTGTCTGGTGGGCGAAAGCGGCTCGGGCAAATCGGTCACCTCGCTCGCGACCATGGGGCTTCTGCCCAAGGACGCGCTGAAGGTCAGGGGCGGAGAGATCCGTCTGAAGGGCGAAAACCTTGTGACCCTGTCGCCCGGCCAGATGAAACAGCGCCGCGCGCGCGATCTGGCGATGATCTTTCAGGAACCGATGACCGCGCTGAACCCGGTGCTGAAGGTCGGCGCGCAGATCATGGAGGTGCTGGACCTGCACACGCGGCTGTCGGCCTCGGAAAAGCGGGCGAAGGTCATCGACATCATGGAGCAGGTGCACCTGCCCGATGTCGAGCGCATCTTCGAAAGCTACCCCCACCAGCTTTCGGGTGGCCAGCGCCAGCGCATCATGATCGCCATGGCGCTGATCCTTGAGCCTGCCCTGCTGATCGCGGATGAGCCGACGACCGCCCTTGATGTGACCACGCAGAAGCAGATCCTGTCGCTGATCGCCGAATTGCAGGAAAAGCACGGCACCGCCGTTCTGTTCATCACCCATGATATGGGCGTCGTGGCCGAGATCGCCGACCGCGTCTGCGTCATGCGCCATGGCGAGATCCTTGAGACGGGGACCATCCGGCAGGTGCTGGAGGAACCGCGCCACGACTACACCAAGAAGCTGCTTTCGGCCGTGCCCAGCCTGATCCCGCGCGAACCCCGCCCCGACGCCGGTGCGACGCCGGTGCTGGTCACCAAGGATCTGGGCAAGACCTACCGCTCGGGCGGGTTTCTGGCGAAGAAATCCGAGGTGCGCGCCTCATATGGGGTGAATTTCGACCTGTCGCCGGGCCGGACGCTGGGGATCGTGGGCGAAAGCGGCTCGGGCAAGACGACCGTCGCGCGCTCGATCATGCGCCTGATCGAGCCGACCGAGGGGCAGATCCTGCTGGAAGGCGATGACATCGCGCATCTGTCGACCTCGGCCATGAAGCCCAAGCGCAAGAAGCTGCAGGTGGTGTTTCAAGACCCCTTCCGCTCGCTGAACCCGCGCTGGACGATTGCCCGTTCGCTGACCGAGGGGCCGCTGAACTATGGCGTGCCCTATGCCGAGGCGATTGCCGAGGCCAAGCGGCTGTTGCAGATCGTCTCGCTGCCCGAGGATGCGCTGAAGCGCTATCCGCACCAGTTCTCGGGTGGGCAGCGCCAGCGGATCGCGATTGCCCGCGCCGTCATGCTGCGCCCCGACGTGCTGGTCGCAGATGAGGCGGTGTCGGCGCTGGATGTCTCGGTTCAGGCGCAGGTGCTGGACCTCTTGGACGAACTGCAGCGCCAGACCGGCATCGCGATCATCTTCATCACCCATGACCTGCGCGTCGCCGCCCAGATCTGCGACGAGGTGCTGGTGATGAAGCGCGGCGAGGTGGTCGAACAGGGCCCCGCCGGGCAAGTTCTGCACGCCCCGCAGCACGAATACACCCGCGCGCTGATCAACGCGGCCCCGGGCCGTTTCTGGGATTTCGCGGCGCACAAGCCGCTGGTTGCCTGATTTGAGAGGAAAGACATGGCACTGATCAAATTCATCGAGGAGAACGCCCCGCAGATGCGCGCGGTGTTCGAAGACCTGCACGCCCATCCCGAGATCGGGTTCGAGGAAAAGCACGCTTCGGGCGTGGTCGAAAAGCTGCTGAACGAATGGGGCTTTGACGAGGTCCACACCGGCATCGCCGAAACCGGCGTCGTTGGCATCCTGCGCGGCAAGGGACAGGGCAACCGCCGCATCGGCCTGCGCGCCGATATGGACGCGCTGCCGATTCAGGAAATCTCGGGCCTGCCCTATACCTCGAAAAACCCCGACCGCATGCACGCCTGCGGCCATGACGGGCACACGACGATGCTGCTGGGCGCGGCGCAATATCTGGCCGAGACGCGGGATTTCGACGGCACCGCCGTTTTCATCTTCCAGCCCGCCGAAGAGGGTCTGGGCGGCGCGCGCCGGATGATCGCCGAGGGCCTTTTCGAGCGTCTCCCCGTCGATGAGGTCTACGGCATGCACAACGCCCCGTTTTCAGAACTGGGGACCGCGCGCATCCGCAAGGGCGCGATGATGGCCGGGGCCTCATTCTTCGACATTCACGTCAAGGGCAAGGGCAGCCATGCGGCGCAGCCGAACCAGTCGAAGGACGCGCTGGTCATCGGGGCCGAACTCGTGGGCCTCTTGCAGACGATCGTGTCGCGCAACATCGACCCGGTGAAGCCCTGCGTGCTGTCCTGTACCCAGTTCCACACCGGCTCGGCCTATAACATCGTGCCGGAAACCGCGACGATCACCGGCACCGTGCGCTATTTCGACCAGGAGGTCATGGATCTGGTCGCCAAGCGCATGCGCGAGCTCTGCGCCGGTCTGGCGCTGGCCCATGGCATCGAGATCGAGGTCGACATCCGCAACGTCTTCGACGTGCTGGTGAACGAGCCCGAGCTTTCGGACGCCTATCTGGCCGCCGCCGCCGATGTGCTGGGCGCCGAGAATGTCTCGGACGACGGCCCGCAGGTCATGGGGTCCGAGGATTTCGCCGACATGTCCGCCGCCGTTCCGGGGGCCTATATCAACGTGATGCATGGCGGTCAGGCCGCGCTGCACAACCCCGCCTTCGTGCTGGATCCCGCGATCCTGCCGATTGGATCCTCCATCTATGCCCGTCTTGTCGAACACCGCATGCCGCTGAGCAAGGAAGCCGCCTGAAATGTCATTTCTCGACCTGAAATTCGACAATGAGGACATGATCCGCCGTCTTCGGCCCTGGATCGAGACCGAAAGCCCCACTTTCGACGCCGCCGCTTTGGCCCGCGTCGTCGATGTGGTGGCCTATGACTGCGCCGCTGCGGGCGCCTCGCTTGAGGTTATTCCGGGCCGCATGGGCCTTGGCCCCTCGCTGCGCGTCAAGTTCCCGCACCCCGATCAGGGCAAGCCGGGCATTCTGGTCTCGGGCCATCTGGACACGGTGCATCCGGTCGGCACGCTGAGCCAGAACCCCTGGCGGCGCGAGGACGGAAAGCTGTACGGTCCCGGCATTCAGGACATGAAGGGCGGCAATTTCGTGGCGCTGGAGGCCATGCGCCAGATCATGCGCGCAGGCATCGTCACGCCCCTGCCCGTCACCTTCCTGCTGACCCCGGATGAGGAAATCGGCACCCCCGCGACGCGCGACCTGATCGAGCAGGAAGCGCTGATGAACCGGTATGTCGTCGTGCCCGAACCTGCGCATAAGGACCATTCCTGCGTCATCGGCCGCTTCGCCATCGCCCGCTTCAACCTGGAAACCCGCGGCGTGCCCTCGCATGCGGGCTGGGCGCTGAAAGAGGGCCGCTCGGCCATCGCCATGATGGCCCGCAAGATCCCCGAGATCGAGGCGATGACCACCGAAGACTGCACCTTCTCGGTCGGCGTGATCCATGCCGGGCAATGGGTGAACTGCGTGTCCTCCTCGTGCTTTGCCGAGGTGCTGTCGATGGCCAAGACCGACGAGGATCTGGAGCGCGGCGTCAAGGCCATGCTGGATCTGGGCGAAACCGCGAATGACGTCGAATTCATCGTCACGCGCGGCGTCACCCGCCCGGTCTGGAAGCCCGGCCAGCCGCAGGATCTGGCGCTGTTCGATGTGGCCGCCAATGTCGCCAAGCGCATCGGGTTCGAGCTGAAGCACGAACCCTCGGGCGGCGGCTCGGACGGCAACTTCACCGGCGCTCTGGGCATCCCGACCATCGACTCGACCGGCGTGCGCGGGGCGGGGCTGCACACCCTCAACGAACATATCCTTGAGGAAAGCCTTGTCGAGCGCGCGAAATTCCATGCCGGCATGTTCATGGAATTCAACTGATCCAAACCGGCCCCGCCGTCACAGGCGGGGCCACCCCCCTGCGGTTTGACCGCAAGGAACGAGGTGTCCGCGCCCCGCGCCCATGCCATCCCTGATCCCGTCAGATGTCAGGGATCACGCCATGGACCACAGCAGCCAATTTTCCGCAGACCGCTTTCAGGCGATGGACTGGCAGGGTTTTCAGCAGGAACTGGACAGTCGCGGCTGGGCCCGCCTGCCTTCTGTCCTCAGCCCCGCTGAATGCCGCGATCTGGCCGCCCTTTATCCGCAGGAACAGCATTTCCGCAGCCATATCCACATGGCGAAACACGGCTTCGGCAAGGGCGAGTACCGCTATTTCCGCTATCCGCTGCCGCCGCTGGTGCAAGAGCTGCGTCAGGCGCTCTACCCCCGGCTGGTACTGGTCGCGAATGGCTGGAACCAGCGGATGGGCCTTGATCTGCGCTATCCGCCCGCGCATCAGACCTATCTGGACAGCTGCCACGCCGCCGGGCAGCAGCGCCCGACGCCGCTGCTGTTGCAATACGTGCCCGGCGATTTCAACTGCCTGCATCAGGACCTTTACGGCGACCTATCCTTCCCCCTGCAGGTGGCGTTCCTGCTGTCAGAACCGGGCCGCGACTTCACCGGGGGTGAGTTCGTGCTGACCGAGCAGCGCCCGCGCATGCAAAGCCGGGTCGAGGTCGTGCCGCTGCAGCAAGGCGATGCCGTGGCCTTCGCCGTCCACCACCGCCCCGTGCAGGGCACGCGCGGCACCTATCGCGTGAACATGCGCCACGGAGTCAGCAGCCTGCGCAGCGGCCTGCGGCACACGCTGGGCATCATCTTTCACGACGCCGCTTAGGTCTCAGCGCAGCGCTCGGGCCACGCGCAGCGCGGTGAAGAGACCCAGCACCGGCGCAATCGCAAAGACCACGAACAGCCACAGCGAGGCCGCACTGGTCCCGGTGAACCCGCCGGGATCGGTCAGCCCGCCCATATTCGCCACCATCCCGGCCAGCGCCGCACCAACGGCGGTGGCAAACAGCTGCACCGTGGTGATCGAGGCCGAGGCCAGCACCTGCTCATCCGCGGGCGCGACCTGCAGGACCTGCGTCAGCAGATGCGGCCAGCCGCTGCCGACCCCCAGACCGACCAGCGACAGCGCGACGGAAATCGAGGCGATGGCGACAAAGCCCCCGGTGCTGCCGGGCGGCACAAGGATCGCGAGCCCCACCATGCCGGCAATCGCCAGAAGCGGTGCGGCCAGAATGATGCGCGGCACCGCCGCCCCACGCGCGCCCGAACAAGCGATCGAGCCCACGCTCCACGCCCCGCCCATGATCGCCGCCAGATAGCCCGCCACCAGCGGCGACTGGCCGTGCAGCACCTGCAGGAACAGGGGCACGAAAATCTCGCTTGAGGTGACGGTGATCGACAGGAACGACATGGTGGCAAAGACAAGGCCAAGCTGGGTCTTCAGCGACAGCGAGCCGCGCGGGAACAGCCGCACCTCGGCCCGCCGCTCGGCCATGACCAGCGCGGCCATCAGCAGCAGCGAAATGACCATGCCCGACAGGTTCACCGCCAGACTGCTGCTGGCGCTGGCGACCGAGACGGTCAGCACGATCACGCACAAGAGCGCCAGCTGGAAGGCAGGCAGGCGGCCGGGGCGGTCGTCCGGCGTCTCGGCCGGGTTTTCGGCAGGCAGCACCATGAAGGCCAGAACGGCGAACAGGATCACGGCGGGGATGACGCTGCCGAAGGCCCAGCGCCACGCATCCAGGTCGGCGAAGATGCCGCCCAGCGCCGGGCCGATCAGCGTGGCCACGCCCCACATGCCCGACACCAACCCCATCGCCCGGGGCCACAGCGCAGGCGGAAAGACGATGCGGATCATTGCATAGGTCAGCGCCAGCAAGACGCCTCCGCCCGCGCCCTGCACCAGCCGCCCGCCCAGCATGACCGGCATGCTGGGGGCCAGCGCGCAGATCAGCGTGCCGAAGCCGAACAGCGCCGCCGCCATGACATAGGCGCGGCGCGGACCAGCCCGGCGCAGCAGACGCGAGGCCAGCGACGCCCCGACAATCGAGGCGATGACGAACAGCGTCGTGTTCCACGCATAATAGTCCAACCCGCCGATGTCGCGCACGACCGAGGGCAGGATCGTCGTCACCAGATAGACGTTGATCGCATGCAGCGCGACGCCTCCGGCCAGTGCCAGCGAGCGAATGCCATCTTTGCCCGAGAGCAGCGCCCCCCAGCCCGGAGTTTTGTCAGTCATCGAAGCTCTCACAGATCATGCGCGGCCCCAGAAGTGGTCGGCCCTGCCCCCAAGGGGACAGGGCTGGCTTAGGAGCGGTCAGTCCGCTTGGCAAGCGGGCATTGCCCTCAGGCGGCCTGCTGCAGGCGCGATCCGGCCGTCTCGGCCAGAAGCTCCAGCACCTCGACCGTGCGCTCCCATCCCAGACATCCGTCGGTGATGCTTTGGCCATAGGTCAGCGGCTGGCCCGGCACCTGATCCTGACGTCCGCCGACCAGATGGCTTTCCAGCATGACGCCCCGGATGCGGGTTTCGCCCTCGCGGATGCGCGCGGCGATATCGGCGATGACCTCGGGTTGACGCTCGGGGTCCTTGCCGCTGTTGGCGTGGCTGGCGTCAACCACGATGCCCGGATCGATCCCGTCCTTTGCGGCCGAAGCCGCCAGCTGGTCGATATGAGCGGGGCTGAAATTCGGCCCCTTGTTGCCGCCCCGCAGGACGACGTGGCAATCGGGGTTGCCGGTGGTGGTCGCAATCGCCGCGCGCCCCTCGGCGGTGATGGCCGGGAAGGAATGCGACGAGCGGGCCGAGCGGATTGCATCCAGCGCCACCTGCACGCCGCCATCGGTGCCGTTCTTGAAGCCCACCGGGCAGGACAGCCCCGAGGCCAACTGCCGGTGGATCTGACTTTCCGTGGTGCGCGCGCCAATGGCGCCCCAGGCGATCAGGTCAGCGAAGTACTGCGGCATGATCGGGTCAAGGAATTCGGTCGCGGCGGGCAGGCCAAGCTGGTTGATCTGCAACAGCAAGCGGCGGGCCAGCGGCAGCCCTTCCTCGATCCGGCCCGAGCCGTCCAGATGCGGGTCGTTGATCAACCCCTTCCAGCCGACCGTGGTGCGCGGCTTTTCGAAATAGACGCGCATGACGATCTCCAGCCGGTCGGCCAGACGCTGGCGCAGCTCGGTCAGGCGTTGGGCGTATTCCAGCGCCGATTTCGGATCGTGGATCGAACAGGGGCCGACGACGACCAGCAGGCGATCGTCGCGCCCGGCCAGAATGTCGCGCACCGCCTGGCGGCAATCGGTCACTGTCTGCGATATCGCGTCATCGCGCGGGATCTCTCGGGCCAGATCCGCCGGGGCGGGCAGCGGGCGCAGCTCGGCGATGCGAAGGTTGTCAGTCTGAATGGGGGCCATGGGTCATACTCTCTGAGGTTTCTGAGGTCGGACCGGGGGGCATCTGACAAAAAAGCCGCCGGTCAGACCAGCGGCTGTTTGGATCGGGTGTTTCGCGCCTATCGAGCTTACACAGCAATCCGCATCCGCTGGGGACAGCGGAACCAATAAAACGATGCGGTGTAGGTGGCGATATGCGACATGCCCCAGAACATAGGCACTTGAAACGCCGCTGTCATCCCCTTTTTGCGGCTGAGGCCGTCAGAGTTCGGGCGCGTCGAAAAACCGGGCGTCGGCCTGCCACGGGCGGGGCGGCCATTTCCCCGGATCGGGCTCGGGGCTTTGGCCGGGGCGGAAGGCGTCAAAGCGCGGCTGATGCCCTTTTTCCAGCACCCATTGGGCCAAAGCATAGCCGGTGCCTGCGGGCCAGCATTTGACCTCGGCCGGGGACTGCCAGCGATATTCCACCAGCTCGGGCGACAGCGTCACCTCGCCATCGGCGCGGACGTGATAGGCGATCAGCACCTGATTCATCCGCAGGAACTCCCACGCGCCCATCGGCCGCAGGGCCATAGCGCGCAGGCCGGTTTCCTCGAACACCTCGCGGCAGATCCCCTCTTCGGGCGATTCGCCTGCCTCCATGAAGCCGGTGATCAGGCCGAACATGCCTTCGACCCACAGCGCATTGCGGGCCAGCAGCACCTGTCCCTGATCGTTTTCGATCACCGCGGCCAGCACGGGCGTGGGGTTGTTCCAATGGGTCCAGCCGCAGGCCGGGCAGCGCAGCCGCTCTTTCGGGCCGCCGTCCTCGTCAATCGAGATCCGCTCAAGCGAAGTCGCGCAATTGGTGCAAAACCGGGTTTCCTGCGGCGCGGTCATCTGGGCCTCATCCTTGGTCGATGCCTTGATCCGTGCAGGCTTAGCAGGCCGCGATGCAGCGCACCACCCGCGACGAAACCGCATCGGTCAAAGGATGCCCAGCAGCGCCTGCGCCGCCCGCGTGCTGTGGCGTTGCGGATGGGTCAGCACGGTAAAGCTGCGCAAGGGCGGCGGTGCCCAGTCGACCTGGCGCGCATGGACGCCGCGCCAGCGGTTCGCCATCCGCTGCGAGACCATGCTGACCATATCCCCAGCCAGAACGGCGCTGAGCACCGCCTCGTTCGAGGGCATTTCCATGGCGATGCGCAGATCGGCCACGGTCAGATCCATCTGCCCCAGATGCGCCTCGAAGGCCGAGCGGGTGCCCGAGCCGGGTTCGCGCAGCACCCAGTCAAGCGCCGTATACTCGCGCGCCGACAGGGGGCGGCTGGCCAGCGGATGCCCCTCGGCCATGACAAGGACCATCTCATCCTGCGCCACGACCCGGCGCAGAAGCTGGGTCTGCGCAATCTGGCCCTCGACCAGCCCCAGATCGGCCTCTCCGGCCAGAACAGCCTGCGCGACCTCGGCGGTATTGCCGAAATGCAGCAGGACCTCGACCCCGGGATGGGTCTGCCGAAAGCCCGCCAGACGCTGCGGCAGCCAATAGCTGGCGACGGTCTGGCTGGCGTGGATGCGCAGCGTGCCCCGCGTTTCGCGCGACAGATCCTGCAAGACGATGCGGGCGGTTTCGGCCTCGGACAGGACCGCGCGGGCGACGGGCACGAAAGCCTCACCCTCGGCCGTCAGGCGGATGCCGCGGCCCATGCGGTCGAAAAGCTGGACGCCATGCTGCGCCTCAAGCGCCGCAATCGCAGCCGAGACCGCCGATTGCGTCAGGTTCAGCATGCCCGCCGCCCGCGTCATATGCGACTGCCCGGCCACGGCCAGAAAGATGCGAAGCTGCTCCAGCGTCACGATTCATCAATCCAATCGATCAATCAAACAAGAATAACTCGTTTTACTGTTGATAGCCCGAGGGTGCAAAGAAGATAAATCCAGATTCGAAGGCCCAGACAGATGAACCATTCCCTTTCCACCCCGACCTCCGCGCCAGCGCCCCTGCCCCGCCAAAAACAGATCGCCCCGCTGCTGCCGGGACTGTTGCTGACAACGGGCATCGCGGTGCTGGCCTTTGTGGTCCAGCGCGGATCGGGTCTGGCGGCGCTGAGCCCGCTGGTCGTGGCGATGGTGATGGGGCTGGTCCTGCGCAACACGCTGGGCGCGGTTCCGGGCACGGCACCGGGCGTCGCCTTCTCGCTGCGCCGGATCCTGCGCTTTGCGATCATCCTGCTGGGGTTCCAGATCACGCTGGGCGATCTGGCCGACATCGGCCCGGGCGCGCTGGCGGCGGTGGTGCTGACGCTGCTGTCGACCTTTGTCTTCACCAAGCTGGCCGGGCGTGCGCTTGGCGTCGACCGGAAGCTGAGCGAGCTGATCGCCGCTGGCACCTCGGTCTGCGGCGCCTCGGCGGTCGTCGCCTGCAATGCGGTGACGCAGGGGCAGGATGAGGACGTGGCCTATGCCATCGCCTGCGTCACCGTCTTTGGCTCTATCGCGATGCTGGGCTATCCGCTGCTGGCGGGGCCGCTGGGCCTGTCGCCACAGAGCTTCGGCCTGTGGGCCGGCGGCACGATCCATGAGGTCGCACAGGTGGTCGCCGCCGCCTTCACCCAAGGCGAGTTGGCCGGCCAAAGCGGCACCATCGCCAAGCTTTCGCGCGTGATGATGCTGGCACCCCTGATCATCGGGCTGGGCGTCATGGCCTCGCGCCGGGCGCAGGGCGACGGGCGCAAATCCGAGGCCCGCGCGCCCCTGCCGTGGTTCGTCTTCGGCTTCATCGCGGTGGTCGTGCTGAACTCGGTCATCGAGATCCCCCCGGCCACGCATGGGCAGATCGTCACGGCGACCTCATTCCTGCTGACCATCGCGCTGGCCGCCATGGGGCTGGAGACGGACGTCCACAAGCTGCGCCGCAAGGGCCTGCGCCCGCTGCTTCTGGGCGCGCTGGCCACGGCGTTCATCGCCGTGACCGGGCTGGGGCTGATCCTTCTGCTGGCCTGAGCCCCTCAGGGCAGGAACAGCACCAGCGCATAGACCGCGAACAGCATCAGGTGCATCAGCCCCTGTATGGGCGAGGTTCGCTGCCCCAGAAAGCTCAGCATGCTCAAGAGGACCGTCATCACCAGCAATGAGACATCCAGCCAGGCAAGCCCCAGCACCACCTGCTTGCCGGTGATCAGCCCGATCACCAGCAGCGCAGGCACCATCAGCCCCACGGTCGACACGAATGCGCCAAGGCAGAGGTTCACCACCCGCTGCATCTCATTGCCCAGCGCCGCGCGGATCGCGGTGATCGATTCCGGGGTGAAGACGATGATCGCGATCAGCACGCCACCCACCGCGACCGGCGCGCCCGCCATGCTGACCCCCATGTCGATCAGCACCGCCATGTCATGCGCCAGCAGCACGATCGGCAGGATCAGCGCGATCAGCAGGACCGAGCGCACGACGCAGGCACGCCCGTCAATGGCCGCGCGCGGAACGCTGTCCTGCGACTGGCCTGCGGGAACAGTCATCTGGCCCGGCATGGGCTGGACGAAGAAGCGGCGATAGCCCCGCATCTGCATCGCCAGAAACGCCGCATAAAGCAGGATCGTCAGCGCCGCGATTACCACCGCCTGCACCGGCAGGAAGCTGCCCGTGCCGCTCAGCAGGTTCGGCACCACCAGCGCCGTCCCGGTCAGAAGCGCGATCATCGACAGATAGCTGACCGCGCCTTGCGCGTTATACTCCTGCTCACCATGGCGAAGCCCGCCCAGCAGCAGGCACAGCCCGGTGACAAGGTTCATGATGATCATCATGACCGCAAAGATGGAATCGCGCCCGATGGTCGCGGTCTCGCCCGGTCCCAGCATAACGGCCGAGATCAGGATGACCTCGATGGCCACGACCGAGATCGTCAGGATCAGCGTCCCGTAGGGCTCGCCCAGTTGATGGGCCAGATGGTCGGCCTCGGCCACCACGCCGAA
The DNA here is from genome assembly GCF_007830335.1 of Paracoccus sulfuroxidans. Taxonomy (GTDB): domain Bacteria; phylum Pseudomonadota; class Alphaproteobacteria; order Rhodobacterales; family Rhodobacteraceae; genus Paracoccus; species Paracoccus sulfuroxidans. The sequence goes on along the minus strand of NZ_VLKU01000006.1, from coordinate 16,519 downwards.
CGAGGCGTAAAGGATGGTCGCGAACAGCACGACAAAGCAGGTCACCGCCACGCCGGTCGGAACGGGCGCGGCCAGCCAGCCGTGACCAAAGATCAGAAAGGCCGCAACGACGCCCCAGGACAGCAGAAGGCGCAGGATGGTCGAAGGCGGGATCAGTGAGGGCAGCGGGGCCCGGATGGTGGTCGACAACAGATAGCTCCTCATGTGAGGGGCCGTCCCCGGATGAGTCTGCCAAGCGGGTCGTCCCACCGGAGGTCGTCGGCCAGCCGACGCGTCATGACCTGCATCTAGCATCGGCATCACGCAAAGTCGAAGGGGCGCGCGTGCCCGGCTTGGCTTTGAGCAGGAAATGTGGCCCGGGGGCAACCACCCCTCTGCGGATCTTTGCCGGGACACGGTGCCCCGATGGAACCGCGCGGGCCGCCGTGCATTCCCCAACGGCAGCTTTCGGGAAAGGATGGACCATGACGGCAGAAGGTCAGGGCAGGATCCGCGTCGGTATCGGCGGCTGGACCTATGAGCCGTGGCGCGGCAGCTTTTACCCCGCCGAGCTTCCCCAGAAGCGAGAGCTTGAATATGCCAGCCATCTGCTGACCACCATCGAGGTCAACGGCACCTATTACCGCACGCAGACGCCCGACAGCTTCGCCCGCTGGCATGACGAAACGCCCGAGGATTTTGTCCTGTCGCTGAAGGCTCCGCGCTTTGCCACCAACCGCAAGGTCCTGCGCGAGGCGGGCGAATCGATCCAGCGTTTCCTCGATTCCGGCCTCCAGCGGCTGGGCCGCAAGCTGGGGCCGATCAACTGGCAGTTCATGGCGACGAAGAAGTTCGACCCCGAGGATTTTCAGGGCTTCCTGCAACTGCTGCCCCCCGATCTGGGCGGGCTACCCCTGCGCCATGCGGTCGAGGTGCGGCATGAAAGCTTCCGCACCTCCGAATTCATCGACATGGCCCGTGATCGCGGGGTGGCCATCGTGCTGTCTGCGGATGGCGAGTTTCCGCAATTCGCCGATCAGACGGCCGATTTCACCTATGCCCGCATCATGGGTACGAAGCCCGATCACGCGGCCGGATACGCGCCGGACGCGCTGGATCTGTGGACCGGGCGGGCGCAGACATGGGCCGCAGGCGGCTTGCCCAAGGGGCTGGAATATGTCGCGGCCCCTGCGACACAGACCCCGGCGCGCGACGTGTTTCTGTATGTCATCAGCGGCCACAAGGTCAGCAACCCCACCGCCGCGACCGAGATCCTGCGCCGCCTGAACCGCGACCCCTAGGATTTGACCGCAAGCAGCGGAGTGAGCGGGGTTCCCCCGGGGGCTAGAGTCAGGGCATAACCATTCATCAGGACCATCGTCATGCAGATGCTCATGCCCACCACCGAACTTGATCCGCGCTGGCAGCAGGTGCTGCGGCGCGACGCCTCGGCCGACGGCGATTTCGTCTATGCCGTCCGCACGACCGGGGTCTATTGCCGCCCCTCCTGCCCCTCGCGCACGGCCAAGCCGAAGAACGTCCGCTTCTTCGCCACCCCCGATGAGGCCGAGGCCGCCGGATTTCGCCCCTGCCTGCGCTGCCACCCGCGCGGCCAATCCCCGGCGCAGGCCAATGCCGCGCTGGTGGCCGAGGCCTGCCGCCTGATCGAGGCCAGCGACGAGCCGCCGCAGCTCGACGCGCTGGCCGCCCGGATCGGGATGAGCCCCTATCACTTCCACCGCCAGTTCAAGGCCATCACCGGACTGACGCCGAAAGCCTGGGCGCAGGCCAACCGCGCCCGCAAGCTGCGCGACGGGCTGGCCGAGGGGCGCGGCAGCGTCACCACCGCCATCATGGATGCGGGTTTCAACTCCTCCAGCCGCTTCTATGCGAACTCCGACCAGATGCTGGGGATGACGCCCACGGCCTATCGCGCGGGCGGCAAGGACAGTGTGATCCGCTTTGCCGTGGCGCAGGGCTCGCTGGGCGCGATTCTGGTCGCGGAAAGCGACCGGGGCATCTGCGCGATTGCCCTGGGCGACGACCCCGAGCCTCTGGTGCGCGATCTGCAGGACCGCTTTCCGAACGCCAGCCTGATCGGCGGCGATGCCGCTTTCGAGCAGCGTGTGGCGCAGGTCGTGGGCTTTGTCGAGGCTCCGGCCATCGGGTTGGACCTGCCGCTGGATATTCGCGGAACGGCCTTTCAGGAACGCGTCTGGCAGGCCCTGCGCGAGATCCCGGCAGGCCAGACAGCCAGCTATTCCGACATCGCGCGCCAGATCGGCCACGAGAAATCGGTGCGCGCGGTGGCGCAGGCCTGCGCCTCGAACAAGATCGCGGTGGCCATTCCCTGCCACCGGGTCGTGCGCCATGACGGCGGGCTGTCCGGCTATCGCTGGGGGGTCGAGCGCAAGCGCGCGCTGCTGGAACGCGAGGCGAGCGTTTAGGTCCAGTTGCCGCCAATCCATAAGACCTGATGCGATCCGCCTTGACCCGGGCGGGTCGCGCGCATGTCCTTGCAGGCAGGAAGACTTCCGAAAGGACCTGCGATGACAGCCCCCCGGAAAGGGTTCGACCAGCTTGCCATCCTGATGCTGGCCTTGTTCTGGGGATTGAACTGGCCTGCCGTGCGGGCGGCGCTGTTTGACCTGCCACCCTGGACCCTGCGCGCCATCGGCATGGGCGCGGGGGCGCTGTTCTTGCTGATCGTCGCCCTGATCCAGGGCCAGAGGCTGTGGCTGAAGCGCGGCGAATGGCTGCCCATTCTGGGCGCGGGCTTCCTGACGATCACGCTTTTCAACCTGCTTCTGGCCTTTGCCCAGCTGGCCGCACCGACGACGCGGGCGGTGATCGTGACCTTCACCCTGCCCGTCTGGACGGTGATCTTTGCCCGCCTGTTTCTGGGCGAGCGGCTGGACCGCCGACGCCAGATCGGGCTGGCCTTCGGCGTCGCCGGGCTGATCTGTCTGGGCTGGCCGCTGATCCTTGCGGGCACATTCTCCTACGGGTTGGTGCTGGCGCTGATCGCGGGGATGAGCTGGGCGCTTGGCACCATCGTCATCAAGCGCTTCCCGGTCAGCGTGCCGCCGATCTCGGCCGCCGCATGGCAGCTGGCAGCGGGCTCATTCGTCGCGGCCATCGGAATGGCACTGTTCGAGCCTCAGGTGCTGCGGGACGGGCTGGACTGGCAGGGGTTCCAGACCCGAACATGGATCGCACTTTTCCATCATGTTGTTTTCTCTCAGGCGTTCGCCTACCTGATCTGGTATAACCTGTTGGGCCGCCTGCCTGCGGGCACGGTCAGTCTTTCGACGCTGCTGGTCCCGGCCATCGGGGTCATCAGCTCGGTCCTGCTGCTGGGAGAGCGGCCCACGGCAACCGATTTCGCCGGGCTGATCCTGATGACGCTGGCCGCCTGTGCGGTCATGCTGCCGATGGGCAAGGCTCGAAGTCCGGAACCGGCAGCAGCCAGCGGCGCGACCGGCTAGGCGCCGGGGTGAACAAAGCCCAGAACGTGCCCCGTCGCGTCCACCCGGCACAGATGCGGGCGGTTGCCGTCCCGCGCCTCGATGGTCGCAATGCCGTCGGTTTCCGAGATCCAGCGGGACGTCACCTCGGCCACCGGACGGCGGATATGGGCGGCAATCTGGGCGCTGCAGGCGGCCTGTTGCCGCAACCGCAGATCATCGGGGGAGGTCACCGCCCCCTCGGTCGGCACGCAGGCGGCCAGAGGCATCGCCACGGACAAGGCAAGCAAGAAGGTTCGCGCATCATCGGCACTCCGCAAACTGGCTGTCGAGGGCAGCCTAGCATCGGGATGCCGCCAAAGTCATCCCGGGCCCTCGGCGACCAGCGGAAACCGACCGTCCCGGCGTCGGATCTCAGGATTTCCGGGGCATCTCGGCCACCGGCTTGCCCGAGGCATGCCAGTCCTTGAAACCGCCCCGCATCGAGCGCGCCTCCAGCCCCATCTCTTGCGCCAGCTTCGCCGCCAGAAGCGAGCGCCAGCCCGAGGCGCAATAGAAGACATAGGTCTTCCCCTCGGCAAAACGGGGCTTGTGATAGGGGCTTTCCGGGTCGATCCAGAATTCCAGCATGCCGCGCGGGGCGTGGAAGGCGCCGGGGACCATGCCCTCACGCTCCAACTCTCGCGGGTCGCGAATGTCGACCATCACGAGGCCGTCGTCGCCCAGACGCGCGGCCATTTCCTCGGTGGTGACGGATTGGACCTGGGCGTCGGCCTCGTCCAGCATTTCCTTGTAACCGCGTGCCATGCCATTGCCTCCCAGCAGGTAGCGGGGCCGATTGCCCCCATGCGCGACTATCGCACCCCCGGGGCGCTTGCCCAAGGGCCATCAGGCCAGCGGCAGGACCAGCCCGACCTCAAGCCCCGGGGTCAGGTGGCTGAACTCGACGCGCCCGGCCATGCGCTCCATCGCCGCCGAGGCGATGGCAAGGCCCAGCCCGCTGCCGCCCGCGACCGCCTGAGGGCCGCGATAGAAGCGCTCGGTAATCCGGTCGCGCTCTTCGGGCGCGATGCCCGGCCCCTGATCGCGGACCGACAGCCGCAACATGCCGCCCGATTGCGCGCTGTCGACCGTGACCACGCCCCCTGCGGGCGAGGCGAGAACCGCGTTTTCGACCACATTGCGCAGGGCAGCATACAGCAGCAACCGGTTGGCGCGCACCCGCAGATCGGCGGGGATGCGAAGGTCCAGCGTCACTTTACGCGCAGCGGCCAGCGCGGCCAGTTCCTCGCACACCTCTTCTGCAAGATCTTGCGGCGAAAGGGGTGCGATTTCGGCCTGATCGCCTTCGACGGTGGCCAGTTCCAGAAGCTGCCGCGCCATCCGGTCGGTACGGTCGACCGAGGCGATCATGCTTTGCAGCGCGCGGTCGCGGGTCGCGGCATCGGGCGCCATGCGGGCAATCTGCGCCTGCGTGCGCAGCCCGGCCAGCGGGGTCTTCAACTCATGCGCGGCGAAGGCGGTAAAGTCACGCTCGGCATGGCGGGCGCGTTCGACGGCGGCGAAAAGCTGGTTCAGCGCGTGGCGCACCGGGCGAATTTCACGCGGCGCGGGACCCTCGGGCAGCGGCCCCAGATCATGCGAGGAACGGCCGCTCAGCGCAGTTTCCAGCCGGGCCAGAGGGGCCAGCCCCCGGCTGACGCTGATCCAGATCATCAGCGCCAGAAGCGGCACGATCATCAGCGCGGGCTTCAAAAGCCCCTTCACCACGTCAAAGACCAGCCGGTCGCGGACCAGCATGCGGTCACCCACCATGACCCAGACGCCCAGTTCCTGATTGTGGACGGAATAGACACGCCACTCCTCGCCCTCGATCAGGTTGGTCGAGAAGCCTTCCTCATGTGTCATCTGCTCATCCGGCGCGCCCGAGGAGGCGCTGACCAGATCGCCATGCAGCGACCAGATCTGGCAGAAGAGCTGGCGCGAATAGTCGGGCGCATCGGGGGACCATGGCCGCAATTCCTCGACCGCGCCGACCGCGATCCGCCGATCCGAGATCAGCGAGCTGACCATATTGGCGGCCTCGGCCAGACGGGCGTCCAACACCCGCTCGACCTCGGTCCGGGTCGAGCGGTCGATCCAGAACAGCGCCGACAGCCAGATCGCCCCGGTGGCGAGGATCAGGATCAGAAAGAGGCGCAGCTTGATCGACATGGGGTCAGCCCTCCGTCAGCCGATAGCCCAGACCGCGCACCGTCAGGATGAAGTCGCGGCCCAGCTTCGCGCGCAGGTGATGGATATGCACCTCGACCGTGTTGCTTTCGACATCCTCTTGCCAGCCGTAAAGCCGTTCCTCCAGCTGGGCCTTCGACATGATCCGGCCGGGGTTTTCAGCCAGCGCCTGCAGGATGGTGAATTCGCGCCGGGAAAAGCGCAACTCGCGCCCTTCCAGCCGCCCCTTCTGCGTGGCGGGGTCAAGGCAAAGCCCGTTCCATTCGATGACCGCCGAGGCGCGGCCTTCATGCCGGCGCAGCATGGCGCGCAGCCGGGCGGCCAGTTCCTCAAGGTCGAAAGGCTTGCCCAGATAGTCGTCAGCGCCCGCATCCAGCCCGGTCACGCGGTCGCGCACCCGGTCGCGCGCGGTCAGCAGCAGGACCGGCAGCCGGGAGCCCGCCTGCCGCAGCTCTGCCAGCAGATCGAGGCCCGAGCCGTCGGGCAGCATGATGTCCAGCACGATCCCGGCAAAGCCCCCCGCCGCCAGCGCCGCACGGGCATCGGCCAGCGTGCCCACGGCATCGGCGGTGAAGCCCGAGAGGCCAAGGCCCACCGAAAGCCCGTCGGCCAGCACCGGGTCGTCTTCGACAATCAGCAGGCGCATCGCAGTCTTCCGATCCGGCGCGGGCGTTTACGAGGTGGTTTCGCGCGCGCGCTGCACCAGCTCGCGCATGTCGCTGAGGCTGTATTCGCCGAACGCCCCCTCATCCCCCGCGATGAAGGTGGGGGTGCCGACCAGCCCCATGTGATCGGCCAGCATATGGCTGGAGTTGATGTGCTTGTCGACCTCGGGCGCGGCCATGTCGCGTTCCAGCTGTGCGATGTCCAGACCCACCTCGCGCGCGGCGCGCAGCGCGGCGGCCTCGGTCACGCGGCCACGGGTGCGGAACATGGCGGTGTGCAGCTGCCAGTATTTCCTCTGCTTCAGCGAGGCGAGCGAAAGCCGCGCCGCATAGTCGGAATCGTCCCCGAAGACGGGCCATTCGCGGAACACCACGCGCAGCTGTTTGTCCGACTGGATCAGCTGGTGCAGCGGCTCGACCATCTTGCGGCAGAAGGGGCAGTTGTAGTCAAAGAATTCCGTCAGGGTCACATCGCCGTTCGGATTGCCCAGAACCGGGGCGGTCGGGTCACGCTCCAGCGCCTTGCGCAGCTCGGCTGGCATGGGGTTGCTGCCTGCCTCTTGCGCCTGCGCGAACTGCCCCAGCGTCGGCAGTGCCAGCAGGGCGGCGCCTGCACGGATAAAGGTCCGACGTTGCATCATCTGTTCCTCCTAGGCGGCCATGTGGCCGCGTGAGTTCGAATTTGCTCGTCCCTGCAGGTCAAACCTTAAGGGTGGCTTAAGCCGATGCTGTGCCGAAGAAGGCGCCGCGATGCAAATCGCAATCCGTTGCGCAGCCCCGCCTTTGCGCCTTGCCCCATCCGGCATTTTCTTGCCTGTGCCGCGCCCATCTGTCACCACTTCCCTGGTAAAAGTGACGAGGGTGCAATGGGCAACGAGTTTCGGGTGAACACCTACCAGAGCAACTGGCAGAGTGATCCGGCCATCACGGCTTTGAATGATGGCGGTTTCGTGATCGCCTGGGAAAGCTACTTCAACAATTATGATGATAACGGCGTCGTCACGACCTATGTCGCGATGCAGCGCTATTCAGCCTCGGGGGTCCGGCTGGGGACCGAGACGATCATCAGCGCTGCGGACGGAGCCTCCTCGCGCGCGATCAGCCTGTCGACGCTGGCGGATGGCGGCTTTGCGGCCAGCTGGACAAGGCCCCAATCCACGGATGGGTTGTCCCATTCGAGCATCAAGCTGACCGCTTTGATCTGCAAGTAGTACTCTTTCGGCATTTCCCGTGGACAAAGCCACGAGTGTACTGCGCCGATAAATTTAAATTTTTGCAGTTTCCACACATCGAAAAAGATGGTGCATTTTGCCTTTACCCACCGGGGACAGAGCACAGCCCTGTGAACCCCAAAGGGCTAATATGGGATGCGATCAAAGAAGCTACTCGATTGATCGTCGCTTCATACAACGACGCGTTTCTCAGTGACTTCGCGGACGAGTTCGATTCCTATTGGAGCAAAACGGAGGGAGGAAAGAACATCGTCAGCCTGCTTTCCCCTGGGGGTGTCTCTCGCAAGGTTTCCCTGTGGTGCAGCACGGTTCATTACTATTTAGGGGATGACGACGCAGCTCTGGAGAATTGGCTTCGCAACCGCTTTCCGGGGAACAAGGAGGACTTCAGGTTCACCACCGCATCGCACATCGTGCTAAAAAGACCCATTCTGCCTTCGGAATATCCGAAGTCTGGCGCGGCAGTGCTACGCTTTCTGCGAGAGTTGGCCCCCGAATCCATAGAACAACTGGAAGATGCGGCCGAAGCTGCAGACGACAAGTTCACCGTTTCCTTCGAGGGGTGTACGGATGACGGGCCAGTGCTTTTCGCCATTGAGGTTATGCCTCCCAATAAACGTGGTATGAAGGCTGGGCGAAGGCCAAACATGGTGCAGAAGGGCTTTCGGCCTGGAAAGGTGCCGACGCATATCCGAATGCAGCGGCTGTTCGGAGGGAACAAGGTCGAGCGCCATGAGGTTGTGCGCGCGGACCCATCGTGGATACATGGACGTGATACCCCTACAGTTGCCCCATTGTTTGACAAGCGTGTTCTGATGGTCGGCGCGGGGTCGTTGGGAAGCGAGGCTGCTTTGCTTCTGGCCAAGACTGGAGTTGGCTCAATCACACTGGTCGATCCGGAAGTTCTGGACTATCCCAATGTCGGTCGTCATGTGCTGGGGGTCGCGGAGGTCCGCACGTATAAAGCCAAATCACTTGCAGAAGAGTTGGCTCGCAGGTTCCCACATATGCGCTCGATCAAGTATTTTAACGAGGACTGGCAAACGCTCTATGGCAAAGATCCAGAGGTTTTCCACAACACCGATTTGATTGTGTCTACGGTGGGTAGTTGGGAGGCTGAAGGCAGGCTTAACCAATTGGCTAGGAACGAACCAGACTTTCCCCCTGTGATCTATGGGTGGGCAGAGCCTTTTTCTGTCGCAGGACACGCCGCGTTGATCGGCTCCGACGGCCCGTGTTTTGCCTGCGGGATGGACCATTTCGGAAGCACCCTACGAGCAATTTGCGAGTGGGATACCAAGACGACCCGCAAACAACCTCATTGTGGGGCCAGTTTCCAACCATACGGGCCGGTATCATTGTCAGGCGTAGCAGCTTTGGTGGCCAAGACCACAACCAAAGCACTGCTTGGTGAGATGACCCCTGGAACCGAGGCCGTTTACTGGGCTTCTAAGGACGAAATTGTCGAGCAAGGTGGACGTTTTACCCGGGAATTTCTAAATTTCTTTCCGGATGTTCCTGAATTTGGCGGAACGAGGCAACTCGAGTGGAGGCGAAAGGGAGATTGTGCTTTTTGCGGGGGAGGATGAGCATTCTCTACCCCATTGGAGAAAGTGGACAATTTCTGACCTTAGAACAGAATGTTCTCGATCACTTTGTTAAATGGCGACAGCTGGACCTGAAAATGCCTGAAGCAGGTGGGCAGCTATTTGGTGCGGTCGAAGGTCAACGCGTCAAAGTCAAGCTTGCAACAGGTCCGAGGCGTTCCGACCGACGAGGACGCTTCTTTTTTATCGCGGACCGTCTTGCGGAACGTCTGGAGATCAGCGCGCTGCACAAGTCGGGGCTGCATTATCTCGGAGATTGGCACACTCACCCACAATACGTTCCCATCCCTTCTGGAACTGACCTTTCATCAATGGCTGACTTGTTCGCGCGATCAAAGCATGATTTGAATGCATTCTTAATGGTGATCGTCGGCACTGCAGAGTTTCCCGAGGGGTTGCATGTGTCACTTCATGAGGCCAACGCATGGTCTGCCTTGAATGTAGAGCGCGAAACCTAGCACTCCACCCGCCTTTGGAGTGCAGCGAAGGTCCGGTCTGGCAGACCGCTACGCAGCATTTTGAGGCCAGGTTGAGTGACCGCAATGGGCCGTTCCGGGTGATGTGTTACGCTACCCGTGGCCGAAGATGAAGCCGACTTCTCACAACGGTCCAATCTAGACCTTCGAACAGCGCCTCAAATTGGGCACGATTGAGTTCAACGGTACCATCGCGCATGCGCGGCCACACGAAGCCCGCGCCTTCGATCCGTTTGTAGATGAGGACAAGGCCCGTCCCATCCCACAACACAATTTTCAGCCTATCAGACCTCTTTGCGCGAAAGATAAATAGAGCTCCGGAAAACGGATCAAGATCAAACTCCGATTGAACGAGCGCCGCCAAGCCGTCCATGCCTTTTCTGAAATCGACTGGATCAGTTGCGACATAAATCTTGAGATTGTGTGATGGTGCGATCATCCTTCACGCTCCATGAGCTCAAGCAGAACAGCAAAACGTTCAACAGGATAGTTGACGGGAAATCTGAGCTCACATCGGCTTGTCCGCAAAACAATCTCCTCGAGGCTCATGCTCGGACCTGCCAGATCCTCCGGTACCTGCGCTTCCGTCAGCTTGACCTCCGCAAAGAGTGCTTTCGGCTTGGCGATGAACGGCTCTGAGCCCAATTGCCAGCGTGAGAGCTGCAAGGGTGAGATATCGCATGTCTTACAAACTTCGGCAGCAGACAGATCACCGGCTTTTAACTTCTCCAGCAAGTAAGTTTTCAGGCGAGGCGGCCAAATCCGTCGACCGTCGAAGGTGACGGGCACTTCGAAGCCGAAGATTTCGAGTGAGGTATCGGTAGATTGGAAAGTTTCGTATCGGCTCATGGCTGCCCCTCATTTGAAGGTAGCCTATCAGCGGAGCTCTTCTGGCTTCAGCCCCGACTTAGGGGGTCATATGCACCGCTTACTGTTGTTCGGCGTCCGAATGCAAAAAGCGCCCTGAGGGGCGCTGTGCATGCCTTTGATTTATTTGATATTTTTGGTTGCGGGGGCAGGATTTGAACCTGCGACCTTCAGGTTATGAGCCTGACGAGCTACCGGGCTGCTCTACCCCGCGCCATTTGCGCAGATCGGTTGAGATGAGCGCGTTGTTTTTGATCGTTCGAGAGATCTGTTTCTTTCCAGGTCTGGCGGTGACCTACTCTCCCACGTCTTAGGACGCAGTACCATTGGCGCAACGGCGCTTAACGGCCGAGTTCGGGATGGGATCGGGTGTTTCGCTCGTGCTGTAGCCACCAGACCGGGAAAGAAACAGATCAGCGTTGTCCTCTTGCGAGGATTGGTTGTCCAAGGATGCTTTTGGAAGAAGATCTGCCTTCTTCCGGATCAAATCAAGCCAATCGAGCCATTAGTACCGGTCAACTGAACACATTGCTGCGCTTACATCTCCGGCCTATCGACGTGGTGGTCTTCCACGGCTCTCAAGGGATACCTTGTTTTGAGGGGGGCTTCACGCTTAGATGCCTTCAGCGTTTATCCTGTCCGTTCATAGCTACCCAGCACTGCCGTTGGCACGACAACTGGTCCACCAGTGGAACGTTCACCCCGGTCCTCTCGTACTAGGGGCAACTCCTCTCAAGTATCCTACACCCACGGCAGATAGGGACCGAACTGTCTCACGACGTTCTAAACCCAGCTCACGTACCTCTTTAAACGGCGAACAGCCGTACCCTTGGGACCTGCTCCAGCCCCAGGATGAGATGAGCCGACATCGAGGTGCCAAACGATGCCGTCGATATGGACTCTTGGGCATCATCAGCCTGTTATCCCCAGCGTACCTTTTATCCGTTGAGCGATGGCCCTTCCACTCGGGACCACCGGATCACTATGGCCGACT
>NZ_VLKU01000005.1:49321-280766 GCF_007830335.1 Paracoccus sulfuroxidans | reverse complement strand
GTCCGCGACCGAGGCCGAGCCGCCCTCGCCCGCCGCGTTGAAGCTGGCCGTGCGGATCGTCATGACCTTCTTCGCATCGCCCGATTTCACCGTCTGGATGGCGTTGCCGGCATAGACCGGGCGCTCGAACGTGTCGGCGTCGACGATCTTCGACACATCCGACAGGATCATCACATCCAGCAGGGCCGCCACGCGCGGCATGATGTTCTTGGCATCCGTGGTCGCAGGTGCAGCGATATGACTGTAGTCGCCCGCCAGCGACACGATCAGCGCCGCCGTCGGTTCGGCCAGCCGGTGGCCGTAAAGCGCGTTCTCCGCAACCAGCACCTTCGAGACCCCGGCGATCTTGGCCGCAGCCTCGCCCGCCGCTTTCGCATGGGCACCGGCGCAGAGCACCGTCACATCGCCCAGAGCCTGCAGCGCGCCCACCGCCTTCGCTGTCGCGTCGGTGTTGAGCTCTCCATTCGTGACTTCGCCCAGCAGCAGAACAGCCATCAGATCACCCCCGCTTCCTTGAGTTTCGACACCAGCTCATCGACCGAGCCGACCTTGATCCCGGCCTTGCGGCCCTCGGGTTCGCGGGTCGAGACGACCGTCAGCCGCGGCGAGACGTCGACGCCGTAATCCGCGGCGGTCTTTTCGTCCAAAGGCTTTTTCTTCGCCTTCATGATGTTGGGCAGCGACGCGTAGCGCGGCTCGTTGAGGCGCAGGTCGGCGGTGACCACGGCCGGAAGCTTGACCTCGATGGTCTGCAACCCGCCGTCGACCTCGCGGGTGACTTTCGCCGCGCCGCCGTCGATTTCCAGTTTCGAGGCGAAGGTCGCCTGACCCCAGCCCAGGAGCGCCGCCAGCATCTGGCCGGTCGCGTTCATGTCATTGTCGATCGCCTGCTTGCCGGCGATGATCAGCTCGGTGCCCTCGGCTTTCGCCACGGCTGCGAGGATCTTGGCCACGGCCAGAGGCTCGATGTCCTGATGCACGTCATCGGCCGCGACCACCAGGATCGCCCGGTCCGCGCCCATCGCCAGCGCCGTGCGCAGCGTTTCCTGCGCCTGCTTCACACCGATCGAGATCGCGATGACCTCTTCGGCCTTGCCCGCTTCTTTCAGACGGATCGCCTCTTCTACCGCGATCTCGTCGAAGGGGTTCATCGACATCTTCACGTTCGCAAGATCGACACCCGAACCGTCAGCCTTAACACGGGCCTTCACGTTGTAGTCGATCACGCGCTTCACTGGCACGAGAACCTTCATCGGCGTCTCTCCCTTGGTTGCGTCATGAGGTTGATGGAGTTGTTACCGGTCTGCCAAGCCCTATGACAGACCAAAAGCGACAATTTTACCGGCAGAAGCGCGCAATTTGCATGTTCCCGCTAACGGCTGGCACCCGGCACCCACAGGATATCCTGCTGGCCGTTGTCATTGGCCACGCGACCGGCGACGAAGAACCAATCCGAAAGCCTGTTCAGATACTTGACCGCTGCCGGATTGGCGTCCTCTTCCCCGGCCAGCGCCGTGGCCGCACGCTCGGCCCGGCGGGCGACGGTGCGGCAGAGGTGCAGATGCGCGGAAAGCGGGCTGCCGCCCGGCAGGATGAAGCTGCGCAGCGGCGAGAGGTTTGCGTTCATCTCATCGATTTCGCGTTCAAGCCGTTCGACCTGGGCGTCGATGATGCGCAAAACCGGATAGGGCGCGTCGGCGTCTTCCTGCATCCGGGGGCGCGACAGGTCCGCGCCAAGGTCGAAAAGGTCGTTCTGGATGACAAGGATGCGCTTGTCCAACTCACCCGAGGCATGCAGGCGCGCAAGGCCCAGCGTGGCATTCAGCTCATCCACGCTGCCATAGGCGTCCACGCGCAGCGAGTATTTGGCCACGCGCTCTCCGTTCGAAAGGGCGGTCTGCCCGCCATCGCCGGTGCGGGTGTAGATCTTGTTCAGAACAACCATTACTTCATTCGCATCCACATATAGAGCAGGAAAATCGCAATCGCCGCGGCCTGCGCAATCAGGCGCCAGCGCATCAGGCGGTTGCCGTTCTTGCGGTTGAATTCGCCGCCTTTGGCGAAGGCACCGATCCCGGTCATCAGAATCAGGACGACGACCGCCATCGCGGCCATCAGAAGATAGAACAGAGGATCGTCTTTCATGGCGGTTGCCTTTCTTGATGCAGAGCCTAGCTGCGACGGGCGAACCAGTCCAGCGCCCGCGTGGGCAGGATACGGCGCCCTATGGCTGCTATATAGGTGGGCCGTGTGACATAGTAACGTGTGCGTGGCCGCTCGCTTTCCAGCGCATGGGCCAGTTTTTCGCTGACGGCGCGCGGGGGCAGTTCGAACCGGTCCTTTTTCGCCGCCGGGTGATACAGCCGGTTCAGCAGCGTGTCGCGGTATTGCTGGGCGCGGGGGCTGCTTTCCCAATCAATCCAACGCTCGAAATGCGGGATCGAATTGGCGCGGATGCGGGTGCCGATGGGGCCGGGCTCGATCAGGATGACGCGCACGGGCGTGTCGGCCATTTCCAGCCGCAGGACATCCGTCAGCCCCTCCAGCGCGAATTTCGTCGCCACATAGGCGCCGCGCCAGGGGATGCCCATCAGCCCCAGGACTGAGCTGACGTTCACCACCCGCCCGCCGTGCTGGCGGAAATGCGGCAAAAGCCGCTGGGTCAGGTCATGGGTGCCGAAAAGGTTCGCCTCGAAAATCGCGCGCAGGCCGCCGCGCGGCAGATCCTCGACCGCGCCGGGCAGGGCGAAGGCGGCGTTGTTGACCAGCGCGTCGATCCGGCCGAAGGACAGCGCCTCGTCTGCCGCATGGGCGACGCTGGCCTCATCCGAGAGGTCCAGATGGATCGTCTCGATGCCCTCGGCGCGGCGGGCGGCGATGTCCTCGGGCGTGCGGCAGGTGGCGATGACGCGCCAGCCGCGTTCGGACATGAACCGCGCGGCATCAAGGCCGATCCCGGATGAGCAGCCGGTGATAAGGACGGTTTTCACGAGGCGCGCTTCCCTTGCCTGATTTCCGTGCGGTTTTCTGCGCCATGCAGCGCCCGGGGTAAAGCGGCAAGCGGCGCACGCGGCGTTGTGACGCTTTTCCCGCTGGACCGACAGCCGGGCTGGCCCTATTCACGGGGCCATGTCCGACGATACGCAAAATCCAGATCCCTCGGCGGATCAAACCACATCCGAGCCTTTGTCGCGCGCCATTGGCGAGCGCTACCTGACCTATGCGCTGTCGACGATCATGAACCGGGCGCTGCCCGATGCGCGTGACGGCCTGAAGCCGGTGCACCGGCGCATCCTGTTCGCCATGCGCGAGCTCAGGCTGAACCCGACCGGCCCCTTCCGGAAATCGGCCAAGATCACCGGCGACGTGATGGGCAACTATCACCCGCATGGCGATGCCGCGATCTATGATGCGATGGCGCGTCTGGCCCAGCCTTTCGCCATGCGTTACCCGCTGGTCGACGGTCAGGGCAACTTCGGCAATATCGACGGCGACAACCCCGCCGCCAGCCGCTACACCGAGGCCCGCCTGACCGCCGCCGCCGAGGCGTTGATGGAAGGGCTGACCGAAAACGCGGTCGATTTCCGCCCGAACTATGACGGCACGCTGGAAGAGCCGGTGGTGCTGCCCGCCGCTTTCCCGAACCTGCTCTGCAACGGGGCCTCGGGCATTGCGGTCGGCATGGCGACGAACGTGCCGCCGCACAACCTGCACGAGGTCATCGACGCCTGCCTGCATCTGATCAAATCGCCCGATGCGCGCGATGACACGCTGATCTCGATCATGCCGGGGCCGGATTTCCCGACCGGCGGCGTCTTGGTCGAATCGCGCGACACGATTGCCGAGGCCTACCGCACCGGACGCGGCAGCCTGCGCCTGCGCGCGCGCTGGTCGGTCGAGGATCTGGGCCGCGGCCAGTGGCAGATCGTCGTCACCGAGATCCCCTATCAGGTCCAGAAATCCAAGCTGATCGAGCGGCTGGCCGAGGTCATCCAGATCAAGAAGGTGCCGATTCTGGCCGATGTCCGCGACGAATCGGCCGAAGACATCCGCATCGTGCTGGAGCCCAAGACCCGCGCCGTCGACCCCGATCAGCTGATGGCGGCGCTGTTCCGCGTCTCGGATCTTGAGGTGCGGTTCGGGCTGAACATGAACGTGCTGATCGACGGCCGCACGCCGCGCGTCTGTTCGCTGAAAGAGGTGCTGCGCGCCTTCCTCGACCACCGGCGCGAAGTGCTGGTGCGCCGCTCGAACCACCGGCTGGACAAGATCGCGGCGCGGCTGGAGGTGCTGGAAGGCTATATGATTGCCTTCCTGAACCTCGACCGCGTGATCGAGATCATCCGCTATGAGGATGATCCCAAAGCCGTCATGATGGCCGAGTTCAAGCTGACCGAGGTGCAGGTCGAAGCGATCCTGAACATGCGTCTGCGCGCCCTGCGCAAGCTTGAGGAAATCGAGCTGCGCGCCGAGCACGAGAATCTGACCGCCGAACGCGAAGCCCTGATGGCCATGCTGGCCGATGAGGGCAGCCAGTGGTCGCGCATCGCCGACCAGCTGCGCGAGACGCGCGGCCAGTTCGGCAAATCCGCCCCCGGCGGGCAGCGGCGCACCGATATCGCCGAGGCCGAGGAAGTCGGCCCCATCGACATGGATGCGATGATCGAGCGCGAGCCGGTGACCGTGATCCTGTCGAAAATGGGCTGGATTCGCGCCATGCGGGGCCACCAGCCGCTGGACGCCGAGGTCAAGTTCAAGGACGGCGACGGCCCCTTCATGGCCTTCCACGCCGAGACGACCGACAAGCTGATGGTCTATGGCGCGAATGGCCGCTTCTACACCGTGCCCGCCAACAACCTGCCCGGCGGTCGCGGCATGGGTGAGCCGCTGCGCCTGATGATCGACCTGCCGAATGACGCAGCCGTCATCGACATGTTCCCCTGGCGCGATGGGGTGAAATATCTGGTTGCCTCGAAGTCCGGGGACGGGTTCATCGTCAATTCCGGCGACATTCTGGCGCAGACGCGCTCGGGCAAGCAGGTGCTGAACGGCGATGCGCTGCTGTGCAAGCCGGTCACCGGCGATCACGCTGTGACCGTGGGCGAGAACCGCAAGCTTCTGGTCTTTGCGCTGGATGAGCTGCCGGAAATGGCGCGCGGCAAGGGCGTCCGCCTGCAGAAGTTCAAGGATGGCGGGCTGTCGGACGTGACCTTCATCACGCTTGAGCAGGGCCTGTCGTGGAAAGACCCCGCAGGCCGCACGCGGCGCGAGGATGACCTGACCGAATGGCTGGGCAAGCGCGCGACGGCGGGCCGCATGGCCCCGCGCGGCTTCCCGCAGGACAACCGCTTCAACTGAGGCCAGCCGAGCGTGACGAGATCAGACGCGCCCTACCATCGCGGGGCGCGTTTTTCATTCGCTAGTCCTTCCGGACCAGCTTCTTGCCGTTCAGCATCGGCTTGATCAGATCCTCGCGCTTCCAGAAGCGATAGAACAGGATCACCGCCAGATGCAGCAGCACCAGCAGCAGGATCAGGTTCGCCCCCAGCTCGTGCCAGCCCACGGCTTTCGAGCGGGTCGCGCTGCTGACGTAGCTGGCCAGAGGGCCGACGTTGATATAATCGTCCGGGTCCGAAATCAGCCCGGTGGTGATCTGCGTCGCCAGCACCGCCAGCATGGCGATCACCGACAGCGCGCCCAGCGGGTTATGGCCGGGCCAATAGCTGGGCTCGCGCAGGAACATGCCGCGCAGATAGCCGCCAATCTCGCCGGGGCCGCGCAGGAAATGCGAAAACCGCGCCGGAGCGGGGCCGACAAAGCCCCAGACCAGCCGAAAGATCAGCAGACCCGCCACCACATAGCCGCACCAGAAATGCAGCGTCATCTTGGAAGGCCCGAACTGCCCCAGACACCAGGCCAGAATGACGAAGAACGCCAGAAGCCAGTGGAACCCGCGCAGAAGCGGGTCCCACAGCCGGATCTCCCGGACGGGCGGTTTTTGCGCCATCAGCTCTTTTCGCGGTAAAGATCGTGGCAGGCTTTGCAGGCGCCGCCCAGCTTCTGGACCACGGGACCGACGTTGCCCTCACCGCCCTTGACGGCATCGGTGGCGCCGACGGCGGCCTCTTGCAGGCCAGCGAACTTGGCCTTGAAGTCGTCCATATTCGTCCAGATGTCGGGCTTGGCCGCGCTGTCTTCAGCCTGACCGGCCGCCGATCCTTCCAGGAACAGCGAGGGATAGTCGTAATGCGTCAGCGCCTCGATATTGGCGGCGGCGCGGCTGGCGACGGTCTCGTCATAGGCCACCTCGCCCTTTGCCATGCCCGAAAGCGTGCCCATGTTGATGGCGAGCATCTGCAGATAGCCGTGGCGGGCCTCGATGCTCTGCTTGATCGGATCGTCGTCCTGGGCAGAGGCGGCAAGGGGGAACAGGGCTAGGGCTGCGATCAGGATGTGGCGCATTTGCGTCCTCTCGTGTTGCTTGAACTGGCTGCACTTTTCCGTCGTGGGGGGAAGTCTCGCACAGGGCCTGTCGCCGAGCAACGCCGTCTTGTTAGCCTTTTCGTGATCACCGAACTGTCGCGAAAAAGCGCTGAGCGGCGGGGGTTCAGGCCCGGAACGGCACGCGGAACAGCAGGCAGAGGCGCAGCCTGCCGCAGGGGCGCGCGTCAGAAATCCAGCCGTCGGGGGCGGCCAGATAGGCGCTGACCGTGGCCAGAAGATCGGGCAGATCGCCGGGGCCGAGGCCGTGAAACAGATAGGCCCCGCGCCCGGTGGATTGCATCGACATCAGCACGGGCCGCGCATCCCGCGCCTCGACCGCGCCCCGCTGCAACCGGATGCGCGGGTCGGCGGCCTTCAGGATGGCATCGGCCAGTGGGTCCGCCTGCGCGCCCTCGGGCAGGGTCAGCGTGACAAGATCCGCAACAGCGGTCATGCCGGGTCGCGCTGCATCAGATAGATGTCCATGATCCAGCCGTGATCGGCCCGCACCTCGGCGCGGCGCGCGATTATGCGGGGTGCGGCCTCGGCCAGCGGGCCATGATCCAGCAGCTGGTTCGGCATGCCAAGATAGGCCCCCCACCAGATCCGCACGCCCTGCGGCTCCAGCCCCTGAAACGAGCAATCGCCGTCCAGCATGACGACGATCCGGTCGGCGCATTCGGGCCAGCCGTGATCGCGCAACTGCCGCCCGGTGGTGATCAGAACCGGCGCGGCCAGCGCGTTCAGCGGGATCGCATGCGCCGCGCAAAGCGCCTGAATGGCGGTGATGCCGGGAATGACGTTCAGCTGCAGGGGCATGCGCTGGCCGATCCGCTCGGCGATGCGCAGCGTGCTGTCGTAAAGCGAGGGATCGCCCCAGACCAGCAGCGCCGGACGCTGGGCCTTGTGCCGGGTGATCGCCTGTTCCCACCGCTCGGCGATGGCGTCGTGCCAGCGCTCGACTCCCGCCGCATAGCCGTCTGTCGCGTCGCGCACGGGCATGGCGAATTCGACCAGCCGCGTGTCGCCGGTCAGCACCTCGGCGCACAGCGCGCGGCGCAGCTCGGCAAGGTCGGCCTTGTCCGCGCCCTTGTCGGGGATCAGGATCACATCGGCGCGGTTCATCGCCGTAATGGCCTCGCGCGTCAGATGACCCGGAGAGCCCGAGCCAATGCCGATCAGGGTCAGGTCGATCATGGGGCGGCCTCAGCGATCAGGTGGAAGAAGCTGCCCGTCACCTGCCCCCGGTACGAGCCGGTTTCCGGAACCTCGGCCCCGTTGGCATCGGTGACGCGCGCCAGTGGCTGGTCGGGCTGGGCCAGGATCGTGGCATAGTGGAACTCATGCCCCCGCAGCGCGCCGCCAAAGCGCCCGGCCAGCGCCTGCAAAGGCGCGGCCCGGCGATAGCCCAGATGCATGCGGCGTTTCTCGAACGAGGTTTCCAGCCCCAGTAGGCCCGCCATCTGGTGGCGCTGTCCCTGCGCGTCGATCAGCCCTGCACCCATGGCCATATAGCCGCCGCATTCGCCGTGAACGGGCCGGGTCGCGGCAAAGCGGCGCAGACCGTCCTGAAAGCTGCGTGCGGCGGCCAGAGTGCCCGCGTGAAGCTCGGGGTAGCCGCCGGGCAGCCAGCAGACGCCCGCGCTGTCGTCGGGGGCCTGATCGGCCAGCGGCGAGAAGGGCAGGATCGTCGCGCCCGCCGCTCGCCATCCGGCGACCAGATGCGGATAGACAAAGGAAAACGCATCGTCCTGCGCCAGCGCGATCCGCTCGGCCGGTGGCGGCAGGGGGGCGAAGTCTTGCGCCTTGCCCGCGCTGCTCGAGGCCGCCGCGATGATCGCATCAAGGTCCAGCCGCTCGGCCGCGACGACGCCTGCGCGGTCGATCAGCATGGTCAGGGTCTTGTGTTCGCTGGCCTGCACCAGCCCCAGATGCCGCTCGGGCAGTTCGATCCCGGCCTCGCGCGTCAGCACGCCCAGCACGGCGATCCCGGCTTTCTGCATCGAGTCGCGGATCAGCACCTCATGCCGAGCGGAGGCCACGCGGTTCAGGATCACCCCCGCCAGCCGCACATCGGGGCGCATCGCGGCAAAGCCAAGCGCGGTCGCGGTGGCCGATTGCGTCTGCCCGCGCGTATCCAGCACTAGCACCACCGGCCAGCCGGTCAGCGCGGCGATATCGGCGCTGGCGCCGTTCCCGGCCGCGCCGGGCACCGCCACCCCGTCGAAAAGCCCCATCGAGCCCTCGGCCACGACGATATCGGCCCCTTCGGCAATGGCGGCATGCGCGGCGATCTGCGGCGCGGTCATGGCCCAGCTGTCAAGGTTCATCGACTCGCGTCCGGCGGCGGCGCGGTGGAAGGCGGGATCGATGTAATCCGGCCCGCATTTGAACGGCTGCACGGCCAGCCCGCGCGCCTTCAGCGCCGCGATCAGGCCCAGCGTTACCGTGGTCTTGCCGCTGCCCGAAGCGGGGGCCGAGATGATGATGCCGCGCGTCATTCGGGGAACCGGGGCGCGGTGCCGACGGGGCGGAAGCGGCGGTCGTAATCGCCCGCGTAAAGGCGGCTTTCGTCGAATTCCTCGGCCCCGAGGGCGTGGCCCACCAGGATCAGGGCAGTCCGCTCTCCCTCGCCGATGCTGGCGTCCAGCGCGCCCAGCGTGGTGCGGATGATGCGCTGGTCGGGCCAGCTGGCGCGGAAGACGACCGCGACCGGGCAGTCTGCGCCATAATGCGGGGTCAGCTCGGTCTGGACGCGCGCCAGCACATGCACCGACAGGTGAATGGCCAGCGTCGCGCCGGTCGCGCCGAAGGCGGCCAGCGTCTCGCCATCCGGCATGGCCGAGGCGCGGCCCGAGGTGCGCGTCAGCACCACCGATTGCGCCACGCCGGGCAGCGTCAGCTCGGCACCAAGCGCAGCGGCGGCGGCGGCGAAAGAGGGCACGCCCGGCGTCACGTCATAGGGGATGCCAAGCGCACGCAGGCGGCGCAGCTGTTCGCCCATCGCCGACCAGACCGACAGATCGCCCGAATGCAGCCGCGCGACGTCCTGACCAGCCTCATGGGCGGCGCGGATCTCGTCGATGATCGCGTCAAGGCTGAGGGGTGCGGTGTTCACGATCCGCGCGCCGGGCGGGCAATGGGCCAGCAACGCCTCGGGGACCAGACTGCCCGCGTAAAGGCAGACCGGGCAGGCGGCGATCAGGTCGCGCCCGCGCAGGGTGATCAGATCGGCCGCGCCGGGGCCTGCACCGATGAAATGGACTGTCATTCTGCGCCTTTCCATGCAATAGCGGCGGTGGCCATCCCGTCATGAGAGGTGACCCGCCGGACGATGATCTGCGCGCCGGGACCGGCGGCGGCAAGGGCTGCGGCCTCGGCCAGCGAGCCCGTGCCGAAGCGTGCCGTGACGCGCGGGGATTGGGTTGGGGTGGACACGCCCGCGACCTCGACCGCGATCAGCGGCAGGCCAAGGCTGTGCGCCAACTCGCGGATGGGCGCGGCCTCGGCCTTGTCGGTGGCGGTCGCCAAGGCGTCGACGCTCATGCCGGTGCGCTGCAGGGCGTCGTGCAGCGAGGCGGCGCCGGCCGCCGTGCGAAAGCCAAGGCCCGCGACCCTCACAGCACCACCGCCCATTGCGTAACGCTGCGTGCGGGGCTCCAGCCGCGAAGCTGGCCCAAGGGTACGCTTTCCTCGACCGAGAGGCGGGTCAGCGTGCCGCCGCGTTTGGCCTGCAGACCGATCAGCAGCGCCTCGGTTTCCAGTGTGACGGCATTGGCGACAAGACGGGTGCCGGGGGGCAGCGCCAGCAGCGGCGCAAAGACCGCCTGACCGCCGCCGCCGACGAAGACGGCATCCGGCGTGGGCAGGCCCTCAAGCGCGTCCGGCGCGCGGCCGGTGATGGCCTGCATCCGGTCCTCCAGCCCGAAATCGCGGATGTTCTGTTCGATATTGGCGATGCGGTCGGCGCGGGGCTCGATCGTCAGGGCGCGGCCGCCGTTCAGGCACCATTCAACGCTGATCGAGCCCGAACCGCCGCCGATGTCCCACAAAAGTTCATCCCCGCGCGGGGCCAGCGCCGCCAAGGTCACTGCGCGAATGGCCCGCTTGGTGATCTGGCCATCGCTGGCAAACAGATCATCCGGCAGGCCAAAGCCGCGCGGCAGTCCGACGCCTTTGGGCAGGTCCGCCCCGTCAAGCGCGACCGCGACCAGCGCCTGCACATCCCCCAAAGAGAAGTGGTCGGCGCGGGTCTGGCGGATACGCTGCTGCGGGCCGCCCAGCCGTTCCAAAAGCGTCATCTGCATCGCGCCCATGCCTTGTCCGACCAGCCATTCGGCCAGCGCGGCGGGGGCCTCGCCATCGCGCAGCGTCGCCAACACCCGGCAGCCGCGCGTCAGATGCGGGCGCAGGCGGGCGAAGGGCGCGGCGTGAAGGCCAAGGCAGGTCGTGCTTTCCAGCCGCCAGCCCAGCCGGGCCGCTGCCAGAGAAAAGACGCCCGGCGCAGGCAAAGCCCGCCATTCCGACGGCGGCAGGGCGGCGGCCAGCGATCCGCCCGCACCCAGCCAGAAGGGATCGCCCGAGGCAAGGACCACGACCCGGCGTCCGCGCAGGGCCATCACCGGCGCAAGGTCGAAGGGCACGGGCCAGGGCCGGCCCCGGTCGCCTGCGCCCGCAAGCTCCAGATGCCGGGGGCCGCCAAAGATGATTTCGGCAAGGTCCAGCGCATCGCGGCTTGCAGGCGGCAGGCCTGCCAGTCCATCTTCGCCCAAACCAATGATGGTCAGCCACGGATCAGACATGACACGCATCCTTTTGTTGGGCGGAACCGCCGATGCCTCGGCCATGGCGCGCGCGCTGGCGGTGGCGGGGCTGGATGCGGTCTATTCCTATGCCGGGCGCACGCAGGCGCTGGCCGCGCAGCCGCTGCCGACCCGGATCGGCGGCTTCGGCGGGGTCGAGGGGCTGACCGATTACCTTCGGCGCGACGGCTTCACCCATGTCATCGACGCGACCCACCCTTTCGCCGCCGGGATGAGCGGGAATGCCATCACCGCCAGCGCCCGCGCGGGCGTGCGGCTGGCCGCGCTGGAGCGTCCCGCCTGGGTGCAGGAGCCGGGCGACAACTGGACCCGCGTCCCCGATTATCAGGTCGCGGCCGAGGTGCTGCCCGGGGATGGCTCGACGGTGTTTCTGGCCATCGGTCGCCAGAACCTCGAACCCTTCGCGCGGCTGAACCAGCGCTGGCTGTTGCGTTTCGCCGAGCCGCATCCCCATCCGCTGACCGGTGCCGAGTTGATCTGCGAGCGTGGCCCCTTTGACGCTGCCCATGACACGGGGCTGATGCAGCGCCACGGCGTCACCTGCGTCGTCGCCAAGAACGCGGGCGGAGAGGCCGCGCGCGCCAAGCTGATCGCGGCGCGCAGCCTTGGCCTGCCGGTGGTGATGATCGACCGCCCGTCGCTGCCCCGGCGTCAGGTCCTGACAAGCGTGCCCGAGGTCATGGACTGGCTTCATGCCGACACAGAGCGGGGGGTATAGACCCAGTCGCCGACGCGCCGGGTCGCGCTGTTACCGACGATGACCACGGTGCGCATATCGGCCATCTCGGGCGTGGCCTCGGCCAGTGTGACGGTGCGGATCGCCTCATCCGGGGTTGAGACGGCGCGGGCAAAGCTGATCAGCCGACCGGGCTCGCATTCCTCGCGCAGGATCTCCAGCACGCGGGGAAACTGGTGCGGGCGGCTTTTCGAGCGCGGGTTATAGAAGGCCATGGCGAAATCGGCCTGCGCGGCAAGGCGCAGGCGACGCTCGATCAGCTCCCAGGGTTTCAGGTTGTCCGACAGGTTGATCGCGCAGAAATCATGGCCCAGCGGCGCGCCGATGCGGGCGGCGGCGGCCAGCATGGCGGTGATGCCGGGCAAGACGCGGATCTGGGGGGCAGGTGCTGTCGCGGCCTCCAGCGCTTCGAAAAGCGCCGAGGCCATGGCAAAGACCCCCGGATCGCCGGAGGAGACGATGACGACCCGGCGTCCTTCCGCGGCAAGGCGCAGGGCCTCGCTGGCGCGATCCAGCTCTTCACGGTTGTCCGAGGGCGAAAGGGTCAGCCCCGGACGCGGTGCGACCCGCGCGACATAGGGGAAATAGCCCAGAACATCGGTCGCCTCGGCCAGCGCGGCCTCGACCTCAGGGGTGACCAGCGCGGCGTCGCCCGGTCCCAGCCCCGCCACGACGACCCAGCCGGTCATTCGGCGGCCTCGGTTTCGGCCATCGGCCTGCGGCCACGGCCATGCACCAGAACGGTGGCGAAATAGGGGCTGGCGTCCAGATCGGCCTCGGCCAGACGCAGGATGCGCTGATCGGGCATGGTGCCGCGCTCGACCAGCCAGGCGTCGTCCAGGCGGCCTGCGGTGGCCAGCGCCCGGCGCACCTTCGGCAGGTTGCGCCCGGTCTTCATCACCACGATGGCGTCTGACTGGCGCATCAGGGCGGCCAGATCAGCCTCGGGCAGGGTGCCCATCAGCACGGTCAGCACGTCATCGCCCCAGGTCACCGGCAGGCCCGCCGCGTTCCAGCAGCCGGTCATGCCGGGGATGCCCGGGATGATCTGCACCTCGGCCCGGTCCTGCAGGCGGGTGTAAAGATGCATGAACGAGCCGTAGAACAGCGGATCACCCTCGCACAGCACCACCACTTCATGGTTTTCGGACAGCGCGGCCAGCCGGTCGGCCCAGTCGTCATAGAAGGCGGCAAGGATGGCGTTATATTCCGGGCTGTCGAAGGGCAGTTCGGTGGTGACCGGGTATTCCATCGCATATTCGGTCACGCCCTCGGCCAGCATGCCCTCGACGATGCGGCGGGCCTGACCGCTGCGGCCCTTCTTGCGGAAATAGGCGACATGGCGCGCCTGCCGGATGGTCCGGTCCGAGCGGACGGACAGAAGATCGGGGTCTCCGGGCCCAAGCCCCGCGCAGATGATGCGGCCCATGGTCATTCCTTCCGGCTGGCAAGCGCGTTCACGGCGGCGACCGTGATGGCCGAGCCTCCCAGCCGCCCGCGCACGATCAGCGAGGGGACTGGCGGCGCGGCCATCAGCGCATCCTTCGACTCCGCCGCGCCCACGAAGCCCACTGGGCAGCCGATGATCGCGGCCGGGCGCGGGCAGGCGGGGTCCTGCAGCATGTTCAGCAGATGAAACAGCGCGGTCGGGGCATTGCCGATGGCGACCACGGCGCCCTCCAGATCGTCGCGCCACAGCTCCAGCGCGGCGGCGCTGCGGGTGTTGCCCATCTGCGCGGCCAGTTCCGGCACGCGCGGGTCCTGCAGCGTGCAGATGACGCGGTTGCCTGCGGGCAGGCGGGGGCGGGTGATGCCCTCGCTGACCATGCGCGCATCGCAGAGGATCGGCGCGCCCGCCTCCAGCGCCGCGCGCGCGGCGATCACCATCCCGTCCGAGAATGCCACGTCGCGTTCCAGCCCGACCAGCCCTGCGGCATGGATCATGCGCACGACGACCGGCTCTTCCTCGGGGGTGAAGCGGGCAAGGTCGGCCTCGGCACGAATGGTCGCGAAGGACTGTTCATAGATCCGGGCGCCGTCGGTTTCATATTGGTGCAGCATGGCGGAGTTCCAGAGGGGTTTGCGCGGCTATCTCATGCACGCGGCGTGGGGGCAAGTCAGAGCGGCGGGATGTCCGCCGTCCGGAGGGGTGGGCCCAAGGCGGCATCGCGGATCGTGCCGTCGCGGATCATGTCGAATGTGTCGGGGCTGCGGGCAACCAGCGTCACATCGGCGCGGCCCCGGTGGGCGCAGCCTTTGGCGCAACCGCTGACATGCAGGCTTTGGCCGGGGCGAAGGCCGGGCGCGAGGCGGCGGGCCAGCGCGCGCACATCCGCCAGCCCCTGCGGGCAGGCCGGAGCGCCGGTGCAGGCATGGATCCGCAGCAGCGGATCATCCGGCACAAGGATCGCGCCGGGTACGCGCGGGGGCAGGGCCAGCCCCTCGATCAGCAGCGCGCGCCATGGGGTCAGGCGCAGGGGGCCGTGGGCAGCAGCTGCGCGCAACTGGTCGGGCGTGATCTGGCCGAAGGCAAAGCCCAGAAGCCAGCCCCCCGGCACCGGGCCAATCGCTGGCGGCTGGCCTGTCTCTGGTCGCGCGACGGCACCTTCGGGCATGGGCGGCAGGCGATCGCGCATCCGGCCGCGGCCTGCGGTGACGCCGCCCCGTGCGATGAAATCGCGTGCAAGATCCAGCGCCAGGGCGGCGGGATCGTCCGTCGGCAGGGCCCAGTCGGCACCGTCAGGGGCCACGACCCAGCCGGTCTCGGACGGGATCAACCGGATATCGGCAGGCACGCCGCCCAGCGACAGGGGTAGCGCATCGACGGCAAAGCCGAATTTCGTCGGCACCTCGGGCGCATCCGGCCCCGCAAGCCCGGCCGAGATTGCCTCGGCAATCTGCCATGCCGGGCTGCCCATGGGCGCGAGCGGCGAGAGGATCACATTGCGCCGCGCCTCGGTCCGGGCATCGGGGTCCAGCAGGCCCATCGCGTCCAGCCGCTCCAGCGCGGCGGCGTGGCCCGCCTCATCAAGGCCGCGCAGTTGCAGATTGGCGCGGCTTGTCAGGTCCATCAGCCCGTTGCCGGAGGTCTGGGACAGGTCGGCGATGCCCATGGCCTGCGCGGGCGTCAGCCGCCCGCAATGAGCGCGGATGCGCAGCACCAGCCCGTCGCCCGAGCGCATGGGCCTGAGCGCACCGGGGCACCAGCCCTTGACCTGAAACCCGCTCACTCCGCGCCCTCCAGCGAGGCGAGGACCGAGTTGCGGCGCGTGCTCCACAGCCCGGCCTCGAGCAGCCGGGCGAACATGGCGCGCATGGCGGCCAGCGCGGCGGGGTTTTCACGCGCCATGAACTCGACCAGATCGGCGCGTTCCAGCGTGGCCTGATGGTAAAGATCGAAAAGATGCCCGGGCACGACGCCCGCGAGATTGGCGAAGGCGGCCATATGGTCCAGCGTCGCCGCGATTTCGGCGGCGCCCCGGAAGCCGTGGCGCATCATCCCGTCCGCCCATGCGGGATCGGCGGCGCGGGCGCGGGTGACGCGGGCGATTTCCTCGGTCAGGCTGCGGGCGCGAGGCTGGTCGGGGCGGGTCGTGTCCAGATGGTAAAGCGCGGGCGCGGGCGCACCGATGCGGGCCATGGCGGCGGCGAAACCGGCCTCATGCGCGGCGTAATCCTGCGCCAGCAGCAGGTCCGATTCCGGCAGATCCTGCGCGTGGACGAAGCCATCCGCCCCGGCCAGCCGTTCGCGGATCGCCTGCGGCTGGTGGCTGATCGCACCGTCCGCGCCGATGGCGTGGCTTGAGGCTGCCAGCCACGCATCCCCGACGGCCTGACGGGCCTCGGGCGTGAAGGTCTCGGCCAGTGTGCCCATGCCCAGCCCGTAAAGGCCGGGGCGGGGGCCGAAAACGCGGGCGATGCGGGACAGATAGGGGTTGTCCTCGGGCGATTCCTCGCGTCCCGCCAGCATCTGCGCGCCTAGCTCGAAAAGCTGCGCGAGCCCCGGAAACACGTCGCGGAACAGGCCCGAGACCCGCAGCGTCACGTCGATGCGCGGGCGGCCAAGCTGGACCAGCGGGATCGCCTCGACCCCCGAGACCCGGCCCGAGCCCGCATCCCATTGCGGCACCAGCCCGGCCAGATGCAGCGCCATGGCGAATTCCTCGCCCGCCGTGCGCATGGTGGCGCTGCCCCAGAGGTCGATCACCAGCCCTTTCGGCCAGTCTCCGTGGTCCTGCAGGTGGCGGCGCAGCAATTCCTCGGCCAGCTTGACGCCCTGCGCATGGGCGTTGCGCGAGGGCACGGCGCGCGGATCGACGGCGAAAAGGTTGCGCCCGGTCGGCAGCACATCCTGCCGCCCCCGCGCGGGCGAGCCCGAGGGGCCGGGCGCGACCCGCAGGCCGGAAAGCGCGGCGGAAAGCCCCGCCCGTTCCTCGGCCCCGCATTGACCCTGACCGAAGACATGCAGACCGTCGCCAAAGCGGCTTTCCTTCAGATCGCAGACGAAACGGTCGATCAGCGGGATCGCCTCGGCCGGTGCGGCCTCGGGGGGGATGCCCAGATCGGTCTCGACCCCTGCGGCGCGGGCCTCATCCCGGATCGCGCCGATCAGGCGGTCGCGGCGGCGCGGGTCAAGCCCGTCGGCGGTCGAATATTCGTCCAGCAGGCGTTCCAGATGCAGCAGGTTCTGCGGCGTCGCCGCTTCCGCCAGCGGCGGCGGCAGATGGCCCAGCGTCACCGCGCCGATGCGGCGCTTGGCCTGCGCGGCCTCTCCGGGGTCGTTGACGATGAAAGGGTAGATGACGGGAAGCGGGCCCAGCAGCGCCTCGGGCCAGCATTCCGCCGAAAGCGCGACCGATTTCCCCGGCAGCCATTCCAGCGTCCCATGCGCGCCCATGTGGATCAGCACATCGGCGCGCGTCCGCAGCCACAGATAGAAGGCCACATAGCTGTGGCGCGGCGTGCGCGACAGGTCGTGATAGTCATCGGCGCGAGTCGTGACCTCGCCCCGTTCGGGCTGAAGCGCGATCAGATCCGCGCCATGGGGCAGGGCGGCAAAGTGGAATTGCCCCTGATCGACCAGCGGGTCGTCACCCGCCGCGCCCCATGCCGCCTGCAGATCGTCGCGCAGGGCTTGCGGCAGCGCCTGCAGCGCCGTCAGGTAGTCCGAGACCGGCCAGACCAGCCGCTGGGTCATCAGCGCCTGCCCCAGCCCCTCGACCGGCAGGCCGGTGACCTCGGCAGCCGAGGCCAGCGCGTCAAGGCCGACCGCATGGGCCAGCTGATGCGCCTTGCCGGGATAGGTCGAAAGCACCACGGCCCGCCGCGCACTGCCCTGCCGCAGCCCGTGCCATGCCTTCACGCGGGCCACGGTGGCGGAGATAAGTTCGGGCCGGGCGCGGTGGATGTGGCGCGAGAATTGCAGATCGGGGTCGCGCGCCTCGGGCGATTTGAATGAGACGACGCCCGCGAAGATGCGCCCGTCGACCTCGGGCAGGACGACATGCATGGCCAGATCGGCGGCCGAGAGGCCACGGTCTCCGCCCTCCCAATCCGCGTGCTGCGCGGTCGAAAGGGCGACCTGAAAGACCGGGCAATCCGCCGCGTCGAACGGTGTCGCGCCGCTGTCGCCACGGGCCGAAAAGGCGGTCATATTGACCACGGCGGCGGGGGGCCGCGCGGTCAGATGCGGGGCCAGCCAGGCGGCAAAGCCCTCGGCCTTCAGCGAGGGCGCAAAGACCCCGGTGGCGGTGAACCCGGCATCCCGAAGCGCACGGATCATGGCATCGACGGGGTCCAGATCGGCGGCGGTCAGATAGCTGCGATAGAAGCTGACCAGCACCGGGGCATCACCCGGCAAGGGCGCATCCAGAATGCCGTGATCGGGGTGATAAAAACCCCAGTCCGGAACGGTGGCGCGGCCCTGCACGGTAGAGGCGGGCAGATTGGCCGCCTGCGCCAGCCGCGCCAGCGCCATCTGCGCGGCCACCGCGCCGCCTTCATCGCAAAGCTGCGCGAGTTCCCGCAACTCCTGCGGCGGCAGGGTCGAAAGCCGCTCCAGTGTGGGGTCGGGGCGGCCATCGGCGGGCAGGAAGGCCAGCGCGATGCCGCGACGCCGCGCCAGATCCTGCAGGCTGGCCACGCCGTAATGCCAATAGGCCTCGCCGCCGATCAGCCGCACGAGGATGGCTTTCGCGCCCGCCAGCACCGTGTCGATGTAATTGTCGACCGAGACCGGATGGCGCAGCATCGACAGATTGCAAAGCCTCAGCGACGGCAGGCCGCCTGCCGCGCGATGCCATCCCGCCGCGAAAGCGCCAAGGTCGCTGTCCGAGAAGGACAGCACGACCAGATCGGCGGAGGTCTGACCGGGGTCCATCGGGACCTCGGTATCCTCAAGTCCTCGGCTTTCGCGGAAGATGACGTGCAATCAGGCCCCCTTTCAGGCGGTCAGCACCTGACGGATCGCGGCCTCGTCAATATCGTCATGCTCGGCGATCACGACAAGGCGCGACAGGCGGGGCTGGTCGCCCCAGGGGCGGTCGAACTGCTGGCGCACACGCTCGCCCACGGCCTGAACCAGAAGACGCATCGGCTTGCCCGAGACGGCGACGTGACCCTTGACGCGCAGGATTTTCTGTTCACGCGCCAGACGCTCGATCCGGGCGGTCAGATCGGCGGGGTCGGTGATTTCCGAGATCTCGACGACGACGGAATCGAAATCGTCGTGTTCGTGATCGTCGGCGCCGTCGTGATGGCTGGGGCGGGCGTCCAGATCATCCTCGGCGGCGGCACCAAGGCCCAGGATCACGCGCGGGTCGATGACGCCATCGGTCAGGGGCAGGATCGGCAGCTTGCGGGGCGTTTCCGCCTCGATCACCTCGCGCGCGGCGGCAAGACCGGCCTCACCGGCCAGATCGGCCTTGGACAGCAGCACGATATCGGCGCAGGCGATCTGATCCTCGAAGACTTCGGACAGGGGCGTTTCATGGTCAAGGCTGTCGTCCGCCTCGCGTTGGGCCTGCACGGCAGCCTCATCGGGGGCGAAGCGCCCGGCGGCCACGGCCTCGGCATCGGCCAGCGCGATCACGCCGTCGACGGTGATGCGCGAGCGGATCGCGGGCCAGTCGAAGGCCTTCAGCAGCGGCTTCGGCAGCGCCAGACCCGAGGTCTCGATCAGGATGTGGTCGGGTTTCTGCGGCATCGCCATCAGCTTTTCCAGCGTCGGGATGAAGTCATCGGCGACGGTGCAGCAGATGCAGCCGTTCGACAGCTCAAGGATGTTCTCCTCGGGGCAGTTTTCATCGGCGCAGGATTTCAGGATGTCGCCATCGACGCCCACGGTGCCGAATTCATTGACCAGAACGGCCAGGCGTTTGCCCTGCGGGTTCTGCATCAGATGGCGGATCAGCGTGGTTTTCCCGGCGCCCAGAAAGCCGGTGATGACGGTCACGGGGGTCTTGGTCAGGTCGGTCATATCTTACCCAATCGGAGGAATACGCGCGAGGCTGCGCTTGCGGAAAATCTGGACACGCTCGCGCCAGGGGACGATGCCGTCCGTGGTCGCGGCATAGGCGGCGGCGCCTGCAAGGATCTCGGGGGCGTCGGCGTCGGACATCTGGCCATAGACATAGGTCCAGCACCCCGGCGCGCTGAGCGCCACCGCCGCCCCGTTCGAACAGGCCGAGAGGCATTCGACCGGCACGATCCGCACGCCCTCGGGCGCGGGTTCAGCGGTCAGGGCGGCATGCAGGCGCGCGCCGGGCACGGCTTCGCCCTCAAGCACGGGCTGGCCCGCGCGACAGGTGATGCAGACGTGAAGCGTGACGGTCATGCGCCCTTTTCCATCCTGGGGCAGAGGGGGGGCAAGGAAGGCAGGGGCAAGTGCCCCGCAATCCCCGTTTCGGAACACCCCGTCCGCCGGTCAAATCCTTGCGCAGGCAGGTCTCCCGGCTTGCGGATTCGGGGGCTCGCCCCACGGTCGCACCGCCTTCCCGGCATGGGCCAGTGGCGTGGTGCGACCTTTCCGGTCACGGTCGCGGGGGCGGCTGCTTTCAGGGGATTCCCTGTCGCATTCCCTTTTCACCTGCCTTACGACAGGAACCTGCGCAGCCTTGTCTGTGCGCGTCCGCCCCCGTCTTGTCAAGCAGGAGGAACCGCTGATGGAAGCCGATGAGAACACCCGCCACGCCCAGAAAATGGCCAAGATCAAGGCCGCCCGCGACAAGATGATGGCGGGCAAGCAGGGCGAGAAAGGCCTGGTCATCGTCCATACGGGCAAGGGGAAGGGCAAGTCATCCTCGGGCTTCGGGATGATTCTGCGCGCCATCGCCCATGACATGCCCTGCGCCGTCGTGCAGTTCATCAAGGGCGGCTGGGACACCGGAGAGCGCCGCCTGCTGACCGAAAACTTCGCCGATCTGTGCCAGTTCCACGCGATGGGCGAGGGCTTCACCTGGGAAACCCAGGACCGCGAGCGGGACATCGCCGCCGCCCGCGCCGGTTGGGAAAAGGCCAAGGAGCTGATCCGCGACCCGCAGATTCGTATGGTCCTGCTGGACGAAATCAACATTGCGCTGCGCTATGACTATCTGGACGTGGCCGAGGTCGTGGCCTTCCTGCGGGACGAAAAGCCCCCCATGACGCATGTCGTGCTGACCGGGCGCAACGCCAAGGA
Source organism: Paracoccus sulfuroxidans (assembly GCF_007830335.1). GTDB lineage: Bacteria > Pseudomonadota > Alphaproteobacteria > Rhodobacterales > Rhodobacteraceae > Paracoccus > Paracoccus sulfuroxidans. Next base: position 260,047 of record NZ_VLKU01000005.1, on the reverse strand, counting down.
TGAGCTGATCGAGCTGGCCGATCTGGTCACCGAGATGACGCTGATCAAGCACCCGTTCCGCGATGGCATCAAGGCGCAGGCGGGCGTCGAGTTCTGAGGCCTAGCGCCGTAGCCAGTCGCGATCGGTGTTCTGCTGCCAGCCGACGCGGTGCAGCAGCGGCGTGTCATCGGTGAACTCGGGCCAGCCGACGCACAGATAGGCGCTGAATTCCCAGCCCTTGGGGGCGGTCAGGATGCGGGCCACACGCTCGGGGCGCAGGATCGACAGCATCCCGACGCCCAGGTTCAGCGCGCGGGCCACCAGCCACAGCCCGTGGATGGCCATGGCGGTCGACTGGTGCAGCGTCTCGGGGATGGTCTGGCGGCCAAGCCCGTGCCCCTCGGGCGGGTTCGTGTCGGTGAAGATCGCCAGTTGCACCGGCGCGTGGTCCAGCCCGGCCAGCTTCAGCCGCAGGTATTCGGCGCGCTGTGCGTCCTCGTAGCGCTCGGAGGCGCTGGCGTTGCAGTCCTGAAACTCATCGCGGATGCGGGCGCGCAGCTCGGGGCTTTCGACGCTCATCACCCGCCAGGGGCGCGAGTTCCCGACCGAGGGCGCGGTCTCCATCGCCGCGTGAAGCTGGTCCAGCAGGTCTGGCGGCACGGGATCGGTGCGGAAATGCCGCACGTCCCTCCGCCAGTGCAGGATGCGGTTCAGGGTGTCGCAATCGGTCTGGGTGAATTCGGTCATGGGCAGAGGGTGGCGCGGGGAAGGGCCTCCTGTCCAGCGCGGACCGAGGCAGGCCCCGCGTCCGCAGGCACGGTGACCGAGGCCGCCAGCGGCTGACCGTCGATGGAAAGCGGGCTGTGGTCATTGCCGTTCAGCTCGACCCGCAGCGTGCCGCCTGCGGGCAGGCTGTCCAGATGCTGCGCCGGCCCGTAAAGCCGCGCGATCTTGGTGCCGTCGAGGTAAAGATGCGCATGCCCCTGACCCGAGGCATTGGGCTTGCCTGCCTGATCCGGCGCAAAGCAGAAGCCCTGCGCCGCGACGAACAGGTTCCAGCCCGCGACGCTGTCTTTCTCAAGCGTCAGGCCGACGGCAGCGCTGCCTGCAGGCAGCTCGATCGCGGGGCCATGGGCATGCGTGTCGCCTGCGGAATGGGCAGCGCCATGGTCCATGCCCGCGCCGTGGTCATGCCCGTCCAGCGTGATGCCGTTTGCGGCAGCCACGACAAAGCCGATGCCGCCGCCGAACACCAGACCGATCAGCAACATGGGAATCGAGCGATCCATGGGAATATCCTAGCGAATTCTGGAATGGAAAAGGGCCGGGCTGCACTGAGCCGCCCGGCCCGATCAGGTGGTCCCAAGCCTTGCGGCTCAGGCGTGGGCAGGTGCTGCCTGCGTCTGCCCGGCGCGCTGCCAAAGCCAGGCGCTGAAAAGGCCCAGCAGGGTCCATGCCATCAGCCCGGTGCCCAAGGCGCGTCCGGCGAATTCGGCCGAAAGCTCGGGCGGGACGGTGCCTTCGAAGGCGTCGGGCTGCGGCGCGCCGATCAGATGCGGCGCCAGGATCAGGATGATCGCGGCACCCCAGGCGGCCCAGTTGCGGCCAAAGGCGATCAGCCACAGGGCCACGCCCGTCGCCAGTGCAGTGCCCAGCCACCAGAAGGCGCGCAGCTGCACATCGGCGGCGGCAACGCCCGGCACCTCGGGCGCAAGGCCGAAGGCTGGTGCCAGCTGCATAGTGACATAGCCCGCCAGACCCCAGATCAGGCCCTGGCGCGCGGTGACCTCATGCCCGTTCCCTTCGGCCAGCGACATCAGCGCCACCAGCATCAGGCCGTAACCGGCATAGACCAGCATGGTGAACAGCACCGACAGCAGGTCGCGGGTCCAGTCGATGGCGCCGGTCTCGGGGTGGGCGCTGACCGCCTCGGCCCCGAAATGGATCAGTTGGCCGGATTCATACAGCTCGGCATGCAGAAGCACCGGCTGAACGAAGTACAGCTGCAGAAGGGCGGCAATCAGCCCCGCTGCAGCACCAGCGATCAAGCCGCTGGTCAAAATGCGCGAAAACATCAGTGGCAGGGAAAGCCGGTCGCGTGGCGCGTGTCATGTGCCGCGTCATGCAGCGTTTCGGCCTGCACCAGACCTGCGACGAAGACCATGCCGAAGCCTATGGCCAAAGCCAGAACGGCGGGAAGCAGCGCCGACTGGCGGCCTGCAGAGATCTGAGCGGTTCTTGCGGACATATCCTGTCCCTTTCCTATCCGTCGTCCAACCCGACGACATTGCGGTTGCCATACCGGCAGGTCTCCTGGCTTGCGGATCTACGCGGGGCTCCCGCCTTCCCGGCTTTTGGCCAGTGGCATCTGGGGCCCGCTTTCCGCTGACAGTCGCGGGGGCGGCTTCGGACTTGGCGATGGCCTCACCGAATTCCCTTTTGGTTCCGTTCGAAACACCGGTATGCGCTTATGCTATCCCAAATCGCGACGTCGCGGCAAGCAGGATCAAGGTCGCATCCGCAGCCGTTAGGGCCAGTCCAGATCGACCCAGACCAGCCGGTGGCGCGAGGCCGTCAGCACCGTCTGCAACAGCGACCCGTCCTGAGGCCAGAGGACGCCCGCGCCGGTCACCGTAAGCCCCTTTTGCGGCAGCACATAGTCGGCCCGCAGATTGCCGGGCCCGGTCTGGTCGTCCCAATCGCCGGTATCCAGGGCCGGGTCGCCCTTCTGGCCCGCATTGACGCCCGATGCGCCCGCCGCCGTCCCGCCCGCGCTGCGGGGCTGGGGGTCTGTCACCTGCTGCATGATCTGCGTCAGTGCGGCGCGGTCGCCATCGCCGTCCTGCGGATCGACGTTCAGATTGCCCAGCAGGATGAAGGGGCCTTCGGGCAGATGTTGGCTCCAGAACGCCAGCTCATCATGGTTGCGGGCGCGGTTGAGCCCCTCACGCCGGCCAAAGACCGGGGGCGAGGCCGACATGGCCAGCAGATGCAGCGGCTGGCCGCCCACCTGCACCACCGCATCCCAATGCGAGGTCGAGGACAGCCTGCGGACCTGCGCCACCTCCTCGGGCAGCGGGGGCATGCGATTGCCGGGCAGGTCGCGCCAAAGGAAACCTGAATGATCGATCACTGGGCCAATGGGATGGCGCGAGAGCAGGAGGAGCCCGCCCTGACCCGAGAATTCGCCATATCCCTGCGCGTCGTCGGGCGTGCCGAGCCGCCCGTCGCCATCCAGATCAAGCCCGGTCGCCATGCCCGCATTCGGGCGGGCGGTGAAGTGATGCGGAAATTCCGACCCCTCGGCGCGCAGAACCGTCAGGAATGCGGCCAGCGCCTTGCCGTCATGGTCCCAGTCGACATCGGTCAGCAGCAGGATATCGGGCCGCGCCTCGGCGATGACCTTGGCCACCGCCTGCACCTGCGCGTCCCCCTTCTCGATGTCGCGGAGCAGAAGCCCCGGCCCGTCGCGTGACAGGTCGGGGGCAAAGGTCGCGATCCGAAGGGGGGCGGCAGTGGCGGCGCCGGAAAGGAAAAGGGCGGCGAAAATCGCCGCCCCAGCCAGAGTTTTCAGACCCACGGACGGCTCTGCGCCATCTGCGATTCGTAGCTGTCGATCTTGGTGGCCTTCTCCATCGTCAGGCCGATGTCGTCGAGGCCGTTCAGCAGGCAATGCTTGCGGAAGGGGTCCATCTCGAAGCTGAAGGACTGCCCGTCCGAGCTGGTGACGGTCTGGGCCTCAAGATCGACGGTGATGCGGGCGTTGGCTCCCTTGCGGGCATCGTCCATCAGCACGTCGACGGCCTCTTGCGGCAGCACGATCGGCAGGATGCCGTTCTTGAAGCAGTTGTTGTAGAAGATGTCGGCGAAGCTGGTCGAGATGACACAGCGGATGCCGAAATCCAGCAGGGCCCAGGGCGCGTGCTCGCGCGACGAGCCGCAGCCGAAGTTGTCACCCGCGACGATGATCTGGCTTTCGCGATAGGCGGGCTGGTTCAGCACGAAATCGGCGATCTCGGACCCGTCCGAGTTGAAGCGCATCTCATCGAACAGGTTCTTGCCCAGACCCGAGCGATGGATCGTCTTCAGGAACTGCTTGGGGATGATCATGTCCGTGTCGATATTGACCAGCGGCATGGGGGCGGCGATGCCGGTCAGGGTGGTGAATTTGTCCATAGGCTTCCTCGCAGATTGACTTGCCGTATCGGTCGTCGTTATCCGGACCGTGCCATCAGGCATCGATCAAGACCGTACGGATGATGAGTTGAATGTTGAGTGTTTCTGATCTGGCTGGCCTTCGCGCCTGCATTGCCCGCGACTGGACGCCTCAGATTGGCGACCCCGAGATCACCGGCTGGCTGACGGTGGTCAGCTATCTGATCTGTTTCGTGCTGGCCTGCCTTGTCGTGGCGCGTCGCCCGGCCAAGGCCGCATATGGGCTGTGGGTGGTGCTGGCCGTCCTGATGCTGGCGCTTGCGGCGAACAAGCAACTGGACCTGCAGACCGCCCTGACCGCGACCGGACGCTGCCTTGCGCATGCGCAGGGCTGGTATGACAACCGGCAGACGGTCCAGGTGGTGTTCATCCTGGGTCTGCTGCTGGCCGTCAGTGTTGCGCTGGTCACGACGCTGATCGCCCTGCGCCGCAAGCTGCGCTGGAACGGCCTGGCCCTTGTGGGCCTGGGCGTTCTCAGCGCGTTCGTCATGGTGCGTGCGGTCGGGTTTCATCACGTCGATATGCTCATCAACCGGGATTTCGCGAACATCAAGTTCAACTTCCTGTTCGAGAATGCCGGGCTGCTGCTGATTGCGGTCAATGCCCTGATGCTGCTGCGCCGGACCCGTTAAGGGCCCGGCTGCCAGTTCATCAGACGGTTTCGGCCAGAAGCTCGCGCACGTCGGTCAGGTGACCGGCGATACCCGCCGCTGCCGCCATGACCGGCGACATCAGGTGGGTACGCCCGCCACGGCCCATGCGGCCCTCGAAGTTGCGGTTCGAGGTCGCGGCGCAACGCTCGCCCGGTGCCAGCTGGTCGGGGTTCATCCCCAGACACATCGAGCAACCGGCCAGACGCCATTCGAAACCGGCATCGGTGAAGATCTTGTCCAGACCCTCTTCCTCGGCCTGCATCCTGACCAGACCCGAGCCGGGCACGATCATGCCCCGCACGCCTTGGGCCAGATGCTTGCCTTTCAGGATGCCCGCAGCGGCGCGCAGATCCTCGATCCGGCCGTTGGTGCAGGAGCCGATGAAGACCGCGTCGATCTTGATCTCATTCAGCGGGGTTCCGGGGGTCAGGCCCATGTAGTCAAGGCTGCGGCGCGCGGCCTCGACCTTGCCGCCTTCGAAATCCTCGGGCGCGGGAACCTTGTCGGTGATCGCCAGAACGTCCTCGGGGCTGGTGCCCCAGGTCACGACCGGGGCGATATCCTCGCCGCGGATGGTGATGACCTTGTCCCAATGCGCGCCCTCATCGGTGAAGAGGGTCTTCCACCAGCTGACGGCGGCCTCCCATGCCGCGCCCTTCGGCGCGTGCGGGCGGCCCTGACAATAGGCGAAGGTCTTGTCGTCAGGCGCGATCAGACCGGCGCGCGCGCCACCTTCGATCGCCATGTTGCAGACGGTCATGCGGCCTTCCATCGACAGATCGCGGATCGCTTCGCCGCAATATTCGATGACATAGCCCGTGCCGCCCGCCGTGCCGGTCTTGCCGATGACGGCCAGCGTGATGTCCTTGGCGGTAACGCCCGGACGCAGCTTGCCGGTGATCTCGACCTTCATGTTCTTCGATTTCTTCTGGATCAGCGTTTGCGTCGCCAGAACATGCTCGACCTCGGACGTGCCTATGCCATGGGCCAGCGCGCCAAAGGCGCCATGCGTCGCGGTGTGGCTGTCGCCGCAAACGACGGTCATGCCGGGCAGGGTCCAGCCCTGCTCGGGTCCGACGATGTGGACAATACCCTGCCGGATGTCGTTCATCGGGTAATAGTTCAGCCCGAATTCGCGCGCGTTCTTGTCGAGTTCCGCAACCTGAATGCGGCCTTCCGGGTTTTCGATCCCGTTCACGCGGTCGGCGGTCGTCGGCACGTTATGGTCCGGCACGGCAATCGTGCGTTCCGGCGCGTGGACCTTGCGGCCCGCCATGCGCAGCCCTTCAAAGGCCTGAGGCGAGGTCACTTCATGGACCAGATGGCGGTCGATATAGAGGATGCAGGTGCCGTCGTCCGAACGGTCGACCACATGCGCATCGAAGATCTTGTCATAGAGGGTGCGGGGTGCGCCCGCGTTGCTGTTGCCGCTCATGGCTGTCTCTCTCTGAAAGAGTAGCTGGAAAGTCACTGGAAGGCTGCATCGTCGCAGCAGGGCGCATGCGCGCCCGACCCGTCAAAGTCGCGCGTAGACTGACAGGCTTTCGCCAAAGAACCGACCCGGAAGGCGGGCGCGGTCATGTATGTCGAAATAAATGAATCCTCGCATGAATCGCTTGATACGCCTGTTTTTGGCGTCAGGCAACATCCTCGGGCGTGCATTGCGTTTACGGCTTCTTAAGCTTCTCGCGCTAGCCAGAGGCAGGACGAAACGGGATGGGGCCTGAAACATTGCGATACGATTTTCTTGCTGTGGCCGGATTGATGGTGCTGGCGCTGGCGGGCTGCTTTCCGGCTGATCTGGCGGGCACGAAGCCCGATGGCGGCCGCGTCAGCCTGATGTTTTATCCGGGCGGCAGCGCGCTCGATGATCTGGTCATCGTCGAGGGGCGGAATTTCTTCGGCAAGGGGCAGTACCAGATGGACGATCCGCTGGCCGATGTGGGCTTCCGGATGAACGACGGGCCGCGCATTCAGGCGGAATGCTCGCTGAAGGGCAAGGACATCATGGATCAGCCCGAATGCAAGCAATACACAGTCTATCGCTCTGATTTCGAACCGATCCCGGTGGGCACCATCTTCCCAAGGCCCGAGATGTTCTGACGCGATGTTTTGACGCGGGGCTGTGCTTTTGCCGCACATTGGCGGCATTTGACGGGCTGGGGCATTGAGCAGAGGCGAAACCATGCTAAATTGGTAACTACCTCTGCGCCGGAGGCGATCGGCGCGAAGACTGGAGGATTAACCCCTGTCCAATATCGTCTCGCCGACGGAACAGTCGGCAGCGACCGTCGCGGCCACCAAGCTGAGCAGTGATCAGTTGCTGGACCGCATTCTGGCATCCCTTGAAGATGACAAGGCCGAAGATGTCGTGTCTATCGACCTTCGCGGCCGTTCGGCCATGGCCGATCACATGGTCGTGGCCTCGGGTCGTTCGTCGCGGCAGGTGGCCTCGATTGCTGAAAAGCTGGTCGAGCGGCTGAAGGAACAAACCGGCCGGACCGCCCGTGTCGAAGGCAAGGCGACCGGCGACTGGGTGCTGATCGACACGGATGACGTCATCGTCCATGTCTTCCGCCCCGAGGTCCGCGAGTTCTATCAGCTGGAAAAGATGTGGATGCCCGCAGATGCGCTGCGTTCACCCACGCTGGACCGGCTGCGCGCCGATCACTCGGCCGAGCAGGCCGGGAACTAAGACATGCGCATGGTCGTTGCCGCCGTCGGGCGGCTGCGGCAGGGCCCCGAGGCGCAACTGATTGCAGATTACCTTGACCGGTTCGCCAAGACCGGCCGGCCCTTGGGTCTGCCGGCGATCACCCTGACCGAGGTCGAGGACAAGCGCGGTGGCGGCATGGCCGCCGAAGCGCCGTTGCTGGCGCGCGCCATCCCGGACGGCGCGGCGGTGGTCGTGCTGGATGAGCGGGGGCAGATGCTGACCTCGCCCGAGCTGGCCAGCCGCATCGCCTCATGGCGGGATCAGGCCCGCGACATCGCCTTTGTCATCGGCGGCGCGGACGGCATCGCGCCCGAGCTGCGCGACCGCGCCGATCTGGCGATCAGCTTTGGCCGCATGGTCTGGCCACATATGTTGGCTCGGGTGATGCTGAGCGAACAGCTTTACCGCGCCGCGACCATCCTGTCAGGCAGCCCCTATCACCGCGAATAAGCCGGTGTTTCATCAAATTCTAAGAACTTTCTCGCCCCGCCACCGATAGAATGCGGCGAGTTTCGGCTATCATGGGATTCGAGGTTTCAGGAATCCGAAGGGCGCGCCATGTTTGCAACCACCGCCGCCGCCGTTCCTCGTCCGGGGGGCTTGGGCATCACCACCACTGCGACTGTCGCGCGCAGTCACGAGATTTTGGCGCAGGCCAAACCGTCTGACCTGCGGCCCGTCGAACAATCATCAGATCCGCAAGGCGCAGGACTGGGACGTGAGCACGCACAGCTTCCGCAAAAGCGGCCCATGGCGCGCGGGCAGGGCGTGGGGCAGGCTGAGGTCCCGCAGGACCGCGCGATCTTTCGGGCGCAGGTCATCAAGGTGCTGATGGCGCTACATCAGGACGACCAATCCTTCCAGAATGCCCTGAAGCGCGGCACCATCATCATCCGCGCCACCTCTGACCCTTCGCCGCAGCATCTGCGGCTGGAGCACTCGTATGAGGTTTACCGAAAGGCCGCGCGCGAAGCCGTCCGTCAGGCCGAGGCGCAGAACGCGCGCCCCGACCGCAGCCTGCCCCGCCGCATCGGGCCGCAGGATTTCATCGCCTGGTGGCCGGGCCAGCGGCTTTAGTCACAGGGATCGGACCAACCGTCGATGATCGCGACGGCCTCGTCGGCGGTGTCGACAAAGCTGAACAGCTCCAGATCCTCGTCGCTGATCGTGCCCGCCTCGGCCAGCGCCTTCCAGTTGATGACGGTTTCCCAGAACTTCCGACCGAACAGCAGGAAGGGCACGCGCTTCATGCGCCCGGTCTGGATCAGGGTCAGGGCCTCGAACATCTCGTCGAGCGTGCCGAAACCGCCGGGGAAAATGGTGATCGCCTTGGCGCGCATCAGGAAATGCATCTTGCGAATGGCGAAATAGTGGAAGTTGAAGCACAGATCCGGCGTCACATATTCGTTCGGCGCCTGCTCATGCGGCAGCACGATCGACAGGCCGATCGAGATACCGCCCGCCTCGGCCGCGCCCTTGTTCCCGGCCTCCATCACGCCCGGCCCGCCGCCGGTGCAGATGACATTCTCGCGGCCATAGCTTTGCTGGCTGCGCTGGGTCATCAGATAGGCGAAACGCTCGGCCTCATCGTAATAATGCGAAAGCTCGGCCAGTGCGGGTGTACGCGCCGATCCGGCATTGGCGGGCGAGGGGATCCGGGCGCCGCCGAACATCACGATGGTGCTTTTGATGCCGCGGGCATCCATCACCATTTCGGGCTTCAGCAGTTCAAGCTGCAGCCGGACCGGGCGCAGCTCCTCACGCAGCAGGAAATCTGTGTCGGTGAAGGCCAGACGATAGGCCGGAGCCCGCGTTTGCGGCGGGTCGGGCGTCTTGCGGGCGGCGGCGGCATCCTGGTGGCTGTCGCGGAAAGGGTGGCTGCGTTCGTCTTCGTCCATCATCGAAACCTCTGACACGGGCTGTGCGCGGATTGCACGGTACATCCCTCCGGCTTATAGCCCTTGGTGACCTGTTTCCACCCGAGAGAGAGATACCCATGTCGAATGACGCCCTTGAAGCCGCCATCGAAGCCGCCTGGGAAAACCGTGACCAGATCACTTCGGCCACCACTGGCGAGGCCCGCGACGCCATCGAAGCCACGCTGGAGGCCCTCGACAACGGCACGCTGCGCGTCGCCGAGAAACGCGGAAACGACTGGCACGTCAATCAATGGGCGAAGAAGGCCGTCATGCTGGGTTTCCGCATCAAGGATATGGAGATCCACGAGGGCGGCCCGCAGGGCGGCGGCTGGTGGGACAAGGTTGACAGCAAGTTCAAGGGCTGGGGCGAGAACCGCTGGAAGGACGCGGGTTTCCGCGCTGTCCCCAGCTGTGTCGTGCGCAAATCGGCCTTCATCGCCAAGGGCGCGGTCCTGATGCCGTCCTTCGTCAACGTCGGCGCCTATGTCGACGAGGGCACGATGGTTGACACCTGGGCCTCGGTCGGCTCCTGCGCGCAGATCGGCAAGAACGTGCACCTCTCGGGCGGCGTCGGCATCGGCGGCGTCTTGGAGCCGATGCAGGCGGGCCCCACCATCATCGAGGACAACTGCTTCATCGGCGCGCGCTCGGAAGTCGTTGAGGGCGTGATCGTCCGCGAGGGCTCGGTGCTGGGCATGGGCGTTTACATCGGCCAGTCGACCAAGATCGTCGACCGTGAGACCGGTGAGGTCATGTATGGCGAAGTGCCCGCCGGTTCGGTGGTCGTCTCGGGCTCGCTGCCGTCGAAGAACGGCGTGAACCTCTACTGCGCGGTGATCGTGAAGCGCGTGGACGCCAAGACCCGCTCGAAGACCTCGATCAACGAACTTCTGCGCGACTGATTTCAGCGGGCAGGCGGGGCATCCGCCTGTCCGATCCGTCCTCCCGATGGAATTTCACTAAGTCCGCTGAACCGAATCAGCATTTTCGCGTTGATGAAACAGGGTTTTCAAAACGGGAGTTTGCAGATGCAGGGCTTGGGTTGGTTGGCCGCGATCATCGTCGGTGGCTTTGCGGGCTGGATCGCCAGCGCCATCATGAAGGCTGACACCGGGATGTTGCTCAACATCATCCTTGGGATCGTCGGGGCGATTGTCGGCAATGCGCTTCTGGGTATTCTGGGCCTGAATGCGCAGGCCGGAAGCTGGTTGGCGCAAGGGGTCGCCGGGCTGATCGGCGCGGTGGTCCTGATATGGGCCTATCGAGCGGTCGCGGGATAGAGCGAAAAAAGGGGCGGTTCACGCCCCTTTTTCATGACCGGATGTGGGCGGCCTAGCCGGTGAAGGCCGCTACCTGCGCACCGGTGATCCGCAGCAGATCGTCAGGCGAGATCGCGAAGACATGGCGCGGCGTGCCCGCAGCGGCCCAGACGGTGTCGAATTCCTGCAGCCTTGGGTCCATCCACGCCTCGATCTGCGTTAGATGGCCCACGGGCGCGACGCCGCCGATGGCAAAGCCGGTCTCGGTGCGGATCAGGTTGGCATCGGCCTTGCCAAGGGGCTGGCCCGCCACCTCGGTCGCCTTGGCCGCGTCGACCTTGTTGCCGCCCGCCGTCAGGAACAACACGACATGGCCGGAGTTCTCGCCGCGAAAGATGATCGATTTCGCGATCTGGTCCACCTCGCAGCCGACGGCATTCGCGGCCTCAATGGCGGTCCGCGTGCTTTCGCCCATTTCCCGGACATCGACCGTGATTCCGGCCGCTTCCAGTGCGGATTGCACGCGTTTCAGGCTCTTGCTCATTGTTTCCTCCGACATTCCGGGTGATATGATCGCATCTGACTGCAAAGGAAAAGCCATGGCGGAACAGAACGTCTATACGCTGCTGGTCGAGGTGGCACGCAAGGATGACGACGGCCTGCCCGAGGATGCCACGGGCGCGGCGCTGGTCTGCTATGCCTCGGGCGTCTCGGAGGATGAGGCGGTGCGCGAAACCGTCGCCATCCTGAAGCAGGCGGGGCTGAACCCGATCGAGGTAATCGGCCACGGCACCATCGAGGAGCGGCTGGCCGAGGGGCATGAGATCCCCGAGGAGGAGCGCGCCCTGATGCAGCGCGCGCAGGACGAGAACGCGGTGATCGTCGCGCAGATGGAAGCCTTCTACGGCGACGAGGAAGCGGACGAGGCCTGACCGGCGCAGCGAAAACACGCCTGTCAGCTTGATTTGCAAGGAAACTTCGCCCGCGCCGCACCCTATCCAACCCGCCGTGCTTGCGCTAGAATCCTGTAAAACCGCAATAAGCACCATCGGGACAGGCAGTGACATGACGATTTCTATACCTCGCGCGGCGATCTCATTCATGATGATCGCGGCTGTTTCGGGCTGCGGCGTGGCGATGAACCGCGCCCCCGGCATGGCCAACACCGGCCCGGTCGTTGCCGCCCCCATTCCCGCCGCCTCGGCGGGCGATGAGGCCGGGCTGCAGCGCTTCGTCCAGACCTTCCGTCCGCGCGCGCTGTCGGCGGGGATCTCGCCCCAGACCTATGACCGCGCCATGCGCATCGCGCGCTACAATCCCGATGTGATCCGCCTTGACCGCAAACAGGCCGAGTTCTCGCGCCCGGTCTGGCTGTATCTGGACAGCGCCGTCTCGGATGCGCGCATCAACACCGGGCGTCAGATGCTGGCGCAGCACGGGCGCACGCTGGCCGCCATCGAGCAGCGCTACGGCGTCCCGCGCGAGATCGTGCTGGCCGTCTGGGGCATGGAATCGAACTTCGGCGCGAACCGCGGCAAGATGCAGATCATCCCCTCGCTGACCACGCTGGCCTATGACGGCCGCCGGGGCGAGATGTTCCAGAACCAGCTGATCGCCGCGCTGAAGATCCTGCAGGCGGGCGACACCGACCCCGAGCATATGCTGGGCAGCTGGGCCGGTGCGATGGGCCACACCCAGTTCATGCCGACCTCTTTCCTGGAATATGCGGTCGATTTCAACGGCGATGGCCGCCGCGACATCTGGTCGGACGATCCGACCGATGCACTGGCCTCGACGGCGGCCTATCTGGCCCGCACCGGCTGGCAGCGTGGCCAGACCTGGGGCGCGGAGGTGCAGCTTCCGGCCAATTTCAACATGGGGCAGATCGGCAAGGGCAACCGCAAATCGGCGGCCGACTGGTCGGCACAGGGCGTGCGGCGTCTGGGCGGCGGCGCGCTGCCGGGCGGCGGCTCGATCATCATGCCGGCGGGCGCGCGTGGCCCGGCCTTCCTGATCACCGACAACTTCCGCTCGATCCTGCGCTACAACAACTCGGACAATTACGCGCTTGGTGTCTCTTATCTGGGAGAGCGGATCGCGGGCCGTTCGGGCATCCAGGGCTCGTGGCCGCGCAACGACCGCCCGCTCTCGACCTCCGAGCGCGAGGAAATCCAGCGCCGTCTGGCCCAGAAAGGCTTCTATCAGGGCGAGATCGACGGTCTGTTCGGCTCGGCCACGATGGAGTCGGTTTCGGCCTATCAGCGTTCGATCGGGGTGACGCCGGACGGCTATCCGACCTCGATCCTGCTGGATCAGCTGCGCCGCTGATCGCGCGGCCGCAAAGACAGAAAAGGCGGCCTCGGGGCCGCCTTTTTCATTGCCGCAGATCCGGTGCGATCAGGCCAGATGGTCGCGAAACTCGGCCACGATCTGTTCATAGACGGCGCGCTTGAAGGGGACGATCTTCTCGACCAGCTCCTCTTTCGTGGTCCATTGCCAGCGCTTGAATTCGGGGTGTTCGGTCTGGATGTCGATATCGGCATCGGTGCCGTTGAAGCGCAGCAGGAACCACTTCTGCTTCTGGCCGCCGTATTTGCCCTTCCAGACCTTGCCCAGCAACTCCTCGGGCAGATCGTAGTAGATCCAGTCGGCGCTTTCGGCGAGCACCTCGACCATGGCGGGGGCGACGCCGATTTCCTCGCCCAGCTCGCGCAGGGCGGCTTCGCGCGCAGTCTCGCCCTTGTCGATCCCGCCCTGCGGCATCTGCCAGGCCTCGGCGGCGCTGTCGATGCGCAGCCCGGCAAAGACCAGCCCGTCGGCATTGACCAGCACGATGCCCGCGCAGGGGCGATAGGGCAGCCCGGCGGGACCGAGCTGCTTGTCGTCAGAGGTCATCAGTTCTGCGCCCCGCCATCGGCAGCGCCGGAACCCTCACCCTCGGTCGCGGCCTGCGCAGGCTCCTTGGCCTCGGCCGAGCGGTATTCGACCGCCGCAAGGCCCTTGAGGATATCGACGGCATAGGCCAGCTGATAATCCTCTTCGCGCAGCTTGGCGGTGGCTTCGACCTGCTTGGCCTCTTCCTCGATCTGGCGCTTTTCTTCGTCCGAGATGGCGTCGTTGTTCAGCGCGCCACGCAGATCGGCTTCCGAGCTGAGGAAACGCGAATCGCTGCGTGGCTTGTTTTCCTCTTCATCCGTCGGCCGCGCGGCGGGCTGTTCGACGATGATGTCGGGGTTGATGCCCATGGCCTGGATCGAGCGGCCCGACGGCGTGTAATAGCGCGCGGTGGTCAGGCGGATGGCGCTGTCGGCGGTCACCGGCATGACCGTCTGGACCGAGCCCTTGCCGAAGCTTTTCGTGCCCACGACGATGGCGCGGCGATGATCCTGCAGCGCACCCGTGACGATTTCCGACGCCGAGGCCGAGCCGCCGTTGATCAGCACGACCATCGGACGTCCCTGCGCCAGATCGCCAGCGGCGGCATTCCAGCGCTCGCTTTCCTCGGGCTTGCGGCCACGGGTCGAGACGATCTCGCCCCGGTCGAGGAAGGCGTCCGACACTTCGATGGCCTGATTCAGCAGGCCGCCGGGGTTGTTGCGCAGGTCAAGGACAAAGCCCGTGACCTTGTCGATGCCGCCCGCGTCCTTGATGGCTTTCTCCATCTCGGATTTCAGGGTCGAATAGGTCTCGTCGTTGAAGGTCGAGACGCGCAGGACGACCGCATGACCCTCGACCCGGGTCTTGACCACGGTCAGCTTGATCGTGTCGCGCACGATGGTCAGGTCGAACGGTTCCTTTTCGCCTTCGCGCAGAATGGTGATCTTGATCTCCGAGCCGACCGGCCCGCGCATCTTTTCGACGGCCTCGTCCAGCGACAGGCCCATCAGCGATTCCCCGTTCACATGGGTGATGAAATCGCCGGGCTTCACGCCCGCTTCGGCGGCAGGCGTGTCGTCGATGGGCGAGATGACCTTCACCAGCCCGTCTTCCTGACCGACCTCGATCCCCAGGCCGCCGAAGCTGCCACGGGTCTGGGTCTGCATGTCTTCGTAATCCTTGGCCGACAGGAACGAGCTGTGCGGGTCCAGCGAGGTCAGCATGCCGTTGATCGCCGCCTCGATCAGCTTCTTGTCGTCCACCTGCTCGACATAGTCGGCGCGGACGCGTTCGAAGACATTGCCGAACAGGTCAAGCTGTTCATAGATCGAGCTGTTCTTGCCGGATTCCTGCGCGACCAGAGGGCCGGCGAATTGGGTGGCAACGACGACGCCGGAAAGCGCTCCGATTGCTCCTGCCAGTAGATACTGTTTCATTCCGTCGTTCCGTCCTGCCCATTTGCGTTACGGTTAGCTTCGCCAACAATAGGATTCATCACGAACCAGTCGGTCGGGTCCAGTGTTTCCTTGCCCTTGCGAAGTTCAACATACAGTGTCTCGGTCTGGCCAGCCCCCCCGCCTGCGGCGGCGTTGGCCACGAATTCCGCACCGAATTCCTGCGCCGAGGGGACATTGCCCCCCATCATTCCCACGGGCTCGCCTGCTTGCAGCACGTCGCCCGGCTCGCCAAAGACCTGCGCGAGACCGGCAAATATCATCAAATATCCCCGCGCGGGTTCAACGATCATCACATTGCCGTAATCCAAGAGCGGCCCGCGATAGCGGATCGTGGCGGGCCAGGGCGCGGTCACCAGCGCCGAGGGCGGCGTGCCGATGACGATGCCGGGGCGGCGGGTGCCCGAGGCGTCGGGCTGGTCATAGCCATGCACCAGCTTGCCGATCGCAGGCAGCGGCAGGCTGCCCTGCGCGCCTTCGAAATCGGCCATGGGCGCGCCCACGTCCTGCTCCATCCCGGCAATGCCGCTGGCGAAAGCGTCCAGCGTATCGGCCGATTGCAGCAGCCGGGTGATTTCCTGCGGGTCCTCGCCAAAGCGGATCGGCATGCTCGAGCGGTCGGTGACGGCGCTGGCCAGCAGCCGCCGCGCCTCCTGCACCTGTTGCAGCCCCTGCGCCAGCGTGTTCGCGGCGCTGAGTTGCAGGGCACGGACCTCGCGGATTTCCTGCAGCTTCGACTGGATTTCCTCGGCCTCGGCACGCAGGGACGGGGCGACGGAGGCCAGGATCATGCCCGAGCGCGCGGTCGCCTCGGGGCCTGCGGGGTGCAAAAGCAGCATCGTCTCGGGCGAGCGTTCCATCGAGGTCATCACCCCCAGAACGCGGCTGAGCTTTTCGCGGCGGCCTTCGAAATCGCGGCGGATCTCTTGCTCGCGCACGCCTGCCCGGCGCAGCCCGTCGCGCAGGCTGGCGAGCCCCAGCTCATAGGCGCGGATCATCTCGGTCAGGGCGACGACCTGATCGTCCTGCGTCAGCGCCTGATCGAGCTGCCCCACGGCGTCGCGCAGCATCTGAGCCGCAGCCGAGGCTTCCTGCGAGGCCTGGGTGATCTGCTCATTGCCCGACGAGGCGGGTGTGGCGGTCTGCGCGGGCGCGCCGCTGGCGATGGAAAAAGCGGCAAGCGCCGGGAACAGAAGGGTCAGTCTCATGCCGGTACGATCAGTGAGGTCCCGGTCATCTCGGGCGGAAGCGGAAGCCCCATCAGGTCCAGTACCGTGGGCGCGACATCGGCCAGACGGCCGCTGCGCAGGGTCGCGCCTGCCGGGGCGCCATGGACGATGACGGGGACGGGGTTGACGGTATGGGCGGTGTGCGGGCCGCCGGTGACCGGGTCGATGGTGGTTTCGCAATTGCCGTGGTCGGCGATGACCACCGCCGCGCCACCGACCTTGTCGAGCGCATCCAGCATCAGGCCCAGCCCCTGATCCACGACCTCGCAGGCGCGGATCGCGGCGGGCAGGCTGCCGGTATGGCCGACCATATCGGGGTTCGCGTAGTTCACCACGATCAGATCGTAGCCATCCTCGATCGCCTCGACCAGTTTGGCGCTGACCTCGGGCGCGGCCATTTCCGGCGCTAGGTCATAGGTCGCGACCTTGGGGCTTGAGGGCATGAAGCGCGCCTCTCCGGCCTCGATCTCCTCATTCCCGCCGTTCAGGAAGAAGGTGACATGCGGGTATTTCTCGGTCTCGGCCAGCCGGAACTGGCGCAGGCCGCGCTGCGCCACCCATGAGCCCAGCGTGTTCACCAGCCGCATCTTCGGATAGGCCGAGGACATATAGGTGTCGTGTAGCGCCGAATAATCGACCATGCCCAAAACCGCCGCCCAGTTCGGACGGGTCGAGATGTCGAACTTGTCGAAATCGGGCTGGGCGATGGCGGCCAGAATCTCGCGCGCGCGGTCGGCGCGGAAGTTCAGACAGAAGAAGCCGTCGCCGTCCTTCGCGCCCTCATAGCCGTCGAGCACCGTCGGCATGACGAATTCGTCGGATTCGTCGCGCTGATAGGAATGGGTGACGGCTTCGGCCGCGCTGCGGGCGTGCAGGCCCACGGCAGGCACCATCGCCGCATAGGCCTTCATCACGCGTTCCCAGCGATTGTCGCGGTCCATGGCGTAATAGCGCCCGATGACCGAGCCGATGCGCACGCCTTCGGGCAGGTTCCCCTTCAGCTCGGTCAGGAAGCCAAGCGCGGAACGCGGCGGCACGTCGCGGCCATCGGTGACCGCGTGGATCACCACCGGAATGCCTGCCTCGGCAATCGCGCGGGCCGAGGCGATCAGATGCTGGATATGCCCGTGCACGCCGCCATCCGAGACGACGCCCATCAGATGCGCGGTCCCGCCGCTGGCCTGCAGCCGCGCGATGAAATCGCCGATCTGCGGGTTCTGGTAGAAAGAGCCGTTTTCGATGGCCAGATCGATCTGCCCCAGATCCATGGCGACGATGCGCCCGGCGCCGATATTCGTGTGCCCCACCTCGGAATTGCCCATCTGTCCCATCGGCAATCCGACATCCGGGCCGAAGGTGATCAGCGTGGCATGCGGATCGCGCGCCATCAGCCGGTCGAAATTCGGGGTCCGTGCCTGGTCCGGCGCGCTTTGCTCGGGGCGGTCGGAAATGCCCCAGCCATCAAGAATGCACAGAACAACGGGTTTGGGATTGGTCATCTGGCCCTCGGCAGAGTGTCGCGTTGGCTTCTACGCTGAAAGCCGCCGGATGAGCAAGGTTGGCGCGGGGAAGTTCAATCAGCTGTGACGCTGCTGCCCGCAGGAAAAGCCATTGTGGGTGTGTCGGAACCTGTCCCGATATACAGTTTATTCACCATTGAAGGAATTGGATTACCGAGTATTGTGAACTTGGAACCGCGATTGATTAACATCGTCTGTATGGTGACTAGTATGGCGCACAAGTTTTCCCTGACATCCGCAATCGGCTTGCCCGTGGGTATTCCCACAGGTCGAACATTCATGCGCATGCTTTGCAGTCGGCTTTCCGCCTAAGCTGAGAAGCCCACCCTCTTACCTGTCAAATCATGTCGTCCTTTGGACGGAGTGTGCGCCTGCGTGGCGTCCTGTCTGTCCCCTTAATGAGTATGGAGATTTCCTAACATGGCAACGATTACTGGCGGCGCAGGAAACGACACTTTCCGGGGAAGTTCGGCCAACGATGAATTCCACGGTGGTGCGGGCAATGACCTCATCGAGGGCAATGGCGGCAATGACACCATCTGGGGCGATGACGGCGACGACGTGCTGAGCGGTGGTGACGGCGACGACCGCATCAGCGGCGGCAATGGCAATGACACCATTCATGGCGGCGCGGGCAATGACTCGATCTGGGGCGATGCGGGCGACGATCTGATTTATGGCGACGACGGCGATGATGAGATCGACGGTGGCAGCGGCAACAACCAGATCTATGGCGGGGCTGGCAACGACACTCTGCGCGGCGGTGGCGGCAGCGGCAACAACACCATCGATGGCGGCAGCGGCAACGACGTCATCTATAGCGAGCATGGTGACGATGTCCTGATCGGTGGCACCGGCAACGACACGATTCACGCCAACAACGGCAATGACAGCGTGGACGCGGGCACCGGCAATGACTCGGTCGAGGCGGGTGAGGGCAATGATACCGTCATCGGCGGCGCCGGAGCGGACACGATCAATGGCGGGATCGGCGATGACCTGATCTGGGGCGATGACACGGCGGGCCCGGGTGCGGGCGATGGCGCGGACATCATCAACGCGGGCGACGGCAACGACACGGTCCATGGCGGCGGCGGCAATGACACCATCGATGGCGGCACCGGCGCGGACGTCCTGAACGGCGACGGTGGCGATGACAGCATCCGTGGCGGCGATGGAAATGACACCATCGACGGTGGTGACGGCAATGACACGCTTTACGGCGATGGTGGCAATGACAGCATTCTGGGCGGCGCGGGGGATGACAGCATCCGTGGCGGTGCCGGGAATGACACGATCGACGGTGGCGCCGGAAATGACATTCTGTTCGGCGATGACGGTACGGATGTTATATCCGGCGGCGATGGCAACGACCTGCTGGACGGCGGTGCGGGCGACGACACGCTGACCGGCGGTCAGGGCTGGGATACCTTCATCGCGGGGATTGGCGACACGATCACCGATTTCAACACTGGCGGCGAAGGCAATATCCGCGACGGTGATCTGAACAACAACGATCTGGTCGATCTCAGCGGCTATTACAACGTTGCGAATATGGAGATCTTCAACCGCGAGACGGGCTCTCACTACAAGACGCCGCTGGAATGGCTGCGTGACGACCAGTCTGATGGTCGGCTGGATTCGTTCAACCCGGTCAACGGCTTGCCGGATTTCATGTTCACGATCCTGAACAACGGGGTTCCCGTTCGTCCGGAAGATCTGACCTATGAGAATACCCGCGTCGTCTGTTTCGCCGCGGACGCTCTGATCCAGTCCGAGACCGGGTTCATCGCAGCCGGAGCACTGAAGGCGGGCGACATGGTCCAGACCCGCGACCACGGCTTGCAGCCCATCCGCTGGGTCGGCCAGCGCAAGCTGAGCGCCGGTGAACTGGCTGCGGCGCCGAAGATCCACCCCATCCGGATCCGCAAGGGAGCCTTGGGTGCGGGACTGCCTGCCGAGGATCTGGTCGTCTCGCCCCAGCATCGGATGCTGGTCCGCTCGAAGATCGCGCAGCGCATGTTCGGCGCGCCCGAGGTTCTGGTCGCCGCAAAGCAACTTCTGCAGATCGAGGGTGTCGACATTGCCACGGACCTGACCGAGGTGACCTATGTGCACTTCATGTTCGATGCGCATGAGATCGTCTTCGCCAATGGCGCGGAATCCGAGTCGCTGTTCGCCGGGGATGAAGCGCTGAAATCGGTCGGGCCGCAGCTGCTTGAGGAAATCTATCAGATCTTCCCCGAGCTGCGCGACGGCACGGAAGCCGCGCCTGCCCGGCCGCTGGCCTCGGGCCGCATGACCCGCAAGCTGGTTGTGCGCCACATTCAGAACGAACGCCCGCTGGTCAGCTGACCGGCGCGGCCCCGAAACGAAAAGCGCCCGGATTACTCCGGGCGTTTTTTCATGCCGGGCTGTAAGGGATCACGCCCCGGTTTCAGCCGCGATCTCGGCCTTGGACTTGCGGCCACGCTCGGTCGCGGATTTCAGCTGGCCGCAGGCCGCCATGATATCCTCGCCCCGGGGGGTGCGGATGGGCGAGGCATAGCCTGCCTTGTGGACGATATCGGCGAAGGACTCGATCCGCTCCCAGCTGGAGCGTTTGTAGGGCGCGCCGGGCCATTCGTTGAAGGGGATCAAATTGATCTTCGCCGGAATGCCCTGGATCAGCTTGACCAGACGGCGGGCGTCGGCATCGCTGTCGTTCACCCCGTCCAGCATCACATATTCAAAGGTGATGCGTTCCGAGTTCGACAGGCGCGGGTATTCGCGCAGCGCCCCCAGCAGGGTCTCGATGTTCCACTTCTTGTTCACCGGAACCAGCTTGTCGCGGGTCTCATCGGTGGTGGCGTGGAAGCTGACGGCCAGCAGGCAGCCGATTTCCTCGGCGGTCTTGGCAATCTCGGGGACGATGCCGCTGGTCGACAGGGTGATGCGGCGGCGCGACAGGCTGATGCCCTCGCCATCCATCACGACCTTCATCGCGTTGCGGACATTGTCGAAATTGTAAAGCGGCTCGCCCATGCCCATCAGCACGACATTCGAGACCAGCCGCGTCTCATCTTTCGGCGCGCCGGGCTGGGGCCATTCGCCCAGATCGTCGCGGGCGACCATGACCTGACCGACGATCTCGCCTGCCGTCAGGTTGCGCACCAGCTTCTGCGTGCCAGTGTGGCAGAACGAGCAGGTCAGCGTGCAGCCCACTTGGCTGGAGATGCAAAGTGTGCCGCGCGTCTCCTCGGGGATATAGACGGTCTCGACCTCATGTCCGCCGGCGATCTTCAGCAGGTACTTGCGCGTGCCATCCGCCGAGACCTGCCGCGTGACGATCTCGGGCAGGGCAATCTCGAAATGCTGGGCCAACTGCGCGCGGTAGTCCTTGGCGAGGTTGGTCATCAGGGCAAAGTCGCGCACGCCCCAGTGATAGACCCATTGCCAGATCTGGCCCACGCGCATCTTGGCCTGCTTTTCGGGCGTGCCTGCCTCGATCAGCGCGTCGCGAAGCTCATCGCGGGTCAGGCCGACGATGTTGCGCAGCCCGGTTTCGGGCAGTTTGCGCGGAATGGTCAGCAGGTCTTGCGTGATCGGGGCTGTCATGGCTTGGCGTCCGACGAGAACAGGGGAATGGGCCTATATAGGGCAGGAACGGCAAAAAGAAAACAGGGGCGCAAGCCCCTGTTGATCGTTTTGCCCGGTTGTCGCGGGGGAATTACTTACAGGCGGCCTGCGCCTGGTTGGTCATCGCGGTGATGCCCGACAGGCTGAAGGTGTCCTTGGTGATCGTGCCACGGGCCGAACGGCCGCTGACGATTGCCGAGGAACCGGCGCGCAGGGCGCTGACCAGCCGCGCATCATCTGCGGGCGATCCGGTCCAGGCGCTTTCGCCTTCGGTGAACAGTTTGAAGACATTGCCGCCGATGTTCACATCCACCGTCGAATCCGACGCGAACGGATAGCCGCCCGAGAACGACACCTCACCCTGCTGGCCGGGGCGATAGGCGACGTAAAGGCGGATGTCACCGCGGTTCACCTCGACGCGCTTGCCGTCCTTGGTGTTTTCGGTCGATTTGGGGGCGGAAACCGCCCAGCACTCTTTCGGACTGCTGGCGCTGAACGCGGTCCAGTCTCCCTCGGATCCGACAATATTGCTCGAGTCCTGCGCGATGACCGGGGAAGACACGGCAATCGCGATTGCGGTGGCTGCCACTGTCGCTCGCAGCGCGGGGATATACATGCTCTGGCCTCCTGCCATGCTCCGGTTTTCCCGGTTTGTTGCTGATGACGGTGGTTTTTTCAACCATCTGACTGCAGGATAATGCGAAATTGAACGCGGGAAAAACCCCGTTTCACGGAAAATCGCGCAAATGTCAGAGGAAAACCGTCATGGCAGCAGTCGAATTGGTCCAATTGTGGCGTGGCGGCCTGCTGGAAAGCAGCCATTTCGGGCATGCGGTCATCTGTGACGGGAATGGCATCGTCGAGGCATGGGGCGATCCCGAGGCGGTGATCTTCCCGCGCTCGTCCTGCAAGATGCTGCAGGCGCTGCCCCTGATGGAAAGCGGCGCGGCCGATGCCGTGGGCCTTGGGACCGAGCAACTGGCGCTGGCCTGCGCCAGCCACAACGGCGGGCGGATGCACACTGAACGCGTGGATGCCTGGCTGCAGGGCATCGGCTGTTCCGAGGCGGATCTGCGCTGCGGCTCGCATATGCCGCGCGACAAGGCCGAGAATGCGCGGCTGACCTGCAGCCATGAGGGGCCCTGCCAGCTGCACAACAACTGCTCGGGCAAGCATGCGGGCTTTGTGACGCTGAACCAGCGGCTGGGCGGGCATGACGAATACGGAGAGATCGACCATCCCGTCCAGCAGGCCATTCGCACCGCATTCGAGGAAGAAACCGGCGAAACCGCCGCAGGCTGGGGCATTGACGGCTGTTCGGCGCCGAATTTCGCCTGCTCGATCGGCGGTCTGGCCCGGGCGATGGCGCGTTTTGCGACCCGCGAATCAGGCACGCGCGGCGAGGCGCGCCAGCGTCTGGTCGAGGCGATGATGCTGCACCCCGAACTCGTCGCCGGAGAGGGACGGGCCTGCACCGAGCTGATGCGGGCGATGCGCGGCCGCGTCGCCGTCAAGACCGGGGCCGAGGCGGTCTTCATCGCCATCATCCCCGAGCGGGGGCTTGGGATTGCGCTGAAGATTCTGGATGGTGGCACGCGCGGCTCCGAGGCGGCGATTGCCGCGATGATGCTGCGGCTGGGCCTGTTGCAGTCGGGCGATCCGGCGGCGCAGAAATTCCTGACCGGGCCGATCCTGAACTGGCGCGGCAAGGACACTGGCTATCTGCGCGCACCCACGATTGCCGCGTGGTAGGGAACTCAACCTCGGGTAAAATCACTTTTGCGTGATTTGGCGACATGCTGCCAAACTGTCCAATTCGATAAGTGGCATTCTGCCGATGCCGTGGGTATGACGGCATTCGGTTCTCTGCTTAACGAGGTGTTTCTATGACTTTCACGTCATACGGCTTCTTCTGGTCATTCGGCAATTATCTGCTGCCTGACTTCCTGGGCATCCTGTCCGGTTCTACCTTCAGCTTCACCCATCCCAACATCCAGTACGGCACGTCGGGCCAGGATTTCATCAACGGCACGATCAAGAACGATTACATCATCGGCCGTGCCGGTGACGACGGGATTTGGGGATTCGAAGGCAACGACTACATTGACGCCGGTCGCGGCAATGACGGCGTCTGGGGCGGTGCTGGCCATGACACGATCTATGGCGGCTACGGCAATGACGAGCTGTTCGGCGAAGACGGCAATGACCGCATCTATGGCGAAGACGGCGACGACGTGCTGCAGGGCAACAACGGCGACGACTATCTGAGCGGTGGCGCGGGCAACGACCTGATGTCCGGCGGCGAGGGTCGCGACAGCATGTATGGCGGCACCGGCAACGACTACATGATGGGCGAAGCGGGCAATGACCTACTGGATGGCGGCAGCGGCCGTGACTATCTGGCGGGCGGTGACGGCAACGACACCCTGACCGGCGGTCTGGATCAGGACAGCTTCTACTTCACCAAAGGCCATGACGTCATCACCGACTTCGACACCGGCGGCTGGTTCAGCAAGGCCGAGCAGATCGGCATCGACGTCGAAGGCATCGACAGCTACGCCCAGCTGATGGCGACGGCGCGCCAGTCGGGCTTCCTGCTGTTCGTGAACACCACGTTCGACTTCGGTAATGGCGACAGCCTGACGCTGAACGGCGTGCGCATGTCGGAGCTGAACGAGTCTATGTTCACCTTCGTCTGATCCGGCTGGATTGCGATGGAGTTCGGGGCGGTGCCGCAAGGCGCCGCCCTTTCTCGTCAGATGAGCTGCCAGATCAGCCGCAGCGCCAGTGCGGTCGAGGTGACGACCAGCAGGGGCTTGATGACCCGCGCGCCACTGCGCATCGCCACGCGCGATCCGACCATGGCCCCGCCGACCTGCGCCGCTGCCATCACCAGCCCCAGCAGCCACAGGGGCTGGCCCACCATGGCAAAGGCCACCAGCCCCCCAAGGTTCGAGGCGAGGTTCAGAAACTTCGTATGCGCCGTCGCCTTCAGGATGCCATAGCCCGCCAGCAGCACGAAGCCGAGCATATAGAAGGCTCCGGCCCCTGGCCCTAGCAGCCCGTCGTAAAAGCCGATCACCGGCACGATCAGCGCGGTGAAGAAGAGCGGAGAGACCCGGCGCACGCGGTCAAAGTCATTCAGCCCCGGCTTCAGCGCAAAAAACACCGCAATCCCGATCAGCAGCACCGGCAGGATATAGCGCAGCGCCTGCGTCGGGATGAAGGTGACCAGCAGCGCGCCCGCCAGCCCCGCCGCGAAGGCAAGGGCCGCTGCGCCGATCTGTTGGCGCGGATCGACAAGCCCGCGCCTCGCATAGCTGATTGCCGCCGTTGCGGCCCCGAATGCGCCCTGAACCTTGTTCGTCGCCAGCGCCTGCGCCGGAGGAATGCCCGCCAGCATCAGCGCGGGCACGGTGATCAGCCCGCCACCCCCGGCAATCGAATCGATGAAGCCCGCCGCGAAGGCGGCCGCGATCAGCGTCAGCACAAGTTCAAGGGAAAGGTCCAGCATCCGGCCCCCATGCGCCCGGCGCGGGGCATTGTAAAGGGGGGCCTCAGGCGCGCGGATGGGCGGCGCGATAGACCGCCAGCAGATGCGCGTCATCAACCCCGGTATAGACCTGCGTCGTCGACAGGCTCGCGTGCCCCAGCAATTCCTGAATGGTGCGCAGATCGCCCCCCGCCGCCAGCAGATGCGTCGCGAAAGAGTGGCGCAGCGCATGGGGCGTCGCGGTGGGTGGCAGGCCCAGCGACTGGCGCGCGATGCGCATGGCGCTGCTGATCACCTGTTGCGAGACCCGCTTGCCGCGCGCGCCGCGAAAGAGCGGCTCGGTGGCAGCCAGCGGATAGGGGCACAGGCGCAGATACTCGGCCACCGCGTCATGGGCGACGGGCAGCACGGGCACCTGCCGCTCACGCCCGCCCTTGCCGCGAATCAGCAGCGCCTCGCGGAAGGGCCAATCCGCGCCGTTCAGGCCAAGCGCCTCGGAAATCCGCAACCCGCAGCCGTAAAGCAGCGTCAGGATGGCGGCATCGCGGGCGGCGATCCAAGGGGTCGTGTGTCCCTCGGCCGCCATCTCCAGCAGGTCCTGCGTCTGTTCGGGTGCCAGCGGTCGCGGCAGCGAGCGGGTGTATTTCGGCCCGCGTGAGGCCAGCGCCTTCGACGGGTCAAACCCCTCGCGGTCGGCCATCCAGCGGATGAAGCTGCGCACCGCCGACAGTCGCCGCGCCAAGGACCGTGCACCAAGGCCGCGGCCCCGTTCGGCGGCGGCGAAGGCGCGCATATCGGCCTGCTCCAGCTGGCCCAGATTGCCGGGCAGGGCAGGGGTGCCGTGATAGCCGCCGATGAAGGCCAGAAACCCCAGCACGTCATTCTGATAGGCCCGGATCGTGTGATCCGAGCGGTCGCGCGTCGCGCGTTCGCTGTCCAGCCAGCGCCGCAGCGCATCGGACATCGCCGGGGCCAGCGCCAGAGGCTCGGCCCCGCCGGTCATTCGCGCAGCCAGCCCAGCAGCACCAGCCGGAACACCTGCCGGAAAAAGCGCAAGAGGTCCGAGCCCTGCGCGGGCGTGAAGCGCGCCGGATCGGTCGAGCCCATCAGCAGCATCGCGGGCCAGCGGCCAGCGCCCAGATCGATGGGCAGCAGCGCCTCGGACTTGATGATGCCACGGGTGATGCCATGAACCGATTTCGTCTCGGGGACGGCGGCGCGCAGCACCACGTCATCGGCGCGTGGCGCACGGCGTCCGCCCGCGACCATCTCGGCCACCGAACCCGCAGGCAGCAGGTGCAGCGGGCCGGGCATGCTGGTGCCCGGATGCTCGGCGCTGCTTTCCATGACCAGACGCAGCGTCTCGACCCGCAGAATCGGAGCCACGTTGACCTCGAGATTGTCGAGGAAGGTCGGGAAATCGTCCGGCTCCAGCAGCGACAGCACGGCGCGGTGGATGGTGTTCATCCCCGACTGGTTGTCATAGGCCGCCGAGATCACCGATTCATGCTGCGCCTCAAGCCGGTCCAGACGCTGTTCCAGCGCGGCCATCGCGCGACCGCGAATGTCGATGACATTGTCACCGATCTCGGCCTCGCGCGCGCCGATCAGCGCGCGCATCAGGTCGCGGTCGGACAGGATCAACTCGGGTTGCGCCAGAAGGCGAGCCCGGGTTTCCTCTGCAAGCGGCTGAAGTTCCTCACCCGCCGCCATCAGCCGATCTTCTGGCCCGTCTTGGCCCAGTCCGCGTCGAACTGCTGCAGACCCTTGTCGGTCAGCACGTGCTGCGCCATCGCCTTGATGACGGCAGGCGGGGCGGTGATGACGTCGGCGCCGATGCGGGCGGCGTCGGTGATGTGGTTCACCGAGCGAATCGAGGCCGCCAGGATCTCGGTCGACCAGTCGTAATTGTCATAGATCTCGCGGATCTGTGCGATCAGCTCTATCCCGTCCAGGTTGATGTCGTCCAGACGGCCGATGAAGGGGCTGATGAAGGTCGCGCCCGCTTTCGCCGCCAGAATCGCCTGCGCGGCCGAGAAGCACAGCGTCACGTTGACCATATGCCCTTCCGAGGACAGCGCCTTGCAGGCCTTCAGCCCGTCCCAGGTCAGCGGCACTTTCACCGCGATATTGGGCGCGATCGCGGCCAGCAACTTGCCTTCGCGGATCATGTCGGCGGCGTCCTTGGCGACGACCTCGGCGCTGACCGGACCCTCGACCAGATCGCAGATCTCTTTCGTGACCTCGATGATGTCGCGGCCCGACTTCAGAATCAGCGAGGGGTTGGTGGTGACGCCATCAACCATGCCCAGATCGTTCAGCTCGCGGATGGCGGCGACATCGGCGGTATCGACAAAGAATTTCATGCGCAGGGTCCTTTTGCGATTTGGCCCGGGGTTTAGCGCAAAAACGGGCGCGGGTGAAGGGTATCGGACCGGTTGCCCATCGCGCAACATGCTGTCAGTATCAGGCCGCTGAACGCGGCGAGGGGTAAACATGGAAGCGGTCGACACCACGGTGCAGGTTTCGGACATGGCTGCCCTGCTGATCGGCGTGCCCGTCGTGGCCTTTCATTTGCCCGTGTTCGTCGTCTTCGGACTGTTCGGCCTCAGCTTTTTCGGCCTGTGACCGCAGCCCTTTCCTGACCTGATCCCAGCTGATGAACGACCGGCAGATCTTCTTTCCCCATGGCGCGCGCATTGCCGTGCTGACGCAAGAGCCGGTGGGCACGCTGGATTATCTGGCCCCCGAAGGCGGGGTGCGGCTGGGTCAGCTTGTGGTGGTGCCGCTGGGGCCGCGCCGGGTGATGGGCATGGTCTGGGGCGAGGGCTTGGGCGGGTTTGACACCGCCAAGCTGCGCCCCGTCGCGCGGCTGATCGATGCGCCGCCCCTGCAGCCCGAGATGCTGGAATTCATGGCCCGGATGGCCGATTACACGCTGACGCCGCTGCCCGCGATGCTGCGCATGGCGACGCGTGCGCCCGACATCGACCAGCCCCCCGGCCAGCGCAAGATCATCCATCGCGCCGGTCCCCCGCCCGAGCGTATGACCGACCCCCGCGCCGCCGTGCTGCAGGTGCTGGAGGATCATGGCGGTGCAGGCTTCGCGCCTTCGGAACTGGCGCAGTTGGCGGGCGTCAGCAGCGGTGTCGTGCAGGGGCTGGTGAAATCGGGCACGCTGGCCGAGACGCTGGCGCCGCGCGATCTGCCCTATCCGCGCCTTGACCCCTCCCTGCCCGGCAAGCCGCTGGCCCCCGATCAGGCCGAGGCGGCCGAGGCCCTGCGCGCCCGCCTGCGGCAGCGCGCCTATGGCACGACGCTGCTGCGCGGCGTCACCGGCTCGGGCAAGACCGAGGTCTATCTGGAGGCCGTGGCCGAATGTCTGCGGCAAGGACGTCAGGCGCTGGTGCTGCTGCCCGAGATTGCGCTGTCGTCCGAATTCCTGTCGCGGGTCGAGGCCCGCTTTGGCGAGCGCCCCGGCGAATGGCATTCCGGCATCACCCGGATGGAGCGTCGCCGGTTGTGGCAGATGGCGGCGACCGGGAATGTCGGCATGGTGGTCGGCGCGCGCTCGGCGCTGTTTTTGCCCTTCAGCGATCTGGGCCTGATCGTCGTCGATGAGGAGCATGACGGGTCCTACAAGCAAGAGGACGGGGTGTTCTACAGCGCCCGCGACATGGCGGTGCTGCGCGCCTCGATTGCGCAGGCGCAGGTGGTGCTGGCCTCGGCCACGCCCTCGGTTGAAAGCTGGGTGAATGCGGCGGCGGGCAAGTACGGCCGTATCGACCTGCGCGCCCGCTATGGCAGCGCCGAACTGCCCGACATGGCGGCGATCGACCTGCGGCGCGAGGACATGCCCTCGGGCCGCTGGATCTCGCCCCGTCTGGCGCGCGAGGTTCAGGCCCGGCTGGAGAAGGGCGAGCAATCGCTGCTGTTCCTGAACCGGCGCGGCTATGCGCCGATCACCACCTGCCGCGCCTGTGGCCAGCAGGTCGGCTGCGACCAATGCGACGCCCGCATGGTCGAGCATCGCTTCCAGAACCGTCTTGTCTGCCACCAATGCGGCGAGACGAAGCCGATCCCGCAGACTTGCCCCGCCTGCGGCGTCGAAGGCCGCATGGCCGCCGTCGGTCCGGGGGTCGAGCGTCTGGCCGAAGAGGTCGCCGAGCGCTTCCCGAATGCGCGCGCGAGCGTGCTGTCCTCGGACCTTTTCAACTCGGCCCGCGCGCTGAAAGAGGCGATTGCAGAGATTTCTGCCGGGGATACCGACATCATCATCGGCACGCAGCTGGTCGCCAAGGGCCACAATTTCCCGCGCCTGACACTGGTCGGCGTGATCGACGCCGATCTGGGGTTGCAGGGGGCTGACCTGCGCGCGGCCGAGCGCAGCTTCCAGCTGATGCGGCAGGTCGCGGGCCGGGCCGGGCGCGAGGGGGGCGATGCCAAGGGCGTGGCGCTTTTGCAGACGCACCAGCCCGACCATCCGGTCATCCGCGCGATCCTGTCGGGTGAGGATGAGACCTTCTGGGACGCCGAGGCCGCCCAGCGTCAGGCCGCCGAGATGCCGCCCTTCGGCAGGCTGGCGGGCATCATCCTGTCGCATCCCGATTTTCCGATCGTCGACAATTACGCGCATGAGCTGGCCAGGCGTACGCAACCGCTGCAGGCCATCGGGGCCGAGCTGTTCGGCCCCGCGCCTGCGCCCATCGCCCGCGTTCGGGGCCGTCACCGCGTTCGCATGCTGATCCGCGCGCCGCGTCAGGCCCCCTTGCAGGCGGCGATCTCGGACTGGCTGCGGGTCGCGCCGAAAGCGCCGTCGAACCTGCGCCTGTCGGTCGATATCGATCCGCAGAGTTTCTTCTGATCCCTACTCGGCCCATTCCACATCGGTGGTGAAGGCGATGGTCAGCCAGCGGTCGGGGCTCGCATCCCCGATCATCTCGCCGATCTGGTCGCGCAGGCGGTCCCAATGCTCCAGCGGGCGGGGGGCCTCGCCCTGCGGGACGATGAAGTAAAGCTCGATCTGGCGACCGCGACCAACGCGGGCCACATAGGCGCGATAGCCGCGAAAACCGTGCAGCGCGACGACCCGGGCCGCGACCTCATCGACATGTGCCTTCAACTCGGCGGGGGTGACCAGCAGGACATCGGCCAGCGCCTGCCGGATCGTCGGCACGGGGATCGGCAGCACGAACAGGCAGACGACCGCCAGCACCGCCGGATCGACATAGGGGGCCATCCATTGCAGAGAGGTCCCCTGAATTGCCCAGCCAAAGATGAACGCGATCAGCAGCGCCCCGGTCATTCCCGCCGAGATCAGCCAGGCCTTGGCGTCCATCTCGATGAAGTTCGAGTTGATGCGGCGATTCGCCCGACGGTCAAAGGCGGCCATTGCCAGCGCGGTCACCATGCTGACGGCGGCAAAGATGATAGCCTTGTCGAAGTTCAGCTCGCGCCCGCCGGTCATCAGGCTGTTGACCGCGCCCAGAAACGCGTAAAGCGCCGTGCCCATCAGGATGAAGCCGCTGAGCGCCAGCACGATGGGCTCAAGATGCCAGAACCCCATGGTGAAATGCCGCACCAGCCGTTCCTGTGTCCGCTCACCCAGGGATGAGGTGATCAGCTTCGACACCAGCAGCGCCACAACCGTCATGATCGCGTCGGTCAGCGAATAGACCCCGTCGAACATGATCGAGAACGAGCCGATCCAAAGCCCGATCCCGATGCCAAGCGCGGCAATCAGAAAAGTGGCGATGATCGAAATGCGCAGGACGCTTTGTTCGGTCTGCATGGATAACCTCTGGGCTGGGCGCAGGCCCCCGGGGCCGCGCATTTGCCGCGGCTTATGCCCGTAAAGTGCTGAAAAGGCCACGTCCTGCGGGTTACGACAAGTGTCGCGCCCGATGCGAGCGGCACTTGTCCCGCCAACGGCTGCGTATATATCGCGCCTGACCCCAATAGGAGAGCCCATGGAACGTCTGATCGAACGCAGCCTTTTCGCAAGTCGCTGGATGATGGCGCCGATGTATGTCGGCCTGGCCGGAGCGCTGGTCATCCTTCTTTGGGTGTTTCTCAACGAATTGCTGCGCTTCGGCCTGAGCATGCCGACGATGACCGTGGATGATGCCGTTCTGGGGCTGCTGGCGCTGATCGACCTCAGCCTTGCGGCGAACCTGCTGCTGATCGTGATCTTTTCGGGCTATGAGAATTTCGTCAGCCGCATGGACCTGACCGAGCACAAGGACCGCCCCGAATGGCAGGGCGAGGTCGATTTTTCAGGGCTGAAGCTGAAGCTGGTGGCCTCGATTGTCGCGATCTCGGGGATTCATTTGCTGAAGGTCTTCATGGATGTCGGCAAATACCCGGCCGAGAAGATCCGCTGGATGGTCATCATCCATCTGGTCTTCGTGATCTCGGGCGTGCTGCTGGCGCTGATGGACTGGATCTCGAACCACGGGAAGTCGATGAAGAAGGGCAAATACGCCCGCGACTGATGCGCAGGCGTTGGGGCGTCAAAGCCCCTGCGCCTCCAAGAGCCCCTCCAGCACCGAGGCGATGCGTTCCGCCCACAGATCCTGCCCGGCTTCATCGCGGATGAGGTCGTTCCGGACCTCGATCAGCACGTTCGGGCGGCCATGGGCCAGCGCGTGCTTGTCGATCGAATCGCCCTCCAGATGGCCCGAGTAGGGCTCATTGTCGCCGGTGATCCAGCCCTGATCGCGGCAGACCTGCACCAGCGGCGGGCCCAGCCGCTCATCCCGGTGGGAATAAAGAATGCCCACCAGCCAAGGCCGTGGCGGGCGGCCGCGCAGTTGCGGGGTGAAGCTGTGAACCGCGCAGATCGCCCGGTCGGGGCGTGCGGCGGCAAGCTCGGCATAGGCCCGATGATAGGGGCGATAAAGCCGCTCCAGCCGCTCTTCCCGGCCAGCCGCGTCCAGCGCCTTGTTCGCGGGAATGACCGTGCCGTCGTAAATGCGCATCAGCAGCGTCGGGTCATCCTCGCCCCGGTTCGGGTCGATCACGAGGCGCGAGAAATTCGACAGGATCGCCGGGGCGTCCATGCGCTCGGCGAGTTTCCGCGTCAGCGCCGCCGCACCCACGTCATAGGCGATATGGCGGGCCATATCGGCGGGCGCGATGCCCAGATCGCCGCCCCCGATCCAGTCGGGAACGTGATTGGTGGCGTGGTCGCAGGTGATCAGCCAGCGCGAGGGGCGACCCCCTCCGATCGTATCATAAGGCTCTTGCGTCATTTCATTGTCGCTGTTTCTGCTGCAGGTTACGCAATCGAAGCGGCAAGCGCCAGTTGCTGCCGGAACCGCAATGCGCCATAGAGATGGCGACGGTAGCGCAAACATGGATGGAGAATACGGGATGAGACGGCATCGCAGAGTCAAGATCGTGGCAACGCTTGGACCGTCCTCCAGTGACTACAAGATGATCCGCGCACTGTTCGAGGCAGGCGCGGACGTGTTCCGCCTGAACATGAGCCATGGCTCGCATGCCGAACATCGCGCGCGTCACGATATCATCCGCAAGATCGAGACCGAGACCGGCCGCCCGATTGCCATTCTGGCCGATCTTCAGGGCCCGAAGCTGCGCGTCGGCACGTTCGAGAACGGGCCGCATGACCTGCGCGAAGGCCAGACCTTCCGCTTTGACCTTGACCCGGCTCCGGGCGACGCGACCCGCGTGCAGCTGCCCCACCCCGAGATTTTTGCCGCCCTTGAACCGGGGGCCGAACTGCTGGTCAATGACGGCAAGATCCGTCTGGCGGTTGACAGCTGCGGCCCCGATTTCGCCATCTGCCGGGTGACCGCCGGGGGCGCGATTTCGAACCGCAAGGGCGTGAACGTGCCCGACGTGGTGCTGCCGCTGGCCGCGCTTTCCGACAAGGACCGCGAGGATCTGGAGTTTGCCTGCGAATTGGGCGTCGACTGGCTGGCGCTTTCGTTCGTGCAGCGCCCCGAGGATGTGACCGAAGCGCGCGAACTGGCGCGTGGCCGGGCGGCCGTTCTGTCGAAGATCGAAAAGCCCGCCGCTGTGCGTAGCTTCGCCGAAATCCTGAAGGTCTCGGACGGGATCATGGTGGCGCGTGGCGATCTGGGCGTCGAGCTGCCCGTGCATTCGGTGCCGCCGATCCAGAAGCGGCTGGTCCGCGCCTGCCGCGCCGCCGCCAAGCCTGTGATCGTCGCCACGCAGATGCTGGAATCGATGATCGAAAGCCCGATGCCGACCCGTGCCGAGGTCTCGGACGTGGCGACCGCCATCTATGAGGGCGCTGATGCCGTCATGCTGTCGGCTGAAAGCGCCGCGGGCCAGTATCCGATCGAGGCCGTCTCGACCATGGACAACGTCGCCCGCTCGGTCGAGTCGGACCCGACCTATCGCGAAGTGATCGAGGCCGCCCGCGTCGCCAAACGCCAGACCGTCGCCGATGGCATCGTCGCCGCCGCGCGCGAGATTTCCGAAACGACCGATATCGCCGCGATCTGCGCCTTCACCCAGTCGGGCACCACCGGCAGCCTGGCCGCGCGCGAACGCCCGCGCGTGCCGATCATCGCGCTGTCCTCGGAGACGCGGACGCTGCGCAGGCTCTGCCTGACCTGGGGCACGCATTGCGTCCTCACGCCCGAGCTGGTGCGCTTCAAGCAGGCCGTGGTCAACGCCGCCAAGGCCGCGCGCGACTTTGGCTTCGCCGATGAGACGAACCAGATCGTCGTGATGGCCGGTCTGCCCTTCAACGTGCCCGGCACAACCAACATCCTTCGTATTGCTCCTTGCGACGAGCGCTTGATTTATCGCACAGATCCTGAATAAGGGCCGCGAAGAACAAGCCTACCCACAAGGGGACATTATGACTGATATTCTTATCATCGCCGGTACGGTGCTGTGTGCGCTGTCCGTGTTGCTTGCCATTATTGCCGTGGCTCAGACGCGCGCACCGCGCGGTGCTGCTCTGGCGCTGGTGCTGGGCATCGCCGCCCTGTTCGGTGGCGCCTATACCTC
Source organism: Paracoccus sulfuroxidans (assembly GCF_007830335.1). Classification (GTDB taxonomy): domain Bacteria; phylum Pseudomonadota; class Alphaproteobacteria; order Rhodobacterales; family Rhodobacteraceae; genus Paracoccus; species Paracoccus sulfuroxidans. The sequence continues at coordinate 226,105 of NZ_VLKU01000005.1, read as the reverse complement.
TGACGCGCCTTTCAACGTCGACAGCGTCACCGGTGCATGGAAGCGCCTGACTGCCGGTCAGGTCTCGCTGAGCACCGATCCGGTCACCGCACCCGAGCCGGCTGCGGACGCACCTGCGGCTGATGTTCCGGCTGCTGACGCCCCGGCTACGCCTTCGGCTGACGCTCCTGCCGCAGAAGCCCCGGCAGCCGAGGCCCCCGCAGCAGAAGCCCCTGCGGCTGACGCTCCGGCGACCGAAGCACCTGCTGCTGAAGCGCCCGCAGCAGAGGCTCCGGCAACGGACGCCCCTGCCTCGACCGAAGCGCCTGCCACCAGCAACTGATCTGGTCGAAATCGCTTGCCAATTCCGGCGTGCCCGCCTATAGGGCACGCTTCCACCCGCGCGTCCGGCCAATTGGCATTGCCGAGTCGTGCGTTCACTCTGACCGCAAGGAGAGTAAAATGCCGAAGATGAAGACCAAAGCGGCCGCCAAAAAGCGGTTCTCTTTCACGGCCTCGGGCAAAGTCAAAGCTGGCCCGGCTGGCAAGCGCCACGGCATGATCAAGCGCTCGACGAAATTCATCCGCGACGTCACCGGGACCATGGTCCTGTGCGATGCGGACGCGAAAATCGTCAAGAAATACATGCCTTACAACCGCTAAGGAGAACCAGACATGGCACGAGTCAAATCGGGTAAAGTCACCCACGCCCGCCACAAGAAGGTTCTTGACGCGGCAAAAGGCTATTACGGCAACCGTTCGCGCAACTTCCGCACCGCGACCCAGGCCGTCGACAAGGCGAACCAATACGCGACCCGCGACCGCAAGAACCGCAAGCGCAACTTCCGCGCGCTGTGGATCCAGCGGATCAACGCGGCTGTCCGCGCGATCGACGCCGAGTTCACCTATTCGCGCTTCATCGCGGCTCTGGCGAAAGCCGGGATCGAGGTGGACCGCAAGGTTCTGGCCGATCTGGCCGTTCATGAGCCCGACGCCTTCGCGGCGATCGTCGCTCAGGCCAAAGCTGCCGCCTGATTTCCGGCAGATCTGACCATTCGGAAACCCGCGTTTCGGCGCGGGTTTTTTCATGCCCAACGGCCATCGGCGCCGCTGTCGGTTCATTTCCGCCCGCACCCTTGCTATCACCATGCCGCGCGACCGTTTCATTCGCGCGGCAGGAGGCCCCATGTTCGTCATTTATCACAACCCGAAATGCTCGACCTCGCGCAAGGTGTTGGACCAGATCCGCGAGGCCGGTCACGCCCCGGTCGTCATCGACTATCTGAAGGACGGCTGGACGCGCGGCCAGTTGCTGGGTCTGTTCGCGGCGGCCGATGTGACGCCGACGCAGGCGATGCGCGTCAAGAACACCCCAGCCGAGGAGCTGGGCCTGATCGGCGCCGATGACGACACGATCATCCGGGCAATGACCGAGCATCCGATCCTGGTAGAACGTCCCATCGTCGCCGCGCCCAAGGGCGTGCGCCTCTGCCGCCCTGTCGAGCGGCTGCAGGAACTGCTCTAAGGCTTTTCCCCGAGGGTTCTGCGTGCTAATCGGCACGGGCAATTCAGGAAAGCCGCCATGTCCGACATCGAAGCCCTCCGTTCCGCCTATTTGACCCGCATTGCGGATGCCGCCGACGCCCCCGCGCTGGAGGAGGTCCGCCTTGCCGCCCTTGGCAAGAAGGGCGAGATCAGCGGCAAGATGAAGGAACTGGGCAAGATGAGCCCGGAAGAGCGGCAGACCACCGGCGCTGCCCTGAACCGTGTCCGCGACGAAATCGACGCGGCCCTCCGCGCGCGGCGCGAGGGGCTGGAGAATGCGGCGCTTGACGCCCGCCTTGCCGCCGAATGGCTGGACGTGACGCTGCCGGGTCGCCCGCGCCGTCAGGGCTCGATTCATCCGGTGTCGCAGGTCATGGAAGAGGTCACCGAGATCTTCGCCGATATGGGATTCGCCGTCGCTGAAGGCCCGCAGGTCGAGTCTGACTGGTTCAACTTCGATGCCCTGAACATCCCGCCCGAGCACCCCGCCCGGCAGGAGCACGACACTTTCTTCATGGCTCGCGCTGAAGGCGACGACCGCCCGCCGCATGTGCTGCGCACCCATACCTCGCCGGTGCAGGTCCGGGCGATGCTGGATCAGGGCGCACCCGTCCGCGTGATCGCGCCGGGCCGCGTCTATCGCATGGACATGGACCAGACCCATACTCCGATGTTCCATCAGGTCGAGGGTATGGCGATCGGCAAAGACATCTCGATGGCGAACCTGAAATGGACGCTGGAGGAATTCTGCCGCGCCTTTTTCGAGGTCGACAACGTCGAACTCCGCTTCCGCGCCTCGCATTTCCCCTTCACCGAGCCCTCGGCCGAGGTGGATATCCGCTGCTCATGGGAAGGCGGCAAGCTGACCATCGGTGAGGGCGAAAGCTGGCTGGAGATCCTTGGTTCCGGCATGATGCATCCGAAGGTCCTGCGCGCGGGCGGGATCGACCCCGACCAATGGCAGGGCTTCGCCTTCGGCATGGGCATCGACCGGATTGCCATGCTGAAATACGGCATCCCCGACCTGCGCGCCTTCTTTGAAAGCGACCTGCGCTGGCTGCGCCATTATGGGTTTGCTGCGGGCGATGTGCCCAGCGTCAGCGGTGGGCTGTCGCGGTAAGAGACTCGCTAAATGCCTGTCGGCATCCAGAACAACAACGGAAAACAGTGCGGCATAGAATGGTCGCGCGTTGCGTCATGACAGAAATCTTCGCCGCACTGTTTAACCTGCAATCGTCTTAGAATGTTTCCATAGTTAATTCTGCATCGCACGTTTCGCGGTCAGCGGTACCGACCCAAACGTCGTAAACGCCCTCTGATGGACGGGTTAGCGATATCTTTGGATCCAAGTTGCCATTATCATCATCATCATAGTACCAGTTTTCTCCTCCGGTATTGATCACCAGGATAGCATCGCAATCACTCTCTACACGAAACTCAAGGCTGTAGCCCTTGAGAGAGTGCACGCCTATAGTAAAGTCAGGGCGTTCTGTGACATACCCCTCGCCTCGGTCGGATTTGAAAGGTATTGAGCAGTAACTCAAGGGAAGCTTGCCGCCACCTGCCGTCACCGCAAATGTTTTGGGCTCGTAGAGTTCACGGCCAGAAAACGTGCCCTCGGCCCCCGACATGCTGTAGTTTGGGCAATCAGAAGCGAATACTTCTGAGCCGGCTAAGAGGGAGATAAAAGCAATCGCAATAGTACGCATAATTACACCCCTTACTAAAAATAGAGAATAAATGGAATAATAACATCGAAAGTTTTTGGGGATGTGATTCGACTGAAAGAATGTTCCTGTCGAATTGGGCAGATTCGGATTGGAAAATTTGTCTCGTGGTGAACTTCGCGATCAGGATTGAAAGGTAGAGATCCTATCTGATGCATTCAGGCAGCCGCGTAAAAATGCAAAATGAACAGCTGTGCGCAAACGCGCCTGTCAGTGCAAGCCGACAGAGTCTCAGAAGATCAATGAATGAACACGCTGATACGGGGGGCGGGGCGAGGCACCTTCGTTGCCCCCTGCATCCCTGCGCGCCGCACCAGCCCCGGCAGCAGAAACAGGTCCAGCACCAGCCATAGCCCCAGCACCATCAACGGGATCAGTCCGATCAGAAAAGGCGCCGTCAGCAGGCCGCCGACCAGCAGCGCCAGCATGCTCAGGCCGGACGCGCGATGGCCAAGGTGGAACCTGTGACAGCCGAAGGCTCCGGCCAGAAGCAGCAGGGCATAGGCCAGCGGCAGCGAGGGGCCGGGAACCGGGGGCCTATCCAGACGGGAAACCAGCATGCCAACCTCGGCCAAGGGGAATCATCCCTTGAATGTGCGGCAGGCTTGTCCGGATGGCAGGCGAATTGCCTGCGCAATTTGATTAAAATTGCTTCTTGTTCAACGCGCTGCGGTCGGATCGGCCCAGCCGCGACAGCAGCGGGTTCAGGATCGACAGCAGCAGCAGCACGACCACCAGGAAGGTCGCGAACAGCATCGTCGCCGCGAAATAGCTGCCCAGAATGAAGCTGAGCATCGTCATCCCGATCCAGACCACGCACATCTTCAGAGCGACGCTTTTCGATTGCGACGAGGCGCGCCAGATCAGGGCGGCCAGAACCGCCAAGGTGATGGACACTATCCAACCGTAATCAATGAATAGATCTGACTGTTGCATGGGGCCATTATGCCCGATTTTTCCTGACATTGGGCAGGTTTTTGGGCCACCTGTCCGATGTGGCATGAGGCTGCCGAAACGCGTGCGCGCCGCGTCGGAATTTCGCGCATGGCGGAAGCTTGCCGGGGGCAGGCTGCCCGGCAGGGGGCGCCTCAACGGGCAGGTCAGGGAAAACCTGCAACTCGGCATGTGCAAACTCCCGGTCGCGCCTACCAATCCGCCGCGCCATGCGCTAGGACAGCGCGGATATTCACGGAGCCGCGTCATGAAATTCACCCTCTCCTGGCTCAAAGAGCATCTCGATACCACTGCCACCCTCGATGAGATCACCGAGGCGCTGACCGACCTTGGCCTTGAGGTCGAGGAGGTCACGGATAGCGCGGCGAAGCTGAAAACCTTCACCCTCGCGAAGGTCATCGACGCGCAGCAGCACCCGGACGCCGACCGTCTGCGGGTTTGCCGCGTGATGACGGATGAGGGCGAGAAGCAGATCGTCTGCGGCGCGCCGAATGCTCGCGCCGGGATCACCGTCGTTCTGGCGAAGCCCGGCGATTATGTGCCCGGCATCGACACGACGCTTGGCGTCGGAAAGATCCGGGGGATCGAAAGCCACGGCATGATGGCCTCCGAGCGTGAGCTGGAGCTGTCGGACGAACATAACGGCATCATCGAACTCCCCTCGGGCGAGGTTGGCGACAAGTTCGTTGACTGGCTGGCCGCGAACCGCCCCGAGGCGGTTGATCCGGTCGTGGAAATCAAGATCACCCCGAACCGTCCCGACGCGCTTGGCATTCACGGCATCGCCCGCGATCTGGCGGCGCGTGGGCTTGGCACGCTGAAGCCGGTGAAAGAGGTGACGGTTCCGGGCAAGTTCTCCTCGCCCATCGGGATCGTCATTGCCGAGGACGCGGCCAAAGGCGCGCCCTATTTCAGCGGTCGTCTGATCCGTGGCGTGAAGAACGGGCCGTCGCCGGAATGGCTGCAGAAGCGGCTGAAGGCGATTGGGCTGCGTCCGATCTCGACGCTGGTTGATATCACCAACTTCTTCACCTTCGACCTGAACCGCCCGCTGCACGTTTTCGACGCGGATAAGGTCGCGGGTAACCTGACCGTGCGCATGGCCAAAGCGGGGGAGGAAATCCTCGCGCTCGACGGCAAGACCTATCAACTGCCGGAAACGGCGATGGTGATTGCCGATGACAATGGCCCGGAAAGCATTGCGGGCATCATGGGTGGTGAACTTTCGGGCTGCACCGAGGAGACGGTCAACGTCTTCCTTGAAAGTGCCTATTGGGATCCGATCACGATTGCCGCCGCTGGCCGCAAGATGAAGGTGTCGTCGGATGCGCGCTACCGCTTTGAACGCGGCGCGGACCCGGAATTCACCCTGCCGGGGCTGGAGCTTGCGACTGAGATGATCCTTGACCTCTGCGGTGGTGAGCCGTCCGAGGTCGTGACTGCCGGTGCCGTCCCTGACACCGCGCGTGCCTATCGTCTGGACACCGCCCGCACGGCGAGCCTTGTGGGGATGGAGATCGACGCCCAAACGCAGCGCGCCACGCTGGAGGCGCTCGGCTTCCGCATGGATGGCGACATGGCGCAGGTGCCGTCGTGGCGGCCTGATGTGCAGGGTGAGGCGGATCTGGTCGAAGAAATCGCCCGCATCGCAAGCCTGACGAAACTGCAGGGCCAGCCTTTGCCGCGTCCGCAAGCGGGTGTGCCGAAGCCGGTGCTGACCACGCAGCAGGTGCGCGAGAAAGCCGCGCGCCGCATGGCCGCGAGCCTTGGTTATAATGAGGCCGTGACCTACAGCTTCATCGACCAGAAAGCCGCCGAGGCTTTTGGCGGTGGCACCGATGCGACGCGGGTGGAAAACCCGATCTCGTCCGAAATGACCCATCTGCGCCCCGATCTGCTGCCGGGTCTGCTGGCCGCTGCGGCGCGCAATCAGGCGCGCGGCTTTGCCGATCTCGCGCTCTTCGAATGTGGCGTCGTCTTCTCGGGCGGTGAGCCGGGCGATCAGGCGGTGCAGATCACCGGCCTGCTGGTCGGCGCGACCTCGCCCCGCGATCCCTTCGGTTCGCGGCGTGCGGTCGATGTCTATGACGCGAAAGCCGATGCTGAGGCCGTGCTGGCGTCGGTTGGCGCGCCGCAGAAGGTGCAGGTCAACCGCAAGCTGGACGCTTGGTGGCATCCCGGTCGTTCGGGCGTGATGGCGCTTGGGCCGAACAAGCTCGCGACCTTCGGCGAGGTGCATCCGCGCATCCTGAAGCAGTTCGGCATCAAGGGCGCGGCGGTCGCGTTCACCGTGAACCTGCAGAACGTGCCCTTGCCCAAGGTCAAGACGCCGACGCGGGCGGCGCTGGATATCTCGGACCTGCAGGCGGTCGAGCGTGACTTCGCCTTCGTCGTTGACGAAAAGGTCGAGGCGCTGACGCTGGTCAATGCCGCAGCCGGGGCCGACAAGGCGCTGATCGAGCGTGTGACGGTCTTTGACCAGTTCACCGGCATGGAAGGCGGCAAGAAGTCCATCGCGATCACCGCGCGGCTTCAGCCGAAAGACAAGACCCTGACGGATGCGGAAATCGAGGCGGTCGCCGCCAAGATCGTTGAAAAGGTGACGAAAGCCACCGGCGGCACGCTGCGCAGCTAAACGCTCTGGCCTCAGGGCTCCGATACCTTGATGCCCCGCAAGCGATTGCGGGGCGTTTTTATGGCGAAGCGGAATGGACTGGTGGGGTGGAGGCATTCCATACTGTCAAGCGGTTGATATCTTGGAGTGAAAATGGGCAGTGACAAACTGTTCGGTTTCTGGATCGACATCCGGGACGAAGACAAGGCGCGCTATGCTGTCCGCATGGCGGGGCTGCCTCTTTTGGTTCTGGGCGCAAATGCGGCGGTGCTGGGACTGGATCTGGCGGTGAAGGCGCCGGAAATGCCAATGGCGGTCCCGGTCTTTGCAGTCATCGCGGTCGTGCTGGTGTTCGTCGCCTTTCGGATGCGCGCCGGACGAGCGGCTTGGGTCCCGCTGGCCTTGCTGGCTATCCTGAGCTTTCTTGCCGTCGAACTGTTCAGCAGCCTTCACCTGCTGCGCATGCTCGAACCGTCGCAGAGCTTCGATATGATCCTGCTGGCGAAATGGGTGGTTCCGCTCTTTTGTCTGGCCCTCGCATTCAGCGGGTTTCGCGGCTGGCTGTGGCTGAGGCGGAATGGCCTGCCGCAAGGCTGATAGGGGAAGGGGCCCGCGTCACCGGACCCCTCGCCAGGGCGTTACGCGCCGACCAGAATCCCGCGCTGGACGGCGGGGCGGGCCAGGAAGCGCTCCAGATAGGCCTGCACATTCGGCAGCGCGTCCATGCCGGTTTCCCTCTCGGCCTCATAGTTCACGCGGATCGTGCGCAGCCACGGGCCGACAGCCATATCGGCAATCGAGTAATCGCCGGTGATCCAGTCGCGGCCCTCAAGCTGCTTTTCCAGCACGCGCATCAGGCGATTGGCCTCATTGAAATAGCGGGTGCGGGGACGGGGATCCTCGATCTCCTTGCCCTTGTAGCGGTGGAAGAAGCCGACCTGACCGAACATCGGCCCGACGCCGCCCATCTGCCACATGAGCCACTGGATCGTGTGATAGCGCGCCGCGCCCGAGGCCGGCAGGAACTTGCCGGTCTTGTCGCCCAGATAGATCAGCATCGCGCCGGTTTCCCACAGCCCCATCGGCTGCCCGTCCGGCCCGTTCGGGTCGATCATCGCCGGGATCTTGTTGTTGGGGTTCAGTGACAGATATTCGGGCGTGAACTGGTCTTCGGGGTCGCCGATGCTGATGCGATGGGCCTCATATTCAAGGCCGCATTCCTCCAGCATGATCGAGGTCTTGATGCCGTTCGGGGTGTTCAGCGTGTAAAGCTGGATCACCTCGGGGCGGGTGGCGGGCCAGCGCCGAGTGATCGGAAAATCTGCAAGTGACGTCATGTCTGGATTCCCATTGGATATTTGCGGAATTGGGGAACTGTGCTAACCGAAGCGGAGTCTAATATCCGCGCGAAACAGGACAAGAGGTAGGCAAATGATTAAAGAGTTCAAGGAATTCATCGCCCGGGGCAACGTCATCGACCTTGCCGTGGGTATCATCATCGGTGCAGCATTCACCGCGATCGTCAGCTCGCTGGTGTCCGACATCATCAACCCGATCATCGGTCTGATCACCGGCGGTACGGACTTCAGCAGCCACTACTTCGTGCTGAAGGGCGAAGTGCCCCCGAACGCCAGCCTCGAAGTCGCACGTCAGTCCGGCGCGTCGATCTTTGCCTGGGGGTCGTTCATCTCGGCCATCATCAACTTCCTGATCATCGCCTGGGTGGTCTTCATGCTGGTGAAGGGCGTGAACAAGATCCAGACCGCGACTGCTCGCAAGAAGGTCGAGGAAGAAGCAGCGGCTCCGGCTGGCCCGAGCCAGGAAGAGCTGCTGATGCAGATCCGCGACGAGCTGCGCGCCAACCGCGCCTGATCGCTTCAGCATCGCAGAAAGAAGGCGCGACCCCCGGGGGCCGCGCCTTTTGCGTTTCAGCGCAGCCCTGCCAGCAGCGCGTCCGGCGTGACCGAGGCCAGCCCCAGAGCCTCGCCCACCGGGGGCGAGGTCAGCGTGCCGCCATGCGTCGCAAGCCCGGCCCGCAGGTTCGGATCGTCGGTGACCGCCTGCCGCCAGCCCTTGTCGGCCAGCGCCAGCACGAAGGGCAGGGTGGCATTGCCCAAAGCGCGGGTCGAGGTGCGCGCCACCGCGCCCGGCATGTTGCCGACGCAGTAATGCAGGATGCCGTCGACCTCATAGATCGGGTCGTGGTGGGTGGTCGGGCGCGAGGTCTCGAAACAGCCACCCTGGTCGATGGCGACGTCGACAAGCGCCGAGCCGGGCTTCATCGTCGAAAGCTGGGCACGGCTGACCAGCTTGGGTGCCGCCGCGCCGGGGACCAGCACAGCGCCAATGACCAGATCGGCCTGCGTCAGCCGCTGCGCCAGCGCGGCCTTGGTCGCGAACTGGGTGGTCAGGCGGCCCATGAACAGGTCATCCAGATAGGAAAGCCGGGTCAGCGAGCGGTCCAGCACCGTGACCGTGGCTCCCATGCCCACCGCGACCCGCGCGGCGGCCGCGCCGACGACGCCACCGCCGATGATCAGCACCTCGCCCGGGCTGACGCCCGGGACGCCGCCCAGCAGCACGCCCGCGCCGCCATTGGCCTTCTGCAGCGTCCACGAGCCGACCTGCGGGGCCAGGCGCCCCGCAACCTCGGACATCGGCGCCAGCAGAGGCAGCGCGCCCCGGCTGTCGGTCACCGTCTCATAGGCGATCGAGGTGGTTCCGGCCTTCAGCAGGCCCTGCGTCAGCTCGGGCGCGGGGGCCAGATGCAGATAGGCGAACAGGATCTGGTCCTGACGCAGCAGCGCCAGCTCATCCGGCTGCGGCTCTTTGACCTTCACGATCAGCTCGGCCTCGCCATAGACCGCAGCGGCGTCGGGCAGGATCTGCGCCCCGGCGGCAACATAGTCGGCATCCGGAAAGCCGGAGCCGTCGCCCGCCCCGGTCTGGATCACCACCTGATGACCGTGCAGCACCAGCTCCAGCACGGCATCGGGGGTCAGCCCGACGCGAAATTCCTGCGGTTTGATTTCCTTGGGGCAACCGACTTTCATCATATTCTCCTGCAAAATTTGGGCACAAGATGATCGCAGAGTTCGGGAATGGAAAGATCTTGCTTAACAACCTCACATCAAGGCATTAGATCGGGAGGAATTTTCAAGAACTGCAAAATTGACGCAAGGATCTGCAGATGATCGAACTTGATGCAATAGATCGCCGCATTCTGGCCGTACTTCAGAAGGATGGACGGATCACCAATGCCGATCTGGCGCAGAAAGTCAGCCTGTCGGCCAGCGCCTGCCACCGCCGCGTTCAGCGGCTGGAAGAAACCGGAATGATTCGCGGCTATGTCGCCCTGCTGGACGCCCGCAAGATCGAGAGGCCGACCACCGTCTTTGTCGAGATCACGCTTTCGGGGCAGGCGGACGAACTGCTTGAGGCGTTCGAGCGCGCGGTCCGCACCATTCCGGACGTGCTGGAATGCCACCTGATGGCGGGCTCGGCCGACTATCTGCTGAAGGTGGTGGCGCAGGACACGGATGATTTTGCCCGCATCCACCGCCAGCGACTGGCCAAGCTGCCGGGGGTGGCGCAGATGCATTCGTCCTTCTCGCTGAGGACTGTCGCCTTCACCACAGCGCTGCCGGTGTGATGCCATGCTCCGGTTGATGGTGCTTCTGCTGGCCCTGACCCTTCCCCTCGCTGCAGGGGCGCAGACGCATCGCGTCGCGGTCATGCCGATCAAGTTTCTGGACACCTCGCATGAGCCCGAGGATCAGCGCGCGCAACATGAAGCGCGGCTTTCGCTGATGCACTCGGTTCTGAAGGACGAGGTGGCGGTGGGCGAGGTGGTCGAGATCCAGCCGCAAGAGGTCAGCGCCGCCTGCCCGGATGAGACGCCCGAATGCCTGCTGAAGCTGGCCGCAGCGCAGGGAAGCGATCACGCCATCTTTGTCTCGGTGCTGAAGACCAGCACGCTGATCATGCAGATCTATGTGCAGGTGATGGATGTGCGCGAATCCCGGCTGGTCCTGCGGCGTGACCTGAGCTTTCGCGGCGACAATGACGAATCCTGGCGCCGGGCCGCGCGCTTTCTGGCGGATGTCCTGACGACCTCGCTGGCGCCCCAGCCGGAATAAAAAAACCCCCGGCACTGCCGGAGGCTTTGTCCAAAGGCTGCCATCCGGCATCCGGACGACTTAAAGCGCGCCTTCGCGTTGCGCTTTTTTGCGCGCCAGCTTGCGGGCGCGGCGCACGGCCTCGGCTTTTTCACGAGCTTTCTTGACCGACGGTTTCTCGAAATGCTGCTTGAGCTTCATTTCACGAAAAACCCCCTCGCGCTGAAGTTTTTTCTTCAGGGCGCGAAGTGCCTGTTCGACGTTGTTGTCGCGAACACTTACCTGCATGTGGTTGTCACCACCTTCCTAGGTTAGAGTTAAGCTGAATTGCAGGACGCGGCCTTCTAGCAAGGCGATTTGCATTTGTCCAGAAATTCCGGCACCTGCCGACATGAAGGAGGAGCAGAGCCATGGAAACAGAACGCGACCGCCTGATCGATGCCGCGCTGAACCACGCCACGTTCGAAGGGATGAGCCAGACGGCCATCGCCGAAGGGGCGCGCGACATCGGCATCAGCCCGGCCATGGCGCGGGTCCACCTGCCCGGAGGCGGGGCCGATCTGGCCGCCGCCTACCACCGCCGCAAGGATGCCGAGTTGCGCGAATGGCTGAAGGCCACGCCGCCGCAGGGCCGTTTTCGCGAAAAGGTGACGCAGGCGGTGATGCACCGGCTGCTGCTCTCGGACCGGCAGATGGCGCGCGCGGGCGCGGTGGTGCTGGCCCTGCCGCAGAACGCGGCGCTGGGCACGCGCCTTGTCTGGGACACGGTCGATGCGATCTGGAACGGGCTGGGCGACACCTCAAGCGACGTCAACTGGTACTCGAAACGCGCGACACTGGCGGCGGTCTATGGCGCGACGGTGCTTTACTGGCTGGGCGACGATTCGCCCGATCTGGCCGATACCCGCGCCTTCCTCGATCGCCGCATCGAGGGCGTCATGCGGTTCGAGACGCTCAAGGGCAGGCTGCGCGCCATCCCGGGCGTCGCGCCGCTGACCGATATTGCCACCGGCTGGATCCGCAAGCCCCAGCCCAGACCGGCCCCCGGCCGGACCGAGACAGCCACGAACGGAGACCAGGCATGATCCCAGACACCATGCGCGCAGTCGAAATCACTGCCCCCGGCAGCGCCGATGTCCTGAAAGTCGCCACGCGCGCCGTTCCGGTCGCAGGCCATGGCCAGATCCTGATTCGCACCGCTTGGGCGGGGGTCAACCGGCCGGACGTCCTGCAGCGCGCCGGATCCTACGCGCCGCCTGCCGGAGCATCCGACCTGCCGGGTCTGGAATGCTCGGGCACGGTCGCAGCCGTGGGGCCGGGTGTCACGCGCTGGAAACAGGGGGACGAGGTCTGTGCGCTCTTGCCCGGCGGCGGCTACGCAGAATATGTGATCTGCCCCGCCGAGCATGCCCTGCCGATCCCGGCGGGCCTCGACCTGCGTCAGGCAGCCGCGCTGCCCGAGACCGCCTATACCGTCTGGTCCAACGTCGTCATGCGCGGCGGGTTGAAGGCGGGTGAGCGGTTTTTGGTCCATGGCGGCTCCTCGGGCATCGGCACGATGGCCATCCAGATCGCGCATGCTCTGGGGGCCAAGGTCTGGGCGACCGCCGGCTCGGACGAAAAATGCGCGGCCTGCGCCGATCTGGGGGCGATCCCGATCAACTACCGCGAGACCGATTTCGTGGAAGTGCTCAAGAAAGCCGGGGGCGCCAACCTGATTCTCGATATGGTGGGAGGCGATTACATCGCGCGCAACATCCGAACCCTGACCGAGGAAGGCCGTCTGGTGATGATCGCTTTCCTTGCCGGTCCCAAGGCCGAGATCAACTTCGCCCAGATCATGACGCGCCGTCTGGTGGTGACAGGCTCGACCCTGAGGCCTCAATCCGACCTCGCCAAAGCCGGGATCGCGCAGGAGTTGATGACGCATCTATGGCCGCTGGTCGAAAAAGGCCGAGTGCGGCCGCTGATCGACAGCGAATTCGATCTGGCGAATGCGGCCGATGCGCATCGTCACATGGAAGGCGGCGATCATATCGGCAAGATCCTGTTGCGCGTCGCACCCTAGTCGGCGCGCGAAGCGCAGATGTCGCGGCCGGTGCCTCCGGCGGGGATATTTAAGCATGAAAGAAACAAGCGCACACCCCGACTGAGCGAACCCGGAACGGGGTGTGGCTTCTTCCATGACGGCCATCGGCGTCCCCGCCTGTTCCGTACTGCCATCAATGCCGCAGAAAGATTGCGATTCTCTTAATGCGCTTCTTTCATGTTTAAATATCCCCGCCGGAGGCACCGGCAGTGCCGTCAGCGAGGCGCTGGAACCAGGAAGTTGCCGCTGCAATCGCGGCGCACGTCAGGCTCACACCGGCGCGGCTCCAGATCTCGGGTCAAGCAAATGCGCACCTCTTGCAGGGCGCGGTCACGGCAGGTGACGGTGATGCCGTCGCGATGAAGCGCCGGGTTCAATTCGATGAAGGCATCCTCGATCACGCGGGCGGCCAGCGTGACGTCGCGGGGAAGCTCCTCCAGCACTTCCGGCATGGCGATGCTGTCGAAGGCCCGGCGCGTCGTGTCGAAATAGGCGCGGGCGCTGAGGCCCGAGCAGCGGCCATGCTTGCGCCATTGGTACCAAGCGAGGCCACTTGAGCCCATGATATCGCTGATTTCGCGTGTGTCGCGCCGCTCTGGTCCGGGCAGGTGCGTCGGGCAATCAGAAGGGAAGCCCCGCATGTTCTGGGGCCAGAGGCCATGCACGACGAAGGCCTTTTTGCGCCCGGGGCGGCATTGGTCGTCACCCGGGTCACCTTCGGACCGGCACCAGCTGGGCGACCAGCTGAGCGAGAGGACGTAATAGTCGAAGCGACCTGCGACACCCTGTGCGGAGGCGGGCCATGCGGCGGCCAGCGCCAGCAGAAGGGAAAGGGCAAATCTCATGCCGGTCAGACTAGATGTCACTGTTACTTCCTGCCACGAGATTCACACTTTATTTCGACCTCTTTTGCCCTTATATAATCCGCCAATCCCCCTGAAAATGGAATGGCAACCGCCTCCCGCCGTTTTCCCGGCCGGGAAAGATATTGTTAAGGAGTACGTCATGAACAAGCCACTGATGGCCAAGGCCACTGCTGTCTGGCTGGTCGACAACACGACTCTGAGCTTCAAGCAGATCGCTGATTTCTGCGGCATGCATGAACTGGAAGTGCAGGGGATCGCGGATGGCGATGTCGCGGTGGGGGTCAAGGGCTTTGACCCGGTCGCCTCGAACCAGCTTGACCCGGCAGAGATCGAGAAGGGTCAGAAGGACCCGGTCTACAAGCTGAAGCTGAAGCACAACCCCGCCGCCGAAGGCGAAGAGAAACGTCGCGGGCCGCGCTATACGCCGCTGTCGAAGCGTCAGGACCGTCCGGCCGCCATCCTGTGGCTGGTCAAGTTCCACCCGGAATTGGCGGATGCGCAGATCTCGAAGCTGGTGGGGACGACGAAGCCGACCATCGCCTCGATCCGCGACCGGACGCATTGGAACATCCAGAACATCCAGCCGATCGACCCGGTTGCACTGGGCCTCTGCCGCCAGTCGGAACTAGACGCGGCCGTGCAGAAGGCCGCCAAGCGCAAGGCCTCGGAAGGCGGCGTGATGACGGATGATGAGCGTCGCAAGCTGGTCTCGACCGAGACGTCGCTCGCGATGAGCGGAGATGAGCCGCGCATGCCGTCGAACATTGCCGGGCTTGAGAACTTCACGCTGGGCGGCAATGACGACAAGGCGGATGCGCCCGAGCCCGATCTGGATGCCGACAGCTTCTTCAACCTCCCCGATGCGGATGATGAGGATGAAGACGAGGATGATCGCCGCTGATCCTTTGATCCGGCAGATGAACAGGCCCGCCATTGGCGGGCCTTTTTTGTTGGATCAGCCAGTTTTGACCAGTTTTCTGCCTGTCAAGAGATCGTGAAGAACTTTTCTGCCGCTGTGGCGTTGTTGTCGTATCGTCAGATTTTCCCTCTTGGCGTGTTCTGACTTGGGCGGCGTCTCTCTCGCCGCCCATTTTTTCTGCCGCGTTCAGCCCGGGCGACGGGCGTCGGACCAGCAGGGCTGCAGATCGCCGGGGCGCGGCGTGGCCGCAAAGACGCCGCGTGCGATGGCACGGGCCAGCACGCTGGCGGCCGCATGGCCAAGCGCAAAGGGCGTCAGGTCAGGGTCGGGCAGGGGCTTCGCGCCGGTCGAGACGGCAAAGACCAGATCGCCGTCGAAGGGCGTGTGGCTGGGGACGATGGCGCGCGCCATGCCGTCCTGAGCAGCCGTCGCCAGCCGCGCCAGCGCCGCCTTGTCGAGCGCGGCATCCGTCGCGACGATGGCGATGGTCGTGGCCTCGCCCAATCGCTTGCCAAGGGCGGGCTCGGCCCCGCCCGGCAAGTTGCCGCCCTGGCCGAGGCCGCCGAATTCGCCCTCAAGCTCCCATGGCGCGGCCCAGAAATGCGCTGATGGGCCATGCGTGACCGAGCCGAGCGCGTTCACCGCGACCAGCGCGCCAATGGTGATCCCGCAGTCGAGCACCGCCGAGGCCGAACCAAGCCCGCCCTTCAGGTCATGCGTGGCGGCCCCTGTGCCCGCACCCGCTGTCCCCAGCAGGAAATCCGGGGCGGCTGCTTCCAGCGCCGCGCGGCCAAGCGCGGGATAGGGGCTCTGGTCCCAATCCTTGTCGCCACCGTTCAACAGATCGAAGATGATCGCGCCGGGCACGATGGGCACGCGGATCGGCCCGACCTGAAACCCGCGTCCCACTGCCCTCAGGCCCGCAGCCACGCCGTCGCAGGCCGCCAGCCCGAAGGCCGAGCCGCCCGACAGCACCAGCGCATCCACCCCCTGCACCAGCTTGTCGGGGGCCAGCAGATCGGTCTCTCGCGTGCCGGGCGCGCCGCCCATCACATTGTAGGCGCAGGCAAAAGCCCGGTCCGAGGTCAGCACGCTGACGCCCGAGCGCAGGCGGTCGTCCTGCGCGTTCCCGACCCGCAGCCCGGCGACATCTGTGATAAGGTTCAGTGGTCCGGGTTTCATCCTGCCCATCCTGCGGCGAAAATTTCATCGCAGTTTCGCAGAACGGCCCGCAGGATCAACCACATGTGGGAAACCCGAGGGCCGCTTGCGCGTTGCACCCGACCGGCTGGCTACCTACCTAGATACCCGAACGGATCGAAAGGATGCGAAATGACGGCTCCGATGCACAGGATTTTTGACCGGCCCCTGGATGCGCCGGTTCCCGCAGGCTTTGATCAGGCCATTTTCGGCATGGGGTGCTATTGGGGGGTCGAGCGGCTGTTCTGGCAGCTGGAAGGCGTCTGGCTGACCGAGGTGGGCTTTGCGGGCGGCCATGTCGACAACCCGACCTATAAGCAGGTCTGTACTACCGACACCGGTCATGCCGAGGTGGTGCGGCTGATCTATGACAGCTCGCGCATCAGCTATGAGCGGCTGCTGCAGATCTTCTGGGAAAGCCACAACCCCTCGCAGGGGAACCGTCAGGGCAATGACGTGGGTTCGCAGTACCGCTCGCTGATCATGTATTTCAACGATCACCAGAAGGCGGCGGCGATCGCCTCGAAGGCGGATTACAACAACCGGCTGGCCGTGGACGGCTTTCCGGCGATCACCACCGAGGTCCTGCCGGCCTCGACCTTCTGGCCTGCGGAAGAGGATCACCAGCAATATCTGGACCGTTATCCTGACGGCTATTGCGGCTTGCGCGGAACCGGGGTCAAAGCGTCTCTGGTAGAACCACATGAGCCGATCTGATGCCCACCTGGACCGCACTTACCAATGTCGTCGGCCGTGATGCCGCCGAAGCCCTTGCCGAACTTGGCGAAGACCTGATCCCGGAACCCGTCGGCAGCGGCGTGTTCGAGATCGAGGACGGATCGAACCGCTGGGAAGTCGGCTTGTATTTCACCGAAGCGCCGGACGAGATCGCGCTGGCGCTGATGGCCGCCGCCTGGGGGGCGCAGCCCTTCGTCATCTCGGAACTGCCCGAGGTCGACTGGGTCGCCCATGTGCGCCGCGAGCTGTCCCCGGTCGAGGCGGGGCGCTTCTTCGTCTATGGCAGCCATGATGCCGACAAGATCCCCGAAGATTCCGAGGGGCTGCTGATCGAGGCTGCGATGGCCTTCGGCACCGGCCATCACGCGACGACCAAGGGTTGCCTTCTGGCGCTGGACCGGCTGATCGCGCAGGGCTTCACGCCCGAACGCATCGTCGATGTCGGCTGCGGCACGGCGGTTCTGGCGATGGCGGCGGCGCGGGTCTTTCCGCAGATCGTTCTGGCGGGCGACATCGACCCGGTGGCGGTTGATACCGCCAAGGCAAACGTCATGGCCAATGGTCTGGACGGGCGCGTCGAATGCGTCGAGGCGGTGGGCTTTGACCATCCGCTGATCGAGGGCGCCGCGCCCTTCGATCTGGTGTTTGCAAACATCCTGAAACAGCCACTGATCGATCTGGCCCCGGACATGGCGCGCTATGTCGCGCATGGCGGCAAGGCGATCCTGTCGGGCATTCTGGTCCAGCAGGCCGATGAGGTCACCCGCGCCTATGCCGATCACGGGCTGGCGCTGGAGCGGCGCGATGATTTCGGCGACTGGTCGACGCTGGTGGTGGCGCGGGCTTAAGGGCGCGCGTCATCTTTTCAGCATCGGCAAAAGAAAAAGGCCCGGACGAGGATCGTCTGGGCCAAATTCGCATCAGTAGTTCCGCTTTATCAGGCGGCGCGAGCGATCCGGTCGATGTCGCCGCGGCTGAGACCGATGTCATCCAGCTCACGATCCGACAGACGGTTGAGCGCATTTTTCGTAACGCGCATATCATTCCAAGCAGTCATCGCTGCCCAGATCTTCGAGCCAAAACCGATAGAGCGCGTCCCGCTATGGACGCGGTTCGTGTCAATCGCTGACATTTCTTCACCTGTCTATAAAATGCCCATTCCGTGGGCGTCCGATCGATGAGCATGATATAGGCCGGGCAGTTTGCAAAAGCAATGAACCGGGCCGCAAGCCCGTTATGCTGGCGCTGCATAAGTGCCCGGTTTCACTAAACTTTTACGGCCCTGCGACCAAATGCTGCATCGCGGCATCAAGGTGGAAATATCCTTTCGGTTCCGGGTCGGATTCCGCAACCGAATTTCACGCGACGCGGCGGAACGGGATATTACCAGTCGCCCAGCTGTGCCTGCCACAGGGCAAGGGCTGCGACGGCGGCGGTGTCCGCCCGCAGGATTCGCGGCCCCAGACCCACACGGGTGACGAAATCGTGTGCGGAAAGGCGCTTCCGCTCTGATTCGGACCAGCCGCCTTCGGGACCGATCAGAATCGCCCAAGGCCCGCGCGCCAGCCCGGCCAGCGTCTGCGCCGGACCCGCCAGCGCCTCATCCGCCCATAGAATTCGGCGCTGGCCGTCCCAGCCGTCCAGCAGGCGAGAGAGCGGCTGCAGATCGCCCACCTCGGGCACGAAGGTGCCGCCGCATTGCTCGGCCGCCTCGACGGCATGGGCCTGCAGGCGGTCCTGACGGATGCGCTCGGAATTCGTGTGATCGGTCTGCACGGGCAGGATGCGGGAGGCCCCCATCTCGGCCGCCTTTTCGACGATGAAGTCAGTGCGGGCCTTCTTGATCGGCGCGAAGATCAGCCACAGGTCGGGCGGGTTCATCTGCGGCGCGGTCTGCGCTTGCGCCAGCAGGCTGCCGCCGCGCTTGCCCACTTGCTCGATCCGCGCCAGCCACTCGCCGTCGCGACCGTTGAAGACGGCGATTTCGTCGCCAGGGGACTGGCGCATGAC
This sequence comes from Paracoccus sulfuroxidans, assembly GCF_007830335.1. Lineage (GTDB taxonomy): Bacteria > Pseudomonadota > Alphaproteobacteria > Rhodobacterales > Rhodobacteraceae > Paracoccus > Paracoccus sulfuroxidans. The sequence continues at coordinate 207,346 of NZ_VLKU01000005.1, read as the reverse complement.
GCCGGACAGGTAATGCGCCTGATCGGGCCCCAGCGGGACGGCTTGTCCCTGGGCCAGCGGGTGATCTATGAAAAGTCTGATTTTTGCCATGACAAGGCGCAGAATAATGCAGACCCACCAAGCTAGGCCAGAGGCCATCAACCGCACGGTCGCCGATGCGCCGCCCGACAACTGGGTGGACCTCTATGCGCCCGAGGCGTGGAGGCCGTGGCTGCGCCTGTCCCGCGCCGACCGCCCGATCGGGACCTGGCTGCTGCTGCTGCCCTGCTGGTGGGGGATCGGGCTGGCGATGATCGCTGACCACGCCCGCTGGTTCGACCTGTGGATCGCGCTGGCCTGCACGCTGGGGGCTCTCCTCATGCGCGGCGCGGGCTGCACCTGGAACGACATCACCGACCGCCACATCGACGGCAGCGTCGCGCGCACGCGCCTCAGGCCCATCCCCTCGGGGCAGGTGACGGTCAGGGGCGCGGTGATCTGGATGGCCGCGCAATCGCTGGCGGGGCTGGTGATCCTCTTGACGCTGGGCAAGGCCGCCATCGTGCTGGGGGTGCTGTCGCTCAGCATCGTGGCCATCTATCCCTTCGCCAAGCGCTTCACCTGGTGGCCTCAGGTCTTTCTGGGGCTCGCCTTCAACTGGGGCATGCTGCTGGCCTGGGCCGCGCATATTGGCAATCTGGCCCCGGCACCGCTGCTGGCCTATGTGGCGGGGATCTGCTGGACGGTCTTCTATGACACGATCTATGCCCATCAGGATGCCGAGGATGACGCGCTGATCGGCGTCAAATCGACGGCCCGGCTTTTTGCTGAAAATTCTCCGAAATATCTGCTGGGGTTCGCGGTCCTGACGGTGCTGCTGCTGCTGGCATCGGTCGCGGCGGCAGGTCCGCAGGGGTTTGCGGCGCTTTTGGCCTATGCAGGCGTGCTGGCCTTTGCGGCCCATCTGGCCTGGCAGTTGATGAATTTTGACCAGCATGACGGCGCGAAATGCCTGCGTCTTTTCCGGTCGAACCGCGATGCGGGACTGATCGTGGCGCTGACCTGGGCTGTTGCCGGGATCGTGTAATTGCAGATTGGGCCGATTGGCGCTAAATCCGGCAGGTCGGAAACAGCGCCAAGGTTGCCTGATGGCCAATTCCAAGACACGCCCGAAAGGGCGGTCGTCGCGCCGCAAGGGTGTGATGTTCTTGTCCAGCGTGCTTGCGCTGGCCGCTGCCGGGGCGCTGTCGCTGGCCGGTGCCTATACTGCGGCGGATTATATCGAGCGGGAATCGCTGGCCGATCTTCAGGCCGCCTTGCCCGCCGAGGATTATGGCTGGCTTGACCTCAAGGTCGACGGGCTGCAGGTCCATCTGGGCGGAACCGCCCCGAATGAGGTCCAGCGCTTCCGCGCCATCGCCCGCGCCGGGACCGAGGTTGATCCGGGCCGCATCGTCGACGACATGCAGGTCGCCGTTCAGGAACCCATCAAGACCCCCGATTTCGAAATTGAGCTGCTGCGCAACGACAATGGCATTTCCGTCATTGGCCTCGTGCCCGCCTCGGTCGACCGGGCGGCGATGATCGAGGGGCTGCGCAAGCGCACCGATACCGAGAATATCTCGGACCTGACCGAGACCGCCGATTATCCCGTGCCCGAGGGCTGGGACGATGCCTTCACCTTCGGCATGAAGGCGGCGGAACTGGCCAAGCGCGCCAAGATCTCGATCTCGGTCGGCAAGGTCGCGGTCACCGCGATCACTGACAGCGCGCGCGAAAAGGTCGCGCTGACCACCGATCTGCAACGCGCCAAGCCCGCCACGGTCGAGCTGGTGGCCGACATCACCGCCCCCCGGCCCGTGATCGCACCCTTCACCCTGCGCTTTGTGATGGACGAGCAGGGCGCCCGCTTCAACGCTTGCGCCGCCGATACCGAGGCCGCGCGCGACCGCATTCTGCGCGCCGGGCAGGCGGCGGGCATCCCCGGCACCCCGGCCTGCACGCTGGGCCTGGGCGTTCCCACGCCGCAATGGGCCGATGCTGCCGTTCCCGCAATCGAGGCGGTGGCGGCGATGGGCTCGGGCTCGGTGACGATCTCGGATACGGATGTGGCGCTGATCGCCCCCGCGACCATTCCGGCGGATACGTTTGACGAGGCGGTCGGCCGCCTTCAGACCGCGCTTCCGGGCGTCTTCACCCTGGCCGCCCAGCATGAGAAGGCCAGCGAGGCCAACACCGGCCCCGTCGAGTTTTCCGCCGTGGCGCGCGATGGTGGCGTGGTGCTGCGTGGCCGCGTCACGGATGAGCGGATGCGGGCCGCCGTCGAAAGCATCGCCCGGGCGCGTTTCGGGCATGTCGACAGCGCATTGCGCACCGATGACACCGTGCCCTCAGGCTGGACGGTCAAGGTCATCGCCGCCATCGAGGCGATGGAGGGGCTGGACACCGGCATGGCCATGGTGACGCCCGATCTGATCCGCATCACCGGCATCTCGGGCAGCCAGACCGCCTCGGATGAGGCGGCGACGCAACTGGCCGACCGGCTGGGCGCGGGCGCGCGCTATGAGATGTCGATCCGCTATGACCGCCGCAAGGATGCGCTGCTGGCGCTGCCCTCGGGCGTGGATTGCGTCGACGGGCTGAACCGGACGATGAAGGAATCCGAAATCGGGTTCGAACCGGCGAAATCGGTGATCGCGGGCGATCCTTCCCCCACGCTGACGAAACTGGCCGAGGGCATGGCCGAATGCGGTGATTTCCGCATCGAACTGGGCGGCCATACCGATTCGCAGGGTTCGGAAGGGTTCAACGCCGAACTGTCGCAGAAGCGCGCCGAAGCGGTGCTGGCGGCGATGTCCGGCCATGGCATCCCGGTCAAGCATATGACCGCCAAAGGCTATGGCGAAAGCCAGCCGATTGCGGACAATGACACCGATGCCGGGCGCGAGGCCAATCGCCGCATCGAATTCACCCTGCTGTCGGATGAGCCGGTCGATGACGGCTCCACCCCCACGGCGCAGATGGTGACCGGCGTGACCGCCGCCCCTGCCGAAGGTGAGGCCGCAGCCGAAGAAACGCCCGAAGCCGCCGAGGACGCCGCCCAAAAGCAGGCAGAGGTGCTGGCCGTCGCGACCTCGGGCGCGCATCTGGTGCTGGACCGTCATCAGGAAGGTACGCCTGCCGCGCCCCCCGCTGACAGCGAGGCCGTGACGGCGGCGGAGGCCGCCACCCGTCCCGCTGCTGCCGTGCTGTCGGGTGAGGGGCTGGAAACTCTGGCCCTGCCCGCCACGACCATCAGCGCCGAGGTGGTCGAGGGCGACGACCTGCCGCCCGAAGGCCTTGAGCACACTGAGTTTCTGGAAACCGTCTCGGCCTATGCCGCGCTTGGTGCCGAGAAAATGCCGCAGCTTCCCGATGACCTGCTTGCGCGCATCACAGGCGCAGGCAACATTGGCGGGCGGAACGACACCCCGCGACCCGCACCGCGGCCCGGACAATAGGCGACCCGCATGAGCAGAAACGAATTCATCGTCACGACGGCGGTCATCCTGTTCGCGGCCTTCCTGCTGGGATGGTTCGCAAGCTGGCTGATCAACCGCCTGACCCGGGTGACACGCGCTGACCTGAATGAGCTGGAAGCCATGGCCCAGCAGCTGCACGATTCAGAGGAAGCGCGGGAAAAAGCCATCCAGCAGCTTGAGGATCGCGAATCCGAACTGGTGGCGAAATTGTCATCGACCCGCTCGGAGCTGGATGCGACGCGCGAACAACTGACCGAAAGCCAGACCGAAATCGAAGAGCTGCGGGACTATATCAACCGCAAGCTCGCGCGGCAGAAATAGGCCGCGCATGCTGGGACGTGTCCTTGCCGCAGTCCTGACCCTGATCGCCGCGCCCGCTTGGGCCAATGACAGCGCCGCCGAACTGCCCGCAGGCGGGCTGCGGCTGGAATTGCGTCAGGACGACCAGATCCAGATGAAATCCGAGGATCTCTATCTCTCGCAGGGTCTGGTCAAGGTCGACTATGTCTTCCTGAACCGCTCGGACCGGGATCGCCGCATCATTGTGGCCTTCCCGATGCCTCCGGTGAAGGGCGCGGGGGCCATTGATCCCGAGCCGGTCGATTTCGCCTATTCATGGGACATGCTGCCCGACAATTTTCTGGATTTCAGCGTGCAGGTCGATGGCGTTGATGTCCCGGCAAAGCTTGAGCTGCGGGCCGAGCTGGAAGGTCAGGACGTCACCGAGGCGCTGACGGCGGCCGGGGTGCCCCTGAACCCGCTGAACCAGCGCACGCTGGACCGGATCAAGGCGCTGAGTGCTGGGGACAGAGCGCGGGTTGAGCCCTATCTGGGCCCGGACGGCGATCCTGCCTGGCAGATGCGCGCGACCTTTCACTGGCAGCAGATGTTCCCTGCCGGGCGCGAATTGCGCATCAGCCATCGCTATGCCCCCGTTCTGGGCGGCACCTTCATGACGCCCGAACAGTTCAACGCGCCGGAGGAGTGGATGCAGAGCTACTGCCCGGACGCTGCCTTCCTGGCCGGAGCGGCGCGGGTGACCGGGGAGACGAATGACTACGGAATGGCCCGCTGGATGAGCTATATCCTGCACACCGGCGCGAACTGGAACGGCCCGATCGAGCGGTTTTCGCTGACGGTCGCCAAGCCGGGCATCAATACGGTGGTGTCATTCTGCGGTCAGGGCGTTACCAAGATCTCACCCACCGAGTTTCGCATGGAAGCCCGGGACTTCAAGCCCCGGGACGACCTGCATGTGCTGTGGGTGGGGCCTGCGCCCCTTCCCCGCTAGGGCTCAGACGCCGGCGTCGATGATCGCGCGAGCCAGAATCGGCACGCTTTCGTCATTCAGACCCGCGATGTTCAGGCGCGAATCGCCGACCAGATAGATCGCGAACTCATCCTTGATCTTCTTGACCTGCTCGGGCGTGGCACCCAGACGCGAGAACATGCCGCGATGCTCTTCAATGAAGTCGAAGCGGTTCGAGCCCGAAAGCGTGCGCAGTTCCGACGCAAGGTTCGCGCGCAGACGCAGCATGCCGCCGCGCACTTCCTCCAACTCGGCCTTCCAGTCGGCGCGCAGGGCGTCGTCGGTCAGGATGGTGGTGACGATGCGTGCGCCGTGATCGGGCGGGAAGGAATAGGTCTGGCGGTTCAGGAAGGCCATCGCGCCCTGCGCCAGATCGCGTGCCGCCGGGTCGCTGGTCAGCGCCAGCAGAATGCCCGAACGCTCGCGGTAGATGCCGAAATTCTTCGAGCACGAGGCCGCGATCAGCACTTCCGGGATGCGCTTGACGATGATGCGGGTGCCCTCGGCGTCTTCCTCCAGCCCGTCGCCGAAGCCCTGATAGGCCAGGTCGATCATCGGGGTCGCGCCGGTCCTTTCGACGATATCGGCGACCTCGTTCCACTGCGCGACGGTCAGGTTCGCGCCAGTCGGGTTGTGGCAGCAGCCGTGCAGCAGGATGACGTCACCCTTTTTCGCCTGCGCCAGATCCGCCTTCATGCCCTCGAAATCGACACCGCGCGTCGCGTCGTCGAAATAGCGGTAGGGGACGGTTTCCACGCCCATCCATTTCAGGATCGAGGTGTGGTTGGGCCAGGTCGGGTTCGAATAGAAGACGCGCATGTCGGGGCTGGCCATGCGGGCCAGTTCAAAGCCCTGACGCAGCGCGCCGGTGCCGCCGACGGTGGCCAGCGTGGCGATGCGTTCGGGCGCGTAAAGATCGCCCAGGATCATCTTGGCCATCGCGTCGCGATAGGCAGGCTCGCCCACCAGAACGGTGTAGCTTTTCGAGGTCTCGTTTTCCTGCAGGCGCTTTTCGGCGGCCTTGACCGCCCGCATGATCGGCGTATGGCCGGTCGCGTCCTTGTACACCCCCACGCCAAGGTCGATCTTGCCCTGACGGGTATCGGCCTTGAACTCGCCCATGAGGGCAAGAATTTTATCAGGATCCTGGGGTTTGAGGTTCGACAGCATCACGCGTCTCCGGTTGCGATTTTAAGGTCCGGGAAGCTGCCCCATTCGGCCCAGCTTCCGTCATAAAGGGAATGGTTGCGGTGCCCGATCCGGTCGAGCGCCAGAAACAGCGTCGCCGCTGTCACGCCCGAGCCGCAGGTGGTGATCACCGGGCGGGTCAGATCGACCCCGGCCTCGGTGAAGGCGGCCTGAAGTTCGGCCACGGGCTTCATCGTGCCATCGGCATTGTAAAGCTTGCCGAAGGGTAGATTCTTCGAGCCGGGAATATGGCCCGCGCGCAGGCCGGGGCGCGGCTCGGCGACCTCGCCACGGAAACGCTCGGCCCCGCGGGCATCGACGATCTCGTGGTCAGCCAGTTTGCTGGCGGCGGCGACCTGCGTCACGTCGCGCACCAGCGCCGCCTGACGCTGCACGGTGATGTGGCGGTCGCGCATGACAGGGGGCATGTCTTCGGTCGGACGGTTCTCGGCCCTCCATTTCTGGAAACCACCGTCCAGCACCGCGACATCGGTCTTGCCCATCAGGCGGAACAGCCACCACACGCGTGCGGCCGAGCGGACGTCGGAATTGTCATAGATGACGACCTGATGACCATCACCGATGCCCATGGCGCGCATGCGGCTGACGAACATCTCGACCTGCGGGGCCATATGCGGCAGGGCGCTACGCTTGTCGGAAATCGCGTCGAGGTCAAAGAAGCGCGCGCCCGGAATATGCGCGGCGTCATATTCGGCGCGTCCGTCGCGGCTGGCGTCCAGATGCCAGCTTGCGTCGATCACGCGCAGATCGGGGTCGTTCAGATGCGCGGCCAGCCATTCGGTCGAGACGAGCGTTTTCGGATCATCGGTCATGCGCATTCCCCCACATTGCAGGCTGCCCCGATGTAACCCCAGCGGCGAAGTCCTGCAATGGCCGAACGCGGTCTAGCCCTGCTTCAGCAGGCGCTGTTTCTGGCGATTCCAGTCACGTTTGGCGTCGGTTTCGCGCTTGTCGTGGTTCTTCTTGCCCTTGGCGACGCCGATTTTCAGCTTCACCATGCCGCGATGGTTGAAATACATCACCAGCGGAACCAGCGTCATCCCCTCGCGCCCGATGGCCTGCCACAGCCGCGCCAACTCCTTGCGCGAGACCAGAAGCTTGCGCTTGCGCCGTTCCTCATGACCGAAAACGCCTGCCTGCTTGTAGGCGGCGATATAGCCGTTGATCAGCCACAGTTCTCCGTTTTCGACCGAGGCATAGGATTCGGCGATGTTCGACTGGCCGGTGCGCAGGCTTTTCACCTCGGAACCGGTCAGGACGATGCCGACCTCAAGATCGCTTTCGATGAAGTAATCGAAACGCGCCCGGCGGTTCTCGGCGATGACTTTGTAGTTGGGATCAGATTTCTCGGCCATGATCGGGCAGAGATAGGCGCGAGGCCCGCCCCTGTAAAGATGGGACAGCGTGGCAAGGCCCTGCAGGCAGTGTTGCGCAAGGCTCAACACCTCATGCAGAAAAAGCGATTTCCTGCGGTCTTCGGGCGTGGAAGCTTGCGGCGATGGCTTGATTGCCCCGGCTGGCCGGGTGACGCTGGCCGCAAGCATGACAAAGGGGAAAGACATGCGTCACGGTGGGCAGATTCTGGTCGATGCGCTGAAGGCCAACGGGGTCGAGAGGGTGTTCTCGGTCCCCGGCGAAAGCTTCCTTGCGGTGCTGGACGGGCTTTACAACACCGAGATCGAGAATGTCGTCTGCCGTCAGGAAGGGGGCGCTGCGATGATGGCCGAGGCGCATGGCAAGATGACCGGTCGTCCCGGCATCGCCTTCGTGACGCGTGGTCCCGGCGCGACCAATGCCAGCGCGGGCGTGCATATCGCCCGGCAGGATTCGACCCCGATGATCCTGTTCGTCGGCCAGATCGCCCGCGCCGACCGCGACCGCGAAGCGTTTCAAGAGGTCGACTACCGCGCCATGTTTGGCCCGATCGCCAAATGGGTGACCGAGATCGACCAGACCGAGCGCATCCCCGAATATATCAGCCGCGCCTTCCAGCTTGCGATGAACGGCCGCCCCGGCCCCATCGTGCTGGCGCTGCCCGAGGATATGATCTCGGGCCGGGCCGAGGTTGCCGATATCGCGCCTGCCACCCGGCCTCTGGCCGCCGTCGCGCCCTCCTCGGTTGCCGCCATTGCCGATGCGCTGGTGGGGGCGAAACGCCCGCTGGTCGTGCCCGGTGGCACGCTCTGGTCGCAGCAGGCTGCGGATGATCTGGCCCGCTTTGCCGAAAGCTGGGGTCTGCCGGTCGCCGTGCCCTTCCGCCGTCAGGGCCATATGAACAACGATCACCCGAATTACGTGGGCGATCTGGGCGTCGGCATGAACCCCGCATTGGGGCAGGCGCTGGAGCAGGCCGATTGCATCCTGTCGCTGGGCTCGCGGCTGGGCGACACGCTGACCCGCGGTTATGAGCTGATGAACCCGACCCGCCCGCATGCGCGGGTGATCCATGTCCACCCGTCCCCCGATGAGCTGGGCCACCTCTGGGCCCCCGATCCGGGGCTGGTCGCCGATCCGCGCGAAGTGGTCGCGGCGCTGGCGGCGCTGCCTCCGCGCCCGGTCGAGGCCTGGGCCGACTGGACGCAGAAGCTGCGCGCAAATTACGAAAACTGGCAGCGGCCCAAGGCGACCCCCGGCGATGTCCGCATGGAGGAAGTCGTCACCTGGCTGTCGCAGAACCTGCCCGATGATGCGATTATCACCAACGGGGCCGGGAACTATGCGGCCTTCCTGCACCGCTATTACCGCTTCCGCCGCTGGGGCACGCAGCTGGCGCCGACCTCGGGCTCGATGGGCTATGGCCTGCCTGCCGCGATTGCCGCCAAGATCCAGAACCCCGAGAAAGTGGTCGTTTGCATGGCGGGCGACGGCTGCCTGCAGATGACGGTGAATGAGCTTTCGACGGCGGCCCAGAACAATGCGGGCGTGATCGTTGTGGTGGCGAACAACGGCCGCTACGGCACCATCCGCATGCATCAGGAAAAGACCTATCCGGGGCGCGTCTCGGGGACGGATCTGGCGAACCCTGATTTCGTCGCGCTGGCCCGCGCCTATGGCGGGCATGGAGAGCTGGTCGAGACCAGCGCCGATTTTGCCGCCGCCTTCCAGCGGGCCCGCGATGCCGGAACGCTGGCTGTGATCGAGCTGCGGCTGGACCCCGAGGCGCTGACCACCGGCGCGACCCTGGCCGAAACCCGCGCGGCGGGTGAGGCTGCGAAGGAACGCGCCTAGCCCAGCGTCAGCCAGACCCCGATTGCGGCCATCCCGGCCGTGATCGGCAGGGTGATGACCCAGGCGAACAGGATCGTGCGCAGATGCGAGCGGCGCACCAGATGGCGCCGCCGCCGCTCTTCCTCGGGCAGGGGGGCACGCATGCGCTGGTTCCGGCGGTCATGCCATTCGCGGTAAAAGCCCACGCCGAAGACCCCGCCAACCGCCACCTGCGTGGTCGAGATCGGCATGCCAAAGGCCGAAAATCCGATCACCGTGGTCGCCGTCGCCAGCGTGACGCACAGCGCCCGCAGGGGGTTCAGCCGGGTGATGCGGCTGCCCATCATATGCACCAGCCGCCCGCCGAACAGCAGGATGCCGACGGCGATGCCCATGCCCGCAATCGGCAAGACCATCGCCATGGCTGAGACCGCATGCCCGTCCATCGAGGCCGCCGCGTCCAGAATGGCCATCAGCGGTGCCGCGACGTTCGAGGCGTCGCTGGCACCATGGGCAAAGCCCATGATCAGCGCCGTCGCGATCAACGGCACGGCGAACAGTTGTTTCTGCGCCGCCTGCATGCTTTGGCCGGATTTCAGCAACCCCTCGATATGCAGGCGCGCGGCCAGCCAGCCGAAGGCCGCCGCCAGCAGCCCCGCCGCCGTGCCCGCTCCGGCCGAAAGGTCCAGAAACAGCAGGACGCAGGACGACAGAAACACCCCCGCGACAATCGCGATCAGCACCGGCAGCCAGCGCCGCCCCGCCGCCATCCGGTCAGGCGCGTTCTGCACCAGCGTCTGCAGGACCGCCAGCGTACCCGCGGCAATCGCCCCGCCGACCAGAGGCGACAGCACCCAGCCTGCGGTGATCATCACCAGCACGTTCCAGTTCACGGCCTCTACACCCATCAGCGCGGCCCCCGCGCCAAGGATGGCGCCCACGATCGAGTGCGTGGTGCTGACCGGCGCATCCATCCAGGTGGCGAAGCCCACCCAGGTGCCCGCCGACAGCAGCGCAATCATCATCATCCAGCCCGCCGCCGTGGCGCTGCTGGCCTGATCGAGGTTCACGATGCCGTCGAAGAGCGTCAGCGTCACCGCCTCGCCCGCCAGCGTCGCGCCCAGAATCTCCATGATGGCGACGAGGATCAGCCCTTTGACCAGGCCGATGGCCCCGGCTCCGACCGCCGGACCAAGCGCGTTCGAGACGTCGTTCGCGCCCAACGACAGCGCCAGATAGGCGGCCACGGCAAAGCCCGCGACCAGCATCGCAATCTCGGTCCGGTCGTGGAAAAGCTGCGCGCCCAGAACTGCCGTTGCGCCGATGAACAGCATCGCCAGACCCAGCCGCAGCACCGGACGGCCCGATTGCGCCATGGCGCGTTCGCCATTGCTGATCCGACCCAGATCCTTGTCGAGAATGCGGTAATCCGTAGGGGTTCGTGCCATCGTGCCGTGCCTTCAAGGGCCCGCTTATGGCACGGACGAAGCCTTGAGGCTACGCAACAATTGCTTCAACCCGCTTTCATCGACCAGTTCGGCGGCCTCGGCGGGCGTGAACCACTTCCGGGTCCGCTGCGAAGCCTCGGGGAAGTCGTCGGCCAGCGCGCTGACGCGGACCGGAAAGACGCGCACGTCAACCGGGATCGCGAAGCTGCGGTCCTGTTCCTTGTCATAGTGATAGCGTCCGATCGGGGTCTCGCTGACTTCACCCTGCACGCCGCTTTCCTCCCAGGCTTCCTGCATCGCGGCCTGCGCCAGCGTGCGGCCCGCCATTGGCCATCCCTTGGGGATGATCCAGCGACCGGTGCCCCGGCTGGTGATCAGCAGCACGCGCGAGGTTTCCGGGCAGATGCACAGCGCCGCCACCTGCATGGCAGGCGGCCGAAGCCCCAGCATCCGGGCAAAGATGGTGCGGAAATGTCGGCTCACTCGGCAGCCTCGGAATGGCTGACCCTGCCACGCAGCGCCTTGACCTCACCCCTTTGGGTTTTCGAGGCCAGACGGCGTCGCTGGCTTCCCAGCGTCGGACGCGTGGCGATGCGCTTGCGCGGCGCAACCAGCGCCTTGCGGATCATCTCGACCAGCCGCTCACGGGCGATTTCGCGGTTGCGAAGCTGGCTGCGCGTTTCCTCGGCACGGATCAGGATGGCCCCGTCCAGCGTCCAGCGCCGCCCGGCCAGCCGCTTCAGCCGCGTCTTAACCGCCTCGCTGAGATGGGGCGAGCGTTCGGCCTCAAAGCGCAATTCGACGGCTGTCTCGACCTTGTTCACATTCTGTCCTCCGGGTCCCTGCGACCTGGAAAACTGTTCCGAGAGCTCCCACTCCTGAATCGTTATATCGTCCGAAACATGCAACATGGTTATGAATATGGACTATTTGACCGCGCTTAAAAGGGGTATCCCACGGGATCGTCAACGCAAGGTTACCATTGCAGCCGGATTGTCGCACTTGCCGAGCTGCCGGCGGCGTCGATCACCGTAATACGGGCAAAACCCGGGCCCGGGTTCGGCAGGCTGGCCGAGGATGAGGGGCTGGCAATCACCTCGGGGCTGTCATTGACCAGAAAGGTCCAGGGCCCGCTGCCACCCCTGACCTTGGCGACCAGTGGACCCTTCACCTCCAGCTCGGCCCCGTCGGGCGGGAAGGTCAGCCGCAGGGCATCGGGCGCGGCGGGGCTGGTCAGGCGGGCGCTGACCTCGCCCGGCGGGGCAAAGCGGCGCAGCGGCGCGGGCAGCGCGCCATTCGGCAGGATCAGCGTCTGCGGTGGCGCAGGCGGCAGCGCGGCCGAGGGCAGGGCGTCGAACAGATCAAACAGCACCGGGGCCGCCAGATCGCCGCCAAAGGCACCGGGCACCGGCGTACCGTCCGGACGGCCCAGCCAGATCGCGGCCACATGCGCGCCGTCATAGCCCACCGCCAGCGCGTCCCGATGCCCGTATGAGGTACCGGTCTTATAGGCCAGCGGTCGCTGCCTCACGCCCTGCGGTGCGGGCACCTGCGACAGGATATCGCCCACCTGCCAGGCGGCAACGCGGCCAAACATCGGCACCGGCATCTCCTCGGCACCCTCGGGCAGGGGCGAGAGGCGAACCCCACGCCCGCCGCGCGCCAGCCCCGCATAGCCCGAGGCCAGATCCTCCGGCGTCACCCCCGCGCCCCCCAGCGTGATCGCCAGCCCCGGAACCTCGCCCGGCACGCTCAGCCGCACGCCGCCCCGCCGCAGCGCCTGAGCAATGCGGTTCGGGCCGATTGCCTCGGCCAGCTTCACCACCGGGATATTCAACGACCAGATCAGCGACTGGCGCAGACTGACCGTGCCCCGGAAATGCTTGTCGAAATTCTGCGGCTGCCAGCGGCCAAAGACGGTGGGACGGTCCTCGATCAGGGTCTCGGGATGGGCAATCCCCTGATCGAAGGCCAGCGCATAGATGAAGGGCTTCAGCGTCGACCCGGGTGAGCGCAGGGCCCGCGCCATATCGACAAACCCGGCCGAGGCATTGTCGGTCCAGTCCGCCGCTCCGACCTCGGCCAGAATCTCGCCGCTGCGATGATCGGCCAGCACGATGGCGGCCGACAGCCTGCGCCCGGCCCCCCGCACGGCGCGCGAAGCCAGAACCTCGGCCCGCCGCTGTAGCCTCGGATCAATCGTGGTCTCGATCCGCGTTGCGGTGGGATGCTCGCGCACAAGCCGTGCGGCCAGCAGCGGGGCCAGCGCCGGAAAGGCCCGCCGCGCCGCGGGAACGGTCTCAGACAGCGCCGCCTCCGCATCCCCGGCCGAGATCACCCCGTCACGAACCGCATGCGCCAGAATCCGGTCCCGCGCCTGCCGGGCCGCGTCCGGAAACCGGTCCGGCCTGCGCTTTTCCGGCGATTGCGGCAGCGCCACCAGCAGCGCCGCCTGCGCCGGGGTCAGCCGCCTCGGCTCTTTCCCGAACCATTGCAGGCTGGCCGCCCGCACCCCTTCGACATTCGCGCCATAGGGTGCAAGGCGCAGGTACAGATCCAGGATCTGCTCCTTGCTCAGCCTCCGCTCCAGCGCCAGCGCCAGACGGATCTGGCGCAGCTTGCCCTGCCACTCGCCGGTCGGCCCCTCCTCCAGCAGGCGCGCCACCTGCATCGTCAGGGTCGAGCCGCCCGAAACGACCCGCCCATGCCGCACGGCCTGCACACCCGCCCGCAGCAAGGCCACCGGATCGACCCCGGAATGGGTCCGAAACCGCCGGTCCTCCCAGGCAATCAGCATCTCGACAAAACTCTGATCGACGGCCCCCGGCGCCAGCCGCCACCGCCCGTCCGAGACCTGAAACGCCCGCAGCAACGACCCGTCACGAGCCAGCACCTCGACCCCGGTCGGCACATCCAGACGCGGCAGCTCGGTCGCATCGACCCAGCGGTCAAACCGGTCCCGCACCGCCGCGCCAAATCCCGCCAGCAGCAACAGAAACACCAGCAAGATCGACAGATGCCGCGAACTCATGACCCCTCACATATCAAAGCGCCGCGCCAGGAACATGCCCTGCGATCTTCTCTGTTGCCCAAATACCCAAATCGCCACGCGCGCCACAAACCCGGCAATGCCAATTCAGCGCTTCGCATCCTCATCATCGCTGCCAAACAGCCCCGCCAACCCGCGAGAGACCAGATTGCCCACCTTCGGCTTCGGCTGGTGCAGGAAGGGCAGGGGCCTGCAAACCTCCATCGCGGCGATGCCTACCCGGGCGGTCAGCGCGCCATTGACCACGCCCTCGCCGAAACGCTTGCTGACCTTGGCCAAAAGCCCGCCCCCGGCGACGGTGTGGATCAGATCGTCACCGGCAGCGACCGCACCCGTGGCGATCAGATGCGTCATCACCGTGCGCGCCAGCCGCCAGCCGCCGACGGCACCGGCGCGGCCGCCATAGATCTCGGCCATGCGCCGGATCATCCGGAGGTTCGCGGTCAGCGCGGCCAGCACATCGGCCAGTGCCAGCGGGATCAGCGCGGTCGCGGCGGCGACGGTGCGGGCAGCGGCCTCAATCTCGCGCCGGGCCTGCTGATCCAGTGGTGCCAGCAGATCGGCCTCGGCCCGCTCCAGCAGCGATTGCGCGTCATAGGCCTCGCCCCGGCGCTCGCGGAACCCCTTCACCGCCCATTCCATCTCGGGCCGGTTGCGATAAAGCGCCTCCAGTTGATCGGCGACCCGCTGAGCCGCCTTGGTGTCGCCCGAAAGGATCGCGGCCCCGGCGTCACGGTTGATCGCATCGATCCGGGCAAACCTGGCCCAGGCGCGGTATTCGCGCAAGGCGACCAGCAGACAGGCGATGCTGAAGGCGGCAAACAGCGCGACGCCGATCCAGCCCAGCAGCGGATAGGTGGTCAGCAGCGACGAGATATAGCGCAGCGCCGCCACCGACAGCAGGAAGGTGAAGAGCGCCGCCCCGGTGTTGATGAAGAACTGTGTCAGCTTCGAGGGGCCGCGCCCGACCAGCCGCGCGACCAGCTGCATGGTGCGCGGCTGCGGCAGGGGCAGCGAGGCATCCTCAATCGGCGGCGCATCAGCGGGCGAGGGGCCCGCCGTCTCGCCCTCTTGCAGGACGCTGCGAGGGGCGCGCCGGTTGCGGTTGTCGGGCAGAGGGTCTGCTGCGCGCTCCTCCGGCGTGTTCACCAGCTCAGCCACCGGTACACGCGGCGTAGGATCGGCGTCGGACAGGGCCGGGGCGTCGAATTCGATCAGGACCGGACCACGGCGCTTCGGGGGCTCAGCCATCGGGATGCTCCTTGCGAAAGCGGGGCGTCATATCCGGTCTCCGATCAGGAATTCCGCCGCCCGGTCCAGCCGGATATGCGGCGGACCGTCGCCCGGTCGCGCGGTATTCGGCGCGGGCGCGAAATCCATATTGGCATAATCGCCGTCCAGCCAATGCGTGGCACCCTGCTGGGCGGGGACCAGCAGCTCGGCCGGGTTGGCGGGCAGCTCGCCCGGATAGAAGGCGGCCTGCCGCCCGTCCATCAGCGTGCCGCGTACGGCGGGCAGCTCCTCGCCATTCTCAAGGATCATCTCTTCGGTGGTGCAGCGCAGCGAGGCAATCGACATCGCCTCGGTCCGCGCGCCCGAGAAATTCGCCCGATCCCGCGCCTCGCGCAGCATGGCGGCAGTGATCGCGGTCAGGCGCGGGTGCTGGATGTGGTTCAGGTGATCGGCCTTGGTCGCGGCGAACAGGATGCGCTCGACCCGGCGGGTGCCCAGAAGCTGCGACAGCCAGCCTGCGCGACCGGGGCGGAACGCGCCCAGAATATCGGCCATGGCGCGGCGCATATCCTCGACCGCCTGCGGGCCGGTGTGGATCGCGCTAAGCACATCCATCAGCACCACCTGCCGGTCGATGCGGGCGAAATGGTCGCGGAAAAACGGCTTCACTACGCGTGACTTGTAGGCTTCGAACCGGCGCGAGAACTCGCGGTAAAGCGGCGTGCCGTTGAAATCGGGCGGCAGCGGCGTGAAGGTCAGCGCGGGCGAGCCCTCAAGCTCTCCGGGCATCAGGAAACGGCCGGGCGTACAATCGGACCAGCCCGCATCGCGCGACTGATGCAGATGGCGGGTATAGATTGCGGCGAGGTTCTGCGCGGTGGTCTCATCCAGCCGGGCCGCGGGGTCCGAGGCTGCCAGTGCCGCCCGGAACTCTTCCGCGCCGGGGCGGCCGTTGATCCGCGACATGACCTCCAGCGACCATTCGTCAAAGCTTTTGTCCATCAGCCGCAGATCCAGCAGCCATTCGCCGGGATAGTCCACGATGTCCAGATGGATGACCTGCTGCCCGCGCAGCCCCGCAATCAGCCCGCGCGGCTGCACGCGCAGTGACAGGCGCAGCTGGCTGACATGGCGCGTGCCCTCGGGCCAATGCGGGTCGGGGCCGGTCATGGCGGCCAGATGTCGCTCGAAATCAAAGCGCGGCACGGTGTCGTCGGGCTGTGGCTGCAGCCATGCGCCACGGATCGCGCCATCGGCGGCTGCGCGCAGTCCCGGCATCCGTCCCCGGTCCAGAAGGTTCGCCACCAGCGAGGTGATGAACACCGTCTTTCCAGCGCGCGACAACCCTGTCACGCCCAGCCGGATCACGGGATCAGAGAGGCCAAGCCCCTGCATCAGGTCGTCAGCAATTCCCATTCAGGCCCTCGCTTCTCGCCTGCACAAGATAGGCCCGGAACAACGGGTTGTGTAGGGGCAGCCGCATGTGACCAGCCGTCAGAGCAGCCTGCGTCCGTGGCGTCGCCGGGGCCATCGGCATCTGGCACTAGCACCCCTTCGTCAAATTCTTCGCGCCGATCCGTGACGCTGCCGGGCAAATTTGCCATAAGGCGCGGATGACCGGATTGCCCATCGACTCGGCCCTTCCTGACCTTCTTGCGGCGGTATCGGCGCAGGGCTGCGCCGTGCTGGTCGCACCGCCCGGCGCGGGCAAGACCACGCGCGTCCCGCTGGCACTGCTGCCGGTGGTCTCGGGCCGCATCCTGATGCTGGAGCCGCGCCGTCTGGCCGCCCGCGCCGCAGCCGAGCGCATGGCCCAGACCCTGTCCGAACCGCTGGGGTCCACGGTCGGCTACCGCATCCGGGGCGAGGCCGTGCCCGGCCAGCGCATCGAGGTCGTCACCGAGGGCATCCTGACCCGGATGATCCAGCAAGACCCCGAGCTTGCGGGGGTTGGCTGCGTCATCTTCGACGAATTCCACGAACGCAGCCTGAACGCCGATCTGGGCCTCGCGCTGGTCTGGGAAGCGCGTCAGGCGCTGCGACCCGACCTTGCGGTCATTGTCATGTCGGCGACGCTGGACGCGCAGCCTGTGGCCGATCTGCTGGGTGCGCCCATTGTCCGCTCGGACGGGCGGGCCTTCCCGGTCGAGACGCGCTGGCTGCCCCGGCCCCTGCCCGCAGGCACCCGCCTTGTCACCGAGGCCGCCCGCCTGATCCTAGAGGCCGAGGCGCAGACCCGCGACACCCCCGGCGGCACGATCCTGGCCTTCCTGCCCGGCGAGGGAGAGATCCGGCGCACCGCCGCCGCGCTCTCGCATCTGCCCTGCGAGGTGGTGCCGCTGTTCGGCGCCATGGATTTCGCGGCGCAGCGCGCGGCGATGTCCGATCCCGGTCCGGTGCGGCGGGTGGTGCTCGCGACCTCGATTGCGGAAACCTCGCTGACCATTCCGGGCGTCAAGGTGGTGGTCGATGCGGGCCGCGCCCGGCGCGCGCGCTTTGATCCCGGCTCGGGCATGTCGCGGTTGGTGACCGAGCGCGTCAGCCGCGCCGAGGCCGAACAGCGCCGCGGTCGCGCGGGCCGTGTCGCGGCGGGGATCTGCTACCGGATGTGGAGCAAGGCCGAAGAAGGCGCGCTGCCCGCCTTCGCCCCGCCCGAGATTGCCGTGGCCGACCTTACCGGCCTTGCGCTGGAACTGGCCGCCTGGGGGGCGGATGGCAGCGAACTCGCCTTCCTGACGCCTCCGCCCGAAGCCGCGCTGGCCGAGGCCCGCGCGCTGCTGCGTGATCTTTCCGCGCTGGATGCGCAGGACCGGATCACCCCGCATGGCAAGGCGCTGGCGGCGCTGCCCCTGCATCCGCGTCTGGCGCATATGCTGGTGCTGGCGGGCGCGCAGGCCGCCGAACTGGCCGCGCTGATGGCCGAGCGGGACCCTTTGACCGGCGCGCCCGTCGACATGGCCCTGCGGATGGCCGCGATCCGCGATGCGCGCGTCTATGCCGACCGCCATCCGTGGCCCGCGAACCCCGGCACCCTGCACCGCATCCGGGATGAGGCGCGCCGCTTGCGCAAGCTGGCCCCGAAGGGGGGCGCGCCGCTTGGTCTTGGGGCGATGGCGGCGCTGGCCTATCCCGACCGCATCGGGCTGCGCCGCAAGGGCGATCAGCCGCGCTATGTCCTCTCAGGCGGCAAGGGCGCGATCCTGCCCGAGGGCGATGCGCTGACCAATGACCGGCTGATCGTCGCGACCGATCTGGACGGCGACACCCGCGAGGCGCGCATCCGCATGGCCGCCACGCTCAACGAGGCCGAGTTGCGCGCGCTTTACACCGACCGGATCACCAGCGTCGAGGCGGTCGAATGGTCGCGGCGCGACAACCGCATCCTTTCGCGGCTGCAAGAGCGGCTGGGTGCGCTGGTGCTGTCGGACCGGGCACTGGATGCCCCCGACCCTGCCGCGATGGCGCGGGCGGCGCTGGAGGGGCTGCGGGCGAACGGGCTGAGTTTCACCCCCGGCGCGGCGCGTCTGCGGGCGCGGATCGCGCTGATGCCGCAGCTTGGACCGGTCGATGATGCCAGCCTGCTGGCCGATCCCGAATGGCTGCTGCCATGGCTGGGCAAGGTCCGCAGTCTGGGTGATCTGCGCACGCTGGACCTGACCGAGGCGCTGAAGGCCCGGATCGGCTGGGAGGGGCAGCAGCAACTCGACCGCTTGGCCCCGGCGCATTTCACCACACCGCTGGGGCGGAAGGTGCCGATTGACTACGACCACGAGACGCCCTCGATCGAGCTGAAGCTGCAAGAGCTTTTCGGCGTGGCGCGTCATCCGATGACGGGGAACCGGCCGCTGCGGATCAGCATGCTGTCGCCGGGGGGCAAGCCCATCGCCGTGACGACGGACCTGCCGGGGTTCTGGGCGGGCGGTTACGCCGATGTGCGCAAGGACATGCGGGGCCGCTATCCCCGTCATCCCTGGCCCGAAAACCCGCTGGAGGCCGACCCGACCACGCGCGCGAAACCTCGCGGCACGTGACAGGGGTGGGCCGTGGCGGGTGTCAGGCCCGCGCCTCGCGCCGGTTCTTGATGCCGCGCAGACGGAACGCCAGCGAGACCATCGTCAGGCCGATGGCGATGGCGAAGACCCCGATCAGCCAGGCGATGCTGAGCAGGCCCGCCGCCGGAAGATACAGCATCAACCCACCCCAGAGGATCGACAGCAGGCCGCTGAGGACCAGCATCCACTCTCCTTCGATCTCGCGGCGCAGGCGAATGGCCGCGACAATGCGGAAGACGCCCGCGACGATGGCCCAGGCGGCCATCCAGATGATCAGCGCCAGCGCCGTCGCTTCGGGCCAGAACAGCGCCATGACGCCGATGACGATGGACAGAAGCCCCTCGATCAGCCAGGCCCACCAGTTGTCATCCGATGAGCGGCGGCGGAAGGCGATGACGATGGCCATGACGCCGTCGATGATCGCATAGACCCCGAAGGCCACCAGCAGCACATAGACGGTCAGTCCCGGCCAGATGAGGGCGAGAAGGCCGAACAGGATGGCGGCGATCCCGCGTAGCAGCGGAACCCACCAGTTCTCGGCCATGACACGCACAAGATTTTCCATACCAAACTCCGTAATGAAAACAGAATACCGGCCGGGATAGGGGAACTGCACGAGCAAGGCGTCTGTCGCCTTGCGATCCGGCCTGTCCGCCAAAAGTAGCACCTTGAGGGCGGGTTTCCCCGGGGTGCCCTGTGCATCCGCAAGGACTGTTGCCGACTTGCCGCAGTCAGCCGAGGTGCTTGGGCAGGGTCAGACCACGCAGGATCTCGGACGCGGGCATGGGGCGCTTGCCTTCGCGCTGGGCGGTGATGATCTCGACCGCGCCTTCGCCACAGGCGATGGTGAAGCCCGAGAGCACCTCTCCGGGCTGGCCGCTGCCCTGCACGACGCGGGATTGCAGCAGCTTGATGCGTTCGCTGCCGAGCATGGTCCATGCGCCGGGGAAGGGCGACAGGGCGCGGATCTGGCGGTCGATCTGGCTGGCGGTCTGGGTCCAGTCGATGCGGGCCTCGGCCTTGTCGATCTTCTGGGCATAGGTCACGCCCTCCTCGGCCTGCGGCGTGGCGGGCAGGGGCAGGCGCGCCAGCGTCGCGACGATCAACTCGGCCCCCATCGCCGACAGCCGGTCGTGCAGCGTCGCGGTCGTGTCCTCGGCGGTGATCGGGGTGCGGGTCTCGGCCAGCACCGGCCCGGTGTCGAGCCCGGCCTCCATCTGCATGATGGCGACGCCCGTTTCACTGTCGCCCGCCATGATCGCCCGATGGATCGGTGCGGCCCCGCGCCAGCGCGGCAGAAGCGAGGCGTGGATGTTGAGGCAGCCCAGACGCGGCGCGTCCAGCACCGGCTGTGGCAGGATCAGCCCATAGGCCACGACCACCGCGACATCCACCTGAAGCGCGGCGAATTCGGCCTGATCCTCGGGCGATTTCAGCCGCTCGGGCGTGCGGACGGGCAGGCCCAGTTCTTCCGCGGCCTTGTGGACGGGCGAAGGGCGCGGCTTCTGCCCCCGGCCAGCCGCGCGCGGCGGCTGCGAATAGACCGCCACGACCTCATGTTCGGCGGCAATCGCCCGCAGCGCGGGGACGGAAAAATCGGGGGTGCCCATGAAGATGACGCGCATGATGTCCTCGCATTTGGTGCGGGTGTTCTAGCCCTGCGGCGCGGGATTGGCAAAACCCTGCAGGAAGCGGTCGATCAGCCTGACGGCCTCATCGGTGTAGCGCTGGTCGAATTTCAGCGGCGACAGGACCGAGCGTTCGCTCTGGTCAAAGCCGTGATCCGCGCCGGGCAGCACCGTGACCTCCAGCTTTGCCCCCTGAACGACCAGCCCCTCGGCCATTTCGAGGCATTTCTCGGTGTCGACGACGCTGTCCTTTTCCGCCAGGATCATCAGCCCGCGCACCCATTCGGGCCAGATCGCATCGCCCGCACCGCTGGCCAGACCGCAATAGGGGTAAAGCAGGATCACCGGCCCGATCTGGCGGGCCAGCTGGTCGCGGCGCGCGGGCCATTCGCTGAGGCCCGGCGGCGGCTCGGTCTGGTCCAGAAGCTGCAACAGCTCCATCACCGCCCAGCCACCATGCGAGGCGCCAAGGACGATCACGTCCTGCGCGTCGATGTTGGGCATCTGATGCAGCGCCTCAAGTGCGACGGCGATGTCGCCCGCACGCTCGGCCCCGGTCAGCATCTGGCCCGCGCAGACGGCGCGCCATGCCTGATGCTGGTCCATGCCGCGTGGGTGGTGGCTGTCGACGATCAGCGCGGCCCGGCCCATCGCGACGAAGCGGCCCGCCCAGAAGTCCATGTTGTCATGCACGCCGTCGCAGCCCGACATTAGCACCGCCGCCTTGTGCGGCCCCGGTCCGGGGGGCGAGATCAACCGCCACCCCGAGGCCAGCAGCTCATACCGCTCGGCCGGGGTTTCGGTGAAGGGCTGCCAGCGCGCGACGTTGCGGGCGGTGTTCGCGCAAAAGCCCAGAACCACCAGCGCCAGAAACAGCAGCAGGCCGATGGTCAGTCGTTTTGGCATCCCAGCTGCTCTCCGATGCCACAGATCGCCTTCAGCCGGTCGGTGTCAGAGGCGGTCCAGCCAGCGGGTTCCGACACGGCGACCCAGCCGTCGATATATTCATGCGCGTGGTAATTGTGCCCGAAACCGCTGGGCGTCGAGGTGCTGACCAGCATGTCCACCGCCAGTTGCAACTGCGTCACGATGGGGGTGAAGGACAGCTGCGGCGAGACATCGGGGGCCGGGGCCTCATTCATCCAGACCGGCGCGCGCCACAGCGACGACGGGTCGTAAAAGACGATGGCGTCGCTGGCGTGCTGCATGAACAGGATGCGCACGCCGCCCCAAGGCGTGCCAAGGGCGTCGGGCTTGGAATACTGGCTGGAATAGCGGATCACCTGACCATCATCGACGACCGGCAGGACGAAGGGGCTGTCCATGTCGCGCGCGGCATTGGCCTGCCGCCACAGCTCGGACGGGAAGGGAGGCCCGGCCCAAAGCGCGCCATTGATCGGCTCATTGATCATCTGCAGCGGGTTGAAGGAATACATCGACGACCACGACCCCAGCGAGATCCCGTGCATATACAGGCGCGGGCGCTGGTTCACCGGCAGCGACAGCCAGTAGTCATAGATGGCCTGCATGGTCTCGGTCGCCTGATCAAGGCCCGCACGGGTCTCAAAGATCAGGGCCAGCGGGCTTTGCAGATAAGAGTACTGCACCGCCACGGTCGCCACGTCGCCGTCATGCATGTATTCCAGCGCGTCATAGCTGGCCGGGTCCATCCAGCCGGTGCCGGTGGGGCTGGCCACGATCAGGATCTTGCGGGTGAAGGCGCCGACGCGCTTCATTTCCTCCAGCGCGATGCGGGCGCGTTCGCGCGGCGATTCGTCCTGCGCGCGGCCCACATAGATGCGCAGCGGCGGCATGGCCGGGCGGCCTGTGAAACGCTCGATCACGTCGCGGCCGGGGCCCTTGGTGATGAAATCGCGCCCGGGTTTGCCCATCAGCTCCCAGCTGATCAGCGAACTGGCCGATCCCGGCTTCCAGCTTTCACCGGGCGGCGGAATTTCCGGGTCGACCAGCTGTTGCGCCGCCGCGTAGGAGCGGTCGGCGATGCCGAAGAGCCAGCTGACCACGCCGTCGCGGGTGACCGTCACCACGACCATCGCCGCCAGAAGAAGGCCCAGCACATTGGCGCTTCTGGCCGGGATATGCCGCGCCAGACGGCGGCGCAGCAGATCAAACAGCGCCTGCACCAGCAGCCCGATCACGAACAGCGCCAGAAACACCGCCAGCGCCACCAGCATCGTCTTGGTGGTGTTGCTGACTTCCAGCAGCGGCATGCCCATGCGTTCGCGGATGCCATTCTGCCACTCGCGCGATTTCAGCACGCAGAAGACCAGCGTCGCCAACACCGGAATGGCGACCAGCGCGTGCAGGACCGCCGCGACCCGCCCGCGGAACACCGGCAGCTCCAGCGAACGCCAGAGCGACAGCAGAAACTGCATGACCACATAGCCCGCCGCCGTCGAGATCCCGGCCAGAACCCCCTGCAAGATGCCGTCGCGCGGGATCAGCGAGGGCGTCAGCGAGGCTGCCGCCAGCAGCAGCCCGACCAGCAGCGGCAAGACCGGGATGAAGAACAGGCTTCTGCGGTTCTGCACGTGATCCTCTCTCTGACGCATGTCGCTAGCGCCGGTTCAGCTTGTCGGATTTCGCGACCAGCATCTTGCGCCGCAGGGGCGACAGGTGGTCGACGTAAAGCTTGCCGTTCAGATGGTCGATCTGATGCTGGACCGAGGTGGCCCAAAGGCCGACAAAGTCCTTCTCCTCGATCTCGCCATCGGCATTCAGGAAGCGCACGGTGACGGCGCGGGGCCGCTCGATCCGGGCAAAGACGCCGGGCAGGTTCGGGCTGGCCTCGTCATGGGTGCGCATCTGGACCGAGGCGTGCAGCACCTCGGGGTTGGCCATGCGGATCGCCTGCCCGCGCTTGTCCGAGGCATCGACCACCGCCAGCCGCTGCATGATGCCGATCTGCGGCGCGGCCAGCCCCACGCCGGGCATCGCGTCCATGGTGTCGATCATGTCGTCCCAGATCATCCGCACGGTTTCGGTGATCGCGTTCACAGGCTCGGCCGGGGTGTGCAGGCGGCGGTCGGTATGAGGCAGGAAAGGGCGGACGGTCATGGCTTGGCTTCGCTGTTGCGCGCCCGCCTTTGCAGGGCCGGCACGGCAGGCAGAGTGACGTCAATGCCGGAGGGACCGGCGCGGCAGTTCCGGCACGCGACCCCGCGTCAGGGCGGGATCGGCGGATCGTGTCAGGCCTGCGCCCTTTCGCGCTTCAGCTTGACCATCTTGCGGGTGATCATCTGGCGCTTCAGCGGGCTCAGGTAGTCGATGAACAGCTTGCCATCCAGATGGTCGATCTCGTGCTGGGCGCAGGTGGCCCAGAGGCCGTCGAATTCACGCTCATGCGCCTTGCCGTCCAGCCCCAGCCAGCTGACGCGGACCTCGGCCGGGCGAGTCACATCGGCATATTGGTCGGGGATCGAGAGGCAGCCTTCCTCATAGGTATTCAGCCCCTCGGAGGACCAGGTGATCACCGGGTTCAGCATGACGATCGGGTGATGCTCGGCCTCGGGGTCCTTTTCGCAATCCATCACGAAAAGGCGCAGAAGTTCACCGACCTGTGGCGCGGCAAGGCCGACGCCCGGCGCATCATACATCGTGGCCAGCATGTCAGCGGCCAGCGTTTCGATCTCGGGCGTGATGCGTGCGACGGGCTCGCAGTGTTTTTTCAGCCTCGGATCGGGATGGATGAGAATATTTCGCAATGTCATGCGTATCATCTAGGGCAAGGGTTGGACCTGCGCAACAAGCCGTTATTCTATGCAAGGAAATCAGGAGAAAGCCATGTCCACCCCGAATTTTGACGAAGACATCGACCGGCTGGGAACGCAGTGCTCGAAATGGGACGATATGCAGGCGATCTATGGGGTCGACCCGCGCACCGGCATCTCGATGTGGGTGGCCGATATGGACTTCCGCCCGCCCGCCGCCGTGCAGAAATCGGTCGAGGACATGGCCGCGCATGGGGTCTATGGCTATCCGGGCGCGCATGGCCCCTATCTGGACGCGATCCGCTGGTGGATGAAGAACCGCCACGATTGGGAGGTTCAGCCCGAATGGATCCTGACCGCGCATGGGCTGGTGAACGGCACCGCGCTGTGCGTCGATGCCTTCACCCAGCCCGGCGACGGCGTGGTGCTGATGACCCCGGTCTATCACGCCTTCGCCCGCGTCGTTCGCGCCGCCGGGCGTGAGGTGGTCGAGCTGCCGCTGACGCAGAAGGACGGGCTTTACGCCATGGACTGGGACCGCTGGGAAGGCATGCTGACCGGCAAGGAAAAGATGCTGATCCTGTGTTCGCCGCACAACCCCGGCGGCCGCGTCTGGACGCCCGAGGAGCTGCGCGAGGTCGCCGCCTTCTGTGAGAGACACAACTTGTTGTTGATCTCGGATGAGATTCATCATGATCTGGTGATGCCGGGCGGGCAGGGCCATACGGTTCTGGCCAACGCCGCGCCCGAGGTCCGCAACCGGCTGATCACGCTGACCGCCGCGACCAAGACCTTCAACATCGCGGGCGCGCATATCGGCAATATGATCGTTTCCGACCCCGATCTGCGCAAGAAGCTGACGCAGAAAATGGCGGCAATGGGCATTTCGCCGGGGCTGTTCGGGCTGAACATGGTCGCAGCCGCCTATTCGCCCGAAGGGGCGGAATGGGTCGACGCGCTGGTCGCCTATCTGGACGGCAACCGGCAGATCTTCGACGCGGCGGTGAATGCGATTCCGGGGCTGCGCTCGATGCCGCTGCAATCGACCTATCTGGCATGGGTCGATTTTTCCGGCACCGGCATGGATCAGGCCGAGATCGAGCGCCGCATCGCGCAAGGCGCGGGCATCGCCGCGAACCACGGCCCGACCTTCGGCGAGGGCGGCCAGCAGTTCATGCGCTTCAACCTTGCCACGCCGCGCGCCCGCGTGGAGGAAGCCGGGCGGCGTCTGACTGCTGCCTTCAGCGACCTGCAATAGCGCCTGCACCAGAAAGGAGATCGACAGATGAAACGCCTGGCCTCGCTGTTCTCGGCGCTGTCGATCGCCTTTCTGATCTGGGGCGGCTATGTCTATCTGCGCGCGGGGCTGGAGCCGGTTCCGGCCCCCGAAATGCCCGATCACTACATCCCGCAGACCTCGGTCGCGCCCGAACTGACCAGCCCGGTGCAGCGCATCCTGATTGAAAAGCAGGCGCGGCGGATGACGGTGTTTCAGCAGGAAGGCCCGGCCAAGATCTACAAGATCGCGCTTGGCTTCTCGCCCGACGGCAACAAGTCGCGGCAGGGCGACGGGCGCACGCCCGAGGGTGTCTTCCGCGTTGACCGGCTGAACCCGCAAAGCCGCTTTCACCTGTCGCTGGGCATCGACTATCCGCAGCCCCAGCACCGCCGCGCGGCGCGGGCGGGCGGCTTCGATCCGGGCGGCGACATCATGATCCATGGTCAGCCGAACACGATCCCCGATGGTTTCCGGGTGAAGGGCGACTGGACCGAGGGCTGCATCGCCATCGACGATGACGAGATCGAAGAGATTTTCGCCCTGACCCGCATCGGCACCGAGGTCGAGATCCGCCCCTGATCCGCCCCCGATCCGTGGCCATTTCGCAGCAGTTTGCAGGCGTCGGATGGCCCGTCTTGCAGGCGCTTGCCCAATGATCGGCGCAGGGATAAGGCAGAGGAATGACTCTCGTTCGTTTCGTCCCGCATGTCAGCGCCACTCTGGCGCTTGGGTTGCCGCTGGTCGGCAGCCATCTGTCGCGCATGGCGATCCATGTCAGCGACACCGTTCTGGTGGGCTGGTACGGGGTCGATCCGCTGGCCGCGCTGATCATCGCCACCTCATTCTTCAACCTGATGTTCTTTCTGGGCATGGGCTTCGGGATCGGGGTGATGGGCGTCATCGCCTCGGCCATCCAGCGCGGGGACGAGGCCGAAGTGCGGCGCTCGGCCCGGATGGCGCTGTGGCTGTCGCTGATCTATTCGCTGCTGGTCATGCCGCTGATGTGGTGGTCCGAGCCGATCCTGCTGGCCCTTGGCCAGAAGCCGGTGGTGGCGGGGCTGGCGCAGGATTTCCTGCGCATCGCAGGCTTTGGCCTGATCCCGATGTTGGGGGCGCTGACGCTGAACAGCTATCTGGCGGCGATGGAAAAGCCCAAGGTGGTGATGCTGGTCACGCTGGCGGGCCTGCCGGTGAACATCTTCCTGAACTGGGTCTTCCTGTTCGGCAATCTGGGCGCGCC
The DNA here is from genome assembly GCF_007830335.1 of Paracoccus sulfuroxidans. Classification (GTDB taxonomy): domain Bacteria; phylum Pseudomonadota; class Alphaproteobacteria; order Rhodobacterales; family Rhodobacteraceae; genus Paracoccus; species Paracoccus sulfuroxidans. The sequence goes on along the minus strand of NZ_VLKU01000005.1, from coordinate 180,461 downwards.
CGAGCTGGGCGTGCGGGGCTCGGCCATCGCGTCACTCTCGGTGCAGGTGCTGCAATTCGTGCTGCTGATCGCCTATGCGCGCTGGCTGCCGACGGCGCGGCGCTATCGCCTGTTCCAGCGCTGGTGGCGGCCCGACTGGTCCGCGATGCGGGCGGTGTTCCGGCTGGGCATGCCCATTGGCCTGACCATGGTGGCCGAGGGCGGGCTGTTCGTCGGCTCGAACATGATGATGGGCTGGATCGGCACGCGCGAGCTGGCGGCGCATGGGATTGCGCTGCAGCTGGCCTCGATCACCTTCATGGTGCATCTGGGCCTGTCGAATGCGGCGACGGTGCGGGCGGGGCAGGCGAAGGGGCGCAATGACGCCGCCTTCATGAAGGATGCGGCGCTGACGGTGACCGTCGTCTCGATCGTGGTGGCGCTGATGGCGGTGGCGGTCTTCGAATGGTTCCCGCGCCCGCTGGTCGAGCTGTATCTGGACGCGACCCATCCCGAGACCCCGGCGATTGTCGAGATTGCCGTCTATCTGATGTTCTATGCCGCGCTGTTCCAGCTGACCGATGCCTTGCAGGTGATCGCGCTTGGCCTGCTGCGGGGCGTGCAGGACACCCGCGTGCCGATGATCATTGCGGCGGTGAGCTATTGGTTGATCGGCATGCCGGTGGCCTATGGGCTGGCCTTTGTTGCGGGGATCGGCCCGGCCGGATTGTGGCTGGGGCTGGTCGCCGGTTTGTCGGTGGCGGCGCTGCTGTTGATGTGGCGTTTCTGGCGCGGGCTGGCGCGGGGGCACTGGACCACCGCCCCCACGGCGGGCTAGGTTCAGCCAAGGCACAGCAAGCGAGGTGAAGATGCGGCCCGTTTTCGTTCAGTTCCGTTGCTCGCCCGGCAAGACCTATGAGGTTGCCGATGCCATCTATGACCGCGAGGTGGTGAGCGAGCTTTACTCGACCTCGGGCGAGTTCGACCTGATTGCCAAGGTCTATGTCCCCGAGGATCAGGATGTCGGCCGCTTCCTGTCGGAGAACCTGTTCGACATCCCCGACATCAGCCGGACGCTGACCACGATGACCTTCAAGGCGTTTTGACGTCTGGGTGAAGAAGGTGGGGCTCTGCCCCGCAGCGCAAGCGCTGCCCCCCGGGATATTTCGACATGAAAGAAGCGCGCGGGCGGTCAGCCTTGGCGCAAGAGTTCGCCCAGCACCCGGTCCAGCGATTGCAGGAAGCGGGAGCGGTCGGCTTTGGAAAAGCCATGGCCGCCGCGCGTCTGGTGGAAGGGGTCGGCCGAGCGGATATCGCTCATCAGATCGCGGGCGGCGAGGCGGGGGCCGATATTGGCCTGCGTCAGGATCTCGCCATTGGGTTGGATGACCCGCGCGCCTGCCTTGAGGCAGCGGTCGGCCAGCGGGATGTCGGCGGTCACCACCGCATCCGAGGGGCCGCATTCCGCCGCGATCCATTGGTCGGCGACGTCCGGGCCCTCGGGCACCACGATCAGCGAGACCAGCGGGTTCTGCGAGGGCCGGATGCCGCCGTTGCAGACGAGGATCATCGGGATGCGCAGGCGGGTGGCGACGCGTTCGGCCTCGGATTTGACGGGGCAGGCGTCGGCATCGATGTAGAGTTTGGTCACGCGTGCTGGTCCGTTCCGGGCTGGGGTTGGGGGGCGTCATAGTCGGAAAGGCCGCGTTTGGACAGAGCGCCGCATTTGCAATGCGGGCGGGGGCCGTTAGCCTGAGCGCGAGTTGAGGCAGGAAAACGGCGGATTATGGAGCAGGACGGGGCGGAACGCGGTGCAGCCCGGCGCTTGCTGGCGCCAGAGGCGCGGGCCTTGCGTTTGGCCGCCTTGCTTTCGGTGATTGCGCATCTTTGCTGGCTGCCGATGGCGGGCTGTGCCGCCTGGGTCTTGGCGGGGCTGGTCGAGGGGCGTGGGGTTTCCTTGGGCGTGATCCTGGGGTTTGTGGCCTGCGGGCTGGCGCGCGGGGGCCTGAACCATCTGGCTGAGGGGGTGGCGCAGCGCGCGGCTTTGGGGGCTGTGACCCGGCTTCGGGGCGAGTTGTTGCAGGTTGTCTCGGGTCGGGCGGTCCTGCCGCGTGCGGGGGCGCTGGCGCTGGTGGCGGGCGATCAGGCGGCGGCCATCGTGCCCTATGCCGTGCGCTACGGCATGGGTTTTGCGCGGGCGGCGGTCGTGCCTTTGGTCATTTTGCTGTGCGCATTCGCGGTCTCATGGGCGGCGGGGCTGATCCTTCTGCTGACCGGGCCGGTGATCCCCGTCTTCATGGCGCTGGTCGGCCATGCCGCCGGGCGCGCCAGCCGCGCGCAGTTTCAGGAGATGAGCAGCCTTGGCGCCCTGCTGGCCGATCGCGTGGCCGCTTTGCCCGACATCCGGCTGTTGGGGGCGGGTCAGCGGCTGCGGGACGAGTTCGGTCGCGCCGCCGAGGCGTTGCGGGCGCGCACCATGCAGGTGCTGGGCATCGCCTTCCTGTCCTCGACCGTGTTGGAGTTGTTTGCGGCGCTTGGCGTGGCGATCATGGCGGTCTTCTGCGGCTTTTCGCTGCTGGGGCATTTCGGCTTCGGCATGTGGGGCGCGCCGCTGAGCGTGGGGCAGGCGCTGTTTCTGCTGATGATCGCGCCCGAGTTCTATCAGCCGCTGCGCGATCTGGCGGCGGCCTGGCATGACCGCGCCTCGGCCGATGCGGCGGCGGCGCTGATCGCGCAGGAGATGGCCGAGGCTCCGGCCATGCCTGGTTTGGGGGCGCCTGCGGTGCCTCTGGCGGTTGGTGGCATTGCGCTGCGGGGCCTGCGTCATCGCGGGATCGCCTATCCTGACCTCGACTTGCGGGCGGGCGAGGCGCTGGTGCTGACCGGGCCGAGTGGCTCGGGCAAAAGCACGCTGCTGCGCCTGCTGGCGGGGCTGGAGGCGCCCGAGGCGGGGCAGGTGCTGGTGGCGGGGCAGGCGCTGGACGCGCAGAACGCTGATGCATGGCGGGCGGGCTTGGGCTGGATGCCGCAGGCCGTGCATTTCCTTGATGCCTCGCTGGAGGAGAATCTGCGGATGGGACGCGCGGGCGATCTGGACGCCGCCCTGCGGTCGGCGGCGGCGGATCACCTGCCCGAGGGGCTGCCTGAGGGGCAAGCCACCCGGCTGGGAGAGAGGGGCGCGGGGCTTTCGGGCGGCGAGGCGCGGCGGCTGACGCTGGCGCGCGCGCTTTATGGCGCACCCGGCTGGATCCTTGCCGATGAACCCACAGCCGATCTGGATGCCGGCACGGCCGAACGGGTGGCGCAGGGCCTGCTGGCGGCGCATCGCGGCGGGGCCGGGCTGATCGTGGCGACCCACGACCCCGCGCTGATCGCGGCCATCGGGCGTGAATATCGGTTGGGCGCGCCATGATGTGGCGGATCTGGCGGGTGATGGCGGCGGGCGGCCATATGGGGCGGGCGATGCTGCTGGCGGTGGTCGTGCTGCTGGCCGGGGCGGGGCTGCTGGTGCTCTCGGGCTGGTTCATCAGCGCGACCGCCCTGGCAGGGTTGGCGGGTGCGGGGGGCATGTTCGACGTTTTTCGCCCTGCGGCCTCGATCCGCGGGCTGGCGCTGTTGCGCACCACCTCGCGCTATGGAGAGCGGTGGCTGGGACATGACGCGACGCTGCGCGGCGTGGCGGCGCTGCGGCTGATGGTGCTGGGCGGGCTGGCCCGTGCGCCCTGGCGGCAGCTTCAGCGCCAAAGGCGCGGCGCGGCGCTGGCGCAGGTCGTGGCCGATACCGATACGCTGGATGCGCTGCCATTGCGGGTGGTGATGCCGCTGGTTGCGGGGCTGATCGCGATTGTGGCGGTGGGCGGGCTGATCGGCTGGCTGGCGGGTGGGGTGATGGCGCTTTGGATCGCAGGCACCCATCTGGGCGGGGCCATTGCGGCGGGCCTTTGGGGCGCGCGGCGGGGGCCTCGGACAGCGGCGCAGGAACTGGCCGCGCGCGCCGCCTTTGGCCGCTACACGCTGGACCTGATCGCCGCGCGGGATGATCTGGCGATCCATGGCCGCCTGCCGCACCAGCTGGCACAGGCCATGCAGGCCGAGGCGCGGGTGGCCGAGATGGCCGCGCTTCAGGACCTGGACGAACGGGATGCGGCGCTGATCCTGGATCTGACCCGGGCGGCGACGATGGGCGGCGCGCTGGCTTTGGGCGCGATGGGTGTCGAGAGCGGCGCATTCGGCCCCGCTATTGCCGGGGCGTGTTTCTTTGCCGCGCTGGCACTGGGCGAGGCGACCGCCCCTTTGCGCCGGATGGTCACGGAATATGGCCGCATCCGCGACGCGGCGCAGCGCGTGGGGCCGATGCTGGAGATCCCCGCCCCGCAAGGCACGGCGCAGACGGGCGCGGTGCTGCCCCTGACCATCGGCGATCTGACCCTTGGCGCGGGGCAGGTGCTGGCGGTCTCGGGTCCCAGCGGGGCGGGGAAGACCACCTTGCTGGAGCGGATCGCGGGACTTGGCCCGGATGCGGAGCCGCCGATCCGGCTTGGCGGTATCCGGCCCACAGACTGGGACGAGGGCGAGCTGCGCGCCCGGTTGACCATGGTGCCGCAGCGCCCGGCGCTGATCGCCGGAACCCTGCGCGACAATCTGGCGCTGGCCGCGCCCGTTGCTGAGGATGCCGAACTGCTGGCCGCTCTGCAGGCCGTCAGGCTGGATCACCTGCGGGGCGGGCTGGATCTGTGGCTGAAGGACGGAGGCGCGGGGCTTTCGGGCGGCGAGCAGCGGCGGCTGGCGCTGGCCCGTGCGATCCTGCGCCAGCCGCAACTCCTGATCCTTGATGAGCCGACCGAGGGGCTGGACGCGGCCACCGCCAGGGCGGTGCTGGCGGGCATCCGTCAGGCCCTGCCACAAGCCGCGATTGTCCTTGCGTCACATCGTCCCAGTGATCTTCAGGGGGCTGATTTCCGTATGGAATTGTCCTAACCTGTCCCGACGCAGCAGGAGAAGATCATGGACTTCGGTGTTGTCGAGCTTTCGCGGTTGCAATTTGCCTCAACCGCTCTTTTTCACTTTCTGTTCGTTCCGCTGACCCTTGGACTGTCCGTGATCGTCGCGATCATGGAGACGGTCTATGTGATGACCGGCCGCCCGATCTGGCGGCAGATGACCAAGTTCTGGGGCTCATTATTCGGGATCAACTTTGCCCTTGGCGTGGCCACGGGCATCACCATGGAGTTCCAGTTCGGCATGAACTGGGCCTACTATTCGCACTATGTCGGCGACATCTTCGGCGCGCCGCTGGCGCTGGAAGGGCTGATGGCCTTCTTCATGGAGGCCACATTCGTCGGCCTGTGGTTCTTCGGCTGGGACCGGCTGTCGAGCCGCGGGCACCTGATGGTGGCCTGGCTGGTCGCCATCGCCACCAATTTCTCGGCGCTGTGGATCCTGATTGCGAACGGCTGGATGCAGAACCCCGTGGGGGCCGAGTTCAATCCGGTTACCATGCGCATGGAGCTGGTCAGTTTTTATGACGTCGTCTTCAACACCGTCGCGCAGGCGAAATTCGTCCATACCGTCAGCGCGGGCTATGTGACGGCCTCGGTCTTCGTGCTGGGGGTCTCGGCCTGGTATCTGCTGAAGGGGCGGCATATCGAACTGGCCCGCCGCTCGATCGCGGTCGCCTCGGCCTTCGGGCTGGCGGGCGCGCTGTCGGTGGTCGTGCTGGGCGACGAGTCGGGCTATGACACCGGTCAGAACCAGAAGATGAAGATGGCCGCCATCGAGGCGATGTGGAAAACCCAGCCCGCGCCTGCGGCCTTCACCCTGATTGGCCTGCCCCAGCAAGAGACGCGCGACACGAAATGGGCCATCCATATCCCCTATGTGATGGGGCTGATCGGCACCCGCTCGCTGACCGAGCAGATCCCCGGCTTCGACGAGCTTGAGGCGGAATCGGAACAGCGCGTGCGTGACGGGCTGACCGCATATGACCTGCTAATGCAGATACAGGAGCACACCGCCACCGGCGTCGACCCCGCCCTGATCGCCGAATTCCGCCAGCATGAGGAAAACCTGGGCTATGCCTATCTGCTGAAACGCTACATCGACGATCCGCGTCAGGCGAGTGATGCCCAGATCAAGCAGGCGGCGGCCGATACGGTCCCCACCGTCTGGCCGATCTTCTGGGCCTTCCGCATCATGGTCGGGCTGGGCTTCAGCTTCATCCTGCTGATGGTCTATTTCTTCTGGCGCGCCTCGTTTCGCAACATGCGCTTTCCGGGCTGGGCGCTGCGCCTGGCCGTCGTGATGATCCCCGCGCCCTGGATCGCGGTCGAGATGGGCTGGATCGTCGCCGAATTCGGCCGCCAGCCCTGGACGGTCGACGGCGTGCTGCCGACCGCCATGTCGGTCAGCAATCTCAGCGTGGCCGAGGTCGGGCTGACCCTGATGGGCTTCTTCCTGCTCTATTCGGCGCTCTTCGTGGTCGAGATCGGGTTGATGCTGAAATACATCCGCAAGGGCCCGCATGACGATGTGACGCTGACCGATGACTGGATGGCCCGCCATCGCGCGCGCCTGTCCCCGAGCAAGGAGATCGCAAGATGATCCTTTATGAGTTGATCTCATTCGAGGCCCTGCGCGTCATCTGGTGGCTGCTGATGGGCGTGCTTCTGATCGCCTTCGCCATGACCGACGGTTTCGACATGGGGGCAGGGACGCTGCTGCCCTTCGTCGCCCGCACGGATATCGAGCGGCGGGTGGTCTTCAACACCATGGGCCCGGTCTGGGAGGGCAATCAGGTCTGGTTCATTCTGGGCGGTGGCGCGATCTTTGCCGCATGGCCGCCGCTTTATGCCATCAGCTTCTCGGGCTTCTATCTGGCGATGTTCCTGATCCTTGGCGCAATGATCCTGCGCCCGGTCGCGTTCAAATATCGCAGCAAACGCAAGGACCCGCGCTGGCGGGCCATGTGGGACAGGGCGCTCTTCATCGGCAGCGCGGTGCCTGCGCTGCTTTTCGGTGTGGCGGTCGGCAATGTCCTTCTGGGCGTGCCGTTCCACCTGACCCCCAGCCTGATGCCAGTCTATGAGGGCGGGCTTTTTGCCAAGTTCTTCGGCCTGCTGCGCCCGTTTGCGCTGCTTTGCGGTGTCGTCTCGCTGGCGCTGCTGGTCCTGCATGGCGCGGGCTGGCTGGTGCTGAAAACGACCGGAGACCTCCAGTCCCGCGCCCGCCGCTATGGGGTACGTGCGGGGCTTGTCGTGCTGGCGGGCTATGCGCTGGCGGGGCTCTGGCTGTATTTTGGCGTCACCGGCTATGCTTTCGTCACGCCACCCGCGCATGACGGCCCCTCGAACCCGCTGATCCATGAGGTCCTGCGGCAGGGCAGTTGGCTGGCCGCCTATGGCGAACGCCCGTGGATCCTGATCGCCCCGGTCTTGGGCTTTCTGGGCACGCTGCTGGCCATTGGCGCACTGCGCTCGGGGCGGGACACGCTGCCGATCCTCTGTTCGCAAATGGCGATCTTCGGCATGATCTCTTCGGTCGGGCTGGTGATGTTCCCGTTCATCCTGCCGTCCTCGACCCATCCGACCAGCTCGCTTTCGGTCTGGGACGCCTCGTCCTCGCATCAGACGCTGTTCGTGATGCTGGTGGCCGGGGTCATCTTCCTGCCGCTGATCATCGCCTATACCGCCTGGGTTTACCGCGTGCTCTGGGGCAAGGTCACGCCCGAGAGTATCGATGAAAACGACACCCACGCCTACTGAAAGGACAAGCTGATGTGGTATTTTGCCTGGATGCTGGGCCTGCCTCTGGCGGCGGGGTTCGCGGTCCTGAACGCCATGTGGCTGGAACTGGACGAGGACCGCCGCCTCATGCAGGGCGATACCGACCAGCCGCGCCGCAAGTGAGGGCCTGATCGGGGCTTGCAGCGGATCGCCGAATCCGCTTCACCTTCCCGATATGAGCAGATTTCGTTTCGCCCCTATCGCCGCCGCCCTTCCCGCGACCATCCCCTTCACCGGGCCCGAGACGCTGGAGCGCCGCCGCGGCGCGCCTTTCCTCGCCCGGCTGGGGGCCAATGAAAACGGCTTCGGCCCCTCGCCGCTCGCGGTCGAGGCGATGGCCCGCGCGGCCTCGGAGATCTGGAAATACGGCGATCCCGAAAGCCATGAGCTGCGCCACGCACTGGCCGCGCATCACGGCGTCGCGCCCGAAAACATCATGCTGGGCGAAGGCATCGATGCGCTTCTGGGGCTGCTGGCGCGGCTGATGATCGCCCCGGGTGAGGTCGTGGTCACTTCGGCGGGGGCCTATCCGACCTTCAACTATCACGTCGCGGGCTATGGCGGCACCCTGCGCACCGTGCCCTACCTCGACGACGCCGAGGACCCCGACGCGCTTCTGGACGCGACGGTGGAGACCGGGGCGCGGCTGACCTATCTGGCCAATCCCGACAACCCCATGGGCAGCTGGCACGACGGCGCGCGGATCGAGGCGATGGTCCGTGCCCTGCCCGAAACCGCGCTCCTGATCCTCGATGAGGCCTATGCCGAATTCGCCCCCGCCTCGGCCATTCCGCACATCGAGGCCGAAAACCCGAACGTCATCCGCTTCCGGACCTTCTCCAAGGCCTACGGCATGGCCGGCGCGCGCGTGGGCTACGCCATCGGCCCGGCCGAGCTGATCGCCGGGTTCGACCGCATCCGCAACCATTTCGGCATGAACCGCGCGGCGCAGATCGGCGCGCTGGCGGCACTGGCCGATCAGAACTGGCTGCAAGAGGTGGTCGCGCAGGTCGCCGCCGCTCGCGATCGCATCGGCACCATCGCTGCCGCAAACGGCCTCCGTGCATTGCCCTCGGCCACGAATTTCGTTGCCGTCGATTGCGGCCGCGACGCAAGCTACGCCCGCGCCCTCCTCGACGCGCTTGAGGCACAGGGCATCTTCCTGCGCATGCCGGGCGTCGCGCCGATGAACCGCTGCATCCGCATTTCCTGCGGCCCGGCCACCGAACTCGACCACCTTGCCGAGGCGCTGCCGAAAGCACTGGCCACCCTCGACTAGACCCCAAGCACGAATTTCTTCGTTGCCCAAATACCCATGCGGCCGCGCCCCCTGGCCCGGCCGCGCGGACTTTATCCCAGCGGCAGGGCCGTCGTCGCCTTCAGCTCTTCCATCGACAAAAGCGCCGTGACGTTGTGGATCTTCACCTCTGAAATCAGCGCCTGATAGAAGCGGTCATAGGCGCGGGCGTTCCGCACCTGAACCTTCAGGATATAGTCGATGTCCCCGGCCAGCCGGTGCGCCTCGATCACCTCGGGACGTGCGCGCACCGCCTTCAGGAACTTCTGCGCCCATTCGACATCATGCTCGCTGGTGCGGATCAGGACGAAGAAACAGGCCTCCAACCCCAGCTGATCGGGGTCCAGCAGGGCGACCTGCGCGCGGATGACGCCCGCGTCTCTCAGCTTGCGAATCCGATTCCAGACCGGCGTCTTCGAGGCCCCCACGCGGGCCGCGATATCGTCCAGCGACAGGGTCGCATCGGTCTGCAGCAGAGACAGGATTTTCCGATCTGTCCCGTCCAGCCGGATAGGTGTTTGCCCGTCTTGGCTCATTGTAAAATCTCGTTCCCTTGGCTGTCCCGGTGTTGGAACCTGTTTCTTATTTTTATCGCCCACTCGTCAATATGGCGAATTTTTTTCTATATTAGGGGAAGATTTTTCATGAGGTTCCGCCATGTCCAAAGGCTTTACTCCCTCCGCCGCGACCCCCGCCGTCATCACCGCGAATGACCTGCGCCAGGGCCATTGCGTGTGGATGCTGGATGGCGGCTGGACCTCGGACCCGGCCGAGGCGCAGCTTTACGAGGATGAGGCGATTGCCGATCTCGCGCTGCTCGACGCCATTTCGCAGGACAATCTGGTGGTCGGCCCCTATCTGGCCGAGGCCCGCCGTGGTCCCGATGGCCGTCCCGAACCTACCCATTTCCGCGAGGCTTTCCGCCGTCGCGGCCCGTCCAACTACTTCCATGGAAAGCAAGCCGAACTTGAGGCCAGCAATGTTTGACGTCAGACCCCAGCACAATGAATACCTGCGCCACCGCTCGGCCCAGTTTCGCCGTCAGGTCGAGCGTCGCCTTGATGGCAGCCTGACCGAAGAGGAATTTCGTCCTCTGCGCCTGATGAACGGCGTCTATCTGCAGCTGCATGCCTATATGCTGCGGGTGGCGATCCCCTATGGCACGCTCAAGCCCGACCAGATGCGCACGCTGGCGCTGCTGGCCGAGAAATGGGACAAGGGCTACGGCCATTTTACCACGCGCCAGAACATCCAGTACAACTGGCCCAAGCTCGTGGACATTCCGGACATGCTGGACGCGCTGGCCGATGCCGGTCTGCATGCGATCCAGACCTCGGGCAACACCATCCGCAACGTCACCACCGACGCCTTTGCTGGTGCTGCCGCCGATGAGGTCACCGATCCGCGCCCCTATGCGGAACTGCTGCGCATGTGGTCGACCGACCACGGCGAATTCCAGTTCCTGCCGCGTAAGTTCAAGATCGCGATCTCGGGCGGCGACAAGGACCGCGCCGTTATCGCGGCCCATGACATCGGCTTGCGCCTGCGCCAGAACGAGGCCGGAGAGCTGGGCTTCCAGGTCTGGATCGGGGGCGGCCTTGGCCGCACGCCGCTGCTGGGTCAGGTGGTTCGTGAGTTCCTGCCCGAAGCCGACCTGCTGCCCTATGTCGAGGCGATCATCTCGGCCTATAACCTCGCTGGCCGCCGCGACAACAAATACAAGGCCCGGATCAAGATCACCGTGGCCGAGCGTGGGCTTGACGTCATGCGCGAGGAAATTGAGGCTGAATTCCTCAATCGCCGCGCCGCCTTCACCGGCGTCGATCAGGCGCTGCTGGATGAGTTGAAGGCCGTCTATGCCGCGCCCGAATTCCGCCATGAGGGTGAGGGCGATTTCGAGGCCACGCGCGCCGCGAATGCCGCCTTCCGCAGCTGGACCGACACCAACCTCTCGGCCCATCGGATCCCGGGCTATGCCAGCGTTACCGTGACGCTGAAGGGTCGCGGCACGACGCCGGGCGACGCTTCGGCCGAACAGATGCGCCTGCTGGCCGATCTCGCGCAGCAATACGGCCATTCCGATATCCGCATCGCGCATGACCAGAACGTCGTGCTGCCGCATGTCCACAAATCCGACCTGCCCGCGATCTATGCGGCGCTGAAGGACGCGGGGCTGGCGACCGCGAATGCGGGGCTGATCAGCGATATCGTCGCCTGCCCGGGCATGGACTACTGCACGCTGGCCACCGCCCGCTCGATCCCGATCGCGCAGGACATTGCCGAGCATTTCCGCCAGCGCGAGCTGGAAGACGACATCGGCAAGATCGACATCCGCATCTCGGGCTGCATCAACGCCTGCGGACACCACCACCTGGGCCATATCGGCATTCTGGGTCTGGATCGCGCAGGGGTCGAGAACTATCAGATCACGCTGGGCGGCGACGGCTATGACATCCCGGCCATCGGCCAGCGCGCCGGTGCGGGCTTCCCCGCCGAAGAGGTCGTGCCTGCCATCGACCGCCTGATCGACACCTATCTTGACCTGCGCGAAAGCGAGGAAGAGCGTTTCATCGACGCCTATCGTCGCCTGGGAGTGGCTCCGTTCAAGGCGGCGCTGTACCCCGCCGATGCTTGATCAGACGCTGGACGGGCGTGCCGTACGGCTGAACGACCGCTACAAACACCATGCCGCGACCGAGGTGTTGCGGCGTGCGCTGCGCGACCCCGATCTGGGGTCGACGTCGCTGGTGTCCTCGTTCGGGGCGGAATCGGTGGTGCTGTTGCATATGGTCTCGGTCGTGGCGCCGGGGACTCCGGTCCTGTTCATCGACACGATGATGCTGTTTCAGGAAACGCTGGATTATCAGCTGGAGGTCACGCGCAAGCTGGGCCTGACCGATGTGCGGGTGATCCGCGCCTCGGAACGCGAGGTGGCGCTGAACGATCCCGACGGGACGCTGCATCAGTTCAACACCGATGCCTGCTGCGATTTCCGCAAGACCATCCCGCTGGAGCGCGAGCTGTCGAAATTCGACGCCTGGATCACCGGTCGCAAGCGTTTTCAGGGCGGCGAGCGCCAGCAGCTTGAGTTCTTCGAGGCCGAGCCGCCCTCGCGGCTGCGGATCAATCCGCTGGCGCATTGGCGTTCGCAGGACGTGCAGGATTACATGATCGAGAACAACCTGCCGCGCCACCCGCTGGTCGCCAAGGGCTATGCCTCGATCGGCTGTGCGCCCTGCACCTCGCCGGTCAAGCCGGGCGAAGACCCCCGCGCCGGTCGCTGGCGCGGCAGCCAGAAGACCGAATGCGGCATTCATTTCATCGGCGGGCAGATGGTCCGCGCAGGAGCGAAAGCATGAGCGATTTCATCCTTGTCCGTGACGATGGCTTCCACCCCTATGACGGGGCCGAGCCGGTGCTGCTGACCTCGGACACTGATCCGGCCACGCTGGCGGGCCATCTGGACCAGCCGCTGATCGCCATCGACTTCCCGGCGATGACCGACGGGCGCGGCTTTACGCTGGCCCGGATGCTGCGCGAGCAGGGCTATACGGGGCGTTTGCGCGCCGTCGGCGGGCTGATCGCCGATCAATATGCCATGGCGCGGCGCGTGGGCTTTGACGAGGTTCGCATCTCGGCCGCGCTGGCCGCGCGACAGCCCGAGGCGCAATGGCTGGACCGGGCCGACTGGAAGGACTGGGACCATCGGTCGCGCCTTGCGGGCTGAACCGGGCTTTCAAACCGCGCAGTCATCGACTAGATAAGTCAGGAATTCGACATGACACTGGATCTTTCCGTGGCCGAACTTGCCGTCAAACCCGCCAAGACGCTTCCCGATGCGCAGACCGTCACCTCGGTCAAGCACTGGACGGACCGTCTGTTTTCCTTCCGCGTCACGCGTCCGGCCAGCCTGCGCTTCCGCTCGGGCGAGTTCGTGATGATCGGCCTGCCGGGCGAGAACGGGAAACCGATCCTGCGCGCCTATTCCATCGCCTCGCCCAACTGGGACGATGAGCTGGAATTCTATTCGATCAAGGTCCCGGACGGGCCGCTGACCTCGAAACTGCAGCACATTCAGGAGGGCGACGAGATCATCCTGCGCCCGAAGCCCGTCGGCACGCTGGTGCTGGATGCGCTGCTGCCCGGCAAGCGGCTGTGGTTCTTGGCGACCGGCACGGGGCTTGCGCCCTTCGCCAGCCTGATGCGCGATCCCGAGACCTATGAGCGCTATGAGCAGGTCATCATGATGCACACCTGCCGCACCGCCGATGAGCTGACCTATGGCCGCGAGCTGGTCGAGAACCTGCGTCACGACCCGCTGCTGGGCGAGATCTATGGCGAGGAATTCGCCAGTCGTCTGCTGTATTACCCGACCACGACCCGCGAAGAGACCCCTCTGATGGGCCGGATCACCGACAACATGACCTCGGGCAAGGTGTTCGCCGATCTGGGCCTGCCGCCCATGGATCCGGCGAATGACCGCGCAATGATCTGTGGCAGCCTGGCGTTCAACGTGGACGTCAAAGAGGTGCTGGAAGGCTTCGGCATGCGCGAGGGCGCCAACAGCGAACCCAAGGAGTTCGTTGTGGAAAAAGCCTTCGTGGGGGATGGTATCTGAAGCCGCCCCGCCGGGGGTTTCACACCCCCGGACCCCCGTGGGATATTTGGCATGAAAGAAGGGTGGCGTTGACAGTCGGGGTGAGGACGCCCATTTTCCCGGCCCGAATCATCGCGAAGGAATCCGCATGCCTGTCGTCGTCGTCGAATCTCCGGCCAAGGCCAAGACGATCAACAAATATCTTGGCGACGATTATACCGTTCTAGCCTCGTTCGGTCACGTTCGCGACCTTCCCCCGAAGGATGGCAGCGTCGATCCGCAGGACGATTTCGCCATGAAATGGGAGGTCGCAGCGGACAGCCGCAAGCATGTCAAGGCAATCAAGGATGCACTGGCGAGCGATCCGAACCTGATCCTGGCCACCGACCCCGATCGCGAGGGCGAGGCGATTTCCTGGCATCTGCTGGAGACCCTGGCGCCCGCGCTGAAGAAGGGTGGCGAGGTCAGCCGCGTGACCTTCAACGCGATCACCAAGAATGCCGTGACCGAGGCCATGGCGAACCCGCGCAAGATTGACCAGCCGCTGGTCGACGCCTACCTGGCGCGTCGGGCGCTGGATTATCTGGTGGGGTTCAATCTGTCTCCGGTCCTGTGGCGCAAGCTGCCGGGGGCGAAATCGGCGGGCCGCGTGCAGTCGGTCGCGCTGCGCATCATCGTCGACCGCGAGATGGAGATCGAGGCCTTCAAGGCCCGCGAGTACTGGACCGTCCATGCCCGTCTTGCGACGCCGCGCGGCAATGAGTTCGACGCGACGCTGGTCACCTATGGCGGCAAGAAGCTGGAGCGCTTCGATCTGGCCAATGCCGAGGATGCGGGTCTGGCCGTCGCGGCCGTGGAAAGCCGCGACCTGAAGGTGACCTCGGTCACCGCCAAGCCCGCGAGCCGCAATCCCTGGCCGCCCTTCATGACCTCGACCCTGCAGCAGGAGGCCAGCCGCAAGCTGGGCCTTGGCGCGCGGGCCTGCATGTCGGCGGCGCAGCGCCTCTATGAGGCGGGCTACATCACCTATATGCGGACCGACGGCATCGACATGGCCCCCGAGGCCGTGATGGCCGCGCGTGAGGCGATCAAGGCGCGGTTCGGCGGCGATTATGTTCCGGCAGCGCCGCGCATGTACAAGAACAAGGCGAAGAACGCGCAGGAAGCGCATGAATGTATCCGCCCGACGGATATGTCGCTGTCGCCCGACCAGTTGAAGGTCTCGGAAAAGGATCAGAAGGCGCTTTATGACCTGATCTGGAAGCGCACCATCGCGAGCCAGATGGAAGCCGCGCGGATGGAGCGCACCACCGTCGAGATCGGCAGCGCGGATGGCCAGGTCGGCCTGCGTGCCAATGGTCAGGTGATGCTGTTTGACGGCTTCCTGAAGGTCTATGATCAGGGTCTGGACGATGATGAGGGCGAAGACAGCGCCCGCCTGCCGCAGATCCATGAGGGCGAGGCGACGCCCAAGCGCTCGGTCACGCCCGAGCAGCATTTCACCCAGGCGCCGCCCCGCTATACCGAGGCCACGCTGGTCAAGCGCATGGAAGAGCTGGGGATCGGGCGACCCTCGACCTATGCCAGCATCGTGACGACCATTCAGGACCGCGATTATGTCCGCAAGGACAAGAACCGGCTGATCCCCGAGGACAAGGGGCGGCTGGTCACGGTCTTTCTGACGAAATACTTCCCGCGCTATGTCAGCTATGATTTCACCGCCGATCTGGAAGGTGAACTGGATGAGATAAGCGCCGGTGACCGCGGCTATCGCGAGGTGCTGCGGCGCTTCTGGCGCGATTTCTCGGCCGCGCTGGAGGACACGAGCGAGCTGCGCATCTCGGAGGTGCTGACGGCGATCGACGAGGCGCTGGCGCCCGCGCTGTATCCGCCGCGTGCCGATGGTGGCGATCCGCGCGAATGCCCGCTGTGCCATGTCGGGCGGCTGCATCTGAAGACCGCGCGTTCGGGCGGGGCCTTCATCGGCTGCGCGAATTATCCCGAATGCCGCTATACCCGGCCGATTTCCGGCGCCGAGGGTGAGGCTGTGGGCGACACTGTTCTGGGTCAGGACGGCGAGGATGAGATCAGCCTGAAGAACGGCCGTTTTGGCCCCTATGTGCAGCGGGGCGAGGCCACGGCCGAGAACCCGAAGCCGCCGCGCGCCTCGGTGCCGAAAGGCTGGGACCTGTCCTCGGTCGATCTGCAGCGGGCGCTGGACCTGCTGGCGCTGCCGCGTGTGGTCGGCAACCACCCCGAGGATGGGGTCGCGGTCGAGGCCGGGATCGGGCGCTTCGGTCCCTATGTCAAACATGGCTCGAAATACGCGAACCTGCCGGATGTCGAGGAGGTCTTCACCGTCGGCATGAACCGCGCCGTCGAGGTGCTGGCCGCCAAGGTCACGCGCGGTCGTGCGGCGGCGGCTGCGCCGCTGAAGGAGCTGGGCGAGCATCCCGAGGGCGGGGCGATTCAGGTTCTGTCGGGGCGCTATGGGCCTTACGTCAAATGGGGCAAGGTCAACGCCACCTTGCCGCGCGATCTGGAGCCGGGCGACGTCACGGTCGAGCAGGCGCTGGAGCTGATTCAGGCCAAGGCCAGCAAGGGCGGCAAGAAGGCCGCACCGAAGAAGGCGGCGGCGAAGAAAGAGCCTGCGGCGAAAAAGCCCGCCGCCAAGAAGGCAGTGGCCAAGAAACCGGCAGCGAAAAAGCCTGCGGCCAAGAAGGCCACGGCGAAAGCCGCTGATACTGCCGCCGACAGCGAGTAATCGCATGCTTTGATCCGTTTCAGAACCGGCGCTTCGGCGCCGGTTTTTCGTTGCGTATTGACTTGGCAACGAATCGTGGATATTAACCATCCATGATTGGAGACGGCGATGAAACTGGGTGACGGGGTCGAACAGGCCATCCATGTGACGGGCTTTCTGGCAGCTTTGCCGGGCGGCGCGGTCATGTCGGCGGCGGCGCTGGCCGAGTTTCACGGCGTCTCGACCAGCTATCTGCTGAAGCATCTGCAGGCGCTGTCGGGGGCAGGGGTGCTGGAGACGGTGCCCGGTCCTCAGGGCGGCTACCGGCTGGCGCGTGCGCCCGAACGGATCAGCCTGCTGGACATCGTGCTGGCGGTCGAGGGGCCGGAGCCCGCGTTCCGCTGCAAGGAGATCCGCCAGCGCGGACCGGGGGCCCAGACCGTCAGCGCCGCGCTGCTGCGCAACCCCTGTCAGATCAACGCCGCCATGCTGCGCGCCGAACAGGCGTGGCGGGCGGAACTGCGTCGCGTCACCATCGCCGATATTCAGGGCGAGGTGGCTGCGATGGACGATGGAACCATTGCCGCGCGCGGCTGCGCCTTCATTGAGCAGCACGGGCGGGGCCTGAATCGGAAGGACGAAAGATGAAAGCCAGACTCAACGCCTATCAGAAAGCCCCCGCGACGATGAAAGCCGCCGCCGATCTTGCCGCCAATATCAAGGCAGGCTTCGGGTTGGAGCCGCGTTTCATCCACCTGATCGACCTGCGCGCCTCGCAGATCAACGGCTGCGCCTATTGCGTCGACATGCATTGCAAAGAGGCCCGCGCCGACGGCCTGTCGCAGCAATGGATCGATCTGGTCAGCGTCTGGCGCGAGTCGCCCCTTTACGACGCGCGTGAGCGTGCGGTGCTGGAATGGACCGAGGCCGTCACCCGGGTCGAGCAGACCGGCGCGCCCGATGCCGCCTTCGAGGCGCTGAAGCCCTTGTTCTCCGAGGAGGAGATCATCGGCCTGACCACCCAGATCGCGATGATCAATTTCTGGAACCGCGTGGCGATCAGCATGCGCTCTCAACACCCGGTTGAGCGCAAGGCCGCCTGAACCCGGCATTTCCTTTTGACCCCACGACCCAGCTTGTTACCCTTCCTCGCAAATCTGTGATGTAGGAGGGGCAAAGATGAGCTTGGCGAAAATCCTGAAACTGGGCGCGATGGCGGTGGCGATTGCGCCCCTTTCGCTCTCGGGGGCCTTTGCCGATGGCGCGGCGTTCTTCGACCCGCTGGACCGGATCCATCCGGTCTGGGCGGAAAACGGCATGGTCTCGGCGCAGGAGCGGCTGGCGGCCGAGATTGGCCGGGACATTCTGGCCAAGGGCGGCAATGCCGTGGATGCGGGCGTCGCGGTGGCCTTCGCGCTGGCGGTGACGCTGCCGCGCGCGGGCAATATCGGCGGCGGTGGCTTCATGCTGGTCCATGACGCCAAGACCGGCCAGACCCATGCCATCGACTATCGCGAAATGGCGCCCTCGGGCGCGTCGCGCGACATGTTCCTGGATGAGAAGGGCGAGCCTGACAGCGACAAGTCGCTTTACAGCGGCGCGGCCTCGGGCGTGCCGGGGACGGTCGCGGGCATGCGGCTGGCGCTGGAGAAATACGGCTCTCTGCCCTGGGCCGAGGTGATTGCCCCGGCGATCCGGCTGGCCGAAGAGGGTTTCCCCGTCACGCCGGAACTGTCCGACAGCATCGAGAGCGAGCGGGAATATCTGGAAAAGCATCCCGCAACCAAGGCGATCTTCTTCAAACCCGACGGGCAGGTCTGGCAGCCGGGCGAGACGCTGGTGCAGGCCGATCTGGCGAAGACGCTGAAGAAGATCGCCGAAGAGGGCCCGGACGGGTTCTATAAGGGCGAGGTGGCCGAGGCGGTCGCGCGCTCGGTTCAGGCGGTGGGCGGGCTGATCACGCCCGAGGACATGGCCGCCTACAAGGTCGTCGAGCGGGAGCCGGTGCGCGGCACCTATCGCGGCTTTGAGGTCGTCTCGATGCCGCCGCCCTCCTCCGGGGGCGTGCATCTGATCCAGATCCTGAACGCGCTAGAGGGCTATCCGATTGGGGCATTGGGGCAGAACTCGGCCCAGACGATCCATCTGATGGCCGAGGCGATGAAGCTCGCCTATGCCGACCGCTCGGAATATCTGGGCGATCCGGATTTCGTCGATGTGCCGGTCGCGGCATTGACCAGCAAGGATTATGCGGCAGCGATGCGCGCCAAGATCAGCGCCGAATTCGCGACGCCCGCCGCGCAGATCAAGCCTGCCGACCTGACGCCCTACGAATCCGATCAGACCACGCATTTCTCGATCATCGACAAGGACGGGAATGCGGTCTCGAACACCTATACGATCAACTTCAACTATGGCTCGGGTCTGGTCGCGGACGGCACCGGCGTGCTGATGAACAACGAGATGGACGATTTTTCCGCCAAGCCCGGCACGCCCAATGGCTTTGGCCTGATCGGCGGCGATGCCAATGCCATCGAAGGGGGCAAGCGGCCGCTGTCCTCGATGACGCCGACGCTGGTCTTGAAGGATGGGAAGATCTGGCTGGTCACTGGCTCGCCCGGCGGGGCGCGGATCATCACGACGGTGCTGCAGGTCATCATGAACATGGTCGATCACGGGATGAATGTGGCCGAAGCCTCGACCGCGCCGCGCGTCCATCACCAATGGCTGCCCGACGAGCTGCGGGTCGAGGAGGGCATCAGCCTTGACACCCTCCGCCTGCTGGAGGCCAAGGGCCATGCCATCGTGCTGAAGGACGCCATGGGCTCAACCCAGTCGATCATGCGCGACCCGGAGAGCGGCTCGCTTTACGGCGCGTCGGACCCGCGCAGGCCGGATGCGGCGACGCTGGGCTATTGAAGCAGATAGTCGCGCAGGGCGAGGGCGTTGTTATGCGCCTCGTCCTTGGCGGCATAGATCAGCGTGACCGGGCCTTCCGAGATCCGGTCACGCAGCGCCTGCACAGCCTCGGGATTGGCGTCGAGTTCGGCGAAATAGGCGCGGCGAAACGCGTCCCACAGCGACGGGTCGTGATGAAAGCGATGGCGCAGCGCATCTGACGGCGCGACATCCTTCAGCCATTCGGTCAGTTGCAGCTTTTCCTTCGAGATACCGCGCGGCCACAGCCGATCGACCAGCAGGCGCTGGCCATCGGATGGGGCAGCGGGGGCGTAGGCCCGTTTGAGCGCAATCTCGGGCATGGCGTCATCCTTCGCAGAAGGAAGCCCGAAGGCGGGCAAGAGTTCCCTTGTCAGTCGCCTTCGAGGTTCAGAAGCGAACGCACGAGTTCCGAGGCGTTCCGCGCCTGCATCTTGCGCATCATATTGGCCCGGTGCGCCTCGATCGTGCGCGGAGAGCGGGCCAGCGTCTGGGCGATTTCCTTGCTGGTGAAGCCGTTGACCAGATATTTCGCGATCATCTTTTCGGCGGCGGTCAGGATCTCGGGACTGGCGCTCTCGGATTCCAGCGGCACATAGGTCCAGATCGCAAGGCGGAACGGGTCGGTGGGGTCAAGGGTGCGGCCGCGCCCCTCCATCCACACGATCTGGCCGTTCTTGCGGCGCATCAGGCGTTCATCGCGGCAGATGTCGTCGCTGGCGAAGGCCTTGCGGGACCGCTCGCCGACCTGTTCGAAATCGGTCTGGCCGGGATAGAGCAGGCGCATGGATTTGCCCTCGATTTCCTCGGGGCGCCAGCCGAAGACCCGCTCCACCATCGCATTGGCGCGAAGCACGATACGCTCGGACAGGACCAGCGTGGCGACCGGGGCATGCAGGAAGCCAAGGCTGTCCTGCGCCTCGGGCAGGGGCGGATCGGTCGGCATTATTTGTCCCGTTACCTAGTCGTCTAAGTATTCCTACGGATGGCGCGCGGCTTTTCAACCCGACAGAATTGGGTTCAAGCGGATGAGGAGTCCGTGTTCGAGGATTCAGAACAGAGTGGGGCGAATGGGAAAGAAAGTCTACGGCAGCGCCGCCGAGGCGCTTGACGGGCTGTTGCAGGACGGGATGCTGATCGCTGCGGGCGGGTTCGGCCTGTCGGGCATTCCGGAACTGCTGATTGCCGCGATCCGCGACAGCGGCGTGAAGGGGCTGACGGTCGCCTCGAACAACGCGGGCGTCGATGATTTCGGTCTGGGGGTGCTGCTGCAGACCCGGCAGATCAAGAAGATGATCTCATCCTATGTCGGCGAGAACGCGGAATTCATGCGCCAGTATCTGAGCGGAGAGCTTGAGCTGGAATTCAACCCGCAGGGCACGCTGGCCGAGCGGATGCGGGCTGGTGGGGCCGGTATCCCCGGTTTCTACACCAAGACCGGCGTTGGCACCGTCATCGCCGAGGGCAAGGAGCACAAGGATTTCGACGGCGAGACCTATATCCTTGAGCGCGGGATCGTATCCGATCTGGCCATCGTGAAGGGCTGGAAGGCCGACGAATCCGGCAACGTCGTCTTCCGCAAGACGGCGCGCAACTTCAACGTCCCCGCCGCGAAATCGGGCCGCGTTTGCGTCTGCGAGGTCGAGGAAATCGTCCCGACCGGTAGCCTTGATCCCGATTGCATCCACCTGCCGGGCATCTATGTCCATCGCCTGATCCAGGGGCAGCACGAAAAGCGCATCGAACAGCGCACCACCCGCAAGAAGGAGGCCGTGTGATGGCCGGTTGGGACCGCAATCAGATGGCGGCGCGGGCCGCGCAGGAGCTTCAGGACGGCTGGTACGTGAACCTTGGCATCGGCATTCCGACGCTGGTCGCGAACTACATCCCCGAGGGGGTGGAGGTCACGCTGCAATCGGAAAACGGCATGCTGGGCATCGGGCCCTTCCCCTATGAGGGCGAGGAAGACCCTGATCTGATCAACGCCGGCAAGCAGACGGTGACTGAGCTGCCGCAGACCGCCTATTTTGACAGCGCCGAAAGCTTTGCGATGATCCGCGGTGGCAAGATCGCCATGGCGATCCTTGGCGCGATGGAAGTGGCCGAGAATGGCGATCTGGCGAACTGGATGATCCCGAAGAAGCTGGTCAAAGGCATGGGCGGCGCGATGGATCTGGTTGCGGGCGTCAAGCGCGTGGTCGTGGTCATGGATCACACCAACAAGGCCGGGGAATCGAAGGTCTTGAAGGAATGCACGCTGCCCCTGACCGGCAAGGCCGTGGTGGACCGCATCATCACCAACCTTGGCGTTCTGGACGTCGTGGACGGCGGGTTGAAGATCGTTGAACTGGCCGACGGGATCAGCGAAGACGAGATGCGCAACTCGACCGAGGCGACAATCGTCGGGTGATTGCGGCCCGCGGTTGCCTTAACGGCAACGTCGGGTTGACTTCATCCGGTATATATCCCACAAGGCCGCAATCCCGGGTTGCGGTCTTTTAAGTCTCGGGAAATATTGGCTGAATTCGTCAGCCTGCCCGACTGTTACCTGTTCATTACGTTCACTCTTGCGGGCAATACACGCCCTAATTGCGTCTGTCGGCCTCCCGCGCCTCGATGCTAGAATGAACAGGAAGAAGCCATGCCCGATACCAACGTCAACCTTATGTGGTTGGGGAATCGCGCGTTGCTGGACAGCACGCCAAACAGCAACATCACGCAAACGCAGGCCAATGCGATCCGGAACTGGACCGCGCAAGGGTCGGACCAGCTTGAGGCGGTGTCGCTGCGGGGCAATTACTACGAGACCTCGGATGTGAACGGTCCGCATTTCCGCACGACCTATCTTGCGACCTCTTCGGCGCCTGCCAGCCAGTTCACCTATACCAGCCCGTCAACGGGGCAGGTGGTTTCGGGCATCCGCATCCAGACCTTCTTGCAGGCGAACTACAGCATCACCGTTCACGATGGTGCGGGGAATGCGACGGTCGTCAAGCAGACCGGCGTGCTGATCCAGATGAGCAATGGCGACCTGTTCTTCCGGCCCTCGACTTCGACACTGAATGCTTGGGACAATATCGACCGCATCTCGGAGGTGACGATCGACTCGGTTTCGGTGCTGACCAGTCATGTTGCGACGATGGGTTTCAAGGCCAGCATCTTCGACCTGACTGTCGTCTGCTTCACGCGCGGCACCCTGATCGACACCCCCGATGGTCCGCGCCCGGTCGAGGATCTGCGCATTGGCGATCTGGTCCTGACGCTGGACCGTGGTGCGCAGCCGATCCGCTGGATCGGATCGCGCAAGCTGGATATCGAACTGGCCTGCGTTCCGCGCCTTCGCCCGGTTCGCATCCGTGCAGACGCGCTTGGCGCGGGCGTGCCCAAATCCGATCTGCTGGTCTCACCGCAGCATCGCGTCCTTCTGCGCTCGCGCATCGCGGCGCGGATGTTCGGAGCGGCCGAGGTGCTGGTGGCGGCGAAATCCCTGCTGGGGCTTGACGGGATCGAGGTTGCGGATGATCTGCCCGAGGTTGAATATTTCCACTTCACCTTCGATCAGCATGAGATTGTCGTCGCCAATGGCGCCGAGGCCGAGTCGCTGTTCCCCGGGCCCGAGGCGCTGAAAGCCGTCAGCCCTGCTGCACGCCGCGAACTGGCAGAAATCTTCGTCGACCTTGCCAACCAATCGCCCGAGCCCGCGCGTGAGATCGTCAAGGGCGCGCGCCTGCGCAAGCTGGCCGATCGCCACGCATCGAACGCACGTGCTCTGGTCGATCAACCGGCCATGGCGTGACCAAAGCCTGGAGGCGGGGGCGCTTTTCCCTGTCTCCGCCTTCGGCTAAGGTCCGGGATCATGACCCAGACCCTTTCCGCCGATGACATCGCCCAGCTTTTCACCCGAGACGGTCATTACTTGCGTGCGCGCTGGGGGCGACCGGTCGCCCCGGTGATCTTCGGGCTGGATGACGACAGCCTCGCGATTTTCCGCAATGCGCTGACGGCGGTGCTGCAGGATATCCGCCACCAGATGGTCGAGACTGACCCCGAGATGGGGGCGAATATGATGACCTTTTTCCTGCGCGACTGGGCCGAGCTTGAGGGCATTCCGGATCTTGAACATCTGACCGGCCAGACCGACCTGCTCGCGCGGCTGACGGCGCAGGGCGCGGATCAGTACCGCCTGTTTCGCTTTGACCCCGATGGCGGCATCCGCGCCTCGATCTGTTTCGTGAACATGGGCGGTGGGCTGGCCGATGCCCATCCGGGGCAGTTGGCTGAAACTCTGGCGGTGCGCGCGCTGCTGACATTTGCGGGGGATGTGGCGGTCTCGCCCCGGATCGCGGCGCTTCTGCGGGCGGCCTATGATCCGGTCCTTCCGGTCGCGGCGGATGATCCCTCGGACGCGCTGCGGCTGTTTGCCCGGATGGGCGCGCGCAATGCATAGGTTTCAGGTCCGCGTCTATTACGAGGACACCGATCTGGCGGGGATCGTCTATTACGCGAATTACCTGCGCTTCATCGAGCGCGGGCGCAGCGAATGGCTGCGCGATCTGGGCATTGATCAGGTCGCATTGAAGGCCGAAGGGCTGGTCTTTGCCGTCCGCCGCGTCGAGGCTGATTACCTGCAGCCCGCGAAGTATGACGATCTGCTTGAGGTCCACTCAAGCCTTCGCACGCAGTCGCCCGCGCGGATGGTTCTGCACCAGGAGGTCAGGCGGGGCGAGGTGCTGCTGTTTGCCGCTGACGTCACGCTGGTGGCGATTGGCGAGGATGGGCGACCACGGCGGTTGCCTGCCGCGCTGGTCACGCGAATGGCGGCAGCGGCTGACCCCGGAAAAGCCTGAACTCACCTGAAAGTTGACGCAGAATTGACACCTGTGGGGATTGCCTGGCGGGCGGTCTCTGGTATCTGGCAGGCGAGAAGCCGCAGGTCAGCGGCCATTAGGACAGGCCAAATTTCATGGAACAACTTGCCGCCGCCGCTCAGCCGGTCGACTATTCACTGATTGCGCTGTTCGCGCGCGCCTCGATCACGGTGCAGATCGTGATGGTGATCCTGGTGCTGGCATCGTTCTGGGCCTGGGCGATCATCATCCAGAAATTCATCACCTTTGCGGCGGTGCGTCGCGACTCGGACCGGTTTGACCGGGCCTTCTGGTCGGGCCAGCCGCTGGACGATCTGTTCGACCGCATCGGCGACACCCCCTCGGGCGCGGCCGAGCGCGTCTTTGGCGCGGGCATGACCGAGTGGCGGCGCAGCCACAAGGACGACGGCGACCTGATCGCGGGCGCTCCGGCGCGGATCGACCGGGCGATGACCGTGGCGATCAACCGCGAAAACGACCGCCTGACCCGGGGCCTGCCGTTCCTGGCGACCGTGGGCTCGACCGCGCCGTTCATCGGCCTCTTCGGGACGGTCTGGGGCATCAAGAACTCGTTCGAGGACATCGCGATCTCGCAGAACACCTCGCTGGCCGTCGTGGCGCCGGGCATTGCCGAGGCGCTGGTTGCGACCGCGCTTGGCCTGCTGGCGGCCATCCCGGCGGTGATCTTCTATAACAAGCTCAGCACCGATGCGGACCGGATCACCGGGAACTTCGAATCCTTCGGGGATGAGTTCTCGACCATCCTGTCGCGCCAGCTGGACGAGGAATAAATGGCGGGCGGAGTCGTCAGAAAGCAGCGGTCCGGACGGCGTCGCGCCCGTTCGAAGCCGATGGCCGAGATCAACGTCACGCCCTTCGTGGACGTGATGCTGGTGCTGCTGATCATCTTCATGGTCGCCGCGCCTATGCTGACGGTCGGCGTTCCGCTGGAACTGCCCAAGACCGCCGCGCAATCGGTTCCGGCCGAGCCGGAAGAGCCGCTGAGCGTGTCGATCACCCCCGAGGGGCCGATCATGGTCATGACCAGCGAAGTCCCCGAGGCCGAGCTGATCCCGCGCCTGCAGGCCGTCATCGCCGAGCGGCAGAGCGACAAGATCTATCTGCGTGCGGATGGGGCGCTGCCCTATGCCCGCGTGATGGAGGTCATGGGTGCCCTGAACGCGGCCGGTTTCAGCAACATCGTTCTGGTGACCGATGCAGGCGGGCCGCGGATGAACGGCCAAGCCGGCGAAGGCTGACATTATGGAGCGCAGCGATCGCATCGGGTACTGGGCGTCGGGACTGGCGCATGTCGGCCTGATCGGCTGGGTGATTGTGGGTGGGGCCCTGTTCCGCCCGCAGCCGCTTGAGGCGATCCGGATGACCGATGTCTCGACCATGTCCGAGGCGGACTTTCAGGCCATTGCCGCCGCCGCAGCCGGTGCGGGCCCGGTCGCCGACAATGCCGCGACCACGCCTGCCCAGCCGCAGGCCCCCGCCGATGAAAATCTGGCCGGTGCCCCCGAGGCCGTCAGCCCGCCCGCGCCCGATACGCAGGTGGCTGTTCTGGCCCGTCCCGACCGGCGCCCGGAAGCGCGCCCGGATCTGAGCGATATCGCCAATCCAAACCCGCCCGTCACCGTCGAGACCGTGGCGCCGCAGCCGGTGCCTCCTGCCCAGACGACCGAGACCGCAGCCCCGCCGCAGGCGCAGGACCGCCCGGACCCGAACCGCGCGCCCGCCCAGCCGCCCGAGACTGCCGCCACCCGCTCGGCGCTGGCCCCGCAAAGCTCTCCGCGTCCGCGTGGTCGCCCCGATGGGCTGGCCGAGGCCGCGCAGGCGCGTCAGGCAGCGCAGGCTGCCGCGCGTCGCGAAGCCGCGCTGGCCCGCGAGGCCCAGGAAGCCGCAGCCGAGCAGGCCGCGTCTGCCGAAAGGGCGCGCGATGAAGCCGCCCGCCGCAGCGCCGCCGAACAGGAACGGCAAGAACGCCGCGAAGCCGAATCCCGCGAGGCCGCTGCCGAGCAGGAGCGTCGTGCCTCCGAGGCTGCCGAGCGCAGCCGTCGTCAGGCCGCCGCCGATGCCGAGGCCGCGAAGAAGGAAGAAGAGCGCAAGGCCGCCGAGGCGCGCAAGGCCGAGGAAGAGCGCAAGGCCGCTTCAGATCGTGAAGCCGCTGCCGAACGTCGCGCGGCCGCAGAACGTCGTGAAGCCGAGGCACGCGAAGCCGCCGCCGAGCGCGAAGCGGCAGCCGCCCGCGCCCAGAAAGAGGCTGACGAGGCCGCTGCCGCCGCCCGCGCCAAAGAGCGGGCCGATGCCGAGCGTCGCGCGAAGGAAGAAGAGGCGACCCGTGCGGCGCTGGCCGCCGCGCAGGAAAGCGAGCGTGGCTCTGCCGGACAGGGTGGCGGTGGTGCTGCCGCCAGCGGTCCGCCCTTGTCGCAGGGCGAAAAGGACGGGTTCCGCGTTGCCGTGCAGCAGTGCTGGAACCGTGGCACGCTGTCGACCGAAGCCAGCAATACAGCGGTCTCGGTTAGTTTCTCGATGTCGCAGGACGGCAAGGTGGACGTCGGTTCGATCCGCATGGCGGGCAGCAGTGGCGGCTCGGACGGTGCGGTCAAGCAGGCCTTCGACGCCGCGCGTCGTGCGATCCAGCGCTGTGAGAAGGGCGGCTACAAGCTGCCGCCCGAGAAATACAACCGTTGGAAAGACGTGATCATCGACTTCAATCCGGACGGGAGGGCCAGCATAAGATGAGGTTGGCATCCCCCCCCGTGACCCGATATTCTGCAACCGCAAGCGCTAAGGGGCTGATACATGTTGCGTAGAACTTTGCTGACCTCCGTCCTCGCTCTGGCTTCTCTGGGGCTGGTGGCACCTGCCACGGCACAGGATGGCCCGCTGCGAATCGAAATCACCGACGGTGTCATCGAACCGATGCCCTTTGCCATCGTGGCCTTTGACGAGGGCGGCGCGGGCGAATTCCGCGAACAGGTGCGCAGCCTCGTGGCCGCCGACCTGACCGGCACGGGCCTCTTCCGCGAGATCCCCGCGAACGCCCATATCGCGCGCCCCGACAGCTTCTCGGCCCCGGTGTCCTATGAGGACTGGAAGGCGATCAACGCGCAGGCGCTGGTCACCGTCGGCGTCAGCTCGCAAGGCGGCAAGGTCGTGGTGAAGTTCCGGCTGTTCGACGTGTTTTCGGGCCAACCGCTGGGCGACGGGATGCAGTTCGACGCCAGCAGCGGCAACTGGCGCCGCGCGGCCCACAAGGCCGCCGATCAGGTCTATGCCCGCCTGACGGGCGAGGGCCCCTATTTCGACAGCCGCGTGGCTTTCGTGCAGGAAAGCGGCCCCAAGGACGCCCGCCGCAAGCGCATCGGCATCATGGATTACGACGGCGCGAACACGCGCTGGATGACCGACGATTCCGCGCTGGTGCTGGCACCGCGCTTCTCGCCGGACGGCAACCGCGTGCTTTACACCTCTTACGCCTCGGGCTTCCCGCGCGTCATGCTGATGGACGTGAACTCGATGTCGTCGCGCTCGATGGGCGAACAGCCCGGCACGATGAGCTTCTCGCCGCGCTTCTCGCCCGACGGGCGCTGGATCGTCTTCTCGCTGGAGCAGGGCGGCAACACCGACATCTATCAGATGGACGCAGGTTCGGGCGCGATGCGCGCGCTGACCAACGCCCCCTCGATCGAGACCTCGCCCAGCTACAGCCCCGACGGCAGCAAGATCGTGTTTGAAAGCGACCGCTCGGGCAAGCCGCAGCTTTACGTCATGGGTGCCAGCGGCGGAGAGCCGACCCGCATCAGCTTTGGCGACGGCAGCTATGGCACGCCGGTCTGGTCGCCGCGCGGCGATATGATCGCCTTCACCCGCAAGGTGGGCGGCAAATTCCACATCGGCGTGATGCGCACCGATGGTTCGGAAGAAAAAATGCTGACAGAATCGTTCCTTGACGAAGGCCCCACCTGGGCCCCCAATGGGCGCGTTGTCATGTTTACCCGCGTGACGCCGGGCGGCGATGGCCAGCCTCGGCTGCATTCGGTGGATATTACGGGGCGCAACATGCGTCCGGTGCAGGTTCAGGGCGCGGCCTCGGACCCCAGCTGGGGCCCCTTGCTGCCTTAAGGCGCGGAGAATGGATAAGGTTATGAATAAATACGTTAAATTCGCCGCGATTGGCGCGATCATCGCAGTCTCGGCCTGTTCGCGGCCCGCAGGCCAGGGACCGGCGGTGACCGATCCCTATGGCAGCGGCAACGCGGGTGCAGGTGTCGGCGGCGTCGGAGTGGGCGGGCTGAACAGCCCCGAATACTTCCGCTCGACCATCGGTGACACGGTGCTGTTCCCGCTGGATCAGTCGACGCTGACGCCCGAGGCGCGCCAGACCCTGACCGGCCAGGCGGGCTGGCTGAACCAGAACCTGGGCTATTCCACCGTGATCGAGGGCCATGCCGACGAACAGGGCACGCGCGAATACAACATCGCCCTTGGCGCACGCCGCGCCAGCTCGGTGCAGGAATACCTGATCTCGCAGGGCGTGGCGGCGAACCGCATCCGCACCGTCAGCTATGGCAAGGAGCGTCCGCTGGCGATCTGCTCGACCGAGGAATGCTACACCAAGAACCGGCGCGCGGTGACGGCTGTCAGCCCGGGGGCTGGCAGCTGATGCGTCGGCTGCTTCTGGCAGCGGGTCTGATGCTGGCGGCCTTCCCGGCCGTCGCACAGGACCGCGCCGCGACGCTGGCGGATCTGCGCAGCGAGCTGTCGCAGCTTTCCGGCGACCTGCAGTCGCTGCGCAGCGAGCTGGTGGCCTCGGGCTCGATGGGCTACGCGGCCGCCGGTGGCGTCAGCGCCATCGACCGGATGAACGCGATGGAATCGCGGCTGATGCAGCTGACCGGCCAGACCGAGCAGTTGCAGAACCGCATCGACCGGATCGTCAAGGACGGCACCACCCGGATCGGCGATATCGAGTTCCGCTTGTGCGAGATGGAAGAGGGCTGCGACCTTGGCGCCCTGACCACGCCCACGCTGGGCGAGACGAACAACGGTGGCGGCGGTTCGGCCCTGCCCCCGTCCGATCAGCAGGGCTCGCTGGGGACCGGTGCGTCCCCGGCTGCCCCCAGGACCAATACCCCATCGGCCGGGGCCGCGACTGCTGCGGAACGCGCCGATTTCGACCGGGCCCGGGAGGTGCTCGGTCAAGGTGACTTTCGTCGTGCTGCGGACCTCTTCGCGGCCGTCGCCCAAACCCATGCAGGCGGCCCACTGACCGCCGAGGCGCTGTTCCTGAAAGGGGCGGCGCTGGACAGTGCGGGTGATCTTCCGGCGGCAGGCATCGCCTGGCTGGAAAGCTTCGCCGCAGCGCCTGACGGGCCGCAGGCCCCCGATGCCCTGCTGGGCCTGTCGCGCGCCATGTCGGCCGCCGGAGAACCCCGGGACGGCTGCTTCTATCTTCAGGAAATCATGATCCGTTTTGCCGCCGCACCGCAGGCCGTCGAGGCCGAGAAGCGCGCCATGGCCTCGGGCTGCGAGGATGTCACCGACTCGGCCGAGGTCGAGGGGATGGACCCCGAGGCTGCCGCCGACCTGCAATATGTCGAATGAATTAGGCGTCTCGGTTTTCCGGGCGCTGGATCGGTTGGCGGGCGATATGGGCGCGCTTGGCGTCGCCTTGTCGGGCGGCGGCGATTCGATGGCGCTGCTGCATCTGGCCCATGACTGGGCGGCGGGCCGTCGCCTGATGGCCGCGACCGTGGACCATGGCTTGCGCGAAGGCTCGGCGCAGGAGGCTGCGCTGGCAGGCGAGGCGGCGCAGCGGCTGGGCGTGCCGCATGCCGTATTGCATTGGCAACATGACGAGATCCGGGGAAACCTGATGGCCGCCGCGCGCGAGGCTCGGCTGGCGCTGCTGTCGGAATGGGCGCTGCGCAACGGGCTTTCCGCCGTGCTGCTGGGCCATACGCAGGACGATCAGGCGGAAACGCTGCTGATGCGTCTGGGCCGGGGGGCGGGCGTCGACGGGCTGTCGGGCATGGCCGAGGCGCGCCGTTCGGACGGGATGCTGTGGCTGCGCCCGCTGCTGGGCGTCCAGCGTCAGGCGCTGCGCGACTGGCTGGTCGAGCGCCGAATCACCTGGGTCGAGGACCCGTCGAACGAGAACCCCGATTTCGAACGTGTCCGGGTGCGCAAGGCCATGGAGGCGCTGCATCTTCCCACCGCGCAACTGGCCAGCGTGACGGCGAATCTCGCCTCGGCCCGCGATGCGCTGCAGGTCTTTGCGCAGCAGGTCGCGACGGGGGCAGAGATGCGGGCGGGCTCGCTTCTGCTGCCGCTGGGCGCGTTCAGCCGAGCCCCGGATGAGATCCGGCGGCGACTAATGGTCGCAGGCGTACAGGTGGTCGCGGCGGCCCCTTACCCCCCGCGCCGGGAAACCGTCGCCCATGCGCTGCGGGCCGTCGGGGCGGGGTTTCGCACCACGCTGGACGGGGTGATCGTGCAACCGGCGGCAGGCTGGCTGCACTTTATCCGAGAGCCTGCGACCGCCAACCGCGCGGGGCAGATCGCGCCCGATATCGACGGTATGGCGCTGTGGGACGGGCGTTGGCGGCTTGCTGGCATTGCTCCGGGCGAAACAGTCGGCGCGCTTGGCCATGATGCGCTGGCCAAGCTTGACTGGCGCGCCTCGGGCCTTTTGCGGGACGAGGCCGCATCGACCCCGGCGGTCTGGCAGGCGGGCGCGCTGGTGGCCGCGCCGGTCCTGCGTTCCCATCCCCGGATCACCGCCGAACCACTAAGAACCGAGGGTGAATTCCGCCGTTTGCTCTATTCGCATTGAACCTCGTGGCGGAATCCCTATTTTTACTTCAAAGCTTCAAACCCCGCGGAGGACAGCCTTTGGGCAATGCGCGCAATATCGCTTTCTGGGTTGTGCTGTTTCTGATGATCCTTGCGCTGTTCAACCTGTTCAGCGACGGATCGGCGCAGATGAACAGCCGCCAGATCAGCTATTCCGATTTCATCCAGCGGGTGGAAAAGGATCAGGTCACCGGCGTCACGATTGATGGCGAGAACATTGCCATCACCGACAAGGACGGCAAGCACTACGCCACCGTGCGTCCGCAGGGCGAGGAAATCGCTGACCGCCTGATCAACAAGAATGTCGAGGTTCGGGTCGAACGCCAGCAGCAGTCGGGCTTCATGTCCATGCTGGGCGTCTGGCTTCCCTTCATCCTGCTGATCGGCGTCTGGATCTTCTTCATGAACCGCATGCAGGGCGGCGGCAAAGGCGGCGCGATGGGCTTTGGCAAATCGCGCGCCAAGCTGCTGACCGAAAAGCATGGCCGCGTCACCTTTGACGACGTGGCGGGCATCGACGAGGCCAAGGAAGAGCTGGAAGAGATCGTCGAATTCCTGCGCAACCCGCAGAAATTCAGCCGCCTTGGCGGCAAGATCCCGAAAGGCGCGCTGCTGGTCGGCCCTCCGGGCACCGGTAAGACGCTGCTCGCCCGTGCCATCGCGGGTGAGGCGGGCGTGCCCTTCTTCACCATCTCGGGTTCGGATTTCGTCGAGATGTTCGTCGGTGTCGGCGCAAGCCGCGTCCGCGACATGTTCGAGCAGGCCAAGAAATCGGCCCCCTGCATCGTCTTCATCGACGAGATCGACGCCGTGGGCCGCGCCCGTGGTGTCGGCATCGGCGGCGGCAATGATGAACGCGAACAGACCCTCAACCAGCTTCTGGTCGAGATGGACGGTTTCGACGCGAACGAAGGCGTCATCATCATCGCCGCGACGAACCGCAAGGACGTGCTCGACCCCGCGCTGCTGCGTCCGGGCCGCTTCGACCGCCAGATCTATGTGCCGAACCCCGACATCAAGGGCCGCGAAAAGATCCTGAACGTCCACGCCCGCAAGGTGCCGGTCGGCCCCGACGTCGACCTGCGCATCATCGCGCGCGGCACGCCCGGTTTCTCGGGTGCGGATCTGATGAACCTGGTGAACGAGGCGGCGCTGACCGCTGCCCGTATCGGTCGCCGCTTCGTCTCGATGGAGGATTTCGAGAATGCGAAGGACAAGGTGATGCTGGGCGTCGAACGCCGCAGCATGGTCCTGACGCCCGAGCAGAAGGAAAAGACCGCCTATCACGAGGCTGGCCACGCCATCGTCGGCCTGAGCCTGCCGAAATGTGACCCGGTTTATAAGGCCACGATCATTCCGCGCGGTGGTGCGCTTGGCATGGTGGTTTCGCTGCCCGAGATGGACCGGCTGAACTACCACAAGGACGAGGCCAAGCAGAAGATCACCATGACCATGGCCGGGAAGGCCGCCGAGATCATCAAATACGGTGAGGAAGGCGTCTCGAACGGTCCGGCGGGCGACATCCAGCAGGCCTCGGCGCTGGCGCGTGCGATGGTGATGCGTTGGGGCATGTCTGACAAGGTGGGTGCCGTCGATTATTCGGAAGCGCATGAAGGCTATTCGGGCAATACCGCAGGCTTCTCGATCAGCGCCAGCACCAAGGAGCTGATCGAAAGCGAAGTCCGCGAGATGATCGAGACCGGCTATCAGGAAGCCCGCCGCATCCTGATCGAGAAGAGCGAAGAGTTCGAGCGTCTGGCCAAGGGGCTTCTGGAATATGAGACCCTGACCGGCGAAGAAATCGGCAAGGTCATCCGGGGCGAGGCTCTGGGCGGCGATGACAATTCGGGCGGGTCCTCGATCCCGTCGGTGACGTCCCTGCCGAAAACCGGCCCCTCGGTCGCGCCCCCGGCCGCCGAGCCGCAGCCACAGGGCTGAGCCGAGCCCAAGTCAAACGAGAACCCCCGCGCGCAAGCCCGGGGGTTTTTCTTTCTTCGGTTAGCGCGCCATGTCGGTGCTGAAGCTGAGATTGGCGCCTTCACCCAGACCGAAGTCCTTGGCACCTGCGTTGAGGATTTCGCCGATCTGGTCGCGGGCCTTCGCTGGCAGGTTCTGCGCGGCGTCCCAGACCCGGATCATGCTGCCCAGCGCCTGCTGCTGCGGCGCGTCAAGACCCATTTTGGTCAGCCAAGGGACCGGATGCGGCTCGGCCGCCTCGATGATGGCCGGGCCGATTTCTGGGAAGGTCAGGATATCGTCAATCCTGAGCGGCCACGGGTCGTCAGGGGGCCATCTGCGGATTTTGGCATAGAGATCGATGCAGTGTTTCTCTCCGTTAATCCAGAAACAGACTTGTGCTGGCATGATGAACCTCACAAATGAAAATCAATACGTGAAAAGTTCATTCATTCTGCGCCTCATGGCCGAGTCGTCCAACGGCGGTGACGGGCGTCGTCGCTGTCAGAAAGGACAGGTGCGGGGCCTCAGGGCCGCGCATGTGGCAGATTCGGCCCCCGGGCCCCAGGTTCACAGCAGCAGAAGCATCGCTGCGCCAAGCGCCAGACCCAGGGCAAACCCGAAGTTGATGATGACTGCGGCCGGGCTCATGTTGCGCTCCTTTCCCTGATCGCGGGTGCGACCCCCATGCTTTGATCTGAGGGCAAATCGTGCACATCGGCCAGATCTGACATCGATCGGCGGAAATTCGCTCATCAACTGTGGCATTTCAAACATACTATCGACTTGCGCGAAGGGCTTTGGGCGTGCATCCCTCGCGCATGACCCAAAGACCTGATCCCGCCCAAGAGCTTCCGCAGGGTTCGGCAATGCCAGACCTTCGCGCACGAATCGACCGCCTTGATGAAAGACTGATTGCCCTTCTGGCCGAGCGTTCGGCCCTGATCGACGAGGCAGCACGCATCAAGGCGAAAGAGGGGCTGCCCGCGCGGATCACGTCCCGGGTTGACGAAGTGGCAGAGAATGCCCGCCGCAATGCCGCCGCCGCCGGTCTGGACCCCGATCTGGCCGAGGGCGTCTGGCGTCTCATGATGGAACATTTCATCGCACAGGAAGATCGCGCACTCGAACAACTACGGAGAACCGAATGACTGCTACCCGAATCGACGGAAAGGCTTTCGCTGAGGAACTGCGAAAGAAAATCGCCGCGCAGGTCGCGCAGCTGAAGGCGGATCGCGGGATCGTCCCCGGTCTGGCAGTGGTTCTGGTCGGAGAAGATCCGGCAAGTTCGGTCTATGTGCGCAACAAGGCCAAGCAGACCGCCGAAGTCGGCATGCACAGCTATGAGCACAAGCTGCCCGCCTCGACCTCGCAGGAGGAGCTGCTGACGCTGATCGCCCGGCTGAACGCCGACAAGGCGGTGAACGGCATTCTGGTGCAGCTTCCCCTGCCCAAGCATCTGGATGAAGAGGCGGTCATCAACGCGATCTCGGTCGAGAAGGACGTGGACGGTTTCTCGATCCAGAACGTCGGCCGCCTGTCCACCGGGCAGAAGGCGATGGTGCCCTGCACGCCGCTGGGCTGCCTGATGCTGCTGCGCGACCAGCTGGGCGATCTGTCGGGGATGAGCGCGGTGGTCATCGGCCGCTCGAACATCGTCGGCAAGCCGATGGCGCAGCTTCTGCTGGGCGACAGCGCGACGGTGACGATTGCGCATTCCCGCACCAAGGACCTGCCCTCGGTCTGCCAGAAAGCCGATATCGTCGTGGCCGCCGTGGGGCGTCCGATGATGGTCAAGGCGAACTGGATCAAGCCGGGCGCGACGGTGATCGACGTGGGCATCAACCGCACCGATGACGGGCTGGTGGGCGATGTCGACCCGGCCGTGGCCGATGTCGCGGGCGCGATGACGCCGGTTCCGGGCGGCGTGGGTCCCATGACCATCGCCTGCCTGCTGGCCAATACCCTGACCGCGACCGCGCGGGTGAATGGCCTGCCGGACCCCGAAGGCCTGACGATCTGAGATTTCCGGCACAGGGCCCCGCCGGGGCCCTGTCTGCCATCAGACCGGGATCATCGTTCCTTGCAGCATCGCGACATGGCGGCGCTGATCGCCCGTTTCAGCCCAGACATCCCCCGCCACGACCATGATCCGACGCCCGGGCCGGATCACCCGACCGATCGCGACCAGCCGGTCGCCGCTCGCGGGCGCCAGCAGGTTGATCTTCATCTCGACCGTCATCACCTCGGCCTCTGCGGGCATCAGGGTCAGCGCGGCATAGCCCGCCGCCGTATCCCCGATCGAGAAGGCCAGCCCCGCATGCCCAACGTCATGCTGCTGCCGCGCCAGAGGCAGGATCGGCGCGGTGATGGTCACCTCGCCGCTGCGCACCTCGGTCAGTTCGGCCCCCAGCGTCGTCATCAGCGACTGGCGCGCATAGCTGGCGCGCACGCGGGCCTCGGTTTCAGGCGAGGTGGGCGGGGCATCACTCATCAAACAGGCTCTCCTGAGTTCGGGGGGCGTCAAGGCCAAGGTGCCGCCAGCCCAGCCGGGCCAGCATGCGACCCCGGGGCGTGCGGGCGACAAGGCCCTGCTGCATCAGATAGGGCTCGATGACCTCTTCAATGGCATCGCGGCTTTCCGACAGCGCAGCCGAGAGGGTCTCGACCCCGACCGGGCCGCCGCCATAATGCTCGGCCATCAGCGACAGATAGCGGCGGTCGGCCTGATCCAGCCCCAACTCATCCACGCCCAGCCGGGTCAGGGCGATATCGGCAATCTCTCGCGACAGGCGACCGTCGCCCTCGACCAGCGCGAAATCGATAACCCGGCGCAGCAGGCGTCCGGCGATGCGGGGCGTGCCACGGGCACGGCGGGCGATTTCGCGCGTGCCGGCGGGGTCGCTGTCGATGCCCAGAAGCCGTGCCCCGCGCGAGACGATCAGGTCCAGCTCATCGATGGTATAGAACTGCAGCCGCGTTGGGATGCCGAAACGGTCGCGCAGAGGCGTCGTCAGCAGGCCAAGCCGCGTCGTCGCCCCGACCAGCGTGAAGGGCTGCAGCTCGA
This sequence comes from Paracoccus sulfuroxidans, assembly GCF_007830335.1. Taxonomy (GTDB): domain Bacteria; phylum Pseudomonadota; class Alphaproteobacteria; order Rhodobacterales; family Rhodobacteraceae; genus Paracoccus; species Paracoccus sulfuroxidans. The sequence continues at coordinate 144,372 of NZ_VLKU01000005.1, read as the reverse complement.
TCCGCACGGTGCGCGCGGCGGGGCCTTCGCCGATGACCAGATCCAGCTCGAAATCCTCCATCGCGGGATAGAGAATTTCCTCGACCGCCGGATTCATGCGGTGGATCTCGTCGATGAACAGGACGTCGCGCGCCTCAAGGTTGGTCAGGATCGCGGCCAGATCGCCCGCACGCGCCAGCACCGGACCCGAGGTCATCTTGAAGTTCACGCCCAGCTCGCGCGCCATGATCTGCGCCAGCGTGGTCTTGCCCAGTCCGGGCGGGCCGTGGAACAGCGTGTGATCCATCGCCTTGCCGCGCATCCGGGCGCTTTCGATGAAGACGCGCAGGTTCGCCCGCGCCTCGGCCTGACCCACGAAATCCGTCAGCTGCTGGGGGCGCAGCGCGCGGTCTTCGGAATCGCCCTCCATCGGGTCGGGGCGCAGCATGGGTTCGGGTGCGCTCATCCCTGCCTCGCCATGGCTTGCAGGCGGGCGATGCGCTCTTCGGTCGGGGGATGGGTGGCAAACAGCCGGTCCATGCGCAGCGCGTGCAGCGGGTTGATGATATACATCGATGCGGCCGCCGGGTTGCGCTCGGCCGGTTCGTTCACGATGCGCTGCGAGGTCTGCGCGATCCGCGCCAAGGCCGAGGCCAGCGCAAGAGGCTGGCCGCTGATCTCGGCCCCGGTGCGGTCGGCCTCATATTCCCGCGTGCGCGAGATGGCCATCTGCACCAGACCCGCCGCCAGCGGGGCGAAGATCATCGCCACCAGCGCGCCCAGCCCGCCGCCGCGATTGTCGTCCCGCCCGCCCATCATGCTGGAAAACATCATCATATTGCCCAGCATGGCAATCGCGCCCGCCAGCGTCGCCGTGACCGTCATGGTCAGCGTGTCGCGGTGGCGGATATGGGCCAGCTCATGCGCGATGACGCCCGCAAGCTCATCCCGGCTCAGCAGGCGCATGATGCCCTGCGTGACCGCGACCGCCGCATTCTGCGGGTCGCGCCCGGTGGCAAAGGCGTTCGGCTGTTCGGTCTGCAGGATATAGACCTTGGGCATCGGCAGGCCCGCGCGTTGCGCGAGCGTCGCCACCATGTCGAACAGTTCGGGGGCCTGATCGCGGCGGATCTCGACCGCGCCCTGCTGGCGCAGGATCGCCTTGTCGCTGTTCCACCAGGCCCAGACATTGGTCGCCCCCGCCAGCACCAGCGCCAGAATGGCGCCGCCCTGACCGCCCAGCAGCCAACCCATGCCCATCACCAGCGCGGTCATCACCGCCATCAGGACGAAGGTGCGAAGGTTTCCTTGCATCGTCTTACTCCTTTGGTGCCAGCAGCCGCAGGGCCGCGCGGATCAACGCGGGCGTGGTGGCACCGGGTTCCGCGCCTGCGGCCTCGGCCACGGCAGCGGCGGCCTCGGACGGAGCATAACCCAGGTTCGAGAGCGCCGACAGCGCATCCGCACTGGCGCTGGCCGCCGAGGCCTGCGCCGCGCGCGACGGTTTCGGCGCGGGGGCCGGGGCCTCGGGCGCGTCGCCAACGTCTACGACCGGCATCGGCCCCGGATCGACGGTCAGCGCGCCGCCAAGCGCCATGATGGCGGGGGCCTTGTCCTTCAGCTCCATCACGATCCGCTGCGCGAGTTTCGGGCCGACGCCCGGCGCCTTGCGCACCGTCGACCAGTCGCCAAGCGCCAGCGCGCGGGCCAGCGCATCCGGCCCCAGCGTGCCCAGAATGGCCATCGCCACCTTCGAGCCGACGCCCTGAACCGAGGTCAGCAGGCGGTGCCATTCCTTCTCGATCAGGGTGGTGAAGCCGAAAAGCTGCAGCAGGTCCTCGCGCACCAGCAGTTCGGTATAAAGCGCCGCTGCCTGACCCACGGGGGGCAGGGTGGCGGCGGTGCGTTCATTGACATGGACGATATAGCCCACGCCGCGCACGTCGATCAGCACATGATCCTGCGCCCGGTGCAGGATGACGCCAGCAATCCGCCCGATCATGCCGAGGCCTTGATGCGCAGGGACCGGCCCTGAAGGTGATGGGCGTGGCAGATGGCGATGGCCAGCGCGTCGGCGGCGTCCGGCCCCGCCAGCTCGACGCCGGGCAGCATGAAGCGCACCATATGTTCGACCTGTTCCTTGCCCGCATGGCCGACGCCAACGACGGCCTTCTTGACGGCATTGGGGGCGTATTCCCCGATCTCAAGCCCGGCTTCCGCCGGGGCCAGCAGGGCGATCCCGCGCGCCTGACCCAGCTTCAGCGTGCCGACGGCATCCTTGTTGACGAAGGTCTGTTCGACCGCCGCCGCATCGGGCGCATGGGTCGCGATGACCTGCGACAGGCCCCGGAACAGCACCAGCAATCTGGGCCCCAGATCTCCCCCGTCCGAGTGGATGATGCCATTCGCCACATGCCTCAGCCGGGGGCCATCGGTCTCGATGACGCCCCAACCCATGTTCCGCAGCCCGGGGTCTATCCCGATGATCTTCATGCCTGTTTCCTTTTTTCGCGTCATTAGCACGAAACGCGAACATCGCCTAGCGTCTTCCGTGTCTGGGTTGACACCGGGGGGGGCATCCCCCAGACAAAACCAAACAGCGAAGAGTGAGCATGTCCATAGCCCTGATCGCCCTGATGCCGTTCATCGGGGCCCTGTTCCCAGGACTTCTGATCCGTTCCGGCCGCGATGTCGCGGCGCTTGCCTGCGGGACGGCCACCCTGATTGCGTTGATCGGCCTTGTGATCCACGCCCCTGCCGTCTTGGCGGGAGAGGTCCTCACCTCGCGCATCGAATGGGTGCCGCAACTGGGTCTGGCCGCGAATTTCCGGCTGGACGGGCTGGGGCTGCTGTTCGGGCTGCTGATCCTGGGGATCGGCCTGCTGATCATCGCCTATGCCCGTGCCTATCTGTCCGACCGCGACGAATCCGGCCGCTTCTTCACCTATCTGATGCTGTTCCAGGGCGCGATGATGGGCATCGTGCTGTCCGACAACATCCTGCTTTTGCTGATTTTCTGGGAGCTGACCTCGCTGTCCTCCTTCCTGCTGATCGGCTTTCGCAAGGAAACCGAGGCAGGCCGTCGCGGCGCACGCATGGCGCTGACCGTGACCGGCATGGGCGGCCTTGCGATGATCGCGGGCATGCTTCTGCTGGGCAGTATCGCGGGAAGCTATGAGCTTTCGGACATCCTGACCCAGCGTGAGGCCGTTCAGGCAAGCCCGATGTATCTGCCCGCGCTGCTGCTGATCCTGCTGGGCGCCTTCACCAAATCGGCGCAATTCCCCTTCCATTTCTGGTTGCCGCACGCGATGGCCGCGCCGACGCCGGTTTCGGCCTATCTGCATTCGGCGACCATGGTGAAGGCGGGGATCTTCGTGATGGCGCGGCTGTGGCCGGTGCTGTCCGGCACGCCTGAATGGTTCTGGCTGGTCACTGGCGCGGGTCTGGTGACCATGCTGCTGGGCGCGGCGGTTGCCGTGTTCCGCGACGATCTGAAGGATTTGCTGGCCTATTCGACGGTCTCGCATCTGGGCCTGATCACCATGTTGCTGGGCTTTGGCACGCGCGAGGCCGCGATTGCCGCCGTCTTCCACATCATCAACCACGCGACCTTCAAGGCCGCGCTGTTCATGACCGCCGGGATCATCGACCATGAGACCGGCACGCGCTCGATCGCGCGTCTGGGCGGGCTGATGCGGCTGATGCCGATCGTCTTCACCATCGGCACGATTGCCGCCCTGTCGATGGCGGGCGTGCCGCCGCTGAACGGCTTCCTGTCGAAAGAGCTGATGCTGGAAGAGGCGGCCCATACCAGCTTTGGCGGCCCGCATGTGCTGATGGTGCTGGCGACCTTCGCCGCGATGCTGTCGGTCTGCTATTCGCTGCGCTTCATCTGGCAGGTCTTCATGGGGCCCAAGCGCACCGACTATCCGCTGAAGCCGCATGATCCGGGCTTCGGGCTTTGGGCCTCGCCCGCGCTGCTGGCGGTGCTGGTGATTCTGATCGGCCTTGCGCCGCAGGTCATGGCGGGCTGGCTGGTCGAGGCATCGGCCAGCGCGGTCACGCAAGAGGCGCTGCACCCGCATCTGGCCCTGTGGCATGGTGTCACACCTGCGCTGATGATGTCGGGCATCGCGCTCATCGGCGGGGTGATCCTGCTGGCGCTGCAGCCGCGCCTGCTGGCGATCCGCAACAGCTTCCGCCGCCCCGATGCGAAAACCATCTTCGAGGCGCTGGTCAACGCCTGCGTCGGTCTGGCGCAAAAGCTGACCGACGGGCTGACCAATGGCTCGATGGCGCGGTCGCTGGCGGCGATGACGCTGATGGTGGTGATCTGCGGCACCTGGGCCTTCAGCAGCGGGCAGCTGTCCGCGCTGGACCGCCCGATGCTGCCGATCCAGCCGGTGGCGCTGATCGGCTGGTTCCTTGTCGTGGTCGCGACCGTCTGCCTGATCTTCTGGCACCGCAACCGCGTGCTGTCGCTGATCATGGTGGGGATCATCGGGCTGATCGTCTCGGGCTGTTTCGTCTATCTCTCGGCGCCTGATCTGGCGCTGACGCAGATCTCGGTTGAGGTGGTGACGGTCATCCTGCTGCTGCTGGCGCTGAACTTCCTGCCGGGGCACAGCCCGGTTGAAAGCGGCGATCTGCGGCGCGGCTGGCATGTCTTCATCGCGACGCTGGCGGGGCTTGCCATCGGCGGGCTCTCCTATGCCGTGCTGCGCAGCGATTTCGCATTCGCGCCGATCTCGGGCTATATGCTGGCGAACAGCCATGATCTGGGCGGCGGCGACAATGTCGTGAACGTCATTCTGGTCGACTTCCGCGGCTATGACACCTTTGGCGAGATCACCGTGCTGGGCATCGCCGCGCTGACGATCTTTGCCCTGACCGAGACGCTGATCCGTGGGGCCTCGCTGCGCAGGCTGGCCGACTGGATCTCGGGGCGGTCGCGGGCGGGCGATCAGGACCCGCTGATGCTGGTGGTGGCGTCGCGGATCATCCTGCCGATGTCGCTGATGGTCGCCATGTTCATCTTCCTGCGCGGCCATAACCAGCCGGGCGGAGGCTTCGTGGCGGGGCTGATCGTTTCGGTCGCGCTGGTCCTGCAATATATCGGCTCGGGTCTGGTCTGGACCGAGGCGCGCCAGCGCGTCCCCTATCATGGGCTGATCGGCGCGGGCGTTCTGGCCGCCGGGATCACCGGGCTTGGCGCATGGTTCGCGGGCAAGCCCTTCCTGACCTCGGCCTTTGGCTATGTGAAGCTGCCGGGGCTGGAGGAGTTCGAGCTGGCCTCGGCCATGGGCTTTGACCTTGGCGTGTTCCTGTGCGTCGTGGGCGCGGTGATGCTGGCGCTGAACTCGCTGTCGCGGATCGCGCAGAAGGCGCGCCAAAGCATCGCAAGCGAAGGGGGCCTCTGATGGAATTGCTGGTATCCAGTGCAATCGGCCTTCTGACGGCGGCGGGCATCTATCTGGTGCTGCGCCAGCGCAGCTTCCCGGTGGTGCTGGGGATGACGCTGCTGAGCTATGCGATCAACGTCTTCCTGTTCGCGACCGGGCGGCTGGTGGTCAACGCGCCGCCGGTCCTGCAAAAGGGCGTCACGACCTATACCGACCCGCTGCCGCAGGCGCTGGTCCTGACGGCCATCGTGATCTCGTTCGGGATGACCGCCGTCGTGGTGGTGATGGCCATCGGCAGCTTCCTGGAGGGCGGCGATGACCGCATCGACATGCCAGAGGCCGACCGCATCCCCGAGACGGGCGACACGCAGAGAGGGCCGCGGGCATGAACCATCTGATGATTGCCCCGGTCCTGCTGCCCGCCGTCCTGGGCGCGCTTCAGCTTCTGTGGATGCGGGGCGACCTGCCGCTGCAACGGGTGTTTTCGAGCACCGGCACCGCGCTTCTGGTCGTCGTGGCGCTGATCCTGCTGGGGCAGGCCTCGGCGGGCGAGGTGATGGTCTATCGCCTTGGCAACTGGGCCGCGCCCTTCGGCATCGTGCTGATGCTGGACCGGCTGGCGGCGATGATGGTGCTGCTGACCTCGGTCGTGGCGCTGATCGTGCAGATTTACGCCATCGGCTCGGGCTGGGACCGCAAGGGCTGGCATTTCCATGCGCTGTGGCAGTTCCAGCTGATGGGCGTCTGCGGCGCTTTCCTGACCGGCGACGCCTTCAACCTGTTTGTCTTTTTCGAGATCCTGCTGATCGCCAGTTACGGCCTGATGACCCATGGCGGGGGCGAGATGCGGGTCCGCGCGGGCGTGCAATATGTGGTGGTGAACCTGGCGGGCTCGGCGCTGTTTCTGGTGGCGTTGGGCGTGCTTTACGCGGTCACCGGCACGCTGAACATGGCCGATATGGCCGCGCGCGTGGCCCAGATGCCGCCCGAGGATACCGCGCTGCTGCGCACCGGGGCCGTGCTGATCATGCTGGTCTTTGCGATCAAGGCGGCGCTGGTGCCGCTGCATTTCTGGCTGCCCTCGACCTATGGCAATGCGCCGGGGCCGGTGGCGGCGCTGTTCGCGATCATGACCAAGGTCGGCGTCTATGCGATCATCCGCTTCTTCACGCTGATCTTTCCGCATGACACCGTGGCGGGGACGCTGGCCAGTGAGATCCTGCTGCCTGCCGCGCTGATCACGCTGGCCGTGGGCCAGATCGGCATCATGGGCAGCCGCCAGCTTCTGCGGGTGGGTGCATTCGCCGCCCTTGGCTCGGTCGGGACGCTGATGATCGCGGTCTCGCAGATGAATGCCGAGGCGATGACGGCGGCGATCTATTACATGGTCCATTCGACGCTGGCGGCGGCGACGCTATTTCTGGTGCTGGACCTCAGCGCGCGCTGGCGCGGAGATTACTGGCTGCGCGCCGGTACGGTGATGCCGCAATCCGGGCTGGTCTCGGCGTTGTTCTTTGCGGCGGCGGTGGCCGTGGTGGGGCTGCCGCCGTTCTCGGGCTTCATCGGCAAGCTGATGGTGCTGGATGCGACGGCGGGCGCGCCCGCGATGCCGCTGATCTGGTCGGTGATCCTGGTGACCTCGCTGATCGCGCTGGTCGGCATGTCGCGGGTCGGCACGAAGCTATACCTGAAACCCTTTGGCGAGGTCGTGCTGGGCGGCGGAGGCGGCTCTGCCGATTTCCCGACCGCGCCCCTTCGCAGCGATGAGCCCGCGCCCTGGCTGTCGGTCACCGCGATCATGGCGCTTCTGGCGACCGTGCTGGCGCTGACGGTCTTTGCAGGCCCCGCGACCCGCTTTGCGCAAGCGACGGCCGATCAGCTTTACGACCCGGCGCTGTATCTCAAGGCGGTGCTGGCCGATCAGGAGGGCACGAAATGATCCGCCGCATCCTGCCCCACCCGTTCATGACCCTGATGCTGATTGCCATCTGGATGATGCTGGTCAATCGCTGGGCCGTCGGCTCGCTGGTCTTTGCGATCATGCTGGGCATCGCGATCCCGCTGATCACTGCGCCCTATTGGCCCGACAGCGCGCGCTATCGCAGGCCGGGCAAGATCCCCGCGTTTCTGGGGATTGTCGTCTGGGACATCATCAAGGCCAATATCGCCGTCTCGCGCATCGTGTTGTTCATGCCGCGCGACCAGTTGCGCCCGGCGTGGATCTCGATCCCGCTGGAGCTGACCCAGCCCGAGGCGATCAGCGCGCTGGCTGCCACCATCACCCTGACGCCCGGCACCGTCAGCTGCGACCTGTCCGAGGACGGAGGATCGCTGCTGGTCCATTGCCTGCATGCGCCCGAGCCGCAGGACGTGCTGGACGAGATCAAGACCCGCTACGAATCCCGCCTGAAGGAGATCTTCGCATGATCGCCTATGCGCTTTGGCTGGCCTTTGCGGCCTATGGGGTGTCGCTGCTGTTTTGCCTCTACCGCATTGTCGTCGGGCCCACGATCCCCGACCGCGCGCTGGCGCTGGATACGATGACCGTCAATGTCATCGCGCTTCTGACGCTGTTCGGCATCCAGCACGGCACGACGATGTTCTTCGAGGCGTCGATGCTGTTTGCCATGCTGGGCTTCGTGTCGACCGTGGCTTTCGCGAAATTCGTCCTGCGTGGCGACATCATCGAATAGGCAGGGACATCATGGAACTGATCGCTGAAATCGTCGTGACCTTCCTTCTGCTTTGCGGGGCCTATTTCGGCTTCGTCGGCTCTTACAGTCTGGTGCGGCTGCCCGACTCGATGATGCGGCTGCACGGGCCGACGAAATCGGCGACGCTGGGCGTGGGCTCGGTGCTGGTCGCCTCGCTGGTCTGGATGCCGGTCTTTGGCGGCATCGTCAGCTGGCACGAGCTGCTGATCCCGCTGTTCCTGTTCCTGACCGCGCCGCTGACCGGCAATTTCATCGCCAAGGCGATCATGCACCTGTCCCTGCGCCCCGAGGATCTGCCGAAGCCCACCACGGGCGGCACCTGGCGCACCTATGGCCATGATTCGCGCCCGCCGGTTCCGGAAACCGAAGGCCCGAATGAAAAGTGACGCCGCGCGGGCTGCGGGCGTCACCTTGATCGGTTGAGGCGGAGGGGTCGGCTTACAGCAGACCCGCGTGCGCCAGCGCCTTGTCGATCTGCTGCTTGGTGCCAGCGGTCAGGCCGACCAGCGGCAGCCGCACCCGGTCATTGCACAGACCCAGCCGCGACATGGCGTATTTCACGCCAACCGCGCCCGGTTCAAGGAAGATGGCGATGTGCAGCGGCATGAGCTTGTCCTGATACTCCAGCGCCTTGGCGTAATCGCCCGCCAGCGTGGCCTCCTGGAACTGGGCGCACAGCTTTGGCGCGACGTTCGCGGTGACCGAGATGCAGCCGGTGCCGCCATGGGCGTTGAAGCCAAGCGCGGTCGCATCCTCGCCCGACAGCTGGATGAAGTCGTTGCCGCAGGTGATGCGCTGCATCGACACGCGCTCCAGCTTGCCGGTGGCATCCTTGACGCCAACGATGCGCGGCAGCTTCGCCAGCTCGCCCATGGTTTCGGGCGACATGTCGATGACCGAGCGGCCGGGGATGTTGTAGATGATGATCGGCAGGTCCGACGCATCATGCACGGCGGTGAAATGCGCGATCAGCCCGGCTTGCGTCGGCTTGTTGTAATAGGGCGTCACCACCAGCGCACCCTGTGCGCCTGCGGTCTGCGCCGCCTGGATCAGGCTGACGCCTTCGCGGGTCGAGTTCGAGCCCGCGCCCGCGATGACCGGCACCCGGCCGGCGGCGATCTTCACGACGACTTCGGTGACCTTGTTATGTTCATCATGGCTGAGCGTGGGGCTTTCGCCGGTGGTGCCGACCGGGACAAGACCGTGAGAGCCTTGCTCGATGTGCCACTCGACCAGCTTCTCGAGCCCCGTAAGATCAAGTTCGCCATCTGCGGTGAAGGGCGTGACCAGCGCGGGCATGGAGCCTTTGAACATGACAGTATCCTGAAGTTGGGTTCAAACCGGCCATACATGGGCAAAGGCCGCTTGCCAAGGTTGTGAGTTGCGGCATCGTGCCGCTTCCCGCACAAATGCGCTTATGATGCATCCATTGAAAACCCGGCTTCTCGGCTCTGTCCTTGCGCTGGCGGCAAGCCTTGCCGCGCTGCCTGCCATGGCCGAGGACAAGGACCAGCTGGCACGCGCGCTGGCGGCGGCGGGCGCGCGCGACTGGACAGCGGCGACTGAGGCGGCGGCACGCTCGGGGCCGATGGCGGCGGCGCTGATCGACTGGCAGCGGCTTCGCGCCGGGCAGGGCACATGGGCCGAGTATCGCGACTTTGCCGCCCGGCATGGCGACTGGCCGGGAATGGCGCTGTTTTACCAGCGCGGCGATGTGCTGCTGCGCCCAGATCTGCCTGCGGATGAGGTGATCGGCTGGTTCGGTGACCGGCGTCCCGACACGGTGACCGGGGCCATCGCCTATATCTCGGCGCTGCGGCAGACCGATCCGCAGGCCGCCGAGGCCGAGCTTGAGCGTTTCTGGATCAACCAGCCGCTGAACGCGACCGAGCAGCGCCGCTTCCTTGACCGTTTCGGGGCCGAGCTGGTGCCGCTGCATGACAAGCGGCTGGCGACCCTGCTCGACCTTGGCGAATGGCAGGCCGCGCAGGCCATGCTGCCGATGGGCTCGACCGATGCGGCACGGCTGGCGCGGACGCGCATCGCCATGCAATCGGGGCAGGCGGGTGTCGACCGGCTGATCCTCGCGCTGCCCGACAGCCAGCGTGACGATGCCGGGCTGGCGCTGGACCGCTTCCGCTGGCGGGTGAAGTCGAAAATGGGCGATCTGGCCCGCGATCTGATGCTGGAACGCTCGACCAGCGCCGAGGCGCTGCGGCTGCCGATGGAATGGGCCACGCGCCGCGCCGACTATGCCCGCGCGGCCATGCGCGCCCAAGACTGGGCGCTGGCCGAACGGCTGGCCGCCAACCATTTCCTGCCGCAGGGCAGCGACACGACTTTCACCGATCTGGAGTGGCTGGCGGGCTATGCCGCGCTGCGTCAGGGCGCGGCGGACCGCGCGACGGCGCATTTCCAGCGGCTGGCGGCGAACTCGACCAGCCCGATCACCCTGTCGCGCGCCTATTACTGGCAGGCGCGCGCGGCCGAGGCGCGGGGCGACGCCATGGCGACCGAGATCGCCTTCCAGCGCGCCGCCCAGCATCAATCGGCCTATTACGGCCAGCTGGCCGCCGAACATCTGCGCCTGCCCATGTCGCGGGATTTCGCGGTGTCCGGCGAGGGGGTGCAGACCCTGCCCGAATGGCGCGGCAGCGCGCTGCGGGAAAACAACGTCTGGCAGGCGGGCGTCTGGCTGCTGGCCGCAGGGGACGCCGAGCAGGCGCAGCGCTTCTTCCTGCATCTGGCCGAAACCGCCTCGGGCGAGGACATCGGGCGCATGGCGCGGCTGATGCTGGAGGTGAAGCGGCCCTGGTACGCGCTGCGGCTGGCCAAGGCCGCCGCGGCCAAGGGCGCGATCTATCCCGCCGCCTATTTCCCGCTGACCGGGCTTGAGACCAAGCCTCTGGGCCTGCCGCCCGAGCTGGTGATGTCGATTGCCCGTCGCGAGAGCGAATTCAACCACACTGTCAGCTCGCATGCCGGGGCGCTTGGGCTGATGCAGGTGATGCCCGACACCGCGCGCAGCATGGCGCGCAAGCTGGGCGAGCCCTATGACCAGCCCCGCCTGACGCAGGACGCCGCCTATAACGCGCGGCTGGGCGCGGCCTATCTGGAGGGGCTGCGGGAGCGCTTCGGCACTTCGATTGCGCTGACCGCCTCGGGCTACAACGCCGGGCCGGGGCGACCGGCGCGCTGGCTGGGAGAGTTCGGCGATCTGCGCCGCAGCGCCGATCCGATCGAATGGGTCGAGCTGATCCCTTTTGACGAAACCCGCAACTACGTCATGCGCGTGGCCGAGGCGATGCCGATCTATCGCGCCCGCATCTCGGGCAGGCCCGCGCCGCTGGTCCCGACCTATGAGCTGACGGGGGGCGGGCTTCTGCCCCCGCCACCTCAGCCGCCGATCCGGCTGGCTTATTCGAAGCGGCCACCGATGTCGTTGCGGGCGATGTTGCAGGTGGCCATGGGTGGTGCTGCGTTGCAGGTGACGACCCCGCCGCAGGTGGTCCAGCAGGCCGAGGTTGAGGAGGCTAGTTCAGCCCCGCTCGTGCCCGGACCCGCGACCGCCACCAGGTAAAGAGGCCCGCTCCGACGACAATCGCCCCGCCGATGGCCACATGCGGGGCCAGCGTTTCGCCAAAGATGGTGACGCCGAAAAGGCTGATCCAGACCAGCTGCGTATAGGCGAAGGGCTGCAGCGCCGAGGCCTCGGCCAGCTCATAGGCGCGGATCAGCAGGTAATGCGCGGTGCAGGCGGTCATGCACAACAGCAGCAGCCAGGGGAGGTCGGAGGCGGCGATCGGCTCCCACTCGCGCAGGCCGACCAGCGTGATGGCGACGACGCCCGCGATGCCGGTCCAAAAGAAGCTGACCATCGCCGGATCGTCGCGTGCGACATGCCGCGTCAGCAGGCTGTAGACGGCGAACATGGCCGCGCCGAGGAACGGCAGCCCGGCCTCGACCGTGAAGACGCCGCGCCCGGGTTGCAGCACGATCAGGATGCCGATGAAGCCGACGCCGACCGCCGCCCAGCGGCGCCAGCCGATCTTTTCGCCCAGAAACGGCCCGCTGAGCGCCACGATCAGCAGCGGATAGCAGGCAAAGATCGCATGGGTGTTGATGAGGCCCAGCCGCACGAAGGCCTCGACCGTGACGACGACCTCAAAGACCAGAATGACGCCGCGCGCGATCTGGCTTAGCGGGCGCTTGGTGCGGATCGCACGCTTCAGCCCGCCCGGTTGGCGCGCCACCAGCAGCGTGACGAAAAGCGCAAAGAACCAGTAGCGCAGCATCACCACGAAGATCGGCGAGTAGCTGGAGCCAAGATGGCGCGAAATCCCGTCCTGCGCGGCAAAGATCAGCGATGCCGCGCACATCATCAGAATGGCTTTGGTCTGCCCGTCCTGCGCAAGGGCAGTCGGGGGTGCGGCCAGATCTGAGGTCAGCTGGCCGTGTTCATGGTGCTGCGGCATGGCGATGTTCCGGTGAGGTCCAATCGCCTGTGCGCCCGAAAGCGCGAAAGGTCAAGCCGCGACCGCCCCGCTTAGTGCGGAGAGCGGATCACCGTCGCGAATTCATCGAAAAGCAACGTGTTGCAGGCCAGGATCGAGCCTGATTCGATCACACTCTGCTCGGGGCGGATCGGTTCGACAAAGCCGCCCGCTTCCTTGACCAGCAGGATGCCAGCGGCCACGTCCCAGGGCTTCAGCCCGCGTTCCCAATAGCCGTCGTAGCGGCCCGAGGCGACATAGGCGAGGTCCAGCGAGGCCGCGCCCCAGCGGCGCACGCCCGCGGTCAGCGGCATCAGGCGGCTGAGGTCCTTGATGGTCGCGGGCAGGGTGCCGCGACCGGCGAAGGGAATGCCGGTGGCAAAGATCGACTCGATCATCTGGCGACGACCCGAGACGCGGATGCGGCGGTCGTTCAGGAAGGCGCCGTCGCCGCGTTCTGCGGTGTAAAGTTCATCCTTGGCGGCGTCGAAGACCACGGCGGCGACGATTTCGCCCTTGTGCTCCAGCGCGATCGAGACCGCCCAATGCGGCAGGCCGTGCAGGAAGTTGGTGGTGCCGTCCAGCGGATCGACGATCCAGCGGCGAGTGGGGTCCTCGCCTGCTTCCTCGCCGGTTTCCTCGCCCAGCCAGCCATAGTTCGGGCGCGCGCCGCGCAGGTCTTCCTTGATGATCCGCTCGGCCTCGCGGTCGGCGCGGCTGACGAAATCGCCCGCGCCCTTGACGCTGACCTGAAGGTTCTCGACCTCGCGGAAGTCCTTCACGAGGCTGCGGCCCGCCTTGCGCGCGGCCTTGATCATGATGTTGAGGTTGGCGCTGGCCATGGCTGTTCCTTTCGGGGATTGCCCAGCGTCATAGGCGCTTGCCCGCGAAAAGTGAAGCGGTACGCGGTGGAAGTTTGGAAGGGTGCCGCAGCGGGTTGTCGGGGCTCAGCCCGGGAATTCATCCATCAGGATGAAGGTGCCGTCCTGACGCTGATGGGCGTTGATCCGGGGCACAAGGCGACGGAAATGTTCGGTCGCGCAATGGGCGTCCAGCGCCGCCCTGTCGGGCCAGGTCTCGATGAAGATGAAATGCCCCGGGTCCTTCTGATCGACGAACAGATCATAGCTGAGGCACAGAGGCTCGGCCCGCGTCAGGCGCACGAGTTCGTCATAGAGAGGCCGGACGATTTCAACCGCCTCGGGCCGTATGAAATCCTGTGCGATCACCTTGAGCATGGGTTTTCCTTTGACGCCTGCGCGGGTCGGATATCATGGGCATCTGCCCGTCGGAAGGCAGGCGCCTGTCGTTTGACCGGCCACGCGGCATCGTCCGGCGCGAAAGCTCACGCCGGACGGCCCCTTGCCGCGCCAGAGGGATCTAGCGGCGACGGGCGATTTGCAGGGCTTCCACACCTTTGCGGGTGATGCGATAATCGCCGCCATCGCGCGACAGGATCATCTTCTTCCTGCGAAGCGTGCGGAACTCGGTTTCCCCGACCCCGTCCATAAACCAGCCCTCACGCGTGACAAAACTGACATCCAGAAGCGCGTTGCGCCCGTCTTTTTCAACGATGACCCTGCCGCCAAAGGACAGCATTTCGAGCGCTCTGCGCTCAATTTTCGAGATATTCATGATACAACCTATCGGCCGCCACGGCATGGCCATGGCGCGTTCAAACTTGCAGGGGTTCAGCCTGCGATGAAGTTTGAAGCCGGCCCCGGGTCACAAGCGGTGTGACGCGGGGCTTCAGACAGTATGAAAGCGGTTGTGTGTCATGGGCGGGCAGATAGGAAGGCGCCGCCCACGGGTCAAGCTGAGGGCCGGACGCGCGAGCGATGCGTGGGCGAAATACCACAGACAGCGAGGCCCGGTGGATGCGTCACCCTGCCCCCCGCATCAGCCGCACCGGTTCGGTCCGGGCGAGGCGGAGGAAATAGGACATGAAGGGCTGGGCCATGTCCTCGGTGCGGATCGCGGCATACATGCGGCGCACCATGCCGCGACGGGTCAGGGGCAGCAGTTTCAGTTCGGGGTTCGCGGCATGGGCGCGCAGCACCCAGTCGGGCATCACCGCCACCCCGCGCCCCGAGGCGACCAGCATCAGCGCGACCGCCGTCTGCTCGACCTGGCGCAGATGGGCGGGCTCGACCCCGGCAGGATCAAGGAACTGGGAAAAGACGTCCAGCCGCGCCCGCTCCATCGGATAGGTGATCAGCGTCTCGCCGGCCAGATCCTGCGGCTCGGCATAGCCCTTGGCGACCATCGGGTGGTCGGCGGGCACGACGATCGTGGGCGCATAATCGAAAAGCGGCAGGAAGGTGACCTCGGGCATTTCCTCGGGGTCCGACGAGATCACCACATCGACCTGCCCCCGCACCAGCGCGGGCAGCGCCTTCAGCGACAGGCTGGAGCGGATGTCCAGATCAACCTCGGGCCAGGCGCGGCGGAAACTGTCCATCACCGGCAGCAGCCAGTCGAAGCAATGGTGGCACTCCATCGCGACATGCAGACGACCGGCGCGGCCCAGCTCGACGGCGCGAAACTCGGCCTCGGCGGCGTCAATCAGGGGCAGCACCTGCTCGGCCGTGCGCAAGAGCCGCATCCCCGCCGCGGACAGGCGCAAGGGCTTGGTCTTGCGCAGGAAAAGCTGGACGCCGGTCTGTTCCTCCAGCGCCTTGATCTGATGCGAAAGCGCCGATTGCGTCAGGTTCAGCACCTCGGCCGCGCGGGCCAGGCCGCCCTGTTCATGGATCGCCCGCAGGCTGCGCAGGTGCCGGAGTTCCAGATGCATCTTGAGCGGTTCTCATGAAGATGTTGCGGATTATGAATTTGTCTCACTTCAGCTGGCATGGCACAAGCCCTGCAACAAAAGGATGATCTGCCATGACCACGCCCGCCGTCAGCTTCGAGTTCTTTCCGCCCCGGAATCTGGACCAGTCGTTCCGTCTGTGGGAAACCGCACGCGCCCTTGCGCCGCTGGGTCCGGACTTCGTCTCGGTCACTTACGGGGCCGGTGGCACGACGCGCCAGCTGACGCATGAGGCGGTGACGGCGCTGGCCTCGCATTGCGGGCTGAACGTGGCGGCGCACCTGACCTGCGTCGAGGCGACGCGGGCCGAGACCCTGCAGATCGTCCAGGATTACGCCGATGCCGGGATCACCGAGATCGTGGCCCTGCGCGGTGACGCCCCGCAGGCGCAGGCGAAATTCGCCCCGCATCCCGACGGGTTCGCCGATTCGGTCGAGCTGATCGCCGCCATCGCCGAGCGTGGCGACATGACCATCCGCTGCGGCGCCTACCCCGAGCCGCATCCGGACAGCCCCGACACCGCCGCCGATGTCGCCTGGCTGAAGCGCAAGTCGGACGCTGGCGCGACCAGCGCGATCACCCAGTTCTTCTTTGACGCCGACACCTTCTTCCGCTTCCGCGACAAATGCGCAGCGGCTGGTGTGCGCGCGCCGATCATCCCCGGCATCCTGCCGATCCAGGGCTGGGCCGGTGCCCGCCGCTTTGCCGAGCGTTGTGGCACCTCGGTTCCGCAATGGGCCGAGGAGGCCTTCGCCCAAGCGGGCAAGGAAGGCGAGGCGCGGCTGGCGCTGGATGTCTGCGTCAACCTGTGTGAGCAGTTGATCGCGGGTGGCGTCGACCGGCTGCATTTCTACACGCTGAACAAGCCCGAGCTGACGCTGCAGGTCTGCGGTCGTCTGGGCCTGCACCCGCAGAACGATATCGATCAGGCGGCCTAAGCGTTAACGCGGCAGGGCATCCTCATCGATGATCTGCCGTGGCGCTCGCCGGGGCCTGCGCCGCGGGGCCGCGCTTTCCAGTGCGCCGACCAGCAGTGCGGGGCCGGTATAGGGGATGGGCACGCTGTCGTGCAGCGCCTCGGACGGGTCCTCGCCTGCGATGCGCGGCGCGCGCGCCAGAAACGCCTTGCCCCAATGCCGCCATGAACCGACCGAGGGCGCGGTCGGATCGCAGGGGAAATGACGCTGCCAGCCGTCGGGCAGCTCAAGCCCATAGGACTGCGCCTTCGTCAGCATCCAGACCAGCGGAATATTCGCCAGCGGGCGGGCAAACTCCATCCCGTCCAGCTGGCCGCCGATGTCGGGATGGCAGCCGCGAAACCAAATCTGCTCGACCCGGCCAGCGGCGTTCTTGCTGTCCCAGAGGACCGGATAAAAGGCCGAGCGCGTCTCATCCAGCGCCAGCGCCTGCAGCCCGTGTTCGATATGAGGTCCAAGCTGTTCGTCATGGAAGCGAAAGCGCGGTGCGGTCAGCATCCACAGGAACGGCAGCCGCAACCCCAAGGCCTTCACCGTGTCGAAAGTGCCGATCATGCGAATGGGCACGGTGGCGTGGCAGTAGCGGTCGCGAAACTGCGCGCGGGTCTGTTCATCGGCGCGGCTGCGATACAGCTGCCATGCCATGCGCGCGTGCTTGTCGGTCATGCATTCGGGGCGCAGAAGGCCCACACGCTCGATCATTCCGGCCAGCGAACGGACGCCAAAGGCCCCGCGCGAATAGCCGAACATGAACAGCGGATCGCCCGGCTCCCAATGCCGGGCCAGCCAGTCATAGGCCTGGGCGATATGCGTCTCAAGCGCGCTGCCCATGGCAAGGCTGGGCAGGTGGCGCCATGCGTTCCACTGTTCCCCCGCCGAATAATGGATGCGCAGGCTGTGCGGGACCGGGCTGGGTCTGCTGCTGAGCAGCGTGTGAATTCGCGCAATCGAGGTGCGCTGGCCCCGCTCCAGCGAAGCCAGTGTCCCGTCCATCAGCACCACGAAGGTGTCAGTTTCCCGTATACTCGTCATACTCGTCACAATCGAAACTGGGCGCGACGCGACGGTGCGAGGGGCGGCTTAGAGGAGGCTCTTCACCGTCAGTTGCGCCATCTGGCCGAAGCCGTTGAAATGGGTGTTGGTGACCAGCGAATAGGCCCCCGCACCGTGGAAAATCACGTAGTCGCCTTCCTGGATATCGGCGGGCAGCGCCATTTCTCCGGGCAGGCGGTCAAGCGAATCGCAGGTCGGCCCGAAGATGGCGCGCGGCTGCGGTTCCTGCTCGCGCAGCGTGCCTTCGGGCGAAAACACCTGCAGCCGATCAAGATTGCCGATCTGCGGAAGCTCGGTCAGCGCACCGTAAACCCCGTCGTTGAGGAAGACATTCGCGCCGTCGCGCACCGCCTTGACCCGCGCGATCAGCGAGAACGCATCGGCGCAAAGGCCGCGCCCGGGCTCGCAGACAAGCGCGGGGGTGTCGGGGCCGAAGGCCTCTGCCGTGGTCTGGCCGATCCGGTCAAAGATCGCGGTCAGGTCGGGCTCGATCCCCCCCACGCGATGCGAGGGGAAGCCGCCGCCCACATTCAGCCGCCGCACCTTCACGCCCGCCGCCTCGCAGATCTCGGCGGCCATGCGGATATAGCTTTCCCATGCGGCGGGGTCGTTGCATTGCGTGCCGGGGTGGAAAGTCAGCGAGGGGATATAGCCACGCTCGGCGACCGCCCGCAGAAGCTCGGCCGCAAGCTCGGGCGAGGAGCCGAATTTCGAGCCGAAATCATAGGCGGCCCCCAGCACCGGCAGCTTGAAACGCGGCGAGATCTCGCAATCTTCGGCCGGAACGCGGGCGAAGAGCTTCTCCAGCTCGGACCGGCTGTCGACCGACCAGGCGCGAATCCCGGCCTCGACCGCATGGGCGATTTCCGCCTGCGCGCGGACGGGGTTGTGATAGTGCCGCGCGGCCGAGGGGGCGAGCCGCCCGATCAGGTCGATCTCATAGGGGGAGGCCACGTCAAAGCCCTTGATGCCCGCAGCCGTCAGCGTGCGGATCACCGCCTCATCCGGGTTCGACTTGACGGCATAGGTCACAAGGCCCGGAAATCCTTCGTGAAATCGTCGCGCGGCCGCTTGCAGAACGGTCGGCGCGAACACCATCACCGGGTTTTCGGGCGTCAGCGTCCGGATGATTTCAGCGGGGTTGTCCCAGATCGTCTTGGCCCAGCGGCCTTCGGTCAGTCCCATTGGCATTCCTTCCTGCACGCAGGTATTCCTGTACAGAACTATGCTGCGCCCAAGCTGTTCCGATTTCGCCAACGAAAAGGGTGGAACTGGCGGTGATTTTCGTTATTTTGACGCCTCGATTGGCAATATGACGATGGTGGTCATGGACGAGCTGGACCGTGGGATACTTGCCCACCTGGCGCAGGATGCACGGATGTCCGTGGCGGTACTTGCACGACGACTGAAGGTGGCACGATCGACGGTTCAGGCCCGGCTGGAACGGCTGGAGACCTCGGGCGCGATTGCCGGATATACCGTCCGGCTGGGTGAGGCGGCGCGGTCGAATCGCATTCGCGCCACCTGCCTGCTGGCGGTCGAGCCGCGCGCGCAGGTCGCGATTCTCAGCCGCCTGCGGACCTTCCCCGAGGTTGAGCGCATCCACACCACCAGCGGTCGGGTCGATCTGCTGCTGCAACTGGCCGCACCCTCGACCAGCGTGCTGGACGATGTGCTGGACCAGATCGGCAGCCTTAGCGGCGTGCGCTCAAGCGAAAGCCTGATTCACCTCTCGACCAAGCTGGACCGGGCCGTCTAGGCGGCGCGGAACAGGGTAATCAGGCTGTCGCCATAGCGCCGCTGATCGATCTGAGTCAGCCCGTCCGGGGGCAGGGGGGGCGAGCTTTCCTCCCACACCAGCATCGCACCGGGCGCAAACCAGCCGCCCGAGACCAGAGAGGCGGCGGCCTTTTCGCCCAGACCCATGCCATAGGGCGGGTCCATGAAGACAAGCCCATAGCCCGCGCCCCGATTCTCGCCCAGTTGTGTGGCGTCGCGCCGCCAGACATCGGTGGCGCCCATGGCGCGGCATTTCTCGATATTGGTGCGCAGCAGGGCGCGGGCCGCGACGCCGTCATCGACGAAGGCCACGCGCGCCGCACCGCGCGACAGAGCCTCAAGGCCCAGGGCCCCGGTCCCGGCAAACAGGTCCAGCACGCGCGCGCCGGGGATCGGATTGCCATGCGTGCCGTTGATCAGCAGGTTGAAGATCGATTCGCGCACCCGGTCGGTGGTCGGGCGCAGATGGGCGACCGCATCGCCCTCACCGACATCGGCCAGCTTCAACCCGCGCAGATTGCCGCCAATGATCCTCATTTCATCAACTCCTTGAGGTCGGTGGCGGTCTCGATGGCCTCGGGCGCGGGTGAGCGGCCGCTTTCGATCAGCCGCTTGCCGATCATATAGGCGCGGGCATCGTTCAGCGCGTCGATGGCCAAGAGGCGCGGGCCGCGGAAATACCAGACGCTGCCGCCGCTGTCGCTGTGGCGCTGGACGATGCTGTCGTAGTCGTGGTTCAGCCCGGCGATCTGCAGCTTGGCGTCGAACTGATCCGACCAGAACCAAGGCTTCGGGACATAGGGCTGGTTCGCACCCAGCATATTGGCCGCGACCGCCTCGGCCATATCGATGGCGTTGCCGACGCTTTCCAGCCGCATCCGGCCGAATTCGTCATGCGGAAAGCTGGCGCAATCGCCCGCCGCCCAGATCGCCGGGTCCGAGGTCCGGCCGAATTCATCGGTGGCGATGCCGTTGTCGAGTTCCAGCCCCGCCGCCTCGGCCAGTTCGGTCGCGGGTGTGATGCCGATGCCCACGATGACCGTATCCGCCGGAATATGCGTGCCATCGGCCAGCATCACGCCATCGGCGCGGTCGGTGCCAGTGATGCGGTCCAGTGCGCGGTTCTCGATCAGCTGGACGCCGTGGGACTGGTGCAGATCGCGGATCATCGCGGCGGTTTCCGAGGCGGCGACGCGGCCCAGAATGCGGGGCGCGGCCTCAATCAGCGTGACCTCGACCCCCAGCTTGCGGGCGACGGCTGCGGCCTCAAGGCCGATATAGCCGCCGCCGATCACCACCACGCGGCGACCGGGTGTGAGGTCAGGGGCCAGCGCGTCAATATCGGCCAGCGTGCGCACGACATGCACGCCGCGAAGCGCACCGCCCATGTCGGCGGGCAGGGCGCGGGGGGTCGATCCCAGCGTCAGGGCCAGCGCGTCATAAGGGATCTGGCCCTTGTCGGTTGTTACCCGCTTTGCGGCCCGGTCGATGCCCGTGGCCCGTTCACCCAGACGCAGCGTGATGTCATTTTCGGCCCACCAGGCGGGCGCGCGCAGGGTCAGCCGATCGACGCCCATGTCGCCCAGCAGATAGGCCTTCGACAGCGGCGGGCGCTGATAGGGCGCGACCGGCTCATCTCCGACAATCGTGATGGTCCCCGCATGCCCAAGCGCGCGAAGTTTCGCCGCCAGCGAGGCGGCGGCCTGACCCGCGCCAAGGATCACGATGTTCATGTTGCGGCCTCACTGGTTCACGTCTGGCGCGCACCCTATAGTCGCGCCCGAACTGTTGCAAACCACGGAGGACGATATGGCCATCTCGAAAGGTGACAAACTGCCCAAGGCGACCCTGCTGAAGCTGGGTGCCGAAGGGATCGAACAGGTGGATCTGGCCGAG
Organism: Paracoccus sulfuroxidans; assembly: GCF_007830335.1. Classification (GTDB taxonomy): domain Bacteria; phylum Pseudomonadota; class Alphaproteobacteria; order Rhodobacterales; family Rhodobacteraceae; genus Paracoccus; species Paracoccus sulfuroxidans. Next base: position 123,264 of record NZ_VLKU01000005.1, on the reverse strand, counting down.
GCCACCAAGGGCCGCGCCGCGATCTTTGCCGTGCCGGGCGCCTTCACGCCCACCTGCTCGAACGCGCATATGCCCAGCTTCGTGCGCTCGGCCGACCAGTTCCGTGCCAAGGGCATCGACCGGATCATCTGCGTCACGGTGAACGATCCCTTCGTCGCGACCGCATGGGCCAAGGATACCGGCGCGGATGGCGCGGGGATCGAGGTTCTGGCCGATGCCGATGGCAGCCTGACCAAGGCGCTCGGCATGGATTTCGACGCCCCGCCGGCGGGCCTGCTGGGCCGCTCGAAGCGTTATGCCATGCTGGTGCGCGGCGGCGTGGTCGAGGAGTTGGAGCTGGAAGAAAGCCCCGGTGCGTGCTCGGTCACCTCGGGCGATTCGCTGCTTGAAAAGGCCTGATCGGCCTTTGGGTTCGGCGTCAGGCTGAATAGATCCACGAATGCCTGCGCGGCGGCCATGTCGCCGTGCAGGACCACCAGACCCGAGGCGACCGCATCGGCCACCGACATCGGGCCATAGACGACCATCGCCATGTCATTGCCCGTCTGGGCGGACAGGGTGAAATCCGCCTCGATCTTCTTGCTGGCCGTGACGAGGGGCAGCCCGGTGTCCGACAGCGACACCTCGAACCCCTCACGCCCGATCACCATCCCCGCCCGCAGACCCCGCCCCGCCGCACGATCCTGCGCCACAGTCGCGCCAATCGAGATCATCAGGGCCGAGGCGCTGATGAACCGCATGTGGTCATGCCCCGGCATCAGAAGCGCCCAGCGGCACAGCTCGATCAGCACCGGCATCAGCATGCGGCCATTGTCGCTCAGCTGATAGATCCCGAAATCGCTGTCATGTTCGACGACGCCCACATCGACCAGCTGGCCCAGACGCTGGGTCAGCACACTGGCCGTCAGACCCGGCAGGCCCGCGCGAATCATCTGGAAGCGCTTGGGGGCGAACATCAGCTCACGCACGACCAACAGCGCCCATCTGTCCCCGACAAGATTAAGCGCATGGGCACCAAGGCACCCTTCATCATAGCGGAGTTTCTGCGGTTTCTGAGTGTCTGTCATAAAAACAAATTAACAGTTGCTTTTTAATACTTCAAGAGTCATCGTTCCAGCATCAGGGATCAAAGCTCCCGAGAAATGGAGGAGAGGATGACCTACTACTCTGGATTTGTTCTGGCTGTTCCGACCGCGAACAAGCAGAAATACATTGATCATGCGCAGAAGGCCTGGCCCTTTTTCGAACGCCGCGGCGCGATCCGCATGGTCGAAAACTGGGGCGTCGACGTGCCGCATGGCAAGGTGACGGATTTCTATCGCGCCTCGCAGGCCAAGGATGACGAAACCGTCCTGTTTTCATGGATCGAATGGCCGGATCGGGCGACGGCGGATGCCGCCTTCCAGAACATGATGGAAGACCCCGACATGCAGGCCATGAGCGAGATGCCCTTCGATGGCATGCGCATGATGTGGGGCGGGTTCGAGCCCATTGTTGATGTCTCGCAAAAGGAGGCTGTGGCATGAGCTATCACGGCAAACCGGTCTGGTTTGAATTGTCGACGCCCGCGGGCGGTGGCTTTGCCCGGGCTGAGGCCTTCTATGGCGGTCTGTTCGGCTGGACATTCCAGAACGCTGGCATGGAGGGTTTCGACTATCATCTGGCCTCAAGCGGGTCGGATATGGTCGCGGGCCTGATGGAGCTGGACACAGCCGAGCGTCCTCCCTCTTGGCTGATCTATATTGCCGCCGACGACACGGATGCGGCCACCGCCAAAACCAAGTCCAAGGGTGGCCAGGTCCTGATGGAGCCTGCCGACATTCCGGGCACCGGCCGGTTTGCCGTCCTGACCGATCCGCAGGGCGCGCCCTTTGGCGTCCTGCAACCCTCGCCGATGGATCCGCCTCCGCCCGAAGACTCGGGCGCGTGGAACCAGAAGAAGACCGGGCATGGCAACTGGATCGAGCTGATGTCGACCGATCCGGTCGCGGGGTTTTCCTTCTATTCCGACGTGTTCGGCTGGACCAAATCATCCGCCATCGACATGGGTGAGATGGGCACCTACCAGCTGTTCAACCATGACGGCGCCGATATCGGCGGCATGATGGGCCTGGGCAATGCGCCGGTTCCGTGCTGGCTGCCCTATTTCGGCGTCGATAGCGCCACCGATGCCATCGAGCGCATCAAGTCGCTGGGCGGCACCGTCATCCACGGGCCGACGGAAGTTCCCGGTCCGGCCTATATCGTCATCGCGCATGATCCGGACGGCGCGTATTTCGCGGTCGTCGGACCGAAGTAGGCACAGTGCCTTGACCTGTTCCTTGCGAGGCCGTCAGGGCATCGCAAGGGCAGGTTGGGGCATGTCACGCGGCCAGCGGTGCCGCATCACCCCCGATAGGGTCGGCGCCGTGGACATTGTGGCCGACATTGCTGGGTTGGCAGAACCAGATCAGCAGTATGATCCAGCCGACGATGGGGACGAACACCAAGAGCTGCCACCAGCCGCTGCGGCCGGTGTCATGCAGCCGCCTTGCGCTGACGGCCAAGGATGGCAGCAGGATGACCAGCGAGTAGAGATCGGCAATGCCCAGCTCGGCACCGCCCTGCGCAAAACCAAGCACGATGCCGACGATCACGTTGAACAGGGCGAACCACCAATATTCAGCGCGTCTTGCCCGCCCTGAAAAGGTCGCGAATTTGGAAAAGCAGGCGCCGACGGCCTCAAACATGTTCATGACAGACTCCCGAAGAACTTCCGGCAGTATTTCAGCGAGAGTTTAATAACCCGTTAATCGGTCCCGAACGCGTGCGCCTCTTGGACTCTGGGCGCTGTTTCGCTATCCCCGACGCAACAGATGGGGTGACCGCGATGGCCATGGAAAAGAATTTTGACGCGCAAGAAGCCGAAGGCCGGATCGCGCGTGAATGGGAAGCAACGAGTGCATTTGCCGCAGGCGCCAATGCCAAGCCGGGGGCCGAGAGCTTTTCGGTCGTTATTCCGCCGCCGAACGTCACGGGCAGCCTGCACATCGGTCACGCGCTGAACAACACGCTGCAGGACATTCTGGTGCGCTGGCACCGGATGCGCGGCTTCGACACGTTGTGGCAACCCGGTCAGGACCATGCCGGGATCGCGACCCAGATGGTGGTCGAACGCCAGATGGCCGAGCGTCAGGAACCCAATCGCCGCGAGATCGGGCGCGAGGCCTTCATCCAGAAGATCTGGGCCTGGAAGCGGGAATCCGGTGATACGATCATGAACCAGCTGAAGCGTCTGGGCGCCTCTTGCGACTGGTCGCGCAATGCCTTCACCATGTCGGGCGCGCCCGGTGCGCCTGCGGGCGAGGAGGGCAATTTCCACGAGGCCGTGCTGAAGGTCTTTGTCGACATGTATGACAAGGGCCTGATCTATCGCGGCAAGCGGCTGGTGAACTGGGACCCCCATTTCGAGACCGCGATCTCGGATCTGGAGGTCGAGAACCGCGAGGTTCCCGGCCATATGTGGCATTTCAAATACCCGCTGGCGGGCGGTGCCACCTATGAATATGTCGAGCGGGACGAGGACGGCAACGTCACCCTGCGCGAAACCCGTGACTATATCAGCATCGCCACCACTCGCCCCGAGACCATGCTGGGCGATGGCGCGGTTGCCGTGCACCCTGATGACGCGCGCTATGCCCCCATCGTCGGCAAGCTGGTCGAGATCCCGGTCGGTCCGAAGGCGCTGCGCCGCCTGATCCCGATCATCACCGATGAATATCCGGACCCCGATTTCGGCTCGGGCGCGGTGAAGATCACCGGCGCGCATGATTTCAACGACTATGGCGTCGCCATGCGCAACAACATCCCGCTTTATGCGCTGATGGATGGCAAGGGCGCGATGCGCGCCGACGGGCTTGCCTATGAGGAGAGCGCCGAGATCGCATCCCGTGCTGCCCGGGGCGAGGATGTGGGCGACGTCTCGAACGTGAACCTGGTCCCCGAGGATCTGCGCGGGCTTGATCGCTACGAGGCCCGCAAGGCGGTGATCGACCAGATCAACGCCGAGGGGCTGGCGGTCACCTATCTGCACAAGGAAATCGAGAAAGAGACCGGCGCCGAGCATCTGGAGCGTCGGCCTCTGGTCGATGCCAAACCGATCATGCAGCCATTTGGCGACCGTTCGGGCGTGGTGATCGAGCCGATGCTGACCGACCAGTGGTTCGTCGACACCGCGAAGATCGTGGGTCCGGCGCTGGATGCCGTGCGCGATGGCCGCACCAAGATCCTGCCCGAGCAGCATGAGAAGGTCTATTTCCACTGGCTGGAGAATATCGAGCCCTGGACCATCAGCCGCCAGCTGTGGTGGGGCCACCAGATCCCGGTCTGGTATGGCCTCGACATGCGTCTGGAAGGTCAGGTCGATGACGATGGTGACGGCGCGCTGGACGATGTCGAGATCTTTGCCCTGCTTGAGGAAGGGCTGGTCCATCGCGACGAGATCCATCGCAGCGCGGCGAATTTCCACGACGTCGCCGCGAAATTCCGCGATGCCATCGCCGATCTGCCGCAGCCGCTGGAGATTGCCCGCGTCATCGAGGTCGCCGACCGCGAGGCTGCTGTTGACGCCTTCGCGCAAGGTCTGGCCGATTACAACCTGACGCAGGACCCGACCAAGCTCGTCTATCCGGTCTGGCGCGACCCCGATGTGCTGGACACCTGGTTCAGCTCGGGTCTCTGGCCGATTGGCACCCTTGGCTGGCCCGAGGATACGGCCGAGCTGCGCAAATACTTCCCGACCTCGACCCTGATCACCGGCTTTGACATCATTTTCTTCTGGGTCGCCCGGATGATGATGATGCAGCTGGCCATTGTCGGCGACATCCCCTTCCGCGCGGTCTATGTTCACGGGCTGGTCCGGGACGAGAAGGGCGCGAAGATGTCGAAGTCGAAGGGCAATGTCATCGATCCGCTGGTGCTGATCGACGATTTCGGCGCCGACGCGCTGCGCTTTACCCTGACCGCCATGGCGGCCATGGGGCGCGACCCGAAGCTGGGGCCGAAGCATGTCGAAGCGAACCGCAACTTCGTCACCAAGATCTGGAACGCCTCGCGCTTTGCCGAGATGAATGGCGTGCGTGGCGGCGGTACCCTGCCCGAGCCGAAGAACGTCGTGAACCGCTGGATCATCGGCGAGGTCGCCCGCATCCGTCTGGCGACCGACGAGGCACTGGCGGCCTATCGCTTCAACGATGCAGCAGCCGGGCTTTACGCCTTCGTCTGGGGCAAGGTCTGCGACTGGTATGTCGAGCTGTCAAAGCCGCTGTTCGACGGTGAGTTCCGCGAGGAAACTCAGGCCACGATGGGCTGGGTTCTGGATCAGTGCTACACCATGCTGCATCCGATCATGCCCTTCGTCACCGAAGAGCTTTGGGCGCTGACTGGCGACCGCGCGGGCATGCTGGTGCATGGCGACTGGCCGGAATATGGCGCGGAGCTGATCGACGCCGAGGCGGACCGGCAGCTGAACTGGGTGATCTCGGTCATCGAGAACATCCGCTCGGCCCGGCAGCAGATCGGCGTGCCTGCGGGCGCGCGCCCCGATCTGATCGTGACCGAAGCCGATGCGTCAGCCCGCGCGGCGCTGGCTGCCAATGCGCCGCTGATCGAGCGTATGGCGCGGGTCAACGCGCCGGTCGATGGGCAGATGGGACGCGGGATGATCTCGGTCGCGGCCTATGGGGCGAGCTTTGCCCTGCCGGTTGGCGAGATGATCGATGTTGCGGCGGAAACCGCGCGGCTGGAGAAGGTCGTCGCCAAATCCGAGAAGGATGCGGGCGGGTTGTCGGGGCGTCTGTCGAACCCGAAATTCGTGGCCAATGCCGAACCCGAGGTCATCGAGGAGACGCGCGAGAAGCTGGCGGCGCTGGAGGATGACATCTCGCGGCTGAAGGCGGCGCTGGCGCAGTTGCGCGCGATGTAGGCGGGTTGCGCGGGCGGGGCGTCGGATGCGGCGTCCCGGCCGTAGCAGCGTTGGAATTTGGGTATTTCAGCAACGAAGAAGCCGTCCGTCAGGGGCGGCTTTCTTTGTTCATGCGGCATGGGCCGCGCGAAGTGAGGCGGCGATCAGCTGGGGGACTTCGGGTGCGGCGCCGACGGGGGGCAGCAGGGCGCCCTGGAAGCCTGCGGTGGTGAGAGCTTCGGGAATGTCTCCGGTCACGTGTTCGGCGCGGGTGGCGAAGAGCGGCAGGCAGATCGCCCGCGCGCCGAGGTTTTGGGCGGCGTCCTTGAGGTAGGGGGCCTCTTCGATGAAGCCGCAGGTGGTCTGGGCGAGGCCGGGCGACAGCGCCTCGGCCATGGCCCAGGCGGCGCGGGCCGGTGCGCGGGAGCGACCGGAACCGTGGGCGGCCAGAAGGAGGGTCGTTTCTTCGGTGGGCCAGCCTTTGTCCTGTGCGGTGCGGGCCACGATCTCGCGGCAAAGCGCAGGCAGGCGCGGGTCGCTGCCGAAGGGGGGAAGGACGCGCGCCATCTCGGCCCCGGCCTGGGCGAGGCGTCGCGGCAGTTCGCTTTGGCTGAACCAGCCCTCGGCCATGAACATGGGATAGACGAGGACCGCATTGTCGACGCTGCGGTCAAGCGCGCCGGGTTTGGCGAGCGTCGCGCCCCGGATCCGGGCATCGGGAAGAAGTGCTGCGACTTCGGCGGCAAGGGCCTCGACAGCCTCTTGCTGCGGGTCGGGGTCGCCGGGCTGGCCATGCGTGACGATGACTGCCCGCAGGGGTCTGGCAGCATCACTCACGGAAGGCATCCGCGAAGGGGGCCGGGATCGAGAACTCGGTCAGGGCGCGGGCGCGTGCCATGGCCGACATCTTGCGCGCGGTCTTGTCGACGATCCGCTGCAGCTCATCCGGGTCGCGGCCCTCGGCGAAGGGGCCGAGATACCAGCGGATGAAGGTGAAGCAGGCCGCATCCTCGAGCGCTTGCACATCGGCGTCGCGCTTGATGCCCTGTTTGGTCAGCATCTGCCGGGCGTGGCCGATCTGATCCTCGGGATAGCCCGCGTCCTGCATGATCTCGGCAATCCGCTGGGCGTGGCGGCGCCCTTGTTCGGTCCGCCAGGCCAGATAGCCGGGGCGGTCCATGGGGAAATCGGCGCGGGGCAGCTTCCAGCGCTCGATATGCTGGCCGCGGCAGGCGATGCGCAGCGGCTCGGAGGCATCGGGGTACAGCGCCTCCTGTTCGGCCGTCATGCGTTGGCCGTAGAGCAGCGCCTCGGGCTGGCCGTCGGAAAGCGTGGGGTCCTGCGCGTTGGCGCGGTCGATGGCGTCGAAAGCTGTCTGAAGGCGGGTCATGGGTCCTCCTGTGTCGGGGGCATTGTGCCGCAGCCTGCGCCGAGGTCAACGCGATTGCGAAGGGGCAGCCGCGGTCCTAGGGTGCGCGCATGGATGGATGGGTCGAATTCGGACTGGCGATGGCGAGTTTCCTCGCCTCGCATGTCGTGCCGGTGCGGCTGAAGACGCCGCTGGTGGGCGCGCTTGGGCGGCGGGGCTATCTGATCGGCTACAGCCTGCTGTCGCTGGTGCTGCTGTGGTGGCTGATCACGGCTGCCGGGCGCGCGCCCTTCGTCGAGCTTTGGCCGCAGCAGGTCTGGATGCGCTGGCTGGTCAATCTGGCCGTGCCGGTTGCCATCGCGTTGGGCGTGACGGGTGGCATGGTGGGGCTGATGGCGGCCTTCGCGCTGTGGGCGAGCGCGCATCTGATCGCGAATGGCGATCTTGCGCATGTGATCCTGTTCGGCCTGCTGCTGGTCTATGCGCTCTTCGGGCTGATGCTGGGTCTGCGCAAGGGCGCGCGCTGGCGCGTCACGCCGATGCGGCTGGCCCTGGGGCTTGGGCTGTGGGCTGGACTTTATCTGCTGCATCCGCTGCTGACAGGGGTCAGCCCGGCACCCTGAACGCGGCGGGGATGCGATCCTCGCCCTCCAGCACCAGATCCGCGATCAGCCCGGCTATAGCAGGGGCCATGCCGAAGCCGATCTTGAACCCGCCGTTCGCGACAAAATGACCCGGACGCCCCGGCCAGGCCCCGACCAGAGGTGCCCGCGACTTCGCGCGCGGCCGCACCCCGGCCCAGCGGTCGATGACCGGCGCGTCCTGAAGCGCAGGACAGATGCGGCGGGCCTTCTCGATCAGCGCGTCCAGCTGGGCATCGGTGCCCATCCCGTCCCATTCGCGCTCTGAGGTTGAGCCGATGGCCACCGTCCCATCCCCATGCGCCACGATATGCAGCGCATCGGCAAAGACCTGCGGGGTCGCGCCCGCATCGAAGGCCAGCAGCGCCGACTGGCCCTTGACGCCATTGCCGCCGAAGGGCGCAAGCCCGGCGGCTCCAGTGGCCCAGATCGCGGGCCGATCTGGATCGGCTGGGGCATGCTCGATGATCTCGCCGCCCTGCGTACGAATGGCGGAGGCCAGCGAGGCCAGTGCCGCACGCGGGTTCAGCCGCGCGGTCAGGTTGTCGACCAGCCAGAGGCCCGAGGCGCTTGCGGGCACCAGTGTGGCCTCGGGACGGTCGGTCAGCTGCATCTGGGCCCAATCCGGCCAGTTGGCACCCGCCGCTGCGATCCGCTCCTGCAGCCGCGCCTCGGTTCCCGGCTCAACCGGCTGAATGCGCCCGGTGCGGCCATAGCCCGGATCGATGCCGCCAATCGCAGAAATCTCGGCCCACCAATCCGCAGCACCCGCCAGCGCCTGCATCTGGATCTGCTTCTTGTCGTTCCAGTTCTCGGGCGCATGCGGGGCCAACGCCCCCACATGCCCGCCTGATGAGCCGTCACCGATCCGCCCGGCCTCGTGGATGCGCACGCGGGCGCCGCGCCGGGTCAGCTCCCATCCGCAGGCCAGCCCAAGGATGCCCGCGCCCGCAATCTCGATCACCTTTGCGCTTGCCATTTCCCGATCCTCGCCGCATCTGCCGGGAAAAGGAGTTAGCGCGGATGACCCAGCCGGACCAGAGCGGACTGACGTGGCGCGACGGGAATATCCCGGTCTCGACCCGTTTCGACGATCCCTATTTCAGCCTGAACGGCGGCCTTGCCGAGACGCGGCATGTCTTCCTGCAAGGCAACGAGCTGCCTGCGCGGCTGCGGCCCGGCTTCCATGTCGCGGAGCTGGGCTTCGGCACCGGGCTGAACCTGCTGGCGCTGGCCCAGATTGCCGATGTGCCCCTGCGCTTCACCTCATTCGAGGCTTTCCCGATGACCCGCGCGGAACTTGAGCGCGCCCATGACGCCTTCCCCGAACTGGCTCCGCTGGCGCAAGAGCTGCGCGCGGGCTGGCATCTGCCGCACTTCCGCGTGGGCCAGGTCGAGGCCGAGGTGATCCGGGGCGACGCCCGCAGCCTTCTGCCCGGCTGGCAGGGGCAGGCGGATGCCTGGTTCCTCGACGGCTTCTCGCCCGCCCGCAACCCCGAGCTTTGGGGCGAAGATCTCATGGCCGAGGTCGCCCGCCACACCCAACCGAACGGTAGTTTCGCCACCTATACCGCCGCCGGGCATGTGCGCCGGGCGCTGGCAGCTGCAGGTTTCCAGGTCGAGCGCACGCCCGGCTTTGCCGGAAAGCGCCATATGAGCCGGGGCCGGCTCCCTAGCGTCTGACCTCGGGGATGCGCGAGGGTGCATAGTCCAGCGGCGCATGCGGAGGACGGCCCCGCGTCTCGCGCCAGAAGCTCGTGCCGCCGCGCCGGATCAGCAGGGGAATGCAAAGCAGCACGCCGGCCACGAACCCCACGGCATGCGCATAATAGGCAACACCGTCCGCTGGCACGAAGAGGGTCGAGAACAGCTGCAGTGCAAACCAGGCACAGAGCAGCACCCAGGCGGGAATGGTGAAACGACGAATGATGATGATGATGATCGCGATCACATCGACCCGGGCCTTCGGGAACATCAGCAGATAGCCCCCCATCACCCCGGCAATCGCACCCGAGGCGCCGATCATCGGCACGGCGCTGTAGGGATCGGCGGCAATCTCGCCCCCGGCGGCGGCCAGCCCGCAGGCCAGATAGAACATGAGGAAGCCGAAATGCCCCATCTCATGTTCCAGATTGTCGCCGAACACCCACAGAAACAGCATATTGCCCGCGATATGCATGATGCCTGCGTGCAGGAACATATGGGTGACGAGCCCCCACAGGAACTGGCCATGGGTGACGGCCACAGGGTAAAGCGCCAGCCTGTCCCACAACTCGACCATGCCGCCCGCCCAAGGCATCGTCAGCAGGAACATGACCACATTCACGAAGATCAGCCCCGTGGTGACATAGGGCGTCGTGTCGGACGGATTGTGATCGCGAATGGGAAACATGGGCGCGCGTCTGATCCTCTGCAACTGAAAGCGTGACGCAGGGCCCGCCCCAAGGCAAGCGGTAGACGAAGGCCCCAGTCGACCCCGCCTCACCAAAGCCGACGCTCAGCCATTTCTCCGTTGACCAAATACCCAAACCCGCCCGCGCCAGACGCGGTACGGCCTCAGTTCAGCGATTTCGAACCCATCTTCAGGAACTTCTCGCGCCGGTCGCGCACCAGTTCCGCCGGTTTCAGGCTGGAAAGCTCGGCCAGCATCTCGGAGATCACCTGCCCGACGGCGGTGACGGCATCGGCAGGGGCGCGCTGCGCGCCGCCTGTCGGCTCGGTGATGATGCGGTCGATCACGCCCAGCTTCTTCAGGTCCTGCGCGGTCAGGCGCAACGCCACGGCGGCCTCGCGCATCTTCTCGGCGTCCCGCCACAGGATCGAGGCGCAACCCTCGGGCGAGATCACCGAATAGATCGAATGCTCCAGCATCGCGATGCGGTTCGCGGTGGCAAAGGCCACGGCGCCGCCCGATCCACCCTCACCGATCACGACCGAGACCAGCGGCACACCGATCTGCAGGCATTTCTCGGTGGCCCGCGCGATGGCTTCGGACTGGCCGCGCTCTTCCGCGCCCTTGCCGGGATAGGCACCCTGGGTGTCAACCAGCGTGATGACCGGAATGCGGAAGCGGTCGGCCAGATCCATCAGACGCACGGCCTTGCGATAGCCTTCGGGCCGGGCCATGCCGAAATTGTGATGGATGCGCGACTTGGTATTGTTGCCCTTTTCATGGCCGATGACCACGCAGGGCTGGTCATTGAAGCGTGCGAGGCCGCCAAGGACGGCGTGATCCTCGCCAAAGGTGCGGTCGCCCGCCAGTGGCGTGTATTCGGTGAAAAGCTGGGTGATGTAATCGCCGCAATGCGGGCGCTCGGGGTGGCGCGCGACCAGCGTCTTGCGCCAGGGATCAAGGTTTTTATACAGATCCCGCAGCATGTCGCCGGCCTTCTTGTCCAGCGCGGCGGCTTCCTTCTCAAGATCGACGCCCTCACCTTTTCTGGCCAGGACACGCAGTTCTTCGGCCTTGCCTTCAATATCGGCAAGGGGCTTTTCGAACTCGAGATAGGTCATATGTGGCTCCGGACTGTCGGTCGGTCGGGCTCTATATGATCGCCGGGGCGGCGGAATGCAACTTTTCGATTAGACCCGCCCGCGCGGCGGCCCGGCAGGACGCGGGCTATTGCGGGATGAAGCCGCTCAGATCCCCGCGCTCGCGCGCCTTGTTCAGCAGCCAGAGGCCCAGATCGGGCGATTTACGCAGCCAATGGCCGTCGAATTGCACCTCGACATGGCGGTCGTCGATGGTCACGTCGCGCATCAACTCTCCGGGCGATGACAGGTTACGCCCCAGAAGCTTCAGCCAGCGCGGATGGAAACAGGCCGAGGGGTAGACCCCCGTCAGCAACTCATCGGGTCGCAGCGCCTCGCCATGAAAGGCGTCGGCGTCGATGCGGGTCGCAAAGCGCATCATCGGATGTCGATGATCGATGCCCAGAAGCCGGTTCAGGCTGTTCTCGGGCCCCTTGCCGTCGGGATCCAGCGGCTCGAGTGAATGGAAGCGCCGCGCGTCGGCCCAGTCGCCCAGCATCCACAGCCCGCACCAGACCCCGCCGGGGCGGGTCTCAAGCCCCTCGATCTGGTCAAACCCGTCAACCGGGCGCGCGCCGGTATAGCAAAGCGGCTGGTCGAAGAACGACGCCCAGTCGGCCCAGGGCGATTCCAGACGGTATAGATATCTCATCGGTCCCAGCGGGTAAGGGCGTCCTCATCCGCTTCCCTGGCCGAGACCCATTCGCCGGGCCCGTCAACGCCGATCTCTCGCTTCCAGAAGGGGGCGCGGGATTTCAGCCAATCCATCAGATATTCGGCCGCCTGAAAGGCCGCGTCGCGGTGGCGGGCGGCGGTGGCGACCATCATGATCGGCTCACCCACGGTCAGCCTGCCGTGGCGGTGGATGATCCGCCAGTCATCCAGCTGGAAGCGTTCGGCGGCTTCGCGGCCATAGCGCTCCATCAGCGATTCGGTCATGCCGGGGTAATGCTCAAGCTCCAGCGCGACCAGACGGCCGCCCTCATCCCTGACCAGACCCGAGAAGGTGACGACCGCGCCCGAACCGCTGCCGAACCCCTGCATTTCCTGGCCAAGGTCGAAGGCTTCGGTCTGAACTCGCGCGGACATCGCTCAGCCTCCGGTCATCGGGGGAAAGAAGGCCACCTCGCGCGCGCCGGTCAGCGGGGTGTCCAGATCGGCCAGCTCCTGATCGACGGCGACGCGCACCGCCGACAGGTCCGAGAGCGCGGCGGCGTGATATTCATCCATCGCGATCAGCTGCGCGACCAGATCGCGCACGGTTGCGGCCTCGGTCTCGATCCGCTCTTTGGGCTGGCCGATGCGCTCACGCAGCCAGGCGAAATATAGGACATCAAGCCGCATCATTGTCCCGCAGCCATGGCCGCGCCTTGTCGAAGTAATCCCAGCCGGTGACCACCGTCAGAATCGCAGCGATCCAGATCAGCACCAGCCCGGCCTGAGTCGCCAGATCGGACCAGGCGTCGGACCAGGGCAGGCCGGTTTCGCCGACCAGCGGCGGATGGCCGACCTCGTAATAATTGAGGCCCGTGCCCAGAAACAGCACCGCAATCGCCACCATCTGTGCTGTGGTTTTCCACTTCGCCAGCTTGGTGACCTTCAGCTGACGCGCATCATTGCCCAGAAATTCGCGCAGGCCCGAGACGAAGACCTCGCGGAACAGGATCAGCGTGGCGGGCAGGATCAGCCAGGGGTTCATCCCCGAATAGCCGGTGATGACGACGATGGCGATGATGACCATGGCTTTGTCCGCAATCGGGTCCATCGCCGCGCCGAAGCGACTTTCCTGTCCCCAGGCGCGGGCCAGATAGCCGTCGAACCAATCGGTGACGGCGGCCACCAGAAACAGCGCCAGCGCTGCAAAATCGGCAAAGGGACGGCCGAAGAAGAAGAACATCAGCGGCACGAGAGGGGCCGCGATCAAGCGCAGCAAGGTCAGGATATTGGGCAGGTTCCAACGCATGGCGACAAGCTAGTCCGATTGGCGTGCGGGGGGAAGGGGTCCGAGCCCCTTTGCCCGCTCGTCACTGACTGTGGAAGTGATCGACGATCTTCTGTGCCAGCTGTTCGCTGATCCCGTCGACCGCAACCAGATCGGCCAGACCGGCGCGCGAGACCGCTTTGGCGCTGCCGAAATGGGCCAGAAGCGCGCGCTTGCGGCTGGCCCCCACCCCGGCGATTTCGTCCAGAGGGTTGCTCATCGTGGCCTTTGCGCGCTTGGCGCGATGGGTGCCGATGGCCCAGCGGTGCGCCTCGTCCCGCATGCGCTGGACGAAGTACAGCACGGGGTCGTTCATCGCCAGCGCGAAGGGGCGCTGGCCGGGGCGGTGGAATTCCTCTTTCCCGTGGTCGCGGTCCTCACCCTTGGCGACGCCGATCATGGGGATGTCCTCGACCCCCATCTCGGCCATGATCTCATGCACGGCGCTGACCTGACCGGCACCGCCGTCGATCAGCAAAAGCTCGGGCCAGGTGTCGCCCTGACGGTCGGGGTCTTCTTTCAGCAGACGCGCGAAGCGGCGGGTCAGCACCTCTTTCATCATGCCGAAATCGTCGCCCGGCGTGATCTCGGTACCCTTGATGTTGAACTTGCGATACTGGCTTTTGATCCAGCCATCGGGGCCCATGACCACCATGCCGCCCACGGCATTCGTGCCCTGAATGTGGCTGTTGTCATAGATCTCGATCCGCTGCGGGGGCGAGGGCAGCTCGAACTTCTCGGCCAGCCCCTCCAGCAGACGCGCCTGAGCGGCACTTTCCGACATGCGGCGGGCCAGGCTTTCGCGGGCGTTGCGCAGGGCGTTCTCGACCAGCTCGGCCTTTTCGCCGCGCTGAGGCACGCCCAGCACCACCTTGCGCCCGGCCTTTTCGGTCAGCGCCTCGGACATCAGGTCCGGGTCCTCGATCCCATGTGACAGCAGAAGCATGCGCGGAGGAATCTTGCCGTCATAGAATTGCGCCAGAAACGCCTGCATCACCTCATCAGGCGATTCGACGCCGTTGAGGCGCGGATAGAAATCGCGGTTGCCCCAGCTTTGATTGCCGCGGATGAAGAAGACCTGCACGCAGGCCTGCCCGCCCTCTATGTGAAGGGCGATGACATCGGCCTCGGGGACGCCGCGCGGGTTGATCGCCTGCACCGACTGAACGGCGGTCAGCGCCTTGATGCGGTCGCGCAGGGCGGCGGCGCGTTCATATTCCATCGCCTCGGCGGCCTCGGCCATCTCGGTAGCGAGGCTGACCTGAATGGCGGTCGACTTGCCCTGCAGGAACTTCTCGGCATCCGCCACAAGGGCGTTGTAATCCTCCAGCCCGATCCGTCCGACGCAGGGGGCCGAGCAGCGCTTGATCTGATACAGCAGGCAGGGCCGCGTCCGGTTCGAGAAGGTCGCATCCGTACAGGAGCGCAGCAGAAACACCCGCTGCAACTGGTTCAGGGTGCGGTTGACCGCACCCGCGCTGGCGAAGGGGCCGTAATAGTCGCCCTTTTCCGATTTCGCGCCGCGATGCTTCTTGATCTGCGCGAAGGTGTGCGATTTCGCGACCAGAATATTCGGGAAGCTTTTGTCGTCGCGCAGCAGCACGTTATAGCGCGGCTTTAGCTGCTTGATGAGGTTCTGCTCCAGCAGCAGCGCCTCGGTCTCGGTGCGCGTGGTCAGGAACATCATCGAGCAGGTTTCGCGGATCATCCGCGCGATCCGCGCCGAATGCCCCGTGCCGCGCGCATAGTTCGACACCCGCGCCTTCAGATTGCGCGCCTTGCCGACGTAAAGAACCGCCCCCTGCGCATCCAGCATCCGGTAGACGCCGGGCGAGCTGTCCAGCGTGCGCAGGTAGTCCTGAATGAGGCCGTGGCCGGTTTTGGCAGGGGGTTCTTGGGTCATGACACGCAGTTGGCGATTCTTTGCCCGGGCTGCAAGTTCCGGTCTGGAAGATCAAGCATAAAGCTGTCCACGGAATCTGTGGATAACTCTGTGCATGAGCTGGGGGGGACAGCACGAAACACAAGCAGGCGTTGGGTTTCCATCGAACTGATTAAAAAATAGGCAGTAAAATAGCGGGTTGAAAAACAACGATATTTTTCGTGATCGCCACAATCATATGAATTCGTTGGCAGAATCGTTACCAAAATGTGACCAAGCGGTTCAAAGTGGACAACTTGACGACGCAGTGCAGCGAAACATCGCTACTCAACCCCCAGAACATCCGGAGTACGCCAGCCCAGATGCTGCCCGCCGTCCACGCAGATCAGCTGGCCGGTGACCGATGTGGCGTCCAGAAAATACCCCACAGCCGCCGTGATATCGGCGGGACCCGCACCCCGTTGCAGGATGGTGGCGGCCCGCTGATTGGCGAAATGGCTGTCCGACTGGCGCACGCCCTGAACCGTCGGGCCGGGGCCGATGGCGTTCACCCGCACGTCCGGGGCCAGCGCCTGTGCCGAGGTCTGGGTCAGCCACCACAGGCCCGCCTTGGCGATGGAATAGGTCATGAATTCGGGGGTGGGTTTCAGCACGCGCTGGTCGACCATGTTGATGATCAGGCCTTGGGCGCAATGCTCGGTCCCGTCGAAGGTCGCGCGCGCGGCCTGTGCGGCGAAGGCCTGCGTCAGCAGGAACGGCGCCTGCAGGTTCGAGCCGATGTGCCGGTCCCAGCTAATCAGATCAGCGGTGCGGATGTTGTCATATTCAAAGATCGAGGCGTTGTTCACCAACACCTTCAGCGGACCCATCTCTTCGCGGATCTGCGGGATCAGCGCCTGCACCTGCGCCGGGTCCAGAAGGTCGGCGTGGAAGGTCTGGGCCTTGACGCCCAGGGCGCGGGCCTCGGCGGCGGTTTCCTCGGCCTCGGCGGCCGAGCTGCCGTAATGGATTGCGACGTCATGTCCGCGTCCCGCCAGGTAAAGCGCAATCGCTTTCCCCAGCCGTTTTCCGGCTCCGGTCACCAGGGCTGTCACATCAGGCTCCTTAACTTACCAACGGTCGTTGCGACCGATACCCAGCAGGCGCGCCATCATGCGCCGAAAACCGGGGCCGCCCGCGATGGCGATGGCGACAATGATGATGAGGCAAAGAATGGCGGTCTTGATCATGGCCCATTGGCTCCGAATCGAGAGAAGGCGGCACGTTCCTCCAGCGATCCGATGACCTCATCCGCCGACAGGCCGAAGCGGCGGAACAGGGGCACGCGCTGGCTGTAGGGCATGAAGCGCAGGTCCTCGCCGTAAAGCTCGCGCATCTTGGGGACCATATGGGCGATGCCGTCGGCAAGGCCCAGCTCAACCGCCTCGAGCCCGGTCCAGATCTCGCCGGTGAAAAGATCGCGGTCGGGCGGCAGGCGGTTTCCGCGCCGCTTCAGGATCTGTTGCTTGAAGGCCGTGTGGATCGGGCCCAGCAGGCGTTCGAGGCGCGCGACATCCTCGGGCGTTTCGGGGCGGAACGGGTCCAGCATGGATTTCGAGCGGCCTGCGGTATGCACGCGACGCTCGACGCCGACCTTGTGGATCAGTTCGGTGAAGCCGAAGCCCGCCGAGATCACGCCAATCGACCCTAGAACCGAGCTTTCATCGGCCCAGATGAAATCGGCGGCACTGGCCAGCCAATAGCCGCCCGAGGCCGCGACATCCTCGACAAAGGCATGGACGGGAACGTCATGTTCTTCCGCAAGGCGGCGGATGCGCGCGCCGATCAGACTGGACTGCACGGGCGAGCCGCCCGGAGAGTTCACGATCAGCGCCACCGCCACCGGCTTCTTGCGCTTGAAGGCGCGCTCCAGCATCGGGGCCAGCCCGGCGTCCGAGAGGCCCGGACCGCCACGCCCCGAAATTCCGATCGCGCCCTGAAGACGGACAACGGCGACGCGGGGCGGGCGTTTGAGATATGGGATCTTCATGTCATCCCAGATAGGCTTCGGCTGCCGGTCGGGCAAGTGTCATGGCTGGTTGCGCAGAAATTCCAGCACTTCGGCGCGGTCGGGCATCGCGTCTCCGGCGCCGTGACGGGTGACCTGCAGGGCGGCGGCAGCGGCGGCATGGCGCAGTGCGGTCGCCGGATCCTCGCCCCGGTCGAGCCCGGCGGCGAACCAGCCCGCAAAGCAGTCGCCCGCGCCGGTCGTGTCGACAGCTTTGACCCGGAAGGCGGCCTGGCGATGCGTCTGGCCGGTCTTGAGGTCGCGGTACTCGGCCCCGTCAGAGCCATGGGTGATGAGCAGTCCCTCAACCGGCAGATCCTCGCCCGCCTCGGCAAACAGCGCCCGCGCCTCCAGCGCGTTCAGCGCAAGGATCGAGGCATGGGGCAGCACGGCGCGCAGCGGCTCGATCTGGAAGGGCGCGGCGGAATAGATGACCCGCGCGCCCGCAGCCTTCGCGAGGGCGGCGGTTTCGGCCTGCTGGTTGGTCTCATTCTGCATCATCAGCGTATCGCCCGCGCCGATGGATTTCAGCGCCTGAGCCAGCGCCTTCTCCTGCAGCGCGCGGTTCGCGCCGGGGTGGATGATGATCGAGTTCTCGGCCGCCTCGTCGACCAGAATGATCGCATGGCCGGTTGGCTCATTGCTCAGCCGGGCGATGGTGGCGGTCTGGACCCTGGCGGCGGTCAACCGCTCTTCGACCCAATCGTCCTCGGTGCCCATTGCGCCTAGATGGATGACCTCGGCCCCCGCACGTGCGGCAGCGACCGACTGGTTTGCGCCCTTGCCGCCCAGCCCGCGCGTATAGGCCAGCGAGGCAATCGTCTCTCCGGGCTGGGGCAGGGTCGGCAGGCGATAGACATGATCGATGTTGATGGAGCCAAGGTTGTAGATCGTCATGTCGATGGGTGTCCCGGTCGTGGTTCGCGTTGGCGCGCAATGTGGCTTTTCCGGGGTAGGGTTGTCCAGCCGGAGGCGGCCGCCCGCAATGAAAAACGCGCCCCGAGGGGCGCGTTTCAAGTCTTGGTCCGGTCGGATCAGTCTTCGCGACGCGAATGCTTGACCGAGTGCCAGAGCTTCTTGTTCGTCAGGTACAGCAGCACCGACAGAACGATCAGGAACACCACCGAGATCAGGCCGACTTCCTTGCGGGCCATCATCTTCGGCTCGGCCGTCCACATCAGGAAGGCCGAAACGTCGCGGGCCATCTGGTCGACGGTGGCTTCGGTGCCATCCTCATAGGTGACGACGCCTTCGCTCAGCGGTGCGGGCATCTGGATCCAGTTCCCGGCGAATGCCGCGTTGTGATAGAGCACCGCGCCCGCTTCTTCCTTGTCTTCGCCATTATAGCCGACAAGAACCGCGTGGATGTATTCTGGACCGCCGGTGCCCTTCATCAGCTGGTTGAAGCCCAAGCCGATCGGACCGTGGAAGCCCGCCCGTGCCTTCGCCATCAGCGAGAGGTCAGGACCCATGCCCATGCCGTGAATAGTCGGGAAGTGATCCGTCGGCTCACGCGGACGGTCTTCGCCAGTTTCGGCATCGGGGATGGTCAGAGCGGCCGCGTAGGCGCGCACCTGATCTTCGGGCAGTTCCGGGCCACCGGCATCGCCCAGCGTGCGCAGGGCGACATATTGCAGGCCGTGGCAGGCCGCGCAGACCTCGGTGTAGACCTGCAGGCCGCGCTGAAGCTGGTGCTGGTCATAGCGACCGAAGGGACCTTCGAAGCTGAACGAGATGTCCTCGATGTGCTGACCACCGTGATCGGCAGCAGCTTCCTCGGCAGGCGCTGCGGCGTCGGTCGCAGCGGGTGCTTCCTCAGCCGGAGCCTCGGTTGCGGCAGGAGCCTCAGCAGCAGGCGCTTCTTCAGCGGGAGCTTCGGTTGCAGTAGGCGCTTCAGCGGCCGGTGCTTCTTCAGCCGGAGCCTCGGTTGCGGCCGGAGCCTCAGCCGCCGGTGCTTCCTCAGCCGGAGCCTCGGTCGCAGCAGGAGCCTCAGCAGCAGGAGCTTCCTCAGCCGGAGCCTCGGCTGCAGCAGGGGCCTCAGCAGCAGGCGCTTCCTCAGCCGGAGCTTCGGTTGCAGCAGGGGCCTCAGCGGCCGGTGCTTCCTCAGCCGGAGCCTCGGTTGCGGCAGGAGCTTCAGCAGCAGGCGCTTCCTCGGCCGGAGCCTCGGTTGCAGCGGGAGCCTCAGCAGCCGGTGCTTCCTCAGCGGGAGCTTCGGTCGCAGCAGGCGTTTCAGCCGCCGGGGTCGCGGCTGCCGGAGCGGCAGCCGTACCCGATTGATAGCTCGAACCGGCGGGCGCAGTCGTGCCCGTCGCGGTCGAGGAGTCCTGGGCGATTGCCCCTCCGGCCAATGCGACGGACAGTGCCGCAACAGCCGTGAGCGTAGCGTTCCTCATGGTCATTGTTGCCTCTCCTTACTCGGCAGGATGGGTCTGGGACCCGTAATGGGCGTTGAAGTCTTCTTCGATGGTCTGCGGCATCGGCGCCGGCTTCTCGATGATGCCCAGCAGCGGCAGGATCACCAGGAAGTAGAGGAACCAATATGCGGCACCGGCCAGCGCGATGTAGGGATAGATCCCTTCGGCCGGCATGGCGCCAACCCACATCAGGACGACGAAGTCGACGGCCAGCAGCCAGAACCACCACTTGAACAGCGGGCGATAACGGCCCGAGCGCACGCGCGAGGTGTCCAGCCACGGCACCAGCGCCATGACCACGATCGCGCCGAACATCGCCAGAACGCCGAAGAACTTGGCGTCGATGATGCGGAACGACAGGAAGTTGACCAGCTGCACCAGCCAGACGTCAGCCGTGAAGGCGCGCAGGATGGCGTAGAAGGGCAGGAAGTACCATTCCGGGACGATATGCGCAGGCGTCGCCAGCGGGTTCGCCTCGATATAGTTGTCCGGGTGGCCCAGATAGTTCGGCATGAAGCCCACGATCGCGAAGAACACGACCAGGATGACGGCCAGCGCGAACAGGTCCTTGATCACGAAATAGGGCCAGAAGGGCAGGGTGTCCTTCTCGGCTTCCTCTTTCGAGCCGCGACGCACTTCAACACCGGTCGGGTTGTTGTTGCCGGTGGTGTGGAAGGCCCAGATGTGGACGATGACCAGCGCGGCGATCACGAAGGGCAGCAGATAATGCAGCGAGAAGAAGCGGTTCAGGGTCGGGTTGTCGACGGCCGGGCCGCCCAGCAGCCAGGTCTGGATCGGCTCGCCGATGCCCGGAATCGCGCCGAAAAGGCCGGTGATCACGGTGGCGCCCCAGAAGGACATCTGGCCCCAGGGCAGAACGTAGCCCATGAATGCCGTCGCCATCATCAACAGATAGATCAGCATGCCGATGATCCAGGTCACTTCGCGCGGGGCCTTGTACGAGCCGTAGTAGAGACCGCGGAAGATGTGGATATAGACGGCAAGGAAGAACAGCGATGCGCCGTTCGCATGCAGGTAACGCAGCATATAGCCGCCGTTCACGTCGCGCATGATGTGCTCGACCGAGGCGAAGGCCAGGTCGACATGGGGCGTGTAATGCATGACCAGGACGATGCCGGTCACGATCTGCAGCGCCAGACAGAATGCAAGGACGATGCCCCAGATCCACCACCAGTTCAGGTTCTTGGGGGTCGGGATCATCAGGGTGTCGTACATCAGGCCGACGACGGGGAGGCGGCGGTTCAGCCAGCGCTCGAAACCCGTCTTAGGCTCGTAATGGTCGTGGGGAATTCCGGCCATGTGCGCCTCCTCAGCCCAGCTTGATGGTGGTTTCGTTGACGAATTCTGCAACGGGGATGTGCAGGTTCTGCGGAGCCGGGCCCTTGCGGATGCGGCCGGCCGAATCATAGTGCGAGCCGTGGCAGGGGCAGAACCAGCCGTCGAAATCGCCTGCGCCGTCACCGATCGGCACGCAGCCGAGGTGGGTACAGACGCCGATCATCACCAGCCATTCGCCCGCCTCGTCCATCGCGCGGTTCTGGTCAAGCGCGGGCTCGCCCGGCTTGTTGGCGTTTTCGGCGTTCTGGTCGATCAGCTGGCTCAGCTCGACGGCGCGAGCTTCCTCGATCTCTTTCGCGGTCCGGCGGCGAATGAACACGGGCTTGCCCAGCCATTTCACCGTCAACTGCGTACCAGTTTCGACGCCGCTGACATCGACCTGGATCGAGGCAAGCGCCTGCACATCCGCCGAGGGGTTCATCTGGTTGACAAGGGTCCAGGCTGCGGCCCCGGCAGCGACGGTACCGGCACCGGCCGTCGCATAATAGAGGAAGTCCCTCCGGGTGGCGCCGTGATCGCCTGCGTGTTCATCTGCGTGGGACACGGGTCTGATCTCCATTTTTGCCCCAAAGGGCCATATGTCGAAACGGGCCGCTAAATACACAGCCCTCGCGAGGGCGGTTCTAGCGATCAAATTACAGTCAGTCCAGCGGGGCTAAGCTGGAGCGGATGCGCAAATGGTCTCAGGTGTGGGATTTCTGTTGCGTCCAAGTAGCGCAGGGCAGGATGTTTCCGCTCACATCGGGGGCATCAGAGCAGCCCCTCGCTGCGGAAGCTGAGTTCGCGCGACTTCCCGATGATCAGGTGATCATGGACCGTGATTCCCATGACATCGGCGGCTGAGACGATGCGCCCGGTCATGACGATATCCGCCTCGGACGGGGTGGGGTCGCCTGAGGGGTGGTTATGGACCAGAATCATCGCGCTGGCGTTCAACTCCAACGCGCGGCGCATGATCTCTCGCGGGTAGACGGGGACATGGTCGACCGTGCCGCGCCCCTGCTCCTCATCGGCGATCAGGACGTTCTTGCGGTCGAGGTAGAGAACGCGGAACTGCTCGATCTCTCGATGCGCCATGGCGGTGTGGCAATAGTCCAGCAGCGCGTCCCAGCCCGCCAGCACCGGGCGATGCATCACGCGAGAACGTGCAAGCCGCGCCGCTGCCGCCTCGATGATCTTGAGTTCGATCACCACGGCGGGGCCCACGCCTGCCACCTCGGCCAGCCGGGCGGGCACAGCCGAGATCACCCTGTTGAAATCGCCGAATTTTTCGATCAGCCGACGAGCCAAAGGCTTGACGTCTTGTCGGGGAATGGCGCGAAACAGCACCAGTTCCAGCAATTCGTAATCGGGCAGCGCCTCGGCCCCGCCCTGCATGAAGCGGTCGCGCAGACGCGCGCGGTGATCGGCCAGATAGCTGGGGGTTTTCGGGTCCGGTGCGGCCTCCTGGCCGCGAAAGCCCGAGGGCACAATTGCTTCATCCCCGGCGGGGGAGAAGAGCGGCAGAGGGGCTTCGTGAAAGGCGCGATTCGGGCTCATGCCCCAAAGTTCGCATGCGAGGATGAACGACAGGTTAACGCGCCCGGGGCCATGGGCCACCGGGCGTGTCTGGTCAGCTTTTCATCTCGTCCCAGAACCCTTTGATCTTCTGGAAGAAACCGGAAGTCTGGGGGCTGTTGTCGGCCTTGATGTCCTCGAACTCGCGCAGCAGTTCCTTTTGCCGCGCGGTCAGGTTCACCGGGGTCTCGACGGCCAGTTCGATCAGCATGTCGCCCGGCTCGCCATTCATGCCCGCGCCGTGGCGCAGAGGCGGCATGCCCTTGGCGCGCAGGCGAAGCTGCTTGCCCGACTGGGTGCCCGAGGGCACCTTGACCCGAGAGCGTCCGCCGTCGATGGTCGGAACCTCGATTTCACCGCCCAGAGCCGCCGTCGCCATGCTGACGGGGATCTGGCAGGCCAGCATCTTGCCGTCGCGGATGAAGATCGGGTGTTCCTTGACCTCGATGAAGATATACAGATCGCCCGCCGGACCGCCGCGCATTCCGGCCTCACCCTCGCCTGCAAGGCGGATGCGGGTGCCGGTTTCGACGCCTGCGGGGATATTGACCGAAAGGCTGCGTTCCTTTTCGATCCGGCCCGCGCCGTGGCATTCCTGACAGGGATTCTTGATGATCTGGCCCTGACCGTTACAGGTGGGGCAGGTCCGCTCGACCGTGAAGAAGCCCTGGCTGGCGCGCACCTTGCCCATGCCCGAACAGGTGGGGCAGGTCGCAGGCTCAACCGAGCCTTCCGCGCCGGTGCCGCTGCAGGCCTCGCAGGCGACCGAGCCGGGAACGGTGATCGCCTTCTGGATGCCGGTGAACGCTTCTTCCAGCGAGACGCGCAGGTTGTAGCGCAGGTCCTGCCCGCGGCTGGCGCGCTGGCGTCCGCCCTGACCGCCGCGGCGGCCCATCATGTCGCCGAAGAGATCCTCGAACACATCCGCAAAGGCCGAGCCGAAATCGCCCTGACCATTGCCGCGCCCGAAACCGCCCATGCCGCCATGTTCGAAGGCGGAATGGCCGAAGCGGTCATAGGCCGCCTTGCGCTGGCCGTCCTTCAGGCATTCGTAGGCTTCGTTGACTTCCTTGAACGCAGCCTCGGATTTCTTGCAATCATTGTTGCGATCCGGGTGCAGTTCCTTGGCCTTGCTGCGATAGGCCTTCTTGATCTCGTCAGCGGAGGCTGTGCGACCGACACCAAGCACATCGTAGTAATCACGTTTTGACATCTTGAGTAACGCTCGGCCTTTCAAGAGATGACCGGCCCGCGGCTTGCGCTGCGGGCCGATCTGTTAGTCGCACTTACTTGCGCTTGTTGTCGCCCAGGTCTTCGAAATCGGCATCGACGATCTCGTCATCGATGTCGCGCGGGCCGGGCTCGTGATCCGTGTCGGCCGCTTCGGCTTCCGACTGGCTGGCCTTGTAGATGGCTTCGCCCAGCTTCATCGAGGCGTCCATCAGGTTCTGGATGCCACCCTTGATCTTGCCGGCATCGTCCGACTTGAGGGCTTCTTCCAGCGCACCGCTGGCCAGTTCGATCGCTTCCACCGTCGAGCCGTCGACCTTGTCGCCATGCTCTTCCAGCGACTTCTTGGTCGAGTGGATCAGGCTTTCGGCCTGGTTGCGGGCTTCGACCAGTTCCTTGCGGGCCTTGTCGGCTTCGGCATTCGCCTCGGCGTCCTTGACCATTTTCTCGATGTCCTCATCGCTGAGGCCACCCGAGGCCTGGATCGTGATCTTCTGTTCCTTGCCGGTGCCCTTGTCCTTGGCCGAGACCGAGACGATGCCGTTGGCGTCGATGTCGAAGGTGACTTCGATCTGCGGCATGCCACGCGGCGCGGGCGGGATGTCCTCAAGGTTGAACTGGCCCAGCATCTTGTTGTCTGCGGCCATTTCGCGCTCACCCTGGAAGACGCGGATGGTCACGGCGTTCTGGTTGTCCTCGGCCGTCGAGAAGATCTGCGACTTCTTGGTCGGGATCGTGGTGTTGCGATCGATCAGACGGGTGAACACGCCACCCAGCGTCTCGATGCCCAGCGACAGCGGGGTCACGTCCAGCAGCACGACGTCTTTCACGTCACCCTGCAGAACACCGGCCTGAATGGCCGCGCCAAGCGCCACGACCTCATCGGGGTTCACGCCCTTGTGGGGCTCTTTCCCGAAGAAGGCCGTCACTTCCTCGATCACCTTGGGCATGCGGGTCTGACCGCCGACCAGAACGATCTCGTCGATGTCGCCCTTGGACATGCCAGCGTCTTTCAGCGCTTCCTGAACCGGCTTCATGGTGCGCTTGATCAGGTCGCCGACCAGGCTTTCCAGCTTGGCGCGGGTCAGCTTGATGACCATGTGCAGCGGCGTGCCGGTGTTCTTGTCCATCGAGATGAACGGCTGGTTGATTTCGGTCTGCGAGGCCGAGGACAGTTCGATCTTGGCTTTCTCGGCGGCCTCTTTCAGGCGCTGAAGGGCCATCTTGTCCTTGGTCAGGTCGACGCCATGCTCTTTCTTGAACTCGTCAGCCAGATAGTTGACGACGCGCATGTCGAAGTCTTCGCCACCCAGGAAGGTGTCGCCGTTCGTCGATTTCACTTCGAACAGGCCATCGTCGATTTCCAGGATGGTGATGTCGAAGGTCCCGCCACCAAGGTCATAGACCGCGATGGTTTTCGATTCTTTCTTGTCCAGACCGTAGGCCAGAGCGGCGGCGGTCGGCTCGTTGATGATGCGCAGCACTTCCAGGCCCGCGATCTTGCCCGCGTCCTTGGTGGCCTGACGCTGGGCGTCGTTGAAATAGGCGGGAACCGTGATGACCGCCTGGGTCACCGTCTCACCCAGATAGCTTTCGGCGGTTTCCTTCATCTTCTGAAGGATGATCGCGCTGATCTGGGCGGGGCTGTATTTCTCGTCATGCGCCTCGACCCAGGCGTCGCCATTGCCACCGTCGACGATGTCATAGGGGACCAGCTTGCGGTCCTTTTCGACTTCCGGATCGGTGATCTTGCGCCCGATCAGGCGCTTGACGGCGAACACCGTGTTCGAGGGGTTGGTCACGGCCTGACGTTTCGCAGGCTGACCCACCAGACGCTCATTGTCGGTGAATGCGACGATCGACGGCGTGGTACGGGCACCTTCCGAGTTTTCGATGACCTTCGGTTGGCTGCCGTCCATAATTGCGACGCAGCTGTTGGTGGTTCCGAGGTCGATGCCGATAACTTTGGCCATTCTATAACCTTTCTTGCGGCGATTTAAGGGTTGCGGGTCCGATTACGGCCCCCGTGAAACCCGATCCCATTGATTGATTTGACCGGCGCGTCATGCCGCTCCGGCCGTGTTCAATCGAGTATATAGGAAGGGCTCCGACGGCCTGCAAGTTTGGCGTGCAGGCCAATTTGGTCATTATTTGGCACGCCGTCTGCTGCGGAAGTTGGTAGGTCAGGGGCAACATGAAACGGCTTATCTCGCGGCGTTCCAGCTGATCGAGGCGGATCTGCGGGTCACGAACTCGGCCATCAGCCCGATCATCAGAAGCGCCAGCGTCACATAGATCGGATAGCTGATGTTCGAGTTGCGGGGCGAATAGTTGATGAAGGCGAATCCGCGCGTCTGGTCGATGATGTGAAACAGCGGGTTCCAGGCGAACATGTGCAGCATGAACAGCGGCAGGGTGTTGGCGACGAACATCTTGCCCGAGGCCAGCATGTTGATGCGCTGATAGAACTGCGACAGAATCTTGGCGGCCTCGGGCCACCAGGGGCGAAGGGCCAGGAAGATCAGCCCGATGCAACAGCCTGAAAACCACGCCAACAGCAGCATGCCATAGCAGGCCAGCGGATTCTCCAGATGGATCGGATTGATCAGCGCATTATAGCCGGTCAGGATCACCAGGCTGGAGAAGGTCTGGCGGTAAAGCGTCGCCAGTGCCGCGGCGGAAATGCTGATCGCCGTGTTCATCGGCCCGTGCATCATCATCGCATTGGTCGGGTTCCCGGCAGATGAGACCGCGCCGATGGCCTGTGAATGGGCCATGAACATGAAGATCCCGGTCATGATATAGACGATGAAATCGCCCCGGATGGGCGATTTGCGCACGCCGATGATCCAGAACATCGCGTAAAAGCCGATGATCATCACCAGCCCCTGCACCAGCGTCATCAGCAGCCCGACCACGGCGTTGCGCTGGCCTTTGCGCAGCTCGTTCACGGTGACATGATAGATCAGCGAAAGCGTCGTGAACGCGGCCTGAAGCATGTTCCGGTTCTGGCGCTGTTCAAACATCGTTATGCTGCACTCTGACAAAACGGCCGGGCGCTTGCCCATTGCGATCCGCAGCATCATAAGGATCGCAGACACGGTGTTCAATCGGGCTCTCGGCATGAGGCTCGGGAACGGAAAGGAAAACGGATGCAATTCGATCGAATGATCGCTGAAATGCGCCGCCTCGCCCTGAAGGCCGGGGATGAGATCATGAAGATCTACAATGCCGAGGATTTCGACGTCCGGACAAAATCCGACGCCTCGCCGGTGACCGAAGCCGATGAGGCCGCAGATGCCCTGATTTCTGCAGGTTTGCGGGCAGAATTCCCGGATATTCCGCTGGTGACCGAGGAACAGGCGGGCACGCATGGCCAGTCGGTCTCGACCTTCCTGATCGTCGATCCGCTGGATGGCACCAAGGAATTCGTCCAGCGCCGGGGCGATTTCACCGTCAATATCGCCTATGTGGAAAACGGCGTGCCGCGCTTTGGCGTGGTCTATGCGCCCGCGAAGTCGCGGCTGTTCTACACCACCGCAGAAGGCGGCGCGGTCGAGGAAATGGCGCCCTTCGGCGACCAGCCCGGCGAAATCTCGCCCATCGGCGTCAACAGCATGCCCGACAATCGCGGCCTGATGGTCGTCGCCTCGAAATCGCACCGCGATCAGGCGACCGACGATTATATCGCCCGCTATGCGGTACGCGACATGACCTCGGCGGGTTCGTCGCTGAAATTCTGTCTGGTCGCGACCGGCGAGGCCGATCTTTACCCGCGTCTGGGCCGCACGATGGAGTGGGACACGGCGGCGGGTGATGCGGTGCTGCGCGGCGCGGGCGGTCAGGTGGTGCGTTTCGACGATCACACGCCGCTGGCCTATGGCAAGCCGGGCTTCGACAACCCCTTCTTCATCGCCTTCGCCCCCGGCGTCCTGCTGGCCAAGGACTGATCCATGTCCGTCGTTCTGATCATTCCCGCGCGGCATGCCTCGACCCGTTATCCCGGCAAGCCGCTGGTCGAATTGCGCGGCCATCAGGGCCAGCCGCTCAGCCTGATCCGGCGCAGCTGGGACGCAGCCATGGCCGTTCCCGGCATCGACCGGGTGATCGTCGCGACCGACGATGCCCGCATTGCCGAGCATGCGCAGGGCTTCGGGGCCGAGGTCGCGATGACCTCGACCGAGGCGCGCAACGGCACCGAGCGTTGCGCGGAAGCCGTCGCCAATCTGGGCCTCTCACCCGAGATCGTGGTCAACCTGCAGGGCGACGCGCCGCTGACCCCCGCCTGGTTCGTCGAGGAGCTGGTCAAGGGTTTGCGCGCCGATCCGGGTGCGGATGTCGCAACGCCGGTGCTGCGCTGCTCGGGCGCGATGCGCTCGGATCTGATCGCCGACCGCGTGGCAGGCCGGGTGGGTGGCACCACCGCCGTCTTCGGCGACGACATGCGGGCGATGTATTTCTCGAAAGAGGTCATTCCCTTCGCTGCTGCGGACTTTGGCCCCAGCGATCCGACCCCGGTCTTTCACCATGTCGGCGTTTATGCCTACCGCCCCGCCGCGCTGGCCGAATACCCCAGCTGGGGCGAGGGCCGCTGCGAGGTCCTCGAAGGGCTCGAACAGCTGCGCTTTCTCGAGCGCGGGCGCCGCATCCTCTGCGTCGAGGTTGAAGCCCGTGGCCGCGAGTTCTGGGAGCTGAACAACCCCTCCGACGTCCCGAAGCTTGAGGCAATGATGCAGCGCATGGGCATCGCTTGACCGCTGATCCCAGGGATCCGGGCGCGGGGCAGGGTCCCGCGCTCAGCATCGTGGTCGTGTCGCACAAGCGTCCCTCGGAACTGGCGCTGTGCCTTCTGTCGCTGGAACAGCAGACCCATCCCCGATTCGAGGTCATTCTGGTCGCGGATGGTGGCTCCATCGACATCCGACCCGATCTGCCGCTGAAGCGCATCCGCTTCGACACGCCGAATATTTCGCTGGCGCGGAACGCGGGCATCGCGGCGGCGGCAGGGCCGGTTGTGGCCTTCATCGACGATGACGCAACGGCCGAGCCCGGCTGGGCTGAGGCGCTGGCCGCAAGCTTTGCCGATGATCGGGTGATTGCCGCGACCGGACGCACGCGCGGCCCTGACGGGCTGCGCTGGCAGGTCACGGCCGAGCGCGTGACGCCTTCGGGCACCACCTATCCCATCACCGTCAAGGGCCCGGCCCTGCTGGGGGTCGAGGGCGGCTGCCCGGTCGGCACAGTCGGCACGAATTGCGCCTTCCGCCGTTCCGCCCTGACCGAGATTGGCGGTTTTGACCCGGCTTTCACCTATTTTCTGGATGAAAGCGACGTGAATATGCGGCTGGCCCGGCGCTTCCCGACCGGGCTGACCGCCATCGTGCCCAAGGCGCAGGTAGTGCATGGCGTGGCGGCGGCTGCGGTGCGGCTGCGGGGCGGGGTGCCGCTGGATCTGACGACCATCGGGCGTTCGGCCGCGATCTTCGCGGCGCGCCACGGCGGGCATCTGGACGACCTGCGCCGCTATCAGAAGCTGCGCGTCATGCGGCAGATGGTGGCGGGGCGCATCGATCCCTCGCAGATCGCGCCGATCCTGCGAACGCTGGAACAGGGGATCGCCTCGGTCAGGACGCCTAATCCGCCGCCTTCGGGCTGGTCAGAGCCGCCTCCGCCCGAGTTCCTTCCGATGCCCGCCCGACCCCGCAAGCCAGAGCTGCATCTGGCCGGTTGGCACTGGCACGCGGCCACGCTGCGCAGGCAGGCCGCGCAGGCCGTGACCGAGGGGCAAGTTGCGCGTATACTGCTTCTGACGCCCAGCTTTCTGCCCCATCGCCGCGCGCTGACGCCGCAGGGCTGGTGGGAGCAGCATGGTGGGCTTTGGGGCGCCTCGCAGCCGGGTGATTCGGCCCTGATGATGATGCCGCGCGGCCAGCGGATCCGGCGCGAAATGGGCATTTACGCCGAAATCAATGCATCAGATGGGCCATTTGATGCCAGACCTAACGAAAATCCAAGTGGCTAGGCATCTTGCGGTCGGAATATCATCAGCCTCTATTGTAGACGGGCACGGAACCGAACAGATAGTGCACCGTTAGTACGGGCGTCCAATTCAGGAGACCAAATCAATGAGTCGCAAAGTTTCCAAAGCTATTTTTCCGGTTGCCGGTCTGGGGACGCGATTCCTGCCTGCCACGAAAAGTATTCCCAAGGAAATCATGACCCTGGTTGACCGCCCGCTGATCCAATACGCGATCGACGAGGCTCGTGCGGCTGGCATCACCGAATTCATCTTTGTCACCTCGCGGGGCAAAGGCGCGCTGGAAGATTACTTCGACCATGCGCATGAACTTGAGTCGAACCTCAAGAAAGCCGGCAAGACCGAGCTTCTGGACGTTCTGCGCAACACCAACATGGATTCCGGCGCGATTGCCTATATCCGCCAGCACAAGGCGCTGGGCCTTGGCCACGCCGTCTGGTGCGCGCGCCGTCTGGTCGGCGATGAGCCTTTCGCCGTCATCCTGACCGATGACGTCATCCTGGGTGAGCCGCCCTGCCTTCAGCAGATGGTCGAAGCCTATGAAGAGACCGGCGGCAGCATGGTCGCCACCATGGAAGTCTCGCCCGAGAAGACCAAGTCTTACGGTGTGCTGGACGTGGCAGAGGATATGGGCGCCATCGTCCGCGCCAAGGGCATGGTCGAAAAGCCGCAATCGAACCCGCCGTCGAATCTGGCGGTGATCGGGCGCTATATCCTTGCGCCTTCGGTGATGAACAACCTCAACAAGCTGAAGCAGGGCTCGGGCGGGGAAATCCAGCTGACCGACGCGATTGCCGATGAGATCGAGGAAGGCCGCGACGTCTATGGCCTGCGCTTCCGCGGCCAGCGCTTCGACTGCGGCTCGAAAGCGGGCTTCCTGCAGGCGACCGTGGCTTTCGGTCTGGCCCGGGATGAGCTGAAGGACGAATTCGGCGACTACCTGACCGAGCTTCTGTCGATGCGGAAGGCTGCCGAGTAATCCATGGCTGTTTCTGTTCTTGTTACTGGCGGTGCGGGCTATATCGGCTCGCACGCGTGCAAGGCTCTGCGCAACGCAGGCTTTGAGCCAATCACCTATGACAACCTGTGCACCGGCTGGGCCGAGGCGGTGAAATTCGGCCCCTTCGAGCAAGGCGACCTGCTGGACCGCGCCCGTCTGGATGAGGTGCTGGCCAAGCATCGCCCCGTGGCGATCATGCATTTCGCCGCGCTCAGCCAGGTGGGCGAGGCCATGCGTGAGCCCGGCAAATACTGGCGCGGCAATGTCAGCGCCTCGCTGAACCTCATTGAGGCGGCGGTCGCGGCCGGGGTGAAAAGCTTCGTCTTTTCCTCGACCTGCGCGACTTATGGCGATCATGACGGCGTGGTTCTGGACGAGAACACGCCCCAGACGCCCCTGAACGCCTATGGGGCCAGCAAGCGCGCCATCGAGGATATGCTGAAGGATTTCGGGGCCTCGGACGGGCTGTCGAGCGTCATCTTCCGCTATTTCAACGTCGCGGGCGCCGACCCCGATTCCGAGGTGGGCGAATTCCATCAGCCCGAGACGCATCTGGTCCCGCTGATCCTGGACGCCATCGATGGCAAGCGCCCGGCGCTGACGATCCATGGCACCGACTACCCGACGCCCGACGGCACCTGCATCCGCGATTATGTCCATGTCATGGATCTGGTCGACGCGCATGTGCTGGGGCTGCGCTATCTTCTGGACGGCAAGGTCGCGCCCGGCGGGCATGAGGTCTTTTGTCTGGGCACCGGCAACGGCTTCTCGGTGCGCGAGGTGATCGACCATTCGCGCCATGTGACCAACCGCCCCGTGCCGCTGACCGAGGGGCCGCGCCGGGGCGGCGATGCCGTCAAGCTGGTCTCGGGCAGCGAAAAGGCGATCTCGGTGCTGGGGTGGCAGCCGGACCGCTCGACCCTGCCGCAAATGATCGGCGACGCATGGCGCTGGCATCAGAACGGCGGATATGAGCGCTGATCCGGCGCTGGTTCTGGATGTCTCTCGTCTGATTTCCCGTCTGGGGGGTGGTCCCGCCACCGGCATCGACCGGGTCGAGGCAGCTTGGCTGCGACATCTGCGAACCAGCGGGCGCAATCATCTTCTTCTGTGTCGGGTGCGCCGGGGGCAGCTTCTGCTGCCGCCGCAGGCGGGCGAGGCGATTCAAGGCTGGCTGGACGGCGCGACCGACCGGCTGCCGCCTGCGGGTCTGCTGGACCGGCTGGCGGGCCGTCGCGGCTTGCCCGCGCGGGCCGAGGCTGCCTTGCGCCGCATGGCGCTGCTGCGGACCCCACGCGACGGGCGCGGCCTTCTGCGCCGCATTCGCAAGCGGTTGGGAAAAGACACCGTCTATCTGAACGTCGGTCATGCCAATATCGACGCAGCCCTTTGGCAATCGCTTGAGGGGCTGCGCCGCGTTGCCCTGATCCATGACACGATCCCGCTGGATCACCCCGAATTCACCCGCGCCGGTCAAAGCGAGAAATTCCGCGCCCGTTTCGAGGTGCTGATGCGCCATGCCGATGGCCTGCTGACCGTCTCGGACGCGACCCGCAAGGACGTCATGCGCTGGCGCAATAAGCTGGGCCTTCCTGACCACGCGCCGATCTCGCCTGCCCATATCGGCACCGATCTCAGCACGCCAGACGTGTCGCGCCTGCCCGCCGGGTTAGACCTGACGCGCCCCTATTTCCTGACCCTCGGCACCATCGAGCCGCGCAAGAATCACGCCCTGCTTCTGGATGCCTGGGAGGCGCTGGCCCGCCGCATGCCCGCCGAGAAACTGCCCCGGCTTTTCATCATCGGCAGGCGTGGCTGGGAAAATCATGAAGTGTTCCAGCGACTTGATGCGCTGCCCGCGAATGGCGCGGTACAGGAGTTCAACGCGCTTGACGATGGCGCGGTGGCCGAGATCCTGTCGCGCAGCCATGGGCTGATGATCCCCAGCCGGGCCGAGGGCTTCGGCCTTCCCCTGACCGAGGCGGCGGCAAGGGGCGTGCCGATCTTTTGCGCCCCGCTGCCCGCCGTGCAGGAATTGCTGGGCGATTACGCCAGATATCTGTCGCCGGATGATCCCTTGTGCTGGGCGGGGGCCGCGGCCTTGTTGGCTCCGTCCTTGCCACTGCGGCTTGAGCCGCTAAAAGTTCCGCAATGGGAAAGCCATTTTGGTTTAGTTTTTAAATCATTTTGCGATAGAACGCCTTCGTTTGGTCCGCAGACAGGAAAGTGATCCGCGCCTTTGTCACGCCTTTTCGGTGCCTTTCGCCGTAAACTCAGATTACGCGCCCGGCGGCAATGGCTGCTGGGTCGCGCGATTCGGCGCCACCGCAGGTTGAAATCGATTTCGGACAATACCGCGCAGATCAATCACGACGATATTTTGGTCTTCATGACCATGCGCAATGAGAAGCCCCGGCTGGCCTATTTCCTCGACTATTATCGCAAGATCGGCGTGCGGCATTTTCTGGTGGTCGACAATGGCTCGGAGGATGGCGGGGCCGAGTATCTGGCGGCGCAGCCCGATGTTTCGGTCTGGATGACGCGGGCCAGCTATCGCGATTCCCGCTTCGGGATGGATTGGATCAACTGGTTGCTGCGCCGCTATGGGCGCGGGCATTGGTGCCTGACGGTCGATCCGGATGAGTTTCTGGTCTATCCGCATCTGGACACGCGGCCGCTGCGGGCCTTGACCGACTGGCTGGATTCCTCGGCGGTGCGGTCATTCTCGGCCATGTTGCTCGACATGTATCCCAAGGGCACGGTTGAGGCGCAGAGCTATGAGGAAGGCCAGAACCCGTTCGAGATTGCCGCCTGGTTCGATCCGGCGAATTACGCGATCCGCAAGAATCACGAATACGGAAACCTGTGGATTCAGGGTGGCCCGCGCGCCCGGGTCTTTTTCCGCGACGATGCCGAAAATGCGCCCGCGCTGAACAAGATCCCGCTGGTGAAATGGGAACGCTGGTATGCCTATGCCAGCTCGACCCATATGCTGCTGCCGCGATCGCTGAACACCGTCTATGCCGAGGATGGCGGCGAAAAGGTCGCGGGATGCCTGCTGCATGCGAAGTTCCTGCCGGGTTTCGCCGAAAAATCGGCCGAGGAAATGCGCCGGGGCGAGCATTATTCGGACAGTCAGGAATATCGCGCCTATCATTCCGGTCTGCAGGACAGCCCGGACCTCTGGTGCGAACATTCGCGCGAATACAAGGACTGGCGGCAGCTTGAGGATCTGGGCCTGATCTCGAGAGGGAACTGGGCATGAGCGGCGACGCCCCGATCAGGCTGGGCACGATCATGCTCTGCCATAATGAGCTGGGCATCGCCGCGCGCATGGCCCGGACCTGGGCCGAGCAAGAGGTTGCCGTTGCCGTCCATGTCGACCGCAAGACGCAAGGCGCGCAGGTCGATCAGATGCGGGCCGAGCTTTCCGATCTGCCGAATGTCATCTTCAGCCGTCGCCGCGTGTGCGAATGGGGCCGCTTCAGTCTGGTGCAGGCCACGCAGGACGCGGCCAGCGCGCTGCTGCAGCAGTTTCCCGATCTGACGCATGTGATGGTGGTCTCGGGTTCCTGCCTGCCGTTGCGCCCGATCCAGGATCTGCGCGCCTTTCTGGCGCTGCATCCGAACCGCGATTTCATCGAAAGCGTCACAGCCGAGGATGTGGGCTGGACCGTCGGCGGCCTGAACGAGGAACGCTTCACGCTGCGGTTTCCGTTCTCTTACACCCGGCATCGGCAGCTTTTCGACCGCTACGTCGATCTGCAGCGCCGGCTGCGCTATCGCCGCCGCATCCCGCAGGGGCTGGTGCCACATCTGGGCTCGCAATGGTGGTGCCTGACGCGGGCCACGCTGACGGCGATTCTGGATGATCCCCGCCGCTCCGAATACGACCACTATTTCAGCAGGGTCTGGATCCCCGATGAAAGCTATTTCCAGACGCTGGCACGGCATCATTCCTGCAGCATCGAAAGCCGCTCGTTGACGCTGTCGAAGTTCGACGGACAGGGGAAACCCTATGTCTTCTACGACGATCACTGCCAGATTCTTGAGGAATCGCGCTGTTTCGTCGCCCGCAAGATCTGGCCTCTGGCCGAGGGGCTTTACCGCCATTTCCCCCGCCCGGTCGAGGATCAGCCCTCACCGGCCGAGCCGCAGCCGCTGCGTCTGGACCGGCTGGTGAACATGGCGGTGGCACGGCGCAATCAGGGGCGGCCGGGGCTTTACATGCAAAGCCGCTTTCCGCACATGAACCACGAAAGCGGCAAGACCGCAGCGCCCTATGCGCTGATGCAGGGCTTCGCCGACCTGTTCCCGGATTTCGAGGATTGGCTTGCGACCCGCGTCGATGCCGATGTGCATGGCCATCTGTTCGCGCTGCACGGGGCCGAGTTCGCCGGGCGCGGAGCGATCGGACCGGGTGGGCTGCCCGACAGCGCGCAGATGCGCGATCTGGACCCGCGCGGCTTTCTGGCGAACCTTGTCCGCTCGACCGCGCGCACGCAGATCTGGCAATACAGCCCGCGTGATGAGCAGACGCTGAACTGGTTCGTGGCGACCGACCCCAATGCGACGCAATTCGTCATCACCGGGGCCTGGGCCGTGCCGCTTCTGTATTCGGGCATGCCCTTTGACGATATCCGGCGCGTCGCCGCGATCCTGCAGCGGACCGAGCTTGAGCAGATGCGGATCATGAATTCGGTCTGGCAGAAGGCGCGGACGCATATCTGGACGCTGGCCGATTTCGCTGCGCGTCCGGCGGGGGTGCTCAGCCAGACGCTGCGGCAACTCGGCGGCGATGGCGAGGCGGTGACCGAGCTGCCGCAGATGCGCGATCTGCAGGGCATGGGGCGCTTTTTGCAGCGCCTGCGCAACGC
The DNA here is from genome assembly GCF_007830335.1 of Paracoccus sulfuroxidans. Taxonomy (GTDB): domain Bacteria; phylum Pseudomonadota; class Alphaproteobacteria; order Rhodobacterales; family Rhodobacteraceae; genus Paracoccus; species Paracoccus sulfuroxidans. Next base: position 87,398 of record NZ_VLKU01000005.1, on the reverse strand, counting down.
CGGGCTGCAACCGCAGCTCATGGGCGATTTCCCGGCGACCGACGACGGACCCGCCGCAGAAAGAGAAAGTTGATATGACGCAGAAATTTCGCGGTTTTGTGGTATTTGCCGAAATGCGGACCGGCTCGAACCTGCTGGAAGCCACGCTGAATTCGGTCAAGCGCGTGACCTGCTTTGGCGAGGCGTTCAACCCCTATCTGATGGGCTGGCCCGGCAAGGATGAGATGAAGGGCATCACCAAGGCCGAGCGGGACGCCGACCCGCTGCGCCTGCTGAATGCGCTTCTGGACAAGCCCAACCACCTGCCGGGCTTTCGCTATTTCCATGACCACGACCCGCGCGTCTTCGATGCGATTATCGACGATCCGACAGTGGCCAAGATCATCCTGACGCGCAACCCGATCGACAGCTATGTCTCGATGGTGCAGGCGCGGGCCACCAATCAGTGGAAGCTGAACGAGACCCAGACCGCGATCCCCGCGACCGTGCGCTTCGATGCCGCCAAGTTCCACGAGATGACCGGCCGGATCGAGGAGTTTCGCCTGACGATCCAGCGCCGCCTGCAGGCCTCGGGGCAGACGGGCTTCTGGCTGGGGTATGAGGATCTGCGCGACACCGGCGTGATGACCGGCCTGCTGCACTGGCTAGGCCGGACCGAGCTGGAGCATGTTCCGCCTGCGACCGATCTGGTGCCGCAGAACCCTCAGGAACTGTCCGAGAAGGTCAGCAATTTCGACGAAATGCAGGCCGAACTGGCCAAGCTTGATCCCTTCATGCTGCAACGCATTCCGAACTTTGAGCCGCGCCGGGGCCCTGCCGTTCCCTCATTCCACGCGGTCGAGGCGGGGGCGGGCGTGCTGTTCATGCCGGTGCGCGGGGGGCCGACGCAGCCGGTGCTGAAATGGCTGCGCCAGATGGGGGAGGTGCAGGGCGATTTCACCCAGAGCACCTTGCGACAGTGGAAGCGCGGACACGTGGGGCATCGCAGCTTCACGGTGCTGCGCCACCCCCTGCCGCGTGCCTGGGCGGCGTTCGAGCAGCTTCTGTCGGGTTCAAACAGCGATCTGCGCCGCTTGCTATGTGACGTGCACCGCGTGCCGCTGCCGCCTGACAGCGACATTCCGGCGCTGACGCAGGACCGCAAGGTTGAGCTTTTCGCGAATTTTCTGGAATTCCTGCGCCGCGCGGTCAGCGGTCAGACGACGCTGGCGGTGCAGGCGGGCTGGGCCACGCAATCCGAGGTGCTGGCGGGATTCTCGCGCCTTGGTCAGCCCGACATGATCCTGCGCGAGGCGGATCTGGCCCGCGATCTGGGCTGGCTGGCGACCAGCTCGGGCGTGACCAATGCAGCGGTGCCGCCCGCAGCGGAGCCTCTGCCCGCATTTCTGGACAGTGCCGAGCTGCGGCAATCGGCGAAGAAAGCCTATCTGCGCGATTACCTCGCCTTCGGTTTCGCCGATCAGCCCTGAGGGGTCATGGCCTTGCGTTGGCGCGCGCGCTCAAGCCCCAGCTTATGCTCGCGCCAGATGATCAGGATGCCCGCCAGAATGACCAGCGCGGCCCCCGCCAGCATGATGCTGGTCGGGGCCTCGCCAAAGACGAACCAGCCCAGCACCAGCGCCAGCAGCATCGAGGAATATTCGAACGGCGCCACCAGCGAGGCATCCGCCGCCCGATAGGCCGAGGTCAGAAGGATCTGCCCGATCCCGCCCAGCAGCCCCGTGACCACCAGCAGCACCGCGGTCGTCGGGTCGGGCATCACCCAGCCATAGGGCAGGGTCAGCAGCGACAGCAGCGTCGAGGTGATCGAGAACCAGAAAACGATGGCCGAGGTCCGCTCTTCATGCACCAGCTTGCGCACGAAGATCTGCGCCAGTGCCGCGCAGGCGGCGCCTGCCAGCGTGACGACCGCGCCCAGCGTGCGGCGCAACTGGGCATCGGGGTCATCCGCCGAGCTGAGACCCAGCTGCGGCGACAGGATGATCAGCACGCCCACCAGCCCAAGCGCGACCATGGCCAGCCGGAAGGCCCGCACCTCCTCGCCCAGAAACATCGCGGCAAACAGGACCGTCAGCAACGGTGCGGCATAGCCGATGGCGGTGACCTCGGGGAAGGGCAGCAGGGTCAGCGCCCAGAACCCCAGGCACATCGCCGCCGTGCCGACCACGCCGCGATAGAAATGGCCCATCGGGCGGAAGGTCTTGAGGCCGGTCCGCAACTCCCTTCGCCAGATCAGCCAAGCGATGATCACCGGGATCGCGAAGAACGAGCGGAAGAAGACCTGCTGCCCCGGCGGGATACCAGCCGATTCCGAGGTACCCTTGATCGTCGCGGCCATCAGCGTGAACACCGCCACGCTTGCGCATTTCAACAAGATCCCTGCGATCGGGTTCTGCGAGGTCAGACTGGGTGCGGTGTTCATTTCAGCCGTGCGCTTGCCCATCTGGCGGCATCAGCCACCGTCGGGTCGGGATCGTCCAGCAAGGATTGCGCGACCGGGCGAAGCTCTGCAAGCCCTGAGTTTCCAATGGCATATAAAACATTGCGCACCATGCGGTCGCGCCCGATCCGCTTGATCGGGCTGCCCGAATAGAGCGCGCGAAAGCCTGCATCGTCCAGCATGGCAAGCTCGGCCAGCGCGGGCGCGCCATGGGGGCCGTGATAGCGCATCTCGGTCGCGGCCTGCGCGAATTTGTTCCAGGGGCAGACGGCGAGGCAATCGTCGCAGCCATAGATGCGATTGCCCAGAAGGGGGCGCAGTTCCGGGTCGACCGGGCCTTTATGCTCGATGGTCAGGTAGGAAATGCAGCGGCGCGCATCCAGCTGGAAGGCCGCAGGGAAGGCCTTGGTCGGGCAGGCATCCAGACAGGCGGTGCAATTCCCGCAATGCTGGACCTCGGGCGCGTCGCGCGGAAGTTCATGCGTGGTGAAGATCGCGCCCAGAAAGAACCAGCTTCCCAACTGCCGCGACAGCAGGTTCGTGTGCTTGCCCTGCCAGCCCAGCCCCGCCGCCTGTGCCAAAGGTTTCTCCATGACCGGGGCGGTGTCGACGAAGACCTTGATCTCCCCGCCCGCCGTGTCGATCAGCCAGCGGCCCAGCCGCTTCAGGCGCTTCTTGACCAGATCGTGGTAATCCTTGCCCTGCGCATAGACGCTGACCGCGCCGCGATCCTTCTGGTGCAGCACCTGCATCGGGTCGTGTTCGGGGGTGTAAAGCTCGGCCAGCATGATGATCGAGCGCGCCTCGGGCCAAAGCGCCGTTGGATCGGCGCGCCAATGGCTGCGGTCCGCAAGCCACTCCATCTGGCCCTGATGGCCATCGGCCAGAAAGGCGGCCAGCCGCTCGGGCAGCGCGGGGGCCGCATCGGGGGCGCAGATGCCAAGGGCCGAGAAGCCCTCGACGTGCGCCTGTTCCTCTAGCCGTTGGCGGATCTCGGCAGGGTCAGAAATCAAGCAGCGCATAATGCGGCGCGGGATGGACGCCCGGAAGCTGGTCGGCCAGAAGGCTGCGGAAGGCAGGCCGCGACTTGATCGTCGCATACCATTCCTGCAGCGTGGCGCTGCGCGTCCAGTCGACGTCCGAGATATAGTCGAGGCACGAGAAATGCGCCGCCGCCGTGAAATCGGCCAGCGTCATCATGTTCCCGGCCAGCCAGCGGCGGGTTTCCAGCAGGCTGGTCATGTAATCCATGTGATATTTGATCGCCTGCAGCCCGGCCTTGACGGTGCGGCTATCGGGATAGCCTGCGCGCATGACCTTCTTCCACACACGCTCGGTCATGATCGGGCGGGTGACCTCGGCGTTGAACTTGTCGTCGAACCAGGCGCAGAGCCTGCGCACCTCATACCGCTCGGGCGCCGAGGAGGGCATCAGGGCCGGGGTCGGGTGGGTTTCGTCCAGGTACTCGCAGATCGCCTGACTTTCGGCCAAGAGCCGCCCGTCCATCCGCAGCACAGGCAGCTTGCCGGCGGGGTTGCGGCGCAGGATCTCGGACCCTGCCTCCCAATAGCGGTCCTCGACCAGCTCGACCTCGATCCGCTTTTCGGCCAGCACGAGGCGCACCTTCCGGCAGAACGGCGACAGCGCGATGTGATAAAGACGGATCGTCGAATTGGGCGAGGAAGTATTCATTGAGGGGAACCGGGTCTTGTCACGACTGACATGCTTGATACGCCCGAGGGCCGCACGTTTCAACCTTGCGCCACGGGGCTGCGCCGGTTTCCACCAAATCTTGCAGATCGCCTAGCGCGGCAGCTTCAGGCAACTGTCCCGCCCGTCCTGCGCGATGGTCGCCGCGCCGTCAAGAATCCCCCGCGTCCGGCGCGAGCCCGTGTCGGGTTTGCGGGTTTTGGGCGCAGGCAGGATCGAGGCCAGCGCCGCCGCCTGCCGGGGCGTCAGCTTGTCGGGCGTGGTCTTGAAATGATGCCGGGCGGCGGCGGAAATGCCGAAGACGCCGGGGCCGAATTCGGCAAGGTTCAGATAGACTTCGACGATCCGGCGCTTGGACCAGAACAGCTCGATCATCGGGGTATAGGTCGTCTCCATCACCTTGCGCGGCCAGCTGCGGCCCTGCCAGAGGAAGACGTTTTTCGCCGTCTGCTGGGTCAGGGTCGAGGCCCCGCGGCTTGAGCCAGAGGCCACGACCTTGCGGATCTCGATCATGTCGAACCCCCAATGCGCGCAGAAATTCGCGTCCTCGGCGGCCACGACCGAGCGGACCATGACCGGAGCAATGTCCTCGATCGGGGTCCAAGCGCGGGGGGTGCCGGGAAATTCGCGCTGCCCTTCGATGATGGTCCAGGTGGTCGGCGGGTTGATCATCGAGAACAGCAGGACCAGCACGACCATCAGCCCCAGAAAGCGCAGGCCCAGCCAGCGGATCCAGCCCCACAGCCACAGCAGCGTGCCCTGCACCAGCGGACGGCGGGGCAGAGGGGTTTCATCAAGGGTTATTTCACGTCGGCGCGGCATGGCCCCGGCGTCTCATGTCAGAGCCGCCGGGGTCAAGGGCTGTTGCCCGTTCCGCGCGAATTATGCCTTGGGCGTGGTTTCAGCGCTGTCGGTGGCGGGCAGCGGGGCCTGTTCGACCTCGGGTGCGTCGCCGCTTTCAAACGCCTCGCGCAGCTTGGCGTCAGCATCGGCGGAAAGGTTCGTCTGGATGATATGGCCACGTTTATGGAAGGCCTTCAGGCGGTCCAGAACCTTGTCGGCGGTGGCCTTGCGGATCAGTACGAAATCGGCCGAGCCGCCATTCGGCACCGCCGCGCTGACCTGCCGGATGAAATCATCATTGATGCCGATATCGGTCAGCTTGCCCGCAAGCGCGCCCGAGGCCGCGCCGACCGCCGCACCCAGAAGCGGGTTCAGGAACAAAAGCCCGACCAGAGTGCCCCAGAAACCGCCGCCGACGGCCCCGGCTGCGGTGGTGTTCAGCGCCTGATGCAGCTTGATCTTGCCATCCTGATCGCGCGTGACGACCACGATATCCTCAAGCTCAAGCAGGTATTCCTGCTGCAGCTTGACCAGCTCATCGCGCAGGTCAAAGCCGGTTTTCTCATCATCGAATGCAACAACGACCAGATCGGACATGGGGAAATCCTTTGTGACAGGGAAGCGCGTTCGACCCTCAACGCAGGTGCGGAAGCGGCGTTCCCGGCGAAATTGCTGCGACAGCACAAAGGGCGGCTTTTGGCCGCCCTTTCGGTTTTTCCGCTTGTTGATCCTTACTCTGCCGGGACCGCTTCCAGATCGCCCACTTCGGCAATCGGGAAGGGCAGATGTGCCAGCATCTCGCGCGGGCAGACCTGCAGGAAATTCGCCTTCTCCTCGGCCCAGAACTGCAGGATGTCGGCGGCCTTCTGCGAGCCGGTCTCGCGCTGGTGACGCTCGACCATCGACTTCAACTCATCTTCCCAATGCGGCTGGGTGACCGGGCAGGTGATCAGCGACTCGGGGTTGATGTAGTCGCGGGCCACGCCCTCGGGGTCGTAAAGATAGGCCATGCCCCCGGTCATCCCGGCGCCGAAGTTCGCGCCGATGCGGCCAAGGATGACGGCGATGCCGCCGGTCATGTATTCGCACCCGTTCGAGCCGCAGCCCTCGATCACCACCTTCGCGCCCGAGTTACGGACGGCGAAACGCTCACCCGCGCGGCCTGCGGCGAACAGATAGCCGTCGGTCGCGCCGTAAAGCACGGTGTTGCCGATGATCGTGTTGTCGGCGGCGATCAGGTTTGAATCCATCGCCGGACGCACGGCAATCGTGCCACCAGAGAGGCCCTTGCCCACATAGTCGTTGGCATCGCCCCAGACCTCGATCTTCAGGCCCGGCGCAGCAAACGCGCCCAGCGACTGCCCGGCCGAGCCGGTCAGGCGCACGGTCAGGTGGTCGGCCTGCAGGTTGTTGCGCATGCCGAAGGTCTGCACGATCATCGACGAGGTGCGCGTGCCGACCGTGCGCAGCGTATTCCGCACCGCATAGCTGAGCTGCATCTTCTCTCCGTCCGAGAAGAAGCGGCTGGCATCGCGGATGATTTCGGCATCCAGCGTATCCGGCACCGCGTTGCGCGGCTTCGAGCGGTCGTAGACGATCTTGTCCCAGCCATCGACGGTGATCAGCAGCGGGTTCAGGTCCAGATCGTCGAGGCCCTTGTCGCCACGGCTGACCTGCGTCAGCAGATCGGCGCGGCCGATCACCTCATCCAGGCTGCGCGCCCCGATAGAGGCGAGGATCTCGCGCACTTCGGTCGCATAGAAGGTGATCAGGTTCACGACCTTGTCGGCGCTGCCGGTGAACATTGCGCGCAGGCGCTCATCCTGCGTGCAGACCCCCACGGGGCAGGTGTTCGACTGGCACTGACGCACCATGATGCAGCCCATGGCGATCAGCGCGGCGGTACCGATGCCGTATTCCTCGGCCCCCATCATCGCGGCCATGACGATGTCGCGGCCGGTGCGCAGCCCGCCATCGGTGCGCAGCGTCACCCGGTCGCGCAGCTTGTTCATCGCCAGAACCTGATGCGCCTCGGTCAGGCCCATTTCCCACGGCAGGCCCGCGAATTTGATCGAGGTCGCGGGGCTGGCCCCGGTGCCGCCATTGTGGCCCGAGATCAGGATGACGTCGGCCTTGGCCTTGGCCACGCCCGCCGCAATGGTGCCGACGCCCGAGGAGGCCACCAGCTTCACCGTGATCTTGGCGCGCGGGTTGATCTGCTTCAGGTCATAGATCAGCTGCGCCAGATCCTCGATCGAGTAGATGTCGTGATGCGGCGGCGGCGAGATCAGCGTGACCCCCGGCGTCGAATGCCGCAGGCGCGCAATCAACTTGGTGACCTTCATGCCGGGAAGCTGGCCGCCCTCGCCGGGTTTCGCACCCTGGGCCACCTTGATCTCCAGCTCTTCGCAGGCGTTCAGGTATTCGGCGGTGACGCCGAACCGGCCCGAGGCGACTTGCTTGATCTTGGCGCAGGGGTTGTCGCCATTGGGCAGCGGCTGGCTGTGGGCCGGGTCCTCACCACCCTCGCCGCTGTCGGATTTCGCGCCGATGCGGTTCATGGCGATGTTCAGCGTCATATGCGCCTCGGGCGACAGCGCCCCAAGGCTCATCCCCGGCGTCACGAAACGCTTGCGGATCGAGGTGATGCTTTCCACTTCCTCGATCGGGACCGCCTTGCCCAGCGGCTTGATGTCCAGCAGATCGCGAATGTGGATCGGCGGGTTCGCCCGCATTGTCGCGGTGAACTGCTTCCAGATGTCGTAGGAGGCCTTGTCGCAGGCCAGCTGCAACAGCTTCATCGTATTGGCTTCCCAGGCGTGTTTCTCGCCCGAGCGGCGCGCCTTGTAGAAGCCGCCGACCGGCAGAAGCTCGGTCGCGTCCTGGGTGAAGCCCTTGTCATGCGCCTCGATCAGCTTGGCCTGAAGGCCGTGCAGACCGATGCCCGAGATGCGGCTGTGCATGCCGGGGAAATATTCCGCGACCATGGCGCGCGACAGGCCCACGGCCTCGAAGTTCAGGCCACCCCGGTAAGAGGACAGGACCGAAATCCCCATCTTCGCCATGATCTTCAGGATGCCCGCGTCAATCGCGTTGCGATAGCTGCTCATGATGTCGATCAGGTTGCCGTCCAGCAGCCCGCGCTCGATCCGGTCGGACAGTGTGTCCTGCGCCAGATAGGGGTTCACGGTCGTCGCCCCGCAGCCGACCAGCACCGCGAAATCATGCGGGTCGATGCATTCGGCGGAACGCACGTTCAGCGAACAGAAGGTGCGCAGGCCCTTGCGGGTCAGCCAGCCATGCACCGCCGAGGTGGCAAGGATCATCGGCACGCCGATGCGGGTGTCGGAAATCCCCTCATCGGTCAGGATAATATGGCCCGCGCCGGAACGCACGGCATCCTCGGCCTCGTTGCGGATGCGCGTCAGGGCATGGCCAAGCGCGTCGGGACCGCCCTCTGCATCGAAGGTGCAATCGATATGCGTCGCCTGATCGCTGAACATGCGGGTCAGTTCCTCGAACTCGCCATTGGCGAGGAAGGGGCTTTCCAGCATGGTGATCTCGGTCTGGGCGCTGCTTTCGTCCAGCACGTTCTTGAGGTTGCCAAAGCGCGTGCGCAGGCTCATCACCCGGGTTTCGCGCAGGCTGTCGATGGGCGGGTTGGTGACCTGGCTGAAGTTCTGGCGGAAGTAATGCGACAGCGGCCGGTACTGGCGCGACAGCACCGCCGGAGGCGTGTCGTCGCCCATCGAGGCCAGCGCCTCTTTGCCGTCCTCGGCCATGGGGGCGAGGATGCTCTCGATCATCTCGATGTTATAGCCCGCGGCGATCTGGCGGCGGCGCAGTTCATCGCCGTCGAATTGCGCGGTTTCGGGCAGTTGCGCCATCAGCTCAGAGGGCTGCACGACCTTTTCCACCCAGTCACCGAAGGGCTGGCTGGAGGCCAGACGGTCCTTGATCTCGCGGTCGTGGTACAGCTTGCCCTCGGCCATATCGACGGCGATCATCTGGCCCGGTCCAAGCGCGCCTTTTTCCAGCACGACGGATTCGGCCACCGGCACCATGCCCGCTTCCGAACCGGCGATCAGCAGCCCGTCGCGGGTGACGACAAAGCGCATCGGGCGCAAGCCGTTGCGGTCAAGCCCGCCGCAGACCCAGCGACCATCGGTCATCGCCAGCGCCGCCGGGCCGTCCCAGGGCTCCATGACCGAGTTGCAATAGGCGTACATATCCGCCCAGGGCTTCGGCATGTCGGTCGTGGCCTTCGACCAGGCCTCGGGGACCAGCATGGTCTTGGTCATCGGGGCCGAACGGCCCGAGCGCACCATCACCTCGAACACCGCATCAAGCGCCGCCGAGTCGGAGGAGCCCGCCGGGATGATCGGCTTGATGTCCTCGGCCATTTCCCCGAAGGCCTTCGAGGCCATGCGGATCTCATGGCTGCGCATCCAGTTCGAGTTGCCCTTCAGCGTGTTGATCTCGCCGTTATGGGCCAGCATACGGAAGGGCTGGGCCAGCCACCATTGCGGGAAAGTGTTGGTCGAATAGCGCTGGTGATAGATCGCGAAGGCGCTCTCGAACCGCTCATCCTTCAGGTCGGGATAGAATTCAGCGACCTGTTCGGCCAGCATCATGCCCTTGTAGATGATGCTGCGGCACGACAGCGTGCAGATATAAAGGCCCGCGATCTGGGCGGCGATGGCCGCCTTCTCGATCCGGCGGCGGATGATGTACAGCTCGCGCTCGAACTGCTCTTCATCGATGTCCTTTTCGCAGCGGATCAGGATCTGCTCGATCTCGGGGCGGGTGGCATTGGCTTTTTCGCCCAGAACGGCGGTGTTCACCGGGACGTGGCGCCAGCCATAGATGTAGTGCCCCATGCGCAGGACTTCGGATTCCACGATGGTCCGGCAGCGCTCCTGCGCGGAAAAATCGGTGCGCGGCAGAAAGACCTGCCCGACAGCGATCAGCTTTTCGCGGTCCGGCTCATGCCCGGTGCGGCGGACCTGATCATAGAAGAAGCGGACCGGGATCTGCACATGGATGCCCGCGCCGTCGCCGGTCTTGCCATCGGCATCGACAGCGCCGCGGTGCCAGACGGCCTTCAGCGCATTGATGCCGTTTTCCACGACCTTGCGGCTGGCGCCACCGTCGATCGAGACCACCAGACCGACGCCGCAGGACGAATGCTCATCCTCGTGCCGGTAAAGCGAATGCTCGGCCATCCACTGGCGGCGGGCTTCTTCCTGTTCTTGCCAATTGCTCATCTGGGGTGACCTTCCTTGGTCTTGCGCCGGGGCGCGAATATCATTCCTGGGACGGGCCTGAGGTCAGGCGGTCGGGGGCGTCAGGTGGTCGGGGGCGTCAGGTGGCGTCGGACAGCGCCTTCAGCCGGTTGATGAGGCCGGGCGCGCGGCCATCGACCATCTGCATTTCGCAGTCATATTCCGGCTTCGTGGCACCAAATCCGGGCTCGCCGGGGAAGGCGAAGGTGACGGGGGTGTCGTTGCTTTCCTGCGCGGCACCGGTCCAGTCGCGCGAATGCTCGACCCCGCCATAGAAGCGGCCATGTTCGCGGTTGATATATTGCTTGCCGCTGCGTTCGATCAGCACATCGCCGCTTTGGCTATAGGTGGTCAGGTTGAACTCGGTGATCTCCAGCGGCACGTTGTCGATGGTGACCGTTTCGCCGGTCAGGATGTCCTTGCCGACGTGATGCAGCCGCTCGCCATTGTTCGAGCGGGTCCAGAAGTCGAAATCATCCTCGCCACGCTTCAGCAACTTGCGGAACGAGGCGTGGTCCTTGGCCTCGGGCTCCAGCACATCGGTCAGGCCGGTCACCAGATTGGTGCTTTCCATCCAGCGCGTCTCGACGTCGATGCGCGAGGTATAGACCTCGCCCTCATTGGTGAAATAGCTGACGCGCTGGTCGCCGGGGGCATCGCTTGAGCAGATGTAATGCTGCGAAACGATGCATCCGCGGTTCTGAATGGTCATCTTCAGCTCGCATCCCGAAGGCGGGGTGTAAGGGGTCGCGGCCTGCGCGGGCAGGGCGCCGCTGAGGGCCAGCAGCGCGGCTGGCGTCAGGATGGCAGCAGGAAGTTTCATGGCTCCGCTCCTTATTCGGCGGCGACGCGGGCCGCGCCGATCAGATAATCCGCGATGCTGTCGGCAGCCTCGCGCCCGTCGCGGATCGCCCAGACGACCAGCGAGGCCCCGCGCACGATATCACCCACCGCATAGACGCCCGGCAGGCTGGTGGAATGGGTCTGATAGTCGGCCTTGATCGTGCCCCAGCGGGTCACTTCCAGCCCGTCGACGCCCCAGAGGCGCGGGATTTCCTCGGGCTCGAAGCCAAGCGCCTTGATGACCAGTTCGGCCGGTTCGTCGTAATCCGCGCCGTCGATCAGCTCGGGCGAGCGGCGGCCCGACACATCGGGCGCGCCCAGCCGCATCTTCTGCACGCGGACCGCGCTGATCGAGACCGGCTCGCCATCGACGTCCACCTCTTGCGCGGTCATCGCCTCACCGGTGACATGGCCCGAGAAGGCCCCCGGCGCGGTCAGCCAGACGAATTCGACGCCCTCTTCCTCGGCATTCTGCACCTCGCGCTGCGAGCCGGGCATGTTCGCCCGGTCACGGCGATAGAGGCATTTCACCGATTGCGCGCCCTGACGGATTGCGGTGCGCACGCAGTCCATGGCGGTATCGCCGCCACCGATGACGATGACGCGCTTGCCGCTGGCGTTCAGCTCTCCATCCTCGAAATCGGGGACCTCATCGCCCAGATCGACCCGGTTCGAGGCGGTCAGATAATCCAGCGCCTTCACCACGCCACGCGCATCGGCATTGTCGATGTCCAGATCGCGGGTCTTGTAGACCCCCGTCGCGATCAGCACCGCGTCATGCTTGCCGCGAATGGCGTCGAAGCTGATGTCCTCGCCGATGTTGGTGTTCAGCACGAATTCCACCCCTCCATCGGCCAGCAGGCGGTTGCGGCGCTCGACCACTTCCTTCTCCAGCTTGAAGCCGGGGATGCCATAGATCAGCAGGCCGCCCGCGCGGTCGTGGCGGTCATAGACGGTGACCTGAAAGCCCATGCGGCGCAGACGGTCGGCGGCGGCCAGCCCGCCCGGACCCGCACCGATGATGCCGATGGATTCAAGACGCTCCTCGACCGGGGCGGCGGGCTGGACCCAGCCGTTTTCCCATGCGGTATCGGTGATGTATTTCTCGATCGCGCCGATGGTGACGGTGCCGTGGCCCGATTGCTCGATGACGCAATTCCCCTCGCACAGACGGTCCTGTGGGCAGATGCGGCCGCAGATCTCGGGGAAGGTGTTGGTTTCCTGACTGCGGGCATAGGCCTCGGCCAGGCGGCCCTCGGCGGTCAGGCGCAGCCAGTCGGGGATGTTGTTGTGCAGCGGGCAATGCGACTGGCAATAGGGCACACCGCATTGGCTGCAACGGCTGGCCTGCTCGGTCGCCTTGGCGGCGGCGAATTCGCGATAGATCTCGTGGAAGTCTTCCGAACGCGCGGCTGCGTCACGCTTTTCAGGCATCTCGCGCCCGATGGTGACGAACTTGAGCATCTTCTGCGTTGCCATGGCTGCGCGTCCTTCGCTGGCGAGGTTACATATCGGTTGATATGAAACGGCGAAGGAAAATAAAAGTCAGCCGTGCTGACCTAAATTACGATTTATCCCGCTGAGAGGTAAAATCCGGGGGGTGTAGTGCAAGAATTGGGTCAGTAGTGTTTACCCAATTACCAAAAGGGCAAGCAGAGCCACGCTTCCGACGATGATTCGCCACCAGGCGAAGAAGGCGTATCCGTGCTGCGACAGGTAGTTCAGCAGCCAGCGCACCACGATCACCGCCGCGATGAAGGCGCAGATGAAGCCCACGACGACATTGCCCAAGGCGGCCGAGGTCAGCACATCGCGGTTCTTGTAGAGGTCGTAGACGAAGGCTCCCAGCATGGTCGGCATCGACAGGAAGAAGCTGAATTCAGCCGCCGCGCGCTTCGATGCGCCCAGCATCAGCCCGCCCACGATGGTCGCCCCCGACCGCGAGACGCCGGGGATCATCGCCAGACACTGGATGAAGCCGATGGCGATGGCGACGGGCAGCGGGAAATCCTCGGCGCTGAAGTATTTCGGGTTCGTCGCGCGGCGGTCGACCGCCAGCAGGACGAAACCGCCAAGGATCAGCATGATCGCGATCAGCATCGGCGTCTCGAACAGGACGTCCTTGATGAAGCCATGCGCCAGCACGCCGATGACCGCTGCGGGCAGGAAGGCCAGCACCACGGCGGCGATGAAATGGCGCGATCTGGGATCGCTGCCCGCGGTCGAGAAGATGTGCCACAGCCGCCCGGCATAGACGCCCAGAATGGCCAGAATCGCGCCCAGCTGGATCAGCACCTCGAAGGCGCGGCCCGGCGAATCAAAGCCCAGAAAATGCCCGGCCAGCAGGATATGGCCGGTGGACGAGACGGGGATGAACTCGGTCAAACCCTCAAGCAGGCCCAGAACGGCCGCGACGATCGTATTGTTGTCCATCAGCCCCGCCTTCAGTTCTGGCGAAGGTTCTTGGCGCTGTCGATGATGGCCTCATACTGCCCGCGCCGCCGGAACCGCCACAGGTATTCCGGGATCACGGCAGAGGCGGCGATGGGCTCGATGCCCAGTTCGGCAAAGCCGCGCGCCTCGGAGGAGACCAGATTGTTGCTGCGCAGCGTCCGGGCCTGATCGCGCGTCAGGATCTTGTTCGACACCAGCCCGCCCGTGACCACCTGCCCGGCGTCCAGGACCGAGCCCAGAACGCCCGACATCCAATGCGGCAGGCCGATGACCAGCTTGCGGCGGTCGATGGTGCGCAGGGTCAGATGGGCGATCTCGCGCATGCTCAGCACGTCCGGCCCACCCAGTTCATAGATGCCCGGCTGGGCCTTGCCCGACGCGCCCAGAAGCGCGGCTTGGGCGACGTCGCCCACATGGACCGGCTGCACCTGCGTGCGCGGGGCGGGAACGGCCAGAATTGGGCCCAGCAGGCTCATCCCGGCGATCTTGTTGAAGAATTTGTCCTCGGCCCCGAAGATGATCGAGGGGCGCAGGATGACGGCATCGGGGCGGTGCATGAGAACTTCGATCTCGCCCTGACCCTTCGTCGCGGCATAGCGGCTGATGGATTCAGGGTCCGCGCCAAGCGCCGAGACATGCACGAAATGCTGGACGCCGCTTTCCGCCGCGATCCGGGCGATGCGACCGGCGGCCTCGGTGTGGACGGCCTCGAAGGTGTTCTTGCCGCTGCCGGCGATGATGCCCGCGCAGTTGATCACGGCATCGGCGTCGGCCATGCAGGCGCGGACCGACAGGTCGTCGCGGACGTTGCAGGGCACCGGCTCGACCTGACCCGGCGTGCCATAGGTGCGCACGACGCCAGCCAGCGCGGGACGCCTGACGGCGATGCGGATGCGCCACCCTTGCGCGGCCATGATGCGGGCGATCTGCCGCCCCAGAAAGCCCGAGCCGCCATAGATGGTGACCAGTTTGGATGCAGACATGCGGCGCTCCTTGTTGAGGGTGGCTTTGCGCTCAATACCCAAGGCCGTCGCCAGCGGCAAGCGGTGCGCGCGTCCGCGCGGCAATGCGGTCGGCCACCCGCAGCGCGTTTGCGGCAATCGTCAGGCTGGGATTGACCCCGCAAGAGGTCGGCATGAAGGACGAATCCGCGACATGCAGGTTCTCGACCCCGTGGACGCGGCAGTCGGGGTCCAGCACGCTGGTCGCGGGATCGGTGCCAAAGCGCAGGGTGCCGCAGGGATGGGCAAAGTTCAGTTCCGGCGCGCTGCCCATGAACATGGCGCGATGCGGCCGGAACGCCGCGCGCATGGCTTTGCGAAAGGCGGCGCGGCGGGTCAGCAGCTCGTCCGCCACGTCATAGTGAAAGCTCAGCCGGTCCACATCATCGCCCGGCAGGACGCGGTTCGTCAGGTAGGGCAGGTCCTCCAGCACGCCCACGAAGACCTTGGCATTGCCCAACACCTTCGCTCCCACCATCGCCGGAATGCGCAGCGCATGCCGCAAGGGCCGCAGACTGCGCAGCGCCGAGCGGTCGAAGCGCGTGTTCATCGCATGCAGGATCTCTCCATATCCGGCGACAAGGCCCATGGATTGCACCGTGCCGAACCGGTGCCCCTGCTGGTAATAAAGGTCGCGCATGCTGATCGAGCGGGACGCGCCTTCCCGCGCCGCGCCGCGCCCGGCCCAGACGGCCATGATCTCGCTGAGGTGGAACATCAGGTTGCGCCCCACCAGATCGTTCCGGTTCCCCAACCCGTTCGGCCAGTCCTCGGACGTCGAGCGCAGCAGCAGCGAGGGCGAGCCCAGCCCGCCGCCCGACAGCACATAGTGGCGCGCGTGAAGCTGGATCTGCTTGCCGTCCCGCTGGCAGGTGATGCCGGTGACGCGATCCGGCCCGGCGTCGATCCGCAGGACCGTGCAGCGGTCGATCAGCGCCGCCCGCCCGGTGTCAAGCGCGGGCAGCACCCCGGCCGAGCGTCCATCCATCTTGCAGCGCCGCCCACAGCGCCGCCCGAAGCAATTCGCGCAATCGGGCAGGAAGCGCGCGGCCATATGCGTCTGGTAGGGATGCATCCCGGCGCGCCGCAGGTCCTCCATCAGCGCCGCATCCGATTGCGGCAGGGCGCGCGCCGGACCGGGCAGGGCGGGTGCCGAGGGGTCCAGCGGGTCTGGCTCTCCGCTGATGCTGAAGTAATGCTCGGCCAGTGCATAATAGGGGGCCATCTGGTCATAGCCGACCGGCCAGCCGCCCGTCGGATGCGGGTGGCTGTCGGTCTGGTCCAGATCGTGACGTTCGGGCCGTTCAAGTGTTGCGGCATAGAACAGCGAGGTCCCGCCCACGCCTGCGGCGATCATGCCGTCCAGTTCGCACCATGTGCCGTCCAGCTCGGCGCGGATGCGCTGCGGCCAGATCCCCTGCGCCAGCCGTTCCTCGGGTGGGTCGATGCCGCTGGGCAGCCCGTCCGAGAACTGATCGCCCAGATCCGGCCCCTTCTCGACGAAAAGCACCGAGAGGCCGGATTCGGCCAGACGACGACCGACCGTCCCCCCACCGATGCCGGTGCCGATGACGATGACATCCCAGATGCGCGAGGCGGCTGCGTCCATGACTGTTCCTGAAATACGGACCCTGGCTTTCAGCAATGACGTCAAGCCTGTGCCGTTTGTAGTGTCTCGCTTCGAAAGGCGGCAAGCTGTTGTATTCTACAGGTTCGGGCTTCGGGCGATGTCTGCATGGACTGCCAGCCCGAAGGGCCCCGCATGGGTCAGTCTAGCGGTCTTTTCGGGGTTGAGACAGGAAATGTGAAAACTGGATGAAAAACTTGCTCGACCCCCGTTGACACCCCCCGAGACTGGCCTTAGTTACCCCCCTCACGCAGACCTGCCCAGGTGGCGGAATTGGTAGACGCGCACGGTTCAGGTCCGTGTGCCGCAAGGCGTGGAGGTTCGAGTCCTCTTCTGGGCACCAAAAAACCCCCGCAACGTTTCGACGTTGCGGGGGTTTTTCTTTGCCGCCTCGGCCCGGCACGACTCATGCCAGAAGCGCTGCGTAACCTCTTGCTTTTGCAAGGGCGCGGGATAACGCTGCCTGCGACAGGGAATGAGCGATATGGTAAACAGGACTACAGCTTCGACCTCGATGCCGCGTCGCGTGGCGGCGATGATCACCGGCCGGGCGATTACGCTTTTCGCGCGCGTGCTGACGGCGGTGCAGGCCATCTGGCAGGGCGCGCTGCCTGACAGCCGCGTCCAACGCATCTATTACGCCAACCATTCCAGCCACGGTGATTTCATCCTCGTCTGGTCGATCCTGCCGACGCGGCTGCGCCAGCAAACGCGGCCGGTGGCGGGGGCGGATTACTGGGGCGGCTCGGGCCTGCGCGCCTTCATCGGGCGCGACGTCTTCAACGCCCTGCTGATCGAGCGGCAGGCCGATGGCCGAAGCACCGACCCGGTCGAGACCATGGCGCAGACCCTTGATGAGGGCTCGTCGCTGATTCTGTTTCCCGAAGGCACGCGCAACCTGACCGATGAGGTGCTGCTGCCCTTCAAAAGCGGCCTTTACCATCTGGCGAAGGCGCGGCCCAAGGTCGAGCTGGTGCCCGTCTGGATCGAAAACCTCAATCGCGTGCTTCCCAAGGGCTCGTTCATCCCGGTGCCGCTGATGTGCCGCGTCATTCTGGGCGCGCCTTTGTGGCTGGCCGAGGATGAAAGCAAGGAGGCGTTTCTGACGCGCAGCCGCGACGCGCTTCTGGCGCTGAAGCCGGGAAGGGAGGCCTGAATGGAGAACGCGCAATCCGATCTGCTGACGGTCATCGGGGCCATCGGCGGCGTGCTGGTTCTGGCCTCGGCCATTGGCGGCATCCTGCATCTGCGCCTGTCGCCCAATGGCGAAAACGCCGCCATCGACAACCTGAACGACCGCATCCGGTCGTGGTGGATCATGGTCATCGCCATGTCGCTGGCCTTTCTGGGCGGCAAGGCGGGGGTGATCCTGCTGTTCGGCTTCTGCTCTTTCGCGGCCCTGCGCGAGTTCATGACGCTGACGAGCGCCAACCGGCATGACCACTGGTCGCTGGTCTGCGCGTTCTTCGTCGTCCCGCCCATCCAGTATTACCTCATCTGGATCGGCTGGTACGGGCTCTATGCGATCTTCATCCCGGTCTATGTCTTTCTGCTTTTGCCCATCATCTCGGCCTTCCGGGGCGAGACGCGGAACTTCCTGATCCGCGTGGCCGAGATGCAATGGGCGCTGATGATCTGCGTCTTCTGCGCCTCGCATGTGCCGGCGCTGCTGAACCTGAAGATCCCCGGCTATGAGGGGCGCAACGTCCTGCTGATCGCCTTCCTCGTGGTCGTCGTGCAGCTCAGCGACGTGCTGCAATATGTCTGGGGCAAGCTGATCGGACGCCGGAAGATCGCGCCCGCGCTTTCGCCCTCGAAAACGGTCGAGGGGTTCGTGGGCGGCAGCCTGTCGGCCACGGCAGTCGGCGCGGCGCTGTGGTGGATGACGCCCTTCAACCCGTGGCAGGCGGCGATCATGGCCTTCACCATCACCATGCTGGGCTTCTGCGGCGGGCTGGTGATGTCGGCGATCAAGCGCGACCGGGGGATCAAGGATTGGGGGCATTCGATCGCTGGGCATGGCGGCTTCATCGACCGGCTGGATTCGGTGGTCTTCTCGGCCCCGATCTTCTTCCACCTGACCCGCTATTACTTCAGCCTTGGCTAGGGGCACCGCATGAATGACACGTCAAACCGTCGCCCGCTGGCCAGCCGTCAGACCGGCTGGGCGGCGGCTGTCACCCGCAGGCTGGCCGCGACCAGCATCACGCCGAACCAGATCTCGATGCTGGGGATGGGGGCCGCGCTGATCGCGGGCGCGGCGCTTTGGGGGGCGGGGCATACAGAAGGCGTGGCGCGGATTGCGCTGCTGCTGTTGGGGGCGCTGGGCATTCAGGCCCGGCTGCTTTGCAACCTCTTCGACGGCATGGTCGCCATCGAGGCCGGGCGCAGCGCCCCGGATGGCGGCTTCTGGAATGAGTTTCCCGACCGCGTCTCGGACCTGCTGATCCTGATGGGCGCGGCTTTGGGCATTGGCGAGCCGTCGCTGGGCTGGGCGGCGGCGGGCTTTGCCTTCCTGACCGCCTATGTGCGCGAACTGGGGGTGAACTGCGGCGCGGGGGCGGATTTCGCCGGGCCGATGGCCAAGCAGCACCGGATGGCGCTGATGACCGGCGCGGCCCTTCTGTCGGTGCCGGAGCCGCTGTGGCACGGTCACGGTCAGGTGCTGCGGATCGCGCTGTGGGTCGTCGCCATCGGCACGGGTTTCACCGTCCTGCGCCGTTGCTGGCGGCTGGTTGCGCGGCTGAAGCGCGGCTAAAGCGGCAGCGCGGTGGTGTGCTTGACCCGCCGCAGCGCGAAGGTCGAGGACGAGCCCGCAATCGCCGTATGCTCAAGGATCGAGCGCATCAGCACGCGTTCGTAATCGGCCACGTCATGGGCCACCACATGCAGCAGATAGTCCCAATCGCCGCTGGTCGAATAGCATTCGACCACCTCTTCATGCGATTCGACAAATGCCTCGAAGGCGGCGCGCGTGGCCTGATCCTGCGCCTTCATCCGGATGTGGCAAAACACGTCCAGCCCGCGCCCGATCTGTTCGGGCACGACCAGCCGCACCTGCGGGCCAAGGATGCCCGCATCCTCCAGCGCGCGGACGCGCCGCCAGCATGAGGCAGCCGAGGCCCCGACCTGATCGGCCAGATCCTGATTGCTGATCCCCGCATTGCGCTGCAGCACGCGCAGGATTCGCCGGTCGATAGGGTCCAGTTGAGCGGTCTGTTTCATGGACTGGCCATTCTTGAAACGTCTTGCTCAATCCTGCCGCAGTTTGCGTCAGATGTGAAACGCATTTTTGCCCCGATGCGCGCAAACTGTTCGAAAGGGTTTCGACTGAAGGATGTAGATCATGGGACAAGCCGCCACGCAGATCCTGCGCCGCAACGCCCCCTCGGCCGCCATCGACTGGCGCGCGGTCGTGCGCCATGTGGCTGTCAGCCGCGCGCTGGACGAGCTTGAAGAGACGCGGCTCGTCCCCGAGAAAAAGATCCATTACCAGTTCTCGGCGCGCGGCCATGACATGGCGCAGGTGCTTCTGGGGCTGCAACTGACCGGGGCGCATGACGCGCTTTGCGGCTATTACCGCTCGCGTCCGTTGCTCTTGTCGATTGGTGTGCCGCCGGTTGAGGCGCTTGGCTCGGCCATGGCGCGCGAGGGCGGCTATTCGGACGGGCGCGACATCGGGGTGGTGTTCAACTATCCGACGCAGAAGGGCGCTATGGCGCTGCCGATGTCGGGCGGCGTCGGGACGCAATACACCCCCACGGCGGGCTGGGCGCAGGCGCTGAACTATTACGCCGATGTCATGGGCTCGGCCCCGCATGGGGATTCGATTGGCGTGGTGCTGGGTGGCGATGGCTCGGTCGCGGCGAATGGTTTCTGGGCCTCGCTGGTGATGGCGACGACGCTGCGCCTGCCGATGCTGTTCTATATCGAGGACAATGGCTACGGCATCTCGGTCCCGTCGACGCTGCAGACGCCGAACGGCAATATTGCTGCGAACCTCTCTGGCTGGCAGGGGCTGACGATCTTCGAAGGCGACGGCACCGACCCGGCCGAGGCTGCGCGCCTGACCGCCGAGGCCGTGGCCCATGTCCGCAAGGGGCGCGCGCCCGCGATGCTGCGCCTGACCGTGCCCCGGCTGGAGGGGCACAGCTTCCAGGACACCCAGACCTATAAATCCGAAAAGGTGATCGCCGCCGAAAACGCCCGCGATCCCTGGCCGAAGCTGCAGAATTATCTGGTGCCCTCGGTGATGACGCAGGCGGAATGGGACCAGGTGCTGGTCACCGCCGCGACCGAGGTCGAAGCCGCGCGCGAGGCGGCCGAGGCGCGGCCCCCGGCGAAAGGCGCATCGGTCCTGCGCCACGTTTTCTATGACGGAGAGATGCAGCAGGTCGGCGGCTGCCTGCGGGGCGAGATGGTCCCCTCGACCGACCAGCCCGCGCCGGAAGGCCAGCGCATCAACATGGTCACCACCATCCGCCGCGTGCTGGATCAGGAAATGGCGCGCAACAACCGCATGGTGATCTTTGGCGAGGATGTCGGCCAGAAGGGCGGCGTCCATGCCGTCACGCTGGGCATGCAGGAGAAATTCGGCACCGACCGCGTCTTCGACACCTCGCTTTCGGAAGAGGGCATTATCGGCCGCGCCGTCGGCATGTCGCTGGCCGGTCTGCTGCCCGTGCCCGAGATCCAGTTCCGCAAATATGCCGAACCCGCGACCGAGCAGATCAACGATTGCGGCTCGCTGCGTTGGCGGACGAACAACCGCTTTGCCGCGCCCATGGTCGTGCGCATGCCGGTGGGCTTCTTCAAAAGCGGCGACCCCTGCCACAGCCAGACGAATGAGGTGGCGTTCCTGCACGCGCCGGGCTGGCGCGTCGCCGTACCCTCGAATGCCGAGGATGCGGTGGGCCTTCTGCGCACGGCGCTGCGCGGCAACGATCCGGTGATGTTTCTGGAGCATCGCGCGATGCTGGACCATTCCTGGGCGCGGCGTCCCTGGCCCGGCAATGATTTCGCGCTGCCCTTCGGCAAGGCGCGGTTCATACGGCGCGGCGACCGCGCGACCGTCGTGACCTGGGGCGGCATGGTCGAGCGCTGTGATGAGGCCACGCGCGACCTGCCCGTCGACCTCTTGGACCTGCGGACGCTCTCGCCCTGGGACCGTGAGGCGGTGCTGGCATCCGTCTCGCGCACGCATCGCTGCCTGATCGTGCATGAGGATCTGCGCAGCGCCGGGTTCGGGGCCGAGATCGCGGCGACCGTCGCCTCGGAGGGTTTCCAGTTCCTCGACGCCCCGGTCGAGCGGCTGACCATGCCCGACGTCCCCAGCCCCTATAGCCCGGTGATGCTGGAGCATGTGCTGCCCTCGGTCAGCCAGATCCGCGCCCGCCTGCAAGAGATGATGGAGTTCTGATGATCGACGTGATGGTTCCGCTGGAGCAGGAAGGCACGACCGCCGTCGTCTCGGGCTGGCTGCGGCAGGTGGGCGACCGGGTTGCGCTGAACGACCCGCTGGTCGAGCTTGAGACCGACAAGGTCTCGGTCGAGGTGCCCGCGCCCGCCGAGGGCGTGGTGGCCGAAATCCTTCTGTCAAAGGGCGATGAGGCGAAGCCCGGTCAGGTCCTGGCCCGGCTGCGTCCGGTCGAAGAAATGGCGACGCCTGCACCCGTACCCGAGGCCAGCGATGATGCGGCGCGGGAGGTGGCGCAGCCTGCGGGCAAGGACCGCTCGGGCTGGTTTTCACCCGCCGTGCGCAAAGCACTGGCCGAAACCGGCATGGACCCCCGCAGCCTGCGCGGAACGGGCCGCGACGGGCGGCTGACGCTGGCCGATGTTGAACGCGCGGCCCGTGCGCCCCGCGCTGCCGAGCCGGTGGCCATGGCCCCGGCGGTGCAGCCGCAGCCCTCGACGCCGGACCCGGCGAATGGGCGCAGCACCTCGGTCCCGCACGATTCCATGCGTCAGGCGATTGCCCGCAACATGCTGAAGTCGGTGACCGAAGCGCCCCATGTCACCGCCGTGTTCGAGGCCGATTTCAGCGCCATCATCGCCCATCGCGCCCGCCACAAGGCCGCAATGGCGCAGCAGGGCATCGCGCTGACCTATACGGCCTATCTGCTGGCGGCCTCGGCCCGCGCCATGGCAGCGGTGCCGCAGGTGAACGCCCGCTGGCACGACGACCGGCTGGAGATGTTCGGCGACATCAACATCGGCATCGGCACGGCGCTGGGCGACAAGGGGCTGGTCGTCCCGGTCATCCGCCGCGTGCAGGATCTGTCGTTGTCGGGCGTCGCCGCCTCGCTTCAGGATGCGACGACGCGGGCCCGCGACGGCCATCTGCGCCCCGAGGATGTGCGGGGCGGCAGCTTCACCATCTCGAACCACGGGGTTTCGGGGTCGCTGTTTGCCGCGCCCATCATCATCAACCAGCCGCAGGTCGCGATCCTGGGCGTCGGCAGGCTGGAAAAGCGCGTTGTCGTGCGCGAGGCAGGCGGCGTCGACACCATCCAGATCCGGCCGATGGCCTATGTGTCGCTGTCGATCGACCACCGCGCGCTGGACGCGCATCAGGCGAATGGCTGGCTGTCGGCCTTTGTCGCCGCACTCGAGGACTGGCGCGACTAATGCGCCGGGGCCGGTGCGCCGGCCCCATGCCTTGGGCGCTGCATCAGAAAGACCACCGGCAGCATCGCGAACGCGCCCCAGCCGGTCAGCAGGAACACGTCGCGGAAGGCCAGCATCTGCGCCTGCTGGGCAACGATCTGGCCCATGCGGGCGGCGGTCTCGGGGCTGACCAGCGGCAGGCCCATCTGCTGCGCCCAGGCCTGTGCCTGCGGGCTGACGGCGGTGATATGGGCGCCAAGATCGCTCCAATGGATCTGCGCGCGCGATGAGATCTGCCAGCCCGCGATGGCGATGCCGACCGAGCTGCCGACCTGCCGGATCACCCCGTAAAGCCCCGAGGCCTCGTCCTGCCGCTCGCGGCTGATGTTCTGGAAGGCGACAGTCGACATCGGCACGAAGAAAAGCCCCATCCCGATCCCCGAGGTGACGCCGGGCCAGGCCAGATCCCAGAACCCGGCATTGAGGTTCAGCCCCGCAAGCTGCAGGTTGCCAAGGCCCGTCATCACCAGCCCCACCGCCACCAGCAGACGCGGATCGAAGAGCCTCAGCAGCAGCGACCCGGTGATGACCATGGTCGCCCCGGCGGCCAGCCCGCGCGGCATGAACAGATAGCCCGCGTTCAGGACGTCGAAGCCCAGAAGCCCCTGCACGAACAGCGGAAGGATGGCGAGCGTGCCGAACATCGCAAGGCCGAAGCCCATCATCGCGATATTGGCGGCGGCAAAGCTGCGGTCGGAAAACAGCGACAGATCGACCACATTCCGCGCATTGCCATAGCCATGCGCGATGAAGGCCACGCCCGCGAAAACAAAAATCAGCAGGCAAAGCTGGATGAAATGCGACGAGAACCAGTCGCGGCTTTCGCCCAGATCCAGCATCATCTGCAACCCGCCCACGGTCAGGATCAGCAGCGTCAGCCCGGTCCAGTCGATGGGCACGTCCTTTGGCTCTTCCTTCGGCAACCCGCCCGCCATCAGCGACAGGGCGAAAGCGGCGATCGGCAGGTTGACATAGAAGACGGCGCGCCAGCTGAAATGCTCGGTCAGGATTGCGCCGATGGTCGGACCCAGCACGGGGGCTACGACCACGCCCAGCCCGAACATGGCCATGGCCTGCCCGCGCTTTTCGCCGGGGAAGCTGTCGAACAGGATCGACTGCGACAGCGGGATCAGGAAGGCGCCGAACAGGCCCTGCAGGATGCGGCACAGCACCATCATCTCGATATTCAGCGCCGCGCCACACAGCGCCGAGGAGGCCGCAAAGCCGATGATCGCCGTCATGATCAGCCGCCTGCGCCCAAAGCGGCGCGCCATCAGCCCGGTCAGTGGCATCGCCGCCACCGCCGAGACGATATAGCTGGTCAGGATCCAGACCGTCTGGTCGCTGGTGATGCCGAACGCGGCCTTCATATGGGGCAGGGCGACGTTCACGATGGTGCTGTCCAGCACCTCAAGAACGGCGGTCATCACGACCGCGACCACGACACCCCATTTGACCTGTTCGCCCGACATTTTGCTGCGCCCGCCGCTATGGCTGCCCGCCGGTCGTGTCGACCGTCACCGTGGTCGACGCGCCCGTGCGCAACTGCAGCGCCGGGTCCGAGGGCGCCTCATCCAGCGCCACCCGCACCGGGAAGCGCTGCGTCACCTTGACCCAGTTGCCCGAGGCGTTCTCGGGCGGCAGCAGCGAAAAGCTGGCCCCCGAGCCCGCGCCGATGCTGTCCACATGCCCCTTCAGCCGCAGGTTCGGATACATGTCGACGGTCACCGTGGCGGGCTGACCCGGGCGGATGCGGTCAAGGTCGGTTTCCTTGAAATTCGCCTCGATCCACCAGCCATTGTCCTCGACGATCGAGAAAAGCTGCTGCCCGTCGCTGACCACCTGACCCGGGCGCAGCGTGATATTGGCGGCCCAGCCGCTGGTCGGCGCGATGACGCGGGCATAGCCCAGCGACAGCTTGGCCTGATCCAGCTCGGCCTGCGCGGCGCGCACCTGGGCATTGTCCGCGCCGCTGGAGCCGTGCTGGTCGCGCGCAGCCTTCAGCGAGGCCTCGGCGGCGGCGACCTCGGCGATGGTGACGTCCAGCTGCGCTTGCGCCTGATCCAGCGCCGCGCGGGCGACATCGCCCTTGGCAAACAACGCGCCCTGCCGGTCGTAGGTCAGCTGGGCGTTCGACTGATTGGCGCGCGCTGCCGCCAGCCGTGCCTCGGCCTGCGAGATATCGGCGTCCGAGACGCCCGTGCCCTGCATCGCAATGTCCAGCCGCGCCTGCGCTGCGGCGACGGCGGCCTGCATCTCGGTGTCCTCGATGGTGAAAAGGGCGTCCCCGGCGGCGATGCGCTGGTTCTCGATCACGTCGACCTGCACCACCTTGCCGCCGATCTGCGGCACCACGGTCACGATATTGGCGGTCAGATAGGCGTCATCGGTGGACGGGTGCAGGGCGCTGTGTCGCCACCAGAACCACATTCCCACGCCCGCGACGATGGCCAGTGCTCCGATGACGACAAGCTTTCTGTTCATGATAATCCGATCCTTGAAATTCCGCCCCCGCCGCCTCGGGCGGACGGGTGCGTCCTGAAATCCGCTTGCTGTCGATGCAGCCGGTCGTCCGATGGGCCGCTGAACTTATCGCGATCAATGGAAACTGTCGCACGGGTTTTACAGTTCCCCCGCAGGACGGACCAGCCGGTGCCGCGCGCCGTATTCGAAAGGGATGGACGTGTCGACCAAGCCGGAACAGCCAGACCCGCATGATCCGGCTGATGACGATTCTCCGGCCTCTCACGCTGATCTGGACGACAGCGATCCGGCGCTGGCGGCGCGTCCACGTCGCATCCGCAGGCGCGCGCCGAGGAAGCGCCTGTCGCAGATCCTGACCACCATCGCCGCCGACAACAGCCGTGAACGGATCTCGGTTCGCGATCTGATGGCGATGATGCCGGGGCGTGCGCTGACCGGGCTGATCCTGCTGTTCGCGGCCCCGAATGTCGTGCCGGGCCCGCCGGGGCTGTCGACCGTGCTGGGCCTGCCGCTGGTCTATCTGACCTTCCAGCTGATGATGGGCAAGAAGCCCTGGCTGCCCAATCTGATCGCCGAACGCTCGCTGATGCGCGAGGATCTGGCGGCGATGGTCGACCGCATCGCGCCGCTGCTGGCGCGGGTCGAGCGGCTGCTGCGCCCGCGCTTTTACCTGCTGGCGAACCGGCGGGCCGAGCATGTCGTGGGCGCGTTCTGCCTGCTTCTGTCGATCATCCTGACGCTGCCGGTTCCCTTGGGCAACATGCTGCCTGCGCTGGCGATCAGCCTGATGGCGCTAGGGCTCTTGCAGCGGGACGGGCTCTGGGTAGCCATCGGCGGGGCGACGGGTGTCGTTTCTCTGTTCATCGTGGCCGGAGTCGTCTATGCGTTGCTGAAAGCGGCCGCCTTTATCATTATGAGCGCTTTCTCCTGAGCGGGACCCATGTGGATTGAAATAGCAGTTGTTGTCCTGCTGACCTTGTTCAACGGTTTGTTGGCGATGTCCGAACTTGCCATCGTTTCGGCGCGCACCGCGCGGCTGAAAGTGCTGGCCGACAAGGGGAACCTGGGCGCGGCGACAGCGATCCGGCTGGCGGAAAATCCGGGCCGGTTCCTGTCCTCGGTGCAGATAGGCATTACGCTGGTGGGGGTCCTGTCGGGCGCGTTTTCGGGTGCCACGCTGGGCGCGCGCCTTGCCGCTGCGCTGCCGGGCATGGGCGTGCCGCCATCGCTGGCGCAGCCCTTGGGCATGGGCGGCGTGGTCGTCGCCATCACCTATCTGTCGCTGATCGTGGGTGAGCTGGTCCCCAAACAGATCGCTCTTGGCGCGCCCGAGCGTGTGGCCGCGCGGGTCGCGCCCTTCATGCTGCTTTTGTCGCGCATTGCCGCGCCGCTGGTCTGGTTTCTGGACCGCTCGGGCAAGATGGTGCTGGCGCTGTTGCGGCAGACCGGCGACAATGACAGCGGCATCAGCGACGAGGAAATCCGTCTCGTCATCGCCGAGGCCGAAAACGCCGGCGTCATGCACCGCGCCGAGACCGAGATGATCGCCGGCGTCATGCGCATCGCCGACCGCACCGCGCGGGGGCTGATGACCCCCCGGCGCGAGATTGAGGCCATCGACCTGGCCGACAGCTATCCCGCAATCATCCGCAAGTTCCGCGATTCCCACCGCACCCGCTTGCCGGTCAGCGACGGCGACCCGAACAACCTGATCGGCGTCGTGGCGACGACCGACCTGCTGAGCGCGGGCAAGATGCAGGATTTCGATCTGCGCAAGGTGATGCATCCCGCGCCCATCATCCCCGAGACGCTGGACGCGCCCGAGGTCATCTCTCGGCTGCGGGCCTCGCAGGGGCAGATGCTGCTGGTCTATGACGAATACGGCCATTTCGAAGGCGTGGTGACGCCGATGGACGTGCTGGAAGCGATCACCGGAGAATTCGCCGGTTTCGACGACGACGAGCCGAAGGTGGTCGAGCGTGAGGATGGCAGCCTGCTGGTCGCGGGCTGGATGCCGGTCGATGAGTTCGCCCACCGCCTCGGGGTCTCGCTGGATGAGGATCAACATGATTTCTCGACCGTCGCGGGGCTGGTGCTGGACATCGCGGGCGAGCTGCCGCAGGCGGGCCATGTCGTGAACTGGCAGGGCTGGCGGATCGAGGTGATCGATATGGACGGTCGCCGCATCGACAAGCTGCTGGTCAGCCGCGTGCCCTTCGCCGAATAGGCGCGCGCGATAACGGTGACTTGTTGCGAGGTGCGGGTGTGATAATCTGCGCCGATGAATTTCACACTTCGACAGATCACCTATTTCGTTGCCGTCGCCCGGCACGGGCATTTCGGCCGCGCGGCGGAAACCGTCAACGTCTCGCAGCCCGGCCTCTCTAGCCAGGTGGCCGAGTTGG
Source organism: Paracoccus sulfuroxidans (assembly GCF_007830335.1). Taxonomy (GTDB): domain Bacteria; phylum Pseudomonadota; class Alphaproteobacteria; order Rhodobacterales; family Rhodobacteraceae; genus Paracoccus; species Paracoccus sulfuroxidans. The sequence continues at coordinate 59,637 of NZ_VLKU01000005.1, read as the reverse complement.
AGGGGCGGCTGGGCGGCGCTCTGTTTGACCGGGGCGCGGGCAATACGCCGGTCGTGCTGACGGCCCTGGGTGAGAAGCTGCTGCCCGTCGCCATCGAGCTTCTGGAAACGGCCGAGCGTCTGGGCAGTCTGGCCCGCGCGCGCAGCATTCCTTTGTCGGGGCGGTTGCGCATGGGGATCATCCCGACCGTCGCGCCCTATATGATCCCGCATCTGATCCCCCAGCTGCGCCGCGAACACGAGGCGCTGCAGCTGGAACTGCATGAGCTGGTGACCGACGACCTGATCGAGGGGATTGCCCAGCGGCAGCTGGATGTCGGCATCATGGCGCTGCCAGTCGGGCAGGCCGATCTGCTGTCCGAGCCTGTGTTGCGCGACCGCTTCCTGATCGCGCTTTCCGAAGATGACACGACCGTGCTGTCGGGTCCGGCCAAGCCCGAATCCATCGCTGTCGACCGGTTGCTGCTCTTGGCCGACGGGCATTGCCTGCGTGATCAGGCGCTGGAGGTCTGCGGGCTGCGGCAGGCGCAGCGCCACCACCTGAACCTTGAGGCGACCTCGATGGCCACCCTGATGCGGATGGTGGCCTCGGGCATGGGCATGACGCTGATCCCGAAGCTGGCGCTGGCCGATGAAAATCGCGATGGGCGCCTGCGGATCGTGCCGTTTGCGGCCCCTGCGCCCTCGCGCGATCTGGCGGTGGTCTGGCGCCGCAACTCGGAGCACGAGGCCGACGCGCATGGGCTGGCCGCCGCCGTGCGCGGACTGGCCGGGCAGTTGGGGCTGGAGCCGATCCCGGCCTAGCGCGTTTGGACGCTGAACGGGATCCGTATGGTTTCGGTCTGTCCCGACGGCGGCGGGACCAGGCGCGGCATTCGCCCGGCCTGACGGCTGAGTGCCGCGTCGACATTTGCATCCCCCGAGGATTGCGTCAGGCTGACACTGGTGACCTGCCCGGTCGAGCTGATCGTCAGTGTCAGTGCACCCGAGACCGTGCCGCGCCGCGCGCCATGTCTGGTGCGCATCATATGCCGGGTGACGCGACCCTGGATCTGCTGGGCCCATGAGGCCTTCGCGGCGGGGCTGGCATTGGCGCCGCCACTTTGCGCAGCCGTCCGGTTCGATTGCTGGCCCTGAACCTGCGTCGCGCGCTGCGAGGCCTGCTGCTGGGGCGCGTGTTCGCGGCGGGGTTCGTCGCGCCGACGCTCTTCGCGTCGTTCTGCGACCTCGGGTTCAGGCTCTGGTTCGGGGCGCTCGGGCCGGGCGCGGGGACGGGCCGAGCGTTGCAGCACCACCGCATCGGTCGGCGGCGGCAGCAGCGTGGCCATGTCGGGAAGCTCTTCCAGCTCCGGCAGCGGGTCGAGCGCGACCTCCGGCTCAGGTTCAGGCTCCGGCTCGGGTTCGGGCTCAGGTTCGGGCTCAGGTTCGGGCTCAGGTTCCGGCTCAACCGCGCCGCTCAGTTCCTGCGATTCCTCTTCGGCCAGCGGTGCGGCCGCCTCGGGGATGGGCGCCAGATCGACGAAGACCGCCTCGGGGATGCCGGGCAGCGCCGAGGCTTCGGCGCGATTGTTGAGCCACCAGAGGCCCGCCGCATGCAGCGCAAGGACGCTGGCCGCTGCCGCCCCCCATAGCGCGCCTTCGCGCAGGAAACCCGCGCCGCGACCGCTCATTGCGTCGCTCCGGCGGGGGCGGCGTCGGCTGCTGCGGGTGCGGCTGCTGCAGGTGCAGGGGCGGCTGATGTCGCCTCAAGCCCCACCAGCGCGATCTTCAGATAGCCCGCCTCGCGCAGCGAATTCATCACGCCCATCAGATCGCCATAGCTGACCGACTCATCGGCGCGCAGGAAGATGCGCTGTTCCCGGTCGCCGCCGGTGGCGCTTTCCAGCGCCGCCTTCAGACCGTCCGGCGCGATGTCTTCATTGCCAAGCGCCAGCGTGAGGTCGGGCTTCACCGAGACATAGATCGGCGTGTCGGGCCGTTGCGCCGGGGTCGCGTTCGAGATCGGCAGGTCGACGTTCACATCGACCGTCGCCAGCGGTGCGGCCACCATGAAGATGATCAGCAGCACCAGCATCACGTCGATGAAAGGGGTGACGTTGATCTCGTGGTTCTCGGCCAGTTCGTCGTCGGCGCCTTCGCGGATGCCACCGGCCATGGTTACTCTCCTGCCTGCGGACGGAGGGTGCGGAAGTCGAGGTCACGGCTGGTCAGCCGCCCGACGCCAGCGGCGGCATCGGCCAGACGCATCCGGTAGCCGGTCACCGCGCGCGCGAAGACGTTGTAGATGACGACCGCCGGGATCGCCGCGACCAGACCGATGGCGGTGGCCAGCAGCGCCTCGGCGATGCCGGGGGCGACGATGGCGAGGTTCGTGGTCTGCGATTCCGAAATGCCGATGAAGCTGTTCATGATGCCCCAGACAGTGCCGAACAGGCCGACGAAAGGCGCGGTTGAGCCGATGGTGGCCAGAACACCCGTGCCGCGACCCATGCGGCGACCGGCCTGCGCCTGAATGCGCTCAAGCTCCGAGGAGATGCGTTCCTTGACGCCGTCATCGCCCGCTGCGTCCAGCGCCGGGGCCGAGCGGTCATATTCGGTCGAGGCCGCACGGATCATCCGCGACACCGGATCGCGGCGCTTGCCCGAGGAGGCCAGCGCGGCAGGCAGGCTGGCCGAATGCTGGATGCGGCGCAGGCCCGTGCCGACGCGGCGCGAGGCGCCCCACAGCTCCAGAAGCTTGGCGACAAAGACCGTCCAGGTCACGACCGAGGCGAAGGCCAGGCCGATCATCACGCCCTTCACCACCCAGTCCGCCGCCATGAACATGCCCATGGGCGAAAGGTCGTGCGGCAGGCTGGGGTCGCGCGCGCTGTCCTCAGCGACCACCGGAGTGGCGGCAGGCTCTGCGGGCGTGGCGTTCGGCGTCGCAGTTGCGGGGGTGTCAGCGGCGGGCGTGGCCGGGACGGCTGTCGTGGATGCTGCAGGGGCATCTGCCGTGGGTGCAGGCTGCGAGGCGGCTGCCGGAGCGGTCGAAGTCGAGGTTCCTGCAGGATCAGCAGCAGGCGCGTCGGTCGCCGTGGTTGCAGCAGGCGCTTCAGCCGGGGCAGTTGCTTCGGTGGAGGAGGTTGCCGCAGGGGCGGTCTCAGCGGGCGTCGTTGCCGTGGGAGTGGTCGCGGCGGGGGCTGCGGGCGTAGTCGTCGCTGCTTCGGGGGCCGTCGGCGTGCTGGTCTCGGATGCGGGCGGCTGGGTTCCCGGCGTCGTCTCCTGCGCCTGCAGCGGTTGCGTAAGCATCAGACAGGCGAAGGTCAGTGCGAGTCCGAGCGTCGGGCGCTGCGCCGGCAGGAAAGTCATGGCGGTCCTCAATCTTGCATCAGGGTTCGGACCGCGTGCGGCTGGTGCAAGGCGCGCAAGGCGCGGTGCTTTGGCATGCCGCGGTTTTTTTCCCTATCGAACACCAATGTAAAATTGTCAACTATTCACCAGCGGCCATTCGCCGTTGATCCGGCGCGCGGCATCTGCGCCCGGACACCCGTTCGGCCCAAGGGGGAAGGGGTCAGGCGCGCGTGGCGATGACCTTGGCGGCGGCCTCGATGGCGCCGGAGCCGTGGGGGATGGCCAATGCCTGCAGGCCTGCCTCGATCACGGCCAGCGCGCCCAGCACCTGATGGGCGCTGCAATGGCCCATATGGGCGATGCGCAGCGCGCGGTCCGGGTCTTCGGCACCGAGGCCCAGCCCCAGCGTCAGCCCCGCCTTGGCGGCGGTCCATTCGCGCAGCGCGGTGGCGTTCGGGAATTGCGCGGCGGTGACGGAACGCCCCCGCGCAGCAGGATCGGCGACGGTGGCGCGGATGCCGTGACCGCCCGCACCCCAGGCGTCCAGCGCTGCCCAAACGGCCTCGGCCAGACCCAGATGGCGCGCCCATGCGGCCTCAAGCCCTTCTTCATCCAGCAAAATATCCATCGCCTCGGCCATGCCATAGACATGCTGGACCGGCGGCGTGCCGCCCCAGAACTGCCAAAGCTCGGTCGCATCGGCACGGCTGGTCCAGCCCCAATAGGGCGTGGTCAGGTCGGTGCGCCCCTTGGCCCGCGCCTTGTCCGAGAACCAGACGAAGGCCATGCCGGGCGGCACCATCAGCCCCTTCTGGCTGGCCGAGACCAGCACATCGACGCCCCATTCGTCCATCAGCATCGGCTCGCAGCCCAGCGAGGCGATCGAATCGACCGCAAACAGCGCCGGATGATCGCCGATGGCGGCGCGCAGCGCGGGAATATCGGCGCGCACGGAACTCGCGGTATCGACCTGACAGACCAGCACCGCCTTGATGCGATGGCCCGCATCGGCGCGCAGCCGGTCGGCCAGCCGCTGCGGATCGGGGGCAGTGGGGCCGAAATCCATTTCCTCGATCTCGATCCCCAGATCGCGGGCAGAGGCGGCCCAGCCCCGGCCGAAATGGCCCGAGGTCAGCACCAGCGCCAGCTCTCCGCGGTTGAAGAGGTTGGTGTTCGCGGCCTCCCACCCGGCATGGCCGTTGCCGATATAGGGGGCGAGATGCGCGCGCGTCCCCGCCAGCCGCTTGAGCTGGGCAATCATGCGCAGGTTCACCTCGGCCAGTTCCGCGCCATAGATGTCGGGCGAGGGGCGGTGCATGGCGCGCAGCACGCGCTCGGGCACGGGCGAGGGGCCGGGGATGGCGATGGTCTGGCGTCCCTGTGCGAAGCTCATGTGGTGGTTCCCTTGCCAAATGGTCGTGCCTGCTGATCCGGAATCGGTATGCCGCGCCGGTTGCAAGGTCAACGGTCGCCGCAGCCCGACTTGCCCCCGCCCCCCGCGCGGCTTATCCCTTCAGATCAGCAAGCTGGCCCGAGGGACGATGCCCGACCGATCACACAACACCGCAAACCTGTTCGCCCGGATGTGGCGCGACTATCTGCATCCCTATTGGGCAAGGATCGGGCTGGCGCTGTTTTTCCTGATCATCGAGGGCTCGACGCTGGGCCTGCTCAGCTGGATGCTGAAGCCGCTGTTCGATCAGGTCTTCGTCGGCGGCGATACCGGTGCGATCTGGTGGGTGGGCGGCGTGATCTTCGCGCTGTTCCTGCTGCGGGCGGGCACCTATATCGTCAACCGCAGCCTGATGACCTCGGTCTCGCTTTCGGTGTCGACGACGATGCAAGCCGATCTGCTGCGCCATATCATGACGCTGGATTCGCGCTTCTTTCAGGACAACCCGCCCGGCGCGGTGATCGAACGCGTGCAGGGCGACAGCATCGCTGTGCAGGGCGTGTGGTCCACCTTCATCTCGGGCGCGGGGCGCGATCTGGTGTCGCTGCTGTCGCTGTTCGGCGTGGCGATTGCGGTCGATCCGTGGTGGACGCTGACGGCGCTGGTGGGCGCACCCCTGCTGATCGTGCCGACCGTGCTGGTCCAGCGCTATATTCGCCGCAAGATGCGGCAGAACCGCATCAACGCCAGCCAGCGCGCAACGCGGCTGGATGAGGTCCTGCACGGGATCAACGCGGTCAAGCTGAACCGGATGGAGGATTACCAGCACAGCCGTTTTTCGGCCATCGTCGACCGCATCCGCCGGGCCGAGATCAAGATGTCCGCCACCGGCGCGACCGTTCCCGCGCTGGTTGATGTCGTCACCGGCATCGGCTTTGTCGGCGTTCTGGCCCTTGGCGGGGCCGAGGTCACGCGGGGTGAGCGGACGGTGGGCGAGTTCATGTCCTTCTTCACCGCCATGGCGCTGGCCTTCCAGCCGCTGCGCAGGCTGGGCAGCCTGGCCGGAACCTGGCAGATCGCGGCCGCCTCGCTGGAGCGGATCTATGCGGTGCTGGACATGCGCCCCAGCATCATCTCGGGCCCGCGCAGCGCGCCTCCGCCCGACACGACGATCCGCTTTGACGACGTGCGCCTGTCCTATGACGAAACCGAGGTGCTGCGCGGTCTCAGCTTCGTGGCCGAGGATGGCCAGACGACCGCGCTGGTCGGGCCTTCGGGGGCGGGAAAGTCGACCGTTTTCAACCTGCTGACGCGGATGGTCGATGCGCAATCGGGGCAGATCACGCTGGGCGGCGTGCCGCTGCGCGAGTTTGATCTGGGCACGCTGCGCGATCAGTTCTCAACCGTCAGTCAGGATGCGGCGCTGTTTGACGAAACGCTGATGGAAAACATCCTGCTGGGGCACCCCGTCGATGAGGACGCGCTGCGCCGCGCCACCGTCGCGGCCCATGTCGCCGATTTCACCGATGCCTTGCCGCAGGGGCTGGAGACGCCGGTGGGCCCGCGTGGCTCGGCGCTTTCGGGCGGGCAGCGGCAGCGCGTGGCGATTGCCCGCGCGATCTTGCGGGATTCGCCGGTCTTGCTGCTGGATGAGGCGACCAGCGCGCTGGATGCCGCCTCCGAGCGGCTGGTCCAGCAGGCGCTGGACGAACTGTCGGTCGGCCGCACGACGCTGGTCATCGCGCACCGGCTGTCGACGGTGCGCCGGGCCGACAAGATCATCGTGATCGAGGCCGGGCGGGTTGTCGAACAGGGAAGCCATGACCAACTCATGGCGGCGGGCGGCGCCTATGCGGCGCTGGTGCGGCTGCAATTCGGAGACAAGTGATGCGACGGATACTGGCGATCTCGGGCAAGGACAGGGTGCAGCTTCTGCAGGGGCTGGTGACGAATGACGTGGCGCATGGGCCAAGCTGGTCCGCGCTGCTGACGCCGCAGGGCAAATACCTGTCGGATTTTCTGGTGATCCCGGATGGTGACCGCTTGCTGATCGACATTGACGAGCGGCTGGCCGATGACCTGCTGCGCCGCCTCAGCATGTACAAGCTGCGCTCGGACGTGCAGATCGCGGCCACCGACATTCAGGTCTCGCGCGGGACCGGCCCGGCCCCCGAGGGCGCGATTGCCGACCCCCGGCATGAGGCTTTGGGTTGGCGGCTTTATGGCCCCGAGGGCGGGGATGACGGCACCGATTGGGACGCGATCCGGGTCGAGCATACGATCCCCGAAACCCTTGCCGAACTGATCCCGAACGAGACCTTCATTCTGGAGGCGGGGTTCGATCGGCTGAACGGGGTCGATTTCCGCAAGGGTTGTTTCGTCGGTCAGGAGGTCACCGCGCGGATGAAGCACAAGACCGAGCTGCGCAAGGGCCTGCGCACCGTTTCGGTCGAGGGCGAGGCCACACCCGGCACGCCGATCCTGATGGAGGACGGGCGCGAGGCCGGGGTGCTGTTCACCCAATCCGGCGGCCGCGCCATCGCCTATCTGCGCTTTGACCGGATGAATGGCCCGCTGACCGCCGGAGAGGCGCGCGTCCAAGCGTAACACCAAGCGCTAGAACAGCGACAGCTGCACGCCTTGATCTTCGGCCTCAGCCTCGAAGCCTGAGATCGTGATGCCCAGCAGCCGCGCGCCGCGCGGATCGGGCAGGACGGTCGCGGCAAGGTCGCGGGCCAGCGCCAGCATCTCGGCCTCGTCCCGCACGGCATGGGGCAGGGTGCGCGCCCGCGTGACCTGCCGGAAGTCCGAGAACTTGACCTTGACCGTCAGCGTCCGGCCCTGGAGCTCATTCCGGCTGAGGTGCCGCCAGACCTTTTCGGCCAGCGCGGCCAGCGCCTCATGCGCCTCATCCAGCGTCATCAGATCGGCGAAATAGGTGTTCTCCGCGCCGATGGATTTGCGCGTGCGGTCGGGGCTGACGCTGCGGTGATCGATCCCGCGCGAGATGTTCCAGTAATAGCGCCCGGATTTCCCGAAGCGGCGGGTCAGCAACTCCAGTTCCTGCTGGCGCAGATCCGCGCCGGTGTGGATGTCCATGGCCTGCATCTTGGCCGCCGTGGCGGGGCCGATGCCGTGGAACTTGCCGACGGGCAGGGTCAGGACGAATTCAGGCCCACGCTCGGGCGGGATGACGCAAAGCCCGTCGGGCTTGTTCTGGTCCGAGGCAAGCTTGGCCAGAAACTTGTTGTAGCTGACGCCCGCGCTGGCGGTCAGCCCGGTCGTCTGACGGATGCGGGCGCGGATTTCGCGGGCGATCTCGGTCGCGGTCTGGCCGGGGCTCAGGTGGTTGGTCACGTCCAGATAGGCCTCGTCCAGCGACAAAGGCTCGACCAGCGGGGTGTAGCTGTCGAAGATCTCGCGGATTTGGCGGCTGACAGCGCGATAGACGTCGAAGCGGGGTTTGACGAAGACGAGGCCGGGGCACAGCCGCAGCGCGCGCTTCGAGGGCATGGCCGAGCGCACGCCAAACCGCCGCGCCTCATAGCTGGCGGCGGCGACCACCCCGCGCTGGATGCCACCCACGGCGACGGGGACGCCCCGCAGCTCGGGATTGTCGCGCTGCTCGATCGAGGCGTAATAGGCGTCCATATCGACATGGATGATCTTGCGGATCGTCCCGAGCGAGGTTTCATCCTCGGGCTGCGCCTTTTGTGCCAGCTGATCTGTGGGGCCGCCGTTTTCCATATCCTGTCCCGGTCTGACGGAACAAATAGTAAACGTCCGGGCGGAAATAGCCAAGCCCGCAGCGTTGCAGACGAAAACGCGGGGCGCAGATGTTGTCCGGCGCGCCCCGCGTGGATTTCGATGCTGAACCGATCAGGCGTAAAGGTTCTGCACGCCGACCTTGGCGTGGATCTGGTTCACCGTGTCGCGGTCAAGCCCAAGCGCCTCGGCCAGCGTGTGCAGGTATTGCGCCTCACGCTCATTGTCGAAGTCGATGGCCATCAGCGACATCAGGTAAAGCTGCGGACCGGCCTCTTTCGGGGTCTCGGCGGCCAGGGCCTTTGCGTCGACGGGCGCGGCCATCTGCTCGCGGATGAAGGCGCGGTCTTCCTCATCGATGTCGCCGAAGGCCTCCATCAGGCGGGCCTTTTCGGCCTCGTCGATGGTGCCGTCGGATTTGGCGGCCTGAATCATCGCCTTCAGGAACAGGCCCGCAAGGGCGTTCTGCTCGGGGGTCGGGGCGACCTCAGGCTCCTTGCCGGTTGTGACCGAATCGTTGAAGAGTTCACCGAAGCTTGCGTCATTCGAGGGCTGGGAATCACGCTGCGCGAGACCGCCGCCCGACGAGGTGCCCGGACGCGTCTGCGCCTGCGCCTGAGAGCCGCCGCCCAGCAGATCGCCCAGGATGCCGCCGAGGCCACCGGCTGCTGCACCCCCCAGAATGCCGCCAAGGGCACCGCCCGAACGCTGGCCGCTTTGCGGCACCCGCGAGGAGGTCAGGTCGTCAAGGATGCCACCCAGACCTCCCTGCGCGCCGCGCGAATTCGGCCCGCCATAGCGCGCGCCCGATCCTGCACCTGCCGAGCGCCCGCCCAGCACCTGACCCAGCACGTCGCCGAGACCACCCGAGCCCGCCTGACGTCCGCCCTGCGACGAGGTGTTGTTCTGCAGCAGATCGCCCAGAATTCCGCCCTGACCTTTCGAGCTTGTGCCGCCCTGCTGGCGATTTTTCATATAGGTGCCGATGCCCTTGGCAAGCATGACACCTGCGGCGACCCGTGCGAGGGATTTCATTAGGCTCATTGATTCCTCCGGTGCGGTTTCCGGCCCGACGTCTGGCGGGCCCGGATATGCCATCTGAACGCGGCAGGGCGAAGCCGGTTCCGCCACCTAGGGATTATGCGCTTGCGTGCTGCACGCCCTTGATTTTTCCCACGCGCGCTTATAAGTCGCGGCGGATGTTTCTCGGGGGCCGTCGCGCGGGCGGTCTCCACGATAGGAGGCCATGATGGCAAAGGCAAAGTTTGAACGTACGAAACCGCACGTCAACATCGGCACGATTGGCCACGTTGACCACGGCAAGACCACGCTGACGGCGGCGATCACGCGCTATTTCGGCGACTTCAAGGGCTACGATCAGATCGACAACGCCCCTGAAGAGAAAGCACGTGGCATCACGATCTCGACGACGCACGTTGAGTACGAGACCGCGACGCGTCACTATGCGCACGTCGACTGCCCCGGCCACGCCGACTATGTGAAGAACATGATCACCGGCGCGGCGCAGATGGACGGCGCGATCCTGGTTGTGAACGCTGCTGACGGTCCGATGCCGCAGACGCGCGAGCACATCCTGCTGGGCCGTCAGGTCGGCATCCCGTTCATGGTCGTCTACATGAACAAGGTTGACCAGGTCGACGATCCGGAACTGCTGGAACTGGTCGAGATGGAAGTGCGCGAGCTGCTGTCGTCCTACGACTACCCGGGCGACGACATTCCGATCATCAAGGGTTCGGCTCTGGCCGCTCTGGAAGGTCGCGATCCGGAAATCGGGGAGAACTCGATCAAGGCGCTGCTGGAAGCCG
>NZ_VLKU01000005.1:0-49181 GCF_007830335.1 Paracoccus sulfuroxidans | reverse complement strand
TGTCGATCGATGACCTGCCGGAATATCCTCTGACGGTCGAGGATCGGCTGGACAGCCATTACTTCATGCCGTGGGAGCGCCGCCGGTGGCTCAACTCGGAAATGCGCTTGCGCGGCACGCCGGAGTGTCGGGCCTATTTCTTCGACCTCATCAACATCTCATATGACCAGGCGCCGCTTGGCACCTTGCCTGATGATCTCGACCTTCTGGCCAAGCTGCTGCTGGTCGATCCCGCGCATTTCCGGCAGCTCTGCAAGCTGGATTTCGGGCCGCTGCACAAATGGACTCGCGTTCGGTGCGAAGGCGAGATCCGCCTGATGCACGGCATGGTCTTGCGAAGCCTGCAGGAGGCGGTGGCACGGCGGGAAGACAATCGGGCGAAGAACGACGCGGCCAATGCGGCGAAACGTCTGCAGCGCCTGCGGGTGACCGTCGCCGGGTACAGCAAGGATCTGGCCGCCAACGATGCCGCTGTTCGCTGGATCGATGAATGGATGCTGAAGGAAGGCTGCGAGTATCGCACCGCCTCCTGGGTCGAGCGCGGGATTTCGCGCTGGACCGACCACGCGTTTTCGCTGGCCCGCGGGGCCGGTCGAACTGTCCCCTGATTGTCCAACATTGTCCGAAGGACAGTCTCAGACAGTCATCGGACAATCTCAGACTGTCCTGCACGACAGGGACATAGACAGGGAAATGAAAAGGAAAGCACACAGGCCAATCCCGACACTGCACCGGGCGCGCCTGTGGATAAGTCGGCAATGCTGAGAAAGAGGGATGGCCATGACCGGGACGAAAGCGGACAGGGATGCGCGAGTTGACAGGTTGCTGATCGCGCCTTTGGCGGGGCTGCCGCGCCGGCGCGGGGTCAGCGCAGAGGCGCATGAGAAGATGCTGCTCCGCCTGCGCGATCGACTGGCCTATATGAGCGATGAAAACCTGCTTGGCATGCACGATCTGATCCTGCGCCACGCAGGAAAGGGCTGGCCCGAGGAAGCGATGATCAAGGCCTGGGCCTTCACGCTGCAGCTGCCACCGCCGACCGAATGTGATTATGCCCGCAGCCTGATCCGTTCCGCGATGGGGCGCCAGGCCATGGCTGAGGGTTGGGCCGTTGAGCTTTACGAGGTCGCCAAGCGCCTTGGGCCCCCGCCCGGGAAATACGTGATCCGCGAGTTGAAGGAAGCTGCGGAGCGCAGCCAGCACCGGCGGAAGGTGATCGCCGAGAACATCCGCTCGGGGCTTGCGTCGGAAGAGGACAAGCGGTGGTTGGCGCATTGGCACCGTGAGTTGCAAGAGATCGAGGCGATCCAGTCGGCCTCGGCCACCGAGAGTGAGGACGCGGCATGACGAAGGCGTTTCGCGAGGCGGCGGCAGCGCGGATTGCCGCAGAACGGGCGCGGCTGGATGCCATTCTCCATCGGGCAACGCCGGTGGACGGCTGCGGCCCCGCCATCCCGATCGCACCGGCGCGGGGACCGCAGATCGTGGTGACGCCCCGGCGCATGGTACCGGATGCCAAGGACGCGACGGGTTGGAAGGTTGAGGAGCTGGGGTGGCGTGGCTTCAATGCTGTGCGGGCCACGGATATCTTCGATGATTTGGCGCGGCGGGCGGCGAAGAGGAAGGATGCGCCGCCCTTCACCCCCGGTCAGGTCGCGGTCGGCAGGCTCTATCGCGATCTGGTCGAACGCCATGACGCAGGCGGGATGCGCTGCGCCAGCCTTGAGGCAGGTCGGGGTGGCAGCCCGAGCGGGGGCGGTGAGTTCATAGACGCCTTTATCGAAGAGGGCAGGGTGATCGAGCTTCTGCGCCGCCGGATCGGCCATGGTGTCGCCATGCCGGTGCGCCGGGTGCGTCCCTCGGCCCGTGGCGGGGACGGCGCGCGCATGATCCATGACCGCGTTCTGGTCGATGATATCTGCCTGCACGGTCGGTCATTTCAGTCGGTACTGGAGCGGCACGGCTGGACGAAAACGGGGAGGAACGTGGTGGCCTTGCAGTGCGCTCTGGCAGCCTGCTTAGACCGTATGCAGTTTCATAGCAAAATGGGCTTGACCACTTAGGACACGCCGTCCTACCAATCTTGCCATCATCTACACGTGCGCCCGCTAGGAACCCTCCTCGCGGGCGCCGTGCGTTTCGGGGGGCGGCATGATCAAGATCACGGTAGATGATCACCATGTCGATGCAGCTTTCAGGCGATTGTCAGGCAGAGATCTCGCTGTGGCGGCCAGCTGGGCGCTGAACGATACGGCGACCGATGTGCTGAAACATGTGCAGACGCGAATGGACGATGTCTTTGACCGTCCAACGCGCTTTGCCAAGAATGCTTTTATGGTGCGCGGTGCACGTCCAACCCGTCTGGAAGCATCGGTCGAGGAACGACCCTCTGTCGGAAAGCGGCATTTTCTGAAGGTGCAGGAGCGCGGCGGACCGCGTGGCAACACCGGCCTCGAAAGCCTGCTGCAATCGCGCCTTGCCTATGATGGTCATATCACGGCGGTCACGCCTGCTGGTGGGGCCAAGCTTGACGCTTTCGGCAACTGGTCGCGCGGCGAGCGAAATCAGGCGCTCTCTGCGGTCCAGTCGCAGAGGGATGCGACCTCGAATACTTCGCCAGCGTCACGGAAACGCAATCGCAAGAGGGCCGGGTTTTTCGTTCCACGGGCGTCATCCAAGCTTTCACCCGGGATATGGAAGCGGGATGCAGACGGTTCGATCAGCAAGGTGCTGAACTTCACCGCTGCCGTGCCGGTCTATGAAAAGAGGCTGGGTTTCTTCGACGGGGCCGTAGACGTCCACGCTGCGCGGCTGCCCGGGCATATGCGCCGGACCCTGGCGAAAATGCTCGCCAAGCGGAGCGGGGCTTAAAATCTTCGCGGGTCCTTCCTGACCTTCATCGCGTCGGGGGTCATTCGCGCCCCGATGTTTGCAATTGTTTCGGGATTTTTCTGCCCTGCGAGATGGGGTTGTTGTTGAGGTTTGCCATGTCAGACGCCGACACTGCGCCGCCGCTCCTCGATGTCGTGATCGACGACGAGCTGGCCGAAAAGCTGCGGCTCTTTCCGCTTCCGGCCAATGTCAGCGATGCGGACATGAATCAGTCGGAGGTCGCACAGGCTTTCGGCACCACGGTCAACACGGTTGGCAAATGGATCAAGGACGGGATGCCGGTGGCGCGGGATGGTGGCAACGGCACCGCCTATGTGTTGCGGCTTTCCCATTGCTGGGCGTGGCGCAAGGCGCGCGACGCCGACGCGGCCAGCCGCAACAAGCATAACGAAAACCAGATCAGTCTGTTGCGCGCCGAATTCCTTGGCGTCGAGCTGGACAGTCAGGCCGCGAAGCTTTCGGCCAAAGAGCGGCGCGAACTGGCCGAGGCGGACATGCGCTGGTCCGAGGCCCAACGGCGGCGGCGGCAGCTGGTCCAGATCGGGGATGTCCTCGATCTGCTCGAAAGCCTCGGCAAGATCGTGCGCGACGGGATTGAGGCCATGCCCGACCGCCTCGAGCGCGAACTCGATCTCAACCCGGTGCAAGTCGCCTCTGTGGCACGGATCGGAAGCGATATCCTGACCGCCATCGCGGATCGGATCCATGAAAGCGAATTGCAGGACGCGGAGATCGGGGAGGCCGATTTCGGAGGCAGCCTGTTGATCTGACGAGGCTGCCATGCGGATGCTGGACGATTTCGAGCCCTTGCCGCCCTATGCGGATCCAAGGGCTGCGTTGAAGCTTGCGCTTCCCGCCTGGCGACCGGCCGAGCGGATCTCGGTCACGGAAGCGGCCGAGAAATACATGCGGGTCAATGTCTCGGGGCAATGGCAGCCGTTCCGCCGTGATGTGACGCCCTATATGGTCGAGCCGACCGATATGATCGCCTCGCGGGCCTATCGCGGCCTGTCCTTCTGCGGGCCTTCGCAGTCGGGAAAAACCCAGATGCTGCAATCGGCACTGGCCTATACGATTGCCGCCGATCCCGGCCGCATCGCGATCTTCCAGATGACGCGGGAGGCCGCGGCAGAATTCGAGCGCAACAAGATTTCGCCGATGGTGCGCAACAGCCCCGAGCTGCGCCAGCGTCAGGCCAAAGGGCGAGGCTCGGACAACATCTATCAGAAGCTTTTCACCGGGGGCACGCAGCTCTCGCTCGATTGGCCGACGATTACAAAGCTCAGCTCGGCGACGATCCGGCTGGTGCTCGGTACCGATTACGATCACTTCCCCGAAAGCATCGACGGGGAAGGGGACGCCTATTCGCTGATGCGGGCCCGTGCACGGACATTCCTGTCGCGCGGGATGGTGGTTGTCGAAAGCAGCCCCGGCGCGCCGCTCAAGGATGAAAACTGGCGTCCGTTGACGCCGCATGATTGCCCACCGGTCAACTACGGCGTTCTAGCGCTCTACCCGCATGGCACGCGCGGGCGCTGGTACTGGCCCTGCCCGAATTGCGAAGGTGAGTTCGAGCCGTCATTCCGCCGTCTGCGCTATCCCGAAAGTGGCGATCCGATGGAGGCGGGCGAAGCTGCGCGGATGGGATGCCCGCATTGCGGCATGGAATTCGGGCACGAGCTGAAGCGCGAATTGAACGCCTCGGGGCGATGGTTGCATGAGAGCTTTGACCTCGACAGCCGGGGCCAGCCGCGTCTCGTGCCGATCGAAAGTGGGCGGGTCAGGCGTAGCGATATGCTGAGCTATTGGCTCGACGGCACGGCTGCGGCTTTCTCGAGCTGGAAGGAATTGGTGACGACGTATCGGCAGGCGGTGCAAGCCTTCGAGATGACAGGCGATGAGGAAAAGCTGAAGACAGTGATGAACACTGGCTTCGCCCAGCCCCATTTCCCGCGCTCGGCGAGTTCGGATCTGGAAATCACGGTTCAGGGTTTGCGGGATCGGGCGCGCGGACGCGATCTTCCCAAGGGCATCGCTCCGGATTGGACACGCTACATCACCGTGTCGATCGACGTGCAGGGCACCCGCTTTGTCGTTGGCGCGACCGCGTGGGGCGAGAACGGCCGGCACCAGCCGATCGACCGCTTCGACCTGATCACGCCGCCCGACGGGAATGCCGAACGTGCGCTGAAGCCTTTCGAGAACGCGGGGGATTGGCAGGTGCTCGTGGCTCTCGCAGACCGGAGCTGGCCGGTTGCGGGAACTGCCAGCGAACTCAAGGCGATGTCGCTTGCGATCGACATGCATGGCGGCGGCGCGACCACCGATAACGCTTATCGGTTCTATCGTGGTCGACGCCGTGCAGGTCAGGGTGGGCGCTGGTATCTGACGCGGGGCGAGGGCGGGCTCGACCGGACCGATCGGGTCTGGCTCAAAGCCCCCGAAAGCGCGAGCCAGAAGGCCAAACGCCGCCGTGTCGCCAAGGATGTCGAGATTCTCTTCATGGCGGTGGACAAGTTAAAGGATGCGGTGGCGGCCTCGCTGCACACCGATCAGGCCGAAGCCAATGCCTGCCTGATCCCGGAATGGATGGAAGAGGACCACCTGATCGAGTTCACCGCCGAGCGGCGGGGCGACAAAGGGTGGACAAAACGGCCTGGCATGGTGCGCAACGAAAGCCTCGATCATCTCGTTCAGGCGCGGGCGCAGCACATCATCAAGGGCGGTGAAAAGATCGTCTGGTCCGCACCGCCGATCTGGGCGGTGTGGAGCGAAGAAAACCCGTGGCTCACTCTCGAGCCGACCGCTTCCAGCCCTGAGGCGGGTGACACCGGCCCACCTTCGGGTGCCGCCGAACCTGTTGAGCTGCAGCCTTCTTCTCCGATCCGGCGTCCGGTCGCGGCTTCGCGCCCCGGCCTGTCGGCACCCGGACGTGGAGGTTGGATTCAGAACCGAGGAAAGTGGCTCTAATGTCTTACACCCCTGAACAGCTTGCTGAGCTGAAGGCCAATATCGCCAAGGGGGTGACCTCTCTGGAAATCAACGGCGAGAAGGTGACCTTCCGCTCACTCGATGAGATGCGCCGCATCGTCAAAATGATCGAGGAAGACCTGGGCATCACGCCACGGCGCGGTGGCTTCCACCTGCCAACCTTCTCAAGGGGCTGACATGAATCTTCTCGATCGGTTCTTTATGGCGGTCGCCCCCGGCCGCGCGATGCAGCGTGAGAAAAGCCGCACCATTGCCATGCACTATCGTGCCGCCCGTCTCGGGCGTCGCAATGACGGTCTGAAGGCGAGTGGATCGGATGCGGATCTCGCCAGCCGCGATCGCAGACAGGTGTCCTTTTACGCCCGAGACATGATCCGCAATACGCCTTTTGCCCGCCGGGTGCAGGATGTGGTCTCCGGTCATGTCGTTGGCGATGGCATCATCCCGAAGCTTCAGGTTTCCACGGGCCTGCCGCAGGCATTGCAGGAAAACCTGCGGCGGCGCGGGCTCGAGATGATCGAGGAGCACCTCGACACCACGGCCATCGACAAGAATGGTCTCTTGAACCTCTACGGGTTGCAGGCGCTGGCGATGAATACGGTGGTCGAGAGCGGCGAAGTTCTGATCCGTCGTCACCGCCCGATCGGTGCGCCGCTGACCATCCCGCTCCAGCTTGAGGTGTTGGAGCCGGAATATCTTGACGACAGCCGTTGGGGGGGCTTCCTCGATGGGAACGAGATCCGCGAGGGGATCGAGTACGACCGGGAGAGCGGCGAAAGGGTGGCCTATTGGCTCTACACCCAGCACCCCGGCGGCGAATGGCGACCCGGGCACAATCCGATGACCTCAGAGCGGGTTCCGGCAGACGAGATCCTGCATCTCTTCCGTGTCGATCGACCCGGCCAAACACGTGGGATTAGCTGGTTCACCCCCATCGCGGAAAAGCTGGTCAATGCTGACGACGCTGAGGACGCTCATTTGATGCGTCAGAAAATTGCGGCCTGTTTCACTGCGTTTCATCGGCTCGGCGCTGATGGTGGTAGGGAACGGCAGGAGCTTGGCGGCACGCTTCAACCGGGCGTTATCATGGAAATCGCCAATGACGAGGAGATGGAGTTCGCCGAGCCGCCTGCGGTCGGGGATTATCCCGATTTCATGAAGAATGTCCTGCGTGCGGCGGCGATGGGAATCGGTCTGACCTATGAGGCGCTGACCGGCGATCTCAGCGGGGTGAACTTCAGCTCCGCGCGGATCGGGCGGCTGGAGATGGAGCGCAATATCTCGCGCTGGCAGTGGCTGATGATCATTCCGATGCTTCTGCAGCCTCTGGGGCGCTGGATCGAGGAGGCCTGGATCGAAGAGGAATTCGAGGAAGCATGGGATCTTCCCGGCGCGATCCGGTTCACCTGGGTGCCGCCGCACCGGATCCTTGTCGACCCCGCGCGGGAGTTTGGGGCGCTGCGTGAAGCGGTCCGCTCGGGTTTCCAGTCGCGGCAGGGGGTTGTGCGCCAGCTTGGCCTCGACCCCGAACGGCTGCTGGCCGAGCAACAGCAGGACAAGGATGAGGCTGATCGCCTTGGCCTTCCTTTCGACAGTGATCCGCGCGCCGACGTGTCGCGGCAGAATGCCAATTTCTCGGATGAGGGAAGCACCCCATGAATGAAATCGTCCTGACCGGAACGGTCGGCTCTTCTTTTTGGGAGGAGGAATATTTCACGGCAAAATCCGTGCGCGAACAGATTGCAGGATTGAAAGGCCCTTTGACTGTGCGCCTGAACTCGGGCGGGGGAATCGCGACGGAAGGCCAGGCGATCCACAATGCGCTGAAAAACCACGACGGCGAGGTCACCATCGTGATCGACGGTATTGCTGCTTCAGCGGCCTCGCTGATTGCCATGGCGGGCGACCACATCGTCATGCCGGCGGGTGCGGTGATGATGATCCACGATCCGGCGCGCTGGTGCACGGAGGGGCGCGGCACCGAAGACGATCACCTCAAAGAGGCGCAAGCCCTCGGTGTGCTCGCGAATGCCTACGCCGGCGTCTATGCGGCGCGGGCGGGGATCGGCACCGAAGAGGCCCGCGAGATCATGAGGGCCGAGACCTATTTCGACGGCCCTGCGGCGGTCGCAGCGGGCTTTGCGACCACGACAGATGAGAGTGCCGACGCTGCTGCGGCGGCGCTCTTTGATTACCGGCTCTATCCCAAGGCTCCGAAAGGACTGCGGGAGGTCGGCAACCAGCTCGGCCAGCGGGCCAGCATGTCGATGATCTGGTCGATGATGGTCGGGGCATCCAATCCGAAACCGAAGGAGAAGGCCATGAGCCGCAAATCCCAACGCACCGCCGCGCAGGTCGAGGGCGACGACGAAGACCAGATGGAACAAGACGACCCGATCACCTCAGAAGAGGAGGATCAGACCGATCTTGAGGATGATCTCGAAGACGAGGTCGATCTCGAGGAAGGTGAGGAAATCGACCCCGAAGCCGAAGAGGAGGACGCGGATCTCGAAGAGGATGATGCTGCGCAAGCGCAAGCCAATGCACTCGGTATCCGCCGCTTCTGCGCCTCGCGGAAGATCGGGCGCGATATGGAGGCCAATTGGATCAGCCGCGGGCTCAGTGCCAAACAGGCCATTGCCGAGTTCAAGAAAATGAAGGGTCACACGATGACGAAAGCCCGCCCTGGCGTTGCCCGCACCCGCATCCTGCGCGACGAGCGCAGCACGCGCCGTGCAGCGATGGCCGATGCGCTCCATGCCCAGATCGTTGGCCGAGATCCGGCGACGGCGGCCGCGCGGCCCTACATGGAGATGTCGCTGGTCGAAATGGCGGCCGCGACCATCGGGCATCGCGGTCGCATCCGCTCGGCAGGCGACAAGATCAATGTTTTCATGGACGCCTCGCATTCGACCTCGGACTATCCCGCGATTTTCCAGAATGCGCTGAACAAGGTGTTGCTCGAGCGCTATAGCGAATTCACCCCGACCTATCGTGCGATCGCCAAGCAGAAGAATTTCCGCGACTTCCGCCCGATGCCCTTGGTGCGGGCCGGTGATTTCCCGACGCTCCTGCCGGTCGGCGAGACCGGCGAGATCAAATGGGGCACCTTCGGGGAAAGTGGCGAGATGGCGGTGATCGTGCCGTACGCGCGCGGCCTGACCATCTCGCGCCAGATGCTGATCAATGACGATCTCGGCGCGATCAACGACATGCTCTCGAGCTATGGCGAGACCATCGCCCATTTCGAGGAGCGCACCTTCTATGCGCAGGCATTGTCGGCCAGTCTCTCGGACGGCACGGCGATCTTCGATGCTTCGCGCGGCAACCTTGCTGCGGCGGGCGGCGGCATCACGGCGGTGTCACTTTCCGAGGGGCGCGCCGCAATGCGCAAGCAGGAATCGATCGACGGCCAGCGCCTGAACCTCGCGCCCTCGATCCTGCTGGTCGGTCCCGATATGGAAACCGAAGCCGAAATGATCGTGGCGCAGATCACGCCCACCGATGCCGGTGCGGTCAACCCGTTCTCGGGCAAGCTGAAGCCGGTGGTCACCACCGAAATCGTGGGCGATGAGTGGTATCTGCTCTCCGAGCGGGCACCGTGCTGGGTCTACGGTTTCCTCGATGGTCAGGAAGCGCCGCGCGTGCGCACCGAAGAGCCCTTCGGCACGCAAGGCTTCTCGATGACCGTTGAGCACGATTTCGGCTTCGGCGCGGCCGACTTCCGGGGCGGCTTCAAAAACCCCGGCGCATAACGCCTTCGCCTTTCTTCTTTCTCGACAAGAGCCGCCTCCTGGGCGGCTCTTGTCGTTCATGACAGTCACGGGAGTTGACGATGAAAACTTATCTGCAAAAGGGGACCAGCGTCTCGATCCCCGCCCCGAAAGCCATTTCCTCGGGCGATCTGGTGGTTGCCGGTGTGCTTGCGGGCGTTGCCGGTCATGATGCGACCGTGGGTGCGCCGGTCGAGGTTCATCTCGAAGGTGTTTACCGGCTGGGCAAGGTCTCTGCGCAGGCGTGGACGGTCGGTCAGGCGATCTATGTGACGCCGGTCAGCGGCCTTTGCACAAATGCGCCGGCGGCAGGGGCTGTCTTTCTCGGCGCGGCGATCGAGGCAGCGGCGAATCCCTCCGGCACCGGCGTGGTGCGCCTGAATGGTGCGGCACCTGCAGCGGTCTTTGCCTGATGACCGCGCTCTTCACCGGCATGACCCGCCTTCTCGCGGGAACCTTCGGTGATTGGGTGTTCTTCCAACCGCGTTCGGGGCCTACGCGCGGGATCCGGTCAATCTTCCGCGAAAGCCCGATCGCGGTTTCTGGTGCTGACGGGCAGGATCTGATGATCGAGGCCCCGACCTGGCGGGTTGCGCGCGATCTCGCACCAGAGGTTGCGCGCGACGACGTCATCACCGTGCCGGATGGGCGCTCATTTCGTGTGATGGTGGTTCACAAGAACGGATCGCCGAGCGCGGATGCCTTCTGGATCTGCGAATTGCATGCCCTCAATCCCGCAGATGCGCCATGAGCCACTATCGCTCTGATTTCCGCGCGTTGGTTCGGGGGGCGCTTGCCGCAACGGCACGCTTTTCGGAGTTCACCGTGATGCGGGTTTGGCCCGGCTCGATCGACGCCGCAACCCTGCCGGTAATCGGCGTCTTGACGCCGCAGGAACGCAGCACGCCCGACACGCAGTACACAGCCGCTCGTGGGACGTTGCTTCAGATCGCGTGCCGCCGCCTCGGTCGTGATGAGGTCGAAGATGTTCTCGATGAAGACAGCGCTTTCATCGAGGCGGTTGTGATCACGGCCTTGCGACGACCAGATCGATCCTGCGTGCTCGAAGACACGACGATCGTGAGTAACAGCGATGCGCATGTCTTCGTCGGCACGCTGGTCATGAGCTTTCGCGTCACCACCTGGCACCCGGTGGCGGCGCATCCCTGACACTTTGCATAGGAGAATTGACCATGCCTGAAGGAATGATTGGCTACGGCTCAAGCGTACGCATCGGCCGCGGCGCGACCCCGGCCTGGACATCGGTGGCGCTGGTCGGCGATCTTGAGTTGCCCGATGAGCAAGCAGATGAAATCGACGTTACACATATGCTCTCGCCCGGGCGGCGAAAGCAGTACATCGCCGGACTGCTCGACAGCGGCGAATTGACCATCCCCACCAACTGGATCCCGGGCTCGCCCACCGATACGCTTCTTCAGGGCCTCAAGGTGAGCGGCGAGCAGGTTCTGATCGAGATCACCATAACCGCAGAGGGCACGCCGGAAACCTTCTCGGGCTTTCTCAAGAGCTATGCCCGGTCGGCGCCGATCAACGACAAGATGACGGCCAATGCTGTTTTTCGTCTGTCTGAACAAGTCGTGACGGGGGGCTGATCATGTCTGCATTGACTGGAGAGATCCCTGCTGTCCTCGGCAATACGTCCTACCGCCTGATCCTCGGCCTGCGGGGCGTCGCGGAACTGCAGCGCGACTACGGCAATAACCTCCACGGTATCATGGGTGATGCCTCGGACGCGGGGGGCGAAAAGGAGGCGACGTTGCCCGATTTCAATGCCTTCATCCATGTTGTGAAAGTGTCGCTGCAGCGCTTCCATCCGGCGGAGGCTGACAACCTTGATGTCATCGAGGGACTGTTGGCGCAGGATCTGTCTTTGCCGGGCCGACTGATTGCGGCCGCCTTCCCGGAAGCCAGGGAGGAACCTGCGGCGGGAAAGAGGAAGGCGAGGGGCTGAAGCTCGCCGACTTCCACAGAGCCTGGCTCAGCCTTGGACTGGATCCGGAAAGGTTCTGGGACATCACCCCGCGTCTCGCGCTGACCGAAATCGAGGTGGCGCTAGAATCGCAGCGCCGCCTTGATGATTTAGCCATCGTCAGCGCCTGGATCGGTGCGGGTCTTCAGCGCGCCAAGCGGCTGCCGAAACTCGACAGCCTGATCAGACGACCGGGCCGCAGGGCGAAGACCACAGCGCAAGACCTGCAGATGTACCTTGGACAGATGCGCGCGGCATTGCCGTCCATCTCGATGGAAGAATGGCGGGCGCGACATGCTCGTCGCTGAGAAAAAGGGATAGAGATGGCCACCGCCGCACAGCTTGGAAAACTGAAGGTCGATCTGGTTCTCGATCGCGCTGCGTTTCAGCGTGGCATCGATCAAGCGCGATCCGGCATTCAGAAATTTACCGATACAGTCAACAAACGCCTGTCCTCGATCGGCAATGTTCCGGGTCTGCATGGTCTTCAGGAGGTTCTGTCATCCGTAGGAAAGGGCGTTGGGGCAGCTGTCGCGACCGGCGCGGCTGTGGCCGGTGCCGGACTTGCGGGCCTGTCTGTTTCGGCCATCAATACGGCAGCCGAGATCAAGAACCTGTCCATCCTCGCCAATGCGACCCCTGCTGAGTTCCAGGCATGGGCGTCGGGTGCAAAGACTGTCGGGATCGAGCAGGAGAAACTTGCCGACATTCTGAAGGATATGAATGACCGGGTGGGCGATTTCATCGCAACCGGTGGCGGGCCCATGGCTGACTTTTTCGAGCGGATTGCGCCTAAGGTTGGAGTGACAGCAGAGCAATTCCGGAAGCTCTCCGGGCCGCAGTCGCTTCAGCTGTATGTCGATAGCCTCGAGCGCGCTAACGTCAACCAGCAGGACTTCACCTTCTTCATGGAGGCGATCGCAGGCGACAGCACGGCGCTCCTTCCGCTTCTGAAGAACGGCGGCAAAGCCATGCAGGAATATGCGGCACGCACCGCAGCGCTTGGCGGCATCATGAGCAATGAGAGCGTGAAGGCTCTCGCAGGAATGAAGACCAGCCTGACCGAGGTGGGGATCGTCATGCGCGGCCTGCGCAACGAAATGGGAGCCGCTTTCGCGCCTGTTATCCAGTCGGTGGCCCAGACCTTCGTTTCTCTCATGACCAAGGGCAGTGCTCTGCGGGTCGTGATCGATGCTCTTGGTGCCGTCGTGCGGATTGTTGCACAGGTGTTTGCCGATGTGGTCACGATCGTATCGGGTGTCGCCTCGGCGCTTTGGGAGTTGACCCGGTCCGCTGCTACCGCGATCGACAAGGCGACCGGGCTCTCCGATGCGTTCCGATGGATCATTGAGAATTCGCCGATTGGCTGGATCTACAGCCTGATCACGGGCTTTGCCAAATTGATCAAAGCCCAAGGTGGGCTTGGTGGTGCAATCAAGGCGCTCGGGCAATTGGCCACGGCGGTCTGGTCTGCGATGGGTGAGAGCGCGCGGGCCATACCCCCGGCTTTGGCCTCGGCATGGCATACCATCCGCGCAGATTTCTATCAGCTCGTGGCCGACCTGAAACTCAAGTGGTTTGAGTTCCTGGTCGCTATCGGAAACTCGTTAAAGGACGCTGGATTTGACGACGCGGCAATGACGTTCGGCAATATGGCCGAGGCAGCTGGGTCTTCTTTTGACAGATCAATGGCCGATGTGGCTGATGCCCAAGGCCAAGCGGCTGCGGCAGCCGGTCGAGCGGCGGGAATTGTGGCCGATGCATGGGCACCTGTGGCAGCAATGTGGTCCGATTTGACCACGGTTACGGAAGATGCGACCGCCGCTCTCAGTGGCGACGGTGGGACCTCGGGTGGCGGCCTCGCAGGCGCGGCCGATCAGGCAGGTAAAAGTGCCGGTGGCGCCAAGGAAAAGATGTCGGAGCTGCAAAAGGTTCTGAAATCTTTGCGCGATGAGGCCGCTGAGTTGAAGGAGACATTCAATATGTCCGCCCTTCAAGCCAAGATCTGGAAAGACCTCAGGGCGGCAGGCGTGGCCGGGTCGTCCCAGTCTGGCAAAGAGATCTCTGCGCTCAATACGCAGATCGACGCCATGAAGCGGATGAGGGACGCCACCGAACGTGGCCGCGATGCATTGGGCAGTTTCTTCGGCAGTATTCTGGAAGGAGCCGATGCCGCGCGCAAAGCCTTTGCCAATCTGCTGCTGCAAATTGCGCAGGTGCAGTTCATGAAGGGTGCGCTTGGCCTTCTCGGTCAGTCTTCATGGGGCTCAGCGTTGTTCCGGGGCGTGGGAAGTCTGTTGGGCGAGAATGCCAATGGCACCCCAAACTGGCAGGGCGGCATGACGCGGATCAATGAGCGGGGCGGTGAGATCCTCAATCTGCCGCGAGGAACGCAAATCATCCCGCACGATATCAGCAAGCGGATGGCGGACAAGGCCGCGTCAGACGGAAAGAGCAGTGTTCGGATCTCCGTCGATCCCAGCCCGTTGTTCGAGGTGAAGGTGCAGGAGGTGGCAGACAATTCCGCGAACAAAATGGGTGAATCGCTCATGCAGGGCTTTCCTGGCATGATCCAGCAATTCAACCACAATCCGCGGCGGCGCTGACATGGCCTTGATCGAGCCTTATCCGCTGGCGTTCCTGTCCGACATCCTGACCCCCGTCGGGTCGATCACCTTCGATCTGGTGAGGTTTGAAGAGAACTCGGGAACCGGCTCGGGGCAGCATTGGGCTGCACAGCTGGCCAGCCCGCTTTGGAAGCTCTCCTTGCCGCTGCAGCCGCGGGATTGGCGGCAGGCGCGTGAGATCAACGCCAGGATCTTTGCGCTTGGGTCGAACCGATCGTTCCTGTTTTGCGACAATTCCTATCGTCCGGCGAACGGGCAGGCGGCGGGTGGCGTGGTCAAGGTTGGCGTGATCGGTGCGGATCGCAGAACATTGTCCCTGACCGGATTGCCTCCGAACTTCCGTGTGATCTCGGGAGATCGCCTCAGCATTGGCCATAGCGGCGGGCGTCAGTACTTCGGGCAGTTCGTCGAAACCATGACGGCTTCGGGTGCCGGGGCGCTTGGGCAGGTCTCGATCGAGCCACCTTTGCCGATGCCCGTGACAGCATCGATGGCCGTGGTTCTGGACAGACCCGTTATCCGTCTTCGTGTCCCCCAGGGCAGCTTCACACCCTTTACTGATACGCCCGGATATCTGTCGTCCGGTGCGTCGCTCACTCCGGTTCAAAAGCTATGAGACATTTCGATAGCGGCTTCACCGCCGCCCTGCAGGCGACGCGCGAAAGCGGGATCGCCCCGGTCCATTTTGTCTGGGTGGTGGCCCGGGACCGGGAGACCGGCGCGGCGACGCCGATGGGGCTCTGGTCCGGGGACTACGACCTGGAGGTAAGCGTACCTCTGGCGGACGGGACCGGGGTCGTATCACGCTCCTATATCGGCGGATGCGGGCTGAGAGTCTCAGGTCTTAAATATGTGGGCGACCTGACGGACAGCCCGGTCACGGTATCGCTGAGCCAGATCGCTGACGCCGCGCAGTATCTGGTGCGCGGCCTCGATGTGCGACTGGCCTATTGCGAGATCCACGCGACAAGCATGACAGGCGGGAGCTTTGTCAGCGCGCCTCAGCTTCAGTGGGTGGGCATCGTCGATGACGGGCCGATCAGCACCCCGGCCGCCGGTGGCGAAGGCGGTGTCGCGCTGTCGATCCGATCTGAGCTGATGGCGATGCTGACGGCGACCAATCCGGCGAAGTCGTCGGACGCCCACCAGAAGCGCCGTCGCGCGGGTGATCGGTTCTCGGAATACGCCAGTACGATCAATTCGAGGAAAATGGATTGGTACAAGGAGTGATAGCGCCATGAACCGAGGCTCTATGCTGCTGGGCCTTCCCCCCTTTGCAAACTGCACGCGATACGGATCCAATCATGGCAAAGCCTGCTCTTAAACGCCTCCCGGACTGGGGCGCCCGTTTTGCTGCCGAGATGGACCGGCAGCGCCGGGAACCCTTCTCCTGGGGGAAAAACGATTGTGCGCTTGGACTGGCGGCGGGCGCTGTCCTGGCCATCACCGGGGTCGATCTGGGGTCAGAGTGGCGGGGACGCTATGTCTCGACTGCTGGCGCGCGCAGGGCGCTGCACAAGGCGGGCTTCTCGTCGCTGTCGGGGCTATTGGGCTCGTTGCTGCCCGCGCATGAGCACCCGGACCGTGCCGATGTCGGCGATATCGGCGTGATCGCCGCCGATGGTCCATTGAAAGAGGCGCTCTGTGTCGTCGACGTGAGCAGCCTGATCGTCATCACTGAACTCGGCCATGGACGTCGCCCCCGCGAAGACATGCTTCGGGCATTCAAGGTCGGATAGGGCATGCTGAAAATCCTTCTTCTTGCGGTGGCCGCGCTCGCGGTCGCCGGGCCTGCGCATGCCGCGCCGGTCACCGCCGCTTTGGCCTGGGTGGGTGCTGCCCTGAAGGCCGCGACTGTTGGCGCCGCGCTTTTGCGCATGGGCATTGGGATCGGCCTGAATCTGCTCGCGTCCGTGCTGTTGAAGCCGGAAAAGCCCAAGGTGAACGTTCAGTTCGAAGTGGACATGGGTGATGACACGCCTCTGTCGTTCATCGTGGGCGAGTACCCAACCGCAGGCAAGCGCAAGTACATCGGCAGCTGGGGCAAGAACACCCGCTATATCACCGAGGTCATCGAGATCTCATGCCTGCCTGTCACTGGCCTCAAGGCTGTCTGGTTCAACGACGAGCTGGGCGACATCCGCTATGGCCAACCTGCGATGCAGAGCGGCCATCTGATGGGCTACCCGGTCAAGAACTTCTCCGAAGGTGTCGGCTCCGGTGATGAGCGTGACCGGTGCTGGATCAAGCTGATCGACGGCACGCAATCGACTGCGGATGCTTTCCTGATCAGCATCTTCGGCACAGACCCGGACTATCCCTGGACCAGCGCCATGATTGGCACGGGCAAGGCCTATGCCGTGCTGAGCTATTACTATGACCCCGAGGTGATGACCCAGATCCCGCAGGTGCTGCTGCAGCCGCAGCCCCTGCCGCTCTATGACCCAAGGAAGGACAGCTCGACGGGCGGCCTTGGGGCACATCGCTGGGGGGATCGATCGACGTATGAACCCAGCACCAATCCTGCGGTGATCGCGTACAATATCTCACGCGGCATCTATTTCGCATCGGAATGGGTCTTTGGCGGGCGCAATCTTCCCGCGTGGCGTTTGCCACGCGCCGAATGGGTTGCGGCGATGAATGCCTGTGACCGGCCGGTCAATCTCGCGGGCGGCGGGACCGAACCGGCCTTTCGCTGCGGCCTGCAGATCACCGTCGACATGACGCCCGCCGATGCGTTGGAGGAAATCGGGCGGGCGGCCAACATGCGGTTTGCCGAGGTTGGCGGGATGCTCAAGCCGGTTGTCGGCCTGCCAGGGGCGGCGGTGCTGGGCATCACCGATGGCGATATCCTCATCACCGAGGGGCAGAGCTTCAAGCCGTTCAACAGCCTCGGAGAGACCTTCAACGCCTTGTCGGCGACCTATCCCGAGCCGCGTGAGAAGTGGTCGACCAAGGACGCGCCGGAATACATCGACGCGGATTCGACGGCAGAGGACGGCGGGCGCTATCTTCCGACCTCGGTGGCCTATCCCGCAGCACCATTCGCGCGGCAGGTGCAGCGCCTGATGCGCGCGCAGATGCGGGACTATCGCCGTGCCCGTGTCCATCAGGTCTCCCTGCCGCCCGACGCCTATGCGCTGGAGCCTCTGGTCGACATGATCAGCTGGTCAAGCCAGCGCAACGGCTACATCAACAAGCAGTTCGTGGTCGAGGAAGTCGCCAAGACCCCCGGCCTGAATGTGCTGGTGACACTGCGCGAGGTCGATCCGAGCGACTACGACTGGGACAGTGACTTCGAGCTGCCCGTCTCCATTGTGACCCCGGTGCCGGTCAGGCCCTTCACGCAGGTGATTTCCGGGTTCTCGGCCAGCGCGGTCATGCTGACCGACAATGCGACCAAGGCCCGCCAGTCCGCAATCCGTGTGGCTTGTTCTGGCGATGAGGTCGGGGTCACGCATATCCAGATCCGGGTCTGGCGCAATGGCGCGGCCGACCATTTCGTCGATGTGCTGCGCCCCTTCAGTGAGCCGTTCGTCTGGTTTGTGCAGACCGTCCAGCAGCGGACGACCTATCAGGTTGCGGCGAGGTTGATCTCGGATCTGACGCCCAAATCCACCTGGACGGCAAAGCATACCGTCACGACCGGCGCGGTCTATATTGACGGCGGCGATTTCGTGGATGGCGTCACAGGCCTGTTCTCCAGCGCCGGTCTGAAGGCAACCCGGATCATTGCGAACCGCTCGACGCCAGGAAACTCGATGAACGAGCTGGCATGGAGCGTCGCGGATTCACGCCTCTATCGCTGGAATGGCACGGAATGGATTCACTTCATCGAGGAAAGCGTGAAAGGCATCCTCGACGAGACCGCATTCGCCACCTCGATCCGCATTCCCAAACTGGTCACAGCATTGCCGACCAGCGGCCAGCGCGTCGGGGATATGGTCATCCTCCAAAGTGATCCAACCAAGATCTACACGTGGGCAGGAGGCCAGTGGAAAGCCGAGATCGCGGCAGACCAGATCGTGGGCAAGCTGACGGCGGTGCAGATCGGTGCCGGGGCCATCGGTACGGAGCAGCTCGCAGCAGGCGCAGCCGTGATTTCCAAGCTGGCGATCACCGATTGGGCAAACCTTGTCGGGGACGACCAGATACAGGATATCGCCGCCTGGACGGGGAATGTCAGCGACACGTGGGTCGCGCTGCTGCCAAACTTCGGCGTGGGCGCACCCATTGCCCAGAGCAAGGGGGCGTTTCAGGTCACCCCGCGACCCGGCGGCGGGCAGACGGATATGGTCAGCCTCCCGTCACCGGCCAAACCCGGCGAGGAGTTCTTTGCATCCTGCCGGGTCGGAGCCACACATCAGCCGATCTCGGCGCAGCTGTTCGTTCAGTATCTGGATGCCAGCGGCAATGGGGTCGGGAATACGCCGGGTCCTGTCAAAACCACGCTTGCGTGGGAGACGATAGAAATGTCCAGCGTCGCTCCCGCGAACACGGCTTTCGTGCGCAATATCATGCGCGTGAACACCGGCGGCTATGCCAGCGGTAATATCTCATTCTCTGCGCCGGTTCTGCGGCGCAAAGGGACGGGCAAGCTGGTTGTCGACGGCACCATTCAGGGGCGACATATCGAGTTCGAGACGCTGACAGGCGGTCTGATGGCGGCTGCGGGGATCATCACCAAGGCCGCCCAGATCGACAATGCAGTGATTGGTCGGGCGCATATCGGCCTGCTGGCTGTGGACACCGCGAGGATTGCCAACCTCACGGTGTCCACGCTCAAAGTCGCGGACGGCGCGATCACGGCGCAATATGCGGCTGAGGTCGCCAACTTCACCGTGACGATGCCGGACACCAGCGGGCTGCAGGATGTCCTATCCTTGACCTTCACGCTCACCCAGTCCTGCATCATCCTGCTGGGCTGGTCCTATGAGGCCGTGAACAGCGCCGCCTCGGGCACCGTCAACGGGCGGGTTTTCCTGAATGCGACCGAGATGGAGTTCTCACGCGCGCAGGGAAGCGCAGGTAATCCCGGCAACTCGGCCCGCGTCCTTGCGAAATCCCTGGGCGCGGGCACGCACACCCTCAAGCTCAGGGCTAACTATTCCGGTAGCGACCAGAACAAGGCGATCCGGAACGCGTCCATCTTCCTTTGGAGGGCTTACAAGTGAGCGACAAGGTGACGGTCTATGAGGCCGCAACCGGGAAAATCCGTCGGGTGCTGCTGTTGCCTCTGGTCGGGATGCTGGATGAAGACGGGGAGATCGTCGGGCATATCATCAATCCCGTCGATCTGGCCAACAATGTGGCCGGTGACGAGCGCTATGTCCTCGGCGAGTTCGGCTCGGACCGTTTCTATTGGGATGGCAGTGCCATGGCCGCCTTCCCCGATCCGCCCTCGGAATGGGCGGAGTTCGATTTTGCGGCCAGGCAATGGGTGGATCACTATGACCCGGCGCTGGCCCTCGCGGCGGCGCGGGCCAGCGCGAACATGACGCGCTCGGACTTCCTGCTGGCGGCGATCTCGGCCGGGATCATCCTGCCCAGCGATGCCGGTCCCGCCGCGCGCGGGGAGATCCCGCCCTCGCTGGTGCCGGTCTTCGACGGCCTGCCGCTCGAGGTTCGCATCGAGGCCGTTGTCCGCTGGGGCGCGGCCACGGTCATCGAGCGCACCAACCCGGTGCTGGCTGCCCTGGCTGAGGCCATGGCGATCACCGACGCGGATCTCGACGCGCTCTTCGGTATCTCCTGACGGGGAAAGACCGCAGGATCAGAGCGGGGCTGCCATTGCTCCGATCCTGCGAGTTGAGACCTCGTCCATGGGGGAGGCGAGGTCGACGCCCCAGAGATAAAGGCGACGCCGCGACATTATCGTCCTGATCTATAATGACAAATGCCACTTTACGCTGATGCGCAGGAGACGCGATGACGGAACAGCAAATTGGCGTGGACCTGGTCCGCGTCGTTCAATCCGGCTGACCGCAGATTATCGGCATCTTTGCAATCATTTGGTGCTCGCGTAAGATCGACCTGCGAGCAAGGATTACGGCGACGGTATTGAGCGCCAAGAGGTGCGCCTGACGGCTTTTGAGACTGCTCAGCAGTAGGCTGTGCGGCTTGCGCGGATCGAGGAGGGTGTCTCGGGAATTAAGCAGAGGCTGGACCGGACTCACGCACAGGTTTCTGAGGAAAGTCGTATCCCTCACCACGCTGACCGGACGCTAGATGCCATGGTGATCAATTCTAAAAGGGCGGGGTTTCCCCAGCCCTTTCATCAATCAAACCGTCATCCGTTGCGACGAATTGTGTTAACCTGGCAGTCGGCTTTTCTTCTCGGACCCACCACCTTCATTGGCCATCTCCTTGCTGCCAGATTTGTCTTGATCTGACTGCGGGCGCTGACTCTTGCCCTGCGCATCGTCTTTTTTGGGTGTCGGTTCGGTTTCGTTATTTTTGTTCTGTTCGGTGCCCATGTGAAGGCCCTCCATAAATCCGGTGAGGGAATGCCGACCGGATGGACTAAAGATGGCTATGCCTGGGCGCGATTACATCGGCTGGCCTCCGACTATCTTGCAAGGTCCCGTTAAGGCACGAAACAAACTCAGCCCGCCTCGCGCGGGATTTTTTATGCCCAGGAGGCGCAATGACCGAGATCCGCGAATTTTGGGCCATGGTCGCAGCAGCCATCGGCTTTGGTGTCTGGCTGGTCCGACTGGAAGCCCGCGTGAACGCAAACGCCAAGGAGATCGCCCGTCTGGAAGCTCAGATGGAAGAAGATCGCCGAGACGCAAAGGACAGTCGTCGGGAAACGCACGAACTGCTTCGGGAGGTTCAGCGCGACATCAAGCTGTTGCTCGGGCGCGGCGCCGTCCAGCATTGGTCCGAAAAGACGCATCCGCCGCGCTGATTGGGGCCGGTGGGTTCTCTGCAACCGAGGTTATCAGACACCGGCCCCGCTGCGCGAAACAGCAAGCGGACAATATCTGCCAACCACGATCCGTCAATGGCAAGTCCGGGAAAGGCCGTGCTAACCGGTCTCCCGAGCGCGGACCGCCGAGAGACCGGGGATAGCTCGGGCGGGGCCGCCGAAACCAATCCGACGCAATCATACCACACCGCCCGGCCTTTGTGCCGGGCTTTTTCATGGAGAAACCATGTCTGCATTCTTTGCCGCGCTTGGAGCGTGGCTCAATTCCCTGTTCTCGACGCCAAAGAAGGCAGCGGGAACGGCTGGCGCGGCGGCGATCCTCGCGGCCACGGCGGCATTCGTCGGGCCTTGGGAGGGCGAGCGCACCGAGGCTTACCTCGACCGCATCGCCAAACCGCCGGTCTGGACGGTTTGCTATGGCGAGACGCGCGGCGTGAAGCCCGGCGATCGCTACACCAGCGCCCAATGCAATGAGATGCTGATGGATGCCCTGGCCGATTACCGGGCGCCCCTCATCGCCTGTATCCCCGCCTTGCCCTCTCAGCCCGAGGGTGTGCAGGTGGCGCTCATCAGCTGGGCCTACAACGTCGGCACCGGCGCGGCCTGCGGCTCGACCTTGGCCAAGCGCGCGAACGCGGGTGACTGGCCAGGAGCCTGCAACCAGCTGCCACGCTGGAACAAGGCTGGGGGCAAGGCCATCCAAGGCCTGACCAACCGCCGCGCCGCCGAGCAGAAACTTTGTCTCAACGCCCTGAAAGGAGCCTGACATGCTCAAGGGAGCAATCGCACTCGTCATCCGCTATATCCTGCTGATCGGAGGTGGCGCACTGGCTGGCGCTGGCATCATCACGTCCACGGCCGATCTGGGCTATTACTGCTTCGACAGCAAACACGTCGCTGACGCGCTGGCGACGGCTGTGGCGCTTATGCTGGGCGGCGGCGCATCGGCGGTGGCAAGCATCGGCTGGCGCTTCTGGGTGAAGAAGCAAGGTGGCGGCGTCACGTGATCTGGATAGCCGCCATCTTCGGCGTCAGCGCCATCGTTTTCGCCGTTTTCTTGTGCTGCTTCAAAGCTGGCGCTGACAAATGACATTCCGCCCTCGGTTCGCGCCGGGGGCGGTTTTTTTTCATTTCGGCCGGCCGTTGCCAGGCCCGCCCGCGCGACATAGTCCAATTCGCTCTTGGCGTCTCTCAACTCGCTATCTGGGCGCCAGATACGGTATTTCACGGCAAGCTCCTCGGGCTTACGCCTTAGAGCGCGAAGCAAAGGGAATGTGGCCCCTTTCGGCGATGACTACAGAGAGCCAGGCGAGCGGAGATCCAGCAGGTCTGGCTATCGCTGAAAGCAGACGTGCGATGTTCCATTGCTCAATGGCTGCGCCGACGCCGCCTTGCAAATCAACTCCGGTTTTTCTCAGCGCCAATTGGTTTTCCGTTTCGCCTAAGACGGTGTAACAGAACCCCTTCCTCCGCGTTCTCTTTCGAGACGCGCCGCTCTCAACCGGCGGGTCTTTTCCTCACGCTCAGCGATCTCCACATCCCGTTCCTGCATCGCGCGCGTGCGGTCCGGAACTCGCGATTGGGTCTTGTCG
The DNA here is from genome assembly GCF_007830335.1 of Paracoccus sulfuroxidans. GTDB lineage: Bacteria > Pseudomonadota > Alphaproteobacteria > Rhodobacterales > Rhodobacteraceae > Paracoccus > Paracoccus sulfuroxidans. The sequence goes on along the minus strand of NZ_VLKU01000005.1, from coordinate 26,385 downwards.
AAAGCGATTTCTGCCATTTGCCGTGCTCTACTCATTGATCCAGACATAATGATCCTCCGATTTCCAGAATATTCCAGCGCGATCCGAACGCGAGATATCTCAGCCCACGACACGCAACCCTCCTCTCGGAGGGGTTTGACAGGTTTTTGAGGTTTAGGAATCCCCTCTTGCAATCAATTTGCAGTATCGGCGCTAAGTCTAAGGCGGTTCATAATTATCCCTGCTCGTCAGGCCGCTTGTCGAGCGGTGTAGTTAACAGGTTTCTCAGGAATGAAACCTGCCGATCTAGCCGCGGAAACAAAGGCGTGCCGCGCCACATCAACTGGAACTACGCAATCCATGGCAGCTTCGACTTGTAGCAGAGCCGTCGAACGCGCCTCGTCTGCAATCGGCCATCTCTTCATTAACCAGTATTTTACTTGTTCGATCGTGCTAAATTTTTGCACGTCCCCAGCAGGAGACATAACAAGGGAAAGGGGTTGCCCCCAGTTAATTTCAATCAATCAGATATCTTTCGTGACAGTCGGAAGGGAAATGCGAAACGCATCTCTACCATTCCAAGGAATGCGGGTCCGGCGTCAAGCCGATCCCGTCATCTCTATTTGGGCTTAAGCCGGAAAATCAGGCAAGAGCGAGATTCGTGGCCGACTCACGACCGTTACGGTCGCGTTCCAGATCGAACGAGATCGCTTGGCCATCATCAAGGCCGTGGATTCCGGCGCGCTCCAAGGCACTTGCGTGGACGAACACATCCTTCGAGCCACCCTCGGGCGCGATAAAACCAAAGCCTTTGGTGGAGTTAAACCATTTCACGGTGCCATTGGCCATCGTGATGTTCCTTTCTTAAGTGCCGCCCGCAAAATGCGGCGGCCCGGCAAAGCTGAAGATCTAAAGCTGAGCCGAAAGGGACAGGTCCGAAAAACAGATGGTGCTCACAGAATATATCTTAGTAAAAGCAAGAATGCTAGAAAATAATCGGGAGGGTGCCCATTGTCAGCGTTAGCCCTTGTTATCGTTGCAAACAATTCATCAAAATTTTTCTGGAAAAAGTGTGCGCCATGGGCTTTAGGCGCGCATTCGGAATGGTCAGCATCAACATTCTGGTTAAAAAAATTCTTTCATTATAAATCAACGCTCTGCGCGAATTGCTTCCGACTGCCGTTGGGTTGGCCGCTATTGAGGCTATATCGGTGCTATCCTCTGCGTATTCCGCAGTGGACCAATGGAGGGTCCCACGTGAGCCCGAATGACACCGCTCTAGACGTCAATAGTCCTAAATCACCGAAACCTAGTGAAGTAGGCCCGCTTGGAGGTGTACCAGCAGACTTAGAGCAACAACGGTCCGGATGGCGTGATCAGGAACAGGATACGGCCTATCGTGACACTGACCCGCGAGGATAGAGAATAGATTTTCTGGTGAAGTTGTGCGGACAAGGTCTTGCCCCTCGGGGGAGGCTGGCACCGCCATTTAATAGTAGCCGGAAGGCGAAGCGGCAGGGAGTGACCTCTGCCGCTTTGTCGTTTTACCCACCAGGTGAACGATGATCGTGGTCAGCTCGTCTGCTGCGTGAGTCGATCAGGGCTCACGAGGGGGAAAAGGGGACTGCTCAGTTCAGACCCATCCAGCAGCCTGAGGCTGGGCAGATCCGCTGGAAGAGCGGCTGGAGATGATCAGGAAGCTGGCGACAGATGTGTTTCTCACCGAGCGACAGAGGCGCTAAGATGACTGGACGCACACAGAAACGAAACTGACCGGATGGAGTTGTACCGTTCCACCATCCGGTCGGTCGTCTTGTAACCGTAAACCGCTTTACTTCACGCTTAAGGTGTATCAGCGGACTAAGATTCAATCCATTTGCCGTTTTGGATAGTATCGAAATGGATAGGTCTTAGTCCACGGTGATCCAGTGCGGCACTATGGTCAGCGATGAGATTGCCCGTGCGCTTGCAAATAGGTCGACAGGCAGCTGGTCACATTCTTTCGTGCGGCAACAACGCGCTGCACGAATGTGTCTCGTAGAGCCTAGGTAAACGGGGATTCACAACCCATATACGCATTATCCAAGGCGTAGCCCGCCAGGGAGATATGGAGGGTCCCACGTGAACCCCACCGACAAAAATACCCACATCGATGATCCCAAAGTCCCGAAATTAGGCGAGGAGGCTTCGAAGGAGGCCGTCCCGTCTGACAAGGAGCAGCAGCCTGAAAAGCGCGACAAGGCAGCGGAGCAGCGCATCAAAGATTTGCGGCGCTGGTAGCGATAGAATTCGGTGAAGTTGCGCGGACAAGGTCTTTCCCCGCCGGTCGAGACTGGCACCGCCATTTATTAGTAGCCGGAAGGCGAAGCGGCAGGATTCATTCCCTGTCGTTTTGTCGTTTTGTCCGCCGGGCCAGCGTTGATGATCTGATCAAGTGCAAACTTCAGACCATCTAAGAGCTGTGAATTGAGCTTGCACAACCGGAATTCGCCGCCATGCTCGGGGTTCGATCCCGTTGCTTTTATTTGCAGAGATTGCCTCTTCATGAGTTAAGAGCCTAGTTCCGTGATAGCAGCCGCCTTAACGGATGTGCTGACTGGTAAGACTTTCATCTTTCATCACCCACCTTGGACCTTAGAGAAATTGAAATGCGGGCTGGGTGGCTGCCGAGATACACTTGTGAAATCCGACGGCGATAGGCGTGAAATCGTTGTTAACGCCCCAGAAAGTACGGTTCGAGCACGTTTCAGTCGCTGGTCAAAACAGGGGAACGGCAAAGGCCCGAGTGCACAGCCGGGCGAGCGGTGATCCCTCCCGGCGCGTGGGTCAGCGCGATGTGCAGGACAGATATCCGCCCAGGCTGCCGACGCATGGGCTCGTCTTTTCGGGCATCAGCCACACCGCCAGGCCGTATGCCACGACTATCGCTGCCAGGATCATCAGAATTAGATGCAAAAGCTTCATCTTGGCCCCCGCCGTCGCCGAAAGTCGGATCGTGTTCATCGACGTCATGGTGCGTTTCGGTCCAGCCCTCGCCGCGACATTCTTCGCAATCCTCATCGCCCCAACCGCAGATGCAGTCTCCCGGCCAGCATTCGCAGTGGTTGTATCCCTTGCCGTTGCAGTCGATGCAATGCATCAGTTTGCTGGGCTCGCTCGTTCCCGCTCTCCCACCAGTGTTCGCCCTTCTTCGGTCAGCGTCCAAATCGAGTTCCGTCGATGGCCCTCGAATGAGATCGGGCCCTTCTTGCGGAATTGCTGGATCATGGCGTCAGCAATGGGCCAGCGGTCAGCCCCCCGATCAGGTTGCCCTGCGCCTCCGTTGAGCCTAACGTGACATTTCCGCAAATCCGGGAGACGGTACCGTGGCTTTCCTCATTCTTCACTTGAACGAACCCGGACGACAGGCCAGCAAGGTCGCCCTTGCTATCGAACACATCGTGTCCGTGCGTGAGATCGCCGACGATGCTGGTACAGAGATCAAGATGTCTGACGGCACTATCATCAATGTGACCGAGCCTTACTCGGTTATCATCAATGATCTCACCCAGTTCGGGGTCAAAGTCGCTACCGCCAATTCCACCCGATAAGGATGATGCATGTTCATCATGCTGATCTGACCTTACGTTCCATCGGCCAAGACGTATAGATGTTGCTGCTTTCAGGCGTGTACTGTCCTCCTTCCGAAGGCATCGAGTACAGAGGGCGGGAATGTATTATGATCTTTGCAGGAATCCGACATTTGCGAATTGAATGAATACCAGCCCGAACCAACGACACGGATAGGTGCACTGACCTTATGCAAGCGGTCGCGCACTAGCAGGATGTCAGGGCACGCGCTACGCGGCTGCGATGCCACGGTGGGCTTCCCGCCTTGCTCATAGCTGTAGGGGCGATGGCAAAGCTTAGCCTGTTGTCATGCAAGCGCCGAAACATCATGAAGAGCGCCCATGCTTCAAACTGGTCAATCAGATTGTCCTGCATCCAGCCTTTGCATTCAAGGCGGAGGTGAGCCATCACGGCTCGGCTTTGGGCTGGTCGAGGCAGGCGACAGCCAGCAGCTTGCAAAGATCGATACGGGTAGTGCTGACTTCTAGCCGCGTGAGAGACAGAGCCTTCGCTACGGATGCCTGACGCTTGAGGAATGCCTGCGCGTCCTCGACGCTATCAAATGATGCCCTCCCCTTCATCGGTTCAGGGTGTGCCAGGGGACGCGCCCCGGCCAGCCATACAAGCTGATAACGCACCTCAGCCAACTGCGTGGATTGCACGGCGCGGCCATCCTCTTCGCCAGCCTCATATCCAGCAAAGAACGCTGCAAATTCGGCCATGTCGACAGCCTCTCGGCGGTTCCACCGTTCTGCGGTTCGCTCTGTCGCGAGGCGCAATCGCTCAGCGTGGTTCCCCTTCGCCTTGCGTATCTCTGCGGAGGTCCATACCGGCGACATGCTGGCATTGCAGTTGAAGCTATTGCAGCGTATAGCTGCCCCGAAGGCGCTTACAGGACCTCCGCAGAACGGGCACTGCAGCAGCTCCGGCGCGGGGTGAGGTGGGGTGTCGGTCATGCTGCACCGCCGATCTGGGCGCGGGATAGCAGGCGAACGGATTTGATCCGCCTGACGAACTCACCGAACGTGTCGCCGCTGTCGGCATCAAGATATGCCCCATATTTCGCGGCAGACCGGCTCCGGGCCGCCACGATCTCCCGCCAGTTATGGCCGTGATAGGTGATTTCGAAGCGGGCAGGCAGATCGACCGAATCTCGCATGTGTTCGAGCAGCGCGCGCTTGCCGTCCTGAGTGACATGGAAAAATGTCATGCCGAACTTCTCGGTGCCTCCGGTCCAGTGAGGCGAGGCCCGCATGCAGTCAGCAGTGTCGCTGCCTGCGTCGGTGGCGAAGTGGTTGCGATAGGTCTCACCCATGATTTCCTCGGGCCATGGGTACCCGAGGGCGTGGTGCAGCTCGTGGAAATGCTTGCTTGTGATCCTGACGTTGCACTTTTTCATGCTGCACCGCCTGTCGCCCATGCTGCAATTTCGACCGGGTCGGAACTGTCGAAGCGCCAGGCGACCGGGGAAAGCCGATGCGCGATCTGCCATTCGTCAATGGCAGCGCGGACCCGTTCCTGCATATCAAGGTTCACCTCGGGCAGGAAGTCTAGAAGCGGGTCGCCGTCTTCATTGGCAACGTCATAGAGCGCTTCCTCCGCCTGTTCGATGAACGACTCCTGATCGAAGAACCGCGAGACTCGGATCGGCCCTTTCGTCGCCCGCACAATCAGGCGATGTTCCTCCGCCTTGGCTCCTGCTTCAGCCTCTTCGCGCGTGTCGTAGGGACCGCCGTGCCAGATCTCTTCGTCGTTGGACGAAAACCATGCTGTTTGGCTGGCGGTCAGTTCTTCGATTGTGGGCGCGGGGGCTGTCCCGGTCACGGCTGCGACCAACGCAGCGACAGCCGCATGCGGATAGTTCCCTTCGTGACCGATGCCGAAACCATGGGGCGCCCGCAGCCTGATTTCTTCGATGGCCTTCCCAAGCAAGAGGATGGCCTGCCGCTCGGGCGAGGGAACTATGGGATCAACGCACGGGAGGGTGGCGGCCAGCTTCCTTATCGTCGGCGTGGACTGATCGGGGCGAGGCACTGTGGCGCTCATTCGCTATCCTTTCTGGTTGGGAAAGACGGCGCAACCCATTGTTCTGATAACGGGTTGCCGGGAAATGGTTTGAGATTTATGAATGCGGAAACAGTGACCAGTCGCGGTCTCCAAAACCGAGGGTCGTGGGTTCGAGTCCCCCAACCCCTGCCAGTCGCACCCGTCCGCAGCCCTGCCTGCGTTGACCGAAGTTTCCCGCCCATGGTCCTTAACCTTCATCTTGGTGCGCACAAGACCGCGACAACGCATCTGCAGCTGTCCTTGCGGATGGCGCAGCACGAGTTGCGGGACAATGGCGTCTTCTATGCCGATCCCGCGATTGTGCGCGGCGACAACTTCCCGCTGATCCAGGGGCTGAACGCCCCACCCGGCCAGCGCGATGCCGAGCGTCTGGCCGCGCGGCGTTTCCACCACCTGCGCGAGATGTATCCTTGGCTTTTGTGCTCGGACGAGAATTTTCTGGGCGGCACGCATCGCGATGTCATGTTCGGCCGTCGGGGCGAGATCTACCCGCAGGGCGCGCAGCGCCTGCGCAAGTTGCTGCGGATGGCAGGCGGCGGGCCTGCGACGCTGTTTCTGTCGGTGCGGGAACCAGCCAGCTTCAACGCCTCGGCGTTCTCGCTACAACTGATCCTTGGCAATGAGCTGATGGCCGAGGATTACATGGCCGGGCGCGATCCGACCTCGCTGAACTGGACGGGGCTGGTCCGGCGCCTGCTGTCGATCGAGGGTGCCGCCCGCATCGTCGTCTGGCGCTATGAGGATTATCCTCGGCTGCGCGGACGTATCCTGCGCCGCATGCTGCCGCCGCATCTGGCGCGGCAGGTGCCCGACCCCGCTCCGGTGAATGAGGGGATGTCGCAGCCCGCCTATGAGTGGCTGGCCGAACAGGCGATGACCCAGACCGACGCCGATCTGCGCCAGCTCGCCGCGAAGGCGCGTGAGCGCTTTCCCCGAAGCGCCGGGCATGCGCCGATGCGGCCCTTCCGGCCCGAGGAACACCAGCGCTCGCAGGCGGGCTATGAGGCCGATCTGGACCGCTTGCGCCAGATGCCAAGGGTCGAATTTCTGGAGCCGCGCGCGTCCGCGGCCCCAGTTTGACAAGATCGCCGCTTGAAAACGGGCCGCATGCGGGATATCTGACGCGCTGCAAGACCCAAAGGGATAGACATGGCCAACCCCGTTCAGTTCATCAACCAGGTCCGTGCCGAAGTCGCCAAGATCACCTGGCCGACGCGGCGCGAAGTCATCACGACGACGATCATGGTGTTCATCATGGCGGCGCTGGCCTCGGTTTTCTTCTCGCTGGTCGATCTTCTGATCCGCAGCGGCCTGTCGGTCCTGCTGGGTTTCGTGGGCGGCTGAAGGGCTTGCAATAGGCTGTCTTGGGGGGTATGTCCGCCCGACCTGCCCGTAATCCGGCGTGCATCGATTCGGTCGTGCGCGCCGATTTCAATTTGACCGGGGATCAGTTCTCCGGCAATGCAGGCAAAGATTTCAATGGGTTGGCTTTGCCGACCAGCTAAGGAAACAGGGGTCGATCGACACATGGCAAAGCGTTGGTATTCGGTCAGCGTCCTGTCGAACTTCGAAAAGAAGGTCGCCGAGGCGATTCGTCAGGCCGTTGCCGAAAAGGGCCTTGAGGAGCAGATCGACGAAGTTCTGGTCCCCACGGAAGAGGTCATCGAGATCCGTCGTGGCAAGAAAGTCACCTCGGAGCGCCGCTTCATGCCCGGCTATGTGCTGGTGCACATGGATCTGTCGGACCAGACCTATCACCTGGTGAACTCGATCAACCGCGTCACCGGCTTCCTTGGTGCGCAGGGCAAGCCGATGCCGATGCGCGACGACGAAGTGAACGCGATGCTCAACCGCACCGGCGATGGCGTCAAGGAAGTCGCACCGCGCAACCTGATCCGCTTCGAAGTGGGCGAGAAGGTGAATGTGACCGACGGCCCGTTCGAGGGCTTCTCGGGCATGGTCGAGGAAGTCGACGATATCTCGAGCCGCATCAAGGTGACGGTTTCGATCTTTGGCCGGCCCACGCCGGTCGAACTGGAATTCACGCAGGTCGCCAAGGCCTCGTGATTGGTCGCGGGAGGCGTTTCGCCGCACCGCTAAGTCTGCCCGGGTTCGGGCGTGATGATAAAGGAGAGGCCAAATGGCCAAGAAAGTCGTCGGGCAGCTGAAGCTGCAGATCAAGGCGGGGCAAGCCAACCCGTCCCCGCCCGTGGGCCCCGCACTGGGTCAGCGCGGCATCAACATCATGGAATTCTGCAAGGCGTTCAACGCTAAGACGCAGGAAATGGAACAGGGTGCCCCCGTTCCGGTCGTGATCACCTATTACGCAGACAAGTCGTTCACCTTCGAGACCAAGACCTCGCCCGCTTCCTTCCTGCTGAAGAAAGCTGCCGGTCTGAAGCCCGTCGGCAAGCGCAACCGCGCCCGCGGTTCGGAAAAGCCCGGCCGTGCGGTCGCTGGCACCGTGACCGTCAAGCAGGTCCGCGAAATCGCCGAGATCAAGATGAAGGATCTCAGCGCGAATGACGTGGAAGCCGCAATGCAGATCATCCTGGGCTCGGCCCGCTCGATCGGCATCGAGGTGAAAGGCTAAGTCATGGCAAAGATTTCGAAAAAGCAAACCGCTGCCCGCGCCGCCTTCGAAGGCAAGTCGAACCTCTCGGTTGAAGACGCCGTCAAGCTGGTGAAAAGCAACGCCACCGCGAAATTCGACGAAACTGTCGAAATCGCGCTGAACCTGGGCGTCGACCCGCGTCACGCCGACCAGATGGTCCGTGGCGTCGTGACCCTGCCGAATGGCACGGGCAAGTTCGTCCGCGTCGCCGTTTTCGCCCGTGGCCCCAAGGCCGACGAAGCGAAAGCTGCCGGTGCAGAGATCGTCGGTGCAGAAGACCTGATGGAGACCATCCAGTCGGGCAAGATCGAATTCGATCGCTGCATCGCCACCCCGGACATGATGCCGCTGGTCGGCCGTCTGGGCAAGATCCTCGGCCCGCGCAACCTGATGCCGAACCCCAAGGTCGGCACCGTGACGATGGACGTGAAAGCGGCTGTCGAAGCGGCAAAAGGCGGTGAAGTGCAGTTCAAGGCTGAAAAAGCCGGTGTGGTGCACGCTGGCGTCGGCAAAGCCTCGTTCGACGAAGCCAAGCTGGCCGAAAACATCCGCGCTTTCGTGGATGCCGTGAACCGCGCGAAGCCCTCGGGCGCGAAAGGGACCTACCTCAAGAAGGTCTCGATCAGCTCGACCATGGGCCCGGGCGTCTCGCTGGACCTGGCTTCGACTGCAGCCGCTCAGTAAGCGTCTGGCAGGTTTGGAAATTTGGCCGTCGAGCTTCTGCTCGGCGGCCTTTCTATTGGTTGACTTGCGACACCCATTGGGCGACTCACGTGACTGTGATTCGTGCAATGGATGTGGTCATGAGACGTGTTTCGATTACCTCGGTAAAGGACGAGGCGCCCTATCTGGTCGAATGGATTGCCTATCAGAAGCTGTTGGGCTTCGATGAGGTGATCGTGACCTCGAACGACAGCACCGATGGCACAAGCGAGATTCTGGACCGGCTGGCCGAAGCGGGCTGGTGCAAGGCCATCCATTTCCAGCGGGCTGATCACAAGGCATCGCCGCAGATCGCCGCATTGGAGCTGGTGACGCAGCTGCCGGAACTGGCCGAGCCTTGCCTGCTGTTCGTCTCGGATATCGATGAGTTCCTGCAGATCAATGTGGGGCAGGGTCGGTTGGACTGCCTGCTGGAGGCCGCGCCAGATTTCGACCTGATGTTCGTCCGCTGGCGAGTCTTCGGCTCATCCGGTCAGCATGAGCACGAGGACGCCCTATCGATCCAACGCTTTCTGCAAAGCTCGCCCACGTCCTATCGCGGGCACGTCTATCGCCACGGCGAGGAAGAAAGTCTGGGCAAGCCCGATTACACGACCGATCTGTCGGCCGAGGAGCTTTTCAACCGGCATCAATCGCAGCGCTGGACGCGCACCTACAAGACGCTGTTCCACTATCATCCCGGCGACAAGCTGAGTGTTCATTTCCCCCGCATCACGCGAGAGCCGATCATCAAGGTCGACGGTGGCGGGCGGTTGAACCCGAATGAACGCTACAGCCACCTGACCTTTTATGGCGAGCATACCTATGAGGGCAGCTACGACATCTGCCAGCTGAACCACTATGCCAATCGCTCCGTCGATGAGTATCTGCACAAGATCCTGCGTGGCGATGGGGTCCACGCCAAGGATCCTCGCGGGCTGGACCACTGGAAGGTCGCGGAATGCAACGAGGTCGCGCAGGAGGGCATGGCCAAGTGGGAAGAGCCGCTTGCCGAGATCGTGGCGCGGATCATTGCGGATTGTAACTTGCAGGCCCTGCTGGATGAGGCAATCATCGCCCGGCGGCAAAAGCTGCAGGCCGCCTTGGCCGCCGATCCCGAACTGTCGACGCTGCGCCAGCAGTTGGTCACCATGGCCGGGGCGCGCTTTGCGTCCTCTGTCGCGGCGGCATAAGCATGTGGGTCTTGGCTTTCGCGGCAAAGTGGATTAGTGCAGTCAGGTTCGCGGGTGGATGATTCGTCTTCTGCCCGTGTTCTCTGTCCGAGACGGAGGGCAGGCTGCGGCCGCTAAGTCCTTCCTGAGATGGGAATCAGACGAGACTTTCAGATCAGCGGCGCATGCGCGATCCATTGGTTGGAACTATCTGAGCCTTTCAAGCGGACTGAACGCGCCCTCGGACCATCTGGCCCGATGGCAAAAGCAGAGCCGGGGGGAAACCCCCAACTTGGAGTGAAACCGTGGATAGAGCGCAAAAAGAACAGGTGGTCGACGAGCTCGGCCAGATCTTTGAAGCCTCTGGCGTCGTGGTGGTTGCCCGCTACGAAGGAATGACGGTTGCCGAAATGCAGGACCTCCGCGCGCAGATGCGCGACATCGGTGGGTCCGTTCGCGTTGCCAAGAACAGGCTCGCCAAAATCGCCCTTGAGGGGCGGCCTTGCGCAAGCATCGCCGACTACCTGACGGGCATGACCGTGCTTGCCTTCTCCGAAGATCCTGTGGCTGCTGCCAAGGTCGCGGATAAGTACGCCAAGGGGAACGACAAGTTCGTCATCCTTGGTGGTGCGATGGGTGACACGGCGCTTGATCCGGCCGGTGTGAAAGCCGTGGCCCAGATGCCGTCGCGCGAGGAGCTTATCGCTTCGATCGTGGCTGCAATCGGCGCCCCTGCTTCGAACATCGCTGGCGCAATTGGCGCACCTGCTTCGAACATCGCGGGCATCCTCACCACGCTCGAAGAGCGTGAGGCTGCATAACGCAATCCGAATTCTGTCGTGGGGTTGAAACCCCGACGTTGGAACACTTAGATAAGAGAACGGAAAAATGGCTGATCTTAAGAAACTCGCCGAAGAAATCGTGGGCCTGACCCTGCTGGAAGCCCAGGAACTGAAAACCATCCTGAAAGACGAGTACGGCATCGAGCCGGCTGCCGGTGGCGCCGTCATGATGGCTGGCCCGGCTGCTGGTGGCGCTGCTGAAGCCGCCGAAGAAAAGACCGAATTCGACGTCGTCCTGACCGACGCCGGCGCCAACAAGATCAACGTGATCAAAGAAGTGCGCGCGATCACCGGTCTGGGCCTGAAAGAAGCCAAAGACCTCGTTGAGGCTGGCGGCAAGGTCAAAGAAGCTGCTGCGAAAGCAGAAGCCGAAGACATCAAGACAAAGCTCGAAGCGGCTGGCGCCAAGGTCGAGCTCAAGTAATTGGCCCGCGTGGCCGATTGATTTTGAAAAATTTGGCAGGGTCCGGGGTTTCCCGGTCCCTGCCGAACCTGTCTTGAAGGACGGTTTCGCAATCAGACCTTCCTTCAGGGCATGTTCGGGGTTCGGGAGCCGCGCGGTGGGACGCGAGGCACGAATGGAACCCCGCCCCTCATTCGCCGCCTTGCGCCGGTCGGGCCCCGACGACCGGAACAAGCGAAAGACGAAAGGTTAGACCCTCTATGGCGCAAGCTTATGTCGGCCAGAAACGCATCCGGCGCTACTATGGCAATATCCGCGAAGTTCTTGAAATGCCGAACCTCATCGAGGTTCAGAAGTCGTCCTATGACCTGTTCCTGCGGTCGGGTGAGGACAGCGCGCATCAGGACGGCGAGGGGATTCAGGGCGTTTTCCAGTCGGTTTTCCCGATCAAGGACTTCAACGAGACTGCGACGCTTGAGTTCGTGAAATACGAGCTTGAAAAGCCGAAATACGACGTTGACGAATGCCAGGCCCGCGACATGACCTATGCCGCGCCGCTGAAGGTGACGCTGCGTCTGATCGTGTTCGATGTCGATGAGCACACCGGTGCGAAATCGGTCAAGGACATCAAGGAACAAGACGTCTACATGGGTGACATGCCCCTGATGACGCAGAACGGGACGTTCATCGTGAACGGGACCGAGCGCGTCGTCGTGTCGCAGATGCACCGCTCGCCGGGCGTCTTCTTCGACCATGACCGCGGCAAGACCCATTCCTCGGGCAAGCTGCTGTTCGCCTGCCGCATCATTCCCTATCGCGGCTCGTGGCTGGACTTCGAATTCGACGCCAAGGACCTGGTGTTCGCGCGCATCGACCGCCGCCGGAAACTGCCGGTGACGACGCTGCTCTATGCGCTTGGCATGGATCAGGAAGGCATCATGGACGCCTTCTACGACACCGTCGATTACAAGCTGCAGCGCGCCACCAAGGGTCTGAGCGCGGGCTGGGTCACGCGCTTCTTCCCCGAGCGCGTCCGTGGCACCCGTCCGAGCTATGACTTGGTGAACGCCGAAACCGGCGAGATCATCACCAAGGCTGGCGACAAGGTGACCCCGCGTCTGGTCAAGCAACTGATCGAGCAGGGCGATGTCAACCTGCTGCTGCCCTTCGACAAGATCATCGGCCGCTTCATCGCCAAGGACATCGTCAACGACCGCACCGGCTTCATCTATGCCGAAGCGGGCGACGAGATCACGGCGGAATACGACAAGGACGGTGAATTGAACGGCGGCCTGCTGAAGGTCCTGCTGGACAATGACATCACCGATCTGCCGATTCTGGACATCGATCACGTCAACGTCGGGCCTTACATCCGCAACACGATGGCAGCGGACAAGAACATGAACCGCGCGGGTGCCCTGATGGACATCTACCGCGTCATGCGTCCGGGCGAGCCGCCGACCGTGGAAGCCGCTGGATCGCTGTTCGACAGCCTGTTCTTCGACAGCGAGCGCTACGACCTTTCGGCCGTCGGTCGCGTCAAGATGAACATGCGTCTTGACCTCGATGCGCCCGATACGCAGCGCACCCTGCGTCACGAAGACATCGTGGCCTGTATCCGCGGTCTCGTGGAGCTGCGCGACGGCAAGGGCGAGATCGACGACATCGACCACCTCGGCAACCGCCGGGTGCGCTCGGTCGGCGAGCTGATGGAAAACCAGTACCGCATCGGTCTGCTGCGCATGGAGCGCGCCATCCGCGAGCGTATGTCGGGCGTCGAGATCGACACCGTCATGCCGCAGGACCTGATCAACGCGAAACCGGCGGCTGCGGCTGTCCGCGAATTCTTCGGCTCGTCGCAGCTGTCGCAGTTCATGGACCAGACCAACCCGCTGTCGGAAGTGACGCACAAGCGTCGTCTCTCGGCTCTCGGGCCGGGCGGTCTGACGCGTGAGCGTGCGGGCTTCGAGGTTCGCGACGTTCACCCGACCCACTATGGCCGGATGTGTCCGATTGAAACGCCGGAAGGTCAGAACATCGGTCTGATCAACTCGCTGGCCACTTTTGCCCGCGTGAACAAATACGGCTTCATCGAGACCCCGTACCGCAAAGTGACCCACGGTCAGGTGACTGATGACGTGGTCTATATGTCGGCCACTGAGGAGATGCGTCACACCATCGCTCAGGCCAACGCCGAGCTGGATGAAAACGGCAAGTTCGTTCAGGAACTGATCTCGACCCGTCAGGCGGGCGACTTCACGCTGAACCCGGTGGATTCGATCGACCTGATCGACGTCTCGCCGAAACAGCTGGTCTCGGTCGCGGCGGCGCTGATTCCGTTCCTTGAAAACGACGACGCCAACCGCGCTCTGATGGGCTCGAACATGCAGCGTCAGGCGGTTCCGCTTCTGCGGGCCGAGGCGCCGTTTGTCGGCACCGGCATGGAAAGCGTCGTGGCGCGTGACTCGGGCGCGGCCATCATGGCCCGTCGCGGCGGCATCATCGACCAGGTCGATGCGCAGCGTATCGTTGTGCGTGCGACCGAGGATCTGGGCGCGGGCGACGCGGGCGTGGACATCTATCGTCTGCGCAAGTTCAAGCGTTCGAACCAGTCCTCGACCATCAACCAGCGTCCGCTGGTGAAGGTGGGCGAGAAGGTGGTGAAAAGCCAGGTCATCGCTGACGGTCCCTCGACCGATCAGGGCGAACTGGCCATCGGCCGGAACGTGGTCGTCGCGTTCATGCCCTGGAACGGCTACAACTACGAAGACTCGATCCTGATTTCGGAGCGTATCCACCGCGACGACGTGTTCACCTCGATCCATATCGACGAATACGAAGTGGCGGCCCGCGACACGAAGCTGGGCCCGGAAGAGATCACCCGCGACATCCCGAACGTCGGTGAAGAGGCGCTGCGCAACCTCGATGAGGCTGGCATCGTCTACATCGGCGCCGAGGTTGGCCCGGGCGACATTCTGGTCGGTAAGATCACGCCGAAGGGCGAAAGCCCGATGACGCCGGAAGAAAAACTTCTGCGCGCCATCTTCGGTGAGAAGGCTTCGGACGTCCGCGACACCTCGCTGCGTCTGCCGCCGGGTGCTTACGGCACGATCGTCGAGGTCCGCGTCTTCAACCGTCACGGCGTCGACAAGGACGAACGTGCGCTGCAGATCGAGCGTGAGGAAGTCGAACGCCTGGCCCGTGACCGGGACGACGAAATGGCGATCCTTGACCGCAACATCTATGCGCGTCTGAAAACGCTGGTGACCGGCAAGTCGGTTGTCAAAGGCCCGAAAGGCATCAAGCCGGGTTCGGTCGTTGACGAGGATCTGCTGGGTCAGCTGTCGCGTGGCCAGTGGTGGCAGCTTGCTGTCGCCGAGGAAGACATCGCCAAGGAAATCGAGGCCCTGAACCAGCAATACGACGCCCAGAAAAAGGCGCTGGAAGCCCGGTTCGAAGACAAGGTCGAGAAGGTCCGTCAGGGCGACGATCTGCCTCCCGGCGTGATGAAGATGGTCAAGGTGTTCGTCGCGGTGAAGCGCAAGCTTCAGGCGGGCGACAAGATGGCCGGTCGTCACGGCAACAAGGGTGTGGTGTCGAAGGTCGTTCCGATCGAAGACATGCCCTTCCTTGCGGACGGGACCCCGGTCGACCTCGTGCTGAACCCGCTGGGCGTGCCTTCGCGGATGAACGTCGGGCAGATCCTCGAGACCCATATGGGCTGGGCATCGCGCGGTCTTGGCATCAAGATCGACGAAGCGCTGCAGGACTATCGCCGTAATGGCGACATGGCCCCGGTGCGTGACGCGATGAAGCTGGGCTATGGCGACGACATGTATGCGGAGACCTTCGCAGACATGGCCGACGACCAGCTGGTCGAGCATGCCTCGGCAGTGACCTCGGGCGTTCCGATTGCCACGCCGGTCTTCGACGGTGCGAAAGAGGCCGACATCAACGACGCGCTGCGTCGCGCGGGCTTTGACACCTCGGGTCAGTCGATCGTCTTCGACGGCCGCTCGGGTGAGCAGTTCGCGCGTCCGATCACCGTCGGCATGAAGTACGTCCTGAAGCTGCACCACCTTGTCGACGACAAGATGCACGCACGCTCGACCGGCCCGTACTCGCTGGTCACGCAGCAGCCGCTGGGTGGTAAGGCGCAGTTCGGTGGTCAGCGTCTGGGTGAGATGGAGGTCTGGGCTCTGGAAGCCTACGGCGCCGCCTACACGCTGCAGGAAATGCTGACCGTGAAGTCGGATGACGTCGCAGGCCGGACCAAGGTCTATGAGTCGATCGTGAAGGGTGACGACAACTTCGAGGCCGGCGTGCCGGAATCGTTCAACGTGCTGGTGAAGGAGGTCCGGGGTCTGGGCCTCAACATGGAACTCCTGGATGCGGAAGACGAGGAGTGAGGGCAGCGAATGGCGGGGTGAAGCCCTGCCTCACGAAGCCCCGGCAGGGTGGGTTTCCCACCTTGCCCCTCACCTCCGCGCCACTCATTAGGAATTGAAAATGAACCAGGAACTTGCTCACAACCCGCTGAACCCGCTGGCCTCGCCGCGGCAGTTCGACGAAATCAAGATCTCGCTGGCCTCTCCCGAGGAAATCCTCGCCTGGTCGTTCGGCGAGGTGAAGAAGCCCGAGACCATCAACTACCGCACGTTCAAGCCCGAGCGTGACGGTCTGTTCTGCGCGCGCATCTTTGGTCCGATCAAGGACTACGAATGCCTGTGCGGCAAATACAAGCGCATGAAATATCGCGGCCTCGTCTGCGAAAAATGCGGCGTGGAAGTGACCCTGCAGAAGGTCCGCCGCGAGCGGATGGGCCATATCGAACTGGCCGCACCCGTCGCCCACATCTGGTTCCTGAAGTCGCTTCCCAGCCGGATCGGCCTGATGCTGGACATGACGCTGCGCGATCTTGAGCGGATTCTCTACTTCGAGAACTACGTCGTGATCGAGCCGGGTCTGACCGACCTGACCTATGGCCAGCTGCTGACCGAGGAAGAATTCCTCGACGCGCAGGACCAGTATGGCGCCGACGCCTTCAGCGCCGATATCGGTGCCGAAGCGATCCGCATGATGCTGTCGAACATCGACCTGGCCGCCACCGCCGAGCAACTCCGCGAGGAGCTGAAAGAGGCGACCGGCGAGCTGAAGCCGAAGAAGATCATCAAGCGTCTGAAGATCGTTGAAAGCTTCCTCGAGTCGGGCAACCGCCCCGAGTGGATGGTCATGACGGTGATCCCGGTCATCCCGCCGGAACTGCGCCCGCTGGTTCCGCTGGATGGTGGCCGCTTCGCGACCTCGGACCTGAACGACCTTTATCGCCGCGTCATCAACCGCAACAACCGTCTGAAGCGCCTGATCGAGCTTCGCGCGCCCGATATCATCGTGCGCAACGAAAAGCGGATGCTGCAGGAATCGGTCGATGCGCTGTTCGACAACGGCCGTCGCGGCCGCGTCATCACCGGGAACAACAAGCGCCCGCTGAAGTCGCTGTCGGACATGCTGAAAGGCAAGCAGGGCCGCTTCCGTCAGAACCTTCTGGGCAAGCGCGTCGACTTCTCGGGTCGTTCGGTCATCGTGACCGGCCCGGAACTGAAGCTGCACCAGTGCGGTCTGCCGAAGAAGATGGCCTTGGAACTGTTCAAGCCGTTCATCTATTCGCGTCTTGAAGCGAAGGGCCTCAGCTCGACCGTCAAGCAGGCGAAGAAGCTGGTCGAGAAAGAGCGTCCCGAGGTTTGGGATATTCTGGACGAGGTCATCCGCGAGCATCCGGTTCTGCTGAACCGTGCGCCGACGCTGCACCGTCTGGGCATCCAGGCGTTTGAGCCGATCCTGATCGAAGGTAAAGCGATCCAGCTGCACCCGCTGGTCTGCTCGGCCTTCAACGCTGACTTCGACGGCGACCAGATGGCCGTGCACGTCCCGCTGTCGCTGGAAGCGCAGCTGGAAGCGCGCGTCCTGATGATGTCGACGAACAACGTTCTGTCGCCCGCCAACGGCGCACCGATCATCGTTCCGTCGCAGGACATGGTTCTGGGCCTGTATTACACCTCGATGCAGCGCGACGGCATGAAGGGCGAAGGCTCGGTCTTTGCGAACCTTGACGAGGTCGAGCATGCTCTGGCCGCCGGTGAGGTGCATCTGCACGCCAAGATCACCGCGCGCCTGCCGCAGATCGACGAGAACGGCAACGAGGTCATCAAGCGCTATGAGACGACCCCCGGTCGTCTGCGTCTGGGTGCGCTGCTGCCGAAGAACAACAAGGCTCCGTTCGAACTGGTCAACAACCTTCTGCGCAAGAAGGACATCCAGAACGTCATCGACACCGTCTACCGCTACTGCGGCCAGAAAGAGTCGGTGATCTTCTGTGACCAGATCATGGGTCTGGGCTTCCGCGAGGCGTTCAAGGCCGGGATCTCGTTCGGCAAGGACGACATGGTCGTTCCGCCGAACAAGTGGGAACTGGTCGAGGAAACTCAGGATCAGGTGAAGCAGTTCGAACAGCAGTATCTGGACGGTCTGATCACCCAGGGTGAGAAGTACAACAAGGTGGTCGATGCCTGGTCGAAATGTAACGACCGCGTCACCGACGCCATGATGAAAACCATCGCTGCGGTCCACAAGGACGAGAAGGGCGCTGAAGAAGAGCCGAACTCGGTCTACATGATGGCCCACTCGGGCGCGCGGGGTTCGACCAGCCAGATGAAACAGCTGGGCGGCATGCGCGGCCTGATGGCCAAGCCGAACGGCGAGATCATCGAGACGCCGATCATCTCGAACTTCAAGGAAGGTCTGACCGTTCTTGAATACTTCAACTCGACCCACGGTGCCCGGAAGGGTCTGTCGGATACGGCTCTGAAGACGGCGAACTCGGGTTACCTGACCCGTCGTCTGGTCGACGTCGCACAGGACTGCATCATCCGCGAGCATGACTGCGGCACCGAGCGTGCGATCACGGCTTCGGCCGCGGTCAACGACGGTGAAGTCGTCAGCCCGCTGAGCGAGCGCATTCTGGGCCGTGTCGTGGCCGATGACGTTCTGGTCCCCGGCGAAGACGTGGTGATCCTGCGCAAGAACGAAGTGGTCGACGAGCGCAAGGCCGATGAGATCGAAAGCGCGGGCGTTCAGTCCGTGCGCATCCGCTCGGCCCTGACCTGCGAATCCGAGGACGGCATCTGTGCGCTGTGCTACGGTCGCGATCTGGCACGTGGTACGCTGGTCAACATCGGTGAAGCCGTCGGCATCATCGCCGCGCAGTCGATCGGTGAACCGGGCACGCAGCTGACGATGCGGACCTTCCACATCGGCGGCATCGCGCAGGGTGGTCAGCAGTCGTTCCTGGCCGCGGCTCAGGACGGCACGATCGCCTTCGAGAACGAGAACACGCTTGAGAACGCGAACGGCGAGTTGATCGTCATGAGCCGGAACATGCAGTTGCATGTGATGGGTCCGGCGGGCGAGGCGCTGTCCAGCCACAAGCTGTTCTACGGCTCGAAACTGTTCGTGCGCGAAGGCGACGCGGTGGTTCGCGGTCAGAAGCTGTTCGAATGGGACCCCTATACCCTGCCGATCATCGCGGAAAAGGCCGGTGTCACGAAATATGTCGACCTTATCTCGGGCATCTCGGTCCGTGATGAGACCGATGACGCGACCGGCATGACCCAGAAGATCGTGACGGACTGGCGCTCGGCCCCGAAAGGGAATGAGCTGAAGCCGGAAATCATCCTGATGGATGCCGATGGTGAGCCGATCCGCAACGATCAGGGCAACCCGATCAGCTATCCGATGTCGGTCGATGCCATTCTCTCGGTCGAGGAAGGCGTCGAGGTGAAAGCCGGTGACGTGATCGCCCGTATCCCGCGCGAAGGCGCCAAGACCAAGGACATCACCGGGGGTCTTCCCCGCGTGGCGGAACTGTTCGAGGCCCGTCGTCCCAAGGATCACGCGATCATCGCCGAACTTGATGGCTATGTGCGCTTCGGCAAGGACTACAAGAACAAGCGCCGCATCGCGATCGAGCCGGCGCAGGAAGGTCTGGACCCGGTCGAGTACATGGTGCCGAAAGGCAAGCACATCCCGGTGCAGGAAGGCGACTTCGTGCAGAAGGGTGACTACATCATGGACGGCAACCCGGCGCCGCATGACATCCTGCGGATCATGGGGATCGAGGCTCTGGCCGACTATCTGATCGACGAAGTGCAGGACGTCTACCGCCTGCAGGGCGTGAAGATCAACGACAAGCACATCGAGGTGATCGTGCGGCAGATGCTGCAGAAGATCGAGATCCTCGACAGCGGGGAAACCACGCTGCTGAAAGGTGAGCATGTCGATCGCGACGAGTTCGAGGAAGAGAACGCCAAGATCGAAGCCAAGGGCGGCCGTCCGGCCGTGGGCGAGCCGGTGCTTCTGGGCATCACCAAGGCATCGCTGCAGACCCGCAGCTTCATCTCAGCCGCATCGTTCCAGGAAACGACCCGCGTGCTGACCGAAGCTGCCGTTCAGGGCAAGCGCGACAAGCTGGTTGGCCTGAAGGAAAACGTCATCGTCGGCCGTCTGATCCCTGCCGGTACGGGTGGCGCGACCGCGCGCGTTCGCAAGATCGCTGCCGACCGCGACGCCGCCGTCATCGAGGCCCGTCAGGCCGAGGTCGAAGCGGCGGTGGCTCTGGCCGCGCCGATCATCGAGGCCGAGGTGCAGGCGTCCAGCGACGAGTGATCGCGCTGACATGAGAAAGATTGGCCCGGAGCATGCTCCGGGCCTTTTCATATGCGCGGGGCAGGGGGGCGTGCCATTTCTGACGCGGATAGCGGCGGCCGTGCGAATTGCACTTGCCGCCGCTTTCTTTCCGTGAAGCCCATGCCTAACACTTGCAGGGCAGGGCGCATTCGGGAGGGAATGATGCGAACACCGCTGATCTCGCCCAATCCCGGGAATGCGCCTCCGGCCGAGCAGGTGCTGATCGAACAGACCGACAACGACAACCTGCAGGGCGCGATGCTGATGATCGCCTGTATGGCGGTGTTCGCCTGCAACGATGCGCTGATCAAATATGTCACGCAGGAGCTGCCGCTGTCGCAGGCCATCGTCATGCGCGGAGCCTTTGTCCTGCCCTTGATGCTGGCTTTGGGTCTGCGGCAAGGTCGCCTGCGGCTGCGCGTGCCGCGCCGGGATGTGCTGCCGCTGGTCACGCGGTCGCTGGCCGAGGTCAGCTCATCGCTGCTGTATCTGCTGGCGCTGCGGCAGATGCCGCTGGGCAATATCTCGGCCATCATGCAGTCGCTGCCGCTGGCTGTGATGCTGGGCGCGGCGGTCTTCTTCCGCGAACGGATGGGCTGGCGCCGCATCGGTGCCGTGCTGGTCGGCTTTGCGGGTGTGCTGGTCGTCCTGCGACCCGGCACCGGGGCCTTTGACGAATGGGCGATCATTGCGCTGCTCTCGGTCGTGCTGATCGTGGTGCGCGATCTGGTGACGCGGAAATTCTCGGGCGATGTCGGCTCTTCGACGGTTGCCTTCTATGCCGCCTTTGCGGTGATGATGTCGGGCTTCGTGCTGGGTTTTGAAGAGCCCTGGCGCTGGCCCACGCAGCGCGAAACGCTGCTATTGCTGCTGTCGGCCAGCTTCCTGACGGCGGGCTATATCACCGCCGTTGCGTCGATGCGCGTGGGCGAGATTTCCTTTGTCGCGCCCTTCCGCTATACCTCTCTGATCGCCGCGATCCTGCTGGGATTGCTGGTGTTTGGCGAATGGCCGGATCTGTGGACCTGGGTCGGGGCCGCCATGATCGTGGGGGCGGGGATCTATGCGATCCTGCGCGATGGAAAGGCAAGGAGAGCGCGCTGACATGAAGGTCCAGATGTTGGGGCTCTGCCGGTTTTCCTATCTGGGCGGGCGTGGATTTCAGGTCGGGCATGACACCATCGAGGAACGCCGGGCGTTCCTTTACGACCCCGCCCGGCTGGAGCGCCGCTGGTTCTGGTTCGAGAATGTCACCCTGCCCGCGCTGATCGCCCAGACCGATCCGGATTTCACGCTGGTGCTGATGACCGGCCCCGATCTGCCCGAGCCTTACCTGTCGAACCTGCGCGAGCTTTGCGAGATGTTCCCGCAGTTCAAGCTGGCCCTGGTCCCGCCGATGGAGCGGCACAACGAGGCCTGCCTGGCCGCAGTCGCGCCGCATATTCAGGCGGATGCGGATGTGGTGGGCCACTTCCGGCAGGATGACGACGATGCCGTCGCCATCGACTATATCCATCACGCGCGCCGCGATTTCGCCGCGATGCGGCCGCTTTGGGCGCAGCACAGGCGGCTCTTCTGTGACTATTCGCGCGGCATGGTGCTGAAGGCCACCGAGCGCGGGATCAAGGCCGAGCAGCGGATGATCTATAACGCCGTCGCGGCGCTGACGATCTATCTGCCACCCGACGCCGGGCGCTCGGTCGTGCATTTCCCGCATTGGAAGATCGGCATGGCCATGTCGGGGGTGCAGATGACGGGCAGGGTGATGTTTGCGCGCATGCTGAACCACGACAATGACTCGGGCGCGATCGGGGCGGGCTATGCGCTGGACGGCGACCCCGCCGAACATGGCGCGCTGCTGGCCGAACGCTTCCGCATCGACCTTGCGAGCCTGCATGAGGCGGCGCGGGAATTCGGGCTGCCGGGCGCGCCGCGTCCCCGCTGGGGTTGTTGACTCGGGGCAGGAATCCCCATATACGCCCGACACCCGACAGAATTCTGTCCGGTGCCCAGATAAACCTGACAGGTCGCGATCCAGGCCAACGCCTTGATCCTCTGGAATACTACCCGTCCTCCCCGCAAGGGACAGGATGGGTTTGGCGTTTCACGATTCGCGTGATTCGCCGTCGAGAAGTGGCGCGGCCAATCGGTCGCGAGTATTGACGAAAGCAAAACGGGGAACCGAATGCCGACGATCCAACAGCTGATCCGCAAACCGCGGCAGCCCAAGGTGCAGCGCTCGAAGTCGCAGCACCTCCAGTCATGCCCGCAAAAGCGCGGCGTGTGCACGCGCGTCTACACCACGACGCCGAAGAAACCGAACTCCGCTATGCGTAAAGTCGCCAAAGTGCGTCTGACGAATGGCTTCGAGGTCATCTCCTACATCCCGGGCGAAAAGCACAACCTCCAGGAGCACAGCGTCGTGCTGATCCGTGGCGGCCGTGTGAAAGACCTTCCGGGTGTCCGTTACCACATCCTGCGCGGTGTGCTGGATACCCAAGGCGTCAAAGATCGTCGTCAGCGTCGTTCGAAATACGGCGCGAAGCGTCCGAAGTAAGGAGATACTTCAATGTCACGTCGTCACGCCGCTGAAAAACGCGAAGTTCTGCCCGACGCCAAGTATGGCGACCGGGTTCTGACGAAATTCATGAACAACCTGATGGTTGACGGTAAGAAATCGACCGCCGAACGCATCGTCTACAACGCGCTGGAGCGTGTTGAGGGCAAGCTGAAGCGCGAGCCGATCGAAGTCTTCCACGAAGCCCTCGACAACGTGAAGCCTTCGGTCGAAGTGCGCTCGCGTCGCGTCGGTGGTGCAACCTACCAGGTTCCGGTCGAAGTGCGCCCGACCCGCCGCGAGGCTCTGGCCATCCGCTGGCTGATCACCGCAGCGAAGAACCGCAACGAGCACACCATGGAAGAGCGTCTGGCAGGTGAACTGTCCGATGCCGTCAACGGTCGTGGGACTGCGGTGAAGAAGCGCGAAGACACCCACAAGATGGCCGACGCCAACAAGGCGTTCAGCCACTACCGCTGGTAACGGAAGGAAGGCCCTTAATGGCACGCGAATATCCGCTGGAGCGCTACCGGAACTTCGGGATCATGGCCCACATCGACGCGGGCAAGACCACGACGACCGAGCGGATCCTGTTCTACACCGGCAAGAACCACAAAATGGGCGAGACGCACGATGGTGCGTCCACCATGGACTTCATGGAACAGGAAGCAGAGCGCGGGATCACCATCTCGTCCGCTGCGACCACGACCTTCTGGCAGAAGCACGAAGATACCGAGTTCACCCCGGATCAATCGCTGCGCCACAAGTTCAACATCATCGACACCCCCGGCCACGTGGACTTCACCATCGAAGTCGAACGTTCGCTGGCGGTTCTGGATGGTGCGATCTGTCTGCTCGACGGCAACGCCGGTGTCGAGCCGCAGACCGAAACCGTCTGGCGTCAGGCTGACCGCTACAAGGTTCCGCGGATCGTGTTCGTCAACAAGATGGACAAGATCGGCGCGGACTTCTTCAAGTGCGTCCACATGATCAAGGACCGCACCGGCGGCATCCCCTGCCCGGTCGCTCTGCCGATCGGTGCCGAGGACAAGCTGGAAGGCGCGATCGACCTGATCAAGATGGAAGAGTGGGTCTGGAAGGGCGAAGACGTCGGCGCAAGCTGGGTCCGTCAGCCGATCCGCGAAGAGCTTCAGGATCTGGCCGAGGAATGGCGCGGCAAGATGATCGAACTCGCCGTCGAAATGGACGACGACGCGATGGAGCAGTACCTTGAGGGCAACGAGCCCGACGAGGACACGCTGCGCAAGCTGATCCGCAAGGGTACGCTGTCGATGTCGTTCTTCCCGGTTCTTGCTGGCTCGGCCTTCAAGAACAAGGGCGTTCAGCTGCTGCTGAACTCGGTGATCGACTATCTGCCGGCTCCGACGGACGTTCCGGACCTGATGGGCTTTGCCCCGGATGACGAAACCGAAGAGCGCAACATCGCTCGCAAGGCTTCCGACACCGACCCCTTCTCGGCGCTGGCGTTCAAGATCATGAACGACCCCTTCGTCGGCTCGCTGACCTTCACCCGCATCTACTCGGGCGCCCTGAAAAAAGGCGACCAGATGCTGAACTCGACCAAAGGCAAGCGTGAGCGCGTCGGTCGTATGATGGTGATGCACGCGATCAACCGTGAAGAGATCGATGAAGCCTTCGCAGGCGACATCATCGCGCTGGCCGGTCTGAAAGACACCACCACGGGTGACACGCTGTGTGATCCGGCGAAACCGGTGGTTCTGGAAACCATGACCTTCCCCGAGCCGGTCATCGAGATCGCCGTCGAGCCGAAGTCGAAAGCTGACCAGGAGAAGATGGGCCTCGCCCTGCAGCGCCTGTCGGCCGAAGACCCGTCCTTCCGCGTCGAAACCGATATCGAATCGGGCCAGACGATCATGAAGGGCATGGGCGAACTTCACCTCGACATCCTGGTCGACCGCATGAAGCGCGAGTTCAAGGTCGAGGCGAACATCGGTGCGCCGCAGGTGGCTTATCGCGAGACCATCTCGAACGAAGCCGAGATCGACTACACGCACAAGAAACAGACCGGTGGTACCGGCCAGTTCGCGCGCGTCAAGCTGGTCATCACGCCCACCGAGCCGGGCGAAGGCTACACGTTCGAATCGAAGATCGTCGGTGGTGCTGTTCCGAAGGAATACATCCCGGGCGTCGAGAAGGGCATCAAGTCGGTCATGGACTCCGGTCCGCTGGCAGGCTTCCCGGTCATCGACTTCAAGGTCGCGCTGATCGACGGTGCGTTCCACGACGTCGACTCGTCGGTGCTGGCCTTCGAAATCGCTGCTCGCGCCGGTATGCGTGAAGGTCTGCGCAAGGCAGGTGCAAAACTGCTCGAGCCGATCATGCGCGTGGAAGTCGTGACGCCGGATGAATACACCGGCTCGATCATCGGCGACCTGACCAGCCGTCGTGGCATGGTCCGCGGTCAGGACACTCGCGGCAACGCGAACGTCATCGACGCGATGGTCCCGCTGGCCAATATGTTCGGCTACATCAACAACCTGCGCTCGATGTCCTCGGGCCGCGCGGTGTTCACGATGCAGTTCGACCATTACGACGCCGTGCCGCAGAACATCTCGGACGAGATCCAGAAGAAATACGCTTAATCGGATTGGCGGGGCCTTGCCCCGCCTCTCCCTTGACGAACACCAGAATTTAAGGAGCCATGCTTATGGCAAAGGCAAAGTTTGAACGTACGAAACCGCACGTCAACATCGGCACGATTGGCCACGTTGACCACGGCAAGACCACGCTGACGGCGGCGATCACGCGCTATTTCGGCGACTTCAAGGGCTACGATCAGATCGACAACGCCCCTGAAGAGAAAGCCCGTGGCATCACGATCTCGACGACGCATGTCGAATACGAGACCGCGACGCGTCACTATGCACACGTCGACTGCCCCGGCCACGCCGACTATGTGAAGAACATGATCACCGGCGCGGCGCAGATGGACGGCGCGATCCTGGTTGTGAACGCTGCTGACGGCCCGATGCCGCAGACGCGCGAGCACATCCTGCTGGGCCGTCAGGTCGGCATCCCGTTCATGGTCGTCTACATGAACAAGGTTGACCAGGTCGACGATCCGGAACTGCTGGAACTGGTCGAGATGGAAGTGCGCGAGCTGCTGTCGTCCTACGACTACCCGGGCGACGACATTCCGATCATCAAGGGTTCGGCTCTGGCCGCTCTGGAAGGTCGCGATCCGGAAATCGGGGAGAACTCGATCAAGGCGCTGCTGGAAGCCGTCGACACCTACATCCCGACGCCCGAGCGTGCGGTTGACCTGCCGTTCCTGATGCCGATCGAAGACGTGTTCTCGATCTCGGGCCGTGGTACGGTTGTGACCGGCCGCGTCGAGCGTGGCGCTGTGAACGTCGGCGACGAACTGGAAATCGTGGGCATCCGCGACACCAAGAAAACGACCTGCACGGGCGTGGAAATGTTCCGCAAACTGCTGGATCGTGGGGAAGCTGGCGACAACATCGGCGCGCTGCTGCGCGGCGTCGACCGTGACGGCGTTGAGCGTGGTCAGGTTCTGGCCAAGCCCGGTTCGGTGAAGCCGCACACGAAGTTCGAAGCGGAAGCCTATATCCTCACGAAAGAGGAAGGTGGCCGTCACACGCCGTTCTTCGCGAACTACCGTCCGCAGTTCTACTTCCGCACGACGGACGTGACCG
>NZ_VLKU01000004.1 GCF_007830335.1 Paracoccus sulfuroxidans | reverse complement strand
CCTCAGAAGAACGCCTGCAGCCCGGTGATGGCGCGTCCCAGGATCAGCGCATGGACGTCATGCGTGCCCTCATAGGTGTTCACCGTCTCGAGGTTCGCCGCATGCCGCATCACCTGGAACTCCTCCGAGATCCCGTTGCCGCCATGCATGTCCCGCGCCACCCGCGCGATCTCCAGCGCCTTGCCGCAGTTGTTGCGCTTGATGATCGAGATCATCTCGGGCGCCGCCTCCGCCGCATCCAGAAGCCGACCCACCCGCAGGCTGGCCTGAAGGCCAAGCGCGATCTCGGTCGCCATATTCGCCAGCTTCAGCTGGAACAGCTGCGTATTGGCCAGCGGCCGCCCGAACTGGTGCCGGTCCAGCCCATATTGGCGCGCGGCATGCAGGCAGAACTCGGCCGCCCCCAGCACGCCCCAGCTGATGCCGTAGCGCGCCCGGTTCAGACAGCCGAACGGGCCCTTCAGCCCCTCGACGCCGGGCAGCAGCGCGTCCTCGCCAACCTCGACATCCTGCAGCACGATCTCGCCGGTGATCGAGGCGCGCAGGCTCAGCTTGCCGCCGATCTTCGGCGCCGAAAGCCCCTTCAGCCCCTTCTCCAGCACGAAGCCGCGGATCTTGCCGCCATGCGCCTCGGACTTGGCCCAGACCACGAAGACATCCGCGATCGGCGCGTTCGAGATCCACATCTTCGAGCCGTTCAGCACATAGCCCCCGGCGGTCTTCTTCGCCACGGTCTTCATGCCGGCGGGGTCCGAGCCCGCGTCCGGCTCGGTCAGGCCGAAACAGCCGATGAACTCGCCCGAGGCCAGTTTCGGCAGGTATTTCTGCCGCTGTTCCTCGCTGCCATAGGCATAGATCGGGTACATCACCAGCGAGGATTGCACCGACATCATGCTGCGATAGCCCGAATCGACGCGCTCGACCTCGCGCGCGATCAGGCCGTAGGCGACGTAAGAGGCGCCGATGCCGCCGTATTCCTCAGGCACGGTGACGCCCAGCAGGCCCATCGCACCCATCTCGCGGAAGATTTCCGGGTCGGTCAGCTCCTCGCGATAGGCGTCGATGATGCGCGGCTGCAGCCGGTCCTGCGCGTAAGACCGCGCCGCGTCCCGCAGCATCCGCTCTTCCTCGCTCAGCTGATCCGAAAGCCGGAAAGGGTCCTCCCAGTCAAAGCGGCCAAGATCAGGGGCGTCTTTCGGTTTCAGTGCGGGTGCCATCAATCCCTCCAATATTCAGGGCAGGACTAGCGAAATTCGCGCCTGCCGACTAACGATGAATATGGATGAGTTGATGAGATTTGATCATGACCTTGCCGTCCCGCCCGGCGCATACGCCCACGGTTCAGGAATTGCGCGCGCTGGTCTTGTGCGCGGACGCGGGCTCGGCCTCGGCTGCCGCCGAAGCGATGAGCCTGACGCAAAGCGCGGTCAGCCGCTCGATCCGGGGGCTGGAGGACCGGCTGGGCGTGCGGCTGTTTCACCGCGAACGCCAGCGCCTGATCCTGTCGGACGCAGGCCGCGCCATGGTCCGCGACGCGCGCGAGATTCTTGAGCGGATCGACGCCTCGGCCCGCATGGTCATGGCCTTCGGCGGCGGCGAGGATGTGCTGCGGCTGGGGGTCCTTCCGACTTTCGCCACCACCTGGCTGATCCCGCGCCTTGCTGCTTTCTCGGCGCTGCACCCGGAAATCTGCATCGATCTGGGCGAGGCGCTGTCCCCGGTCGACTTTCAGGATTCGGTCTTCGACGCCGCCCTGCAACGGACCGAGATGGCCCGCCCCGGCACCGAGGTCCTGCCGATCTGCGCCGAGCGGCTGATCGTCGTGGCCTCGCGCCAGCTGGTAGGGCCCGGCCCGGTGACCCCCGCCGATCTGATGGCCCATCCGCTGATCCAGCAATCGACCCGCCCGGATCTGTGGAGCGACTGGATGGCGAGCCTAGGGCTTGCCCCCTTCGGCCGCCTGCGCGGCCCGAGGTTCGAGCATTTCGACATGGTCATGGCCGCGGCCGAGGCCGGTCTGGGGATCGCGCTTCTGCCCGACATCTTCGCCGCCCGCGCGCTGGCCGACGGTCATCTGTGCCAGCCCTGCGACCATATCCTGCCGGGCCGCAGCCCCTATGCGCTGATCCGCCCCACCTCGGCGACGGCCCCGAGGTCGCTGGATTTATTCGCGGACTGGCTGCGGACGGTGGCGTCTGATGGCGGTGATCTGGCCCGCCGATGATCCCGTCAGGGCGCGCGCCCCTTGCAGACGAACGCCGTGCTGGCGAAAGAGCGTGGGCCGTCCGGTCGACCAGCCTCGAATGCCGCGCGCAGGGTCGTTGCGGCCAACGCCCGCTCGTCATCCGAGAGGGGGCTGATCAGCGGCCCGAATGGTCCCTCGCCAGCGGCGATCGGCAACCAGAAATCGTCGAAATTCTGGTAGTTCATCCGAATGGTCAGCTCCGCCTGCTGAATCTCGTCAAACCCGGCGGTGATGAAGGCATGTTCCAGTTCACCGGGCTGCGTCATCGGCTGAAAGCAGAAGCGCGTGCGGAAGGCCTCGGCCTTGGGAACGACCGCCGCAAGGGAATCGACCAGCATGCGCATCACCGGCATGCCGCCCGCATGGTCCCAGACCGCTGCAGCCGCCACGCCCCCGGGGCGGGCGACGCGCCGCATTTCGCTCATAGCCTGGTCGACATCGGCCACGAAATGCAGCACCAGCAGGGAAAACACGCGATCGAACCCGGCATTCTCGAAGGGAAGCGATTGCGCATCCGCTTCCTGAACGGCGACACGCGGATCGCTGTTCCTGGCGCGGACGGCCTCGACAAAGACCGGCGACATGTCGATGGCGTTGATGCGCGACAGGAAGGGAATATTCGACAGCTCGAACGTCAGGCTGCCCGTGCCGCAGCCGACGTCCAGCACGCTGTCGCCCTCGGCCACTTCGGCAAATTCGATGAACAGGGGCGCAAGCTTCCGGCTCCAGCGGCCCATCAGTTGATCGTAGGCGGAGGCTTTGTGTACGTTGAAGGTGGTGGACATTTTGCCCTCCAATGGCTCAACAAGGTCGCCATTTTACACCCGGAGTGCCGCCCCATAAAGTGGCTGCACGCTATGTTGTAAAGCCACGAGGCCCCAAGTTGACCGCGATCCCCACGCTTGCCACCGAACGCCTGCTGCTGCGCCCGATGCGGGCCGAGGATTGGGCGCCATTCTCGACCCTGATGCAGTCCGAGCGCGCGCGCTTCATGGGCGGGCCGCACTCGGTCAGCGCGGCCTGGGGGATGTTTTGCGCCGATCATGCGCAATGGGATTTCTTCGGCGCGGGGTCCCTGATGCTGGAGGACCGGCAGACCGGCGCCTGTCTGGGGCAGGTCGGCATCAACTCAGGGCCGCTTTTCCCCGAGCAGGAGATGGGCTGGCTGCTGTTTGACGGGGCCGAGGGGCAGGGATACGCCTTCGAGGCCGCCTCGGCCTTTCGAGACTGGGCCAGAGACGTCCGGCAACTTGCGACGCTGGTCAGCTACGTCGATCCGCAGAATGACCGGTCCTGCCGCCTGGCCGAGCGGTTGGGCGCGGTGCTTGACAAGACTGCCCGGGGGCAGGACCCGACCGATCTCGTTTATCGGCATTTCGGCTGACCGCCGGGGGAAGGGGGCGAACCGTGTCAGATCAGCGGCCTAATGGAACAAAGTCGCCGTGCGTCGCAGGCGCTTCATTTGTCCAAATATCGCTTCCCGGCTAGGTGATGACCTTTCGCGCGGGCTAGGATCGGTCATTCGCCCACCGCGCGGCACAGATATGCCCGCCCGCATCATCGTCCAGATACAACGGATAAAAGGTCGCGGTCTTGACCGCGCCCACGATCCGGCATTGCGCCTGATCTGAACACGCCGCCAAAGCCTTTTCCGCATCCTGCACCGCACAGAGCGCATCGGCGCAAACGACATGATGCAACGCGCCTGTGGCATCGGTCGAGATCAGACCGATCGGCGCCGGATCGCCCATCATGACCCCGACCAGATCGCTTTCTTCTATCGGCCGCACACGCTGCACCTGCGGAGGCGGCACATCGGGCCCATAGGCGATGGCGCTGGACCGCGCGACGGTATCAGCGGCATCGGTGCCGCAGAACAGCCCCAGATCGACGGGATCGTTCTTGCAGGCGGCAAGGAAAGCGCTGGCAAAGAGTATTGCGGCCAAGGGTTTCAACAAAGCCTCCGGTGGAAAAGCAGCTTCTGATACTTACGGGGAATGGTGGGTGTTGGCAGGCAGGTGTCCAACATAAATTTCCCGCAGGCGCGGGTTTTCGCGCGGCCAATGGAGCTTGCCCGGCTGGCCATCACCGGACAGGTCAAACTCGGCCGACGAGATGACCCAACGCAAAAAAATCCCCCCACCCCCGCGCCCGGCATTTCACGGCAAGTGCTTGCTTCGGCATCGGAATCCGTCACGCAGTGAAACCCAATAAAAACACTCAACTAATTGATTTCTCAAAACAATATTGACTTCGCCCGCACGGCCTCCTAGATATCCAATCAAGCAAGGCCAGCCAGCCCGTTCGCAAGCAAGCCAGCTTACATCTTCCCAGCAAGCCAGTTGTACCCACCCATCGGCAGGTCCGGCGCGCCCGCTTGGCAGATCCCCTTTCTTTCGCCTCAGGCCCGCCCGGGCGTCTTGCCCCGTCGCAGGGATTGACCTAGGGCGAGGGGCGTCAACCCCAAGCCACCGGCGGCCTTTCCCATGTTCTCGCGCCACGAACTCGCCCTGATCGGCGCGACGATCATCTGGGGGGCCAGCTTCCTGATCGTGCATCACGCCATGCGCAGCAGCGGCCCGCTGTTCTTCGTGGGCCTGCGCTTTCTGGTCGCGGGCGCGATCTGCGTGGCGCTGTTTCACCGGCATATGCGCGGCCTGACGCAGGCCGAATTGCGCGCGGGCGCTTCCATCGGCGTCGCGATCTGGCTGGGCTACGGGCTGCAGACGCATGGGCTTCAGACCGTCAGCAGCAGCCAGTCGGCCTTCATCTCGGCGCTTTACGTGCCCATCGTGCCGCTTTTGCAATGGCTGGTGCTGCGCCGCCCGCCAAGGCTGGCCAGCTGGGCGGGAATCGCGCTGGCCTTCGCCGGGCTGATCCTGCTGGCGGGGCCGCAGGCCGGGGGCGTCTCGCTGAGCCTTGGCGAGCTCACGACGCTGCTGAGCGCGGTCGCCATCGCCGCCGAGATCATCCTGATCGGCCGCTTCGCCAACCAGGTCGACAGCCGCCGGGTGACGGTGGTGCAACTGATCGTCGCGGGGCTTCTGGCCTTCGCCGCCATGCCGCTGGCGGGCGAGGGCGTGCCCACCTTCTCATGGGTCTGGCTGGCGGCGGGCTTGGGCCTCGGCGCATCCAGCGCGCTCATCCAGCTGGCGATGAACTGGGCGCAGCGGACGGTCTCACCGACCCGCGCCACGGTGATCTATGCCGGAGAGCCGGTCTGGGGCGGCATCTTCGGCCGCATGGCGGGCGACCGGCTGCCCGGGCTGGCCATTCTGGGCGCCGCCCTGATCGTGCTGGGCGTCATCGTCAGCGAATTGGGTCCGCGCCGCCGCAAGCCGGGCTAGGCATTTCCCTTGCCGCATCGGGTCTGGAATGCGACCATGGCCCGGTCATTCAGGACCAATCCACCTTGGGAGGGAACATGGTCAGGCTGAAGACCCCGGTCGCCGATCTGGTCGCCGCTGCCCGTGCGCGCATCGAAGAAATCGACACCCGCGATGCCTTCGCCCTGCTGGACGATCCGGGCGTGGTTTTTGTCGATCTGCGCGAACAGGCCGAGCGTGACCGCATGGGCTTCATTCCCGGCAGTTTTCACTGTCCGCGCGGCATGCTGGAATTCTGCATCGACCCGGAAAGCCCTTATTTCAATGAGGTTTTCGCGCAGGATCGGCGGTTCGTCTTTCACTGCGCCTCGGGCTGGCGGTCGGCGCTGTCGGCGGCGATGCTGCAGGACATGGGCTTTCCTGCGGCGCATCTGAAGGACGGGTTCAACGACTGGGCGGCCATGGGCGGTCTGGTCAGCCCGCCCGAATCGCGCGGCTAGGGCAGGGCGCTTGACAGCCGCCCGCTTTCCGGAAAACCCCGGGTTGACCTGAACCGCCCTGCTTGAGGACCGCCATGCGTATCGACCGCCGCAATGACCTGGATCTGCGCCTGATCGAGGCTTTCGCCGCCGTCATGGAGCGCGGCACGACCCCTGCCGCGGCCGAGCATCTGGGCCTGTCGCAATCGGCGGTCTGGAACGCGGTGAAGGCTTTCGAGGCGCAGCTGGACGTCACGCTGTTCCGCCGCAAGGGCAGGCGGCTGGAGCCCACGGATGAGGGGCGTCTGGTCTATGACGACATCCGCCCGCTGATCGGCGTTCTGGGCAATCTGGCCGGGCGTCTGCACAGGCTCAAGCACAATCGCCGGGGCCGGATCTCGGTCGCGGCGACGGCGCCGGTGGGGAATGCGGTGCTGCCGCCCGCGCTGAGCCATCTTCTGTCGAGCCGCGCCGAGATCGAGGTGGATCTGACCTTGCTTCCGACCGAGCAGGTGGCCCAGACGGTGGAACTGGGGCTTGCCGATGTCGGCCTGCTGCTGGGGCCGGTGGATATCCCCGGCGTCCAGACCCACGTTCTGGGCGGGGCCGAGCTGGTCGCCGTGCTGCCGCGCGACCACCTGCTGACCACGCGCTCGGTCCTGGGTCCGGCGGATCTGGTGAAAAGCCGCCTGATCTCGGCAGGGCCGGTGCTGACCACGCTGGTCGAGGGGGCCTATGCGCTGCAGGGCATCCGCTATCAGCCGCAACTGCGCTGCGATCAGGCGCAAAGCGCCTGCGCGCTGGTGAATGCGGGCTTGGGCGTCGCGGTGGTCGATCCCTATTCGGCGGCGGTTGCGCCGGGTTCCGCCATCGTCACGCGCAAGTTCTCTCCGGTCACGCGGGTCGCGGTGGTGGCGGTGCTGCCCGAAGGCAGCCAGCCCGATCAGATGATGGAATCCTTCCTGACGGCGCTGGCCGCAACCGTCGTCGCCCTTGGTCCGGCGGGCTGGGGTTGAACAGCAGAAATCTGGAACAAGAATTATAATTCTTGGATAAAATTCTTTATGCGGCGCTGCAGCAGGAAATCCCTGCTGCGATTGCTGCGTGAAAGCGCTGCAAATCTAGCCGTTTGGCGCAATATTCTGGCAGGTCCTAGCCGCGCCGCAGAATACGGGCTGGTCTGATTGACCGGATCCGGGTCGGTCCTGCTACCATCATGGGGTGTTAGAACGACCGGACAGGAGGCTCTCGTGATCCCATCGCACGTTCCCCATCAGAGGCCCGCAGAATGAGCGT
Organism: Paracoccus sulfuroxidans; assembly: GCF_007830335.1. GTDB lineage: Bacteria > Pseudomonadota > Alphaproteobacteria > Rhodobacterales > Rhodobacteraceae > Paracoccus > Paracoccus sulfuroxidans. Next base: position 368,473 of record NZ_VLKU01000004.1, on the reverse strand, counting down.
CGCAGATTGCATCCTGACCGGAGGCCGGGTCTGGAAGGGCAAGGGTCTGGGCTTTGCCGAGGCCGTCGCCATCGCGGATGGCAAGGTGCTGGCTGTCGGCTCGGATGCCGAGATCACCGCGCTGGCGGGGCCAAAGACCGAACGAATCGCGCTGGATGGCCGACTGGCCACGCCCGGTCTTTACGACGCGCATATGCACCTGCACATGTACGGGCTGGCCATGGCCGAGGTCGATCTGCGCCCGCAGGTCGTCGAGACGCTGGAGCAACTGCTGGACGCCGTGCGCGCCAAGGCCGCCGTCACGCCCAAGGGCGAATGGATCACCGGCCGGGGCTATGACAATTTCAAGCTGGACGTCGGCCGCCATCCCTTCCGCGAAGAGCTGGACATGGCCTGCCCGGATCATCCCGTCTATGTCGTGCGCACCGACGGGCATCTGGGCGTCGCGAACTCTCTGGCGCTGGAAATGGCCGGGATCACCGAGGATACGCCCTCGCCCGAAGGTGGCCTCATCGAGCGCAAGAACGGCCGTTTGACCGGCCTTCTGGCCGAAACCGGCCGCCAGCAGCTGACCGACATCATGCCGAAGGCCGACGTGCCGCAGCTGGTCGAGGCCATCGAGCGGGCGGGCAAGGTGCTTTTGTCGCATGGCATCACCTCCTGCATGGAGGCCGCCATCGGCATTCAGGGCGGCTGGCCCGAGATGGAAGCCTATCTGGAGGCCAATCGGACCGGACGCCTGCCCTTGCGCGTCTATGGCACGATCATGGGCGACAAGACGCAATCCATTCTGGATCAGGCAACCGCCGCCGGGATGATCACCGGCACCGGGGATGAGATGTTCCGCCACGGCCCGGTGAAGATCTTCACCGATGGCAGCGCCAGCGGGCGCACCGCCGCGATGACCTGGGCCTATAAGGGCGGCGATCCGGACGACAAGGGCATCCTTTGCATTCCCGATCAGGCGGAACTCAGCGCCATGGTGCTGGCCGCGCATCGCGCCGGTTACCAGATGGCCATCCACGCCATCGGCGATGCTGCCATCGACGAGGTGCTGAACGCCTATGAGGCCGCGCTGAAGGACACGCCCGCCCCCGACCGCCGCCACCGGATCGAGCATTGCGGCTGGCTGCGTCCCGACCAGTTGCAGCGCATGATCGACATGCATGTCCTGCCGGTGCCGCAACCCTCGTTCATGTACTGGTTCGGAGAGCTTTACTGTGCAGTCGCGGAACTCGACAAGGTCGAGGGCTCGCACCCCTATCGCGACTGGATCAATGCGGGGCTGGAGCCCTCGGCCTCGACCGATTGCCCGGTGACCGAGATCGACCCGCGCCCGGTTCTTTACAACCTCATCACCCGCAAGACCGCGAAGGGTCTGGTGCTGGGCGAGGCGCAGCGGCTGAGCGTGGAAGAGGCGCTGCACGCCTATACCTATGCCTCGGCCTATGGCTCGCACGAAGAAGAGGTGAAGGGCCGCCTGATCCCCGGACAACTGGGCGATGTGGCGGTCTGGGACCGCGACCTGTTCACCATCGACCCGGCGGAAATTCTGCAGGCGAATTGCGATCTGGCGATCCTTGGCGGCCGCATTGCGCATGAAAGGGCCGGGCAGGGCGTCCGTGACAAGGCCGACGCATGATCGAAACGATCATCAACCGGTTGCTGGTTTCCATCCCGGTCCTGTTTGGGGTGCTGTTTCTGGGCTTTGCGCTGGTCCAGCTTGCCCCGGGCGATCCCGCTGCGGTGCAGGCCGGACCCTCGGCCACGCCCGAAATCGTCGCCAAGATCCGCGAGGAGATGGGCCTTGACCAGCCGATGATCGTGCAGTTCGGCCGCTATATCGAGCGGCTGGCGCATGGCGATCTGGGCCGCTCGCTGATCTCGAACAAGGCAGTCAGCAGCGAGCTGGCGGCCGCGATCGTGCCCACGCTGGAGCTGATGTTCGCGAGCCTCATCTGGTCGATCCCGCTGGGCATCGCCATGGGCACGCTGGCGGCGGTCTGGCGCGGCTCGCTGATCGACCGGGCGATCATGGCGATCTCGGTCGCGGGGGTGTCGCTGCCGATCTTCTTCATCTGCCTGCTGCTGATCCAGTTTCTGGGCGTAAAATACCCGATCTTCCCGTTCATCGGGCGGGGTGGGCCGCTTTGGACCGTGGACGGGCTGCGCCATATCGCACTGCCGGCGCTGTCCCTGGGGCTGATCTTCATCGGGCCGGTGTCGCGGATGACGCGTTCGTCCGTGCTGGAGGTGCTGCGTCTGGACCATGTGCGCACCGCCCGCGCCAAGGGCCTGACCGAGACGCAGGTGATCCTGCGCCACGGGCTTCGCAATGCGCTGATCCCGGTCGTCACGCTGGTCGGTCTGCAGATCGGCTATCTGCTGGGCGGCGCGGTGGTGACCGAGACGATCTTTTCCTATCCCGGCATCGGGCGGCTGGCGGTGGGCGCGATCCTGTCGGCGGACTTCCCGCTGGCGCAGGGCACGATTCTGGTGCTGGCGCTTGGCTTCATCCTTGTGAACCTGATCGTCGACATCCTTTACGCCCGCCTTGATCCGAGGGTGCAGAAGAAATGAGCGCGACCGACACGCAAACCCCCGCTGCCGCGCCGCAGGATGCGGCCCCGGTCCACAAGTCCTGGTGGCGCGCGCTGATGCGCGACCGTGCCGCGATGCTGGCGCTGATCCTGCTGACCATCATCGTGATCGCCGCCATCATCGCGCCGCTGATTGCGCCGCATGACCCGAACCTCAACAGCCGCTCGGTGATGCAGCCGCCGGTCTGGACCGAGCGAGGCACCTGGGAGTTCATCCTGGGCACCGACGGGCAGGGCCGCGATATCCTGTCGCGCATCCTTTACGGCACGCGGCTGACGCTGCTGATCGGTCTTGTGGCGGTCGGCATCGGCGGGGTCATCGGCTCGGGCCTTGGGCTGCTGGCGTCGATGTATCCGAAGATCGACCCCTGGGTCATGCGCCTCAACGACATGATGCTGTCCTTCCCGGCGATCCTGCTGGGTCTGGCGCTGGTCGCCGTCGCGGGGCCGGGCGTCTGGCCGGTGATCGTGGCGCTTGGCATCGCCTCGATCCCCGATTGCGCGCGGATCGCGCGCTCCATCGGCATCGGCGTCATGGGACAGGAATATATCGAGGCGGGCCGTGCGGTCGGCCTCTCGGACTGGACGATCTTCCGCCGCTATCTGCTGCGCAACTCGATCTCGTCCATCATGATCTTCCTCAGCCTGCGCTTCGGGCAGGTGATCCTGATCGGCGCGGCGCTGAGCTTTCTGGGCCTTGGCGCGAGGCCTCCGGCGTCGGAACTGGGGATGATGGCCGCGCAGGGCCGCGACTTCCTGCTGTTCGCGCCGCATATCGCGACCATCCCTTCGGTCGTGATCTTCCTGATCGTGCTTTGCGCCAATGTGGCGGGTGACGCCCTGCGCGACGTTCTTGATCCAAGACTGAAAAGCTGAACGACAATATCAACAGGGAAAGCAACCATGAAAAAGACCTTGCTTCTGGGCTGTGCACTTGCCGTCCTGACCGGCACGGCCTTCGCGCAGGAAATCAACATCGTGCGCGAGGTCGACAGCAACAACTACGACCCGCATAAATCGACCGCCCGCGCCGCGGCTGAATCCCTGTTCATGCTGGGCGACACGCTGGTCTCGCTTGAGCCGGACATGAAGACGGTGACCGACGGTCTGGCGAAAAGCTGGGAAGTTTCGGATGACAAGATGACCTATACCTTCCACCTGAAGGACGGCATCAAGTTCTGCGACGGCCGCGACATGACCGCCGATGACGTGGTCTATTCGCTGAAACGCTGGATCGACCCCGAGACGAAATCGCCGGTGGCCTGGCGTGCCGGTACGGTCAAGGACATCACTGCGCCAGATGCGAAGACGGTCGTCTATCAGCTGGAAGAGCCCTTCTCGGAGCTGCTCTATCAGCTGACCCAAAGCTTCGCGACGGTGATCGACAAGAATGACGTGGAAAAGCTGGGTGCCGATTTCGGCGTGACCGGGCTGAACACCACCGGCCCCTTCTGCTGGGGCGAATGGCTGCCGCGCGACCGTATGACGATGACCCGCCACGAAGGCTATAACTGGGGCCCGCAGTTCTATACGAACAAGGGCGCGCCGCATATGGCCAAGGTCACCTGGCAGATCGTGCCCGAGGAAAACACCCGCACCGTCGCGCTGATGACCGATCAAAGCCAGGTCACGCAATATATCCCGCAGATTGCCTTCGCGCAGATGCGCAACACCCCCACCGTCGAGGTCCACCGCTCGGACGAGGCGTTCTGGACCTGGTTCATCGGCTTCAAGGTCGACAAGCCCACCGTCTCCGATCCGGCGGTGCGCCGCGCGATGAACATGGCGGTCGATCAGGACGCGCTGGCCCGCGACATCCTGTTCGGAGAGGTCACGCCCGCGCATAGCTATATCTCGGAAAACGCGCTCGACTGGGATCCGGCGCTGAATGACAAGCTGATCAAATATGACCCCGAGGCCGCCATCAAGCTGCTGGACGAGGCAGGCTGGAAGCCCGGTGCCGATGGCATCCGCGAAAAGGACGGCGTGAAGCTGCGCCCGAACCTTTACATCCAGGGTGGCTCGACCTGGCAGAAGCTGGCCGAATTCGTGCAGGCGGAGCTGCTGAAGGTGGGCATTGGTCTGGACATTCAGGTCTTTGACGCCACCGTATTCTGGGGCAAGGTCGCGACGCAGGAATTCGACAGCTTCGGCATGAGCTATCCCTATATCTCGGCCGGTGATGCGCTGAACCTGTACTTCCTGTCGAAGAATATCCCGACGCCGAACCGGATGAACTGGAACGACCCGGAGACCGACGAATGGCTGGCCGAAGGCCGCCGCGCGACCGATGACGCCAGCCGCGCCGCCGCCTACGCCAAGGTGCTGGACAAGGTGCATGAAGCCGCCGTCTGGCTGCCGCTTTACCACGAGCCGATGACCATCGTGCAATCCGTGAAGCTGGAGCCGATCGTGCCGCACAACAACTATGGCGCCGGTCTCTACAAGGGTCTGGACCTGAAATACCGCGAATAAGCGGGCGCGACCCAGTGAAACGACGGGGCGGCGGTCAACGCCGTCCCGGCAGCGAAGGCAAGGGGCTGGAATGCAAAACGATATCACCGTCATCCGCAATGCCGACTGGATCATCGGCTACAACTCGGCCTCGGCTCGGCACCAGTTCCTGAAGGGTCAGGACGTGGCCTTCTCGGGCGACCGTCTGGTGCAGGTCGGCGGTCGCTATGACGGGCCGGTGACCACCGAGATCGATGGGCGCGGCAAGATGGTCTCGCCCGGTCTGGTGAACATGCATTCCCACCCGCTGTCCGAGCCGATGAACAAGGGCTTTCTGGACGAGTTGGCCTCCGACGGGCTCTATCAAAGCTCGCTTTACGAATATATGGCGCTGTTCAATCCCGACGATGAAGGCCGCCTGGCCTGCACCGAGGTTGCGCTATCCGAGGCTCTGCTGTCGGGCGTGACCACGCTGGTCGATCTGTCGGTGCCCTATGAGGGCTGGCTGGAGCTTCTGTCGGCCTCGGGGCTGCGGGCGATTGCCGCGCCCATGTACCGCTCGGCCCGCTGGTACACGATGAACGGCCACCTGACCGAATATGAATGGGACCCGAAGGCCGGAGAGGCGGCGATGCAGGCCGCCATGGCGGTGATCGACCGCGCCGATGCCGACCCCTCGGGGCGGCTTTCGGGCATGGTCGCGCCGGCGCAGATCGACACCTGCACCGCCGAGCTGATCCGCGACAGCCATGCCGAGGCCAAGCGCCGCGGGCTGAAGATGCAGATCCACGCCGCGCAATCGGTCGTCGAATTCCACGAGATCACCCGCCGCCACGGCCTGACCCCGGTCGAATGGCTGGACAGCCTTGGCGTGCTGGACCAGCACACGATCATCGGCCATGGTATCTTCCTGAACGATCACCCTTGGGTGCATTGGCCGCAGGGCCGCGATCTGGAGCGGCTGGCCGCCTCGGGGGCGGCGGTGGCGCATTGCCCGACCGTTTTCCAGCGGCGCGGCATGAGCCTGCGCAGCTTTGGCCGCTATCGCCGGGCGGGCGTGCCCATGGGCATCGGCACCGACACCTATCCGCACAACATGATCGAGGAAATGCGCCACGCGCTGATCAATTCCCGCCTGATGAGCGGCAATGTCTTCGACCTGCGGACCGCCGATGTCTTTGACGCGGCGACCGTCGCCGGGGCGCGCATCCTTGGCCGCGACGACATCGGCAAGCTTGAGGTCGGCGCCAAGGCCGATCTGTTCCTGGCGGATGTGACCCATCCCGCGATGCGGCCGGTGCGCGACCCGCTGCGCTCGCTGATCTATGTCGCGGCGGAACGCGCGGTGACGGATGTCTTCGTTGACGGCCGTCAGGTCGTGCAGGCGGGCCGCGTGCTGGCCTTCGATCTGCCCGCCGCCCTTGAGCGGCTGGAGGCCGCGCAGCGCCGGGCCGAGGCCGCCTTCACCGATCGCGACCCCAAGAAGCGGGCGCATTCGGTCGCCTCTCCCTTCAGTTATGAGGTCGTCGATGGCTGAACCCCTTCTTTCCGTCCGCGACCTTCAGGTCCGTTTCCGCAGCGGTGGCCAAAGCCTGCGCGCCGTCGATGGTGTCAGCTTCGACCTGATGCCGGGCCAGACGCTGGGCATCGTGGGTGAATCGGGCTGCGGCAAAAGCGTGACCTCGCTGTCGATCATGCGGCTGCTGCCGAGCCCGCCTGCGATGATCGAGGGCGGGCAGGTCCTGCTGCAGGGGCGCGATCTCTTGAAGCTTTCGGAGGCCGAGATGCGCAAGCTGCGCGGCGGCCGCATGGGCATGATCTTTCAGGAACCGATGACCTCGCTGAACCCGGTCTATACCTGCGGCGACCAGATCATCGAAAGCCTGCGCATCCATTCCGGCCTGAAGGGCAAGGACGCCCGCGACCGCGCCATCGAGCTTTTGACGCTGGTGCGCCTGCCCTCGCCCGAAAAGCGCGTCGACGACTATCCGCACCAGCTGTCGGGCGGGCAGCGGCAGCGGGTGATGATCGCCTTGGCGCTGGCCAATGACCCGGCGGTGCTGATCGCCGATGAGCCGACGACCGCGCTGGATGTGACCATTCAAAGCCAGATCCTGGACCTCATGCGCGATCTGCAGGACCGCACCGGCACCGCGATCATGCTGATTACCCATGACCTTGGCGTCGTGGCCGAGACCTGCCAGCAGGTCGTTGTCATGTATGCGGGCGCGGTGATCGAGAAGGGCGAGGTTCAGCAGATTTTCCAGGACCCGCAGCACCCCTATACCATCGGCCTGATGGCTGCCGTTCCGCGCATGGACACGGCGCGTGGCAGGCTCGCCACCATTCCCGGTGCCGTTCCGCCGCCTTGGCAGGCGATCCCCGGTTGCCGCTTCGCCGGGCGCTGCCCGCTGGCCGATGACCGTTGCCGCAAAAGCCCGCCGCCGCTGCGCCCCATCACCGCCGGGCACGAGGTCGCCTGCTGGAAGGCCCCCATCGAAGGAGCACGCGCATGACCGAACTGTTGCGGGTCCAGAACCTGACGAAGCATTTCCCGGTCAAGCGCGGCCTCCTGCGCCGTCAGGTCGGCACGGTGCAGGCGGTGACCGATGTCAGCTTCACGCTGGCCCCCGGCGAGACGCTGGCCGTGGTCGGCGAATCCGGTTGCGGCAAGTCGACGCTGGGCCGCGCCATCCTGCGCCTGCACGAACCCAGCTCGGGCGAGATCCGGCTGGACGGCGAGGATGTGACGGCGCTGGACACCCGCGACCTGCGCGAGGCGCGCAAGCGCATGCAGATCATCTTTCAGGACCCTTACGGCTCGCTCAACCCGCGCATGACCGTGCGCGAGACGCTGGCCGAGCCCCTGCTGCTGCACGGCATGGCAACGCCCGCCAATATCCGCGCCAAGGTTGATGAGCTGATCACCATGTGCGGCCTTTCCGCCTGGCATGCCGACCGCTATCCGCATGAATTCTCGGGCGGGCAGCGCCAGCGGGTCGGCATTGCGCGGGCGCTGGCCACGCGCCCCCGGCTGATCGTCTGCGACGAGCCGGTTTCGGCGCTGGATGTCTCGGTTCAGGCGCAGATCGTGAACCTGCTGCAAGACCTTCAGCGGCAGTTGGGGCTGGCCTATGTCTTCATCAGCCACGACCTTGGCGTCGTGCGCCACATCGCCAATCGCGTGGCGGTGATGTATCTGGGCCGGATCGTGGAACAGGCCGACACCGAAGAGCTGTTCCTGAACCCCCGCCACCCCTATACGCGGACGCTGATCTCATCTGCGCCCCGGCCCGACCCGACGGTCGCGCGCCACAAGCTGCCGGTCGAGGGCGGCACACCAAGCGCGATGGCGCTGCCCTCGGGCTGTGCCTTCCACCCGCGCTGCCCGATGGCCGTGGACCGCTGCCGCGCCGAACGCCCCGAACTGCGCCAGCTGGGCGGCACGCTGGTCGCCTGTCACCGCGCCGATGAGGCGGTTGAAGGAATGGACGTCGCGGCAGCGGGCAAGGACAGCCCCGCGCTGCTGCGACGGCTGGAAATATTGGAACAAGCAAGGACGATGCAGGCATGAAAGACCAACCTCCGATGAACGGCGCGGAAAGCCTTGTTCGCAGCCTCTCGAATGCCGGGGTCGATGTCTGTTTTGCCAACCCCGGCACGTCCGAGATGCAATTCGTCGATGCGCTGGACCGCACGCGGCTGATGCGCTGCGTGCTGGGCCTGTTCGAGGGCGTCGTGTCCGGCGCGGCGGATGGCTATGCGCGCATGGCGGGCAAGCCTGCGGTGACGCTGCTGCATCTGGCCCCCGGCATGGCGAACGCGGGCGCGAACCTGCACAACGCTAAGAAGGCACGCTCGCCCATGCTGAACCTTGTGGGCAACCACGCCCTGCGGCACCTGCGCTATGACGCGCCGCTGACGGCGGATCTGGCGGGAACGGCGGCGGTGTTCTCGGACTGGGTGCGGACCGCGCAAAGCGTGGAAACCATCGCCAAGGACGCCATCGAAGGGCTGGCCGTCGCCAAGGGCCATCCGGGCCGTATCGCCACGCTGATCGCGCCCGCCGACATCGGGTGGGAGCCGGGCGGCGTCATGGTCGAACCGATGGAGCCGAGCGGCCCCCGGGCGCTCGACAAAGATATGGTCAAGCATGCGGTCGCAGCCCTCGGGCCGGGCTGCGTCATCATTTGCGGCGGCACCGTGCTGGAGGACCCCGCGTCGACGCGCCTGCTGGAGGGCATCGCCGCCCAGACCGGGGCCGAGCTGATGGCCCCCACCTCGAACCGCCGGATCGAGCGCGGGGCAGGGCGCGCGGCCATTCCGCGCGTGCCCTATCCGATCAACATGGCGATCGAGCGGCTGTCGAAATTCCGCCGCGCCATCCTGATCGAGGCGCAGGCCCCCGTCGCCTTCTTTGCCTATCCCGACCGGCCCAGCCTGCTTCTGCCCGAGGCCTGCGAGGTCATCCAGCTGTCGGATTTCGATCAGGACGGGCGTGCCGCCGTGCAGGCGCTGGCCGATTCCATCGACGCCAAACCCGGCCAGATGGCGGATCGCCCGCGCATCACCGCGCCCTCGGCGGGTCCGCTGACCGATCATGCGCTGTCGGCGGCCATCGTCTCGGCCCTGCCGGAAGGGGCGATCATCATCGATGAAAGCCTGACCAGCGCGACCGAGGTCGAAAGCATGTCGGCGGGCGCGCCACCCCATTCCTGGCTGTCGCTGACCGGCGGTGCCATCGGCATCGGCCCGCCCTTGGCGACCGGGGCGGCGATTGCTGCCGCCGACCGCCCGGTGGTCACGCTGCAGGCCGATGGCTCGGCCATGTATACGATCCAGGCGCTCTGGACGCAGGCGCGTGAGCAGTTGAACATCACCACCATCATCTTCGCCAACAAAAGCTACGACCTGCTGAAGCGCGAGCTTTACAACGTCGGCACCAACCCCGGCCCGGATGCACTGAACATGCTGGACCTGCGCCGCCCCGAGCTGGACTTCTGCGCGCTGGCCAAGGGCATGGGCGTGCCCTCGGCCCGCGTCGAATGCGCAGCCGAGCTGCACCGGGTGCTGTCTGCCGCGATCAACGAACCCGGCCCCTTCCTGATCGAGGCCATCCTGTGACCGAGTTCGATTTTCTCTCCGGACGCCGCCCCTCGACCTATGGAACCGGCGGCATGGTCGCGACCTCACATGCGCTGGCCAGCAGCGCGGGGCTGGCGATCCTTGCGCAGGGCGGCAATGCCGTGGATGCGGCGATTGCCGCCAGCGCCGTGCAATGCGTCGTCGACCCACATATGACCGGGATTGGCGGCGATTGCTTCGTGCTTTATGCGCCGAAGGACGGGCCGGTGCGGGCGCTGAACGGCTCGGGCCGTGCGCCTGCCGGGGCGACGCTGGCGGCGCTCAGCGCGCGTGGCGTGACCGCGCTGGAACAGACGAGCGTCCATGCGATCACCATTCCCGGTGCGGTCTCGGCCTGGTGTCGGCTCCATGCCGATCATGGCCGCCTGCCGCTTTCGGATGTGCTGGCCGCCGCCATCCATTATGCCGAGGACGGCTTTGCCATCTCGACCCGCGTGGCGGCGGATTTCGCCAATTACGCCAATGACCTGCGCGGTGACGTTCATGCCGCCGCCATGTTCCTGCCAGGTGACCAGTTGCCCACGCCGGGCGACATCCTGCGTCAGCCGGAACTGGCGCAGCGTTTCCGCGAGGTCGGAGAGCGGGGCGCCGCCGCCTTCTATCAGGGCGAGAACGCCGCAAAGATGGCCCGCCACCTGCAATCACTGGGCGGTCTGCATACCGAGAAGGATTTCCACGACGCGACCGACGGGGCCGACTGGCAAGAGCCGATTTCGGCCAGCTATCGCGGGCATGAGCTGCTGGAATGCGGCCCGAACGGGCAGGGGCTGGCGGCGCTGCTGATCCTGAAGATCCTCGAAGGTTTCGACATGGGCCCCGAGGTTCCACTGGCCAACCGCGTGCATCTGCAGGCCGAGGCCACGAAGCTGGCCTATCACCACCGCGACGCGCTGATCGCCGATCCCGCCCATTGCGAGGGGCTGGCTGAGCGGCTGCTGTCGGATGACGCCATCGCCACTTTGCGCGCCCGCATCCGCATGGACCGCGCCACGCCGCCGACGCTGTGGGATGAGCCCGAGCACAAGGACACGATCTATCTCTGCGTCGTCGACGGTGAGGGGAACGCGGTCTCGTTCATCAACTCGATCTTCCACGCCTTCGGCTCGACCCGGCTGTGTCCGGAAACGGGCGTGCTGTTTCACAGCCGCGGCGCGTCCTTCCGCCTGATCGAGGGGCACCCGAACTGCATCGCGCCGGGCAAGCGGCCGATGCACACGATCATCCCCGGCATCCTGCGGGGCGAGGGTCGCATCATGCCGTTTGGCGTCATGGGCGGGCATTATCAGGCGGCGGGGCAGGCGGCCTTCGTCTCGGCAGTCGTGGATCGCGGCATGGACCTGCAGGCCGCGATGGACGAGCCGCGCAGCTTCGCCTTCGACGGTGAGCTGCAGGTCGAACGCACCATGCCCGAGGAGGTCGTTCAGGACCTCGCCGCGCGCGGCCACAAGATCAAGCGCCTGCCGCGTCCGATGGGCGGCTCGCAGGCGATCCGGCTGGATCTGGCGACGGGGCTGCGGACCGGGGCGTCCGACAGCCGCAAGGACGGGATGGCGATCGGTTTCTGACCGGTCGCGTCCCGGCCATTTCCCGCCGAAGTGCCGGTCAGGCGCGGAACCCCGCGACCATGGGCCCGAGTTGAACAGGTGTTAATCCAACCTGTTTCATGAAGGAGCCAGTCATGGTCAAACTTGAGGACGCCCGCCGGATCATTGCCGCAGCCGAAGTGAAAGCCAAGGAATTGGGCCAGCCGATGAACATTGCCGTCGTTGATGAGGGCGGCAATCTGGTCAGCCATGCCCGCATGGACGGCGCCTGGATCGGCAGCATCGACGTGTCGATCAACAAGGCCTTCACCTCGCGCGCGTTCGACATCTCGACGCAGGCGCTTGGCGAAAACAGCCAGCCGGGCCAGCAATTTTACGGGATTTTGACCTCGAACCACGGCCGGGTCATGGTGTTTGCGGGTGGCGTGCCGCTGACGCGCGATGGCCGGATCGTCGGCGCGGTCGGCATCAGCGGCGGCAGCGGGGAACAGGATCAATCCGTGGCCGAGGCCGCAGCGGCGGCCTTCTGACGCAACGGGCTAAGGATGGGCGGCAAGGGCCGCCCGTCCGGATTCATCTTTGCTTGACTATTTTTCCCAGAGTTTCGCCCAGATCCTTCAGGACTTGCTCCCAAAGGTGCCGCTGCTTCTCCTCTTCCTGCTGCTTCTGCTTGAGTTGCTCCAAGATGGAAGGTTCAGGCGGCGGAGGCGTCTGCGGCGGGGCCTGAGGGGGCGGCGCAGGCTGTGCGGTCGGCGTCGGGAGCGGCCCCGAGGTCGGGGGCGGCGGCTCGGGCCCGCGTGGCGCCCCGGCGATGTTGTTGAGGCTTTGGATAGTCATGGCTCTTGATCCTTATTCTGGGGTCTTGCCGGTGCGGGAAGGGGCCTCTGCGTGATCGAACACGGGCAGTAGCAGCCCGACCGAATTCGTCATCGACGGGAGATCCCTTCTAAAATTCGGCGCATTTTCTCTATGAAGTCATCCAGCTCCTGCTGCCGCTTCTGCATTTCCTGCTGTTCCCGCTGCATGCGCTCGGTCTCTCGCTGCGCGCGCTCTTCTTCCGTCATCGGAGGCTCTTGCGGCGGGGCTTGCGGGGCAGGTCCGGGCTCTGCGGTCGGTTTCGGGGCATACGGCAGCGGCGGAGCCTGCGGGGCACCTGCCGGTGCGGCCCCGGCCATGCTGTCGACATTGGAAATACGGAACGCCATGGCTCCTGATCCTTATTCTGGGGATGCGCCGATGCGCGAACTGCCTGCGGCGCAGCAAATGCGGGCAGGGCAGCATGGGCCGCCCTGCCCGGAAAACGGGTCTGGCCCTAGACGCGATTCAGGATGGCACGCAGAAGGTCGTTGGCCTCTTGCGTCTCATGCTGCTGCTTCGCGATCTCTTGCATGCGGTCTATGACCGTCTCCCGGTTGGGCTGCTTCTTCAGCGGATCGGGCGGCACACCCGGTTCGGCGGGGTCTGCCGGTTCGCCCTGAGAGCTGTGGCCGTCGACCGATTCAATCTCAACTTTCTTGTCGAGCTTGTCGATCTTCTCGGGCGGCTGCTGACGCGCGGAGATCGGGCCGCCGTCGATATTGTTAATCATGAACGCCATAACTCATTACCTTTGATGCGGGCCGGGACAGCGGCCCATGGCCGATTTTCCGATGATCGACGCCCGACTGCACGCGGATTTTCCGCGCTCGGCAGCTTTGCGCAGGCGCGCCCCCCGGATCCCCGCAACAGTTGTGCGGGCGGGGCGGAAGGGCGGAATTATCCTTTCCCTTTCGCCCCGAAGCCCCTGTCAGGGTTGAGTGAATATGTGCAAAAACCCGCCGATGCCTGCGGCGCTGCGCGCGCGATCAGCGCAGATCGGCGATCACCTTGCCATCATTGGGCAGGCTGCCGGGCGTCACCACCTCGACCGAGCCTTTCAGGCGGGTCAGTTCGGCCAGCTTCTCGGCCAGCACGATGGCGGTGGCGGGGTCGGGATGTTCGGCCCGCAGATGCATGCGGTCCTGCTGCCCATCGCGCGAGACCTCAAGCCGCAGCCGTCCGCAGCCCGGCACGGCGCGGGCCACGGCGGCGATCTGTTCGGGGCGCACGAACATGCCCTTGACCTTGGTTGCCTGATCGGCGCGGCCCATCCAGCCCTTGATGCGCGGCCCGGTGCGGCCGTCGGGCTGAGGCTCGGTCAGGAAGGCAGACATGTCGCCGGTGGCAAAGCGGACCAGCGGATAGTCGAGGTCAAGCCGGGTCACCACGATCTCGCCGACCTCGCCCGGGGCGACGGGATCGCCGGTGCCGGGGCGCACGATCTCAAGGATGGCGTTCTCGCTGACGACCATGCCGTTGCCGCCGGTCTCATAGGCGATGATGCCCAGATCGGCGGTGCCGTAGCATTGCCGCACATCGACGCCGCGCGCCGCGAATTCCGCGCGCAGGCTTTCGGGCAGGGCCGCGCCCGTGACCATGCCGATTTTCAGCGACGAACGGTCCGCGCCCGCCTCATCGGCCTTGTCGAGGATGATCTTCAGGAAATCGGGCACGCCCACATAGACGCGGGGCCGGTATTGGGCGATGGCGACCAACTGGTCGGCAGTATTGCCGGGACCGGCAGGGATGACGGGGCAGCCGATGGCCTCGGCCCCGCCCTCGAAGATGAAGGCGGCGGGCGTCAGGTGATACGAGAAGGTGTTCAGGATCACATCGCCCTGCCGCACCCCCGCCGCATGCAGTGCCGCAGCCGAGTTCCACCAGTCTCGGCCCCGCCCCTCGGGGTCGAAGATCGGCCCGGGCGAGACGAACAGACGCCGCAGCGCGCCCACGGGATTGCCGTTCAGCCCGCCCAGCGGCGCGTTTTCGCCCTGCATCGCGACCAGATCGGATTTGCGCAGCAAGGGCAGCGCGGCAAGGTCTGCAAGCGAGGTCAGCGTGGCCTCGGGCAGGCGATCCGCCCAGAAGGGCTGCGCGCTTCGCATGTGCTGGAACTGGGCGTTCAGCCGGGCAAGCTGGTCCTTGGCACGGGCCTCGGGCGAACGCCCCTCGGCCGCGTCGTAAAATGCTGCGGTCATGGGAAAACTCCTCAGGCCAGCCAGCGCTTGCGCCGGCGGTAATGTTTGACGTTGCGGTAATCGACCTTGCCCGCGCCGCCCAGATAGAAGTCCTGCACATCCGGGTTCGATTTCAGCACATCGGCCGAGCCGGACATGACGACCTGCCCCTGTTCGATCAGATAGGCGCGGTGCACGATGTCGAGGGTCGCGGCGGCGTTCTGTTCGACCAGCAGGACCGACAGCTTTTCACGCGCGTTGATGTCCTGAATGATGCCGAAAATCTCTTGCACCAGCAGCGGCGACAGGCCCAGCGAAGGCTCATCCAGCATGATGAGCTTGGGTTCGGTCATCAGCGCGCGACCGATGGCCAGCATCTGCTGTTCGCCGCCCGACAGATAGCCCGCCTTCGATTTGATACGTTCCTTCAGGCGCGGGAAATAGGCATAGACCTGTTCGCGCAGCTCATTGAAGCGGCCCGAATTGCCGCCGCGATAGGCGGCAATCAGGTTTTCATCGGGGGTCAGGTGGCCGAAGATGCGCCGACCTTCCAGCACATGCACCAGCCCCGCCGCCACCCGCTCGGGCGCGCCCATGTTCAGGATCGATTTGCCCTGAAACTGCACATCACCCCGCGTGACCAGCCCACGCTCGGGGCCCAGAAGCCCCGAGATGGATTTCAACGTGGTCGATTTCCCCGCGCCGTTTGAGCCCAGAAGCGCGACCATCTCACCCTCGCCGATCTCCAGCGAGACGCCTTTGATCGCAAGGAAGACCTTGTCATAGATGACTTCGACGTTCTCAAGCATCAGCGCGGGCATGGCTTAGTGACCCTCTTTGTACTTGGCGGCCGAGTCCTCAATCGTCTTGCGGATCAGCTCGGGGTAGGCGGCGTGCCAGTCGGAGACCGGGGCCCATTTCTCGCCATCCCATTCCGAGACGCGACCGGCGCCGCCGCCCTGATGGTCCTCGGCGGTGATGGTGATGGCGGGCATCAGGCCTTCGGCATCGTAGCCTGCGATCTTTTCAAAGCCCGCTTTCAGCTTGTCGCCGTCCAGCGGCCCGCCGCCTTCCAGCCCAAGCCGCGCGGCCTCGACGGATACCGCCATGGTCGCGACGCCCAGGTTGTAATAGCTGGTGCCGACGTTTTTCGCATCGCCCGCACCCTTGCCCGGCGTGATGACCTTTTCCTGAATGCGCTGGATGATCGGGTGATCCAGCCCCGAGGCGGTCGCCTCAAAGCGCTTCACGCCCTTCATCATCGGGCCGACATTGGCCGCGTCGGTCTCGGCCAGCCAGATCACCGAATGGATCTGTTCGGGCTTGATGCCGTTCTGGATCGCGGTTTTCACCGAGACCGCCTGACCGCCGCCCGCGCCCCAGATCATCACGAAATCAGGCTGATAGCGGCGCACTTCGGACCATGCGGCCGATTGTTCGTTGCCGGGCGAGGCATAGGGGAAGGCCTTATATTCAAACTTCTCCTGCGCGGCCAGCGCGTCAAGGATCGGCAGAGGTTCCTTGCCAAAGGGGCTGTCGATATGGACGATGGCGATCTTCTTGCCTTCCAGCCCGCCCTCATTCGTCTTCATGAACTCGATAAGGTTCGCGGCCTGCGCCCAATAGGTCGCCATCATCGGGAAGATATAGGGGAAGACCGTCCCGTCCGAGGCGTCGCCGCGACCATGGACCGGGGTGATGACGACGCGCTTGTCGGCATCGGCCTGATCCAGAATGGCCGCCGAAACCGGGGTCGAGAGGAAGTCGAACAGCACCGCGCCTTCTTCCTTGGCGCGGTTATAGGCCTCGATCCCGCGCTGCGGCTGGTTGCCGGTGTCGCGCACGATGGCGGTGAAGGTATTGCCGTCGATCCCGCCTTCTTCGTTGATCAGCGTCAGATAATCCTGCTGGCCCTGGTTATATTCGCCGGTCAGGAACGTATAGACCGCCGTGAAGTCCTGCAGCAGGCCGATCTTGATTTCATCAGCCGTGGCGGCCGTCGTGACCGAGCCAAAGGCAAGGGCGGCAGTCAGTGCGGTTGTGCGCAGCCATTTCATTGTTTTTCCTCCCATTTCAACCCCCTCCCAAGGGCCTCAGCTTTTGGCGTGGCGGAACGGCCAGACCAGAAAATACTTGCGGATGTTGTCATAGATCTTGGCCAGCCCCAGCGGCTCGAACAGCAAAAAGCCAATAATCATGGCGCCGTAGATGATCAGCGGTAGGTGCGACAGGAAGTTCTGGCTGACCGGCACCCAGCCCGCCGCCGCCAGAGACGAGATCGCATTGGTCAGGAAAATCGGGGCCAGCAGCACGAAGCCCGCGCCCAGATAGCTGCCGATGACCGAACCAAGCCCGCCCACCAGCACCATCGCCACCAGCTGGATCGAGACGTTGAAGCCGAACTGCTCGGGCGTGACGGCGCGGTAGTAGCAGAAGGCCAGGATCGCGCCGGTCACGCCGCCGAGGAAAGACGAGGTGAAGAAGGCGGCAAGCTTGGTGCGGAACGGGTCGACCCCGATCACCGCCGCCGCGAAATCCTTGTCACGGATCGCGACCAATGCGCGGCCAAAGCTGGTGCGCTTGACGTTCAGGAAGAACAGCGTGATCAGCACCGCCCAGCCAAGCGCCAGCCAATAGCGCGCGGCAAGGCTGTCGATGGGCATGACGAGGAAGTTGACAGCAGGCGTGCGCAGCGTGGCATGGGCCCCGCCCGAAATCCACGGCACGTTCACCACGACCCAATCGACCAGATACTGCATGGCGAGCGTCGCCATGACCAGATAAAGGCCCTTCACCCGCAGCGCCGCGCCGCCGAAGAGCGTCCCGATCACCGCCGAGACAACGCCCGAGAGGATCAGCGCGATCTCGAACGGGATGCCCGCGCGCACCAGATGGATCGAGCTATAGGCGCCGATCGCCATGACCGCAGCAAAGCCGAAATGAAGCTGACCGGCCATGCCCATCAGCAGCGTCAGCGACAGCGCTGCCGCCGACCAGATCACCCAAGGCAGGACATAGCTGCCGAGATAGAGCGGCGAGACGTACAGCGGCGCCATCAGCGCAAGCACCAGAACCGCGATCACCTGCCAGCGGTCCGCCGGGATTTTCCACAGCTTGCGGTCAGCGGCGTAATTGGTCTGATAAACCCCCGAGAGGCGGTAGAACATGCTCAGATCCTCTCAATGTCTTCGCGGCCAAAGATGCCGAAGGGGCGGACCATGATGGTCAGCAGGATGATGACCGAGGTCACGACGTCGCGGGTGGACCCCCCGACATAGCTGTCCAGATAGCCCGGCACGACGGACCCCAGAATGCCGACCAACAGCCCGCCCACCAGCACGCCGGGGATCGAGTCGATACCGCCCAGAATGACCACGGCGATGGCGGGGAAGAGCAGCGTCGACAGCGTCCAGTCGACCCCCTGCGCCGAGCCCCAAAGCGCGCCAGCAACCACCGCCGCGATGCCTGCAAGGCCCCATGAGATGCCGATGGCGCGCTCGACCGAGATGCCGACCGCCCAGCTGGAGATATGGTCGTCCGAAACCGCGCGCAGCTTGGTGCCCAGCCGGGTGCGGAAAAACAGAAGCGAGGCCCCCACCAGCAGGATCGCAATCACGCCGCCGATCAGCGAGGTGCGGTTGATGAACACATCGCCGATGATGACCGGGGCGAAATTGATGCCAAGGTCGATGGATTTCGGGGCCGAGCCAAGGATGCCGGGGACAAGGCCGCGCAGCAGGATGTCGAGGCCCAGTGTCAGCATCACGACCATGATGATCGGCTGGCCGACCATGCGGCGCAGCAGCAACCGCTCGACCACCAGACCGAAGAGGAACATCACGACCATCGCCGCCGGGATCGCCAGCCAGACCGGCAGGCCCATCGACATGAAAAGCCATACCGCATAGCCCGCCGTCATCACCACCGCGCCTTGCGCAAGGTTCGGCACGCCCGCCGATTTGTAGATCAGCACGAAGCCAAGCGCGACCAGCGCATACATGAGGCCGGTGAGGGCACCGTTGATGAGAAGCTCGAAGAAATAGGCCATCACGCGGCTCCCTTCACGTCGGACAGCCGCAGGACCCGGTCAAGCGATCCGGTCTGGCCGTTCTCATAGGTGATCTGCGCCTTGAAGTCGATTTCGCGCGCGCCCGCGTTCAGCGCCTCGATGATGGGGCCGTAACGCTCATCGATGACATTGCGCTTCAGCTTGCGGGTGCGGGTGACCTCGCCGTCGTCGGGGTCGAATTCCTTGTGCAGGTTGACGAACCGGTCAATCGACAGGCCATGCGGCAGATGCGCGTTCACCTCGGCGATCTGGCCCGCGATCAGGTCATAGATGCGCGGGCTTTGCGAGAGTTCCGCGTAAGAGGTATAGGGCACGCCATGTTCCTGCGCCCATTGGCCCACCGCCTGAAAGTCGATGCAGATGATCGCGGTGAGGATCTGACGGCCTTTGCCGATCACCGCCGCATCCTTGATATAGGGCGAGAATTTCAGCCGGTTTTCCAGATAGGTCGCGATGAAACGCTGGCCATCGGCCTTTTCCACCACCTCGGACACACGGCCCAGCACCACAAGCTGCCCGTCAGGCTCGATCTGGCCCGCGTCGCCGGTATGCAGCCAGCCATCGACCAGCGTCTCCGCCGTCGATTTGGCATTCTGGAAATAGCCGTCGAAGATATTGTCGCCCTTCAGCAGGATTTCTCCATGCTCGTCGATCTTCATCTCTACGCCGGGGAAGGGGCGGCCGACCGTGGTCAGCGAGATATCCTCGGGCTTCTGGGCCACCGCCAGCGCGCAGTTTTCAGTCTGGCCATAGAATTGGCGCAGGTTCAGGCCAAGGGCGCGGAACCAGAGAAACACATCCTCACCAATCGCCTCGCCCGCCGTATAGGCTCGCTCAACGCGGGCCAGACCAAGCCGATCCCGCAGCGGGCCATAGACCAGCACCTCGCCCAGCCAGCGCGAAAGACCGCCGCTGGTCGCGGGCTTGCCGTCCAGCTTCGCGCGTTCCGCCGCCATGGCGCGGGGCATGAAGTAATCGTAAAGCTTGCGCTTGAGGCCAGTCGTTTCCGCCATCCCCACCTGCACGCGCGTCAGCATCGCCGACCACGCGCGGGGCGAACAGAAATACAGCGTCGGCGCAATTTCCCGCAGGTCATGCATCACGGTTTCCTGCGATTCCGGGATGTTGACCGAAAAACGCAGATCCAGCGCCGCCCCAATCGAGAAGATGAAATCGCCGACCCAGCCGATGGGCAGGTAGGCCATATGCACCTCGCCCTGCTGGAAATATCCGGCAGCGGCGGCGTTCCGGACGCCAGACAGCACATGGCCATGCTTCAAGGGAATGCCCTTCGGCGCGCCGGTCGTGCCCGAGGAATGCATCAGCACCGCGACATCATGGACCGAGGGTCGCGCGATCAGATCCTTCGCCAGCGCCGGTTCGGCCTTCAGCCGCGCCGCACCCTCGGCGCGCAGATCGTCGAAACCGGCGACGCCCTCAGGCTCGCGCCCCTTCAACCCGCGCGGATCGTCATAGATCACGAGGCGCAAGTCTGGGTGACGCTCGCGCGCCTCCATCATCTTGTCGACCTGCTCCTGATCCTCGGCAATGGCGCAGCGGATATTCTCGCGCGCCATCTGCGCGGCCAGTTCCTCGGTCGGGGCGTCGGGATAGGCGGGCGAGGGGATCGCGCGCAAAGCCGCCAGCGCCAGCATCGCGAAATAGAGGTTCGGGCGGTTGTCGCCGATCACCAGCACGATATCGCCGGGTTTCACGCCCCGCGCCTCAAGCCCTGCGGCGAATTCCAGCACGGCGGTCAGGTAATCGGACCAGCTATATTCCTGCCAGATGCCACGGTCGCGTTCGCGCATGGCGATCTCGGCCGGGTGCTGGGCGGCGTTCGCCGCCAGCCGGGTCAGCAGGTGGTCGTCGCGTTTCCAATTCGGGTGCAGCGCCTCGGCGGCGGCAAGGTCGATGGGGTCATGCTGCATTGCGGGGCTTTCCGATATAGGCCTCGACCACCTGCGGATTGGCGATGGTTTCGCGCGCGGGACCCTGCGCGATCTCCTGCCCGTTGTTCAGGACCAGCACGCGGTCGCAAAGCGCGGTCACGACGTCCATGTGATGTTCGATGATCAGGACCGTCAGCCCAAGCGCCTCCTGCGCATCAAGGATGAAACGGACCATATATTCCTTTTCTTCCTGGTTCATCCCGGCCATCGGCTCGTCCAACACCAGAAGGCTGGGTTCGGCACAAAGGGCGCGGGCCAGTTCGACGCGCTTTTGCAGGCCAAGCGGGATCACATCGACATGCTCGTCGCGGGCGGGGGCGAGTTGCAGCAGGTCGATGACCTCCTCGACCTTCTCGCGATGCGCGATCTCTTCCTTGCGCGCCCACCAGGGATAGAAGAACGAGGCCAAAGGATTGGGCTTCATATAGATGTGGCGGCCCATCAGGATGTTGTCGAGCACGCTCATCCCATGGAACAGCGCGACGTTCTGGAAGGTGCGCGCGACGCCCATCCCGGCGATCTTATAGGGCTTCAAGCCATTGATCTGCGTGCCGTTCAGCGTGATGCGGCCTTCCTGCGGCGGGTAGAATCCGGTGACCGAGTTCACCAGCGTCGTCTTGCCCGAGCCGTTCGGCCCGACCAGCCCGAAGATCTCGCCGCGCTTGACCGCGACCGAGACGCCCTTCAGCGCCACGACCCCGCCAAAGCGGCGCACCACATTGTCACAGACAAGGACGTTCTCATCGCCGCTCATCGGCAGCCACGCATCGACGGATTGCGCGCCTTCGTTCCCTGCATGGCTGCTCCTCCCAAAGACAGTCTTGCGGGTCGCCTGCTGCGACCTTGGAATAGTGCAATCAGGCTAGCATCCGTTTCAATTTCCGGTAAACCGAAAAGAATCGGAAACTTCTTTCAGGATTTTCGAAATGCATCCCAATCTTGTCGATCAGCTGACCGCCTTCTGCGCCGTCGTCGATCAGGGCAGCCTGACCGGGGCGGCCAAGGAGCTGCGCAAGCCGATTTCCTCGATCAGCTATTCGCTGGCTCAGCTTGAGGCGCAATGCGGCTTTCCGCTGCTGGGGCGGGGCCCGAACCGCTCGGACCTGACCGAGCGCGGGCGCGCCCTGCTGGCCGAGGCCCGCAGTGTGGTCGAGCGGGCGCGCGGCTTTACCTCGCATGCCGTCTCGCTTGAGAAGGGCGAGGAGACGCGGCTGCGCGTGCTGGTCGACGTGCTGTTCCCGCGCGCCGATATCAACCGCGCGCTGGCCGTCTTTTCGGCGGCCCATCCGCGCGCCCGCATCCAGTTCTTCAACTCGTCGCTGGCGACGCTGTGGGATGATCTGCGGGAAGGTGAGTTCGACATTGCGCTGACGCTGGCAGCCGCGATCCCCTCGGACATCGCCGCCCGGCATCTGGGCAGCGAGACGCTGGCCCCGGTCTGCGCCGTCAATCACCGGCTGGCGGGCCTGCCCCAGCCCCTGCCGCTGAGCGCCTTCGATCAGGAGCGGCAGATCTACTACGTCCGCAGCCCCGACATCGATATGGAGCGGGTGGGCCGCATCTTCGCCACCGATGTCTGGACAGTGAACGATGTCGAGACGATCAAGAGCATGGTCGCGGCCGGCCTCGGCTGGTGCTTCTCGGCCACCCGCACCTTCGAGGCCGAGGAGCGGCGCGGCGAGGTCGTCCGGCTGGTCTGCGAGGACATGCAGTTCCACCCCGTCCGCACCGTCGTCGTCGCCTGGCCCGCCCATCGCCGCCCCGGATTGCTGGGGCATGAGCTGGTCGAATGCATGGCGAGCTTGATGGCGGAGTAGGGGTCCCGGGTTGCTTTTGTAGATGTGGCGCATTGATCTCCGCCCGTCCGGACCGTGGGGGGCCGAGAGTCGTCGCGGTTCGCCCGGAAGCTGCGTGACGCCAAATAAATATGTGATAACCAGAGTTATGTAAAATTTGAAGCCCTTCAGTCCGTCAATCTGCGAAGCCGCACTGGCACGTCTCGCGCAGTTTTCCGCCGAACCGACGGTTGTGAATTGTCAGAGCACGCGCGATTACGGCTAATCGCCCCAGCATTGGCTAGATCTATGGCGAAATTATGGCTGCGATCTGGGAAGACATGGTCTCGCTGAACTCGGGAAAAGAGCCGGAGTTCAATATCTTGCCCCCGGCGGCCCAGCATTATGAGGCGGACGAGCGCAAGAAGATGTTCGACCATCTCGACTATCGCGAGGCCTTGGCGCGCGACACCTGGCCCTTGCCCGAGACCCAGAACCGCGAGGGCTATTACGGCCCCCATCACTTCAGCTTCTGGGCCAGCGGTTTCCAAGACGCGAAGAACCTTCTGGATGTGGCCGACAAATACGGCGTTCAGGTGCGCGATTATCTGGACATCGGCTGCGCCTCGGGGCGCGTGCTGCGGCACATGGCGCTGAATGAGCGCGGCATCCGCGCCGTCGGCTGCGACATCAACCGGCTGCATGTCGAATGGTGTAACCTTTATCTTCCGCCGCAGGCGCGGGTGTTCCACAGCAGCACGATCCCCTCGCTGCCGCTGGCGGACAATTCGATGGATCTGGTCTCGGCCTTCTCGGTCTTCACTCATATCGAGGCGTTCGAGACCGCCTGGTTGGCCGAGCTTGAGCGCGTCCTGCGCCCCGGCGGTTTAGCCTGGCTGACCTTCCACAGCGAACACACGCTGACCGACATGAACGAGAACTGGCCCCTGTGGAAGCCGGTGATGAACTATCCCAATATCGGCAATGTGCTAGATGCCGAGCGCAAGTTCAAAGGCAACCGGCTGGTGGTGCGCTGGCAGAACGAACGCTCTTACGCCAGCAACGTCTTCTACAAGACCGATTATCTGAAGAATGTCTGGGGCCGCTTCTTCAAGGTGGTCGAGGTGCGCCGCCGCTTCCCGCAATTCCAGGACGTGATGATCTGCCGCAAGCGCGCCTAGCGCGCGCCAGCCCCTTGCACCCACGCTGCGGGCGTGGCAGCTTCGCCATGTTCTCAGGGCGGGGTGAAATTCCCTACCGGCGGTAAGCGGCGCGTCCGCAAGCCCGCGAGCGCCCCTCGCAGCAGGGGGTCAGCAGATCAGGTGCGATTCCTGGGCCGACGGTCACAGTCCGGATGAAAGAGAATGTGCGTCACCCGCAAGCCGCGGGACACGCATGTGATCGCCTTGGGTGACGTGTCACTTACGACGAAGGAGATCACATGACACACACCCGTTACGCCTTCATCAAGGCCCGCTGGCACGCGGATATCGTCGATCAGGCTCTGGTCGGCTTCCAGCAACTGATCCCGGCCGCGCAGATCGACGTCTTCGACGTGCCGGGCGCGTTCGAGATGCCGCTTCTGGCGCGCGATCTGGCCGCCAGCGGAAAATATGCCGCCATTGCGGCTGCGGCGCTGGTCGTGGATGGCGGGATCTACCGGCATGATTTCGTGGCGCAGGCGGTGGTCAGCGGCCTGATGCAGGCGGGGATGGAGACCGGGGTGCCGGTGCTCTCGGTCTCGCTGACGCCGCATCATTTTCAGGAAACCGCGCATCACACGGCGATCTTCCGCGAGCATTTCGTGCAGAAGGGCCGTGAGGCGGCCGAGGCCGCACTGAACATCACCGCATTGCGGGCGCAGCTGACGGACGGCAAGGCCGCCGCCTGATCCCTCGGGCCGGGCGCGTCCCGGCCCCACCGTCAGGGCGCGCGCATCACCGTCAGCCCGACGCCCGCCAGCACCAGCGCGCCGCCCAGCAGGAACATCGGCCCCATCGGGTCACCGAAGGCCAGCGCCGAGGCGGCGATGCCGACCAGCGGTTGCAGGAATTGCACGCTGGCCGCGATGCGCGCGGGCACGGTGCGCAGGATCCACAGCCACAGAAACAGCCCGGCCACGGTGACCACCAGCCCCAGATAGGCGGCGGCAGCGAAGGCCTCGAATGTCAGGTCAAAGGGCACGCGGCGGGCTTCGGCCACGGCCCAGGGCAGCATGGCGATGAAACCGGCCATCGTGCTCCAGACGACGACGGCGACCGTGCCGTGGCGGGCGGCGATCTCGATGCTCCAGACATAGTAAAGCGAGATCGTCACCGCCGAGAGCAGCACCAGCACCGCCCCTTGCAACGTGGTGCGCGCGGCCCCTTCGCCGCCCTGCCCCATGGCGACGGCGGCGATGCCCGCGAAGGCCAGCGCGATGCCCAGACGCTGCCAGCCGGTGACCCGCTGGCGCAGCCTCCATGCGGCGAAAATCACCACGAAGACCGGGATCATCGCGGAAATCACCGTCCCGGTCGAGGCCGAGGTGCCGACGATGCCCAGTGTCTGGCTGACCTGCCCGATGCCGATGCCAAGGATGCCCAGCAGCGCCACCTGAGGCAGTGCGCTGCGGGGCAGTCGCCCGCGTCCGGGCAGCAGCACCAGAAACAGCGGCACCGCAATGGCATAGCGCAGCGCCGTCAGCAGCATCGGCGGCGTGGTCTCAAGCCCCAGCTTCGTGACCGGAATCGACAAGCCCCAGAGCAGCGCCAGCAGCAACATGGCGGCGATGCTTTGCGGGGAGATCACCTGCGAGGGCGCGGCGACAGGAGGCGGGTTCATGGCGGCACCGGCTGAATGGCTTTGGCCCAAGGCGTGCCGCGAATTTTGGGGATTTGCAACAGGTTACGGCGCAGCCGGGGGGTCTTAGCCCAGATCTTCGAAAAGGCTGGAGAACGCCTTCGCCAGCCGCAGGACCGCCGGGCTGCGACCGTGGCGGGAATTGAGGTAAAGCGCCACCTCGGCATCGGGCAGAGGCGGCAGGCCCCCACCCTCGGGGATTGCGCGCAGTGATTTCGGCACGATCCGGCGCGACAGCGCGGTAATGCCGAAGCCGGTGCTGACGGCGGCGTGCAGGCCCGCAAGGCTGGGGCTTTCATAGACGATCTCATACCCGCGTTCCGGGCCAAGCGCGGCGATCATGCTTTTGCGGTAAAGACAGCCCTCGGGGTAGCAGACGATGCGGGCGGGCCTGCCCTGAAGCGGCGGCGCGTCAAGGCTGCCGACCCAGGTCAGCGGCTCGGGCCAGACCATATGCGCCCCGGCGCTGGCGCCTTTCGGGGTGAGGGCGATGATCATGTCGAACTCATCGCGCTGCAGCCCGCTGATCAGCTGATGCGAGACCTGACAGACCACGTTGAAGGTCAGCTGCGGGGCCTCTTGCCCCAGCTGGGCGATCAGCCGGGGCAGGAAATGATCGGCGTAATCATTGGGGATGCCCAGCTTCAGCGTGCCCGCACTTTTGTGCTGCGCCAGCTCATGCTGCATGTCGTCATTCATCGCCAGAATCTGGCGCGCGTGGCGGGCGACGATCGCGCCCTGCTCGGTCAGGTCCAGACTGCCGTTGCGCAGAAACAGGCTGACGCCCAGCAGTTCTTGCAGGCGTTTCATCTGCAGGCTGATCGCGGGCTGGGTCCGGCCCAGCTTGTCGCCCGCGCGCCGAAAGCCGTTCAGCTCGATGATGGTGACAAAGGTCCGAAGCAGGTCGGTCGGAATGTTGCGCATGGCCCGAGTATCTGCAGTTGCCGGGGAAAGAACAGGGGAAATGCGCCCGGCCGCCCCGATGGGGCGACCCGGTCGATCAGGCCGGCAGGGAGGGGCGCTGATCAGTCCGGCAGCGGCTGTCCCTTGGTTTCGCGCGCCAGCGCCATGGCGATCAGCGCGACCACTGCGATTGCCACCAGATACCAGGCAGGCGCCAGCTTGCTGCCGGTGACGCCGATCAGCCAGGTCGCGACAAAGGGCGCGGTGCCGCCGAAGATGGCGTTCGCGGTGTTGAAGCTGAAGGCAAAGCCCGAATAGCGCACCTTGGTCGGAAAGATCTCGGTCAGGAAGCAGGGCAGCGTGCCGTCATTCACGGTCAAAAGGATGCCGAAGGCGATCTGCACGGCGACGATGGTGGCGAAGCTCGCGCCGTCCAGCAGCCGAAACAGCGGCAGCGTCAGCAGGATGAACAGGACCGAGGCGGTGATCAGCACCCGCTTGCGCCCGAACCGGTCCGACAGCCTGCCCATCGCGAAGATCGAGAAGCAATAGACCACCAGCGACAGGCTGACGGCGATGAAGGATTCCGTCTCGCCCAGACCCATCTCGGTGATCAGATAGGTCGGCATATAGCTGAGGATCAGATAGAAGCCGACCGCGTTCAGGCAGGTCACGCCGATGGCGATGATGATCTGGCGGCGATAGTCGCGAAATATCGTGCCGACTGGCATGGCGTCCAGCGGCTGGCGGGCCTCCATCTCGCGGAATTTCGGTGTGTCCTCAAGCTTCAGGCGGATGTAAAGGCCGACAAGCCCCAGCGGGAAGGCCAGAAGGAACGGGATGCGCCAGCCGTAGGACTGGATCTGCGAGGCATCCAGCAGCGCAAACAGCCCCGCCGACATCAGCGACCCGGCCAGCAGGCCCGCTGCCGTGCTGGCAGGCACGAGGCTGGTATAGAAGCCGCGCTTGCCCGGCGGCGAATATTCCGAGATGAAGGCCGCCGCCCCCGCATATTCGCCCGCCGCCGAAAAGCCCTGCACCATGCGTAAAAGCAAAAGCGCGATCGGGGCCCAGATGCCGATCTGGGCATAGCCCGGCAGCAGCGCGATCAGCGTCGTTGCCCCCGACATGATCAGGATCGAGGCCGACAGCGCCGTGCGCCGCCCGATGCGATCACCGATCCCGCCCCAGATGATGCCGCCGATGGGCCGGATCACGAAAGAGATCGCGAACAGCGCATAGGTGGCCAGCAGGGCGGTCGAAGGCGCGATCTCGGGGAAGAAGACCAGCGCGATGACGGTCGCCAGATAGCCGTAAGAGGCATAGTCGAACCACTCAACGAAATTGCCCATGAAGCTGGCCGTCAACACGCGGCGCATGGTTCTGGACGACACTTCCGCCTCATGGTCGATCGGGCGGGGGGCAGGGTGCAAAGGCACCCCGTCCTGCGAAATGACGGACATGCAGGCTCTCCTGTTGGATGATTTTGTGGCTGGTCCGCGACCGGGCGCGGAAGGTGAAATGGACCGCAAATGCGGTCCATTCAGGGTCTTATTTGACGATGTTATGCTCGGGCCCGAAGGGGAACTTGGTGATGTTCTCGGCACCCTTGTCGCCGATGACCAGAATGTCATGCTCGCGGTAGCCGCCCGCGCCCGGCATGCCTTCGGGGATGGTCAGCATCGGCTCCATCGAGACGACCATGCCCGGCTCAAGAACCGTGTCGATGTCCTCGCGCAGCTCGACGCCCGCCTCGCGGCCATAGTAATGCGACAGCACCCCGAAGCTGTGGCCATAGCCGAAGCTGCGATAGCCCAGCAGGCCGTGGCCGCGATAGATCTCATTGAGTTCCGCCGCCACATCCGAGCATTTCGCGCCCGGCACCAGCAGTTCCAGCCCGCGGCGGTGGACCTCGGTGTTGACCTCCCAGATCTCCAGATGCGCGTCCGAGGCGTGGTCAAGGAACAGCGTCCGCTCCAGCGCGGTGTAATAGCCCGCGATCATCGGGAAGCAGTTGAGCGACAGGATATCGCCCTTCTCCAG
Organism: Paracoccus sulfuroxidans; assembly: GCF_007830335.1. GTDB lineage: Bacteria > Pseudomonadota > Alphaproteobacteria > Rhodobacterales > Rhodobacteraceae > Paracoccus > Paracoccus sulfuroxidans. The sequence goes on along the minus strand of NZ_VLKU01000004.1, from coordinate 340,112 downwards.
TTTGCGAGAGGTGACCGGGTTATGCGCGCCATCGGTGTTGATGCCCGACTGGAACCAGACCCAGGTGTCCATCAGCTCGGCATGGGGGAAGGTCTGGGCGATGTGGCGGATCATGCGCTGCGTGCCCGCCAGCGCGATCTCATGCTCGGGCGTGCCCTCGGCGATGGCGTCGCGGATGGCCTCGCCGCCGATGTCGGCGGTGCGCGCGCCTTCCTTGATCAGCGCGATCTCCTCGGCCGATTTGATCGTGCGCAGCCACATGGTCGGCTGGCCGATGTCGACGAATTCCGCGCCGGGGAAGGCCTCTTTCAGCAGTTTCAGCAGATCAAGGTTCACGTGGTCGAACTCGATCCCGATGCGCTTGGCGCCGGGCAGCAGCAACTGAAGCGCGTGGAAATAGTTGTCCCGGCGCCAGTCGGTATAGGTGATGTTGTCGCCGAAAGTGCGCCGCCAGGGCTGGCCCGCATCGATCCCCGCCGTGACCGAGGTCGCCGCCTTGTCCGAGACGACGAAGGCATAGCGGCGACCGAAGTAGCAATACACGAAATCGGCGAAATAATTGATGTTGTGGTAGGAGGTCAGGATCGAGCCATCCAGCTTCAGATCGGCGTTGATCTTGCGCAGCCCGTCCTGCCGGCGCTGCATCTCGGGGGCGCTGAAGGTCGGCTGGACCTTCTCTCCGTTATGCATCTTCTGCAGGCGCAGCAGTTCATTCGGCATGGCGTCAGTGTGTCGGTTCATCGAAGCCCCATGAGTTCTGGTTGATGCCGCAAGACTATGTGACGCCGCGTCTCCGATCTAATTTGTAGTGTGAATGACACATTAGCGTTGCTTATAGCCCCCTGCCCGTCCGAGGCCCCGTCGCAGGCGCGATAGGATGCCCAATGGTCGTGGGGAAGCGTCACGAATATAGACAAGCGGGGGCAGAGATTTTATTGCGAAGCCTCATAAAGCGACCATTTATCGAGCCTTTGCGACATGCCCCATTCGACGAAGACGACGGTCACCGCTGGCCAGAGCGTTCCTGCGGAACTTGTGCAGGCCTTTGCGACCCATCGTGACCGGCCCGCGATGCACGATCAGGACCACCGGCTGAGCTATGGCGATCTGGCCGCGTTCGTGCAGGCATTTCGCGACCAGATGCTGGAGGACGGTCCGGTCGGGGTCTTTGGCGCGCCCGGCACGCTGATGGGGGCGGCGGCCACGGCGGCGGTCGTCTGCGGGCGTCCCTTCGTGCATCTGGACCCGGCGATGCCGCAGGCGGTGCTGACGAATATCGTCGATGAGCTTCAGGTCGGCACGATCATCACCAGCCAGCCCGCCAAGCCCGGCCAGCTGCCCGCGCATTGCCGCGTCATCACCGCCCAATCCTGCCTCGAGGCTCCGCAGGCCCCGCGCGCGCCGCTGATCGCAGCGGATGTCGCGCCGACCGATATCATCTATCTGGTCGCCACCTCGGGGACGACGGGGCGGCCCAAATGCATCCCCGTGACGCATGACGCGGCGTGGCTCTCGTATCGCTGGCGCGATGCCTACACGCCCTATGATCCGGCGATGAAGGTCGGCATCTATATCTTCGCGATCTGGGAAATGTTCCGCCCGCTGCGCGACGGGTCCGAGCTTTACTTCCCCGGCCTCAACGACCTGATGTCACCGCAGGCGCTGGTCGGGTTCATCGCCCGCTCGGGTCTGGATGAGATGCTGTTCACGCCCTCATTCTTCGAAAAGGCGCTTGGCGCGATCACGCCGCAGATTGGGGCCAGCCTGCCCCTGCGCCGCGTCGTCCTGAACGGAGAGGTCGTCAGCGACGCCCTCGCCGCCGAGGCGACCGCGAAACTGCCCAACACCGCAATCTGGAACCTCTACAGCATCTGCGAGACGCATGACATCTGCATGACCCTTGTGGACGGAAAGCGCGATCCCACGCAGCCCGTCTCGGTCGGCGTGGCGATGCCTCACCTGCGCGCCGTGGTGCTGGATGAGCGTGACCAGCCCTGCCCCGCAGGCCAGCCGGGCCTTCTGCATTTCGAAGGCGATCGCATGCTGGGGCCGGGCTATATCAACCGCCCCGAAGAGACCGCGCAGCGCTTCCGCACCGTGGAACTCGAGGGGCAGCCGCGCCGTCTTTATGACACCGGCGATCAGGGCTATGTGACCGAAAGCGGCCAGATCCACGTCATGGGCCGCGTCGCGCATATGCTGAAACTGCGCGGCCATAGCATCCAGACCCGCGAACTGACCGAAACCCTTGGCGCGCATCTGGGCTTTCTCAAGGCCATCCCCTGGGTCCTGCAGACCGAGGACCGGGGGCAGGTGCTGATCTTCTATTACACCGCCGATCCCGACCAGATCGCTCGGAACCACCAGCTGGGGATTACCGAGATCTGGCAGCGCACGCCGCAGGCTTTGGCGGATGCGCTGGCCGAGGTGCTGCCGCGCTATTGCATCCCGACCTTCCTGACCCGGCTGGAGGAGATCCCGCTGAACCCCGTCTCGGGCAAATGCGACTTCAAGGCGCTGCCGCAACCACCGCAGCAGGATCTGGCACCCCAAGATGACGCGGGCGCCCTGCCCGTCACCCGGCTTGCCGCATCGGTGCTGCGCTATCCGCTCTCTGACGTTGATCCGGCGCTGTCCTTCCACGATCTGGGCGGCGATTCGCTGATGTGCGTCGACCTGCTGGTCCTGCTGGAGGAGGCCTATGGCCGTCAGGTCGATTTCGACTGGGCGCTGAATCTGCCGCTGCAGCGCCTGCATGAGCTGCTGTCCACCCCGTCCGAGGATATGGACACCGCTGCCGATTTCAGCCGCAAAGGCATCCTGCTGACCGGCGCGACCGGCTTTCTGGGTGGGCATGTGCTGGCCGAGGCCGCGCGCGCCCTGCCCCCGGATCAGGTCATCTATTGCCTCGTCCGCCCCCGCAACCGCGACCCGCAGGCGCGGCTTCAGGCGCAGATGCAGGCCTTTGGCGTGGCCGAGGATCGCGTGGTGATGGTCTCGGGCGCGATCGACCTGCCCCGCTTCGGGCTGGAGCCCGCGCGCTATGCGCAACTGGCCGCCAGCGCCGAGGCGGTGATCCATTGCGCCGCGATGGTGAACCTTGCCGTCGATCCGCAGCATATGGTCGCGTGGTCGCAGGCGGGGATCGCGACGATCCTTGATTTCTGCCGCGATGCGGGCGCGCCGCTGGCGTTTTCCAGCTCGACCTCGGTCTTTCCGGACCGGGGCGGCCCCTTCCCCGAAGGACCGGTGGCGCTGTTTGACGGGATTTCGGGCTATGGCGCGGCCAAGATCGCGGCCGAGCAGGCGATTGCCGCATCCGGCCTTTCGGCCAGCATCGTGCGGCTGCCCTCGCTGTGCGATCTGGAGGCCGCGAACCCGAAGGATCTCTATGAGACGATCCTGAAGGCCTGCCGCGCCTCGGGTCGCGTGCCGCAGGGGCTGTGCTTCAAGATGACCGATGTGCGGGCGGCGGCGCGGTTTCTGGTCCGCCAGGCCGGGGAGCAGGGGCTGCATTGGTGCAACCTGATCGGCGATGGCACGGTGACCAGTCCCGAGGGCATGACCGCCCTGCCGATTTCTGAATGGCTGGCGACCGCGCCCCTGACCGCGCCCGAGCGGCGGTTGCTGAGCGACGCGCCCAGCACGCTGCAGGCCGATGCGCACTATGACAATACCAGCGCGAAACGCCTGTGGGCGGGTCTGGGGCTTGGCGATTTTGCGGCGGTGTCAGATGTGGCGGCGGTGATGGCGCGGCGCTTCCAATCTGAATCCTACCAGAGCGATCCAGCGTTGACCTGATAATCGGCCATGGTGATTGCGCGGGCTGCGTCGCTGACAAGGAAGGCGGCAAGGCCTGCGATCTCATCGGGCTGGACCAGCAGGCCCTGCGGGTTCGAGGCCTCGTAGGTCGCCCGCACCTCGGCGCGGGGCAGGCCGGTCCGGGCGATGTCCTGTTCGATGAACTGCTGCAGCATCTCGGTCTCGACCCAGGTGGGGCTGATGCTGTTGCAGGTCACGCCCGCCGCCGCGCCCTCAAGGCTGACGCAGCGCCCCAGCCCCAGCAGCCCCGCCTTCGAGGCGCAATAGGCGGCATTGTTCGCCATCCCCTGATGCGCCGCGACCGAGGCGATGTTGACGATCCGCCCCCATTTCTGCGCCAGCATCTGCGGCATGACGGCGCGGATCATCTTGAAGGTGCCGGTCAGATTGGTGTCGATCGCATCGTCCCAGATCCGGTCGGAATGGCCGCTGACCGGCGCTTCCTCATAAACGCCCGCCGCATTGACCAGAATATCGACGCGGCCATGCGTGGCCATGACGCCCGCGACAAAAGCATCCGCACTGGCGCTGTCGCGCACATCCAGAGGCCCCACGGTGACCGCATCGCCATATTCCGCGCGCAGGCCCTGCTGGAACGCCGGGTCATCGCCGCGCCGCGCGCCAATATGGACGGTCATGCCATCGGCCAGAAACCGGCGCGCCACGGCGTTGCCGATGCCCGACAGACCGCCGGTGACAATCGCAATTTTCGGATCAATGCTCATCGTTTCAACCTGCGTTCGGGCGCGTCGGGCACCTTATCGCGTTGTCGGGCCGCGCCGTCCATGGCGAATATCAGCGCAAGCGAGGATCGGGTGGCACTCTGGAAATCCGCCCGGCTGCGGCCTAGTTGAAGCCTGACCGCCAGTTTTCGGATGCCGATGCCGCCCTTTGACCCCCAGATCTCAGCGTTGGAGCTGGCCCCCGCCCTGATCGGCGCGCGGCTGATCGTGCGCGGCGTGGGCGGCCTCATCACGGAAACCGAGGCCTATGCCGCCGATGACCCCGCCTCGCACAGCTTTCGCGGCCCGACGCCGCGCAATCAGGCGATGTTCGGCCCGGCGGGGCATGCCTATGTCTATCGCTGCTATGGCATCCATCTGTGCCTGAACGTCGTCGCCCGCCCCGGCGAGGCCGTGCTGATCCGCGCGCTGACACCGCTGATCGGGGTCGAGACGATGCAGGAACGGCGCGGCCGCGCCCGGCTCTGTGCGGGCCCCGGCTGCCTTGCGCAGGCGCTGGACGTGCGGATCGAGGATGACGGGCGGCCCTTCGACGGCGGCGACCTGCTGCTGGAACTGCCCAACGAGGCCCAACCACTGCTGGTCGGGCCGCGCATCGGCATCTCTCGTGCGACGGATTTGCGCTGGCGCTTCGGCCTTGCAGGTTCGCGCGATCTCAGCCGCCCGTTCCCGCCGCAGCGCCCCTAGCCGTCAGCCATATGGTTCGGAAGGATCGGCGTGATCGAGAATTCCTGCACTGCCGGTTCCGCATCCAGCGCCCGACCCAAGGCTTCGACATCGAATTCGGCCTGCCCGGCGGCAATGCGCAGGCGGTAAGAGCGGGTGCGGCCCAGACGGTCATGCGACAGCGCGGGCGGGCCTGCGTGCAGGTTCTGCTGGGCCAGAATCCCGATCAGATGGCCCGCGTCGAATTCGCTGTCGGCATTGACCCGCATCTGCAGGTCCAGCTTGGGCTGGGGCGGCGCGATCCGCTGGGCGAAGCGCAAAAGGAACAGCACCACCATGGCAATGACCGTGCTGAAGGTCGCAAGCTCCAGCAGGCCGGTGCCGAAGGTGATGCCTATGGCCGCCGTCAGCCACAGCGAGGCCGCCGTGGTCAGCCCATGGACCGACGCGCCCTCGCGAAAGATCACCCCGGCGCAAAGAAACCCGATCCCGGTCAGGATCGCATGCGGCATCCGCGACATGTCCGACACGATCTGCGTGCCCTCGACCAGCACCGCCGTCCATGACCCCATGTGAAGCGCAACCAGCGTCATCAGCGCCGAGGCATAGCAGACCAGAATATGCGTGCGCAGCCCGGCGGCCTTGCCCTGACGCTCGCGCTCGGCCCCGATCAGCGCCCCGGCGATCAGGCTGCCGAGCAGCGGATAGGTGATCTCGGAATTCGAGAAGGTGCTGATAAGAGTATCGAAATCCATTCATGCGTCCTGAACTGCCTGACGGATGCAACGCGCCGGGCGTGCGGAAGTTTCGCGGGCGCGCTGCGCCTGACGCAACGACAAGCCATGCAGTGAACGCAAACCTGCTTTTCACCGCTTGACTGTCGCGACGTGCCGCCTTGCCAAAGCCGGGATCGGGGGCCACCTCAGTTTCAAGGGCGTCATGCGCCCACAGATTGACCCGATATTCCGTTGAAAGAACAAGATGCTGGACAAACTTGAAAAACGCCGCTCGCAATATGCCCTTGGGACGAACCTGAGCCACACTCCGGCCGAGATCGACGCGCTGGTGCGCAGTGCCGTGCGTCAGGCCCCCTCGTCCTTCAACTCGCAAAGCTCGCGCGCGGTGATCCTGTTTGGCGATGAAAGCCGCACCTTCTGGCGCTTCGTCAAAGAGACGCTGAAGACCATCGTGCCCGAGCAGGATTTCGACAAGACCGCCGCCCGCATCGACAGCTTCGCCGCAGGCACGGGCACGGTGCTGTTCTATGAAGATCAGGGCGTGATCGAAGGTCTGCAGCAGAAATTCCCGCTTTACGCCGAAAACTTCCCGATCTGGTCGGAACAGTCGACCGGGATGGCGCAGCTGGCCGTCTGGACCACGCTGGCCGATGCCGGGATCGGCGCCAGCCTTCAGCATTACAACCCGCTGATCGACGACAAGGCCGCCGCGAACTGGGACCTGCCGCCCTCGTGGAAACTGCGCGCGCAGATGCCCTTCGGCTCGAACGAAAGCGCGCCCTCGGAAAAGCCCTTCATCGCGGATGAGACGCGTTTCCGCAGCTTCGGCTAAGCCATCGGGGCAAGGGCTGGCAGCGCCAGCCCGTCCCTTCACACGCCGTCCAGCCGATGCCAGCGCCGGTCCAGATAGACCAGCGATTCGGTCTCGGGGACGTCCGAGGGGCTGACCTCGCCCTCGATCAGGCGGGCGGCCAGCAGGCTCGCGCCATCCAGCGGCAGGACGCCCACGGTCTCGGCCCGGAACCAGGTCGCGACCTCGGTATAGCGCGGCTCTCCGGTCGGCAGGCGTTCCCAGGCGACGCCCGGCCCGAACCGGTCCGAGCCCCGCGCCGAGACCATCCGCGCCAGTTCCAGATTGCGAAACCGCAGCAGGTGAATGACCAGCGTCTTGGCCCGCAGCAGCACCGGCCCCGCGCTGGACGCCGATGAGATCGAGAACGCCACCGTCGGCGGCTCGGCACTGACCGAAATGAGTGAGCTGACCGTCATCGCCACCGGCCCGTCGCCGGGATCGGCGGTGACAATGGCGACGCCCGCAGGGTGATTGCGGAAAGCCTCGCGGAAGACGGTCGAGATCAGGTCGGATGAGGTCATGGCATTCTGGTTCATGGCGGCGAAAGATCCGCCCGGAACCGCCATGTTGCATGCAGCTTGGGGCGGGTACAAGCCGCCCCGCCCTTCATTGCGCCCGCGCGGACCCGAAGGCCGCGCGGGAAATGCCCTGCGGCTTAGCCCATCCGTTCGGACACGAAGGAGCCGGGCGAGGGCGGGAAGACGATGGTCTTGTTGCCGTTGATGAAGACGCGGCCATGCGCATGGGCGTGGATCGCGCGGGCCAGCACCTGACTTTCGACATCGCGGCCCATCGAGACGTAATCCTCGGCCGATTGGGCGTGGGTGACGCGCACGGTGTCCTGCTCGATGATCGGGCCCTCGTCCAGATCGGCGGTGACGTAATGCGAGGTCGCGCCGATCAGCTTCACGCCGCGCTGGAACGCCTGCTTATAGGGGTTCGCGCCCTTGAACGACGGCAGGAACGAGTGGTGGATGTTGATGATCCGGCCCGACATCTTCTGGCACATCTCATCGGACAGCACCTGCATATAGCGCGCCAGCACCACCAGCTCAGCCCCGCTTTCCTCGACGATGCGCATCTGCTTGGCCTCGGCCTCGGGCTTGTTCTCGCGCGTGACATTGATGTGATGGAAGGGGATGTCGTGGTTCACCACCACCTTCTGATAGTCCAGATGGTTCGAGATCACCGCGACAATATCAATCGGCAGCGCCCCGATCCGCCAGCGATACAGCAGATCATTGAGGCAATGCCCGAAGCGCGAGACCATCAGCACCACCTTGCGCTTGACGGTTTCGTCAAAGATTTCATGCTCCATCCGGTATTGCTCGGCCAGAGGCAGGAAGGCCGCGCGCAGGTCCTCAAGCGTGCGCCCCTCTTCCGAGCGGAAGCTGACGCGCATGAAATAGCGCCCGGTGTCGGCGTCGTCGAATTGCGCGCTGTCGCCGATGTTGCAGCCGTGGCTGGCCAGGAAACCGGCGATATCGGCGGTCACCCCCCGGATCGAGGGGCAGGCGACGCGCAGGGCGAAACTGGTGGTCTGGGTCATGGGAAGGGGTCCTATTCGGCGGCCAGCGCGCTGGCGGGGATGCGGTGGCGACGGCGGAAGGCCGTCAGGGTGTTCGACAGAAGGCAGGCGATGGTCATGGGGCCGACGCCGCCCGGAACCGGGGTGATCGCGCCCGCATGCCCGGCCTCGTCAAAGGCCACGTCGCCGGTGATGCGCGAGACGCCATCGGCCTCGATGCGGTTGATGCCGACGTCGATGACGGTCGCGCCGGGGCGGATCCAGTCGCCGCGCACCAGCCCCGGACAGCCCGCCGCGACCACGATGACATCGGCGGCGCGGCACAGATCGGGCAGGTTGCGGGTGCGGGAATGGGCGACGGTGACGGTGCAATCCTCATGCATCAGAAGCTGCGCCATGGGCCGCCCGACGATGTTCGACTTGCCGATGACGACGACCTTCAGCCCGGCCAGATCGCCCAGCCGGTCGCGCAGAAGCATGAGGCAGCCCAAGGGCGTGCAGGGCACCAGCGCATCCTGCCCGGTCGCGAGCAGCCCCGCGTTCGTCACGTGAAAGCCGTCGACGTCCTTTTCGGGTGCGATGGCCGCGATTACCTCATGCGCGTCCAGATGCGCGGGCAGCGGCAGCTGCACCAGAATGCCATGGACCGCCGCGTCGCCGTTCAGCCGGTCGAGCAGCGCCATGAGTTCGGCCTGAGAGGTCGCGGCAGGCAGGCGGTGCACGAAGGATTCCATGCCGATCGCCATGGTCTGGCGGTGCTTGGCGCCCACATAGACCGCGCTGGCCGGGTCCTCGCCCACCAGCACGACCGCAAGGCCGGGGACAAGGCCGGTCGCGGCGCGGATGTCCAGCACCTCATCGGCCAGCCGGGCCACAAGCCCCGCCGCAAAGGCCTTGCCGTCGATCAGGGCGGTGTCGGATGGTCGCATGAGATCGCTCCCCGTTCAGTGAAAGAGGTTCGGGCGCAGGGGCCCTTCGGTTGATGGGTATGGAAGGGGCGGGGCTTAGCCGCCCGTCGCCAGCGCCTTGCCGCGTTGCAGGAAGTCCTGAAACTGCTCTTCGGGGACAAAAGCGCCGCCGGTGGCCCAGATCACATGCGTGCCCTGCCCCAGCCGGCTTTCGATGCCGTTCAGGCGCAGGTAATCGCTGCCCGCCTCGCTTTTCAGGATGAAATCGGGGCCGCCGAACCCGGCCGCAGCCGAGGGCTCCAGCCGGATGCCCTGCGCATCATGGGCATGCCACAGCCAGCGGAAAAGCGCGTCATCATCGACGGTGAAGATGCCCGACAGCATCGGCCGCATCACCTCGCCCACGAAATCGGACATGCGCGCGACGGCCATGCCATCGGCCTCGGTCCGGTTGGTCAGCCCGACATCATAGACCGAGACCAAATCGTCCCGCCCGCTCATCATCTGGACCATGGCGCAGGGGGATTGCACCGGCTCGACAAAGAAGCAATGCGCGGCATCGCCAAAGATCGCCTTCAGCCCATAGGCCACCCCGCCCGGCGCGCCGCCGATGCCGCAGGGCAGATAGACGAACAGCGGATGGTCGGCATCGACCGTCACGCCCGCCTCGGACAGTTGCGCGGCCAGTTCCTGCGCGGCGGCGCTATAGCCGAAGAACAGCATCTGAGAGCGCTCGTCATCGACGAAATAGATGGTCGGGTCGGCCTCGGCCTCGCGGCGGGCCTCCTCGACGGCGGTGGTGTAATCGGCCTGATGCTTGACCACCTCGACCCCCAGACGGGTCAGGCGCTGCACCTTCCATTCCTTCGCGTCCGAGGACATGTGCACCGCCGCCTTGAAGCCAAGCGCGCGCGCTGCAATGCCAACGCTGAGGCCAAGGTTCCCGGTGCTGCCCACCGCGATGGTGTGGCCCGAGAACAGCGTGCGCGCCTCGTCGCTTGCCAGCGCCATGATGTCATCGGTGGCGATGCCGTTCCGGCGGGCCAGCGCCTCGGCATGCATGAAGACCTCATAGACGCCGCCCCGCGCCTTGATCGAGCCTGCGACCGGCAGGGCATTGTCGGCCTTGACGAAGATCTGCCCGAACTCCGGCCCGTCCTGCCCGATGGCGCGGCGCAAAGGCGGCTCCAGCGCCACCAGATCCGAGCGGATGCGGCCCGACGTCGCCGCCAGATCGGGGAAGAGCGCCTGCAACAGCGGGGCCAGCCGCTGCCAGTTCGCTTCCGCGACCGCGACCTGATCGGGGCGGACCGGCAGCGCCGGATCCTCGATCCCCTGCGGCTGCAGGCGGGGGTTCAGCCACAGCACCGGCTGGCCTGCCAGAAGCGCCTCACGCGCGGGATCATCGGGAAGGGTAATCGCCATCTGTTGTCCAGTCTGCTGAATCGCCGGGCGGGATGATCGTCCCGGCGTCACGTCTGATGCAAGGGTTAAGCCGAGTTCATGTTCAGTAAAAGACAATAATTCTTTTCTATATGTTTAACCTTGCTTATACGTTGCGCCAGATCGCGCCCACGGGCGCCGGGGTGGAAAAGGACGCTGCATGGATCTGGGACGGCTGCGCGCCTTGCGGGAATTGTCGCTGCGCGGAACGATGATCGCGGTGGCCGAGACGCTGTATGTCTCGCCCTCTGCCGTGTCGCAACAGATCTCGCTTCTGGAGAAAGAGGCCGGGATTCCCCTGATCGAGCGGCGCGGGCGTCGGGTCGTACTGACCGCCGCCGGGGCCAGCCTCGCCGCACGCGCCGACCGCATCTTTGCCGAGATCGAGGCCGCGCAGGCCGATATCGCCGCGATGAAAGAGGTCATCAACGGAGAGCTGCGGGTCGCCGCCTTCCCCTCGGTCGCGGCGGCGCTGCTGCCGCGCACGATCCGCGCCATGCAGGCGCTGCATCCGCAGCTGCTGATCCGCTTCGAGGAACTGGAGCCCGGCGAAAGCCTGGCCTCGCTGCGCAGCTGGCAGACCGACGTGGCGCTGATCGACGACCTGAACGTGCCTCAGGGCGCGCTTGAGGCGAATATCGCAACGATCCCGCTGATGACCGACGTCTTCAACGTCATGGTCGCGCCCGGTCATGCGCTGGACGGGCGCAATGCCGTCACGCTGACCGAGCTGAAAGATGAGCTGTGGATCGTCGACACCGCCTCGGTCCATTACACGGCCATGCTGACCGAGGCCTGTCAGGCGGCGGGCTTTACGCCCAACATCACCGCGCGCTGCAACGGGTTCGAGGTGGTGATCGCGATGATCCGCGAAAACTGCGGCATCTCGATCCTGCCGGGGCTGCGCGCCAGCCATGACCTTGAAGACGTCTGGGTCGCCCGCCTGAAGCCCGAGATCCGCCGCCAGATCTCATTGGCGTTTCGCCGGTCCGAGGAACGCAAGCCCGCCCTGCAGGCCTTTCTGGCGCAGCTTCGCGCGCAGGCGAAGATCTAGGCGGGGGCAGGGCGGACCGCCCTGCCCCTTTCGGCCAAATGCCTAGCGGTGCAGGCGCATCCGCTGATCCGGCCATGTGACCGCCCGACGATACAGATGCCAGGTCGCGTGACCCAGGATCGGCAGCACCACGATCAGCCCGACGAACAGCGGGATCGACCCCAGCAGCAGCGAGGCCGCCACGATCAGGCCCCATGCGGCGACGGTGCCCGGGTTGCGGCGCGTCACCTCCAGCGAGGTCGCAATCGCCATCGGCACGCCCACCGGCCGGTCCAGCAGCATCGGGAATGAGACGATGGTCATGCAAAGCACAAGCGCCGCGAAGACAAAGCCCACGGCGCAGCCGATCAGGATCATCTCCCACCCGGCACTGGTCGTCAGGGTGTCGCGCAGGAAGGTCGTCAGGCTTTGGTAGGGCTCGGGGCCCATCGTGTAGATCCAGACCACATGCGCCGCGATCAGCCAGACCGCAAAGACCATGGCCAGCATCGCGGCCAGCGCCAGCACCGGACCCAGCACCCGCCCGCGCAATGCGTGAAGCGCGCTGGCCCAGGTGGCATGCTTGCCCCGCTCTCGCTGGCGGCTCATCTCATATAGGCCAAGGGCCGCAACGGGGCCCATTAGCGGGAAGCCCGCGACCAGCGGGAACAGCAGGTGAAGCTGCCCGGCGTTGAAGGCCCAGACGGCCATGATGAAGCCGATCACCGGGTAAAGGATAACCAGAAAAAGAATATCCGAGCGCAGCGCGGTGAAATCCTCGACCCCGGCCCGCAATGCGGCGCGGATGTCGGTCATGTCGATGGTGTTGACCTGTGGCCGGGTCATGTCATGGGTGCCCATACCGTCGACCGCATGGCTCAGCCCGTGGCCGATACCGGCCAGCCGCTGCGCGCTCCAGCTGATGGGATTGCCGATCGTTTCGCGTGTCATGCCTGTATCCTCCCTGACACGGGGGTCAGACACCGGGCGAGGCGTTCACCGGAGAAAACCCGGCACGCGCCCAGATTTCCCCGGGGCCGAACCGTCCTCTTGCCCGGCCATGATAGCACGCGCAGGGGGAAAATGCACTTTCGGAGTTGGGGGATGCAGGGTGAAGGGGGCAGGATCACCTTACAAAACGCTGTGATCCTGCCCGCCGAAATCAATGCTTCAGCACGCGCGACAGGAACGTGCGGGTGCGTTCGTTCTTGGGGTTGTCGAAGAACTCGGCGGGCGTACCGCTTTCGGTGATGCGGCCCTGATCGACATAGATCACCCGGTCGCCCACCTCGCGCGCAAAGCCCATCTCATGCGTGACGATCATCATCGTCATGCCCTCGCGGGCCAGTTCGCGCATGACGTCCAGCACCTCGCCCACCATCTCGGGGTCGAGCGCCGAGGTCGGCTCATCGAACAGCATCAGATGCGGCTCCATCGCCAGCGAGCGGGCAATCGCCACGCGCTGCTGCTGGCCGCCCGACAGCGCGCCGGGGTATTTCAGCGCCTGATCGCGCAGGCCCACGCGGTCCAGCAGGCGCATGGCGTTTTCCTCGGCCTCGGCGCGGGATTTGCGGCGCACGCGCATCGGGCCCAGGGTGATGTTCTGCAGCACGGTCATATGCGGGAACAGGTTGAACTGCTGGAAGACCATGCCGACGCCGCGGCGGATCTCGCGCAGGCCCTTGACCTCGCCGAACTCGCGCTCTTCGGCGCGGGGCATCAGGAAGCCGTCGACCTCCAGCGTGCCTGACTGGTATTCCTCCAGCCCGTTCACGCAGCGGATCAGGGTCGATTTGCCCGAGCCCGAGGCGCCGACGATCACCAGCACCTCGCCCCGCGTGACGGTCAGGTCGACCTCTTTCAGGACGTGGAAATTGCCGTAGAACTTGTTCAGCTGGTTGATCTGGACGATCGGCTCGCCTTGTGCGGCTTTCATTTGCGCACCCCCTTGTTCAGTTTCTGCTCCAGCCGGCGGGCCTGGAAGGTGATGATGCTGCCGACCACGAAATAGGTCAGGAACATGAAGACATAGATCTCATAGGTGCGGGCGCTGTTTTCCGGGTTCGCCAGGATCATCTGCCCGGCGCGCAGGAAGTCGGTCAACCCGATGATGAAGACCAGCGGCGCATAGTTGAAGATATCAAGGATATTGCCCACCAGCCCCGGCACCGCGACGCGCAGCGCCTGCGGCAGGATGACGATGCGCTTGAGGTCGAAATCCGACAGACCCAGCGATTCCGCCGCTTCCGTCTGACCCTTGGCCACCGATTGCAGGCCCGAGCGGATGAATTCCGCCGCATAGGCGCTGTAGAACAGCGTGAAGCCGATCAGGCCCCGCACCACATCGGGGATCGGGAATTTCGGCAGCACCAGCGGGAAGGCCACCCAGATGCAAAAGACCACAAGGATCAGCGGGACCGAGCGCATGACCTCGATATACCCGGTGCAAAGCGCGCGCAGGCTGGCAATCTTGCTTTGACGGCCGAAGGCCAGAAGGATGCCCAGGGGGATCGTCAGCAGCGCGGCGGTCAGCGTGATCAGGATCGAGAGCAGAAGGCCACCCCAGTTCGACGGTCCAACCGGCGACAGGATCACCAGCACGGCGATCAGCGTGCCGAAGGCAATGGGGGCAAGGTTTTCGCGCAGGACCGGCACACGCAGCCCGATCAGCCAGGCGGCGTGGAAGGCCGCCAGCACCAGCAGCGCCTGCGGGGCGATATGGGCCGCGCCAAAGATCGCCAGCACCAGCACCAGATAGCACAGAACCGCGATCACGGCGGCCGTGCGGCCGAAGGGGATGCTGGCCGAGGTCGCCAGACCCGCCAGCGCCGCGATCATCCCTGCCACGATCCACACCAGCCACAGCTTCGAGCTGGGGAAGGTGCCGGTCATCAGCACCTTGAGGCTGTTGAAGACGACGCTCCAGTCAGCGGCGGTCAGCGCCCAGCTGAGGAAGGCCCAGACCGCCCAAAGCAGCAAGGGCACGACCACCAGCGTCAAAAGCGCATCGGCCGGTTTGGCAAACAGGTTCACATGCAGCCAGCGGATCTTTTTCTGCATCGGAGACATCAGCGGACTCCCGGAATTTTCAGGCGGTTGTTGGCCACGTTGACCAGCAGGCTGATGACCCAGCTGAGGACCAGATAGATGCCCATGGCGATCAGCACGCCCTCAAGGCTGCGCCCGGTCTGGTTCGAGACCGTGCCATAGACGTTGAAGAGGTCGGGATAGCCGATGGCGATGCCCAGCGAGGTGTTTTTCGCAAGGTTCAGGTATTGGTTGCCCAAGGAAGGCATGACCACGCGGAAGACCTGCGGCAGGATCACCTCGCGCAGCTGGTGGCGGCGGCTGAGGCCGATGGCATCGGCAGCCTCCCACTGGCCGCGCGGCACGGCCTCGATCGCGCCGCGGATGATCTCACCGATATAGGCGGCGGTGTTGGCGGTCAGGGCGATCAGCAGGGCGGTGAATTCGGGGCTGATGGCCACCCCGCCAGAGGCGCGGAAGCGGCCCGCCTCGGGCAGGTCCAGATGGATGCGGAAGCCAAGGACGAAGGCCAGCGCCAACAGGGCCACGCCCGCGCCGGCCAGATGGCGACGCCAGGGCTGAAAGCGGCGCATCAGCATCAGCGCGAGCGTGACCACGGCGGCCAGCGCCAGCCAAAGGCCGGGGCCAGAGGTGAATTCGGGACGGGGCAGCCACAGCCCCTGACGGCTGATGATCGCACCCCAGAAATGCGGCGCATCGCGCAGGCCCGGCAGTTGCAGCACCACGGCGACATACCAGAAGGTCAGCTGGATCAGCAGCGGCGTGTTGCGCAGAAACTCGGTCGCGGTGAAGGCCAGCTTGCGGATCAGCCAGTTCGTCGACAGGCGCGAGACGCCAAGCGCGACCCCCAGCAGGGTCGACAGCAGAACGGCGACCACCGCCACTTTCAGCGTATTGCCCAGACCCGCCGCCAGCGCCTGCCAGTTCGCCATATCGGCGCCGAAGCTGGTAAAGCCTGACCAGGTCAGGACGCGGCCTTCCGAGATCTCGAACCCGGCGCGCTGCCACAGGAAATCGAAGCTGAAGCTGACGCCCCGCTCGGCAAAGCCGTTGCGCACGGCCAGCCCCAGCAGCACCAGCAGCAAAGCCGCGATCCCAAGGACCCCGACCTGCACCGAAGTTCGACGCAACCTGCGCCAGCGAAGTGAGTTGGAAACCGTCATATGAGCTTCTGCTTTGGGAAAATCGCGGCGTTCCTGCCCGGCCATTCAGACGGGCGGCGCGCGGAAATGGCGCGGACCCCGGGGCCCGCGCCGATCATCATCAGTTCCAGAGCGGCGAAATCATCGCGCCGCCATCCTTGCTGAGCGCGTTGGGCGTGCCCTTGCGGTCGATGAAGATGGTGGTGTCGGGGCCGAGGTTCCGCTCGTAGATCTCGCCATAGTTGCCGACCTGCTTGACCGCCTGGGTCACGAAATCGGCGGGGATGCCGAAATCGGCGCCGAAGGTGCCCTGCGCGCCCAGGAACATCAGCGTGTTCGGGTCTTCCGACTTCAGCGTTTCCTCGACATTGGCCGAGGTGATGCCGCGCTCTTCCGCTTCGATCAGCGCATAGCTGATCCAGCGCAAAGCGTTGCGCCAGCGGCTGTCATTGGCGACGACGAAACCGGCGAAGGGCGATTTCTCGATGATCTCGGGCAGGACGACATAGTCAGCCGGGTTGGCCGAGTTCGCACGCCATGCGGCCAGCGCCGATTTGTCGGTGAACATCGCGTCGCAGCGGCCGCTGTTGAGCGCGCCGAACAGCTTTTCAAGGTTCTCATAGGTCAGGACCTGGTTCGACCAGCCGTTCGCTTTCAGCAGGTTCGCGAGCGCCGCCTCGGTGCTGGAGCCCTGCGTGGTGCAAAGGTTCGCGCCGTCCAGATCGCCGATGCCCTCGACGCCCAGCTCGGTCTTGACCATCGCGCCGGTGCCGTCCCAGAAGTTCACCGGCAGGAAGTCGACGGTGATCGCGGATTCGCGGCCCGGCTTCAGCGTGGTATGGGCAAAAACGACATCGACCTGACCGGTCTGCACCGCGGTGAAGCGGCTTTTGTCGGTGACGTTGACGAAGTTCACCTTGGTCGCATCGCCCAGAACGGCGGCGGCAACGGCGCGGCAGAAGTCGACGTCCAGACCCTCCATCTGGCCGGTCGTGGTGTTCAGATAGCCAAAGCCCGGCGCGGTGTTGTCGGTGCCGCAGTTCAGCGTCCCGCGCTGCACCACGGTTTCCAGCACGCCTGCACCCGCAGACGTCGCCGCCATGACTGAAACTGTCGCGCCTAGGGCGAGGATCGTTTTCTTCATTATTTCCCCCTGTGTTTTCGTCTTTGTGATCGGTGGTCGTCGGTTTGGCCCATCACCCGGAATGCTCTTGCGCAGGCAAGGCAGGAGGGCCCTCCAAAAGGAGTAGATAGGAGCCAATATTCAAACAAGTTAATTTGTTTCAGCTTATGGATAAGCTGTGCTTAGCAATCATCCAGCGCGACGCCACGCCCCGACAATGGGAATTGCGGCCCGGGTTTGCGCCCGAATTGCTCATTTTGCCTGCATTCTGGCATGTCCTTCCGCCCCGGGGCCGCTTCGGCCTCTGAATCCGGGTTCTAGCCACAGTTGTTTGAAAGGTGAAGGGCACAGCCCCGGAATGCAAAGCCGCGACGCAGGGTACCTCGCGCCATTCGTGCAGTTTCACTAATCATATAGAGAAATATTATTAACTATGTATCAAGTGAACTTCGCTCTAGGTTCCGGCGAACAAAGACCAGTTCCGTCCGGAGAGACCGCCATGAACGAATTGACCAGGACCTTCTTCAATTCCTCGGTGCATGACACCGATCCCCTGATCGCCCAGGCGCTGGACGATGAACGCGCCCGCCAGAAAAACCAGATCGAGCTGATCGCCTCGGAAAACATCGTGAGCCAGGCCGTGCTGGACGCGCTTGGCCATGAGATGACCAACAAGACGCTGGAAGGCTATCCGGGCAACCGCTTCCACGGCGGCGGTCAATTCGTCGATGTGGTCGAACAGGCCGCCATCGACCGCGCGAAAGAGCTGTTCAACTGCGGCTATGCAAACGTCCAGCCGCATTCGGGCACGCAGGCGAACCTTGCGGTCTTCTTCCTGCTGGTGAAGCCGGGCGACCGCATCCTGTCGCTGGATCTGGCCGCCGGTGGCCACCTGTCGCACGGGATGAAGGGCAATCTCTCGGGCCGCTGGTTCGAGGCGCATAACTACAACGTCGATCCGCAGAACGAAGTCATCAACTATGACGAAATGGAGCGCATCGCCGAAGAGGTGAAGCCGAAACTGCTGATCACCGGCGGCTCGGCCTACCCGCGCGAGCTGGATTTCGCCCGCATGGCACAGATCGCCAAGAAGGTCGGCGCCTTCTTCATGGTCGACATGGCCCATATCGCCGGTCTGGTCGCGGGCGGCGCGCATCCCTCGCCCTTCCCGCATGCCGATATCGTCACCTGCACCACGACGAAAACCCTGCGCGGCCCGCGCGGCGGCCTGATCCTGACCAACAATGAAGAGTGGTACAAGAAGCTGCAGACCGCCGTGTTCCCGGGCGTTCAGGGCTCGCTGCACTCGAACGTGCTGGCGGCGAAGGCCATCTGTCTGGGTGAGGCGCTGCGCCCCGAGTTCCGCGACTATGTGGCTCAGGTCGTCAAGAACGCGAAAGTGCTGGCCGAAACGCTGACCTCGCGCGGCATCCGCATCGTCTCGGGCGGGACGGACACGCATATCGTGCTGCTGGATCTGTCCAGCAAGGGCTTGAACGGCAAGCAGGCCGAGGATGCGCTGGCTCGCGCCAACATCACCTCGAACAAGAACCCGATCCCGAACGACAGCCCGCGCCCGGCGGAATGGGTCGGCATGCGCCTTGGCGTCTCGGCCGCGACCACGCGCGGCATGAAAGAGGATGAGTTCCGCAAGCTTGGCAATATCGTCGCCGATCTCTTGGAGGCCGAAAGCGCGGGCAATGGCCCCGAGGCCGCCGAAAAAGCCAAGGTGACCGTGCGCGAACTGACCGAGGCCTTCCCGGTCTACGCCCACTGATCCACGGATCTGACAATGAAGAAGGCCGCGCAGGTTCACCCTGTGCGGCCTTTTCAATTCCAACCCCGAAGGGTTCAGGTCTTAGTTGTCGCGGCCACCAAAGCCCATCGAGCCCAGACCGTTCGTCGCGGTGTTGTCCATGGCGACGGCGTTGCTGTTCAGGCCAGCCGATTTCTGCGACAGGATGAAGCGGGCCAGGTCGGCACGGGTTTCGAAGTTGTTCTCGGCGCCGATCTGGGCCAGTTCGCTGGTGGTGAACTGTGCGGGGTCCAGACCCAGCAGCTCGGCCTGCATGTCGTGGCCTGCATTGGCGCTGGCGGCGGTCACGGCGAAGGGCATGGAAACGGCCAGAGCAGCAGCAGCGATGATCGATTTGGCAAACATGGTATCAGTCCTATTTGGGATGCGGCGTAATTGCCGTCTTTCGTCTTCCCAACCGATATCGGCAGTCGGCCGCATTTGTTAAACTGCCCCAAGCGCACAGTGACTGTGCATAAATGAAGTGATCACCTCTCCGAGAGCGCGGCCTTACCGGCCCTGCAGGATGGCCAGCAGCGCAGGCAGGCTCAGCGCCACGCCCGACAGGAACAGCAGCCCGAAGGCCATCTGCCGCATCGCCGCCGGAGGCAGGGGCGGCGGCAGGCGATGCGCGATGATCGTGCCAATCGCGACCGAGGGCATGGCCCCCAGCGTCGCCGTCAGCGTGCTGGCGGAAATGCCGGTCGTGCCCAGCACCAGCCCCAGACGCATGACGCTGTTCAGCACGAAGAGCGACAGCAGCGTGGCGCGGATCGTCGCGATCTCGACCGGCTGGCGGTACATCTGCCAGATGACGGGCGGGCCTCCGGTGGAAAACATCCCGCCCATGATGCCGCCCAAAAGCCCGGTCACCAGAAACGAGCCCGGATCGCTGCGCCGGAACTGCACCTGCGGGCGGCGCATCAGCTGGACCGAGGCGAGAAGGATCACCACCCCCAGCACCAGTTGCAGCACGGTGACCGCCGTTCCCGCCAGCCACAGCAGCGCGAAATAGCCGATCAGCAGGCCGAAGGGGCTGGCGATCAGGAACAGCCGCAGCGCCGGGCGGTCGATCTGCCGCCACTCTTTTCCGATGACCAGCCCGCCGTTCAGGATGGTCAGGATGCTGCCCAGAATCGCCGCCTCGGGCAGCGGGATCAGGCCAAAGACCCCGACGCCGCCCATCAGGATCAGCCCGAAGGCAAAGCCGGTCAGCGTCTGCAGCCAGGCCGCGAAACCCACCAGCGCCCACAGCAGCAGCATGTCGCCGCTGGCAAATGCCATCACTTTGTCGATCATCGGGAGACCTGCGACCTTTGCTTCGGCAGAGCCGGGACGGGTGGCTGGCAGGGGGCAAGGCGCGGGATTCGTGTCATGGCGCCGGTATGGGCCAGACCCTCAGGCGGGTCCAGCCGCAGATTGCCGGATTTCCCCGACTATGGCGCGGCGGCCAACCTGCTCTGCGTCAGCCGCAGCAGTCCCTTCTGCAGCAGGATGAACAGCAGCAACAGCAGGCCGATGACGATCTTGGTCCACCAGGACGAAAGCGTGCCGTCAAAGACGATATAGGTCTGGATCAGCCCCATGGTCAGCACGCCCACCAGCGTCCCGAACATATAGCCCGAGCCCCCGGTCAGCAGCGTGCCGCCGATGACGACGGCGGCGATGGCGGTCAGTTCCGTCCCGACCGTCGCCAGCGAATAGCCCGAGCCGGTATAGACCGAAAACACGATCCCCGAGAGCCCCGCCATCGCGCCCGAAAACGCATAGACCAGCACGGTCGTGCGCCCCTGCCGCACACCCATCAGGCGCGCGGTCGCCTCGCCCCCGCCAAGCGCCATGACCGAGGCGCCAAAGCGGGTCTTATGCGCGATCACGATGCCCAGGGCGAAGGTCGCCAGCATCAGCACGCCGATCAGCGTCAGCCGCCCCTTGCCCGGCATCAGCCAATAGGCGCTTTGCAGGCTTTGATAGAACGGGTGCTGGATCGGCACGGATTCGATCGACAGCAGATAGGCCGCGCCGCGCGCCAGAAACATGCCCGCCAGCGTGACGATAAAGGCGGGCATCGCCAGCCGGTCAATCAGGAACCCCATCGCCGCGCCGAACGCCGTGGTCAGCGCCAGCAGCAGGGCAAAGACCACCAGCGGGTGCAGCCCAGTGTCGCGCAGCAGCACCGCGATGAAGACGCCGGAAAAGGCGATGACCGCGCCCACAGACAGGTCGATCCCGCCCGACAGGATCACCAGCGTCATGCCCACCGCGACAATCCCCAGATAGGCGTTGTCGGTCAGCAGATTGCCGATGACCCGCGTCGACAGCATGGCCGGGAACTGCAGCCAGCAGATGACATAGGCCGCCAGAAAGATCGCGATGGTGATGTAAAGCGGCAGCGCGCGCAGATTCATGAGGCTGTCCTTTCCGCGCCCTCGCGCTTGCGGCGGATCGCCTGCCGCCAGAAATGCCATTCGCTGGCGATGCGGGGCGATTGCAGGACCAGAATGACCAGCACCAGCACCGCCTTGATGACGAGGTTGTATTCCGAGGGGAAACCCGCCAGCCGGATCCCGATCGAGATGGTCTGGATGATCAGCGCCCCAAGGACCGAGGCCGCGATAGAGAACCGCCCGCCCAGCAGGGAATTGCCGCCGATCACCACGGCCAAAATTGCGTCCAGCTCCAGCCACAGGCCCGCGTTATTGGCATCGGCCCCACGAATATCGGCGGTGACGATCATCCCCGCCAGCGCCGCGCACAGCCCCGCCGCGACATAGACCGCGATCAGCAGCACCGTCGCATTCACCCCCGCCAGCGCCGAGGCCCTGCGGTTGATCCCCACCGCCTCGATCAGCATGCCAAGGGCGGTGCGCCGCATCAGAAGGATGGTGCCAAGCGCGACCGCCAGCCAGATCCATGTCGGCACCGGCAGCCCCAGAAACGACCCCGAGCCCAGATAGGCGAAGGCCGGATCGGTGAAGGTCAGGATGCGCCCCTCGGTGATCAGCTGGGCGACGCCGCGCCCCATGGTCATCAGGATCAGCGTGGCGACAAAGGGCTGGACGCCCACCACCGCCACAAGAACCCCGTTCCAAAGACCCGCAACCGCCCCGGCGGCCAGCGCCATCGCGATGGCGGCGGGCAGGCCAAAGCCCGCGCCGATGGCATAGGCGGCGACCGCGCCACAGATCGCCATGGTCGCGCCGACCGAAAGGTCGATCCCCTTGGTCGCGATCACCAGCGTCATGCCGACCGCCAGCACCGCCACCGGCGCGCTGCGTTTCAAGACGTCGATCAGCGGCCCGACCAGCCGCCCGTCATTGGTGCTGATCGACAGAAAGCCCGGATAAAATACGGTGACCAGCGCCACCAGAACGACCAGCGCGATCAGTTGCGGCGCCAGCCTGCGTAGAAGTTCCGCCATCAGCCCGCCCTCTCCATGGTCTCAGCCGCCGTGCCGCCGGGGGTGGCGATGGCGCGCATGATCGCCTGACCCGAGATCTCGGCGCCGGTCAGTTCCGCCACCTGCGCGCGGTCGCGCAGCACGATGACGCGGTTCGAGACCGCAATCAGCTCATCCAGTTCCGAGGAAATCACCAGCAGCGACATCCCCTGCCCCACCAGCTCATGGATCAGCCGCAGGATTTCGGCATGCGCGCCGACATCGATGCCGCGCGTCGGCTCATCCAGGATCAGGAAGCGCGGGTTCATCGCCAGCCAGCGGGCCAGAACGACCTTCTGCTGGTTGCCACCCGACAGCTCTCCGATGCGCTTTTCGCGGCCCGAGGTGCGGATATCCAGCCGCTTGATGAAATCATCGGCCAGCCGGTTCTGTTCCGCGCGCGGGATGGGCCGCGTCCAACCGCGTCGGGCCTGCATGCCCAGAATGATATTCTCGCGGATCGAGAGGTCGGCGACGATCCCGTCGGTCTTGCGATCCTCGGGCGCGAAACCGAAGCCCTGCGCAATCGCCGCACGGGGCGAGCCAAGCGAAACCGGGCCGCTGGTGTCGCGCGCCTCTCCGGTCTGGGCGGGGCGCAGGCCGAACATGACTTCGGCGGTCTCGGTCCGGCCCGAGCCCAGAAGCCCCGCCAGCCCCAGCACCTCGCCCTGCCCGATGGTCATGTCGAAAGGCTCGATCACGCCCTTGCGGCCATAGCCCTTGAAACTCAGCATCGCAGGGCGCGGGCCCCGGTCGGGCGGCGGCGAATGCAGCACGTCATCGGCCAGCGTGCGGCCCAGCATATGTTCGATCAGGCGCACCCGGTCCAGCGTCGCGGTCTCGGCGGTGGTGACGTAGCGGCCATTGCGCAAGACGGTGATGCGGTCGGAAATCTCGAAGACCTGATCGAGGAAATGCGACACGAAGACGATCCCCAGCCCCTTGTCGCGCAGCGAGCGCACGGCGTCGAAGACCATCTCGACCTCGCGCGCATCCAGACTTGCGGTCGGCTCGTCCAGGATCAGCACCTTGCCCGACAGCTCGACCGCGCGGGCGATGGCGACGATCTGCTGGATGGCCACGGAATAGCTGCCCAGATCGCGGTCGACATTGATGTCCAGACGATAGCGCGCCAGCATCTCGCGCGCCTCGCGGCGCAGCGCGCGGGCGTCGATCAGGCCGAGGCGGCGCGGCTCGCGTCCGAACAGCAGGTTCTGCGCGACGGTCAGGTTCGGCAGCAGGTTCACCTCTTGATAGACGGTGCCGATGCCCAGATCCTGCGCCTCGACGGTCGAGCGCGGGGCGATCTCAACCCCGTCCAGCGAAATGGTGCCCTCGCTGCGCTGATAGGCGCCGGTCAGGCATTTGATCAGCGTCGACTTGCCCGCGCCGTTTTCGCCCAGAAGCGCGTGAACCTCGCCCGCGCGCAGGTCGAAATCGACGCCGTCCAGCGCCCGCGTGCCGGGAAAGACCTTGGTCAGGGATCGAATGGAAAGCAGCATCTGCCGGTGTCCTTTGGGAAAGACAGGGTGGCGAAAGAGGGCGCGGGGCAAAGCCCGCGCCGCCCGATGTCAGTAGCCCAGACCCTTGCGGGCCTCGTACTGGCCAGCCGGATCATCGGCCTGGGTAAACAGCTTCGATTCCGTCTGCAGGAATTTCGCAGGCTCGGTCCCGTCCTTCCAATAGGCCTCCAGCGCGTCGAAGGCCGGGCCCGCCATATTCGGGGTCAGTTCGACCGTGGCATTCGCCTCGCCATCCGCCATGGCCTTGAAGATGTCCGGCACGCCGTCGATCGAGACGACCAGAATGTCGGTCCCCGGCTTCAGCCCGGCTTCCTTGATCGCCTGAATGGCACCGACCGCCATGTCGTCGTTATGGGCGTAAAGCGCGCAGATGTCCTTGCCGCCGTTTTCCGCCTGAATGAAGCTTTCCATGACCTCCTTGCCCAGCGAGCGGGTGAAGTCGCCGGTCTGGCTTTGCACGATCTTCAGGTTGTCATGACCCGCGATGCCCTGCTCGAAGCCCTTCTTGCGGTCGATGGCGGGGCTGGAGCCGGTGGTGCCCTGCAATTCGACGATGCGGCAATCCTTGTCGCCCACGGTGTCGGCCAGCCATTTGCCCGCAACCTCGCCTTCATGCACAAGGTTCGAGCCGACGGCGGTCAGGTACAGGCCGTTGTCGCTGTCGACCATGCGGTCCAGCAGAACGACCGGGATCTCGGCCTCTTTGGCTTCCTGCAGCACGCCGTCCCAGCCGGTGGCGACGACCGGCGCGATCAGGATCGCGTCGACGCCCTGCGCGATGAAGCTGCGCAGCGCCGCGATCTGGTTTTCCTGCTTTTGCTGCGCGTCCGAGAATTGCAGCTGATAGCCGCGCTCTTCCGCCTGGCTTTTGGTCAGCGTGGTTTCCGCCGCGCGCCAGCCCGATTCCGAGCCGATCTGCGAAAAGCCGATGACCTTGCCATCGGCAAAGGCCGCCGTGGCCGAGATGGCCAGCGCCGCGGCGGTGGTCAGAAGTTTCGAGACAGTCATTCCAGTTCCTCCCTGGGTATGTGCCGGGGCGTTGCCCGGCGATGTGACCGGGGTTGGGCAAGCCGCCCCGGTCGGGTCTGTCCTGCCGCCGCGCCTTGGGCGTCTGGCGGCGCAGGTCTAGAAATCGAAGGCCGCGACCTCGCGGCGCTGGCCCAGCGTGAAAGCGTCGGCGACCAGCACCATCGGCGCCAGATCGACGTCCGAGGCCCCCTGCCGCACCAGTTCCGCCATGCGCGCGTAAAGTGCCGGATATTCCCCCATGATCGAGTTTTCGCCGCCTGCGGGCGCGCCGCCGATCTCCAACAGGTTGCCGCCCATGCGCAGCGCCATAGGACCGGCATCGGTGTCGAATTCCATGTCCCAGGTCTGCGGGCCTTCCTGCCGGAAATCGAAATCGGCGGTGATGCCCTGCGACAGTTGCAGCCGCGCCGCAATCGGGGCCTGACGGTTCGCAGGCACGTCCAGTTCGGCCGAAAGGATGCGCACCGGCACGGGCAGGATGCGGGTCAGGATCGAGAGCGCATTGATGCCCGGATCAAAGACCCCCATGCCGCCCGCCTCGAAGATCCAGTCCTGACCGGGATGCCATTTGCGCACATCCTCGCGCCAGATGATGCGGCCTTCGCGAATGGTCTTGTCCGCCAGCCAGGCGCAGGCGGCGGCCACCGCCTCGGCCTCGCGCGAATGCCAGGTGGCAAACAGGCTGACGCCTTCGGCGCGGGCCAGATCCGCCAGCGCATGGACCTCGGCCAGCGTGGCACCGGGCGGCTTTTCCAGCATGACATGGCAGCCTGCGCGCAGCGCCGCCGCGGCCGCCTCGAACCGGGGCACCGGCGGCAGACACAGCGAGACCGCCGCCACATCGGGGCACGCCTCCAGCATCTCGGCCATATCGGCGAAACCCGGCACGCCCGGCACCTTGCCGTGACGAGAGACGGTCGCCGCCAGTTCCCAATCGCGGCTGGCCGCAATGGCCGGGACATGCTGGTCCAGCGCGATCTTGCCAATGCCTGCAAGGGCGATCTTCATCAATGGCTGTCCTTTCCGACCTCGCTGCCGCGCTGCCCGACCAGAAAGTCGAAGTCAGCGCCGGTATCGGCCCCCTGCACATGGTCGTGGAACATGCGGGCATAGCCGCTGGCGGGCGGCGCGACGGGATTGCGCCATTCGGCCAGCCGCGCCGCGATCTCGGCATCCGAGAGGTCCAGATGCAGGCGGCGGGCCTCGACGTCGAGTTCGATCATGTCGCCGGTCCGCACGATGGCCAGCGGGCCGCCCCGCGCCGCCTCGGGCGAGGTGTGCAGGACCACCGTGCCGTAAGCCGTCCCCGACATCCGCGCGTCCGAGATGCGCACCATATCGGTGATGCCCTTCTTCAGCACCTTGGGCGGCAGGCCCATATTGCCGACCTCGGCCATGCCGGGATAGCCGCGCGGGCCACAGTTCTTCAGCACCATGACGCTGTTTTCATCGATCTCCAGCGCGTCATCATTGATGCGGGCCTTGTAGTCGTCGATGTCCTCGAAGACGACGGCGGGGCCGCGATGCTTCATCAGATGCGGGCTGGCGGCCGAGGGCTTCAGCACCGCCCCGTCGGGGGCCAGATTGCCGCGCAGCACCGCGATACCGCCATGTTCGGTCAACGGGCGGTCGGCGGGCAGGATGACCTCCTCATTCCAGTTCCGCGCCTCGCTGACCTCCTCCCAGATCGTCGCGCCCGAGACGGTCAGCGCGTCCCGGTTCAGAAGCCCCGCCTCGCCCAGACGTTTCAGCACGACGGGCAGGCCACCGGCATAGAAGAACTCTTCCATCAGATATTTGCCCGAGGGCATCAGGTTCACGATGGTCGGCACGTCGCGGCCCAGCCGGTCCCAATCCTCCAGCGTCAGATCGACGCCCACCCGGCCCGCCAGCGCCAGCAGATGCACCACCGCATTGGTCGAGCCGCCAATCGCGCCATTCGTGCGGATCGCATTTTCGAAGGCCGCTTTCGTCATGATATCGCTGGGCTTCAGATCGTCCTTGACCATCTGCACGATGCGCCGCCCGGTCATCTGCGCCATCACCCGGCGTCGGCTGTCGACCGCCGGGATCGCCGCATTGCCCGACAGCGCCATGCCAAGCGCCTCGGCCATCGAGGCCATGGTGCTGGCCGTGCCCATCGTGTTGCAGGTGCCCGAGGAGCGGCTCATCGCCTGCTCGGCCTCAAGGAAATCGTCCTGCGTCATCTCTCCGGCCTTCACAGCCTCGCTGAACTTCCACAGATGCGTGCCCGAGCCGATGCGCTCACCCCGGAACCAGCCGTTGAGCATCGGGCCCCCGGTCACCACGATTGAAGGAATATCGGTCGAGGCCGCCCCCATCAGCAGGCTGGGCGTGGTCTTGTCGCAGCCGACCAGCAGTACCGCGCCGTCGATGGGCTGGCCGCGCATGGCTTCCTCGACCGCCATGGCGGCCAGGTTGCGATACATCATCGCGGTCGGGCGATAGGTGTTCTCGCTGGCGGAAAAGACGGGAACTTCAACGGGAAAGCCGCCCGCCTCCCAGACCCCGGCCTTCACCTTCTCAGCCAGTTCGCGCAGATGCCCGTTGCAGGGCGTCAGGTCCGACCAGGTGTTCAGGATGCCGATGACCGGGCGGCCATCGAACAGGTCATGCGGATAGCCCTGATTTTTCAGCCAGCCGCGATGATAGATCGTGTCGCGGGAATTGCCGCCATACCAATGCTGCGAGCGCAGCTTGCGGGGCCAGGGTGCGGGGCGAAAGGACATGGGTGGCCTCCGTTACAGGCTTTGCACGGCAACCGGCGCGGCGCTGGCGGCCTGCTGGTCCAGAGGGTTCGACAGCGGCAGCCCAAGGGCCGCGCATTCCAGCTGGAAGACATCGCCCTGCTGCGTGCGGATGCCATCGGCGAAGGACAGCGTGGCGGTGCCGAAGAAATGCACATGCACATCGCCCGGCTGGCGGAAGAGGTCATATTTGAAATGGTGGTTTTCCAGGTTCGCCAGCGTGTGCGACATGTTCGCCTCGCCCGAGAGGAACGGCTTTTCCCAGATCACCTCACCATCCCGCAGGATGCGGCTCGTGCCCTCGACATGATCGGGCAAGGGGCCCAGCAGCATCTCGGGGCCGAAGCTGGCCGGGCGCAGCTTGGAATGGGCCAGCCACAGGTAGTTGCCACGCTCGGTCACATGGTCGGAAAACTCATTGGCCAGCGCAAAGCCCAGCCGCCAGGGCGTGCCATCGGGGCCGATCAGATAGATCCCGGCGATTTCGGGCTCTTCGCCCGCGTCCAGCGCACAGCCGGGCGAGATCAGGGGCGCACCCGGCCCCGCGGCATTGGCTCCATTGCCCTTCCAGAACCATTCGGGCTGCACGCCGATTTCGCCGCCGGCGGGCTTGCCGCCCTCCAGCCCCATGCGGAACATCTTCATGCTGTCGGTCAGCGTCTCGGGATCGGCCTTGGCATGCATCGAATTGCGGGTCGAGGCCGAGCCCAGATGCGTCAGCCCCGTGCCCGTCAGATGCATATGCGCGGGGTCCTGGTGATCGACCGGCAGCAGCACGCGCCCCTCGGCCAGCGCGGCGGCCAGATCGACGGGCACGCCCTGCCCGCGATGCGCGACCTCGGCCGCAAGCGACCGGCCTGCGGCAATCGCGGCATGGGCCAGCTCCAGCGTGGTGGTGACGCCGGGTACGGTATGGGCGGTCTCGCCCTCGCGCATGACAACGGCACGCGCCCCATCGGAAAGCCGGATTTGCGACAGGAACATGTCATTGCCTTTCTTGCGATGCGTGTCGGGACCCGGCCTGCCCGCCGCCCGTTGCCCGGACCGCAGGATGCAGGCATGGCCTTGCCGACTTCCCCCCGTTTCACCGATCCGCTGGACGCACCCTTTTCGGGCCCTGCCGCAGCAGCGGTCGCGGTCAGACTAGCTTTGCGCGCACATGCTGGTAAAATTACATCTGACACAATTAGCATACCGGAATTGTCATGCAGAACCTGACCGCCCGCATGTTGCTGAAGCCCGCGCAACTGCGGCTTCTGAACGAGATTGCCGAATACGGGCAGCTGCAACTGGCCGCCGCCGCCGTGGGCATGACCCAGCCCGCCGCCTCGCGCATGCTGGCCGAGACCGAGCGTCAACTGGGCGCGACCCTGTTTCTGCGCCAGCCGCGCGGGATGGAGCCGACCGAGGCCGGGCATGCCGTGTTGCGCCGCGCCCGCGCCATCCTGCGCGAGATGACCAGCATGACGACCGAGCTTGCCCATATGCGCGAAGGTCTGGGCGGCGCGGTCCGCGTGGGCGCGGTGACCGGCCCGGCGGTGCGCTATCTGGTGACCGCCGTGCGCCAGATCAAGGAAGAGGCGCGGTCCGCCGATATCACGCTGGACGTGCTGCCCTCACGCGATCTCTTGACGCATCTTCTGGCCGGAGAGATGGATTTCGTGCTGGCCCGCATCCTGCCGGAATTCGACAGCCGCGATTTCTCGATCCTGCCGATGCGCGATGAAAAAGTGGCGTTTCTGGCCCGCGCCTCGCATCCGCTGGCGCGTGCATCGGTCGTCACGCTGACCGAGGTGCAGGGGCAGGAATGGATCATGCAGCAGCGCGGCGCCCCGATCCGAGAGGCCGCGATGGCGGCCTTTGCCGCCGTCGGGCTCAGCGAGCCCACGAATATCGTGCAAAGCCCCTCGACCCTGCTGACGCTGGCGTACCTCTCGCAGACCGATGCCATCGCGCCCCTGTCGGATGAGGTGGCGGAACTGCTGATCCGCCCGCCGGTCGGCGCGGGTTTCGTGGTGCTGCCGATGGCGCAGGATATCCGCGTCTCGCGCTATTACATGCTGGCGCTGAAGCGGCGACCGCTGTCGCCGCTGGCGCAGGCCCTGCGTGAAAAGCTGGTCACCCTGATCGGGGCCGAGCCGCTGGAGCATTCGGGCGGCGCTGCCGGTCAGTCCCAGTCGGGCAGGCTGACCGGCGCGTCGAAGCTGCGGTAAAGCTGGCCCCAGCCGGGGTCGCGCAAATGCGCCTCCATCCCGGCGCTGGCGACCAGTTCGCGGGCGAGGCGGTTGCCCTCGGCCAAAGCGGCGGGTTCGTCGACATTCACCACGCGGCGCTGGTCCAGAATGACCTTGCCGTCGACCATCACCGTTTCCACATCCGAGCCGACCGCCTGATTGATCAGCCGATGCACCGGCTGCCAGTCGGGCGTCAGATGCGGGGCGCGCATGTCGATCACCGCCAGATCGGCCTTCTTGCCGGGCTCAAGCGAGCCAATCTCGTGATCCAGCCCAAGCGCGCGTGCGGCGTCGATGGTGATCATCTCCAGCACCTTGCCCGGCGGCAGGTAATAGCGGTCATGACCCCGCAGCACATGCTGAACCGACTGGAACAGGCGCGCGGTCTGGAAAAGGTCGAAGAAACGGTTGGGCGCGGTCCCGTCCGTCGTCACGGCGACATTGATGCCGCGCCCCATCATCTCGATCACCGGGGTCGAACGTCCGGGCGGGGCATGGGTGACGGCGGTGCCGGACTCGGCCAGAATCTCGACTTCCAGCGGAGAGATGCCCCAGCAATGCTGCAGGTGGATGTCAGGGCCCAGCAGGGCGTTTTCGCGATCCTGCGCGGCCAGCCGGATATGGCCCGCAAACGCGTCGGAATGCAGGCGCACCCCATGCTTGCGCGCCAGTTCCCGCACCGCGCGGGCGTGCATGCGGTCATCCGCCGTCAGGCTGACCGCCTGATCGGGCGTCGAGATGTTCGAGGGATCGATCGAGGGCACGATGGTGAAGGGCGTCAGATAGACCTTGATCCGGCCATCGGCGCTGCCGTCCAGCGTCTGAATGGCGGCCTCGGCCCCCTCCATCATCTCGGCAAAGCTGATGCTGCGGCGGGTCGGCACGCCATCCGTCCATTGCGTTGCCGGGCGCGGCCAGGGCAGGCCCGCGGGGCCGGTGCAGATGATCTCTCGCAACCCGATGCGGTCGTAGGCCCCGGCATGGGCCACCGCCATGCGCGGATCGTCGCTGCGCGGCATCGAGGTGATGATGCTGACCCCCGTCGTCACCCCCGCCCGCAGGCGTTCCAGCCCCGAGACCATGCCCTCGGCCGCCCAGAACTCGGGCGTGGTGAAATGCCAGTAAAGCGGCGTCACAATCTTCATCCAGAGGGGGCTGGTGTCCGCGCCGATGCCCCGGATCAGGCAATGCCCCGCATGGCCATGCGCGTCGATCAGGCCCGGAATGACCAGCCGCCCGGTGCAGTCGATCACCTTGTCGCCCGGCTCGGGGCGCAGCGTGTCGGCGGGGCCAACGGCGGCAATGCGGTCGCCGACAACGCGGACCGCGCCGCCTTCGATGATGCGGCGGGCGGGGTCCATCGTGATGATGGTCGCATTGGTCAGGATGGTCGCGGACATGGGGGCTCCTTCAGGGTCAGAGAACCGGGAACGAGGGGCGAAACAGCGCCTCGACCGGGGGGTGTTCAAAGCTGCGGTCGGGGTATTTGGCGACCAGCCCGTCAAACTGGGCCTGCGCCTGCGCACGGGCGGCGACCATATCCATGCCCGCAACCTGGCCCGCGCGCATGGAAAGCCGCCCGTCGACAAACACCGCCTGCGTCGCCTTGCCATTGCCGCCCAGAACCAGCGTCGTCACCGGATCGACCGTCGGCACCATATGCGGATCGTCCAGCCGGAAGATCGCCACATCGGCCAGCGCGCCCGCCTGCAACCGCCCCAGATCGGGCCGGTTCAGCGCCTGCGCACCACCCAAAGTGGCGGCGTTAAAGAAATCGGCGCTGAAGGCGGCATCCGACCGGCCCTCTGCGATGCGGCAGGCGATCAGCCCGGCCAGCATGTTCATCCACATATCGGGCGGCGCGGTATCGGTCGCCATGCCGATATTCACCCCGCGTTCCCGGATCGAGGCGAAGGACGCCAGCACCGACCCCATCCGGGCCGAAACCAGCGGTGAATGCGCGATGCTGACGCCATGCTCGGCGTAAAGCGCGATATCATCGTCGGTCGCATGGGTGCCGTGCGGGGCGATCAGGCGGCGATTGAACGCCCGCAGATCAGTCAGCCAGCGCGCGGCCGTGCGCCCGTGCAGGCGCTGCATCATCTGCAATTCAAACTTGCCTTGCGACATGTGCAGGCGGACGGGCACGTCCAGATCCTCGGCGGCGGCCATAGTGGCGCGCATCAGTTCGGGGGTGTTCGTCTCGACCCGGTCGGGGGCCAGCAAGCCGTTGATCAGCCCGCCCGCATCACCTGCGCGGCGGCGGATGAAGTCGCAGGCGTCCTGCAGCCCCTGAAAGCCGCGCGCCTCGTCGAAATACATGTGAAACGCGCCCGCCGCATCGACCATCGCCCCGCCTGAACGGTAGGCCGGGCCCAGAAACACCCGCAGCCCCAGATCGGCGGCGGCATCGGCGGCAGCATCGAATTCGGGCACGGTCTCGGCCCATTCGCGATAGTAAAGCGAGGCGATGGGCAGCGCCGTGGTGATGCCGTTCAAGAGCAAGGTCGCGAAGGAAAAGCGCTTCTGGAAGGCCAGTTCCTGCGGGCTGTACATCTCATAGGGGCCGCGCGCGAGATAGGTCTGGGGCAGGATGCGGCCACGCGACCAGCCGGGCTGGTTGTCCAGCACAAGGCTGTAGGTATCAAGATCCGAGAGCGCGTCGAGGTCGATCAACCCCGGAGAGATCAGCGCCGCGCCCAGATCGATGCGGCGCGCGACCTCGCCTTCAAACCGGGGCCCGGCGTAAAGGACGTGACGCCCCTCGATCACCAGCTCGCCCCGGCGGTGCAGGACGTGGTGGCCGTCCTGATGCGCCAGCAGCCAGTCGGCGGTCAGCAGGGTGCGGCCCTTGGGACGCGCGCCCAGTTCCAGCGTACCCAGTTCAATCTGCGTCATCTGCCCCCTCCCCGGACATGACAGCGCCGCCCCCGCCACAGGCAGGGGCGGCGCCTTTTGATGGGTCTTACTTGCCGACGACGGTGAACCAGTGACGCGGCTTGTTGTCGGCGCGCAGGTCCAGCGACTCGATCTTCTGGGTCGTGGCCCATGCAATCGGCTGCTGATGCAGCGGGATCGCCAGAACCTCATCCTTGGCGATCTTCAGCGCTTCGCCTTCCAGCTTCAGACGCTCGGCCGGGTCGGTGGCATCCGCCGCCTGACGGACCAGCTCGTCCAGTGCCGGAACCGACCAGCCGCCATAGTTCGAGACGCCATAGGTGTCTTCCTTGGTGGCCAGCACCTGCGACAGCAGCGAGAAGGCGTCCAGCGTCGGCTCATTCGCCCAGCTGAGGTTGAAGACCTCGGTTTCGCCTTTCGAGCGTTTGGGCGACTGCACCGCGCGCGGGCCCATGTCGATCGAGGGCTGGAAGCCTGCGCGGCTCAGCAGGTTGGCAACGGCCTGGCACCAGTCTTCCTCGTTGATGCTTTCGTCGTTGTTACAGGTATAGGTGAAGGCCAGTCCCTCTTGACCCGCTTCGGCCAGCAGCGCGCGCGCCTTTTCCGCATCGGCGGGCTGATAGGTGTCAAGCTCGGCCGAATAGCCCGCGATATCGGGCGCGATCAGCGAGCCCGAGGGACGCGCCAGCCCGCGCATCACGCGCTGGTTGATCATGTCACGGTCAATCGCCAGCTCAA
Source organism: Paracoccus sulfuroxidans (assembly GCF_007830335.1). Classification (GTDB taxonomy): domain Bacteria; phylum Pseudomonadota; class Alphaproteobacteria; order Rhodobacterales; family Rhodobacteraceae; genus Paracoccus; species Paracoccus sulfuroxidans. Next base: position 306,642 of record NZ_VLKU01000004.1, on the reverse strand, counting down.
ACGCCTGACGCACGCGGATGTCGTTGAACGGGTTTTCAGCCCCGCTCGGCAGCTTTTCGCGGCGGTTGAAGGCCACGAAAACGGTGCGCAATTCGGTCAGGGCGTTGACCTTGATGTTCGGATCGGCCTTCAGCCGGTCAAGGTCCTGAATGGGCGCGCTGTCGATCAGATCGACCTCACCCGACAGAAGCGCCGCCACGCGGGTCGCGGCCGAGGTGATCGGGATGAATTCCAGCCGGTCGACATTGTGCTTGCGCTCATCCCACCAGCCTTCGTTGACGGTCAGCACGGTCATCGAATCGGGTTTGCGGCTTTCCAGCTTGAAGGGGCCGGTGCCGTTGGTGTTGCTGGTCGCGAACCCCTCGACGCCTTCATCATAGCGGGTCGGCGTTTCGGTGTTGTTGTCCTTCAGCCAGCCCGCGTCGAAGATGAAGATATTGGTGATGTCGTTCAGAAACAGCGACGAGGGCGAGGAGACGTCGATCTCGACCGTGTGATCGTCGATCTTCCGCACGCCTTCATAAAGCGGCATGTTGCCCTTCAGGGGCGACGATTCGTCGCCCGCGCGGTTGAACGAGGCCACCACGTCATCGGCGGTGAAATCCGCGCCATCGTGGAACTTGACGCCCTCGCGCAGCTTGAAGCGCCAGAACTTGTTGTCGATCAGCTCCCACTCGGTCGCCAGCGCCGGTTCCAGCCCGAAGGTCTTGTCGTAACGCACGAGCCCTTCATAGATGTGGTTCAGGAACGCCAGGTTCGACGTCGAGGGGATCGAGTTCGGATCGAGCGAATAGATATCGGCGCGCGAGGCCCATTTGACCGTTTCGGCCTGGGCGGCGAAGGCGCTGACGGACAGTGCAAGCGTCGCTGCAAGTTTCGTGACGATGGACATTAACCTCTCCTGCGTTTTTGCGTGTTGGGGGACGGCCGGCCCTTCGGGGTCCGGTCGGTCAGGCGTGGACCGGGGCCTTCTCGCCCCCGGATCTGGGCGTGGATCTAGGCGAAATGGCAGGCGACGCGGGCGCCATCGGCCTTTTCGACAAGTTCGGGGCGCTGCGCCTTGCACTGGTCGGTGGCCAGCGGGCAGCGGGTGTGGAAGGTGCAGCCCGAGGGCGGGTTCAGCGGGCTTGGCACCTCGCCCTCGGCGGCCACGCGGTCGCGTTGGGGGTCGTTCACATTCGGGATCGTCTGCAAAAGCAGCCGCGTATAGGGGTGCTTGGGGTCGGCAAACAGCGTCTCGGTCGCGGCTTCCTCGACGATGCGACCCAGATACATGACCGCGATCCGGTCGGACATGTGGCGCACGACCGACAGGTCATGGCTGATGAACAGATAGGTCAGGCCCAGCTCATCCTGCAGCTTGCGCATCAGGTTCAGGATCTGCGCCTGGACCGAGACGTCCAGCGCGCTGGTCGGCTCATCACAGACCAGAAACTCGGGTTCTGACGCCAGCGCCCGCGCGATCGAGATGCGCTGCCGCTGCCCGCCCGAAAACTCATGCGGGAACTTCGCACCATCGGCGGCATTGAGGCCGACGATGCCCAGAAGCTCGGCGACGCGGTCCTGAATCTCGGCCTCGGTCGCGCGCAGCTTCAGCTCGCGCAGCGGCTCGGCGATGATGTTCTTGACCCGCCAGCGCGGGTTCAGGCTGGCATAGGGGTCCTGAAAGATCATCTGCGCCGAAAGGGGCGCGCCCGACTTGCCCGGGGCAAAGCGGATCTCGCCCGCCGTGGGTGCATAGATGCCGGTGACCAGTCGGGCGACGGTCGACTTGCCGCAGCCGGATTCGCCCACAAGGCTCATGCAGCCGCCTGCGGGCACGCTGAAACTCACGTCGCTGACCGCATGCAGGTGGCGCCGCTTCTGGCCGTAAAGCACCCGGTTCAGAAAGGGCGGCGAGACGTCGAAGGTGCGGTCAAGGTTCGTGACCTCAAGCGCGGTGGTGCGGGCGGTGGTCATGCCACTCCTCCTTCATGAAGCCAGCAAGCGGCCGCGCCCTGCCCCACGGGCGCAAGCGCGGGCTCATCGCGGCGGCAGCGCGGACCGGCAGCGGCGCAGCGCGGGTTGAAGGCGCAACCGGGCGGGATGGCGTTCAGGCGCGGCATCGCGCCGTCGATCTGGTGCAGATGCTCGACCCGCGCGCCAAGCGCCGGGATCGAGGCCATCAGCCCGCGCGTATAGGGATGGGCGGGGGATTTCAGCACGGTCTCGACCGGGCCGATCTCGATCAGGCGGCCCGCATACATCACCGCGACGCGGTCGGCGGTCTCGGCGATGACGCCCATGTCATGCGTCACCAGCATGACCGCCGTGCCATGTTCCTTGCAAAGGCGGCGCAAAAGCCCGGTGATCTGCGCCTGGATCGAGACATCCAGCGCCGTCGTCGGCTCATCGGCGATGATCAGGCGCGGGTTCACCGCCAAGGCCAGCGCAATCACCACGCGCTGCCGCATCCCGCCCGAGAACTGGTGCGGGAAATGGTCGACACGCTCTTCCGGGGCGGGGATGCCCACCTCTTTCAAAAGCGCGATGGCGCGACCGCGCGCGGCGGCCTTGCCCAGTTCGGGCATGTGCTGGCGGATGGTTTCCACAAGCTGCGCGCCGACCGAGAACAACGGGTTCAGCGAGGTCAGCGGGTCCTGAAAGATCGCGCCGATTTCCTTGCCGCGGATCTTTTCCATCTGCCGGTCGCTGAGCCCGTCGATGCGCCGCCCCTCCAGCCAGACCTCGCCCGAGGCGATGCGGCCCGGCCGCTCCAAGAGGCCCTGAATGGCAAGACCAGTCATCGACTTGCCCGCACCGGATTCGCCCACGACGCCCAGGATCTCGCCGGGGCGGATCGACAGCGAAACATCGTCCAGCGCCCTCAGCGTGCCGTGGCGGTTGGGGAATTCGACGACGAGGTTGCGCACCTCAAGACAGTTGTGGCCGGGATCGGCCTTGGCCTGAACAATACGGGAAGGATCATCCATCGACGTTCTCCGGCTGGGGCTGACGCATGGGGTAGCTGGGCGGGAAAATCTGCTCGACCGGGGGGTGATCCCAGGTGCGGGCGGGATATTGGGCGATCAGCCGGTCGAACTGGGCCTGCGCCTGATTGCGCGCGGCAGCCATGTCGATGCCCGCGACCTCGCCAAAGCGCATCGACAGGCGGCCATCGACGATCACCGCCTGCGTGACCTTGCCCGAGCCGCCGGTGACCAGCGTGGTGATCGGGTCGATCGAGGGCGCCATGTAGAGATCGTCCAGCCCGAAGACGGCGATATCGGCCCGCGCGCCCGGCGCCAGTCGGCCCAGATCGTCGCGGCCAAGCGCCTGCGCGCCACCCAGGGTCGCCGCGTCGAAGAAATCGCGCGCCATGACCCGGTCGGGGCAGCCGTCGTTCATCCGGCAGGTGATCAGCCCGACCAGCAGGTTCATCAGCATGTCGGGAGGCGTCGTATCCGTGCCCATGGCGATGTTGATGCCCAGACCCTTCAGCTTCGAGAAGCTGTCGAGGCTGCCGCCACTGCGCCCCGAAACCAGCGGGCAATGCACGACCGAGACGCCATGCTGCGCGTAAAGCGCCAAATCCTCATCGGTCGCCTCGGTCGCGTGCGGGGCGATCAGGCGGTTGTTCAGCAGACCTTCCCTGGCCAGCCAGACCGGCGCGGTGCTGCCGTGAAGGGCGCGCACCGTGTCGACCTCCATCGTGCCCTGCGCCATATGCAGGCGAACCTTGACGTCCAGTTCCTCGGCCCGCGCCATGGTGGCGCGCAACAGGCCCGCCGTCGCGGTCTCGACCCGGTCGGGCGCGAACATGCCCTGCACCAACCCGTCGAAACGGCCCTGCTGGCGGGCGATGTATTCCGCCGCAGCGTTAAGCCCTTCCAGACCGCGCGGCTCATCGAAATGGGCGCGCATGTCGCCCGGCGCATGCAGCACCATCCCGCCCGAGCGATAGGCGGGCGACAGGAAGACGCGCAGGCCCAGATCGCCCGCCGCATCGGCGGCCGCGTCGAATTCGGCGACCGTCTCGGCCCATTCGCGATAGAAAAGCGAGGCGATGGGCGCGGCGGTGGTGATGCCGTTCAGAAGCAGCTGACCAAAGGCGAAGCGCTTCTGGAACGCCAGTTCCTCGGGCGTGTACATCTCATAGGGGCCACGCTCGACGTAAGACAGCGGCCAGACGCGGCCCTTCTTCCACGAGGGGAAATGGTCGATGCCCAGAATGGTGGTGTCCAGATCCGACAGCGCGTCCAGATCGACCAGACCGGGCGAAATCAGCGCCGCGCCGAAATCGATCCGGCGGGCGACCTCGCCCTGAAAGCCGTGGCCGGTGAAGACGACCGCGCCGCCCTCGATCACCACTTCGCCCTTGCGCAGCAGGACATGGCCGCCATCTTCATGCGCCAGCACCCAGTCGGCGGTCAGCAGCGTGCGGCCCGAGGGGCGCGCGCCCATTTCCAGATCGGCAAGCGCCTGACGGGCGGGATTGGTCTTGGTCATGGCATGTCCACGATGCAATGGCCCTCGCGGGCGATGATCTTGCCGGCCTTGACGACCAGCGGCGGCAGGGCGGGCTGAACGACGGCATGGCCGACGGTCTGCCCACGCAGCAGAGTGAAATCGGCCTTGCAGCCCGGCGCGATGCCATAGCCATCGAGCCGCATCAGATCGGCCCCGCCCTGGCTGACGATCTCCAGCATGTGGCGCAGCTCGTGGTCCGAGCGGACGCCGTTCTTCATGCCGATGATGCGGGCGCGGTCCATCATGTCGGGCAGGCCCCAGGGCCCCCAGGTGTCGCGGATGCCGTCGCAGCCCGCGCCAAGGCGCACACCCGCCGCCTTCAGCCGCCGGGCCGAGGGTACGGTGGCCGAGGGCGCGCCGGTGGTGGCGATGCCGATGTCGAGTTCGGCGATCTCTTCGACCAGCCGGGCCACGCGCAGCTCATCATTCATGCCAAGCGCGAAGGCGTGGCTGATGACGAATTTGCCCTGCATGCCGGTGGCGCGGACCCGCTCGAAGATCATCTCCATGGTGAAGGCGCCAAGTTCGCCCGCTTCGTGCAGGTGAATGTCGATCGGCACGCCATGCTTGCCCGCCAGGGCGAACAGCGCATCCAGCTGGCCCTTCGGGTCGCGGTCGATGCCGCAGGGGTCGATGCCGCCCAGCACCTCGCAGCCATTGGCCAGCGCCTCATCCAGCAGCTCCAGCGTGCCGGGCATGACCATGAGGCCGGATTGCGGGAAGGCCACGATCTCGATGTCGATGATGCCGCGCAGCTTTTCGCGCGTCTGCTGCACGCCCTCGACCAGACGCAGCCCGTGGGTGGTGTCGATGTCGACATGGCTGCGGATATGGGTCGCGCCATGGGCGGCAAGGCCGATGGCGTGGCGCATCGACTGGCGGTGCGGGTCCATGCCCAGCTCCAGCCGCATCTCGCGCTCATAATCGATGCGCTCGCGCAGGACGGCGGCACGGTTGTTCTCGTGCCAGCCCATGCCCCAGGTGGTCTTGTCCAGATGCGTATGCGCGTCGATTAGGCCCGGCCACAGGATCGCGCCCTGCCCGTCCTCGACGGCGATGCCGGGCTGGTCGGCGATGGTGCCGGTTTCGGCAATGACGCCATCCCGGATCAGAAGGTCGGTCGCCGCCTCGCCATAGGGGCGGACATTGCGCAGGATCAGATTGCTCATCGCTTACCTCAGCTTGGGGTTCAGGGCGTCGCGCAGCCAGTCGCCCAGCAGGTTGACCGAGATGACCAGCAGCGACAGCTGCACCACGGGGAAGATCACCATCCACCACAGACCCGAGAAGAGGTACTGGTTGCCAATGCGGATCAGCGTCCCCAGCGACGGCTGGCCCGGCGGCATGCCGATGCCCAGGAAGGACAGCGTCGCCTCGGTCAGGATGGCCATGCCGAAGGACAGCGTCGCCGCGACCAGCACCGGGGTCAGGGTGTTCGGCAGGATGTGGCGGAACATGATGCGATGCTTGGGCACGTTCAGCAGCTTCGCCGCCATGACATATTCCTTGCCCCGCTCGACAATGGTCTGGGCGCGCACGGTGCGGGCGTATTGCACCCAGCCCGACAGCGTGATCGCCAGCACCAGAACGGCGGCCGCGCCGATCTCTCGCAGGTTGGTGGGCAGCATCTGCCGCACCACGGCCGAGACCAGAATGGCGATCAGGATGGTCGGGATCGACAGCACCACATCGCCCACCCGCATCAAGAGGTTGTCGGCGATGCCGCCGAAATAGCCCGCGACCAGACCCAGCGTCAGCCCGATCAGCAGCGAAAAGATGACCGAGGCAAAGCCGATCATCACCGAGATCCGCGTGCCGTAAAGCAGCACCGACAGCATGTCGCGGCCCTGCGTGTCGGTGCCCAGCAGATAGGGCATTTCGGACCCCTGCTGCCAGATCGGCGGCAGCTCGGATTTCCACATATCAAGGCTGGCCGCGTCATAGGGGTTCTGCGGCGCGATCCAGGGGGCCAGGAAGGCCGAGCCGATCAGCACGATCAGCAGCACCGCCGCGATGCGCGCGGACCAGCTGTGGGTGAAGGACCACCACAGGTCGCTGTCGCGAAAGCGCTTCCTGCGGGACGGGGCGGAGTTGGTCGATTGGGTCGTCATCATCCCCTCGCGGTTACTTGGCGTTGCGCAGGCGCGGGTCGATCACCGCATAGGTGATGTCGACCATCGTGTTCAGGAACACGAAGATGAAGGACACGATGCACAGATAGGCCGCCATCACCGGGATATCGATGAAGGTGACGGCCTGAATGAACAGCATGCCCATGCCCGGCCACTGGAACACCGTCTCGGTGATCAGGGCGAAGGCGATCAGCGTGCCGATGTTCATCGCGGTCAGCGTCACGACCGGCATCAGGCAGTTGCGCAGCGCGTGGCGGAAATAGATCTTGGTGCGGCTGATGCCCCGGGCGCGGGCGAATTTCACGTAATCCGAGCGCATGACCTCCAGCATCTCGGCCCGCACCAGACGCATGATCAGCGTCACCTGATAAAGCGCCAGCGAGATCGAGGGCAGCACCAGCGCCATCAGCCCGGTTTTCGTCAGGAAACCCGTGGACCACCAGCCAAGGTCGACCACCTCGCCCCGCCCGAAGGCCGGGAAGATGCCAAGCGTCACCGAGAAGACCAGAATCAGCAGGATGCCCACGACGAAACTGGGCAGCGACACCCCGATGATCGAGCCGAACTGCAGGATCTCGGAATACCATTTCCCGCGCTTGATCGCGGTCAGCACGCCCAGCGGCAGGCCCACCACCAGCGACAGGATCGTGGCGACCAGCACCAGTTCCATCGTGGCGGGGAAACGCTCGGCGATCAGGCCCAGCACCTCTTGCCCGTTGCGGTACGAGATGCCGAATTCGCCCTGCGCGGCATTGCCGACGAAGCGCCCGTACTGGACCAGAAAGCTGTCGTTCAGGCCCAGCTTTTCGCGCATCAGTTCGCGGTCGGCCTCGGTCGTCTGTTCGGTGGACATCATGTCGACCGGATCGCCCGCAAGGCGGAAGATCATGAAGGCCAGAAAGGCCACAGCCAGCATGACCAATGCGGCATTCGCCAGTTTCTTGATGATGAAGACCAGCATGCCGATCAGCCCCTCCGGCCGGTGGCTGGCTTGGCCTGAACGCATGAGCGAAGGCGTTTCGCGCGCTGTGTCATGTCAGTTCTTCCCCCCATGACCCTGTCGGGCCGTTCACTAAAGCGTAATATGGTCGCCGTTTGTGTCAACTGTTTTGTCGACAATCAGGACGACAATTCGTCGCAATCCTGATCGCGAAGGTCGCGGACCGGGCGATTTCGCCCCGGCCATACAGCCCAATTTGCGTCACTTAACCCTTGGATAGGCATAGGCATTGGCCTTCGAGGTGCGCAGCCCGCTGCCCACCAGCGCCTCGGCCATTTTCACCGCCACGACGACGCCGTCGATGACCACGACTCCGGTCGCACGGGTCAGCGCATCGGTCAGATCGGACATGCCGGCGCAGCCCAGAACGACCGCCTCGGCCCCGTCTTCGTCGCGCGCACGCTCGATTTCGGCGACCAGAAGGCTGAAGGCCTGCTGTGATTCGCTTTCGATGGACAGCACCGGCAGATCGATGCAGCGCACGCGGCGGCAATGGCCCGAGGCGCCGTAACGCTGCACCAGATCCTCGATCGCCGGGACCGAGCGCGGCAGCGTCGTCACGATCGAGAAGCGCTTGGACAGAATCATCGCCGCCTGAATGCCCGACTGGCAGATGCCCAGCACCGGGCCGCCCGCCACCTCGCGCGCGGCATCAAGGCCGGGGTCGTCGAAACAGGCGATGACGGTGGCCTGCGCGCCCGCCTGCTCGGCCTCGCGGATCTGCGCCAGCATGGAGGGCACCGACAGCGCCTCATCCGAGAAACCCTCGATGCTGGCGGGCGCGTCGCGCCCCGTCGCGGGCAGGATCACCGTGCCGGGGTCGGCCACACCTTGCGCGCTTTTCAGCGCCATCCGCGTCATGGATTCGGTGGAATTCGGATTGATGATAAAGACTTGCATGATTAACCCTTGGCCTTCAGCACATCGGAAAGTGGGGGCGCCTTCAGCACGAATTGCTGGTCCGAGACGATGTAATTATCCGCATGCAGCCGGGCGATCGGCTGATAGGTCTCGGGGTCGACATAGCGCCCCTGGGCGTCCAGACAGTCGCGGCGGACATGCATATGCACGACCTCGCCCAGAACCAGCACGCGCTTGGGATATTCGATCAGCCGCTCGACCCGGCACTCCATCGCGCAGGGGCTGGCCGGAATCCAGGAGGCGCCGACCTGCGTGCCCGGCATGACCGATTCGCCCGCCAGCTCCAGCTCATCGACATCGCTTTCGGCCCCAAGGCCGCAGATCAGCATGGTGCGCGACAGGGCCATGTCGACCATGTTCACCGTGAATTCGCCCGTGCGGCGGATATTGGTGACGGTGTCCTTTTCGCGCCCGTCGGCGCGCGGCTGGATGCCCAGCACAACAATGGCCGGATCATGCGAAAAGACGTTGAAAAAGCTCATCGGTGCGCCGTTGTCATGCCCTTCGGCCGAGCGCGTGGTGACCAGCGCAATCGGCCGCGGCCCGACAAAGTTCGTCAGCAGGCGATAGCGGTCCAAAGGCTCCATCCGGGTGAAATCAAACTCCATGAACCACTCCTTTGCTGCCATGTTCGCGACTGATCGCTTAATATATGTACACACGATTGTCGACAATTATGACTGCATTCCTGCTGGACGGGAAGCAAAAAGATCGGCTACTCTTTCCCAAGGCAATGTCAGGGGCACCATGGACGCATTGAGCGCAGAACAGATTGCCGAACGGATTTGGCTGTCCATTGCCGAGCGGCGGCTGCGCCCCGGCATGCGGTTGAAGGAAACCGAACTGGCCGAGCTTTTCGGTGTCAGCCGCGCCAAGGTGCGGCAGGTGCTGGCCATTCTTGAGCGTGAGGGCCTGGTCGCCAGCGAGCTGAACAAGGGTGCCTTCGTCGCCGAACCCAGCGTCGAGGAGGCGCGCGACGTCTTCCACATCCGCCGCTCGGTCGAGCAGCGGGTGATCGAACGGCTGATCGACCGGCTGGACGACGACAAGCTGGCCGTACTGGCCGCCCATGTCGAGAAAGAGCGCGTCGCCAACGCCACCAACGACCAGCGCGCGATCATCAAGCTGTCGGGCGGCTTTCATCAGATGCTGGCCGAGATGTCCGAGGCCGGTTTCCTCAGCGGGCTGATGCGCGACCTGATCAGCCGCAGTTCGCTGATCACCGCCGCCTTCCGCGATTCCGACAAGTACAATTGCGGCCCCGATGAGCATGATGAGATCATCGCCCATCTGCGCAGCGGCGATGTGAAGGCCGCGCGCAAGGCGATGGCCCATCATCTGGATCACGTCGAAAAAGAGTTGCGCCTGTCGGGCGAACGCGACACCGTGCGCAGCCTCAAGGATGCGCTGCTGCTGTCGGAATAGGCGCTAAAGCCGCGCCGTCCACAGCCGGAAGCGCCGCGTGCCGGTGATCTCGCGGATCTGCTGCAGGTCCTCCAGCCGGTTCAGCATCCGCTCGGACGTGATCCGGCTGAGGCCCGTCGCCTTCTCGACATCGGGGGCCGAGACCAGCGGATGCGCGGCCAGCACCTCGATCACCCGCGCCGGGCTGTTGCCCTTGACGGGCTGCGTCGCCCGCAGCGCGCGGTCCTGCCATTCGTCCACCCGGCGCAGCAGCAGCCGCGCCGCCCGCGCCCCCGCCGTCAGCGCGGTCAGATGCGCTTCCATGCGGCCTTCCACCGGCCCCGCATCGCTGCGGGTGCGGCGCGTCTCGGCCGCGATGGGCAGGAAGGTCAGCGCCTCGCAGCCGCGCGCCATGTCGCGGGCGATCCAGACCAGCGCCTCGGCGGTGGCCTCTTCCGGCGGCGAAAGCTCGGTCATCCGCCAGGCCAGCAGCGCAAACGGCGCGCGCGAGAGCGGATGCAGCCCCTGCGCATGGCCCATCGCCTCGGCAAAGACCAGCGCCGCATCGTCAAAACTGTCGCCGGTCAGCCGGGGCATCGCCGCGCCTGTCGGCGGCTGGCTGTGCAGGCCCAGAAAATCGCGCAGGCTCTCGCCCCCCTGCCCCTCCAGCCGCCGGATCGCCCAGCGGGCAAAGCGCATCGCCTCAAGATCGCTGGTCGCGCGGGCGTCCATCAGGTCGCGGCCAATCTCATCGCGGGCCAGCGGGCGGCCCAGCACCCATAAAAGCGCCTCGACCTCGGCCAGCGCCAGCCTGCGCAGAAAGCCCGCGCGCCGGGTCTCGTCCAACCCCGCCAGATCCGCATCCAGTCGCCCGACGGCCAGTGCGGCATCGGCCAGCGGCAAAGTCAGCGCCGATTGCCGCGAAAGCCAGGGCGCCGCATCCAGCAGATCCTGCTCGCCCGCACGCGGCAGGGGCCAGTCGCCGATCTCATCCTCTGTCTGCACCATCGCCCCTTCTTGTCTGAGGGGCCAGCTTAGCGGGGCGAGGGCGAAAGCTCCATCACCGCCCGAACGGCTTGCGCAAGGGCGGGGCGGCTTCCTACATGCATGGCAACCGGGCGCGCGCGCCAGCAGACAGAATGGATGCAGCAGATGACGACTGAACGGAAGAAAATCGGCTTTCTGTCCTTCGGCCATTGGGCGGATGAGCGGGGCTCGGGCGTGCGCACGGCCTCGGACGTGCTGCTGCAATCGATCGAGCTTTCGGTCGCCGCCGAACAGCTTGGCATCGACGGCGCCTATTTCCGCGTCCACCATTACGCCCGCCAGCTGGCCTCGCCCTTTCCGCTGATGGCCGCCATCGGCGCGCGCACCTCGACCATCGAGATCGGAACGGGCGTCATCGACATGCGCTATGAAAACCCGCTTTACATGGTCGAGGACGCGGGGGCTGCCGACCTCATCTCGGGCGGGCGTCTGCAACTGGGGATCAGCCGTGGCTCGCCCGAGCAGGTGATCGATGGCTGGCGCTATTTCGGCTATCAGCCCGCCGAGGGCGAAAGCCCCGCCGATATGGCCCGCCGCCATGCCGAGGTTTTCCTGCAGCAGCTGGAGGGGCGCGGCTTCGCCCAGCCGAACCCCAATCCGATGTTCCCGAACCCGCCCGGCCTTCTGCGGCTTGAGCCGCATTCCGAAGGGTTGCGCGACCGCATCTGGTGGGGCGCGGCCTCGGATGCGACGGCGATCTGGGCGGCGGAGATGGGGATGAACCTGCAAAGCTCGACGCTGAAGACCGACGAAAGCGGCGAGCCCTTCCACATCCAGCAGGCCAAACAGATCCGCGCCTTCCGCGAGGCATGGCAGAAGGCGGGCCACAGCCGCAAGCCGCGCGTCTCGGTCAGCCGCTCGATCTTTGCGCTGACCGATGACCGCGACCGCGCCTATTTCGGCCGGGGCGGCAAGGACAGCGATCAGGTGGGCGTGATCGACGAGACCCGCTCGGTCTTTGGCCGCAGCTATGCCGATGAGCCCGACCGCCTGATCGAGCAATTGCGCGAGGATGAGGCGATTGCCGAGGCCGATACCTTGCTGCTGACCATCCCCAATATGCTGGGCGTCGATTACAACACCCATGTGCTGGAAAGCATCCTGACCCATGTCGCCCCGGCGATGGGCTGGCGGTAGGCTCGGAAACCCGCGCCGGGGGCTGACGCCCGCGCCGAAAGGGCGGTATAAGACCTTCAGTGGAGGACTGAGATGGATTTGCAAGACCCTGGCCTGCTTCGGCAGGCGGCATTGATCGGCGGCGAATGGATCGAGGCGAATGGCGCGGGGATCGCGGTGACGAACCCCTCGACCGGGGCGCTGATCGGCCATGTGCCGCGCCTTGGCCAGGCCGAGACCGCGCGTGCCATCGCCGCCGCGGAGGTCGCCCAGAAGGCTTGGTCCAAGCGCACCGCCAAGGACCGCGCCGAGATCCTGCGCGCCTGGTTCAACCTGATGATCCAGCACAAGGACGACCTTGGCCGCATCCTCACCGCCGAGCAGGGCAAGCCCCTGCCCGAGGCCGTGGGCGAGATCGCCTATGGCGCCAGCTTCATCGAATGGTTCGCCGAAGAGGCCCGCCGCATCTATGGCGAGACCATCCCCGGCCACCAGCCCGACAAGCGCATCCTGGTGATGAAGCAGCCGATCGGCGTCGTGGCGGCCATCACGCCCTGGAACTTCCCGAATGCAATGATCACCCGCAAGGCCGGACCCGCCTTTGCCGCCGGCTGCGCCATGGTGCTGAAACCGGCCTCGCAGACGCCGTTTTCGGCGATTGCGCTGGCGGTGCTGGCCGAGCGTGCGGGCCTGCCTGCGGGGCTTTTCAGCGTCATCACCGGCTCGGCCGCCGAGATCGGGGCCGAGATGACCGCGAACCCCGTGGTCCGCAAGCTGACCTTCACCGGCTCGACCGAGATCGGCGTTCAGCTTTACGCCCAAAGCGCCAAGACCATCAAGAAACTGGGGCTGGAGCTGGGCGGCAACGCCCCGTTCATCGTCTTCGACGACGCCGATCTGGACGCGGCGGTCGAGGGCGCGCTGATCGCCAAATTCCGCAACAACGGCCAGACCTGCGTCTGCGCGAACCGCATCTATGTGCAGGACGGGGTCTATGACGCCTTCGCCGAAAAGCTGACGGCGGCGGTGGCGAAGCTGAAAACCGGCGACGGCTTTGCGACCGGCGTGAACCTTGGCCCGCTGATCGATCAGGCGGCGGTCGAGAAGGTGAAGGAACACGTGGCCGACGCGGTCTCGAAGGGCGCGAAAGTGGCGCTTGGCGGCCAGCCGCATGAGCTGGGCGGGACCTTCTTCCAAGCGACCGTGCTGACCGGCGTCACGCCCGAGATGGCCGTGGCGCGCGAGGAGACCTTCGGCCCCATCGCGCCCCTCTTCCGTTTTACCAACGAGGCCGAGGTCATCGCCCAGGCCAATGACACCGAATTCGGGCTGGCGTCCTATTTCTACGCCCGCGATCTGGCGCGGGTCTTCCGCGTCTCGGAAGCGCTGGAATACGGGATGGTGGGCGTGAACACCGGGCTGATCTCGACCGCCGAAGCGCCATTCGGCGGCGTGAAGCTGTCGGGCCTTGGCCGCGAGGGCTCGCATTTCGGCATGGATGACTTCATCGAGCTGAAATACGTCTGTCTCGGCGGGGTCGCGTAGGAGGCGATGGCCCCGCGGCAAGGCGGGGCTCTTTGGACGAAGTTGGCGGCGGTGTCGTTGTGGCCACGGCGCTTTCCTAGACTGCCGGTTGTAGCATTTGCCGTCTTCTGGTCGAGATCCATCCGATCACGCGGGAGACGGCAGGTTTTCAAGGAGGCAGGATGCGTCACGCGCAAGAGCTCATTGGCAGACATGGAGCGGGCAGAGCCATGATCGCACGCTAGCTTCGGACGATAGGTCGCGTTGTTCTACCCAGAAACTGCAACTGGCCATTCGTTGAAATTGTAATCACAGAAACCTGATGTTCCCCCAGTGAAGTGGTTCACCATTATGACTAGGTCACTTTGACGGCTGACGGATCCGGAAGCGGATGGACGTGATGTCTATGAAGCCCAGAAGCTTTCGGCGGCCTTGTTGTAGCGCGTGGCAACGTGGTGGGCATTCTTGAACTTGTTGAAACACCGCTCGACGAGGTTGCGCAACCGGTAGAGCTGTCGGTCTACAGGACACGAGGCCTGCGGGACTTCGCATCGGGAGTGAGAAGGGTCAGAAAAGAGTTTGAGGGACTGTTTTTCCGACGAACGGCACAGCGTAGCGTGCTTCCATCGTTTGCGTTTGTCCATGATCAGGTCGAAGTCCAAATAGTCCGATGTCTGCCCCGGCGTGATGTCTGATCTCATGGGAAGACCAGCGCCGTTGACGCGGAGGTGGATCTTGGTCGTGAAACCACCTCTAGAACGGCCGAAACCCTGTCGGGGAGTCTCCCTTCTGCGCCCGCTGCCTAATGATGGGCGCGGACCACGGTTGTGTCGAGCATCTGAAGGGCGTCGGGAACCAGCCAACTCTCGCTCCAGGCCCTCGGAATCTGCTCCCAGAGCCCCGCCAGGGTCCAGCGCTCGAACTGGTGCTCGACAAACTCCCCGGGGAGGTCGCGCCAAGGCGATCCGGTGCGGGCGATCCAGAAAATCCCCTCCAGAACAAGACGATGGCTCAGAGATTTGCGCCCGTTCGGCGCGCCGATCGATAGAATAAAACGTTTATGGAACGCCCTATTCCTCGTCCGGAACGAGGTCTCGTGCCAAAACTGGTCTCCGTTGCAGATGCCAGCTTGAATCACGTTCAACCCGACCCGCGGATCCTTTTTGTCAACACGACCTAGATGAGGGATCGGATATGACGGACGATCTCAGCGACGCAAAGGTGATTATCGTGCAGTGATCCTCCCCCCGTGTGAGGTGGTCCGCTGTTGATCCGCGCCACCTGAGTGGTCCATTTTGAAAGTTAATACATGATGGGCCTTTGGTCCATCGGGACGATGGTTTCCGGGGCTGGTGGGCGATAGCCCAATGCGCTGTGTGGTCGTTTGGTGTTGTAATGCCTCCTCCATTGCTCGATCAGGATCTGTGCCTCACGGAGGTTGTAGAAGATTTCCCCGTTCAGCATTTCATCGTGGAAGCGAGCGTTGAAGCTCTCACAATAGCCGTTCTCCCAAGGCGAACCTGGCTCGATATAAGCCGTTTTTGCGCCGACGGCGCCGATCCAGTCCCGGACGGCTAGGGCGATGAATTCCGGGCCGTTATCGGAGCGGATGAAAGCCGGTACACCGCGAAGGATGAACAGGTCAGTCAGCGCGTCGATTACCTCTGCCGAATTCAGCCTGCGCCGCACTCTGATCGTCAGGCATTCGCGGCTGAACTCATCGAGGATGTTCAACGTCCGGAACGCCTTACCGTCATCGGTGCGGCAATGAACGAACCGAAGGTCCGCGAAGCGAATTCGTAGGACCAGACATGATCCCGATATTCCGGCCGTAACCGGACACAGGAGCCGTCATTCAGCCACAATCGACCCTTCTTCGGTTGTCTCGATGGCACTTTCAGCCCCTCACGCCACCACAAGCGCTCGACGCGCTTGTCGTTCACTTGCTACCCGGTATTCCGCAACAGAGCCGCAATCCGGCGATAGTGATAGCGGCCATATTGTCGGGCCAGCTCGATCATGTCGGCGACCAGGCGGTCTTCGTCCGGCCACCCTCGCGGCAATTTGCGTTGTGTCGAGCGATGCTGGCGAAGTGCCGGAACGTGGTATCTACGATAGTGAGGCGTGAGCCGCCATCGGTCCGAGGCCATGCCGAACGAAGACAGCGGTGGATCGGATCGGGCGCGGCAAGGAGCGTCAGGTCAACATGCGTTTCCTTGCCATGGCCAACCATTATGTCTTCGAGCCGGAATTCTGCAATCCGGCCGCAGGTTGGGGCGAGCCCTTGTGGCGCCATTGGTTCAAGCCCAATGGCGAGCGGTCAGGTCGAGAAGAACGTCCAGGATGCACGACCGCGGCTTTGGCAGCCCCGCTTTTTGAAGCTTGGGCCGGACTTTCCCGATCTCGCGGCGCTGAATGATTGGCTGGAACAGCGCTGCAAGGAGCTCTGGCACAAGATCCCGCATGGCCGTCTGGCTGGGACTGTGGCCAATGCCTAGGCTGAGGAACAGGCCGCGTTGATGCCGGTGCCGCCGGCTTTCCATGGCCTCATCGAATTGAGCAAGCGCGTCTCTCCCACCTGTCTGATCAGCTTCGAGCGTGAGGAGGATCAGGAAACGATCCGGGGGATCGTTTCCCCGACGCAAGGCTACAGCGTGCCGTGCTGCGGGCTTAGTCGAGCTGGTCTCTTCCGTGTTGGCTCGAATGACATTTCGCCTGCTTAGGCAAACCTTCCTGAAATTTCACAACGTGTCGAAAGTCAGGTAACTCCTCCTGTGTGGTCAAGCAGTATCAATAAGTTATGGCTGCGACCGACAGCGAAAACTTCCTTTTCGGTCAAGGGAAACGTCCCTTAGAGATCCTCCGGAAAGGAACAGGCGATCCTCGCGAGGAGCCCTTCTCGGACCTTCAGGCAGGTCGCAACACAACAAGTCCTCTCGCCGGCACAGCATGTGCGGAAGCCCCACAGCCGACACTTCAAGATGCTTCGGATTGTTCGGACGCTATGCCCCAGCTGCGAAGACTGTCGACAAACCTGCCCCTCAGGAAAATTGAACGCGCATAGACTCCTAGGAGGTGCCTCTCCAATTTGCTCCAAGAAACTTGCGCAGATTGTCGGCAGTCCAATCCTTGCCTCCATGTGTCTTGAGATTTTTGGCGTTCAAGTCCGTGGCGAGTTGCTGATAGCTTCGGCTTGACTGGGGCCGTAGTGCGTCTAGGACCGTGTCGCGGTGTGCAGACTTTGAATCGACATGACCCTTCTCTGTTGCCCGCCATTTCGCGAAATGATCGGCAGGATCAAACAGCTTTCCATCCATTAGAATTGGATCAGGTGGCAGCCCGAGAGTCCGGTGCGACGGTAGCCCGTCACGGATAAACGGATGCGGTCGCCAGCCGCGTGTTGCGGAAAACTCCACGCTGAGGAACAGCGCCTCGGGTGATGCTGTCGTTACGACTTTCCGCAAAGAGAGGGCGCTTTCAGGTGTCGCGCGATCAGGTGCCAGTTCCAGAAGCGAAACCTCACTCTCGAGTTCTCCCCCGACCTCCTTGACGTACCGTCGGATGACATCGCACTGATAGTGGATCGTCCGGCTTTGCGTGATCGCGACGTCGACGTCCGGCGATATCTCCGTGAAGCCCGCCCATGGCACAGGGCGCGTCCAGTAGATGCCAATGAAGCGCTGCTTCCACATGCGGAAAATCCCGACGGTCCAACTGTGTCGCCGCAAACCGTGTCATTTTCTGGGTCAGATGACGAGAGGTGCAAACACATGAGCGACCAATTCCCAACCCGCCTAGCCCAACTTATCCGGGATTGCCTTCTCGGGGGCGCGATTGGCGATGCGTTGGGTGCCGAGATAGAATTTCTGCCGCTATCCGAGATCCAGAGAAGGTTTCCCGAGGGTTTCAGAGAACTGCCTCAGCACGACGGTATCCGAGGCGCGATAACCGATGATACCCAGATGACACTTTTCACGGCCGAAGGCCTGATCCGTGCTGCCGTCAGATTTGACGGGAAAGGCATTTGCCACCCTCCGTCGGTCATTCATCATGCGCTATTGCGCTGGCTCGCCACACAAGGTGAGGTACCACAGACAGCGATTGATCATGTCGGTCTGATCTGTGACCAGCGACTTCACCGGCGCCGCGCTCCGGGGAGCACGTGTCTCGATGCGTTGCGCAAGACGACATCCTGGGGCGATCGCGCGCACAACAACTCTAAGGGTTGCGGAACGATTATGCGCGTCGCACCTATGGCCTTTGTCGCAATGGATCGTGTCGCCGAACTGGCATTGGAAAGCTCTGCACTCACTCACGGCCATCGAACCGCGCAGGAGGCGGCCGCGGCCTGGGCGCTGATCCTAGCTGATCTTGCAGGCGGCATCGAAATCGAGAAAGCCGCCACGCGCCAGGAGCAAAGCTGGGGAGCGGAAACAAGCCGAGCGATCCGAAAAGCGTTGCAAGCACCGCGTGACGGTGCTCCCGAAACGGTCGAGTCTCTGGGTGCAGGCTGGACCGCCGACGAGGCGCTGTCGATCGCGCTTTATTCCTGCCTTTGCGCCCGTGATCTGATCCACGGCTTGACGATTGCGGTCACGCATTCCGGCGACAGTGACAGTACCGGAGCAATTGCTGGCAATGCGCTCGGGCTCATCTTTGCAGGAAAGGTTCAGACGCATCCATGGGCCCAGGAGGTTGAATGTACCGATCTGATTTCCCGTATATCTCAGGCCCTCGCCTTGGCGATGTCGGGGGACACCGATATGCTGGGTGACAAATTTCCGGGTTGCTAGGGGATGCGCATGACAGAGACGAAAATGTCGAGACAGACGTCGGATCTGCTCGACGCGGGCTTCATCCGCGCGGCAATCTGGTGCCACGACGGCAGCAAGCTTGCCTACAAGATCCACGCCGGTATCTCTGATCAGATCGAGGCGCATTTGACGGTCAGCAACGCCCTCTACGCGTTTTGCCGGAAGGATGATGTCCTCTATATCGGCAAGACCACACAGACGTTGAAGAAGCGACTATACGGCTACTGCAAGCCGGGCATGTCGCAAATCACGAACAGGAAATGCCATGAGAAGATCATCGCAGTCCTTCAGGATGGGGAGAGTATCGATCTTCTCGTATTCGCGCCGCCATCTGATTTTCTGTTTCGAGGTTTCGAAATCAATCTGGCTGGAGGGCTGGAGGACGCGCTTATTCGCCACTTCAACCCTCCTTGGAATGGGGGAGGTAAGGGTGTTGCCGTCAGCGAAAGCGCGGTCCTGGAGTCGGAACAGCTTGATGGCCCAATCTCGATGACCGCAGATGGATCCGATGCACCGACCTTAGGCGAGTTTACCATTAGGCTAGGCCCAACCTATTACGATAAAGGGATCGTCAACGTCGGAAAGGAGGTTAGCTATCTTCTAGGCCCCTCAGATGGCCTTCTGACCGTCACCTTTTCTGACGGAACGCCCTCGGTCTCCACTCGGATTGATCGTCGGGCAAACGCCAATGGAAGTGTGCGTTTCGTCGGCAGCAATCGTGCCATTGCAGATTGGTTTCAGCGCGCCTCGCACCTTGGAGGACTTGTGACGGGTCACGTCAGAAGCACGAACGAGGTGGAGCTTTCGGCGGTGGGGACCAAGGAGGATGAACAGTGAAATGAGCCCTTTGCGGACATTCGCGTAGCGCGCGGAATCTCTCGCGGCTTGCAAGTGCAGCGAAATGATCCGTCCAGAAAGGCCCGTCGCACTCGCGCCCTTTAGGCGGGAGGGGCAGCCCAGAGTGGACATCGAGGTCCGGTGTAGAATTGGCGGCCATTTTCCACCGCTGCGTGTGGCTCTAAAACCTGCAACTGCCATAATTAGCCCCAAGCAAAAAATTGCCCTTGCTCGCGATGCAGGAAGGGCACAAACACAGTCTATGGCTGTTCGAGAGGCAGCCACAGTAGCTACCGGGATGTGACATTTAGGCGCTGATTGATGATAATTCATTTTGTTATGAACCGAAACGAAGTGCCTTCCGGGGCAGTTAATGCTGTTTATCTGATTTATGACAATTGGGACGACTACGGCTTCCGGACGACATTTGGCGTGATCGCTTTTGATGAATACGGGGCTCGGCATGATCTGCCAAGATTCCACATAGGATTTTCCGGGCAGACCACATCTCTTGATACCTACACTCTATTCAAAGAGCCTTTTAATGAACTCCCTGAAGGTTTCTTTTCGCTTTGTGGTTCCGTAGATTTCTACAAGATGCTTTACAGCGAGTTTTCCGAGGGGTGGCGTGCGGAGTTTCTCAGAGCTTTCAGAGATTTAGTTCGCTACCCTGAGTTGCTGGATAGTGTGAAAAGTGAGAAGGTCGTCCAGGTATCACTCTTGCGGTCTGTGGGAATTGATGAAGTGAAGGACCAGTTTGCCAGCGTTCTGCGTGGTGAGGTTCTCCTGACCGACTTCGACTTTGGCTTTGAATTGCCACCGTCTGATAAATTTGCAGGCTTCGATCTCGAATTCAAAGTTAAAGCGAGATCAATGCCAAGCACCAACATGCATGCAATAATAGGAAGAAATGGTGTTGGCAAAACGACTTACTTGAACGCGATGGTGAAAGCGGTGTCGCCACATACCCAGACAGATGCTTCATTCTACACTACGGCATCAATATTTGGCCGGCGAAAAATGGATCCTGAAAACTATTTCGGGAGTCTGATATCCGTGGCATTTAGCGCCTTCGATCCGTTTGACCAGCCACCTCTTGCCGAAGATCAAGATGGCGGTTTGAAATACTCTTACATCGGATTAACGGACCATCTGCAAAGTCGGGTGACTTCCAGCGGTAAGCATCTAAAAACCGACGAAATGCTTCAGGAGGAATTTGTTAAATCTCTCGCCGAATGTTTTTTAGATTTGAGCCGAAAGACAAGGTGGAAGCAGGCAATTGAAACATTAGAACGAGACGAAAATTTTGCCGAAATGAGACTTTTGGAATTGGCAGAATGTTCTGACGGCGATCTAAGAGAGGCGGCCCTCCAGAGGATCAAAAAGATGAGCTCTGGGCATACAATAGTGATCCTTAGCATGACACTCCTTGTCGCAAGGGTGGATGAAAAGACTTTGGTATTATTTGATGAGCCTGAGAGTCATCTTCAGCCACCTTTGTTATCAGCTCTCATGCGAAGCCTTTCCCAGTTGATGAAAGCTAGGAACGCCGTGGCAATAATCGCCACGCATTCGCCGGTAGTTTTGCAGGAGATACCAAAATCCTGTGTCTGGAAGGTTTTTCGTTCGAAGCTGGCTTCGGAAAAGACACGACCGGAGATCGAGACATTCGGTGAAAACGTTGGCACGCTTACCAGAGATGTATTCGGGTTAGATGTGGCGAAATCTGGCTTTCATATGATCTTAGCAGATCTAGTCAAATCTGGGGGATCTTATGAACAAATTCTCGATAGACTGGGAGGCAGTTTAGGTTACGAAGCAAGGGGTATTTTGAAGGCCATGGTTGTCAATCGTGACGAACGGGATGACCAGAGATGAAGAGACTAAATGCGCCGACCTGTTGCCCGTCCGAACTATTCGACGAGTGTGTGCGGGGACTTTCAAATGCTGCTTTACGAGCGCGTTTCGTTGTTCAGAAAGCCTTACTAGAATCTGCAAACGCCAATTATGCTACGAGTTCAGCTGCCCAGACGTGGTGCAAGCTCCCTAGAGCCCTCCATGGACACCCTGACCAAGTTATAGTCGGAAACCTAACGAAAGGAGAGCTCGTTGCACTATATGATGAAGGCATGGTTGGATCCAGGGGAGCCGCTAGGAAAAAGTACGATGAAATAAAGCTACTGGCTCATGATGAGTGTCCTTATTGTGGAGGCTGTGGAGAGTTGGTTGAGGAAGAAGGTATTGGCACCATCGACCATTTTCTCCCAAAGGCGCGGTTCCCTATTTTCTCCATTGTTCCTGCAAACCTCGTCCCGGCTTGCGGAACTTGTAACACAGGGATGGGAAGTCGTTTTCCGACGGCTCCGGAACTTCAACCTCTTCATCCATATTTTGATGCTCCACACTTCTTCGATGAAAAATGGACGACGGCCACTGTGTCGGAAGAAGAGCCAGTCATGGTGACTTTTGACGTTAATCCTCCTGCCGCATGGAGCGAAAATGACAGGCAACGTGTAGTACAACATTTTAAAAGCTGCAAATTACGAGGACGCTACAGGACAAAAGTTGCTTCCGATCTTTCTTCAATAATCGCGCAGCGAAAGACCGTACATCGTGATTTAAGCCCTGAGGCGTTTCGTGAAGTGCTAAAAGCCGTCGCTGACAACGAGCTTTTGCCAATCAATGGTTGGAAGCGTAGCCTTTATTATGGACTCGCGGATTCTGTTTGGTTTTGCGCTAATAATTTTGCAGCGTGAACTCCCCGCGCCGGAAGGCTGGAGCTTCCGGGACAAGCTGGCGGCGGTGGTGGAGACGGCCTCGCTCTAAGCATGATCTAACCGAGTGTTCTCGCCAGCGCGGGACCACTCGTCCGTGCACTCGCAACAGCAGCGCAGATCTTGCGCAACGAACGGCAGTTAGGTCCGCATAGCTGCCTGTCGAGGCCGCGACCGGTGGTCCGCTATGGGACAGTAGTATTCCGCCCGCAGCGTGAATCCACAGCATCAAACCGATCAGCAGGCTTCAGCAGCAGCTTAGGTCCACGGAATATCCGGAGGGGGTTCAGGGGCTCGGATCACGGTCGAAACTAACTTGCTGCAGCGACTGCTCAGAGGAGAAAGATCAGGAAGCTTCGATCGCTCATAAATGGGTGTGCGATGATCACCCGAAAGCACTGAAAACACTCCTAAGTCCGCCAGGTCTGCGGATAGCGCAGCGGCTTTCCTACGTAACACTTTTGCAAGCTCAATGAGTGTAATGAAGCGCGACCTAAAGAGCCCGAGCGATTCGGCGTTAATCATGGCGCAGGAGTAACCGGTATCCGGGTTCTTTCGCACCTCTATTTTAATATAGCCCTGCGCAATGAGAGCTCTAAGAACGGAGTAGTGAAGATTTAGAGCATTGCACGCGGCCGCGAAGGAGATAAAATCTCGAACACCTGCCTGTTGCACGGATCTTATCTTATCGACATCAAATAGTATTGCACCAATTCCGTTTATCCCAATGATGCGACAAGTCGGCGTAATAACACCCCCTAAATACAGCGCGAAAGCCTCTGGAACCGTGCAGCCTATTTGACCTCGAAGTTGAGACGCACGAAGTAGTTTACCATGTTGCTCGACTATAGGTAGTTGCTCGACTGTCCGGAGGATCTTTTGGACCTCAATTCGGCTCAGATAACGCTCTTGGGCGCCATGGGATAACAGCCTGAGCAAATCCCGCCTAACGAACTCTCGGACATAGTGAAAAGGACAAGCGACCGGGCTACTTCCGCCATCGACGAGCCTGCCGAGCGCAGTCGGAACTTCAACAGTTCATGGTTCTGCATTTCGACCTTCATGGCGTGGGGTTAAGTCCTTGGTCTCTCAAGTTGCGCTGCGAATCACTGAGTCGGAAAAGTGCGTCCGGCACAACAGTTCTCCCATTTTGGGTGGAGAAATCTTCAGGTTGGCCGCTGCGTATACGGCCAAACTGAGAAAGGGATACTTGGACAACGCATATTTCGTGGTACTCTTCTCCAACTGACCCATCATCTAGGAGGGGAGAGGCATGGCTAAGCGCAAAAGTGGCACTACCTTTTTGAGGAGGCTGCCTGGTCTCTCGGACGCCCAGCAGCAGGCGCTTGATGAAGCCAGAGAAGTGGAGAGCATCGCGCTTGCCACAGCGAGAGCGGCGAGGGTTACGATTGACGAACTCGAAGGGCTGGGTTTGCGTTCGGATAACATTCTCGAAAAACTAGCCAGCGAGGCTCGGGCGCATCGCCTTGAAATACAGCGAATTAGCACGCAGACACCGCAACCGCGAGGTCGTCAGGACTATCCGAGAAAAGCGTCGCGTATGCTGCCGGTGCCCGAAAGAAGTATATTCCTACCGCCGCCACCTGTTCCGCCCTTACCTGACCCCCTTGAGGCGCGCGCAGTCTATCAACTCGTTAGATCGCTGCATGGTTTTGCCGCGACCTTTGGGCTCGCGCGAGGGCGGGCCATTAAGGCGCTTAAGATAGCGGGCATTGATATCTATGAGGATATTGCCCGAGAATGGGAGGCAGGATGCGACACGCGAGAACTCAGTCGCAGGCACGGACCGGGAAGAGACACGATCGCACGGTGGATCCGGAAGACTGGTCGCACTGTTCTGCCCAGAAACAGCAACTGGCGATATGATGAGGCCCTGATCGCAGAAACATTCGACAAAGCTGGCTCGGTGAATAAGGCTGCCGAGGCTGCGGGGGTATCGTGGACGACCGCCGGAGCAGTGCTCTCGAGATATGGAATTGGGTGCGATGGACGATCTCGGGGACGCTGAGGTGATTTTCATGCAGGCGAGTAACACTTCAATGCCACGATGACGATCATGGCCGTGAAATCAGGAACCGGTCCCAAGAGCTCGATACCGTCCATGTGATGAGCGGGGGACGCAAGCCTTCGACGGCTAGCCTTGAGGTATGGGAGAACTGGAGGAGGGATGAAGTCCGTACTAGTCGGAACGGAAGCGATCACAGCGCTGAGATGCCCGGTCTGCGTGCTCTGTGACCATCTCAGATGGCGACGTGCTTCGGACAGCTGCCTTTGGTATGGATCATAGCCGTGATTGAATTCCGTGTTCTGCCTGATGAGCATCCCGACCTCGCCTTCTCGCCGATGCTGCGCGCTGCCCGTCTCACGATTAATTATGCTATGGAGCACGGCGGCATCGGCCTGACGGCAACTAAAGCCTTCAAGCGTGACTTCGTTCACTGGGCAGTTGACCATTTCGATTGGCCAGGAAAGTCCGCCGCGGAAATGTTTCGTTATCAGCGCTTCGTCAACGAGGCGGATTTTCCTCCTCTCGAACTTCTCCATTTCCTGTTGATCCGGTTGCGGTTCGGACACCATTTCAAGGGCACCTTCAGGGTCAACCATGACGGTCGGGTGCTGGCAGCGCATCCAGGACGACTCTTTGACAAGCTGGTGCCGTTTTTCCTGCTAGCAATGGACCATGCCGCCTATTCCCGCAGCGCAAAGCAGGCTCCGGGCAACTGGGACACGTGGCTAAATGTCATGAATGTCGAAATTGAAAACGGCATTAGTGAGCGGCAGTTATATGGGACTTTCTATGGGGAGGGCGCAGATTGGGATAACGACGGATGGCGCCAGATTGGTGCATTCAGTGGATGCGTCCTGAAACCACTCGAGTGGGCCGGCCTTATCACCTTGCAGGAAGCCAAGAGTCCAGCCGGACGATCAGCGCATATGATCTTTAAGACTCCGCTCTGGCGATCCGCGCTCAAGCTCGATACCGATGATATGGTCAAGTTAGCAACGCGACACTGACCGTCCATCGATGCCTCGGTGCTGCAGTGCGGTTTCACCGAAGCGGCTTGTCCGGCTCGTGCACCGCGATTACACGAGGCACAATCCTCATCGATCGGGAAACTTTCGCGCATCCAAACCCTGGTCGCGATCCGGCCACCTTAGAAAGTTCATTGATCGCAGATGACATCGCCCTCGCGCCGAAATAGCCTGTCCACATGAATTCCGGTGATTGGTCTGATCAGGAAAACGATGCGGTGGTTGCCGCCTATTTCTCGATGCTCAGTGATGAGCTATCGGGCCGGTCCTACAACAAGGCCGCCCAGAACAGGTTGCTGCAGGAACAGATTGACCGCAGCCGCGGATCGGTAGAGTTCAAGCTCGCAAATATCTCCGCCGCCTTCCAAGGCTTCGGTCTGCCGATCATCACGGGTTACAAGCCACGCTTCAATTTCCAAATGTCTTTGGCCGAAGCCGTATCGCGCTGGCTTGCCCAGCATCCGGAATGGGAGCAGGCGCTTCATCGCCAAGAGGTCGCGCATATGGCCGACCCGCCGCCGCTCTTTGTCGGGGTCGCACCAACGCTGCGCAACGCGCCACCCCCTGACGAACTGGAGCAGATGCAGCGGATCGCGCGTCGCTTCGATGTGGCGGGCCGCGATGAACGCAATCGCAGCCTGGGGCGTGCCGGTGAGGAGCGGGTCTTTCACAATGAACGCACGTTACTGCGGCAGAACGGACGGGACGATCTGGCGCGACGCGTTCGATGGGTCGCCTTGGAGGACGGCGATGGCGCAGGCTATGACATTGCTAGTTTCATGCCCGACGGCCGTGAACGCCTGATCGAGGTCAAGACGACGAATGGCTGGCAACGTACCCCTTTCCACATCTCGCGCAACGAACTCGAAGTCGCAAATGAGCGCCGCGATGACTGGCATCTGTTCCGGCTCTACGAATTTGCCCGTGCGCCCAAAGCCTTCGAGTTGCGGCCACCGCTCGATGCGCATGTTTCGCTCACCGCCACCAGTTTTCAGGCCAGCTTCCAATGACGAATGGGTCGCGCTATCTGACCCATGTTCAACTTGTTACAGCCGCCATAAGCGCGCTAAAGCATGCAGGTGATGCTCGTACGGTTGCGGATCTAGGCGAGGCTCAGCACTTTGAGGTCGATCGCGAGATCTATATCGCGGCAGGTCGCTTTGTCTGGGAACTCACCGAGGGATCAGAGTTCTTTGTCGACAGTATTGCGGTCCCACCAGCTAATCCTGCCACGTTTCGGATTGGAGACGAGAACAGCATCTTTCTCATGAGATCGGCAGGACAGGTTGTTTTCGTCACTCAGATCGGCGCAAACGGAGCAATATACCGTGAATTTCGTTGGCAGCCAGGGACAAACAGGATCGACACGCGGTCAACGTTTGAACCGCAGACCGAGGAGGTTCAATCTCAGCTCGACCTCACCGCCTTGTCCCTATCGATGATGCTGTCTTTGATTAACAGTCCGAAGCTTGTCGAACTCACGGACAGCAGCCAGAGGCAGGAGCGCCGTGCAGCGAACAGATCGCTCAGGCTACCGGTGAACGCATGGCACAAAGTTGTTTGGAGAACCGCTGCGGGCAGAAAACTCGCGGCAACCGACAACGACGAACATGGCGCGAAAAAACCTCTTCACTATCGGCGCGGCCACGTACGAACCGCGCAGAGCCATTTCGCCGCGGCGTTTGAAACCACTCTGACTGACACTGGCTGGGCGCAATGGATCGACGGAAGATGGGTCGGAAACCCGGCTTTTGGGGTCAAGAAGGCAATTCATGCCCCTGCTCTTGATCGGCATGGGTTGGCGGATTTCATGAACAGAAAACGGCAGCGGCTAGGGTCATCATAGCGCGCAATTAACCGAGTCTCTCGCGTTTTTGCTGCTTCGTTCGGCCCACAGCGGTCATTCCCAAGCATTGCGGATGCCGCAGCGCGGCTTCGCCGAAGCTGCCGTTCGTGCATGCCGGTCGGTTCAGCCGGGGATACGTTGCCAAGCACACTGGCGGGGGCACGAGTGCGGAAAACCTCTGGACAGGTTTCTTGAAATCGTCAGTCGGCCAGTGCAAATATTTCATTCTAAATAATTTTGCCGTGAATTGGAGCGAACTGTGACCGTTGGTGATCACGTCCATCTCGACCGAACTTTTTCACCCCTTCACGCGACGGACAAAGATGCGGAGGACCACGAGATCCAGTCTTTTGTCGAAGGGCGAGGGCCAATCGATTGGGCGGGCGTCGAGAACAGCCAGCGAGCGGTGATCCTCGCCGGAGCCGGGATCGGCAAAACGCATGAGATGAAGCGCCGTGCAGAAGAAAAACGCGAGGCTGGCGACGCGGCATTCTTTATTCGCATCGAGGATATTGACGAAGACTTCGAGCTCTCATTCGAGGTCGGGGATGAAGAGGCCTTTGAGGCTTGGCTGTCATCGTCTGACGAAGCGTGGTTCTATCTCGACTCCATCGACGAGGCCCGCCTCGACGACCCGCGCATGTTCGAGAAGGCGATCCGCCGCTTTGCCCGCAAAATAAAAGTTGCGCAGCATCGAGCGCAAATCGTGATATCCAGTCGCCCATACGCTTGGCGGAGCCACACCGATCGCGTGATGGTACAAAAGCACCTGCCCCATTCAAGGCAGCAGACCAAGGTCGTGGAGGCGGTCGACGTCGACGAGCTCATTGAGGAGGGGCTTGAGCAGGTCAAGGAGACACCGGAAGCGAAAGGCGGGTTGCGCGTCTACGTTCTAAATGACCTTACGGAAACCGATATCCGCGTCTTTGCTGAAGCGCGCGGCGTTGCCGATGCGGATGTGCTGGTCGAAAACATCCAGAGACGAAATCTCTTTGCGGTTGCGGCGCGGCCCTTCGATCTCGAAAGCATCATCGAGAAATGGAAACAGGACGGCGAACTCGGTAGCCGTTTTGATTTCCTGTGCTTCGGGATCGACAAGCGGCTTTCGGAGATCAATCCCGACCGGGATAGGCAACAGCCACTAAATCACGAAAAAGCTCGCGCAGGCGCGAGACATCTGGCTGCGGCGGTCATTCTCTCGGGCAAGTCCGGAATACGAGTACCGGACGAACGACCTCTCCGAGACGGCGTCGACGCCGCTGCGGTTCTCGGCGTCTGGCAACCTGATGAAGTCCACGCTCTCCTCGAGCGCGGAATATTCGACGATGTTATCTACGGCAAGGTTCGCTTTCGTCACCGCGAGGTACGAGAATTGTTGGCAGCGGAATGGTTGGCCGAGCTGCTGCGAACGGGAAATTCTCGGCGGTCAATTGAAAGCCTGATCTTCCGCGAGAAATACGGCCACACTTTCATCGCGCCGCGCCTGCGTTCAGTGCTGCCATGGCTGATCCTCCTCGATGAAAATATCCGCCGGAGGGCGGTTGCCCTCAGTCCCGAAATTATCGCGGAAGGCGGAGATCCCTCTCGACTTCCGCTGGAAGAGAGGCGGCAGCTCCTTCATGAAATCGTCGCCAGAATTGCCGACGACGTCGGCCCTCATTCGGCGAGCGACAATGACGCCATCGCGCGGATCGCCGAAGGCGACCTCTCTGATGATGTCCTGCGGTTGACGGATGAGCATCGTGATAACGACTCCGCACTGTTTTTCCTTGGAAGACTGGCTTGGCAGGGCAAAATGACGGCTTGCGTCAAACCGATGGCCTATATCGCCGTCGACGGCGGTAGAGGTCGCTACGCACGGATTGCGGCGCTAAGAGCCGTTGCGACGGCCGGAACGAGAGAAGATTTCGACGCTGTCTGGGACCAAATTGTCGCGGACGAGAATCCTGTGGATCGGCACCTCGCCGCGGAGATCACAAGCCACGCATCGCCCGATCGCGCCTCCATCAATCGACTCCTTGCGATGATCGAGCGGCTGACACCGTACGAGCGCTTTCAGACGACCGGGTTGTCCAGTGCCATTCATCGGTTTCTGGACGGTTTCGACCTCGAGCACTCTGACGACCAGCATGACCTGGCAAGGTTGATCGAGGCATTGAACGAGATCCTCTCACGGGGACCTCACCTTGATGGCGGAGGTGAACGTATTTCGCGAGAACAGAACTGGCTTCTCAGCGCGGCGGCTCATGGCGTCGAGCGACTTGTCGGCGCGCGATCTCCACACGCGCTCGATGAGAGCACTGTCGCCATCCTGCACAAGGTTGCCTCGGCTCTCTTCTGGCATGATGACGATCTAAGTGAACATGCCAAGCGCCTTCAGGAGGCGGTGCCAGACTGGCCCGATCTCAACGATGCCGTCTTCTGGTCCGCGATTTCTGCCGAACGGACACGACGCGAGGAGACCGGGGGGGCGCGCCTGACCGATCCGTTCCGGGCGTTGCATTATGATTATTGCCGGTACAGGGATGCCGATTTCGATCGCGTGCTGTCATTTGTCCTGAATCGCGAGCACGATGACGATAAGCTCGTTGCGGTCACGCTTGCCTTCCGCTTGGTCAAAGACTTTGAACTCCCAGACGAGGCCCTGGGTCGGCTGCGGAGCCTCGTCGAAGGCAACCCATCCTTGGCAGAACACCTTGAAAGCCTGGTAAACTGGAAGCCCACGAAACAGCAGCGGGCCATGGACGAGCGTTTTGCTAAGGCCCGGCAGAGACGTGAGAGAAAAAGTGCTGTAGCCGCTGAGCGTCGTCGTCGTTGGATTGAGGAACTCAAGGCCAACCCGAACCTCGTTCGACGCCCGAAAGACGTCGATCCCGGCCAAATGACGTACAATCAGTTGTATCTGATGGAATCTGCCCAGAATGCCGAAAGCAACCGGTGGCGAGGTGACAATTGGAGTAGCCTCACCGAGACATTCAGTGAAAACGTTGCCATAGAATACCGAGATGCCGCCATTGACCACTGGCGCCACTACAGCCCTGCGCTCGCCTCCGAAGGGCAAGATACAACCACAGTTCCGAGCAACCTTATCTTCGGTCTCGCGGGCCTTGAGATGGAAGCTGGCTTGGTCGCTGAGTTCCCGGCACAACTAAGTGACGAGGAGCTACGTCTCGCTATGCGCTATGTGCCATGGGAACTGAACGGGTTCCCGACCTGGCTGGAAAAAGCCTATCGTGATCGCCCTGAGATCGTTGCCGACGCGATGCTCCGGGAACTTGCTTGGGATCTCGAACGCCAGATTGCGCACCGGTCCTACGTGCTCCATAATATCGTGTACTACGCGCCGTGGCTGCACGCGGATATTGCGGAGTGGGTCATTGATTGGCTGGAGGCTAACAACGCACGCGACGCAGATGTGCTTCGCAAGGCGATCTTCATTGCCAACAGCACAGCTGATAGCACTCGGCTTACTGCTCTCGCGCGCGCAAAGTTGGAGGTGCGGTCTTCAGTCGCGGAGCACGCTAAATGGTTCGCGCTTTGGGTCGACATCGACGCTGACGAGGCAATCGCGCATATGGAAGGGTGGCTCGGTTCACTGCCCGCCGCAGAGGCCTCCACGGCAGCTCAGCATTTCATCACCGAGTTGCTTGGAAGTCGCCGCAGCGAAAACCTCGGGACGGGATTCGAAAGTCATCGGACACCGGCTCACCTCAAGCGACTATATGTGCTCATGCACCAACACATCACGGCAGAGACGGACATCAATCGGGCTGGACACGGCGTTTACTCGCCGGGCCTGCGCGACGACGCTCAGGATGCGCGCGACGGCATATTCAAAGCGCTCTGCGATATCCCCGGAAAGGAGACATACCTCGCCCTAAGGGAGTTAGCCGAGGACCATCCGAACGAGTCCTCTCGCGCCTGGATGCTCCATTTGGCGTCCGAACGTGCCGAGAAGGACGGCGACATCGAGGATTGGTCGGACGGCCAGTTGCGCGAGTTCGATACTGATCAGTTGATGACGCCAGCAACGAACGCTCAACTTTTTTCAATCGTCATTCAGCGGGTGACCGATATTCGGTCGTGGTTGGAAGACGGCGACGACAGTCCGAGCCGGACATGGCAGCGTGTGGAGGCCGAAACAGAGATGAGAAATCTCATAACCGGCCGCTTAAATGATCTGGCGAATGGTCGATACAGCTGCGCGCAGGAAAACGAGATGCCGAATGCGCAGCGACCCGACATCTGGATCCAGAGGCCGGGCCTCACATCAGTCCCAATCGAATTGAAGCTACTCGACAATGGTTGGTCAGGACCAGACCTATGCGAGCGTCTCCGGAACCAACTCGCGGGAGACTACCTCCGAGATGAAGGCGGAGGCCGCGGTGTCATGCTTCTGGTGTGGCAAGGACGCGCACCTGAACGCAGGTGGCAAGTTGAGGGTCGCTTAGTTGAACTCGAGGGACTCGAAGAAGCCTTACAAGAATACTGGCACTCGATCGCCCATGATTGGCCAGCCGTTGAAGAGGTCAAGATCGTTGTCATCGATCTCGTACGTCGTGGGCATAGATCGAATACCTGAACCACGCATTGGCCTGAGTTCTTCGGGAACGACCGCATTTTTGTCGCTGGGCTTGTGTGTTCGCACACGCAGCTAAGGTCCGCTCCCCGCCCAACGCGTCGATCCGGGTCGCGCAACATGGTGTCTAAGATGCAAGGCGTGCGCAGCAGCGTCCGGCATAGCAGTCACAGGAGGCACTCATCTTGGGTGTCGCGACACTTTTCCGGTAGCGATCTGAGCTCCGCTGTCCGGCGTTTGAGGGAAAGGCGAATCCGAAGGCTCTCATCGTGACCGACCATCACTATTAGCGGCGGGATCACTCCCAAGCACCTTTAATCACACGAAATCAGTGCGTTGACGAGAGATTAATGGCTGGGAGAGGCAATTCTTATGATCAAAAAGGCAGCTCTTTCTGCCTCTTTCCACGGGAAATCTGGTCGGAGCGAGAGGATTCGAACCTCCGACCCCCTGCTCCCGAAGCAGGTGCGCTACCAGGCTGCGCTACGCTCCGACCGTGGAGGGGCAGGTAAACCGGGGGCGGGGGAATTGCAAGCGCAATTCGTCTCCGGGGAAGCAGATTTAGCCGGGATCGGTCAGAGCGCAGTAAGCAGCGGCAAGCTTGACCTGCCCCGAAGCATCGGGGCCAGCGCGTAGACGTAGTCCAGTTCTCTAGGCACCCCTGCAGCACGGCCTCCTCAAACCGGCAACCCACCGCACCTCCCCATATTCCGAACTTGATTTTCGCCCCGAATTGCGACAATTTCGCGCAGCTCGCGTTTTCGCGAGCACACCACCGGCCGGCCGGGCCCCTCTGGCGGATGTGGCGGCACATCCGTGATGTCGGCGACCGAATTTTGACCAGCCGCCTGGACCTTTCAAAATGGGGAACGGAACCAATCCTTCCATCGGCAATGCAGGGACGCATTCGCTGATGCACTATTTCAAATGGGCTTTCATCGTCACGATTCTGGGCCTCGCGCTTGGCGCTGCCCTTGGCTGGCAGATGACCGGCACCGTGGGCGGCACGCTGACGATCTTCTTCATCTGCGTCGTGCTGGCCGTGCTTGAGATCTCGCTCAGCTTCGACAACGCCATCGTCAACGCCAACAAGCTCAAGGACATGACGCCGCTCTGGCAGCGCCGCTTCCTGACCTGGGGCATCCTGATCGCGGTCTTCGGCATGCGGATCGTCTTCCCGCTGCTGATCGTCGTCGTCGCCGCCAATGTCGGCCCCTGGACCGCCATGGTCATGGCCGCATCAGAGCCGGAACGCTACGCCGAGATCATGCATGACGCCCACCTGCCCATCGCGGCCTTCGGCGGCACCTTCCTGATGATGGTGGGCCTCTCGTTCTTCTTCAACAATGAGAAGGACATCCACTGGGTCCGCTGGGTCGAGGAAAAGGCCTCGCAATATTCCTCGGTCAAGGGAATCGAGATCGCCTTCGTCCTCTGCGTCATGCTGGTCTTCTCGAAGGTCATCGAAAGCAGGCTGGGCACTGCGCAGTCCAACATCTTCTTCCACTCGGCCATCTGGGGGCTGCTGACCTTCCTGCTGGTCGAGGTGCTGGGCGGCGTTCTGGACCGCAGCCAGCAGCTGATGGAAGGCGCGGCCAAGGGCGGCCTGGGGGCGTTCCTCTATCTTGAGGTGCTGGACGCCAGCTTCTCGTTCGACGGGGTGATCGGGGCTTTCGCGCTGACGCAGAACCTGTTCATCATCGCCATCGGCCTTGGCATCGGGGCGATGTATGTCCGCTCGATGACCATCATGCTGGTCGAGAAAGGCACGCTGACCCAGTACCGCTATCTGGAGCACGGGGCCTTCTACGCCATCCTGATCCTGTCGGTGATCATGTATGTGCAGACGCTGACGCATATCCCCGAGGTCATCACCGGCCTTGGCGGCGCGGGCCTGATCGGCATCTCGCTTTGGTCGTCGATCCGCTGGAACCGTCGCCATCCGGGCGAAAGCCCGACGCATCACTGACCCATTCGGGGGCCGCCGCGATCCGGCGGCCCTTTTTCGGCCCGGCGTCTGGACAATCCCGCGCCCGCGCACAAGACTTGGCCGCTCCCGATCAGATCGACGGATATGACCAAGACACCCGACCCCCGCGACGAATATCTGCAGACGCCCGATGGCCGCCTGTTCCTGCGCCTCTGGCCGATGCCGGGGGATCGCGCGCCGATCCTGCTGATGCATGACTCGCTGGGCTCGGTCGAGCTGTGGCGCAGCTTTCCCGCCCATCTGGCGCTCCGCACCGGGCGCAGCGTCATCGCCTATGACCGGCTGGGCTTTGGCCGCTCGGACCCGCGTGACGCCCTGCCCGGCCCCGATTTCGTGGCCGAGGAGGCGCGCGGCGCCGTCCCGCTGATCTGCCGGCATCTGGGGCTTACGCATTTCATCGCCTGCGGCCACAGCGTCGGCGGCGGCATGGCGGTCGAGATCGCCGCGCAGGAACCCGAACGCTGCATCGCGCTGATCACCATTGCCGCGCAGGCGGTCAATGAGCCAAAGACCAAGGCCGGGGTGCAGGAAGCCAAAGACACGTTCAGCGACCCCGAGGCTCTGGGCCGCCTGCATCGCTATCACGGCGAGAAATCCCGCTGGGTCGTCGATGCCTGGACCGAGAACTGGCTCTCCGAGGCCTTTGCCGACTGGACCCTGACCCAGACCATCGCCCGCGTCCCCTGCCCCACGCTGGCCCTGCATGGTGAGCTTGACGAATATGGCTCGGTCGAGAATGCGGCGCGGATCGCCCGTGCCCCACAGGGCCGCATGA
This sequence comes from Paracoccus sulfuroxidans, assembly GCF_007830335.1. Taxonomy (GTDB): domain Bacteria; phylum Pseudomonadota; class Alphaproteobacteria; order Rhodobacterales; family Rhodobacteraceae; genus Paracoccus; species Paracoccus sulfuroxidans. The sequence goes on along the minus strand of NZ_VLKU01000004.1, from coordinate 272,320 downwards.
AGATCCTGACCGGCGTCGGCCATGTCCCCCATCGCGACAATGAGGCGCTGCTGCTGGATGAGGTCGCGGCTTTCCTTGGCCTGCTTCCCGATGCCGGGGGCCAGCCGTGACCGGGCTGATCGCCGATGATGAGCCGCATCCGCTGGATTGCGTAAACCCCGACGGGGCCTCGCCCTTTCTGCTGGTCTGCGAACATGCCGGGCGGCTGATCCCGCGCAGCCTTGGCTCTCTGGGCCTGCCCACGTCCGAGCTGACCCGCCACATCGCATGGGACATCGGCGCAAGAGAGATCGCGGTGGCGCTGGCCGAAGCGCTGGACGCGCCGCTATACATGCAGCGATATTCGCGCCTTGTCTGCGACTGCAACCGGCGTCCGGACGTGCCGGGCTTTGCGCCGGATCTTAGCGAGCTGACCTCGATCCCCGGCAATGCGGGGCTGACGCCTGCCCAGCTTGAGGTGCGCAGGCAGGCCGTCTGGTCGCCGTTTCACGATGCGGTCTCGGCCGCGCTGGATGCGCGCCGGGAGGCAGGCAAACCCACTTTTCTGGTGACGATCCACAGCTTCACGCCGGTCTATAAAGGCGTGCCCCGCCCGTGGGAGGTTGGCGTCCTTTACAATCGTGACCGGCAATTCGCCCCGGCGGCGCTGGACTATCTGCGCCGCCACTCGGATCATACGGTGGGTGACAACCAGCCCTATGCCATGAGCGATGAGGGCGACTACACCATCCCCGTTCACGGCGAAAAGCGCGGCATTCCTTGCGTCGAGTTCGAGATCCGCAATGACCTGACCGCAGGCGCAGAGGCGATCCGGCACTGGTCAGAGCTGATCGCCCGCACCGTGCGCAGCGCCGCCGCCAGTGCTCAGGCCCCTGCCCCCTGAGGCAGCAACCACGGCCCCGCCTGCGGCACGACATTGACCCGCAGCGCGCAGCCATAGGCGGCAGTCAGGGTCTCATCGGTCAGGACGGTCTGCGGGCGTCCCTCGGCTAGGATCGCGCCCTGCTTCATCATGCACAGCCGGTCGGCAAACATCGCCGTCAGGTTCAAGTCATGCATGACCGCGATGACGCCGCCGCCGCGCCGCGCATAGTCGCGCGCCAGACGCATGATGGTCAGCTGGTGGCCGATATCCAGACTGCTGACCGGCTCATCCAGAAACAGCCAGCGCGGGCCATCGGGGCCGACCGGCTGCCAGACCTGGCAGAGGACGCGGGCCAGTTGCACGCGCTGCTGCTCACCCCCCGACAGCTCCTGATAAAGCCGCCCGGAAAAGCCGGGCAGGTCCACCAGCTGCAGCGCCTGACGGATCAGGTTGTCGTCGCGCTGGCCCTGCGCTTCCAGCCCGATGCGGACGATCTCGGCCACGGTGAAGGGGAAGGACAGGCTGCTGGCCTGCGGCAGCACGGCGCGCATCCGCGCCAGCGCCGCGATATCGGCGCGCGCGATGTCCACCCCGTTCAACCGAATGCGCCCGCGATAGCCGATATCGGCTGTCAGCGCGCGCAGCAGCGTGGTCTTGCCCGAGCCGTTCGGGCCGACGATGGCCGTCAGCTCTCCGGCGACGGCGCTGAAATCGACGCCATGCAGGATCTCTTTCCCGCTCAGGCTGATGCGGATGTCTTCGGCAATAACGCTCACAGGTCCAGCACTCCTCGGTTGCGCAGCAGCACCCACATGAAGAACGGTCCGCCGATGACGGCGGTGATGATGCCGATGGGGAGTTCGGCCGGGGCCACGACCGAGCGGCTGATCATATCGGCCAGCAGCAGCAGCGATGCGCCCAGCAGGCCCGAGTTCACCAGCAGCCAGCGATGATCCGGCCCCGAGACCAGCCGCAGCAGATGCGGCACGACGATGCCCACAAAGCCGATGCCGCCCGAGATCGCGACCGAGGCCCCGACCGCGCCCGCGACCGTCAGGATCGCCGCATTCTTGACACGCTGCACGCGGATGCCGACATGGGCCGCCGCAGCCTCGCCCAAGGCCAGCCCGTTCAGCCCGCGTGCAAGCCAGGGACCCGCCAGCAGCGCCAGCAGGATGACCGGCGCCGCCGCCGTCACCTTGGGCCAGCTTGCCCCACCCAGTGACCCGAGGCCCCAGAAGGTCAGGTCGCGCAGCTGCGCGTCATTGGCCTTGTAGATGATGATGCCCGTGACCGCGCCGATCATCGCCGCCAGCGCGATCCCCGCCAGCAGCATGGTCGCGACCGAGGTGCGCCCCCTGCGGGTGGCGATGCGGTAAAGCAGGATCGTGCAGAGCCAGCTTCCGACAAAGGCCGCGACCGGCGTCAGATACCAGCCGAAGACCGCCGCCATGGACGCGGGCAGCGCACCGCCCAGAACGATGGCCGCGACCGCGCCAAGCGAGGCACCCGCGCTGACGCCAACCAGCCCCGGATCGGCCAACGGATTACGAAACAGGCCCTGCATGATCGCGCCCGACATCGCCAGCGCCGCGCCCACCAGAATGCCCGTCACCAGCCGAGGCAGTCGGATCTGCAACATCACGATGCTGTCCTGCTGCGAGATCGGACGCCCCGACAGCAGGTCGCGCAGTACCCCCGACAGGCTGGTATCCGTCGCCCCCCAGCCCAGCGAGGCCAGCGAGACGGCGATCAGCAGCCCGACCAGCAGCACCGCCAGCCCGCGCGCCCGGGCCGAGCGGTCGCCCTCAATCCGCACCATCCGCCCGGTCGAGATGGCGACCATCACTCGGTCCCGTAGACAGCGTCATGCAGCGCAAGGGCGGCCTGCCCCGTCCGCGGACCGAAGCCCAGCAGGAACAGCCCGTCCATCTGGACAAAGGCACCGTTCTTGCCGGCAGGCGTCGCGGCGATCGCGGGCATCGCCAGCACTTGCTCGCGCAGCGCGGCATGGTCATCGGTGCCGTTGGCGGCCTTGTTGGCCTGCGGGGCGTTGCGGTCCATCATCAGGATCACGTCGGGATTGGCGGCCAGCACGGCCTCATCGGTGACGGTCTTGTAGCCCTCGAATTCATAGAAAGCGTTCTGCGCGCCCGCCAGATGGATGATCCCGTTCGCCGAGGTCTGCCGCCCCGAGGCCATGATCCGCCCACCCTGCAGCGACATGATGAACATGACCTTGCGCGGCTCGGTCACCGATTTCGCGCGGGTCTCGGCAGTGCTGAACTCCTGCGCGATCTTGTCGGCCAGCGCCTGTCCTTTTTCGGGCACGCCCAGAGCGGTGGCAACGGCGTCGATCTTGTCGCGGATGCCCGTATCGCTCCAATCCGAGGCGATGGATTCGTAAGCGATCCCGGCGTTCTTCAGCACCTCGACTGTCTCGGGTGGGCCTGCGCCGTCCTCGGCCAGAATGAGGTCGGGTTTGACCGACAGCACGCCCTCGGGCGAAAGCTGCCGGACATAGCCCACATCCGGCAGGGCCTGCGCCTCGGGCGGGAAGGAGGAGGTCATGTCGCGCCCGACCAGACGCCCCTCTTCGCCCAGAGCATAGACGATCTCGGTGATCGAGCCACCGAGGCTCAGCACACGGGTCGCGTCGGGATGCGGCTCGGCGGCCGCTGCCGGACCGGCCAGCAGGGCAACCGAAAGCAGAAGCCGTTTCATTCGGCGGCCTCGGCCAGAACCGGCAGGTCCGCGACCATCTGCGCCCAGGCGTCAGGATCGCCGCCCTTTTCGGCCCGCTGCGTGAAGGCCTGGAAGATCAGCGCCCCCTCGGCGTCGAAAGCCTCGACCGAGATCGCCGGACCGCGTTTGGTGGGCTTGTCGACGGCCCAGACCTCAGCCACGTGATCGCCGCGCAGATGCAGGTTGAAACGCGGGTCCATGACATTGATCCACGGCCCCATGGGATTCAGCGAATGGATCGGACCCGAGTGGATCTCGATACAGCCCTGATTGCCGACAAACAGCATCGTGCGCAGGCCATCGGCCAGCATCCGGTCGAACATGGCCTGAACGGCGCTGACATCCAGCGGCCGCACATGGGGCGCGCCTGCGATGCGGTAAGCGCCCAGTCGGTTCATCTTCAGCCGCCGCACCAGCGTGTTGAACTGATGCGTGTCGCTCATGCGCGCCCATTCCTCGCGCAGCGTATCGACCCGGTCCAGCGCGGATTTCGCGCCCTCGACCTCGGCCGCCGGTTCAAAGGCGATCTCATCGGACTGGTCGTCCAGCGCCAGATCGCGCTTGAGCGCCTCATAGGCCTCAAGGTTCGAATTCGCGCGCAGATGCACCTTGTGGATCGCGCTGCCGGTCGCATCGAACACCTGGATCGAGCGGGAAATGCCGTGATCGTTTTCCGTCTCGACCGAGAAGGCATGGCGGAAATAGCGCGGGAACATCCGCAGGTCGATCTCATCGGTCAGCGTCATCGCGGCATGGTCGCCGTCATGAAACTCGCCGTAAGTGCCGACCTTTTCGATCACGCAGGAGCGGTTGCGGGTCAGCGCCATCACCTCGCCCAGCGTCTCGACGGCGGGGATCAGGCGGCCCAGCGTCGCATCGATGCGCGTCGCGCCATGCCCGACCTCGGCCGCGACCAGCGCGCCTTCGGACACGCCCAGTTCGGCGGCCAGATCAAAGGCGCGCTGTTTGGATTCGCGCTTCAACCGGCGCAGCTCGGCGGGGGAATATTGTGGCATTTCGGGCTCTTTCGTGACGGTTCGATGCGTGTCTGGCGAAAGGCTGGTACGCGTTAGTTGACTATTTTACTTTGCCATTTTATCGAAATCAAGTGACGCGAGCGACCCGCCAGCCTGATCATTCTTTCACGCTGACTCAGGGTACATGCCATGAACCATGTCTCGAAAGCGGCGCTGCTGGCCAGCTGCTGCCTTCTTCCCATTCTTGCCTATGCGCAGGACGCCGCCCAGACCGAGGACCGCGCGCCCTATGTGCTGGACCGGATCGTCATCCGCGCCGGCATCCCGAAAGTGGCCTCCGAGGTGCCGCAATCCATCTCGGTCATCGACAGCCAGACGCTGGGCGACATCGCGCCCGGCCATATCGGTCAGGTGCTGGACACCGTGCCGGGCGTCGCGGGCGTGGGCTCGGGCAGTTTCTTCGGTCAGGCGTTCAACATTCGCGGTTTTGGGGCGGGGCTTGCTGCCTCGGAATCCGGCATCGTGCAGATGATCGACGGCGAAGAGAAATATTACGAATCCTACCGTCAGGGCTCGCTGTTCGTTGAGCCTGACTTCCTGAAGCGGGTCGAGGTGCTTCGGGGGCCGGGCGCCTCGACGCTTTATGGCTCGGGCGCGCTTGGCGGCGTCATCGCTATGGAGACGATCGACGCCGACGACCTGATTGCCGAGGGCAAGACCTGGGGCGGACGCGCCAAGCTGGGCTACGAATCGAACCCCGACACGGCCCTGGCCAGCATCGCTTTGGGCTGGCGCCCGACCGCCGATTTCGAGGGCGTCGCAGCCTTCGCATGGCGCAAACTGGGCGACACCAAGGATGCCGATGACAATGTCAGCGTGCGGTCAAACTCGGAAACGCCGAACCTGCTGCTGAAGGCCAAGAAGACCTTCGGCGACCAGTATATCGCCTTCAGCTATAACCATCTGGAGGCCAAGGGGGACGATCAGGACTTCAACCAGCTGGAAGGCGCGCAGGTCGGCCTGTTCCCCGGCTTCCCCGGCTGGGGCGTGGGCGACATCACCACCCGCGACCAGACCGCCAAGCTGACCTGGGGCTGGAACCCGGCGGACAATCGCTATGTCGATATGGAAGTGACGCTGTCCTACACCAACACGATGAAGCGCATCGAGCAGGGCAGCAACCCTGCCGAGCCGATCATGTCCTCGATGCTGGGGGAACGTGATTATCGTCTGTGGAAGCTGAAGGCGCAGAACGTCGCGGATCTGTCGGGCGACGGCTATACCCATCACCTGACGGTCGGCACGGAATATCTGCGGCAGGAGCGCACCTCCAGCGTGCCCTCATCCTCGCACCCCGAGGCCTGGACCCGCTCGGCCGCGGCCTTCGCCTGGTCGGAGGTCAGCTGGGACCGCCTGACGATCAACTCGGGCCTGCGCTATGAAAAGCAGCGGACCGAGCCGAAATCCTCGGTCACCTATTCCGATGACCGCGTCTCGTCCGAGTCAATCGAGCCGCAGATCTCGGCGATCTACAAGCTGAACGATGATTGGGCGGTCTTTGGCTCGGTGGCTTTCGTGAACCGGATGCCCACCGTGGATGAGCTTTACGACGGCTTCATGGGCGGCGCGCCCGCGATCAATCTGAAGGATGAAAAGGGCAAGAACATCGAGCTGGGCTTCTCTTACCGCTCGAACGATGTCTTTACCTCGGATGATGAGGCGGCGCTGAAGCTGACGGCATTCCGCAACCATATTGACGACATGATCATCCGCACCAATGGCATGGCGCCGACCCCGGCCTATACCAACATCGACCGCGCTTATCTGAAGGGCTTCGAGCTGGAGGCGAGCTATGCCACCGGCGGGTTGCTGCTGGGGGCTGCGGTTTCGGTCGTCGATGGCGAGGATCAGGATGGCGAGGTGCTGGACAGCCTGCCCAACGACCGCCTGTCACTGTCTGCGGCATGGCAGGCGAATGACGCATGGCGCGTGGGCGCGCGCAGCACGCTGGCTGCGGGTCGCGACAAGCCGGATGGCACGCGTCGCGGTGGCTACGGCGTCCATGACATCTTCGCCACCTGGACCCCGCAGCAGGACGCGCTAGAAGGCGTGGCCGTGCATCTGGGCGTCGATAACGTCACCAACCGCGACTATACGCCCGCCACCTGGCTGACCGGCCCCGCTCCGGGGCGGAACTTCAAGCTTTCGGTGTCGCGCGCGTTCTGACGCCTGAAAAAAATTAAAGCCGCCGCTCTCTTATAGGGAGGAGAGAGAGCGGCGGCTTGACCGGCGGCTATAGGGAGGAGGCCGCCAGCTTATTCAACTCCGGTCAAAGCCGGATGGTGGCCATATCGCGCGGCGAAATGCCCAGTTGGCGCAGCGTGGCGTCCGAGGGCATCTGGTGCCGCCGGACCGCAGCCGCAGCATGCGAGGCCGCCGAAAAGTCGGCAACCAATTCACGGAGGACACTGACGAAGCGGGACATTGTTCTAGGCCTTTATGCTGGTTGTTACCCCCAACAGATGGTCCTCGCCCCGCCCTTTCGCAATGCCGTCCGGCGCATATCTGACCCCATGCGACCGCATGTCGCAGACCCAAAAGTCTAAGGTCGTTTCGGGTCGGAAATGGCAGGACCCGCAAGCGCGCGGGTCCTGCCGTGACAGTCTCAGTCCTCGTCCCCTGCCAGTTGCGACAGCACCTGGCCCTTGCCACGGGCGCGCAGGATGACCGGTACGATCAGCGCCAGCGCAGCCGCCGTCAGCAGGCCGATGCTGAGGTAGGAATGGAAGAGCACCGTCCAGTCCCCCTGCGAGATCGACAGCGCGCGGCGCAGGTGGATCTCGGCCAGCGGGCCCAGGATCAGGCCGACGACAATCGGGGCAATCGGATAGCCAAACAGGCGCATCACATAGCCCAGAATGCCAAAGCCCAGCAGCATCCCCAGCTCGAAGGTCGAGGGGTTGGCGCCGATGGTGCCCAGCGTCGCAAACAGCAGGATGCCCGCGTAAAGCCAGGGCTTCGGAATGGTCAGCAGCCGCACCCACAGCCCGATCAGCGGCAGGTTCAGCACCAGCAGCATGAAGTTCGCGATCAGAAGCGAGGCGATCAGGCTCCAGACCAACCCCGGGTTGGTGGCAAAGAGCAGCGGCCCCGGTTGCAGACCGAACTGCATGAAGCCTGCCAGCATGATCGCCGCCGTAGCCGAGGTCGGCAGGCCCAGCGTCAGAAGCGGCACCAGCGTTCCCGCCGCCGAGGCGTTGTTGGCGGCCTCGGGTCCGGCGACGCCCTCAATCGCGCCATGGCCGAATTCTTCAGGGTGCTTCGACAGCTTCTTTTCGGCGGAATAGCTGAGGAAGGTGCCGATCTCGGCCCCGCCTGCGGGCATTGCGCCGATGGGAAAGCCGATCAGCGTCCCGCGCAGCCAGGGTTTCCACGACCGCGCCCAATCCTGCCGCGTCATCCAGACCGAGCCTTTGACGGCCTCGACCTTTTCCTCGGCCTTGTTGCGGGTTCCGGCGACGGCCAACGCCTCGCCCAGGGCGAACATCGCGACGGCCAGCGTGGTGACCTCGATCCCGTCCAGCAGTTCGGCCTGACCGAAGGCCAGACGCGTCTGCCCGGTCAGCTGGTCGATGCCGATGCAGCCAAGCGCCAGCCCCAGAAACAGCGAGGTCAGGCCCCGAAGCGTCGAATCCCCGAAGGCGGCCGAGACGGTGACGAAGGCCAGCATCATCAGCGCGAAATACTCGGGCGAGCCGAAGGCCAACGCCTTCTTGACGATGAAGGGCGCAAAGAAGGCCAGCAGCAAGGTCGCGATCAACCCGGCGATGAATGAGCCGATGGCGGCGGTCGCAAGCGCCGGACCACCCCTGCCCTTCCGGGCCATCTTGTTGCCCTCAAGCGCGGTGATGATCGACGCACTTTCTCCGGGCGTATTCAGCAGGATCGAGGTGGTCGATCCCCCGTACATACCGCCGTAATAGATGCCCGCGAACATGATCAGCGATCCGGCGGGGTCCATGCGGAAGGTGACCGGAAGCAGCAGCGCCACGGTCAGCGCCGGGCCGATGCCCGGCAGCACGCCCACTGCCGTGCCCAGCGTGACGCCGATCAGCGCGTAAAGCAGCAGCATCGGGTCTGCGGCCGTCACAAGGCCATTCATCAGAAGATCGAATGCACCCATGTCTCAGGCCCCCTTGACGAACAGATGTTCCAGCGGCCCGGCTGGCAGATGCAGCATCAGATACTGCGTGAAGATGAACCAGACCACGAATGAGATCGCGATCCCCACCGGGACCGTCAGCGCCAGATTGCGCTTGCCGAAGGCCCGCGCGGTCAGCGCGAACATGATCCCCGTGGCAATCGAGAACCCGGCGTAATTCAGCAGCATCATCTGCAGCGCGAGCCCGGCGATGATCCAGAAGACCGGGCCGAGGTCCTGTTTCGGCCGCTCCGGGAAGTCGCCGCGAAAGGCCTCGAACGCGGTCCAGATGGCCAGCAGGATGATGCCGCCACCGATCACCCGCGGCGCGCTTGCCGGGCCGATGCCGGAATAGCCGCCCAGATCGGCCAGGCGTGCGCTGTCCCACAGCATCACGCCTCCGATCACCGCCAGACCGGCTGCGATGACCATCGCCGCCACATCCGGGCGGCGATGGTTCTGTTCGGAATGATCCGTCATTTCACCAGGCCAATGTCCTTGAGGACGGTCGCCGTGGCGGCGGTGTCGGCCTCAAGCTGCTTGTCGAACTCATCGCCCGCCAGATAGGTGTCCATCCAGCCCTTGGTTTTCAGCTGCTCCTGCCAGTTGGCTGATTTCACCATCTTTTCAACGTCGGCGGTGACCTTGGCCTTCTGTTCGGGCGAAAGGTTCGGGCCTGCCGCGACCATGCGCCAGTTCTGCAGCTCGACATCGACGCCCGCTTCCTTCAGCGTCGGCGCATCGACGCCCTCGATCCGCTCGGGCGAGGACACGGCCAGCAGGCGCAGCGTGCCCGCCTGAACCTGCGCCTCGAATTCACCCAAGGACGAGATCCCGGCGGTCACCTGATTGCCCAGGATCGCGGCCAGCGCCTCGCCGCCGCCCGAATAGGCGATGTAGTTGATCTTGGTCGGGTCGACGCCCGCCGCCTTGGCGATCAGGCCCACGGCGATATGGTCGGTGCCCCCGGCCGAGCCGCCCGCCCAGCTGACCGCGCCCGGATCGGCTTTCAGCTTCTCGACCAGCTCACCCATGTTCTGGATCGGCGAGGCGGCCGGGACGACGATGGCCTCATATTCGCCGGTCAGGCGTGCGATCGGCGTCACGTCCTTCAGCGATACGGGCGAGTTGTTGGTCAGGATCGCGCCCACCATCACATAGCCGCCGACGATCAGCGCATCATCCTTGCCCGAATTCTGGGCGGCGAATTGCGCCAGTCCGATGGTGCCACCGGCGCCGGGGACGTTCTGGACCTGCGTGCCGGGGCTGATGCCCTCTTCCTGCAGCACGGTCTGCATGGTGCGTGCGGTCTGGTCCCAGCCGCCGCCGGGGTTGGCAGGCGCAATGATCGTATAGGCCGAGGCGGGCAGCGCCATGGCACCTGCAAGCAGGCCTGCCAGAACGAAATTCTTCATGGTTCCTCCTGTCGGACCGGGCCGGTTCTGCCCTGGTCTCTGTCTTCGGTTCTTTTTGCGATGGCCCGCCACCTCTCCCAGGGTGACAGGCGGATGGGCGCGGCGCAGGCCGCTCCCTGAAGGAAGTGTGAACACAGAAAGCTGTCATCGACCTGACATGCGGCGCAGAATTTCGGAAAATTGCACCCTAGGCGTGTAGGGGCGCTATTCCCCCGCCAGCGTCCGGTTCCAGCGGTCGATCAGCCGCTTGCGCGTGGCCTGATCCAGATAGGCCAGCAGCCCCGGGCTGACCGGCACGGGCTTCAGACGCAGCCCGCTGAGATCCTGCATCCCGCCCACGGGCCCCGGCCCACCCTGCACCTCAAGCCCGACGGCGGGCAGCCGCAGCGTCTCGGACAGAAGCGTCTGGCCTTCGTTCGACATCAGATAGTCTAGAAACTCGGCCCCCAGATCGGGCGAGGCCGCCTTTTCCGGCACCACCGCCACGCGTGAGACGACGACAGTGAAATCCTTCGGCAGGATCAGCCCGATGTCGGGATTGCGCCGCGCCGCCTCGGCCGCATAGGAGCCCAGCAGGTTATAGCCAAGCGCCAGCCGCCCGTCGCCGATCCGGTCCAGCAGATCGCCCGAGGTCGGGAATTGCTGGACCCCGGCCCGGCCCATGGCCGCGATGATCTGCCAGATCTTGGGAAACAGCTCCTGATCGCGGGCAAGGAACAGATAGCCCACGCCCGAGCGCGAAATGTCATAGGTCCCGATACGGCCTTTGGCCTGCGGGTCGGTCGCCAGCCAGTCCATCAGCTCGGCCCGGGTCGCGGGCGGCGTCCGGCCCCGGAAGCTGGGGATGTGATAGGCAAAGACCGCCGGTTCATAGGTCAGCGCATAGGCCGTGTCGCGCCAGTTCGCCCATTGCGGCCAGTTCTCGGTCTCGGCGGTCACGACAGGCCGCGCCAGCCCGTCATTGGCCAGCTTGACCTGCAGATCCATGGCCGAAGAGAAGGTGAAATCCGCCGTCACCCCGCCTTCGCGGCTTTCGCGCGCAACTCGGTCATGCAGCTCTCCGGTCAGCAGATCCTCATAAAGCACGGCAGTGCCGGGATGACGGGCCTGATAGGCGTGGATCAGCGGGGCCGCCAGATCGGTGTCCAGCGTCGAATAGACGACCAGCTCCCGCGCTTGCCCCTCGGGCGCGGGAAAGCGCGTGACCGGCCCATCCTCGGCAAGGGCCGGGGCTGCAAGGAAACCTGCCAGAAAAAGAAGCACGGGGATCGCACGCATCGGCGCAGATTGCCTGACGTCCCTTGTGTTCACAAGTCCGGCCTCTGTGGTTAGAATCGCCGGAAAAAGGGGGATGGATTGCGGATCCTGCTGGTCGAGGACAACCTGCCGCTGGCCGAAGGGCTGACGACGCTTTTGCGTCAGTCGGGCTATGCGGTCGATATCGTCCATGACGGTGCCTCGGCCGAGGCGCTGGCGGCTGCCGAAAGCTTCGATCTGGTCATTCTGGACCTGAACCTGCCGCAGATGGACGGGCTCGACGTGCTGCGCGCCATGCGCGCGCGCCGCAACACCGCCGCCGTGCTGATCCTGACCGCACGCGGCGCGCCCGAAGATCGGGTGAAGGGGCTGGATCTGGGCGCGGATGATTACCTCATCAAGCCCTTCGACATTGGCGAATTCGAGGCGCGGGTCCGGTCGCTGCTGCGCCGTCAGGCGGGGCTGAAAGCCTCGACCCTCAGCTTCGGCGGGCTGGAGCTGGACCTGAATTCGCGCAGTTTCGCGGCGGGCGGCCAGCCGCTGGAACTGCCCGCGCGGGAACGCGGGCTGCTGGAGATCCTCATAATGCGGGCGGGCAAGGTCGTCACCCGCGACGCCATCGTGCAATCCTTGACCTCGCTTGAGGATGATCTGTCGCCGAACGCCATCGAGCAATATATCAGCCGCCTGCGCAAACGCCTTGCCCCCTTCGATCTGACGGTCCGGACGGCGCGCGGCATCGGCTATTTCCTCGACCGGGCGGAAAGATGAGCCTCAGACCCCGCTCGCTCCGCAGCACGCTCTTGACCTGGCTTCTGGTGGCGACGGCGATCATGGGGGCCGTCGCGCTGATCGACACCTGGCGCGAGGCGGTGCGCACCGCCAACGATCTGGCCGACCGGGTGCTGGCAGGCTCGGCGCTGGTCATTGCCGAGCGTGCGGCGCTGGCCGAGGACGGTTCGCTGATCATCGAGATCCCCTATGGCGCGCTGGAAATGCTCAGCTCCGCCGCGCAGGACCGCGTCTTTTACCGCGTCGACGGCCCGCCCGATCATCTGGTCACCGGCTATGCCGATCTGCCGACCGCCCGCGCCCTGCCGGGTGGCGCGCCCGCCTTTGCCGATGGCCTCTTCGAGGGCGTGCCGGTGCGGGTCGCGACCCTGGTGCGTGCCGCCTCGACCGGGATTGATGAGCTTCCCTTCGTCGTGACCGTGGCCGAGACCACGCAGGCCCGGCAAGAGCTGACCCGCAAGATCCTGCTGCATTCGGCGCTGCGGCTGGCGGGCATGATCCTTGGCGCGGCGCTGATCGTCTGGTTTGCGGTCACCATCTCGCTGCGTCCGCTTTACCGGCTGAGCGATGAAATCTCGGCCCGCAGCTTCGACGACCTGCGCCCGATCGAGACGCCCGTGCCTTCGGAGGTGCGCGGCCTTGTCGGCACGGTGAACCTGTTCATGCGCCGCCTGCAATCGGCAGCGGGGGGCCTGCGGAACTTCAGCGGCAATGCCGGGCATCAGCTGCGCACGCCCTTGGCGGTCCTGCGCACGCAACTGGCGCTGGCAAGCCGCGCGGGCTCGCTGGATGAGGCACGGCAGGCCGCCGCAAAGGGTGACGCCGCCGTCGCGCAGGCAGAGCAGGTGCTGACCCAGCTTCTGCTGCTGGCGCGCGTCGATGCCGCGACCGGCAGCGGCCCCAAGACCGGCAGGCTGGACCTGACGGAACTGGCCCGCGACCTGACCGCGCAAATGATCCCCGGCGCGCATGAGGCAGGCGTCGATCTGGGCTTTGAGGGTATCCCGCCGCTCTGGGTGCAGGCCGAGCCCCTGCTGCTGGGCGAGGCGCTGCGCAACCTCGTCTCGAACGCGATCCTGCATGCGGGTTCGGGGGCCGAGGTCACGGTGCGCACCCGCGCCAGTGCCACCAGCGTCATGCTGGAGGTCGAGGACAACGGCCCCGGCATTCCCACGCCTTTGCGCGCGCAAGCGACCAGCCGGTTCACGCGCGGCGATGCCTCGGCCCCCGGCAGCGGCTTCGGGCTGGGTCTGGCCATCGTGCAAGAAATCGCGACGCTTTTCGGCGGCCAGCTTGAGCTTCTGGAGGGCGCGGAAGGGCGTGGCCTGCTGGCCCGGATCGCCCTTCCCGCAAGTTCCGCGACGGCACCGCCCGGCTGAGCCTCTTCCCAAGCTGTTGATCAGGGCGCGCAGAAAGTTGACACTGACAGCGTGGTGTAACAATTTCCGACGGTAATGTGCATCTTTCCGCCGATGCGGAAACTGCCAGATGAACGTAAAGGTGCTTGGACCGGATGACGACACATGACGGGGAGTTTGGCCATGGCGGGGACCACCACATAACCGAGGAAAGCCCGCCCCGGCCAACGTCTGACGTCAGCCCGGCCCCGCAATCGCGATTCGTCTTCCGCCAGCCCCTGATCACCGATATTTCGGCCGCGCGCTGGCTGCTGCTGGGGCTGCTGGCCGCCTGGATCTATTTCTTCCACGGCTTCCTCGTGCCCTTCCTGGCCGCCAGCGTCATCGCGCTGGCCAGCTGGCCGCTGCGCCGCCGGGTCTATGACCAGCTGGGCCAGAAGCGCACCGCGACCGCCGGGCTTCTGGTGCTGGTGCTGATCATGTTCCTGATCGTGCCCATCGGCTTTGCCTTCTTCTATGCGTTCGAGGAGCTGCGCCTGTGGATCAACTGGGCGATCACGGTGAACAGCACCGGGGCCGAGCCGCCCAGCTGGATGATCTCGGTCCCGCAGATCGGCGACTGGCTGGTCGAGCAATGGGACCTTTATATCGGCAAGCCCGGCGCGATCAGCGAGATCGTGCAGCTGGTCAGCGGCTCGAACATCGGGGCGATCTATCGCGGGGCGATCACGGCGGGGGCCCTGGCCTTCCATCTGGCGCTGACGCTGCTGTTCACGCTGATTACGCTCTTCGTACTTTATCGCGACGGCGACCGGCTGGCGGCGCAGATCAACCGCGTCGGCCAGCGCATCCTGCCCACCCGGTGGGAGCGGCTGTCGCATGTCGTCCCGGCCACGATCAGCTCGACCGTGACGGGGATGACGCTGATCGCCATTGGCGAGGGGGTCATTCTGGGCACGGCCTATTGGATCGCGGGCGCACCCTCGCCCGTCACTTTCGGCGTCATCACCGGCTTCATGGCGCTGATCCCGGGCGGCGCGCCTTTGTCCTTCACGCTGATGTCGATCTATCTGGCGGCCAGCGGCACGCCCTTCGCGGGGCTGGGGCTGTTCCTCTGGGGCTCGATCGAGCTTTTCATCGTCGACAAGACCATCCGCCCGGTGCTGGTCGGTGGCCCGGTCAAGCTGCCCTTCCTTCCGACCTTCTTCGGCCTGATCGGGGGCGTAAAGACCATGGGCATTCTGGGCCTTTTCGTGGGCCCGGTGCTGATGGCCCTGCTGGTCACCATCTGGCGCGAATGGCAGCGTGAGATCGTCAATGAAGAAACCAGCCAGCCCGCCGACTGGACAAGCTCGGACGGCTAGAACGCCATCCCGCAAATGAAAACGCCGGTGCGATCTGCACCGGCGTTTTGCATTTCAACTGCCCGAAGGCTTACAGGTTGATGCGCAGCTTCTGCGCGATCACGCCCACGATCCCGCTGCGGAAGGCCAGCACGCAGATCACGAAGATGACGCCCTGAATGACCGTCACCCAGCTGCCCTGGCTGGCCAGATAGTTCTGCAGCGAGACGATGATCCCCGCCCCGACAATCGGCCCGAAGATCGTGCCCATGCCGCCGATCAGCGTCATCAGCACCACCTCGCCCGACATGTTCCAGGCGACATCGGTCAGCGAGGCCAGCTGGAAGACGATGGCTTTCGTGCCCCCCGCAAGACCCGCGATGCCCGCCGACAGGACGAACAGCAGCAGCTTGTAGCGGTTCACCTGATATCCCAGCGAGATGGCGCGCGGCTCATTCTCGCGGATGGCGCGCATGACGCGACCGAAGGGTGAATTCATCACGCGATAGACCAGCAGGAACCCGGCCATGAAGATCACCGCCACGACGAAATAGAGGGTCAGGTCGTTCGACAGGCTCAGCACGCCGAACAGATGGCCGCGCGGGACCGCCTGAATGCCGTCCTCGCCCCCGGTGAACGGGGCCTGCAGCGCGAAGAAATAGACCATCTGCGCGAAGGCCAGCGTCACCATGGCGAAATAAATGCCCTGCCTGCGGATCGACAGCGCGCCGATCAGCAGCCCCAGAAAGGCCGAGGCCAGCGTGCCCGCCAGAATGGCAAGCTCGGGCGTCAGGCCCCAGACCTTGGCGGCATGCGCGGTGACATAGGCCGAGCCGCCGAAGAAGGCCGCATGGCCGAAGGACAGGAGCCCCGAATAGCCGATCAGCAGGTTGAAAGCGACGGCGAACAGCGCAAAGCACAGCACCTTCATCGCAAAGACCGGATAGACCAGATAGGGCAGCGCAACCAGCAGCACCGCCAGCCCGACGAACAGCAGCATATAGTGGCGACGGTCTTCGCTGTTCTGGACGGCCGGGGTGGCGGGGGTGTCGTCTGTGGGATTACCGCTCATCTCAGGCTCTCTTTCCGAACAGGCCGTTAGGCTTCACAAGAAGGACGATCGCCATGATGACGAAGATCATGGTCGAGGCCGCCTCGGGATAGAACACCTTGGTCAGCCCCTCGATCAGCCCAAGCGCGAAGCCGGTGATGATCGCCCCCAAGATCGAGCCCATGCCGCCGATCACCACGACCGCGAAGACCACGATGATCAGGTTCGAGCCCATACCCGGGCTGACCGCATAGATGGGCGCGGCCAGCACGCCCGCGAAAGCCGCCAGCGCCACGCCGCCGCCATAGGTCAGGGTGATGATCAGGGGCACGTTGACGCCGAAGGCCTGCACCAGCTCGGGGTTCTCAGTCGCGGCCCGCAGGTACGAGCCGAGCCGGGTCTTCTCGATCAAAAGCCAGGTCGCCAGGCAGACGATCAGCGCGGCCACGATCACCCAGGCGCGATAGATGGGCAGGAACATGAAGCCCAGGTTCACCGTCCCGGTCAGCGAGGCAGGCACGCCGTAGGACTGGCCCGAGACGCCGAATTCATTGCGAAACAACCCCTCAAGGATCAGCGCCAGGCCGAATGTCAGCAAGAGGCCATACAGATGGTCCAGCTTGTAAAGCCGCGACAGGAACAATCGCTCGATCACGATGCCGAAGGCGCCAACCACGATGGGCGCAATGAACAGCGCCGGCCAATAGCCGATGCCCAGATGATTGAGCAGCATCCAGGCGACGAAGGCCCCCACCATGTATTGCGCGCCATGGGCGAAGTTGATGATGTTCAACATGCCGAAGATGACCGCCAGCCCAAGGCTGAGCACGGCATAGAAGGCACCATTGATCAGGCCCAGCAAAAGCTGGCCAAACAGCGCCGCCGGTGGAATGCCAAGAAGTTCAAACATGGGATAGGTTCCGCTTGAGGCGGGTCAGGGCAAGCCATGCCGCCCTGACCCGGTGTTGCGATCTTACTTGACGAGCGAGCAGCCGCCCTGATCCAGCGGACGCCAGGCATCCGCCGCCGGGATGACCGACACCTGCTCGTAATAGTCCCACGGACCTTTCGAATCCGCCGGGGCCTTCACCTTGAACAGGTACATGTCATGCGTGGCGCGACCGTCGACGCGAACCTCGCCCTTGCCGAACAGCGGGTCGTCGGTCGGCGTTTCCTTCATCTTGGCCATGACGGCCTCGGTCTCCTTGCTGCCTGCGGCCTCGACGGCCTTCAGGTAATGCAGGGTCGAGGCATAGACGCCCGCGTGAACGCTGGTCGGCATGTCGCCGCCGTGACGCTCGGCGAAGCGCTTGGACCATTCGCGGGTGCCATCGTTCTGATCCCAGTAGAAGGCGTCGGTCAGCATCAGCCCCTGCGCGGCCTCAAGGCCAAGCGCGTGAACTTCGGTGATGAAGACCAGCAGGCCCGCCAGCGTCTGGCCGCCCTGGGTGATGCCGAATTCGGAGGCCTGCTTCACGGTGTTGATCATGTCGCCACCGGCGTTCGCCAGACCGATGACCTGCGCGCCCGAGCTTTGCGCCTGCAGCAGATAGGACGAGAAGTCCTGCCCCGGGAACGGGTGCTTGACCTGGCCCTTGATCTCGCCGCCCGCAGCGGTCACGGCGGCACTTGCGTCCTTCTCCAGCGCGTGGCCGAAGGCATAGTCGGCGGTGATGAAGAACCAGGACTTCTGGCCTTCCTTGACCAGCGCCGTGGGCGTGCCATTGCCAAGCGCCCAGGTGTCATAGGTCCAGTGCACGGTGTTGGGCGAGCATTTCGAGCCGGTCAGATCCGACGTCCCGCCACCCGAGATCATGACGATCTTGTTCTTTTCCTTGACGATTTCCGCCACGGCCAGCGCCGCGGACGAGGTCGGCACGTCCAGGATCAGGTCCACTCCGTCCGAGTCGATCCACTGGCGCGCGATGTTCGATGCGATGTCGGGCTTGTTCTGGTGGTCCGCCGAAACGATCTCGACCGTCATGCCCTTGTCGGCCGCGCCGAAATCCTCGACCGCCATCTGCGCTGCGATCACCGAGCCCTCGCCCGAAAGGTCCGCATAGACGCCCGAGCGATCGTTCAGCACGCCCAGTTTCAGCGCGATCGGGTCCTGCGCCCAGGCGGCCCCGCTGACCAGCGCCAGGATCGAGGTCATCACCACCGTCTTGGTAAGCTTCATTGCAACATTCCTCCTGATGTAGTTCGTTTTTTATACGCCCAGGTACCGGTTCAGCTTGTCCCGGTGCCGTTCAATGTTCCCGCCTTCGATCTCGTCCACGATGCGGCCCTGTTCGACGATCAGGTGCCGGTCGGTGACGGTGTCGGCGGCGTGGAAATTCTGTTCGACCAGCAGGATGGTGAAGCCCATCCCCTTCAGCTTCAGGATCGTGCGGCAGATGCTTTGCACGATCACCGGCGCCAGCCCCTCGCTGGGTTCGTCCAGCAGCAGAACCTTCGCGCCGGTGCGCAGGATGCGCCCGATGGCCAGCATCTGCTGTTCGCCCCCCGACAGCTTGGTGCCGGGGCTGTTGAGCCGTTCCTTGAGGTTCGGGAACAGCTCGAAAATCTCGTCCAGAGACAGCCCGCCGGGGGCCACCACGGGCGGCAGCAGCAGGTTTTCCTTGACGTCGAGGCTGGCGAAGATGCCGCGTTCCTCGGGGCAATAGCCGATGCCCTTGCGCGCGATCAGCCGCGAGGGGGTCGAGATCAGCTCTTCCCCGCCCAGCATAATCGAGCCCGCGCGTCTGGGCAGCAGCCCCATGATCGCGCGCAGGGTCGAGGTCTTGCCCGCGCCGTTGCGGCCCAGAAGCGTGACGACCTCGCCCTTGCGGACGTCGAAATTGATGCCGTGCAGCACATGGCTTTCGCCGTACCAGCCGTTCAGGTCGCGCAGCTTCAGCAGTTGATCCGTCCCCGAAACGATGCCAGGCTGGGTTTTCATGTCGGTCTCAGGCATGGGCGGTCCCCATATAGGCTTCAAGCACCTGCGGATTGGCGGAAACGGTGGCGTAATCGCCCTCGGCCAGAACCTGCCCGCGCGCCAGCACGGTGATCTGGTCCGACAGCGTCGCCACGACCGAGAGGTTGTGCTCGACCATCAGAATGGTGCGCCCTTTCGAGACGCGGCGGATCAGTTCGGTGATGCGGTCAATATCCTCGACGGCCATCCCGGCCATCGGTTCGTCCAGCAGCATCATCTTGGGCTCCAGCGCCAGCGTGGTGGCGATCTCCAGCGCGCGCTTGCGGCCATAGGACAGCTCATTGGCCAGATGGTTGCGGTACGAGGTCAGCCCGACCTCTTCCAGCAGTTCCTCGGCGCGCGGGTTCAGCGCACGCAGGCTGGTGTCGCGCTTCCAGAAATCGAACGAGTTTCCGCGATTGCGCTGCAGCGCGATGGTCACATTCTCCAGCACGCTGAGGCTGGGAAACACCGCCGAGATCTGGAACGACCGCACCATTCCCAGCTGCGCGATCTCGGCAGGCCCCTTGCGGGTGATGTCTTGCCCGTCGAAGTGGATCTTGCCCGAGGTCGGGATCAGGAACTTCGTCAGCAGGTTGAAGCAGGTGGTCTTGCCGGCCCCGTTCGGGCCGATCAGCGCGTGGATCGTGCCCCGCCGAATGTTCAGATCGACATCCTTCACCGCCCAGAAACCCTTGAACTGGATCGAGAGTTTTTCGGCCTGCAGGATTATGTCAGAACTCATTCGCTTATCCTTGTCAGTTGTTCGGTCGCCATGAGGCATCCGGGTCGCGGTCATTCAGGGGCAAGCCTTCCCTGCCCGTCCGCGTGGTGGCGGTCGGCAAAAACGGGTTGGCAATGTGGTTCGATGCAGAAGACGGCGCTAGCAGTGGCTGGCGCGGCCTTGCATGCGGGTTGCCCTGTCTGGCGCGGATGTCGTCATGGCTCCCTCATTCTTCCTGCGTGCCGGGGGCGCGCAGGCTTCCCCCCGAAGTCGTAGTCTTTTGTTTATGGGTGTATAGGACATGTTCGGCCCCCGACTTGTCAACAGCCAGAAACCGGGCATGAAAAGCAGCGGCCCTCGGGCCCCTGCGAAGCGCCGCGCCGCAGCGCCCGGCGGGTCGATTTCTGTACCGGCATCCACGCGGGTCCCCAGGCCCAAGCGGCTTGAATTGCCCAAGATTTTCACTATTCGCGGGGCAAATCGGCATACGGATTGCGCCTTGGGCCGATTTCGCCGACGCAGCATCTGACGTGGCGTCATCAGCCTGCGCGGCCAGCTTTCGCCCATGCTGCGGCGGCATGTCGCGTGCAGGTGACCGGCCACGGCCCGGATCTTAGCCGCGCATGACCACCGGAACGCGGTTGCGCACATGCCGCTGGATCAGCTTCGACGCACGGCGATCCGGCGGAATGGCGAAGGGGGAGGCCGCCTCGCCGCCGCCCGGCACGGCCAGCACCTGCAGCGGTGCGCCGTTCACCAATGCGATCAGCTCGCGGGGCATCAGGATGCGCAGATAGCGCAGCTCTTGCAGGTCGAAGGCCAGATCGACGCCCTCCAGCTGGCACAGCTGCCCCGCCCGCACCAGCACATGGCGCGCTCCGAACATCCGCTCGGCAATACGCGAACTCAGCATCAGGCGCTGATCGGTGGCGACCACGGTTTCCCGGCGCGGGAGGCCGCAGCCAAGCGCCCCGCTGCCGATGCGGATCGGCTGCAGCCCGCCCGTCAGTTCCGAAAGGGCGCGGAAACTGAGCCGCTCGATCGCGGCGATGGGGTGCGTCTGGTCGTCACGGGTCAGCAGCAGGTCGCCCACGGCCAGCTCATCGGCATAGACCCGGCCCTTGGCGGTCAGGAAGCGCGAGTTCGCATGCACGAAAGACGTCGCCCCTGCCCCGCGCGCAAGGTTTGAGGTGGGCGGATCAAGAAAGGAATGAAGGCTCAAGCGGCGCTTCCCGGCACAGGTCCATATGCCTCGGGTATGGCCTTCATTCGCTAACAACTGCTTGCGACACGGCCGGATGCGTCGCATTTGAACCAGTTTTCGGGCGTTCGCCCCCTAGGGCCGCAGGCGCGTCGCCATCGAAAACACCTTGTTCGGGCAGGAATCGATGCAGCCACCGCAGTTGATGCAATCGCCGGACAGGACCAGCGTGCTGCCATCGCCCTTCAGTGCGGGAACGATCACATGCGGCTCGGGACAGGTGGTCAGGCAGGCCCCGCAGGAGTTGCAATCCTCGCGGTTCCGGGCCGAGATGCGGACGAAGGAAAACCGCCCGATCAGCCCGTAGAACGCCCCCACCGGGCAGAGATGGCTGCACCAGGCGCGGCGCGAGACCAGCAGGTCCAGCAGGAAAACCAGAAGCACGATCCCCCAGCCCAGGCCCACGCCAAAGATCAGCCCGCGCTGCATGATGCTGACCGGGTTCACCAGCTCCCACGCCAGCGTGCCGGTGATGAAGGCCGCGAGCAGCGTGCCCACCAGCAGCAGATAGCGGGTGCGCTTGTCGAGCTTGCGGTCGCGCGTCAGCCCCAGCTTCTCGCGCAGCCAATGCGCGGTATCGGTGACCGCATTGACCGGGCAGACCCAACTGCAATAGGCGCGCCCGCCGATGATCAGATAGAAGAGCGTGATGATCCCCGCGCCGATCAGCGCGGGCGCGGCCAGCGGCCAGCCCGCGACCAGCCCCTGCAGCTGCATATAGGGGTCGGCGAGGTCCAGAACGCCCAGCAGCTCGCTGGAGGCAAAGTTGCCCTTCACGATCCAGATGCCCGCCATCGGCCCCAGCATGAAGGTGGTCATCACCAGAATCTGCGTGGCCCGGCGCAGCATCCACCACTTGTGGGCGGCAAAGAAGCCACGGCTGGCCACCGCCTCGCGGCGGCTGTTGCTGACCCACCAGTTCATCATGTCGGTCGGCCTGCGCGGTTGCGGCCCGGGCCGCCCAGGCCCAGATCGCGCGGCAGCACCCGGATCGCGGCATGGCCCAGCACGCATTGCTTTTCGCAGGTGCCGCAGCCGGTGCATTCGCTGGAATGGACGACCGGGATCTGCACCTGACGGCCGTTGATCTCTTGCGGCTCAAGCGAGATCGCCTTGCCGCGGATCGGGCAGACGCGCACGCAGATGCCGCAGTTGATGCCCTTGTAGTTCAGGCAGGTCTCGTGCCCGACCAGCACCGCCACGCCCATATTCGCATCGCGGATCGAGGGGATGTCGCGGTCCAGCGCACCCGTCGGGCAGGCGCGCGCGCAAGGCACGTCGCGGCACATGTAGCAGGGGATGCTGCGCGGGGTGAAGAACGGGGTGCCAAGCTCGGCCTCATCGCCCCAGCGGGCCAGCGACAGCGTGCCATAGGGGCAGGCTTCGACGCAAAGGCCGCAGCGGACGCAGGCTTTCAGAAAGTCCTGCTCGGGCATGGCCCCCGGAGGACGAATGGCGCGCGCATCCGCCGAACTGGTCGTCTTGACCAACGCGGCCAGCGAAAAGCCTCCAAGACAAACGACACCGGCGGCGCGGGCCACTTCGGCCATGGCATCCCGACGGGACATCTTGCGGCGTTTGGCCATTCTGTCTCCTTCGCTCGGTCCTCCGGGTCAGTTCTTGCCGTCGGAGGACGTGGCTATCTGGGTTTCACCTTCGGCAGCGGCGCGGCGTGCGGCCCGCTGTTCTTCAAGTAGCGGTTCATAGCGCTTGTCGGTCAGCGTCTCGAGGAAGGCGACCAGCGCATCGACTCGCCCGTCATCCAGCATGAGGCCCGATTGCAACTCGGCCAGCGACAGGTTCGCGTCGACCTCGGGATCGCCCCAGGGCTCATCCGTTTCCGGGTTGATTTTGGCATGCGGCCTGCGGCTGGTGTATTTGTTGTAGAATACCACAGCCGTGCGCAGATCCTTGAACACACCATTGTGCATATAGGGCGCGGTCACGGCGACGTTGCGCAGGCTGGGCACGCGGAACCGCCCGTCCTGTTCCGCATCCTCGATATCGGGATGTGCCAGCAGCCCGTGATCGATGTAGCCGTCCTTCATATTGCTGATCGCGCGCACATCGGCGTTCGCGGGCAGCCCGATGTTGTGATATTCGAAATTCGTGAAGGTTTCGTTCACCGCCACGCCCTGCTTGCGCTGCATGTGGCACAGGCGGCAGTTCCAGGTGATGAACACGGTATAGCCGAATTCTTCCTGCGCGGTGAATTTCTCCTCGCCCCGCAGATAGCGGTCGAAGCGGGAATCGAAGGTCGAGAATTCCGGCGTCGACTGGAAGGCGGCCAGCGCCTCGGTCGCGGCGTCAAAGGCGCGCGCGCTGTCGTCAAGAACGCCGTCACCAAAGAGCGCGGTGAACGTCTCCTGATATTCCGGCTTGGCGCGCAGACGCTCGGCGATGGAGTCCTGATCGGGCATGCCCATCTCGACGGGGTTCAGCATGGGCTGGCCCGCCTGATCCTTCAAAGAGCTGGCGCGCCCGTCCCAGAACTGCCCGCCCTTGTAATTGCCGCGTGCGTCCTTGTGGAAATCCGGCGTGAAGGCCGCATAGGTCAGCATCGGCGTGTTGCGGTCGCCATGCGATTCCCCGTCATCGCCGACCGAGACCGCCAGCCCCGCCTTGCCTTCCCGTGGGTCGGTGAAGGCGCGGGCCGGATCATGGCAGGTGGCACAGGACTGCGTGCCATTGCGCGACAGGGATGGATCGTTGAACAGCTGCTCGCCCAGTTGGGCCAGCTTGTCGCTCGGCACCTGAGGCACCGCCTTGTCGCTGGTCCCAGCCAGAGCCCAGACCCCCGAGGTGAAGGCAGCCGCAGCGGCGACGGTGACAAGCAGCGGCCTCAACATGACGGCGCCCCCCTTGCCTCGGCGACATGGTTCGGAGCGGCCCCCGGAATGGCGGCTGTCGTGGCGCCCTGACGGCGGGCGCGCATTTCCGAGAGGATCAGGCGATGGGCCGCCAGATCGGCCAGATTGGCCAGCCGGGCCAGATGTTTCTGACGTGGCAGGTCATCGCCAAGCGCGGCCAGCATGCCGCCCGGAGCGATCAGGCGGTCGTGCTGCGGCTTCAGCGCCGCGACCAGCGCATACAGATCCAGCCCTTTGAATTCTTCAACGTGATCCATCGCACCGGCGTGGATCAGCATTTCCTGCGTGACGGCGAAATCCGCGCCGACCGCACCCGCCAGTGCGGGAAGCCCGTCCGAGGCGGCGGCCAGCACCGCATAGGCAGCCAGCATGCGGCTTGCCGCATCGGGCGCGTTGCGCGCGCGCTGGAACAGTTCGACCACCGGCATCAGATCCGCGTCCAGCGGGTCCTGTGTCGCCAGGTTCAGTTGCAGAGCACTGGGCCGGAACGGCGTGCAGCGCCAGCGTGCATCATTTGCGTTGTCGGCGATGCGCCAACCGGCGATGGCCATGCCCCGCCCGGTCTCGACGACCTGGCGCAGCACCCAGCGGTTCAGCGCGTCATGGGCCAGGGCCAGCGCGGCCTCGGCCGAAGAGGCAGGAGCGCGGATGATCACCTCGCTCAGCTTGCCGGAATCATTGCCATAAAGCCGCAGAGGCAGCATCTGGCCCCCAGTCGTGGGCGCGGTGATCTCTTCGCCATCCGAAGTGGCGACGATATCCAGCTCCCACGACTGGGTGACAGGGTTGCGGACGAAAAAGCCCACCAGAAAATCCCGCACGCTTTCATCGGCGCGCGACAGCCTGATCGTCTCGGCGGCACTTTCCGCCTTGAGAGAACCGCGAATGTCGTATGGGATCCACATGGCAGACCCTCCTCCCCTTCCTGATAGATAGTTACTCGACCGTCACTTTTCCACGCATGAACGGATGCGGGGTGCAGTGGTAGTCGAAGGTGCCGGCTTCGTTGAAGGTGATGGCATAGGCCTGATCACGCTTCAGCATCGGGCCTTTCAGACCGCCTTCGTTCACGACACCCTTCACGAATTCGACGTTATGGGGCATCGCTTCCTTGTTGACCCAATAGACGGTGTCGCCGACCTTCACGGTCAGGTCCGGGGTCTCGTACTTCAGCTTGTCGATATTCACGACAACCGCATCCGCCGGAACTTCGGTGGCTGCGACGGCTGCTTCGGTGGTCACGCTGACCTTGTCCTGCGCCATGGCTCCGCCTGCGGCGGTCGTGGCCAGAAACAGTGCGGCCAGGATCGAGCGGGCCTTCATTGCAGAGTTCATGTTCATCTCCTGAAAGATTGCTGCCGGGCGTGACGCGGATCACGCCCGGCAATCGCCGTCAGCTGGCTTTGCCGACGATGGGCGAAATCGTGCAGTGATAGGTCATCGCGTCATCCTCGGCGCCGAAGCACCAGATGATGTCGTTCGCGAATTCCGGACGGTAGACAGGCAGCTCGCCCTCGGTGTTGAGGCACGGGCAGCGACCCGACACGTTGTAACCGCAGCAGTCGCGATAGGCGATCAGATAGCTCTGGCCGTCGGTCGGGTTGTAGCAGCTGGCCACCCACGAGGCCGAAGCAAGCTTCGTGCCCGGAGGACAGTTGGTCAGCGAGCCGCCCGAACAGTCACAGATGTTGCCGTCGATCGAGCAGTGGCGCCAATAGTCGCACGACTGGATGTCGTTGTCCTGCGGCACCCATTTCGCCCGCGGATCCGTGCCCTCGGCAGCACCGGCTGCGTTGGCGCGGCTGACGCGACCACGGCGGTCCACCGGCAGCAACGGCACCAGACCGATACCAAGCATTGCCGTGCCCATCTTGCCGATCACACTGCGCCGGCTGGTACGACCAGCAACGCGGCGCGACAGCTTTTCGACCATGTCGTCGAACCTGAAATTCCCCAGCATAGATATCTCCTCCCTCTCTGCGGGGTTGTCACCGCGGCGGCCGGTCAGGCCGCCTGTTTCTTCCGGCTGCTCATGTACTGTTGCAGCGATGCGAAGCCCGTCTTGTCAGCCTCGAAAAGGCTCTCAAGATGCTCACGCGTGTTGGTCAGACCCTTCGACCGGATCACACCATTTGCATCCAGAAGGACGCCGTAGGGGATCTTGCCGACCTGGAATGCCATGCCCGCCTCGGCCGAGACGACGTAGCGCATGTCGCCCAGCTCGTGGTTGTCCAGGAAGCGCTTGTGCTCTTCCGGGGCGCCGTCCGAGATCATCACGACGTTGATGCCCTCGGTCTTGCCGATCGACTTGATGATCGGGAAGAGCTTGTCGCAGACCGGGCAGGTCGGCGCCGTGAACATCAGCAGCGTCTGCCGGCCAGCGGCATCCGCGCCACCGATCTTGACCTTGCGGCCAAAATAGTCGGGCAGCTCGAACTCGGGCGCTGCATCGCCGATATCGGGGCCATGATCGGTGATCATCGCGCCCATCGGCGACGAACGTTCGTGCAGCAGGCCCACCTGGCGCATCAGGCCAAGCATCACCACCGTCACGCCCAGAAACGCAACCCAAAGCAGGATGTTCGAGGCGATCAGAAATGAAGTCATGTCAGTGTCCTTTCGCGCTTGAGTTTTGGGCCTGCTGGGCGGAGATCCCGCCAAGCAGAGAGGCGCATACGTAAAGTGCCATCCCGGTGGTCCCGGCAAGAATGCCGGTCGCGATTTCAGCCAGCCCGGCGGGCACCGCCTGGGGCAGCCCGTAAGCCACCACCAGTGCCAGTGCGGTCAGGACGATGTTGCGCCCCACCAGCAGCCAGCTGACCGTCTGCTTCAGACCGTTACGGAAACATCCGCAGTCGATGTAGGTCCGGCCACGCGCCACGTTGATCCCCAAGGCCACGGCAAAGACCAGAAGCAAGGCCGCTGCCGTGAATGCTGCCGGCACCGCAAGCGGGCCGATCAGCAGGCCTGCCGCGATCGCCAGCTCAAGTACCGGAAGTACCAGAGCGAGAGCGCGGCTTGCCGCATCGGGAACCAGCCGGAAGTTCCGCACGACGCCGTAGAATTCCTCGACGTTCTGCAGTTTGGAAACTGCAGCCGTCGCGAACATCAGCGCCAGGAACACCCGAAGGCACCAGAGCAGCATGGGTTGGGAAAGGAATTCTTCCATTCCCTCAGCCCATGTCAGCGGTGGTGATGACCTGCGGGCCACGACCAAGCTGGTCAACGCTGCGCAGCTCTTCGCCGCTTTCGGCGTCATAGATGTGCAGGGTCGAGGTGCCGGTCGACAGACCGTAGAGCAGCGGCTTCTCGTCCTGGCTCACGTTGATCGAGTCGATCTCGTGGCCCATTTCGATCTTGCTCACGCGCTCGCCCGTCTTGGCGTCGACGACGACGACAAAGCGGCTTGCGGTCTTGTGGCGCCACTGGTCACGCTGGTCGACCAGCAGATAGATGCGGTCGCTGCCACGGTGGTAGGCCACCTGCTGCCAGCCGCCCGGACGCCAGTCCTGCGAACGCTCTTCCTCGGTCAGGGCCTCGATCGGCTCCATGAACTTGGCATCGCCCGAGCTCAGGTCGACCTGGTAGATCTTGCCGGTATAGGTCGGCCAGACCAGACGGCCTGCCTTGGTCGAGAAGGCGGGGTGGTTGATGAGATACTCATCTTCGGGGTGGAACACCTCGGTATGGGTGATCTCGGGCTCGCCCTCGGCTGCGAACTTGACCTTCGCCAGGCTGCCGTCGCGGCAGTGCATGAAGAAGGTGTCAGCTGCGGTCGGGAACATGTGGTAGCAGTCCGGAACATCCAGCATGCGACCGAACTTCTTGCCTTCCAGATCGACCACACCAACGGCCGGTGCAGGCGAGAACTGATAGAACAGCAGGGTCTTGTTGTCCGGGGTCAGCGACGTCATCCAGGGGTAGGTGCCCACCAGGAAGCGCGGCGTGTTCGGCAGCTCGATGTCGGCGATCGGCTGGAAGGTCTTCGAATCGAAAACCTCGACATAGTCCGTCCGCTCACCACGTGCGATGCGCGAGAAGACCGTGCTGGCCTGCGCGAAGATCGAGCCGTCGTCGGCAACCACCGGGTTCGGCAGGAAGCCGCCGTCGGTCATCCCGATGACGCGACCGTCGTCGCCGTCGATGACGAACTGCTGGGTGATCGCGGCGAAGTGGGCCGGATCGTTGACATAGACGCGGCGCGAATCGGGCGCGGGTGCTTCAAGAATGTGCGGCTCGTCGTCCTTACCGGCAGCCAGATCGGCTGCGGCGGTACGCGCGCCGGCAGCGCCCTGGCTTTCACCGTCGTTCCGGGTCACCCCGGCCGAGGTCAGTGCCGCATCGTCTGCGGTGGCTTCCTGCGCAGTTGCAGTTCCCAGCGCGAGAGACGAACAGGTCATCCCCAGGCCAAGCAGCGATGCGCGGAAAACCGGCAAAAGGTAGCGTGGATGGGCCATCGTATCCTCCCTGTGATGGCGACCGGGCACCCGCGAAAGGCGGGGCCACAGAATGGGTAGTTTCGGCAGGTGTTCAGCCGTTACAGCAGAGCAACAACCAGGAATGCTGCGCCCAGCGCGACAAGGATCGCGCCATCGGCAAGCGCCGCGCGCTCCTGATTGCGGGCCAGCCATGCCTGGACCTTGTAGTCCGTGATCGGCAGGGCGTTGACCGCGACCGGCAGGTAACGACCCACGTTGAACAGCGCGATAATCGCGATGGCCTCGGGGATGTTGCCGGTGAATGCTGCCGCCAGCGTCATGACATAAAGCAGCGGGGTCTGAACGTAGGTCATGTAATCAAGCCCAAGCGACAGCCCGTAAAGGCCACCGATGAACCATTTCGGGAACCGCTGACGGGCGTCATGCGGAACCTGAGCCCGGCGCTGCGGATAAGGCACGCGCAGGAAGTCGAGCTGGTGCGCGCCATAAAGAACGCCGACCAGACCCATGATCACCAGTGCAGTCACGCCAAAACCGGTGAAGCCCGCCAGACCGCCGATGGCGCCCAGCAGAGTTCCCAGAATGACCGCACCCAAGGCATAGCCAAGGCCATGCATGCCGAACGTCGGCAGCCAGCCCATCACCGCCTTTGCCCCGCGCCCCGAAGGCCGCAGAAGCGAGATCGACGAATAGCCGCAGGGCGACCACGTCGACAAAAGGCCACCCGCAACCGCGGCCGACCCCAGAACGGCCCAGACCGCCCCCGTCGTATCTGCCGCGCTGTTCATGGCCATCCCACCGGCAACACCCGCCACAGCGGCGATCCCAAGGATCACCAGGCGGGAAGCCGTCGAATAGGTCTCAGGAAAAAACGCGCAGTCCGGAACGGCCGCAGCCGGATCCGCCCTACCGGGGAAGTTCTCGATAGATGCCACTTCACGCCTCCTCTCGCTCAGTGTCGTCGCTGCCTGTCTGTCCTCTAAAACTTTCGGATTATCATACTTTTAGATGAGGCATCCGAGACTGTCGAAAAGGGCAATCAAGCATCGATACGAGTTTGTGACGTACGGTGACATTTGGTAAACCCGAGGATATGCAGCGGGGGGGTGCAAACTTGCAGGAGAGGAAAAAAAGTTGAACTGGGATGATCTCCGCGTGATCGCAGCCGTCAACAAAACCGGCTCTTACACACGCGCCGCGCGACTGCTTGAGGTGGAAGAAACCACTGTAGCGCGAAGGGTTACGCGAATCGAATCGACGCTGGGCATACCTTTGTTCGAGGCGAAGGACGGTGTGCGCCAGCCAACAGAGAGCTGTCAGGCCATTCTGACCGATCTCGCGGCCATGGAACAGGCCGCAGATCACATCTCGGCCCAGCTTCAGCATCAGCAGATGCCAAGGCGCAACCTGCGCCTTTCGACCATCGAGGCGATTGCCGACCACTTCCTTGCCCCGGCCCTTGGGGAGCTGCTGGAATCGCAGCCCGACCTCACGCTGCTGATCGAGACCACCGATCAGGTGGTCGACATGTCCCGCTGGGAGGCCGACCTCGCGATCCGTCTGGGCCGTCCCAAACACGGCACCTTTACCATGCGCAAGATCGGAGAGATCCGCTTCATGCTGGTCATCCCGCGCCACGCCAAGGGCGAGGAGGTCACGGTGGCGGCCTATCCCGACCAGTTTCTGGAAACGCCCGAGATGTGCGAGCTGTTTGCCATCTATCCGCCTCGGCTGGTACGCATGAAGACCTCGAACCTCTGCCTCTTCCGCCGGTTCGTGGAATGCGAGACCGGGGTCGCGGTGCTGCCCGACTTCCTTTGCCGCGATCTCATGGACGACCCGCGCTTCGAGATCCGCGAAATGGAGGCCCGGCGCGAACTGTGGCTGCTGGCGCAGGCCCATCTGCGCGACGACCCGGTCACCCGGCGCATCGGCGATTGGTGCGCGGCCCTGTTCAACCGGGCCTGAGCGCCGAAGTTTGACAATCCAGACGCCAGCACTCATCAAATGCTGGTGGATTTCATCTGATTGCATTGAATGACCAGCAGCAGCCTGCCCAGTGAACATCGCCTGACCGGCACCGTCTCGGCCGGTGTCGCGTCGCTGTCGGGCGATTTCTCGGTCTGGACGCTGGCACGCGCCAAGCAGTTGATCGGCGATGCAAGGCAGATCGATCTGGCGGGGCTGACGCGGTTCGACACGGCCGCCGCCCTGCTTTTGCTGTCGCTTCAGGATCAGGGCGTCACGCTGCAAGGGCTGGCCCCCACCCATGAACGCCTGCTGGAGGCCGTCCGCAAATCCGTCCCGACCCCGGACCCGGCCAAGCCCGTGCTGCGCGGGCTGCGGGCGCTTCTGGACAACACTGGCAGGCGTGTCGTCCGGGCGCTGCGTTTCCTGACGGAACTCGCCGAATATCTGGGCCGCTTTCTGGCGGCACTGGCGCGTTCCATCCGCCATCCTTCCGAATTCCCGCTGATCCCGTTGGTCCACCATTGTCAGGAGACCGGCTTGCGCGCCGTTCCCATCGTGGCGCTGATGTCCTTCCTGATCGGCGTGGTGCTGGCGTTTCAGGGCGCGGTGCAGCTGCACGAATTCGGGGCCGAGGTCTTTGTGGTCGACCTGATCTCGATCTCGATCATCCGCGAGCTGGGCGTGCTGCTGACCGCGATCATCGTGGCCGGGCGCACCGCCTCGGCGCTGACGGCCTCGATCGGGTCGATGAAAATGCGCGAGGAAATCGACGCCATGCGCACGCTGGGGATCGACCCTGACATGCGGCTGGTGCTGCCACGCATTCTGGCGCTGCTGATCACCCTGCCGATCCTGACAGTGATCGCCAATGCCGCGGGCCTCTTGGGCGGGGCGATCATGTCATGGGTGGAGCTGGGCATCTCGCCCTCGATGTTCCGCTATCGGATGATCGCGGAAACGGATGTCGACAACGTCATCGCCGGGCTCAGCAAGGCGCCGGTCTTTGCGCTGATCATCGGCGTCATCGGCTGCCACGCCGGGATGAAGGTCGGCAAGGACGCCGAATCGCTGGGCGCGCAGACCTCGACCGCCGTGGTGAACGCGATCTTTCTGGTCATCATCGCCGACGCGCTCTTCTCGATCTTCTTCGCCGAGGTCGGGATATGAGCGAAAACGTCGTCGAAGTCCGTGGCCTTGTCACCCGTTTCGGCAGCCATACCGTCCATGACGGGCTGGACCTTGATCTGAAGCGCGGCGAGATTCTGGGCGTGGTCGGCGGCTCGGGCACCGGGAAATCTGTGCTGCTGCGCACCATCGTCGGTCTGCTGAAACCCGCGGCGGGTCAGGTCCGGGTGCTGGGTCAGGACATTGAAACGCTCAGCCCCCCGGCCCGCGAGGCGCTGGAACGCCGCTGGGGCGTCATGTTTCAGGATGGCGCGCTGTTTTCGGCGCTGAACGTGCGCGAGAATGTCGAGGCCCCCCTGCGCGCCGTCCCCGATCTT
Organism: Paracoccus sulfuroxidans; assembly: GCF_007830335.1. Lineage (GTDB taxonomy): Bacteria > Pseudomonadota > Alphaproteobacteria > Rhodobacterales > Rhodobacteraceae > Paracoccus > Paracoccus sulfuroxidans. The sequence continues at coordinate 240,590 of NZ_VLKU01000004.1, read as the reverse complement.
GGCCCCGAGCAGCGCCGGGCGCTGGCCGAGCTGAAGGTGTCGATGGCGGGGCTGCCGTGGAATGCCAATGACAAGATGCCCTCGGACCTGTCGGGGGGCATGCGCAAGCGCGCAGGTCTGGCGCGTGCGCTGGCCCTAGACCCCGAGATCCTGTTTCTGGACGAACCCACGGCAGGGCTCGATCCCATCGGCGCGGATGCCTTCGACCGGCTGATCGTCGAATTGCGCGACGCGCTGGACCTTTCGGTGTTTCTGGTGACGCATGATCTGGATACGCTTCACGCCTGTTGCGACCGCATCGCGGTTCTGGCCGAACGCAAGGTGCTGGCCACCGGCACCATGGCCGATATGTTGAAGATCGATCACCCTTGGGTGCATGAATATTTCCACGGACCACGCGCCAGGGCCGCCCTGACGACCGGCCGCAGCAAGGAGTCGCCCGATGGAAACCAAGGCTAATTTCGTCCTGATCGGTGCCTTCACGCTGGCGGGCTTTCTGGCGCTTCTGGGCTTTCTGATGTGGTTCGCCAAGCTGCAGGTGAACCGCCAGTTCGACTATTACGACATCTACTTCACCGAAGTGTCGGGGCTCGACGTCTCCTCGAATGTGCGCTTCGCTGGTCTGGTCGTCGGCCGCGTCATCGACATGGAAATCAGCGGCAAGAATGACGGCACCGTCCGCACCCGGATCGAGGTGCGCGAACACACGCCCATCCGCATCGATTCCCGCGCCTCGATCGAGATTCAGGGCGTGACCGGGGTTGCCGATGTCGCCATCACGGCCGGAACCCCCGGCAACCGCCTGCTGGAGGACAGCAGCCCCACCGGCGTCCCCGAGATCCCGGCCAACCGCTCGATCCTGCAAACGCTCAGCGATCAGGGCCCCGAGATGATCGAGCGGCTGAACAACGTCGCCTCGCAACTGACCGTGCTTCTGGGCGATGAGAACCAGACCCGCGTGCGCAACATCCTGACCAATGTCGAAACCTCCAGCGGCAATCTGGAAAAGGCCATGACCGATATCGCCAATGCCACCGATGCCATCGGCAAGGCCGCCGACAGCATCACCGCCTTTGGCGACAAGCTGGACGCGATCAGCGGGGCGGCTGAGACGACGCTGGGCAATATCGACACCACGCTGACCAGTTTCAACGAGACGGCGGGCAAGGCGAATACGGCGCTCGACTCGGCCACCGGCACGCTGGATGAGGCGCGGAACTATATCTCGGGCGATCTGCGCAGCCTGACGCAGCGGCTGGACCAGACGGCGACCAGCCTGCAGACGGACCTGTCGCAGCTCAGCACGCGCGCTGGCACGACGCTCGACAGTCTGGACAGCGCGCTGGCTACGGGCAACCGCACCCTCGCCTCGGCCGAGCGGGCCTTTGACGGCGCGGACCGGGTCATCAACTCGAATGTCGAACCCGTGGTGACTGACCTGCGCGAAACCCTGTCCCATCTGAACACCGCCATCGACAGCGTTGTCACCGACCTGCCCGAGATCACCCAGCGCCTGCGAAACGCCGCCGATTCCGCCGATCAGGCCTTCGGCAGCCTGCGCGCGATGCTGGACAGCGCCAATGGCCCGGTGCAGGCTTTCGCAAGGGACGGCCTGCCGCAATTCACCCGCATGGCGCAAGAAATGCGGAATCTGGTCAAGAACGTCGACCAGTTCTTCGTCACCCTGCGCCGCAATCCGGCACAAGTCATCACCGGGCCGCAGACGCCCGAATTCCGCCGCTGAGGAGCCGCCATGCGCCTGACCGCCCTGTTTCTTGCCCTGACCGTCGCCCTGCCCGGCTGTGCCGCGCTGCGCGCGCTGGAGGGAGAGCCCAAGCGCGACGTGTTCGAGCTGCGCCCGCCCTCGGATCAGGCGCGCCAATGCGGCCGCAAGCATGTGGCCGAACTGGTGATCGAGGAACCGAAGACGCGCGGCACGCTGGCAAGCGAACGCATCATGATCCGCCCCAATGAGCTGCAGACCCAGTATCTGCCCGACGCGCAATGGGGCGATACCGTGCCGGTGACGCTGCAGACGCTGCTGGTCCGCTCGCTGGGCGCTTACGACGCCTTCAGCCATGTCGGGCGCGCGCCCTTGGGCACGGCGGGCGATCTGGCGATGATCAGCGAGATCAATGATTTCAACGCCGAAGCCAGCGGCAAGGGCGCGACCGTGCGGCTGTCGGTCGATGCCCAACTGGTGCGAGAGATGGACGCGACCGTCGTCGCGCGCGGCACCTTCACCACCACCGCCAACGCGGCCACGACGAAGAACGAGGATCTGATTCCGGCCTTCGACGCGGCCAGCCGCGAGCTTGTCTCGCAGATGGTGGATTGGAGCCTGCGCGGTGCCGGTGTCAGCCCCGGATCCTGCCGCTAGGGTTGAACAATCGCGAGAACGCACCCGTTTACGCTGCAAAAACCGTCAGTTAACCCCGAAACGCGGCCGGAGAGATTGCTTCCGCTGCGGATTTCGTGACGATCCGATCCGGCTGCCCCGCCACGCTGCGGGGGGGCGTCGTAACGATTGACATGAAGGGGCAAGGATCATGGCGGAAGGACACAGGCTGACGGGCCTTGCACCGGCGCGGATGATGGCGGCGGGCCTGATGTCGATCTGGGCCACGGGCGCATGGGCCGAGGTGGGGTTCGACAAAAGCATCTGGCAGACGCCGATGGGCTATGATGAGGAAAACCCCCGCCGTCAGGAGATGTTGCCGGGGGCGCTGGCGTCGCTGACGAATGGCACGCCGGCCGCCGACGTCAAGGCGTCGCTGGGATCGCCCGAGGCGCAGTTTGACACCGAATGGGTCTATTATCTGGGGAAATCGAAGGAGCAGGACAGCAAGGTCCTGATCGTCTTCTTCAACGGTGACGGGCTTCTGGTCTCGGCGCGGGAGTTTCAGGGCGCGGCCTATGCACCCCCGGACGGCGCGCATATGACCCGCTGACGAAAAAGGCCCGCGCCGGGGTACGGTCGCGGGCCGATTTTTTGCCAATTACCGGGAGTTAGTAGCCCATCGTGCCGTAGCGATAGGCCTCCCAGCTGTGCATCTCGCCCATAGCGGCGCCATAGTTGTTCAGCCGGAACAGCTGCAGCGTCGCGCCGCTGAGGTCTCCGCCCCCGGCCGACTGCTTCTGCCGCATCGCGACGATCAGGTCGGTCAGCGGCTTTTCCATCGGCCCCGAGAACACGCCATTATCGACCAGATGAACCAGTTCCTTGCTGGCCTTTTCTTCCTCATCGCTCATCGGCAACAGGACCGTGCCCAGCCAGAAGACATAGTCATCGGCACCCAGCATCTTCTTGGTCAGCTCGGGCTTGGGGAAATCCTCGGCGGTGAAAATGCTGACCGCGCGCTTCTGCTCTTCGGGCGACAGCTTGTCCCAATTCGCCTCGACGCCGTCGACATAGGCGTTCAGCTTGGTCGGAAAGACCTTGTCCACGTCATTGGTCATGCCCCGCCATGCGGTCACGATCAGCTCTTCGGACGAATTCGCAGGCGGCATCGCGTTATAGCCGCCCGCCACGTCCAGCGCGCGCAGCCGGTCCAGCGCGTCGATGTCGGATTGCGCCAGACCCATCCCCGGCAGGAACTCTTCGCGGATGGGATCGGCGGCGTTCCAGATGCGCAGGGTCTCGAAACTGTCCTCTGGTTTGCCCGACATATCCGCGCCATTGACCAGAATAATCCGGGCCAGATCGTACATCACCCCCCGAGTCGCCGGGACGCTTCCATCATGCGCCAGACTGGCTGCCTGAACGAATGCCTGGGGCATGCGATCGGCGAACATCTCGTTCTCGGAGTAGGCCCCGCCCAATTCGACCATTTCCTGCTCAATCTTCTGGCGGGTTTCCGCCGACGCCTCTGGCTGCAGCAACTGAACGAAAGCGTTCGCCATCTGTGGCGCCCAGACTTCCATGTCTGCGGGCTTGGCAAAAAGGCTCGGCGCAGAACCAGAAAGAATCGCGCTAAATGCAAGGATAACTCGTGAAAATCGGGCCATGAACAGGCTCCACTACTGATTGAATTCAACCAATTGATAGCCGATCCGGGCCTTTCGATGAACCCGATGCCCCCTTGCAAACCGGGCCGATTTGGCAGGACTCTGCCGATAACGCGGAGGGAAGCCAACTGGGGACTAACCGTCATCCGCATGTCGTGTAACTTGTGTTTTCTAAGGCCCGGGTGAGGCAAATGACCAAAAGATCCGGCACTGGCGGTGCAAAACATCCGATCAGTACTCCGGCGCTCAGGTCCGCCTTGCTGGGGCTTTGGCTGCTTACCGGAACGTCCCTGGCACATGGCCAGGTGTTCGAGCCGGTGATGCCAGAGGTGGTTAATGTGTTGGAAAACCCCTTTCCCTATGAGGCGAAAGAGGTAGGTGTTGAGGCGATGTTGCAGGATCTGACGCGCAAGACGCAGGTTCCGGTGATTGTTTCCAAGCCGATTGGAGGCAAGCTGACGCTGTCGAACCAGGACGGGTCCGTCCGTGATGCGTTGAACATGATGTCTGACCAGGGTCAGGGCATCTGGTGGTTTGATGGCAGCGCCGTGCATGTCGAGCCGCCGGGCAGCATCGTCAGCCAGCTGATCGGGCTGGATGGCATCACGGTCACGCAGCTGCGCGACCAGATGCGCGCCGTCGGGCTTGAGAATGAACAATTTCCGCTTAGGGCCGATGCCAATGCCGAAATGGTCCGCATCGTCGCGCCGCAAGGCTATGTCGACGCCGTGGCCGAGCTGATCACGCATATGGTCGAAAGCCGCAACCCCGAGACCGGCGGGCATATGCCCAGGATCATCAGAGGGCGATCCCAGCTTCAGTAAGGGACCCCTGTTGTTAACGATTAGACGAAAGGACGAGTACATGGATCAGCCCGCGGCCACCGCAGAACAGCAAGACGATCTGCATCTATTGATGGCGGCGGCAATCCTGTGCGGCCAGCGTGGGGTCGACAGTGACATCATGCCGATTTTCGACGCCTGGGCCTCGTACTATCCGAAGGACGCTCTGGCCAATCTGGGCCGCGGCCTTTTCATGGTCGGCAACGGCAACCCGGAAGCAGGCATGATGCTGATCCAGGAAGCCGCCGACAAATCCCTGACACGCGCCGATCAGGCCCGCGAAGTGCTGACCGCGCTTCAGCAGGACCTGGGCGAAATGTCACGCTGAAGGAGGCCACGTCATGCAGATTGACCGTGCCGACATGAAATTGCTGACCGAGGCAGGCTATTCGTCTGTCATGCGCGGGATCTCGACCGATGTGTCGCCGATCTTCCACATGCTGAACGAATGGATGCCGCAATATGCCGCCGGAGAGATCGGGCTTGCCCTGCAGGCCATGGTCGCCGGAGAATTCGCCCGCGCCGACGAAATGCTGACCGCGATCCTTGCGACGGATCGCGAGGGACGCAACGAGGCGCGCGCCATCCTTGCCATGTGCAAGGCGCTGGAAAACCAGCATGACGAAGCTCGTCGCTTGCAAGAGGAACTGGTGGGCACCGGCGGTCACGCCGAAGCCTTCGCGGATCTTCTGGTGAATGGCGAACCCGAAACCTCGCAAGGCAATCAGGGGCTTGCGATGGAGACTGTCACGGAGCCCGTGCGGGACAGTCATAGTGCACAGCGGGCAATTTTTGACATGGAGAGTAAAGATGGGACTTCTTAGCGGTATTACTGGCGGCGGCGGCCTTCTGGGCGGCATCACGAAAATGTTCGGCGGCCTTGGTGAGATCTTCAAGGGCCTCGGCGGCCTGATGAACTCGCCCATCGGCAAGATGCTGGGCATGGTGTTCCCGCCCCTCGGCATGCTGAGCGGCATCATGAACTTTGCAGGCATGATGGGTAACCTGTCCGGCGGCGTCGGCGGCGGCCAGAACTACTGATAAAAAGCGGCGGGAAGAGGGGTCGGTCGCCAGCAACTATCGCCCCTTTCCCGGCAAGCGCCGGGCCCGCCGCCTCACTCGCAACCCGAAGGAATAACGACGACATGTCCGCAACCCCGAAACACGGCCCGAGAACCGGCCTGACCGCACCGCGCATCCGCGCGTCGATGCGGGCATGGCTGCGTCGGCGTGTGGCACATCGTGCCGGGGGAAAGCGGGCCAACCCTCTTTATCGCCTTGCACAGGCGATAGGGCGCGCCTCGGGCGCAAACCGGTTCCGGCTTTGCACACCGGAACGTCATCCCCTGACCTTCTTCATGTCATCCGTACTGAACCATCTGTCCACGCTGGGCCTTGGCCTTGCCGGTGGCGGAGGTGGCAGCCCCGGATGGCAGGCGAAGGTCGGTCCGCACACCGCCCTTTTGGCGTCATGAGTACTTGTCACCCGCGAGGTTGATACAATGGTTACCGCAGTTACCGGTTTCGCAAATACCGCCGCATCCTTTGCCGTCGGCAGCGATGTTCAGCAGGCCCAGCAGCCCACTGAACCGGCGCTGAGCGACATGGCGCAGTCGGTTCTCGACAGCGTCAGCAGGTTGCACAACGACTTCGAAGCCGGGATGCAGAATATCCAGGTCGAGAAGAAGCCCGTCCATACGCCGAACGAGAATCCCGAACTCAAGCAGATGTTCGACGAGGCCGTTCAGCAGATGGGGGCCAACCTGCACATGCAGGCCCAACTCGTCCAGTTCTCGATGGCGACTTCGATTTCGCAGTCACTGGGCAACAACCTCAACAGTTTTCTTAAAGGCTCCTGAGCTTCGGCACAGGTCGACAATATGGTTCGAAGTTTTCGTTTCGCCGCTGCGCTTGCACTGGTACTGGCGCTGGCTGGCTGCAAGGCCGAGCTTTACTCGGGACTGACCGAGCGCGAGGCCAACGAAATGGTCGCCGCGCTGTTGTCTGCGGGGATCCCAGCCTCGAAAAACACTGGCTCCGAGGGGATCTCGGTTCTGGTCGATGACGCGCGTTTCTCTGACGCCATGGGCATTCTGGACCAGCGCGGCCTGCCCGCGCGGCAATATGCCAGCATGGGCGATGTCTTCAAGAAAGAGGGGCTGGTCTCCTCTCCGACCGAAGAGCGCGCGCGGATGATCTATGCGCTCAGTCAGGAACTGTCGCGCACCATTGCCGAGATTGATGGCGTTCTGTCGGCGCGCATCCATGTCGTTCTGCCCGAATCCGACATGCTGGGCCGCGATGTGAAGCCGTCCTCGGCCTCGGTCTTCGTGCGCTATCAGCCGGGCTCGAACGTCCAGGACTATTCGGCGCAGATCAAGCTTCTGGTCGCGAACTCGATCGAGGGGCTGCTTTACGACAACATCACCGTCGTCATGGTGCCCGCCTCGGCCACCGAGGTGGCGCAGGCGAAACCCGTCGAGTTCAGCAATGTGCTGGGCATCTGGGTGCATCCCGCCTCGGCCCAGCGGCTGTGGATGACGCTTGCAGGCGCACTTTTGCTGTTCATGATCGCGGGCATCGCCGCCGGTTGGCCCTATCTGCGCCAGCAGCTTGGCCGTGGCCGCAGCAAGGCCCCTGCCCGGCAGGAAACCGACGAGGGTGGTCTGTGATGGACAGCGCCCCCGTGCCCGAGACTGCGCCGGACGCCGCGGCCCCGGCTGAAAAGCCCCGGCGCTGCGATCCCGCACGGGTCGAGGGCGCGAAGCTGCGCGCAAGGCTGATGGCCGCACGGGCCGTCCGCCGCCATCCGGGCATCGCGCCAACGGGCCGCGTGGTCGGCCGTCTGGGCCAGGGCCTCTCGCCCTTGAACCCCGCCCGCATCAACCGCGAAACGCCCGCCCTGTCGCTGCTTCTGGACAGCGATCTGGCGGAACGGACATTCGACGCGGCGGCCTCGGCCCTGCTGGCCAATTTCATCGCTGGGGCCATCACCCCCGAGGCGCTGGCCGAGCTTCCCATGCCGCAGGAGGCGCAGGATTTCGCCCTGCGTCATCGCCACCTGTCGCTGATGCCCGAGGAAATCAGCGAGGACACCTCTTATGACGCGCTGCGGGCCGGGCTGGTCGCGCTTTGGGCTGACAGCCTGCCCTCGCCGTTGTCGCATGAATATGCGCCGGGCGCGCGACCCCTGCATCTGCCGCATGTCCCGCCCGAGCCTGCCCGCCCGCGTGCCATTGCGCCGCCCCCCCACACCTTGGCGCGGCGTCTGCGCGAACTCTCGGAAATGGTGCGCCCCCGCACGCGCATCGTCCTGCCCCGCGCGGCCCAGCAAACCCCGCCCGAGCGCGCCTCGGCAGCGCTTGCGGCGGCCATCGCCACGCTGGTGCAGCCGGTGATCGCCGAGGCCCCCGCGCCCGAACAGCAGGCCCCGGCATGACCTCGGATCGCTCCAGCGGCGGGCGCATCCTGCGCCGGGACGAGGTGGGACGCCTGCGCGAGGCCGATTCCATCCTGCGCGACGCCGAGGCGACGCGGCAGCGTTCTCAGGACGCCGCCGTGCAGATGGAAAAGACCGCCATCAATGAGGCCCGCCGCCGCGCGTTGCAGGAATCGGCGCGCACCGCCTCGCGTCTGATCGCTCGCGCCGAAGAGGCCGCCGAGGCGCGGCTGCGGAATATGGAGCCGGAACTCGCGCGGCTGATCGCCCAGACGGTGCGCACGATCCTTGGCAATTTTGAACCCGAGGAGGCCACCTATCTGGCCGCCCTGCACGCGCTGACGCAGATGCGCGACCACCGCAAGGGCCGCATCTTTGCCTCGGATGAGATGGTGGGGCCGGTGCGGCGCGCCGTGGATGCGCTTGGACCTGACGGGCCCGAGATCCTCTCGGTCATCTCGGACCCGGCGCTGGATCCCGGTCGCGCCGTCCTGACCAGCGATCGCGGCAGCGTCGAGATCGGCCTTGGCGCGCTGACCGACCGCGCTTTGCGTGCCTGGGAAGAGCAGGAAGAGCCCGCCCCGATGCCCTCGACCCTTGACGGCGACGGGCTTGAGCCAGACGACAGCAAGGACAGCGAATGACAGCACCCGGCAATGACCCGCTGACCGAACAGCTGCGCGCCCGCGCCCGCCGCGTCGAGGCGGTCGAGCTGCGCGGACGCATCACCCGCATCTCGGGCTGCGTGCTGCATGCGCGGCTGGCCGATGGCCGCGTGGGCGAGGAATGTATCCTGCGCGACCCCGTCAGCCGGATCGAACTTTCCGCCGAAATCATCGGCTTCGACGGCGAAGAGGCGATTCTGGCCCCCGCCGGTGACGTGCGCGGCCTTTCGGCCCGCACCGAAGTGCTGCCGACCGGGGCCGAGCCTCTGGGCCCTGCGGGTGCCGAAATGCTGGGCCGGGTCGTCGACGCCTTCGGGCGCCCCTTGGACGGGGGGCCTGCCATCGCCCGGCGCGTGCCGCTGAACACCGATCCGCCCTCGCCGCTGGATCGCCCGGTCATCGACACGCCCTTCGTCACCGGGCTGCGCGTCATCGACGGCATGCTGACCATGGGCGAAGGCCAGCGGATGGGGATTTTTGGCGCGGCCGGTGTCGGTAAATCGACGCTGCTGTCGCAGATCATCCGCGGGGCCGATGCCGATGCCATCGTGCTGGGCCTGATCGGGGAACGGGGCCGCGAGGTCGCCGAATTCCTTGAACGCGATCTGGGCGAGGAAGGCCGCAAACGCGCGGCGGTAGTCGTCTCGACCTCGGACCGGCCCGCGACCGAGCGCCTGCGCGCCGCCCTGACCGCAACCGCCGCCGCCGAGGAGTTCCGCCGTCAGGGCAAGCGCGTGCTGCTGCTGATCGACAGCGCGACCCGCGTCGCGCGCGCCCTGCGCGAGATCGGCCTTTCGGCGGGCGAGCCTCCGGTCCGGCGCGGCTTCCCGCCCTCGGTCTTTGCCGCCCTGCCCCGCATCGTGGAGCGTCCGGGCCGCACGCGCGAAGGCGTCATCACCGCCATCTATACCATTCTGGTCGAGGGCGATGACGATGCCGCCGATCCCGTGGCCGATGAAATGCGCAGCCTTCTGGACGGCCATATCATCCTGTCTCGCGATCTGGCCGCGCGCGGCCACTACCCCGCCATCGACGTTCTGCGCAGCAAAAGCCGGGTGATGAGCGCCGTCGCCCCGCGCGAACAGATCGCGCAAAGCCAGCGCATTGCCGCGCGGCTGGCCAAGCTTGAGGAAATCGAGATCCTCGTGCAGGTCGGCGAATACCGGCAGGGCTCGGACCCGCTGGCGGATGAGGCGCTGTCGACGCGCCCGGCCATGGACGCCTTCCTGCAGCAGGACACCGCAGACATCAGCGGCTTCAGCGACACGCTGACGAAACTGGCCTCGGTCGGGGGCACGCGATGAACCGGCGCAAGCTGAACCAAGCCGACAAGCTGCTGCGGCTGGCGCATCTGCGCGAGGAGCTGGCGACGCGGGCCGTCTCTGCCGCGCGCGGTGTCGTCGCCCAGCGGATCGAGGAGCATCGGGACAGCATCCGTTTGGCTGATGAGCTGTCGCGCGAACAGGCCGAGCGGCGCGATGCGCTGCGCAACCCGATGATCGGCTCGGCCCAGTTGCGTGGCGCGCTGGAGGCGGTGCTTAACACCTTTCAGGGCGACCGCCAGCGAGAGGCCGATGCGCAAGCCGCCATCGCGGCCGCCGCCCAGCGCGTGACCGAGGCCGAGGCGCAGCTGGACGAGGCCCGCAAGGCCTTGGCCCGGGCCGGACGCTTGTGCGAAAAGCGCCGCCGCATGCGCGAGCCGCTGGCCGAGGCGCTGGCCTATGCCATTGACCGCCGCGATGAGCTTGAGGCCGAAGAGCGCCGCAGCCTCGTGCTGTTCGGAGGCCGCGGATGACCCTTCCCCCCGCCAGACAGCCCGCAGCGGGCGCAATTTCGGCCTCGCGACTTGAACGGCTGGTTCTTCAGCAGCAGGACCACAGCCCGCAGGACCTGCCCCAGCGCGACCCGCGCCGCCTGCCGCTGGCACGGCGTCGACTGACGGCGGAGCAGGCCGCCGCGCAGAACCTGCTTTGCATGCGGCGCGGGCCGATCAACCTTCGCGCCGGGGGCACGATGGTCTCGGTCGCGCTGACCGGGGCACGGCAACTGCCGGTGGGTGCCGCCTGGCTGGAACTTGAGATCGAGGGTCATCCTGCCCGCATCGGCCTTTCATGGGGCGCGGCGCGCCGGCAGGCCGGCCTGCCGCTGGAAAACACCGATCCCGCCGATGCCGCCCTGCTGATCGAGGACAGTCTGGCCGCATGGCTCGACGATGTCGAAGCGCAGGCCGGGCTCTCGATCCGGTTCCGCAGCCTTGTGACCGAGCCCGAGGAAACCGCCTCGGCCGTTCATCTGGGCCTGCGCCTTGAGGTGATGCAGAAGCCGCCCGCCCAGCCCTACCGCCAGCAGATGCCGCTGGAACTGTCGCCCGCCGCCGCGCGCGCGCTGGGCCCGGTGCTGTCGCGCTGGACCGCGCCCATCGCCGAGGACCTGCCGCTGAAGCTGCGCACGGCGGTCGAGATCGACAATATGCGCCTTTCGGTCGCCGAACTCGCCAGCCTTGGCCCCGGCGATGCCCTGGTCCTGACCGAGGTTCCCGATTCCGCGCGCATCGTGATCGAGTCGCAATTTACCGCCCTGGCCCGTCCTGCGGGCGAGGGGCCCCTGCCCGCCGCATGGTCGCTGGCAGGCCCGTTTACCCTGCGGTCCCCGCGTGACCGCACCGTTCCCACCGCCAGCCGGTCCGAGGTCCTGATGAGCGATACCGACACCCCCTCACCCGAGCCCGCGGGCCAGACGCCGCCCCCCGCCGAGCCCGCGCCGCGTGGCCCGCGCCCGCCTCAGGCAGGTGCGGCCCCCAGCACCGAATCCCTTGATGCGCTGGAGCTGCGCCTGTCCTTCCGTCTGGGCGAGACGCTGATGTCGCTGGCCGAGCTGCGCCGCGCCGGTCCCGGCACGATCATCACGCTGGACCGCCCCGATGGCGCGCTGGTCGACATTCTGGCCAATGGCCAGCTGATCGGCACGGGCGAGGTCATCTCGGTCGCGGGCCAGCGCGCCATCGAGATCCGCAGCCTCTTCGGCGACGGATAAGCCACCGTCATGGAAAGCCCGCTTCCGCTGCTGATGGCCGCCACGGCCCTGATGATCGTACCCTTTCTGGTCGTCAGCCTGACCGCCTTCGTCAAGATCGCGGTGGTGCTGTTTCTGGTGCGCAGCGCGCTGGGCGTGCAGCAGACGCCGCCGAACATGGTGCTTTACGGTGTCACCATCGTGCTGACCGGCTATGTCATGTCGCCGGTGATCGCGCAGTCCATCGCCGCGCTGACCGACAACGGCAGCCTGACCACCGTGCCCCCACCTTCGGAATGGGCTCAGCTTTTGCAGCGCGGGCTGGAGCCTGTCCGCGAATTCCTGATGCGCTTCACCACCCCGCAGGACCGCGAATTCTTCCTGTCGGCCGCGCAGGAAATGCATGCCAACAGCGGCGTGATGCCGGGTGAGCGCGACATCTTCATCCTCGCCCCCGCCTTCGTCACCGCCGAGCTGACCCGCGCCTTCGAAATCGGCGTGCTGCTGTACCTGCCCTTCATCGTCATCGATCTGGTGATGACGAATATCCTGACCGCCATGGGGATGATGATGGTCTCGCCCACGGTGATCTCGCTGCCGTTCAAACTCTTGCTGTTCGTCGCCGTCGACGGCTGGTCGCGGCTGACGCATGGGCTGGTGATGAGCTATGTCTAGGGGGGCGCGATGCGGCTTTACGAGACCCTGAACCACGCGCTGATCCTTGTGCTGCAACTGTCACTGCCGGTCATCATCGCGGCGACGGCGGTGGGGCTGATCGTCGGCCTGATCCAGGCGCTGACCCAGATCCAGGACCAGACGCTGCCGATGGCGGTCAAGCTTCTGGCCGTGTCGGGGGTTATCATCGTGCTGGGTGCGGCACTCTCGGCCCGGCTGATCGCCTTCACCATCGACGTGTTTTCCCGGATCGCGGCCGGATGAACGGCCTTTACGAGGTGCTGGCGCCGGGGCTGTCCTTGCCTGCGGATCTGGCCACCCTGACGGTCGTGCTGATCGTCACCGGCGCGCGGGCGGTCGGGTTCGTAATGATCTGCCCGGTCTTTGGCCGCTTCGGCATCAGCCGGGGCTTCCTGCGCGGCGCGGTCGTCGTCGCCATGACCGCACCTGTCCTTGGCACCGCCAGCGCACAGGTGATGGCAGAGCCCGATCTGATCTCGACCATCTCGCTGCCGCTGGTGGTTCTGCGTGAAACGATCATCGGGGCGGTGCTGGGCTTTCTGGTGGGCATCCCCTTCTGGGCGGTGCTGGCGGCGGGTGATTTCATCGACATGCAGCGCGGCGCATCCATGGCCAATATCATGGACCCGGGCTCGTCGTCAGAGGCCTCGGTTACGGGGACCTTCTATTTCATGGTCTGCGTGCTGGTGCTGGCGGCCGAGGGCGTGCTGTTCCCGACGCTCTTTGGCCCACTGCTGAAAAGCTATGCGATGTTCCCGGTCCTGCAACCCTTCGAGCTGCCCGATCCGCGTCAGGGTGCGCTGGCCCTGCAGATGCTCGATCAGATCCTGCGCGCGGGGCTTTTGCTGGCGCTGCCGGTGCTGGTCCCGCTTCTGCTGGCCGAGATGGTGCTGGTCGTCGGCACGAAATACATGCCGCAGATCAACGCGATGTTTCTGGCCATGTCGGTCAAGCAGATCGTGCACGCCCTGCTTTTGCTGATCTATACCGTCATTGTGGCCCGCTATGCGATCAGCCAGATCGGCCATGGCGCGCTGTCACCCGACGCGCTGTCGCCCTTCCTGAAGGGGGTCGTTGAATGAGCGAATCCTCGGAAGAAAAGAACCTGCCGCCGACGCCCCACAAGCTGAAGAAAGCGCGCGAGAAGGGGCAGGTCGTGACCTCGAAGGATACGCTATCCTCGGTCGCGACCATCGTGGGGCTGGGCTATCTCTACATGCGCCGGGCCAGCATCACCGAGAATCTGAAGCAGCTGTTTTCCTATGACCCGGACCCGGCGCTGAGCTTTGCCGAGCAGCTGGCCGACAAGGCCAAGGTCTCGCTGGATCTGGGGCTGATGATCGTGGTGCCGCTGCTGGTCGGGGTCATCGTGATCGGCATTCTGGGCGGCATGACGATTTCCGGCGGCCCGGTCTTTTCGACGCATCCGCTGATTCCCGACTTCAAGAAGCTGAACCCAGCCGAAGGCTTCAAGAAGATCTTCGGCAAGCGTGCGCTTCTGGGCTTCCTCATGCATGTGGTGCGGCTTTCGGCGGTCACGGTGGTGCTGGGGATTCTGGCCTGGGGCTATTTCGGGGCGATGATCTCGACCCCGCCCTGCGGCATGGATTGCGCGAGCTATGTGATGGACCGGATGATGGGCCCCTTGCTGATGGCGACCATTGCCATCCTGACGCTGGCGGCGCTGTTCGATTATCTGGTGCAGCGCTCCAGCTTCATGCGTGAACAGCGCATGTCGATCACCGAGCTTAAGCGAGAGTTCAAAGATCAGGATGGCGACCCACTGCTGAAGGGTCAGATGCGCTCGGACCAGCGGGCGATGGTGGACCGGCCAACCGGGCTCTCGCAGGCGACGACCGTGATCCACAACGCCCCGCATCAGGCCATCGGCATCCGCTATGTCGAGGGGGACACGCCCGCGCCTCTGGTCGTGATTCGCGCGCGCGGCAGTCAGGCCGTCCGCCGTCTGCTGCGGCAGGCCAAGGTCGACACCCATTTCGATGCCGAGACCGTCGCCAAGGTCGAATCGATCGCAGTCGGCGACTACATCACCCGCGACGACCAGATCACCGCCATCGCGCCCTATCTGCGCTAGGCGGCAAAGGAAAAGGCCCCGCCGATGCGACGGGGCCTTCCTTGTCTTCAACCGGCAGGGTCAGACGTACTGACCGCCCCACGAGTTGCCGCCGAACATGTTCTGGCTGGAGAACAGGCTGTTGAACAGCGTCGAGAAGCCCAGCATCATGCTGAGCTGCAGCGCTTCGTTCATCGGCTTTTCGAACTGGCTCCACTGTCCATAGTCACTGTTGTGATTCTGGAAATGCGTGTCGTAGAGATTCTCGACCTCGTAGTCCTTCACCGTGTTCTTGTCGCCCGCGCTCGAGATCGAGCCGTCCAGACGCTCGATGGCACCGCCACCCTGCGCGCCCGAACCCGAGTCGCCGTTGCGCGCCTTGCCATCGCCGTCGAAGGTCTGGCCCAGCAGGCCGTGCGGGCGCACGCCGTCAGCGACCGCGTTGTCGGTCTTGACGTCCATGTTGATCATGTCGCCCTTGGGCTGGAAGTTCACTTCCCATTCGCCCTTCTTGACGACGACCTGACCATTCTTGCGCTCGGCATAGCCGCCGTCGTGCAGCTGCACACGCTCGCCTTCCTTCAGCTCCTGGCCGTTCACAGTCGCAGCACCGGATTTGTCGACCTGGATATAGTTGGACCCGGCCGTGATTCCGACCTTGCCGACCACGGTCGCGCCGCCGTTGCCCCATTTCTCGAAGGTTCCGTTCATCTGGAACCCCTGATCCGAGAGCAGGTTGTAGGTCTTCCCGGCCTCGCCCTGAACGTCGAACTTGCCGCCGTCAGCACCGATGAAATGGGGGTCACCCCAGATCCGGGCCTGACCGCTGATGGGCTTTTGCGCGCCTTCGCTGTTGTTGCCGCCGCCGATCAGCTGCGACAGACCGTCGAAGAGCTGCCCCAGACCGTTGAAAAGCTGCGAGATCGGGTTCTGGTTGCCACCGTTCTGCGATTCGCCCGGATGATGCCCAGGGCCCTCGTGCGAGCCATGCGGCCCGTGGCTGTGGTGATGGTGGCGCCCATGCGGCCCGTGGTGGCCGTGATGGTGATGATGCCCATGGTGATGACCATGCGGTCCATGGTGACCATGATGCCCGTGGTGACCGTGCGGGCCATGATGACCGTGATGCCCAGGGAAGAGAGCCTGGAGGAAATTCGGTCGTTTGAAAGCCTGCGCTGGCAAGGGTTGATCCAACCCGGGCATACCGACGCTAATATTTATCGCCGTAAGGTTGACAGGTGTGTTCATGACACTCTCTAAAACTGAATTACACGTTATTGGTCACCAGCAGACTGATAATTCCACAATTTCGTGAATAGTTTATGGCATTTTTGGCGGCTTTCCGCTGTTGCGCGCCGCATCGCCTATTGGGCATAGGCGTATGGCAAAAATCCGCCAGATTATTTTCCAAACCTCTAAACGGGGTCCACATCCGGACGTTTTCAAGAAAGACTGCCCCTATGGTCGCACGGCCGTCATCTTTGGCCTGCATGTTTGACCAGTCTTACTTGGTTGCGCTGGGACGACGCGGTCCCCGTCGGGAGGTTTACGAACAGTGTCTGAACGCGTGATTGAAATCGTCGAACTGGACAGACGCTTCGGAGTCGACCCTGACGGGGTCGAGTTGAAGCGCCTTACGGAACGGCTGTTGGCAGGAAAAGGGCGTGTGGTCCAGGAAATGGGCCGTGGAGTGAGCACAGAACAGTATGCCCGGCTCGCTCTTCTCTCCCAGGCGTATGATGCTGGCATCGACGCGCTGCCAAAGCTGTGGGCATCAATTAACGAAGACCCAACCGGTTAACTTAACTAGTGAGTATAAATCATGTCCATCAATTCTAATAGCTCGCTCCAAGGTATGCTGCAGCAGACCCGCTCGGAGAACCAGGAAGCTCTGGCATTCCAGCAAAGCCTGAACCGCGAAATGAAGGACTTCAACACCAAGATGTCCGCTCTCGACGCGATCAAAAAAGCCTGGGACAAGATCAAAGCCTGATCTCTTGGGCGGGGTGCGGTTTTTGCCGCGCCCCATCAATTCAATAAAGCAGCTGAATGAAATACGGCGCCGGCTCCTTAATCAGGAGGACCGGCTATTGGGCCCATATAATGTCGCATTCGAAACCCTTTTTGCTGAGCGTGCTGACCGGCCCCAATGCCGGGGCCAGCACCGCATTCGGGACCGCCAAAATGCAGCTTGGCGGCGGACGCGAGGATAATATCGTTCTGGCCGGGCTTTCGCCGGATTGTCTGGCCTTCAAGGGCGACGGCAACCGTCTGCGAATCGCCGCCCGCAGCGAGGGGCTCAGCTGCCATGACGGCGCGACCGGCGTACCCTCGGCGCTGCCGACGGGCGGCGCGGTCTATGAGACCGAACTGCCCGCCACGCTGCGGCTGAATTCCGACACCGTGGTCACCATCTCGCGCCTGCATGCCGACACGCGGCGCCGTCTGGGCCTGCCTGCCAGTCTGGCAATCGGCGCGATTGCCCTGTCGATGGGGCTGTGGCTGGGCGCGAATTCCCCCGATGCCGCCAGCCCGCCCGAAACGCAGGCCGCGACCGACAGCACTGGCCCCGCACCCACGCAAACCGCCGAGGCTGCGGCCCCTGCCGCGCCGCCCGATCTGATGACGGCGACCTCGCCCAAGATGTCCTGCACCGGCGATTGCGCCACCTCGGCCGCCGAAGGGCTGCAGACACGCATGCAGGCCGAGGGGCTGGACGGGCTGACACTCAGCGTCGAGGACGGGATCTTCCGCGTCACCGGCGCCCTGCCCGCCAACAAGACCGACGTCTGGCGCCAGTTGCGCGCCAATTTCGAATCCGATTTCGGCCAGAGTCTGCCCTTGGTGGTTCAGGTCCATGAGGGCGATGCCTCGCCCATCCTCGCCGTGTCCTCGGTCTGGCTGGGCAAGGCCCCCGAGATCCGCACGAAATCCGGCACCGTCCTTCGGATCGGCGACACGACCGGCGACGGCTGGATCATCCAATCCATCGCCAAGGGCGAGATCGAGCTGGCCCGGGGCTCGCAGACAACAACGGTGCGCTTCTAAATGTACTCTCAGGTCAAGCAACCATGGTAAACCAGATCAGCCCCTTCCCGCCAGCGCGCCCCAGTACCGAAACGTCTGGGACGACCACAACGAATCTTCGTGGCCGCGCGCATCTGACGCCGGACAAGCAGATCCAGGGGCAGGGCCAGATCCCGCCGCCCCGCGCGCGCCTTGACGAAAACCGCTCGGAGACAGGCGGCTTCCGCGAGATCCTTGAGGAAGGCTTCGGCCGCGTCCGCCTGCCCGACACGATCCAGCTGGTCGCGGCCCTTGAGGCGGCGCGCGATCACGCAGGCCTTGCCGACAAGGCGGTGCCGGGTCTGGGTCGTCTGGTCACCGCCGTCATCGACGACGAGACGCGCAAGCTGCAACGCTATCTTGACCTTCGCGGCCAATAGGACAGGCCGTTTTGAACAATTCATCACTTTCACTGAACTCCAGCCAGTATCTCGACGGCCCTCTGGGCAAGGGCGAAGGGCCGGACGCTTTCGCCACGACCGAATGGCGCCAGCAGAGCGAGGATGAGAGCTGGCAGGACGGCGATGAGCCGGGCACGCCCCCGCCGCCGCCGAACTCACAACAGCATGGGCAGGTCCTGTCCTCGCTTGCGCTGATCTATCTGCGCCACGGCGATCCGGCGCGCGCCATGGTGTTGAGCCTTGCTGGCATGGCGATGGGCGATCTGACGCCCTCGACCATTCTGATCGTGGCCGAGGCGATGTTACGCGCGGGCGACCCCGAACAGGCGATGACCGTGCTGACCCGGTTTGACCGCAAGCCCGATCAGCCGGGCGCGCTGTCCCACGCCCCGAACCAGGCCGAGATTGCCGCGCGCCATTATATCACCGCGCGCATCCTGCATCGTCGCGGTGACAATGAAGGCGCCCGCGCCGCGCTGGCCCGCTCGCGCGAGGCACAGCTACTGCACGGGGGCCAGGCATGAGCAGGATCACAGCCGCTCTGAAGATGATCGCGTCACGGCAGGACCTCGCACTGGTCGTCCTGCTGATCCTGATCGTCTTCATGATCGTGCTGCCCCTGCCGACATGGCTGATCGACCTGTCGATCGGCTTCAACCTGTCGCTATCGGTGCTGATCCTGATCGTCGCCGTCTATCTGCAAAAGCCTACGTCCTTCTCGACCCTGCCTGCGGTTTTGCTGTTTGCCACGCTGTTCCGGCTGGCCATCGGCATTTCCACGACGCGTCTGATCCTGCTTCAGGCCGATGCGGGCCAGATCGTCGAAACCTTCGGCAAATTCGTTCTGGGCGGCTCGCTGGTCGTCGGCATCGTGGTCTTCCTGATCATCACCATCGTCCAGTTCATCGTGATCACCAAAGGCTCGGAACGTGTGGCCGAGGTCTCGGCCCGCTTCTCGCTGGACGCGCTGCCGGGGCGGCAGATGTCGATCGACAGCGACATGCGCGCGGGCGAGATCGATCTGGCCGAGGCCCGCCGCCGCCGCGAAGCGCTGCAGCTGGAAAGCGAATTCTACGGCTCGATGGACGGGGCGATGAAATTCGTCAAAGGCGACGCGATTGCGGGCCTGATCATCATTGCCGTCAACATTCTGGGCGGTCTGGGCGTTGGTGTCGGCCAGCAGGGCATGGCCTTCGGCGATGCGCTGCATCTTTATTCGGTGCTGACCGTTGGCGACGGTATGGTCAGCCAGATCCCCGCGCTGCTGATGGCGATCAGCGCCGGTCTGGTCATCACCCGCATCACGCATGACGGCTCGGCCGATCTGGGACAGGACATCGCCGCCCAGATCACCGCCAGCGCCCGCGCGTTGCAGGTCGCCGCCGTCGTCCTTCTGGGCTTTGCGCTGATCCCCGGTTTCCCGTGGATGGTCTTTGTCTCGCTGGCCATTCTGTTCGGGAGCGCGGGCTTCTTCGCCAGCCGCCGCGAAAAGGCCGAGGCCGCAGCGCAAAACGATCTCTCCGCCAACGTACCGGGCCGCGTCGAGTCGCGTCAGGACCTGCTGATGGTGCCGATGCAGCCGGTGCAGTTGAGCGTCGGCAGCGGCCTTGCCTCGGGGCTGGAGCGCGCGATCTTCGACGACGCGGCGCTAAGCGAACGTGCGCGGATGTTCGACGATCTGGGCGTGCCCTTCCCCCGGCTGCAGCTCTCTGTCGACAGCCTCGCGCCCGCCGACCGCTGGCAGCTGCGGGTCGAGAACGTTCCGGTCGCCGAGGGGCATATCCCCGCCGGGCGGTTGCGTCTGCTCGACAGTCCCGAGCCTGCGCGGATTCTGGGCGTTCCGGTCGATGAGGTCGAAATCGGCGACACCCGCAGCTGGTGGTGCCACCCCTCGGCCGCGCCCGATCTGAAGCGCCACGGCATCGCCTATCTGACCCCCGCCGAGGCGCTGGCACGCACCGCCATCGCGCGCCTGCCGCGCCATGCGGCCGAGTTTCTGGGCGTGCAAGAGGTCGGCGCGCTGCTGGCCGCGATGGAGGCGCGCTATGACAGCCTCGTCTCCGAGGCGCAAAAGGCGCTGCCCTTGCAAAAGATCGCCGCCATCATGCGTAAGCTGGTCGAAGAAGAGATCCCCGTCCGCAACCTGCGCATCCTGCTGGAAACCATCGTCGACTGGGCCCCGCGCGAAAAGGATGCCGAACTGCTGGCCGAATATGTGCGCGCCGCACTCGCCCGCCAGATCAGCCACAAATACGCCGATGCCGACCGTTTCATCGCCGCCTATGTGGTGGAAACCGACATCGAGGACACCATCCGCAACTCGATCCGTCAGGCCCCTTCGGGCGTCTATCTGGCGCTTGAGGCCCAGCAGTCGCGCAAGCTGCTGGAGACACTGAAATCCGCCGTGGGCGATCCGTCTTCCCACACTTCGCAGCCGGTTTTCCTGTCCAGCATGGACATTCGCCGGTTCCTGCGCCGTTTCCTTGCCAATCACGACATGAACTTCCCGGTTCTGTCGCACAAGGAAGTCGCGCCCACCTACAAGGTGCAACCACTGGCCATGTTGTCGATCCAATGAACCAGACGATCAGATCCCTGCCTGTCCCGCTTTTCCTTGGCTTCCTGCTGCTGGTGCTGCTGGCTGGCCCCTCTCTTGCACAGGCGCGACTGGTGCTGCGCGAAGGCGAAGGCCGGATGATGAACCTGCCCGAGGGCACCGCCACGGTCTTTGTCGCCGATCCGATGATCGCCGATGCGCAGGCCTCCTCGCCGAATTCGATCTATGTGACGGGCATCGCGCCCGGCCGCACGAACATCATCCTGAGCGATGCGAATGAGCAGCAGCTGGCGCAATATGCCATCGACGTGCGCCCCGACACCTCGGCGGCGAACGGCATGATGGCGCCGGGGCTGACGATCAACACCACGCCGGATGGCGCGGTGATCTCGGGCAACACCAATGACGTGCAGGGCGCGCGCTCGGTCTCGGCGGCGACGCGGGCGCTGCAGAATCAGGGCGTCTCGGTGCAGGACAACTCGACCTATGGCGGCGGCACGCAGGTGTCGCTGCGGGTCCGCTTTGTCGAGGCCTCGCGCAATGACCTGCAGCGGCTTGGGGTCGATCTGTCGGCGCTTGGCAGCTCGGCCGCGGGCCCCTTGCGCGTGGTCACCGGCCTTGGCAACCCGACGGGCTTCGTCGATGGCGCGGTCAACGGGCCGGGCGGCCCTGCCGTGGGCGGCCGTGCCACCGCAGGCAGCTTCACCATCGACACGCTGATCGACGCACTGGAACGTCGCGGCGCGGTGCAGATCCTGTCCGAGCCGACGCTGACCACCGTCAGCGGTCGCCGCGCCAGCTTCCAGGCGGGGGGCGAGATCGCCTATCCCGTCAATCAGGGCGACGGCGTCATCACCGCCGCGTTCAAGCAGTATGGCGTCTCGATCGACTTCCTGCCGACGGTCCTGCCCAATCGCCGCATCGCCATCGAGGTGAAGCCCGAGGTCAGCTTCCTCAACAATGAGGCGACCGTGGCCGTGCAGGGCTTCCAGGTTCCGGGCGTCTCGGTGCGGCGCGCCGATACCACGGTCGAGGTTTCCAGCGGCCAGACCTTCGCCATCGCCGGTCTTTATGAGCAGTTCTCGGAAAACTCGTCGAACGGCGTCCCGGGCATGAGCAATATCTTCGGCAAATCCACCCGGTCGCGGCGCGAGCGCGAGCTGATGATCTTCATCACCCCCTATCTGGCAGGCTCGCGCGATGTTGCGGGGCCGCGTCAGGCCCGCCCGCAACCGCAGAACACCGTGGGGTTCATCACCAGATGAGAACGCTTGCCTTCCTTGCCCCCGCCCTTCTGCTGACCGCCTGCGCCGAGCCGATGATCCGCGATTCGGACGTCATCCGGACCTCGATGGACCCCTCGTTCACCTATAATGAGGGCGGGGTGGTCATCCCGACCTCCTGCCAGCCGGGCCGCGCCTCGACCTATTCCGGCACGCCGCCGGGCTGCGCGCGTGATGTGGCCTTCGCCAAGCAGGTGCTGAACCCCAGCGATCTGGTCGACCCGATCCCGCCGGGGCCGCCGCCGACCGGTCCGGTCGGTCGCGCCGCCGATGCCTATCTGAACGGCGGCATGGACCCGCAGGTCGTGCCCAATTACGGCGGCATGCGCGGCTCTCCCCGCACGGTGCGCCCGCAAGAGATCGGCGGAGCCCCCGCGCCCAATGGTCCGAACGGCCCGATCTATCCGACCGCGCCCTATGATCCCTACGCGACCGGGCAATAGAGACAGAACAGCATGAAAAAGGGGCCAACCGGCCCCTTTTCTATTTTGACTGTCGTCTGGTTTCAGATCGCGGGCATGATGCCGAAGGCGCGCATGCCCTGCGTCCGCGCGCGGTGACCCACGGCCAGAATGTCACCGATCTCTTCCCGGGCAAGGCCCAGCTGCTGGCCATCGGCGCGGGCCGTGGCGTCCTGCCGGGTCATCCCGCCCACAAGGATCAGGTTGCGCCGGTGCGAATAGCTGCTGTCGGGCGCGAAGGCCGCCGCGCGGGCGATGCCATAGGCCTGCGGATCGCCGGTTAGGCCCGCGATGATCGCGATATTGCTGCGCACGTCCAGATCGCGCGGATACGCCCGCGTCGCGGCATCCAGAACCGCACGCGCTTCGGCCAGACGGTTGAGACCGGTCAGTGCGCCCGATTTCAGCAGCAGCACCGGCAGGTCCGTGCCCCCGGCCTTCTGCGCCATCGACAGCGCACCGGCGTAATCGCCGACCGCCAGCTGCGCCCGGCCATAGCCCATCACCGCGTCCCGGTCGTCGGGCTTGACCAACAGGGCCTCGCGATAGGCGCCCATGGACTGGCTCCACTGGCCCAGATCGGCCTGGATCTTGCCGTATTCCTTCAGCGTCTCGACATCGTTGGGGTTGCGGCGCAGCGCCACCTGCAGCTCACCCATGCGCTGCGAGGCAGTCAGCGGGCGGCTGGGCTCGGGCCCGAAGGAGGAATTGTCATCAGCACATCCAGCCAGCGCCAGGGCGACAAGCAAAGCAGGGGCAAGGCGGAACAGCGGGGCTTTCGGGAAACTCGTTGCAGACATTTACTCATCCGACAGAAAACTCGACGGAGGACATGCCCGTCCCTTCGAGTCGTGCCACAGATCGCCGTCAAAATGAACCGAAAAAATCCAGCCGGAAAAGCAGCTTGCCGGTTTCCGCACCATTGGGGACGGTTCGGCAAACTACTGCCTTGAATGGCAGAAAGGGCGCGCAACCGCGCGCCCTGACATGGGCAAACCCGGGGCCGGTGGCCCTAGCGCGCGGCCTTCTGCGGCAGGACCGTGAAGCCCAGCGGCGTGTCCGTCCAAAGCTGCGGCGGAAACGCCTCGGGCCGGATCGAGCCGGTCACCAGCCCCACAAGGAACGGCCCGAAGGTCACACCTTCGAAGACCTGCGGCATGCCGTCCTCATCCCCCCAGACGGCGACAGGCCATGTCTCGGGCGGGGCATCGCTGACGATCCAGCCGACGTAGTCGCCGTTGTCGGTGACGCCTGCGGTCATCAGGCTGCCATCGGCCGGGAAATTCGGCAGTGCATATTTCGCGGGCCAGTTCTGCTTCAGCTCAGCATAGGCCTTGGCCGGACGCTCGACTGCGGCGGGCAAGAGTATGGCAGTGCTGTAATTCCCAGTGGGCGTATAGAAAGCGACGAAACTACCAATGTACCCCGGCCCCCAGGTTTCGACGAATTGCTTGAAATCGGGGGGAAAGGGGCGGCCCAGTTTCTGTTCGGCGGCTTTCCAGTCACCGGCTTCGATGGTCACAGTGCGCTCCTCGGCCGGGGGCGGCGGGATCAGCAGCGCCAGATCGTCAATCCACATGCTTCAGGTCTTCCTTCGGGTCTTGCAATCAAACGCCATCGCGATTGTTGATGGTCACAGCGATATCCAAGCCCTGATCGCCCTTGGCTTGCAAGACGATATGGGTCGGGACGGGATTGCCTTCCGCATAAACCGGGGTCACGCGGTAGTTCACATTCTCGCCCGCGTCGACGGCCCGATAGACCACATCCTCGAACGAGCGCATGACGGGCGAATTGGTCGGGTTCTGGTAAAGCGTGACAAGGTTCGCCATCTCGGCCCCGTCTCCACCCAGACGACGGGCCAGCAGGTGACCACGCGAATGGTTCGCGCCGCCCCCTTCAAAGCCCGGCGGGCGCAGGTTCGGATCGGCATGGGTGCCGGTGTCCAGCATGCTGCGATCAAGAGTGACTTCGATGCCCTGCGCCTGATCTCCCTTCAGCGTGCCAAAATTCGTCAGCTTCGCATCCCCCGGTTTCGGCGCGGCCAGCGCGGCGGTTCCGGCCGGTATGCCCAGAGTGATATCGCCCGAGGCCACATATTGGTTCTGGATATCCGTCTGCGAGCGGGGGGCGGCCACGAAGCCATTCCCCTGCGAGGCCGCCGCATCCAGCCGCCGCGTCTCGCGCACAAGTGCCTGATCCAGTTCGCGCTGACGCACGGCAATGGCGTCACGTTCGGTCGGGGTCTTGGCATTGGCAAGCTGCGTCGCCAGTTGCGAGGATTCGGTGGTGATCTTGTCGATCTCGAGCTTGGCTTCCCACGCGTTCGAGCCGACCTCGGGCTGCTGCTGGCCGGTCAACAGGCTGGTCAGCCGGTCGCGCAACCCGTTGGCGTTCTTCATCTGGTTGGCGGTGGTCTGGTGCAGCGCCAGCAGATCGGGGCTGATCGGGCCGGTTCCCGTCTCGATGCGGACATTGGTCGCGCGCCCGTTCTGGGTGTCATAGGCGACCCGCACCTCGCCCGGAGCGAGGCTGGTGTTCTGCGAGACCGGCACGTCCGCGCGTGGCAGCGTGGCCGTGCCATTGCGGATGCTGGCGTCGATGCCTGCAAAGCCGGTGCCGTTCGTGGCACTTTGGCCCGCGCGATGCGAGGCCCCGCTCATGCCCGCCCAGAAGCCGATGTTCAGAAGCGACGCCGCGCGGTCCTTTCCGGACATATTGTCCCAGTTCTGGCCCAGCTGGATCGCCTGATCGGCCATGGCGATGGCATCCGCGCCCTCGGCCGCATAACCCAGCCCCGCGACCGTCCGCGCCAGACCCGGCGTCACCCGCGCGCCCGCGGTCGCAAGCTTCATCGCCCCGCCCAGAGCCCCGACCGACAGCGTGCCCGCCGCAACCTCAAGCCAGTCGGCCCGGACGCTGGGATCGCTGAGATCGGTGATATCCTGGCCATGCGTGGCCTTGTCGTGCAGGCTTTGGCCCGCACGGCCCGCCATCCACAGCCCCGCGCCGCCCGCGACCAGCGGTGCCGCCGTGCCCCCCGAGCCCGCGATGATGACCACGCCCGCCACGATGCCCGCGCCAATCGCCACGCCGTCCACAACCTTGCCGAACCCTTCCGAGAAGGTGTCGACCACGCCCGGCGTGTTGCGATGGGTCAGCTTGTCGGATTTCAGGTCCAACCCCTCGGCATAGGTCATCTTGCCTTCGGGAAGGGTGTTGTTTTCTTCCCAGTCCTTGACGTCCTTGTAGGTCCTGCCCGAGTGGTCGACGAATTGCGGCCCGCCCTCGGTCTCGACCCGGAAGAGCGGCACAACGGCTGCGCCCTGCCCCTCGGCGGTCACGCTGATCGGGATAACCGTGACCTTCGCATCCGCGCCGCCCAGTGAGGTGATCTGATCAGCGACCTTGTCGAGCGCGGCGTTGTTGCCGCCGCGGGAATAGAACTGATAGTCCATCCCCTGCGCCATCATCGCGTCGGTCTGCGCCCCTTCGGGGAGCTGGTCGGGCTGATAGCCCATGGCCTGACCGACGGTGTTGCGCAGCGCCTCGCCCGACAGGGTCTGCGGATCGGTGCCGCGCTGCTGATAGGCGTCGGTCACCTTCTGGGCATAGTCGCGCGAGACCTGCTCGTTCTCCCAGCCGCCCTTCATGTGATCCTTGGTCGTGCAGGCGCCGTCGGCGGCTGCCATATCCAGGGCCCAGACCCGCTGCTCGGGCGAGGTTTCCTGATTGAACAGCATGTCGCGCGCGCCCGGATCCTGCAGCACCTGTTCCAGGTTGCGGGCGGTCTGTTCGCGACCGATCTTGTCGGTCGGCCCATCGCCCGGACGCTTCACATTGGCGATGGCATTGGCGAAGTTCTGGCGGTCCTTCTGGCTGGTCAGGGCCGAGCCGTCTTCGAACATGAAAAGCGAGGTCGCCAGCCGGTCGGCCTGTTCCGCCGGGATCCGGCCTTTATCGCCCAAAGCGGCCCATAGCTCGCGCCGCGCCTCGGGGTTCGCGCCCAGAACGCTGGCCAGTTGCGGCTCGATGCCGTCGAACTGGCGCACGGCGGCGGCGGGATCCAGCTTGATCGCCTGCTCCATTGCCTCGTACTGGCCTTCGAAATAGCCCTCGCTGGCCATCGTCGGGATGCCCCGGGCGTGCGAGGCCTTGGTCGCAGCCTCGGGCCTGGCCAGTTCCTCGGCAAGGATGCGGCGGGCGGTCGGATCGTCCTTCACGCCCTCGGCCATCTCGCGCAGATTTTCACTGCGCTGATCACCGCGTTGTCCCAGCACCGCCCCGACCGATTGCCGCGCCAGCTCGCGCTGTTCGGCCTCGGTCAGCTTGCCCAGCGACGAGTCGCCGCGCATGGCCGCCGCCGTGCGTTCGCCGCCATGCTCATCATGGCCCAGCCACAGGAAACCGCCGCGCGACCGCTCACCGGCGTTATCCGCGACCCAGGTCGAGATTTCCGCCTTACGCTCGGGCGTGACCTCTTCTGCAGGAGGTTTCGGCGCGCCCGGTGCCGTCGCCACCGGCCCGACAAAGTTGGGATCGCCGGGTTTCGGCCCTGCCGTCGGGGCCGTCGTTGGGGCCGGGCCTGTCGCGGGCGCCGTCGCCGGGGCTGCCGCGACCGGTCCGACGAAATTCGGATCACCCGGTTTCGGCGGCGTCGTGGCCTCGGTCGGCTGCGGCTTCGCGGCCGGAACGGGCTTGGCCGGGGGCTGCTGGGGAACGGGGGTAGAGCGATCGTCTCTGCGGAAAACTGTGGTCATGGACGACCTCTCAACTCAAAAACTGATTACCTTTCCGCCACGATGCCAGATGTTTGCGAAGGCCACCTGACAGAAATCTGAAATTCGCGGGCGAGCGCCTCCGGCTGGCAAGATCTTGCCGGTTTTTCGCCCCGCATCAGGGCGCGCGGCAACCTGCGGGCGACCCCGCCCGGAACCCCGTCGCCCTATGCTTTCAGGGCGCGCGGACGCGCCCGCAAGGTTGCCCCTGCGGAAGGGTAGAGCCACGGAATCACGGCAGGAATCAGATGGCGTCAGATCTCGGATCGGGTGATCAGCGTCACCCGCTCGGACAGGAACCAGGTCGTGCCATATTCGACCGGCACGCCCTGCATGTCGGTGTTGACCGATTGCGTCACGATCAGCGGCTGGCCTTCCTGCGCGTTCAGCAGCAGCGCCTGCGCGACGGTGACGGTCTGGGCGCTGATCCGGGTCTCGGCACGCAGGAATTCGGCCAGCCCCGCCTCATTCAGCGCCGCCGTGACCGAAGAGAGGCGGCTCAGCCGCTCATCCAGCCCCGGAAAGCGCGCCGCCGGAAAGACAGTGCGATAAAGCGCGATCGGCTGATCATCCGCCGTCGACACCCCTTCCGAGACCCAGACCTCTTCCCCCGCCAGAATGCGCAGCGCCTGTGCCTCGACCGGGTCGGCGGGACGCCGCGCGGTCACATTGACCCGACGCCCCGGCAGCCGCCCGGCCAGCGCGAGGTTCTGGTGAAAGCTCACATGCCGCCCGATGGCATATTCGACCGGCTGCATCGCCACGAACACGCCCGAGCCGCGCCGCGCCCGCAACAGCCCCTCATCGACCAGCGACGCAACGGCCCGGCGCAAGGTGTGGCGGTTGACCCCGAAACGGGCGGAAAGCTGCGCCTCGGTCGGCAATCTGTCGCCGGGTCGCAGGCCCTGCTGGGCGATCTCGCTGGCCAATGTGTCGCGGATGGATCTCCAGACGGGGGTTCCAGATTGCGCCATGCAGGTTCCTTCAACGGTGACGGTCAGCCCGC
The DNA here is from genome assembly GCF_007830335.1 of Paracoccus sulfuroxidans. Lineage (GTDB taxonomy): Bacteria > Pseudomonadota > Alphaproteobacteria > Rhodobacterales > Rhodobacteraceae > Paracoccus > Paracoccus sulfuroxidans. The sequence goes on along the minus strand of NZ_VLKU01000004.1, from coordinate 212,302 downwards.
CCTAATTGTCTAGTTGTATAGGCTGAAATCGGGATCGGCAAGCGGGTCGCCCGCAGAAACGTGATCGCCGCCTGCGCGCGGCTGGGCTATGGATCGAAGGCTCTTCCTTCCACCCTCAAGGTTTCTGCATGACACTTGCCTTCGCCAATGCCCGCCTGATCCTTGAGGACCGCGTCCAGACCGGCATGCTGCTGGTCGAAGGCGACCGGATTGCCGAGATCCGCCGGGGGGCCGAGGTGCCTGAGGGCGCCATCGACCTGCAGGGCGATTACCTCGCGCCCGGCATGATCGAGCTGCACACCGACAATCTGGAACGTCACATCCAGCCCCGCCCCGGCGTCGACTGGCCGCATGCCAGCGCCATTCTGGCCCATGATGCGGAACTGGCGGGCTGCGGCATCACCACAGTCTTTGACGCGATGCGCGTGGGCTCGATCCGCTCGGGCGGGCGGGACGGAGAGTCGCATGCCTATGCCCGCGCGCTTGCCAGCGAGCTGATCACCATGCGCCACACCGGCGCGCTGCGGATCAGCCATCTGCTGCATCTGCGGGCCGAGGTCTGCTCGGAAACGCTGGTCGATGAGCTGGCCGAGTTCGGCCCCGACGACCGCGTCGGCATCATCAGCCTGATGGACCACACCCCCGGCCAACGCCAGTTCCGCGATCTGAGCAAGCTCAAGCAATATGTGCAGGGCCGCCGAGGTCTGGACGAAGAGGAATTCGCCGCTCATGTCGCCGACCTGCAGGCGATGCGCGACAGTTTCGGCGATGCGCATGAGGCGGCGACCGTCGCCATGGCGCATAGGCTGGGCGCGGTTCTGGCCAGCCATGACGACACCACTGCGGCGCATGTTCAAACCTCGGCCCGGCACGGAGTGCGTCTGGCCGAATTCCCGACCACGCTGGAGGCCGCGGCCGCCTGCAATGCCTCGGGCATCATGGTGATCATGGGCGCGCCCAATCTGGTGCGCGGCGGGTCGCATTCCGGCAATGTCTCGGCCGAGGAACTGGCCCGCGCCGGGCATCTGGATATTCTGTCCTCGGATTACGTGCCCTCGGGCCTGCTGACCGGGGCGCTGATCCTGTCGCGGATCTGGGACGACCTGCCGCGTGCGATGGCGACGGTGACGGCCAACCCCGCGCGCGCCGCCGGGCTGGACGACCGGGGCCGCCTGATCCCCGGGGCGCGCGCCGACCTGATCCGCTTCCGCATGCTGGACCAGACGCCGGTGATGCGGGAAACCTGGGTCCGGGGTCGCCGCGTCTGATCCGGGCGCGCATCCCCTGTTTCGCGGTTGCAACCGGCCGCGCAACATCGGACATCTGGCGCATCCGAAACCCGATAGCTGCCGAACCATGAAGCTGAACGCCACCTTCCTTCTGATGATCGGTGTGGTGCTGGTGGGCGCGAATGCCTTCGTGCTGAGCCCGATCCTGCCCGAAGTCGCCGCCAGCCTGCAGACGACGCCTGCGCATGTGACCCGCGCAACCGCCGCCTTTGGCGCGGCCACTGCCATTTCCGCGCTGATGCTGGCCGCGCAGATCGACCGGCAGGGGGTGCGCCGCTCGCTTGCGGCCTCGGCGGCGGTGCTGGCGCTGGCGCAGGTGCTGAGCCTTTGTGCGCAAAGCTGGCTTGGCCTCGCCATGGCGCAGGCGCTGGCGGGCATGGCCGTGGGCGTCATGCTTCCGGCGATCTATGCGGCGACGACCGCGACCGCGCCGCCCGGCCAGCAGACCGCGCGGCTGGGCCGGGTGCTGACCGGCTGGGCGCTGTCGCTGGTGCTGGCCGTGCCGGTCTCGGCCTGGATGACCGAGCATATGGGCTGGCGTCCGGTCTATGGCATCCTTGCGGTGATCTCGGCGCTGGTCAGCGTGGGCATGTGGCACGGGCTGCCGAGAGGCATGGCGAGCGCCCTGCCCAGGCGCACCGGCCCCTTGCAGGCGCTGCGGCTGCCGGGCGTGCCCTTCATCCTCGGCATCTCATTGATGTATATGACCGCTTTCTATGGCACCTACGCCTATTTCGGCGAGGGCATCCGCAACGCCCTGAACCTCTCGGCCTCGGGCGCGGGGGTCTATGTGCTGATCTATGGCGTGGGGTTCGGGATCGCCGGGCTATGCGCGGGGCGCTTGCCCGCGCCCGAGGGCCGGACCCTGATGGCCGTGCTGTTTTCGCTGATTGCGCTGACTTATCTGTCCTGGCGCTTCAGCATCGGGCATGCGCGGCTGGCGATGCTGAACATCGGGCTTTGGGGGTTTCTGAACCAGTTCGGGCTGAACGCGATGATCCTCGCGCTGAACCGGCGCGCGCAGGACGCACGCGGGGCGGTGATGGGGCTGAACAGTGCGGTGACCTATTCGGCGGTCTTTGCCGGCCCCATGCTGATGGGGCTGATCTATCCAAGCGTGGGCTTTCGGGGCGTGGCGACTGCGGCTGCGGCCTGCGTCGCGTTGGCCGCCATCGCATTGGCGCTGCGGCCGCGTCACCACTTTCCCCCGAGGGACTAGCCTCAGCCCATCAGCTTCGCCTTGATCAGCGGCCCGACCGCGCCGAAATCCATCCGCCCGGCGTAATGCGCCCGCAGATCGGCCATGACCCGGCCCATGTCGCGGATCGAGCTGGCACCCAGATCCTTGATCACCTTCTCGATGGCGGCGGCGACCTCATCCTCGGTCAGCTGGCGCGGCAGATAGCTTTGGATGATCTTGATCTCGGCCTCTTCGCGCTCGGCCAGTTCAAGGCGTCCGCCCTCTTCATAGGCGCGCGCCGATTCCTGCCGCTGCTTGACCATTTTGGACATCAGCGCGATCACGTCATCCTCGCTCAGCGCGCTGTCTTCGCCGCGTTCGGTGCGGGCGGCAATTTCGCGATCCTTGATCGCCGCCGAGATCAACCGTAAGGTTGACAGACGCGCCGCCTCCTTGGCTTTCATGGCTTCCTTGATATCCGCTTGAATTCGCTCGCGCAGTGACATCGTGATCCTTTCAGCTTGCGTCGAGGACGCGCCTTGCCCGGCTTCGGCTGCCTCGTCAACCTGCTCAAGGAAGTTTAGTTCCGGCCTTGACGCTGACCTGTCTGACACCTAGTTTCCCGGCGATTTAGCCGGAGAGTCGCAGATGTCCCAAAAACCGACCGCATGTCTTGCACTTGCCGACGGAACCGTTTTCTACGGAATGGGGTTCGGCGCCACCGGTGAGGTCGTGGCCGAGCTGGTGTTCAACACCGCCATGACCGGCTATCAGGAGATCATGACCGATCCCTCTTACGCCAGCCAGATCGTCACCTTCACCTTCCCCCATATCGGCAACACCGGCGTGACGCCGATGGACTATGAAGGGGCCGAACCCGTGGCCTCGGGCATCGTGGTGAAATGGGACCCGACCGAGCCCTCGAACTGGCGCGCGCATTCGAACCTGATCGACTGGATGACCAAGCTGGGCCGCATCGGCATCGGCGGTCTCGACACCCGCCGCCTGACCCGTGCGATCCGTCAGCAGGGCTCGCCGCATGTCGTGCTGGCGCATGACCCCTCGGGCAATTTCGACATCAAGTCGATGATCGCCCGCGCGCGCGACTGGAAGGGCCTTGTGGGCCTTGACCTCGCCAAGGAAGTCAGCTGCACGCAAAGCTATCACTGGGACGAAGGCGCGTGGAACTGGCCCGATGAGTTCAGCAAGCCCGAGCGCAAGAACCCCTACCGCGTCGTCGCGCTGGATTATGGCGCCAAGCGCAACATCCTGCGCTCGCTGGTGGCCAGCGGCGCCGATGTGACCGTGCTGCCCGCGACCGCCACCGCCGAAGAGGTGCTGGCCCATAATCCGGAAGGCATCTTCCTGTCGAACGGCCCCGGCGACCCGGCGGCGACCGGCGAATATGCCGTGCCGATGATCAAGGAACTGCTGGCCCGCGATCTGCCGATCTTCGGGATCTGCCTTGGCCACCAGATGCTGGCGCTGGCCGTCGGCGCGCGCACGGTGAAGATGAGCCATGGCCATCACGGCGCGAACCACCCGGTCCGCAACGTCGACACGGGCAAGGTCGAGATCACCTCGATGAACCACGGCTTCACGGTCGATTCGCAGACCCTGCCCGCAGGCGTGATCGAGACCCATGTCAGCCTGTTCGACGGCACGAACTGCGGCCTGCGCATCGATGGCAAGCCGGTGTTCTCGGTCCAGCATCACCCCGAGGCCAGCCCCGGCCCGCAGGACAGCTTCTACCTGTTCGAGAACTTCGCCTCAGCCATGGAAGCCCGCCGTCACGCCTGACGCGAGGCCTGCAATTTCGCAGTTAACCGGTTCTTAACCCACCCTGTGCCAAGCAGAGGACAGGTTAGGAACGGGATTCGCCCATGGCCACGACTGCTGCTGCCCAGACGACGGCACTGACAACTCTCCGCGCGAGCGCGGGGCCGGGTCCTGCAGCCCCCGAAGAAGGGGGCCCCACCGTGAGTTCATCCACCGTCATCGCCGCGCGCGACCAGCGCCCCTTGGGGCAAATCCTGCTGGAAGACGGGGCGGTCGAGTCCGGCAATCTGCTGAAAGCCGCGATGATCCGGCAGCGGCAGGCCTCGCGACTTGGCGAGGTACTGCTGGCGAACGGCTGGGTCCAGCCCGAGGCGCTGACCCGCGCGCTGTCGCGCCAGTGGCGCAGCAGCGTCATCGATCTGGCTGCCATGCCCCCCGACCCGCGCCTGATCGACCAGTTGGGCGCGGATTTCTGCCTCAGCGAGGGGCTGGTGCCTTGGCGTCGCATCGGCGGCGTGACCTATATCGTGACCGCCCGCCCCGAAGATTTTGACCGGCTGCGCCCCGGCTTTCCCGCTGGTTTCGGCACCGTGCGCATGCTGCTTTCCTCGGATGCCGACGTGCTTGAGGCGGTGCTGAAACGCCGCCAGACCGCGCTGATCCGGCAGGCCGAGACACGCGTGCCCGCCCATGAAAGCTGCCGCACCCGCAATGAGGTGCGCGTCGCCCGGGTGGCCATGGTGCTGGGCCTTGCGGTCACGCTTGGTCTGATCTTCGCCCCAATCGCGATGATCGCGCTTTTGACCTTCTGGGCGGTGCTGACGCTTCTGGCCTCCTCGGCGCTGAAGCTTCTCTCGTTCTGCGCCGTCCTGCGTGCCCGAAAGCGGGCCCGCATGCAGGAACTGGCGCTGGCCAAAGGCCGCGCCACCCCGCCCGAGATGACCGCGCCCCTGCCCGTGATTTCGGTCATGGTGCCGCTTTTTGGCGAGGCGAATATCGCCGACCGCCTGATTGGCCGGCTGGGGCGGCTCAACTATCCGCATGAGCTGATGGATATCCTGATCGTCGTCGAAGAGACCGACCAGATCACCTGCGAGGCGCTGGCCGCCGCCACCCTGCCCCGCTGGATGCGGATCGTGCGCGTCCCCGACGGCCCCATCCGCACCAAGCCGCGCGCGCTGAACTATGCGCTGAATTTCTGCCGGGGTGACATCATCGGCGTCTGGGACGCCGAAGACCGGCCCGAGCCTGAACAGCTGCACAAGGTCGCCCGCCGGTTCCACTTTGCCCCGCCCGAGGTCGCCTGCCTGCAGGGCGTGCTGGATTTCTACAACCCCCGCACCAACTGGCTGGCCCGCGCCTTCACCATCGAATACGCCTCGTGGTTTCGCGCCACACTGGCCGGGGCCGCTGCGCTCAACCTGGTCGTCCCGCTGGGCGGCACGACCCTGTTCTTCCGCCGCAAGGCGCTGGAAGAGGTAGGCTGCTGGGACGCCTGGAACGTGACCGAAGACGCCGATCTGGGCGTGCGTCTGGTCCGCCGTGGCTACCGGACCGAGATGCTGGACACCGTCACCCATGAAGAGGCGAATTGCCGCGCCCTTCCCTGGATCAAGCAGCGCTCGCGCTGGCACAAGGGCTTTGCGATGACCTGGGGCGTACATATGCGCAACCCCCTGCGGCTGTGGCAGGATCTGGGTCCGCGCCGCTTCCTGGGTTTTCAGGCGCAGTTCCTCGCCTCCCTCTCGCAATATCTGCTGGCGCCGGTGCTGTGGAGCTTCTGGCTCTTGATCTTCGGCCTACCGCATCCGATGCGCGACATGCTCTCGGGCGGGCTTGGCGGCAATGCGATTGCGCTGCTCTTCACGCTCTTCATCCTGTCCGAGATCCTCAACATCACCGTGGGCCTCTGGGCCGTGCGCGGGAAGGACCACCGCCACCTGATGCCCTGGGTCCCGACCTTGCATCTTTACTTCCCTCTCGGCTGTCTGGCCGGGTGGAAGGCGATCTATGAGGTCGTGGCAAAGCCCTTCTACTGGGACAAGACCGCGCATGGCATCTTCGACATCGCCACCGAGGAAGAAGAGATCCCGACAGCCGCCCCGCAGGCCGCCAAGCCGCCGCCGCTGATCGAACTGTTCCCCGCGCCCGCATCCGGCCCGTCGGTGATCGCACCCGCGTTTGAGGACTCCGGCCTGCTGCCGGTTCTGGGCAAGGTCAACTAGCGCCCGGGTGCGCGGGCGGCCTCAGGCCAGGCTTTGATCGATGATGGCCCCGGCCTTGCTGACAGCCTCCTCAAGGCGCAGGGCCAGTTCTTCCAGCGTCGCGGTTCCCGTCTCGCGCAAAAGGAAGGCCTGCCCGCCGCGACCCAGAAGCTGCATGTCCAGCGGAGCCTCGGTCAGCAGCCGCGTCGCGCATTGCAGGTTCCACAGGAACCGGCGGGTGGCGATCAGCGTGTCATTGTCCTCGCGGCTGATCAGCCCGCCCCGCCCGCCCGAGCGCAGCTGCGCCACCGTCCCGCGCGCGGTCGCAGCCGTCCGCAGGGCAAAGGATTGCGCTAGAAGCTCGATATCCTGCAGCCGCCCCCGCCCGGTCTTGGCGTCCCAGGGACCGTCCGAGGCCTTGGCAGAAAAGATCCGGTCTCGCATCTCGGCCAGATCGGGCGCGACCTTCGGATCGGATCCACGCGTGGCCAGCACCTCGATGCGCAGCGCCTCGATCTCGATGGCCAGTTCAGCGACGTCATCGCCGCAAAGGCCGACGATGCGCGCACGGGTCAGCGCCAGATGCTCCCAGGTCCAGGCCTCGTTCATCTGATAGTCGCGGAAGGACTGGACCGAGGTCGCGACCGGCCCCTGCCGCCCCGAGGGGCGCAGACGCATATCGACCTCATAAAGCCGACCGGCTGAAGTGGGGGCCGAGATCGCCGTGATCATCGCCTGCGTCAGCCGCGCGTAATAGGCGCGGGTCGCCAAGGGCTTGCGCCCCTCCGAACTCTCCTGCCCGGCGGCGTCATAGATCACGATCAGGTCCAGATCCGAGGCCGCGTTCAACTGGCGCGCACCCAGCGAGCCCATCCCCAGCAGGACCGCTCCGCGCCCCGGCGGCGGGCCGTGGCGCGCGGCGAATTCCGCCGCGACCACCGGAAACAGCGCGCCGATGGCCGCATCGGCGATATCGGCATATTGCCCGCCCGCCTCTTCCGCGCCGATCAGCCCGCGCAGGTGGTGAACGCCGGTGCGGAACTGCCATTCATGCGCCCAGCGGCGGGCGACATCCAGCGCGCGCTCATAGCCGCCATCCGGGGCCGAGAGGGCGTTCGCCAGCTGCCGGTCCAGATCGGCGCGCAGCCCATTCGCCTCGGGCCAGCGCGAAAAGAAGCTGCCGCCGACCACCGCGTCCAGCACCTCGGGGTGGCGCGCCAGATAGGCGGCCAGCCCGGCGGAGGTCGCGCAGATATCGACAATCAGGTCGATCAACTGCGGATTCGCCTCGAACAGCGAGAAAAGCTGCACCCCGGCAGGCAGTCCCGACAGGAAGTCGTCGAAGCGCGCCAGTGCTTCGTCCGCATGAGTGGCTGCATTCAGCCGCGACAAAAGCTCCGGCTCGATCCGCGAGAAGATGCGCTGCCCGCGCTCCGAGCGCAGCGCCGGATAGGTGCGCCACCGGGCCACGATCGCCTCGGCCTCATCCGAGAGCGCCGGTCGCTCGGCGCTTTCCTGCGGCGCGAAAAAATCGCTCGTCAGGGTCTCGACCTGCTCAAGCCGGGCGGCCAGCCGCTCGGACCAGGCGCGCGTGTCAGGCTCGCCCATCATGCGGGCGATGATGTCGATCCCCTCGGCCGATTGCGGCACGGAATGCGTTTGCGCGTCATTGACCATCTGGATCCGATGCTCAATCTCGCGATGCTCGCGATAGTGGCGGATCAGCTCTTCCGCGACGTCGGTCTGCACCCAGCCCTTTTTGGCCAGTTGCCGCAGCGCCTCGACCGTCTGGCGAGAGCGCAGCGATGGGTCCCGCCCGCCCGAGATCAGCTGCCGCGTTTGGGTGAAGAACTCGATTTCGCGGATGCCGCCCTGCCCCAGCTTCATATTGTGGCCCGGCACTTCGATGCGGCCGTGCAGGCCCTTGTGGCTGCGGATGCGCAGCCGCATGTCATGCGTGTCCTGAATGGTCGAGAAATCCAGATGCCGGCGCCAGACGAAGGGCCGCATCTCGCGCAGGAAACGGTCCGCCGCGCCGATATCGCCCGCGCAGGGGCGCGCCTTGATATAGGCTGCACGCTCCCATGTGCGGCCCTCGGCCTCGTAATAACCAAGCGCGCCCGAGACCGAGACGCAGACCGGTGTGACCGAGACATCGGGCCGCAGCCGCAGATCGGTGCGGAAGACATAGCCCTGATCGGTGATGTCCGACAGCGTCGCCGCCGCCTTGCGAGTAGCGCGGATCAGCACCGCGCGGGCGTCGGCCCGGTCATCGGGGGCATAGGCCATGTCGTCAAACAGCACGATCAGGTCGATGTCCGAGGAATAGTTCAGCTCTCGCCCGCCCATCTTGCCCATGGCCAGCGCGAAGATCCCGCCCGCATCGGCCTCGGTCGGGGGCAGCTTGCCACGCTGAACCTCGGCCCGGATATGCGCACGCAGTGCCAGATCGCTGGCCCGGTCGGCCAGATCCGTCAGCGCGCCGGTCACCTCTTCCAGCGCCCAGACACCGCCCAGATCCGCCAGCGCCGCCCAAAGCGCGACGCGCCGCTTGGCCTGACGCAGCGCCGGACCGAGTTCGTCACCGGACAACTGCTCGAAGTCGCGCGTGACCTCAGCCACGGTCATCTCTCGCGTCAGGGCGTCGCCCAGCCAATCGGCCTCTCGCAGGATCAGGCTGGTCAGATACGGGCTGCACCCGGCGGCCCCGCGGATCAGGTCGGCAATGCGGGGATCGGCGATGGCCGCGGCATCGGCGGCCTCCTGCCCACGGGCCGGGTCGACGGGAATGGGCAGGCGGGTGATCTTGGCGGCGAAATCCATGCCAGCAACCTAGCGCAGCGCCTTGCCGCGTCAATGCGATGTGATTGCGAAACCGTGGGCCTTGGGTTTCAAAATTAACCACCTCTGCCCATCTAGAAGAGAGAGATGGATCAACGCTTGGCGGAATGAGGTTCTGTTGCTAGGCTCTCGCAGAAATGGATGGTTTCTTCCCTTGCAAACGGTATCACCGCGACCGATGAGACAAGACATGCGTCGACGCGACAGTTGTGTAAGCCGGTCCGGCGCCGGAGGTTGCTGATGCGTCACAGCCTGCCGCATGCCCCCCAATTCTATGTGACCGCCCCCCAGCCCTGCCCCTATCTGCACGGCCGGGCCGAGCGGAAGCTGTTCACCGCGCTGGTCGGCGAAAACGCGACCGAGCTGAACAATGCGCTGTCGCGGCAGGGCTTTCGCCGCTCGCAGAACGTGCTCTATCGGCCCAGCTGCGAAAGCTGCATGGCCTGCATGTCCGCCCGCATCCGCGTTGCCGATTTCAAGCCTTCGCGGACGCAGCGCCGGGTGCAGTCACGCAACGCCGGGCTGCGGCGCGTGGCGACCAGCGCCTGGGCCACGGAAGAGCAGTATGAGCTGTTCCGCTCTTATCTGGATGTGCGCCACGCCGATGGCGGCATGGCCGATATGGACATCTTCGAATTCGCCTCGATGATCGAGGAGACGCCGGTCCGCACCCGCGTGATCGAATATCGCGCCGCGGGCGTCGAGGGTGGGCGCTTCAAGCAGGGCGACGACCAGCTGATCGCCGTCTGCCTGACCGATATTCTCGATGACGGGCTGAGCCTCGTCTACAGCTTCTACGAACCCGAGCTTGAGCATTTCAGCCTGGGCACGCATATCATCCTTGACCATATCGAAATGGCCCGCAGTTCCGGCCTGCCCTATGTCTATCTGGGCTATTGGGTGCCGGGCAGCCGCAAGATGGATTACAAGGCCCGCTTCAGCGCGCTGGAAATCTACAAGGGCGGCGTCTGGCAGCCGATTGGCACGCCGGATGCGCATAACTCGGACACGCATCCGCTGTCGATTGCGCCGATTGTCGAACAGGTTGCCAGAATCACCCTGCCGCAGACCAAATAATTGCGCACGCGCACCGCGTTTTGTAATTTAATGTCTTAGTTTTGGCATTTCTTGTTATTTTCGGCGTTTTTGCCCATTGACCCCGCCCCGGTCCGCCCATAGTTTGCGGCGTTGCAGAAAGGTCGCCCGGTCAAAGGCTGCGCGATACGTGTCTGTGTAAGCAAGTAGCATGGAGAATGCGGATGTCCCGAGACATGACGGGTGCGAGAATGGTTGTCGAAGCTCTGCGCGATCAGGGCGTCGATACGGTATTCGGCTATCCGGGTGGCGCGGTACTTCCCATCTATGACGAGCTGTTCCAGCAAAACGACATCAAGCACATTCTGGTCCGCCACGAACAGGGCGCGGTTCATATGGCCGAAGGCTATGCCCGCTCAACCGGCAAGCCCGGTGTCGTGCTGGTCACCTCGGGTCCGGGCGCGACCAATGCGGTCACCGGCCTGACCGATGCGCTGATGGATTCGATCCCGCTGATCGTGATCTCGGGCCAGGTTCCGACCTTCCTGATCGGCACGGATGGCTTCCAGGAGGCCGACACCATCGGCATCACCCGCCCCTGCACCAAGCACAACTGGCTGGTGAAGGACACCGACGTACTGGCCGCGACGATCCACAAGGCCTTCCACGTCGCCACCTCGGGCCGTCCGGGTCCGGTGCTGGTCGACATCCCGAAGGACGTGCAATTCGCGACCGGCGAATATGTCGGCCCGAAACAGATCGAGACGCCGACCTACCAGCCCACCAAGAAGGGCGATATCGCGGCGATCACCCGTCTGGCCGAGATGATCGAGCGCGCCGAGCGTCCGATCTTCTACACCGGCGGCGGCGTCATCAACTCGGGCCCCGGCGCCAGCCAGCTGCTGCGCGAACTGGCTGAGGCGACGGGCTTCCCGGTCACCTCGACCCTGATGGGCTTGGGCGCCTATCCGGCGACCGGCAAAGGCTGGATCGGCATGCTGGGCATGCACGGTCTTTATGAGGCCAATATGGCCATGCATGATTGCGACCTGATGATCGCCGTCGGCGCGCGTTTCGACGACCGCATCACCGGCCGCGTAGCGGATTTCAGCCCCGGCTCGGTCAAGGTGCAGATCGACATCGACCCCAGCTCGATCAACAAGGTCATCCATGTCGACCTGCCGATTGTCGGCGATGTCGCGCATGTGCTGGAAGATCTGCTGAAGATATGGAAGGCGCGGGGCCGCAAGACCAATGCCGAGGCGCTGCCGAAATGGTGGGCGCAGATCGAGCAGTGGAAGGCGCGCGACTGCCTTGCCTACAAAGGCTCGGACAGCATCATCAAGCCGCAATACGCGCTGCAGCGCCTGCATGAACTGACCAAGCATCGGAAGCCCTATGTCGCGACCGAGGTCGGCCAGCACCAGATGTGGGCCGCGCAATATCTGCATTTCGACGATCCGAACCACTGGATGACCTCGGGTGGTCTGGGCACGATGGGCTATGGCCTGCCGGCCTCGATCGGCGCGCAGGTCGCCCACCCCGAGGCCCTGGTCATCAACGTCGCGGGCGATGCCTCGTGGCTGATGAATATGCAGGAAATGAGCACGGCGGTGCAGTTCCGCGCCCCGGTCAAGCAGTTCATCCTGAACAACGAACGTCTGGGCATGGTCCGCCAGTGGCAGCAACTGCTGCATGGCGAGCGCTATAGCCAGAGCTGGTCGGAAAGCCTGCCCGATTTCGTCAAGCTGGCCGAGGCCTTCGGCTGCAAGGGCCGCGTGGTCTCTGACCCGGCGGAACTGGACGATGCGATTCAGGAAATGCTGGATTATGACGGACCCTATATCCTCGACGTGCTGGTCGAGAAGCATGAAAACTGCTTCCCGATGATCCCCTCGGGCAAACCGCATAACGAGATGCTGCTGGGCGATGCCTCGACCGAAGGCGCCATCACCGGCGCTGGCGGCGCGCTCGTCTGATCCACGGCCGAAACAGAAAGAAGCGAGACCCATCATGGCGGCATTGAATATCCAACAGGGCGCATCCAGCCATTCGGCCTATGATCTTCGCGATCCGAATGCCCAGACCGTCGAGTCGCACACGCTGGCAGTGCTGGTCGACAACGAGGCGGGCGTTCTGGCCCGCGTCATCGGCCTGTTCTCGGGGCGTGGCTACAACATCGACAGCCTGACCGTGGCCGAGGTGGACCATCTGGGCCACCGCTCGCGCATCACCATCGTGACGCGCGGCACGCCTTCGGTGATCGAGCAGATCAAGGCGCAGCTTGGCCGCATCGTGCCCGTCCATGACGTGCATGACCTGACCGTCGAAGGCCCCAGCGTCGAGCGTGAGCTGGGCCTCTTCAAGGTGTCGGGCAAGGGCGAAAAGCGCGTCGAGGCGCTGCGCATCGCCGAGATCTTCCGGGCGAATGTCGTGGATTCGACGCTGGAAAGTTTTGTCTTCGAAATGACCGGCACGCCCGAAAAACTGGACGCCTTCGCCGAGCTGATGCGGCCGCTGGGTCTGACGGATCTGGCCCGGACCGGGGTCGCCGCGCTGTCGCGCGGCGCCTGAGGCCCTAGCGGCGCCCCGAAGCTTCGCGCAAGGGGCGCGGCTCACCCGACCAGGACGCATCCTGAGACGACACAACGCGCAGAACCGGACGTTTCTGCGCGTTTTGCGTTTCACTCATGCTGCGAAGAAGGCTGGGCAGTTCGGCCCGTTTGTGGCCGGAAATGACATTGACCGAGCGGGCATAACGCATACCGTTCACTGTATCGCATTCCAGCTCGACCAGATCGCCCACGGCGGGCCAGGACGAGGCACCTGTCAGATTTTCGGTCCCCTGGAGATAAGCGAGCGCCGCATGATCTTCACACCAGATCACCGCTTTGGCTTTATCCTCGCTACTCCACATAATAACGCCGATCATAAAATACCTCACCCAATGGGCGCGGCGCATCCGGCCCGAAAATGTCTTCACGTAAAAACTATAGGCAGCTATTTGCCTATAAAAGCAATTTCTCGCTGAGTACCCGCAGATTTACGTTGCGTAAATATCAAATGTGCAAAATCCCGCCGAAGCCTTGCAAATCTGCACCACTCTCAGTTGATTCGAATTAATTTTAATCAACTAATTTACAACTGCTTACGGATTCGAATGCTATCGAACTCGCCCGGAACGGTAATCAGAAACAGCCCGCGCAACCTGCGCCATACGCGCCGCTCTTGACGGGTGTGTGCCCAGAATCTTGTCGCCGGGGTCAGGGATTCGCGCAAAGAACTGCGCCCCATGCTCGGGATCGTATCCGGCATTCAGCGCAATGATTGCGCCCAGATAATCGGCCTCAAGCTCCCAATCGCGCGAATAATAGCGCGCGCCAATCTGCGCCCCGTAATTCGAGGCCGACTGGATTGCATCAGCATTGGCACCATAGGCGCTGGCCAACCCGCCCAGGATCACCGCACCAACCGAAGCAGCCGAGCTTTTGCGGGTGATATGGCCCAGAATATGGTGGCTGGCTTCATGCCCGACCACAAATGCCAGTTCATCGGCATTGCGCGCCTCGCCAATCAGCGACAGCGTGAAGCCGATAATCGGGCGGCCATTGGCATCGATGGTCTGAAACGCGTTCGGCTCCAATCCGGCGCGGTCATCGACGACGAATTGATAATCGCAATTGATGGGCTGGGTGCGCCGCTCGACGCATTCACGCTCGACCGCGGGCTCCATCTTGTTGATCACCGCAACGAATGAGCGCGCGGAATCACGCGCCGTGCGCGGCACATCGGGTGAGGTCATGATGACCCCGACAGGCTGGGTAGCCGGGCCCTGCCCCTGCGGCCCCGGCGCGGCCACACAGCCCGCCAGCCCAAGCACCGCAATCACCGCCGCCCACGCCCTGATCATTCGCCCCTGGTCCTTCGTCTTGAAAACATCTTCGCCGTTTTCGGCGGTTCGGGGGCAGTCTATCCGTCGAAGGCGATCCCCGCCAATCCCCCGGCTTGCCCCCGCGCGAAGATCACGCGATTGTTGCACCAAGGCCAACGCTTCGGAGGCAGCCATGTTCACCATCGAGCACGAATTCGACGCGACCGTCATCACCCTGATCGACGAACTTCCCGAAGGGGCCGCCGTCGGCGCGCGCCCTCTGAATGAGGACGTGATCGTTCAGGCCTTCGACGACCGCATCATCATCGAGCAGTTCGACCCCGAAAGCGGAGAGCCGGTGCATATCGTCCTGACGCTGGAACAGCTGGAAGAACTGCGCGCCGCCCTGAACCTGCCCGAGGGGAATTACCGGCTGGAACGCGGCGGGCGCAGCGACTAGTCCACGATCCGGAACAGCTTGTCGCGCGCGCTGGCCCCGCGCAGCAGCACCAGCCGCGATTTGGCGATACCGATGGATTTCGCCAGCAGCTTGATCACGACCGCATTGGCCTTGCCATCCTCGGGGACGGTCGTGACGCTGACGCGGATCGCCCCGTCCGGCCCCAGCGTCACCGCATTGCGCGAGGCACGCGGGGTGACGCGGACGGCGATCTCGTGACCGGGTTGCGCAAGGTGTTTCAGATCGGTCATGCTGGCGCGACATCCTTTGATACGGGACAGACAATGGCGCCTCAGACCGGATTTTTCCATGACGAACTCTGCATGTGGCATGCGGGGGGCGATTACGTCCTGACCATGCAGGCCGGCGGGCTGGTTCAACCGGGCGGCAGCATTCCCGAAAGCCCGGAAAGCAAGCGCAGGATGGTGAACCTGATGCATGTGACCGGTCTTATGGACCGGTTGCAGCTGCAATCCGCCCCCTCGGCCACGCGCAAGGATCTGCTGCGCGTCCACCCGGCCAGCTATCTTGAGCGGTTCAAGGCGCTCTCGGACGCGACGGGGGGTGAGCTTGGCCCCCGCGCGCCCTTCCTCAAGGGCGGGTATGAGATCGCGGCGCGCTCGGCCGGGCTGGCCAAGGCCGCCGTGGCGGCAGTGCTGCAGGGCCAGCTGGCGAGCGCCTATGCGCTGTCGCGGCCGCCGGGGCATCACGCCCTGCCCGACCTGCCAAACGGCTTCTGCCTTTTCGCCAATATTGCCATCGCCATCGAGGCCGCCCGCGCCGCAGGGCTGGCGCAGCGCTTTGCCGTCGTCGACTGGGACGTGCATCACGGCAATGGGACCGAGGCGATCTATCTGGACGATCCCGACGTGCTGACAATCTCGCTGCATCAGGACCGCAACTATCCGCTAGAGACCGGCGGCGCGGATGTGCGCGGCGCGGCGGGCGCGAACATCAACATCCCCCTGCCCCCCGGCACCGGCCATCAAAGCTATCTGGAGGCGCTGGAGCGGATCGTCCTGCCCGCCCTGCGCCGCCACCGCCCCGAGATCATCATTGTCGCCTGCGGCTATGACGCCTCGGCCATGGACCCGCTGGGGCGCATGGTGCTGGGCGCAAACAGCTTCGGCGCGATGACCGCGCTGATGCAGCAGGCGGCGGCGGAGCTGTGTCAGGACCGGCTGGTCCTTGTGCACGAAGGCGGCTATTCAGAGGCGCATGTCCCCTTCTGCGGACATGCCGCGATCGCAAGGCTCGCCCGCCTGGACATCGAAGCCCCCGACCCTCTGGGCGCGGTCATCGATGCCCGCCAGCCAGGCCCGGTCTGGATCAACCATGTCTCGGCGCATCTGCGCGAGCTTGCCACTTTCTTCGAGGTCTGAATGGAACATACCAATCCCGACGCGCTGGCTTTCCTGCGCAGCCGCCGCTC
This sequence comes from Paracoccus sulfuroxidans, assembly GCF_007830335.1. Taxonomy (GTDB): domain Bacteria; phylum Pseudomonadota; class Alphaproteobacteria; order Rhodobacterales; family Rhodobacteraceae; genus Paracoccus; species Paracoccus sulfuroxidans. Next base: position 196,211 of record NZ_VLKU01000004.1, on the reverse strand, counting down.
TCATCCGCCCCGCACGCTGACCGGCCCCGCCCCCTCACGCGAGGAACTGATGGGTCTGATTGAGCTGGGCCTGCGCGTCCCCGACCATGCCAAGCTGGAGCCCTGGCGGCTGATCGTGCTGGAGCGTGAGACGCTGGACCGTCTGGCCCCGCTTTTGGCCGATTTCGTCACCCGGACCGGCGGCGATGAGGCGGCGGCGCTGAAAGCCCGCTCGGCCTTTGACACTCCGGTGATCGTGGGCGTCGTCTCGGCCCCGGTCGATCACCCGAAGATCCCGGAATGGGAGCAGGTGCTGTCTGCGGGCGCGGTCTGCCTGTCGCTGCTGAACGCCGCGCTGGCCGCAGGTTACGGCGCGGCATGGCTGACCGGCCCCGCCACGCAGCAGGAGTTCGCGCAGGCGCATCTGGGCCTTGGTGCGGGCGAAAAGCTGGTGGGCCTCATCCACATCGGCCAGCGCACCGGCACCCCGCCCGAGCGTCCGCGCCCCGACGTGGCAAGCCGGACCAGCTTCCTGTGAACCCGCTCCGCGCCCTGACGCTGGCCTGGGGCGACCTGCTGCGCCCCAGGATCATGGGCGTCGTGGCCCTGGGCGTGGCTTTGACCATCGTGCTGTTTCTGGCGCTGCAGGCGGGCGCGTTCTGGGCCATCCGCCTGTTCGCGCCCCAGCATCTGACGCTGCCCTGGATCGGCGAGATCCCGATTGGCGGCGCGCTGTCCTGGGGTTCGCTGGTGCTGCTGCCGCTGATGGGGTTTTTCCTGATGGCACCGGTGGCCGCTGCCTTCTCGGGCCTTTTCGCCGAGCGCGTGGCCGAAGCCGTCGAGGACACGCATTACCCGCAGGCGAAGGGGCTGCCCGTCGACTTCTGGGACGGGCTGCTGGAATCGGCGGCTCTTCTGGGCGCGGTGCTGCTGGTCAGCCTGCTGACGCTGATCCTGACGCCCTTTCTGGGGCCGCTGGCGGGCGTGCTGTTCTATGGCGGCAATGGCTGGCTGCTGGGTCGAGAGTTCTTCCAGATGGCCGCCAGCCGCCACCTGCACCCGCCGCAGGCAACGGCGCTGCGCCGCAGCCTGTCAGGTCAGGTGACGGCGCTTGGCGTGCTGATCGCCCTGCTGCTGACGGTGCCGTTTCTGAATATTCTGGTGCCGGTGCTGGGCGCTGCCGCCTTCACGCACCTTTTTCATCTTACGAGATCAGCTTCTCGAGGTCCGCGCGGGTGATGATATCGGCAAAGATGACCCAGGCGATGATGCCGAACAGGATCGTCGTGATGACCGTGGTGATGATGCATTTGCGCATGAAACGCAGGTCGTGCGGGGCGCCCGCGGGCGTTCCCGGCACGACATGTCCCGCGTCGGCCTGACTTTTCTGGCCGATGGGGACGACGACGAACAGCACCAGAAACCAAAGCGTCGCGTAAAGGACGAAGCCGCCGGTCAGGCTCATCAGACTTGCTCCAGCTCAATCAGGCAGCCGTTGAAGTCCTTGGGATGCAGGAACAGCACAGGCTTGCCATGCGCGCCGATCTTCGGCTCACCGGTGCCCAGAACGCGGGCACCCTGCGCCTTCAGCTGATCGCGCGCGGCCAGAATGTCATCGACCTCAAAGCACATGTGATGAATGCCGCCCGAGGGGTTTTTCTGCAGAAATCCGTTGATCGGGCTGTCCTCGCCCAGCGGGTACAGCAGTTCGATCTTGGTGTTGGGCAGCTCGATAAAGACCACCGTCACGCCGTGATCGGGCTCGTCCTGCGGTGCCCCGACCTTGGCGCCCAGCGTGGTTTCATACTGCGCAGCCGCTGCTGTCAGGTCCGGCACGGCGATGGCGACATGGTTCAGGCGTCCGATCAAGGCAATTCTCCGAAAGGGTTCCAGAATGTTGACGACCTTCTAGGCCCTGCGCGCCCGAGGGGAAAGGAAAACCGTCCTCGTTAACGGGTTCTTAGCCGAATCGCGTCAAATTGTCTTCAATGTCTGGTATTTTTACGGAGATCTGAGGAATGAGGGGACTTGAAATCGTCCAACCGATCCCGCGCCCCGTTTCGCAAGTTGCGGTGGCGGGGCGTCCGCTGGGTGGGCTGACCGTGTTGGTGGTCGAGGATTCGCGCTTTGCATCCGAAGCCGTGCGGCTGTTGTGCCTGCGCTCGGGCGCGCGCATCCGCCGCGCCGACAGCCTGCGCGCGGCCCTGCGCCATCTGCAGACCTATCGCCCCGATGCGGCGATCATCGACATGGGTCTGCCCGACGGCAACGGGGCCGAGCTGATCCGGCTGATCTCTCAAAGCGTGCCACGCGTTCCGGCGATCATCGGCATCTCGGGCGACAGCGCGAATGAGGAGCTGGCCCTGCAGGCGGGCGCGGACGGGTTCCTGCCGAAGCCGGTCGAAAGCCTTGCGGTGTTCCAGAATGCGGTCCTCTCGGCCCTGCCCGCCGACCAGCGCCCGCGCGGTCTGCGCCTGCTGGAGCGTGAGGATGTCGTCCTGCCTGATCGGGGTGCGCTGCGCGACGATCTGGCCCATGTGGTCGAGATGCTGGATAGCGGCAACCCGGACGCGCTGGAATATATCGCGCGCTTTCTGGCCGGTGTCGCCCGCTCGTCCCATGATCGCCCGCTGGAAGATGCGGCAACCGCGCTGGCGCAGCGCACGCGTCAGGGTGCGGTGCCCGCTGACGACGTGACGCGCGTGGGGGCGATGGTGCAGGTCCGGCTGGCGGGCGTCAGCGAACACTGACGCGCGGCGGGCATTCTCTCAGGCCAGCATTCCGGGATCGCTGCCCAGGTCGAGGCCCGGCAAGATGACCTGCTCGATCTTCTGCCGCTCGATGCCGAAAAGCCCGTGCATCGCCCAGCCCGCATAGGCGCGGATGTCGCGCACCGGCATCAGGTCGCGGTCGGCATAAAGATCGGATTCGCCCAGCCCCGGCCAGTCGCCGAAGGCGCGCCCACCCTTGATCGCCCCACCCGCCATCAACAGCGCGCCGCCCGTGCCATGATCGGTGCCGGCTGAGCCGTTTTCGCGCACGGTGCGGCCAAATTCGGTCATCACCAGCACCGTGGTGCGCGCCCAGTTCTGCCCCAGCCCCTCGCGCAGGCTGAGCATCGAGCCGCAAAGCCGCTCAAAGGCTTTCGTCAGCGTCGCCACCTGGCCCGCATGGCTGTCCCAGCCGGGGATCGAGAAGGCCGCGATCCGCGTCTCGGCGTTCAGCCGCGTCGCCGCGAACTGGCCAAGCGCCTTGGCATCCGCGCCGGGTCCGCCGCCCGCCATGGCCTGATCGCCGGTTTCGGCCACGATCTCGGTCGCGTCGCGCGCGGCGTCACGGAACAGCGGGTCGTCGTGATAGACATGCTCCAGCAGCATCTGCGCCTGCGGGGTCAGCTGCAGGTTCGCCCGGGGCGCCCAGCTGAGATAGGGCGCCTTGCCGCTGAGGATCTTCATCTGCTCGACCCCGACCGAATAGGCTGTCTCGGAGACGACGCCCGGCATCTGGCCCAGCAGCCGGTTCAGCCAGCCCCCCTGCTGGCGGTCGAAGGGCAGGTCATTGCCGGTCCCCGCCTCCAGCAGGTCCTGACCGTCAAAATGGCTGCGCTTGTCGCGGTAAGGGGTCGAGACGGCATGCGCGAAGGCCAGTTCTCCGGCCTTCCACAGCGGCATCAGCGGGGCGAGTTCGGGGTGCAGCGCATAGAAGCCGTCCAGATCCAGCGCGCCGTTTTCCGGGCCGACAGACAGTTCCCGCCGGTACTGGCGCAGCATCGGGTCGCCGTAAGGCTGGATCGCGTCCATCCCGTCCATGGCGCCGCGCAGGATGATGACCACCAGCCGGTTCTCGCCCGGGGCGGCGGCAAAGGTCATCGTCGACATCAGCGGATGGGCCGCGGCAGAGCAGCCAAGCAAGGTGGCGGCCTGCAGGAAACTGCGTCGGTTCAGCATGGGCTTCTCCTATCGCCGGTTGAAATCGTTCGAGGCCAGGATCAGCGCGACGCCTTCAGCCGCGCTTTCGGCCTTGGGCACGGCCCAGGACAGCTGCGCCGATTGCGTGCCGCCGAAGGTCGAGATCAGCATTTCGCGCGGATCGGGCAATTGCCGGGGCAGCAGCCCGCGCGGCATGTTCATTGTCCAGTTGATCCGCGCCGCCAGCATCTGCGGAGCGATCCAGCTTTCGGCCTCTTCCGGCCAGCCGTCAGGTCCGGTCGGCTTGCCCCAGGGCTGGCCCATGGCGATCATCGGCCCCCAGAAGAACCGGCGCAGTTGCTTGTCATCCAGATCGGCCAGCCGCCCGCCGTTGACGCCTAGGGCGCGCAGCGCGGCCACGATCACCTCGAAGGGCTGGCGGACTTTCTTGCGCAGATTGGTCACCAGATCCGGATGCGTGGCCAGCACCCGATAGACCGAGGGCAGATCGCCCTGCGTTTCCTGCCAGACGCCCGCCAATTCATTGACCAGATCCTCGCCCGGGTCATCCGAGACGAAGTGGACGGCCAGCTTGCGCGACAGATAGCGCGCGGTTTCGGGGCGGCGGGCAATGTCGGTCAGCGCCGTGCGGATGTCCTCCATCCCGCCGCGCCGATTGCCGCCGTAGCTTTTGCCCAGGACCGTCTCGGCCCCCGGCTCGGCCACGTCGGCGCGATAGCGAAAGCCAAGGTTGGCGGTGTATTCCATGCCGGTCAGCAGCTCGGCCAGCTGACGCACATCGTCCTGCGAATAGCCCGCATCGACGCCCAGCGAGTGAAGCTCCATCGCCTCGCGGGCCAGGTTCTCGTTCAGGCCCAGCTCCATCTTCGGGCGGTTCTTCACGAAGGGAGAGTTCGGCCCCTTGCTTTGCGACTGGTTGAGATAGGTCAGCATCATCGGATGCGTGTCGGCGGCGAAGAACATATCCTCGAACCGGCCGCCGATATGGGGGCGGATGGCCTCATCCACAAAGGCGACGGCCAGAGGATGGGTCGCGGACCCGGCCGAGATCACGGTGAAATGGTCGGCCCAGAACTGGACCAGACGCTCGCCAAAACCCACGCCATCATCGACCGCACGCGCGATCCGGTCGCGCAGGTCATAGATCGGCACCATCCCCATCCGGGTGTTGACGATCTGGAAAGCTTCCTCGTTGGCCTCGGATTTGTCCTCTTCGCGGGCCCGGCGCGTGTCGCGCAGCTCCAGCGTCATGGCGCGGGCGGTCTCGGTCGTCATCGCATCCGGCAGCGGCCCCGCATGTGCCACGCCCGCCAGCAACGCATCGACGTCCGGCGCAGGGGGCATCAGCGGCGACAGGCCGAAGCCCAGCCGAATGGCGGCAAGTTCAGAGAAACCAAAAGACACGCAATCACCTTCACCAGCAGGGGCCGCCGGGGCCCCCACCGGGGTTTATCGCATCTTGAGCCGTGAAGGTCAGATCACTCTTTCGGCAATGCGCGCAAACGCAGTTCCCGCATCTGTTCATTCGTAGGCTCAGACGGCGCGCCCATCATCAGGTCTTCCGCGCGCTGGTTCATCGGGAACATGATGACCTCGCGGATGTTCTGTTCATCCGCCAGCAGCATGACGATCCGGTCGATGCCCGCAGCACAACCGCCGTGGGGCGGCGCGCCATAGCGGAACGCCTTGACCATGCCGCCGAAGCGCTTTTCGACCTCGTCATGACCGTAACCAGCGAGTTCGAACGCCTTGAACATGATCTCGGGCGAGTGGTTGCGGATCGCGCCCGAAATCAGCTCATAGCCGTTGCAGGCGAGGTCGTATTGATAGCCCTTGATGTCGAGCGGGTCTTGGGTGTTCAGCGCTTCAAGCCCACCCTGCGGCATGCTGAATGGGTTGTGCGAGAAGTCGATCTTCCCGTCATCACCCTTTTCATACATCGGGAAGTCGATGATCCAGGCGAATTTGAACTGGTTTTCGTCGGTCAGCCCAAGCTCGCGGCCGATCTCGTTCCGGGCACGACCGGCGACGGCCTCGAAGGTTTCGGGCTTGCCGCCAAGGAAGAAGGCCGCGTCGCCCTCACCCAGACCAAGCTGGATGCGGATCGCTTCGGTCTTTTCCTCGCCAAGCGCCTTGGCAATCGGGCCAGCGGCTTCGGTCGAGCCATCTTCGGCCTTGCGCCAGAAGATATAGCCCATACCCGGCAAACCCTGCTGCTGCGCAAAGGCGTTCATTCGGTCGGCGAATTTGCGGCTGCCGCCGGTCGGGGCGGGAATGGCGCGAACCTCGGTCCCTTCCTGCTCCAGCAGTTTCGCGAAGATCGCGAAGCCCGAACCGCGGAAGTGGTCCGAGACGATCTGCATCTCGATCGGGTTGCGCAGGTCAGGCTTGTCGCTGCCGTATTTCAGCATCGATTCCGCATAGGGAATGCGCGGCCAGACGCTGTCGACCGGACGACCACCGCCGAATTCTTCGAAGAGGCCCTGGATGACCGGCTGGACGGTGTTGAAAACGTCTTCCTGCTCGATGAACGACATTTCGAGGTCGAGCTGATAGAAGTCCGTGGGCGAACGGTCAGCACGCGGGTCTTCGTCGCGGAAGCAGGGCGCGATCTGGAAATATTTGTCGAAGCCCGCAACCATGATCAGCTGCTTGAACTGCTGCGGGGCCTGCGGCAGCGCGTAGAATTTGCCCGGATGCAGACGCGAGGGCACGAGGAAGTCGCGCGCGCCTTCGGGGCTCGACGCGGTGATGATCGGCGTCTGGAATTCGGTGAAACCCTGATCCCACATGCGGTTGCGGATCGAGCGCACCACTTTCGAGCGCAGCATGATGTTGTTGTGGAGGCTCTCGCGGCGCAGGTCGAGGAAGCGGTAGGTCAGGCGCGTTTCCTCGGGGTAGTCCTGATCGCCAAAGACCGGCAGCGGCAGATCGTCGGACGCGCCCAGCACCTCCATGTCGGTGGCATAGACCTCGATCTCACCGGTCGGAAGTTTCGGGTTCACCAGCGACGCGTCACGCAGCTTCACCTTGCCGTCGATGCGGATCACGGTCTCGGCGCGCAGCTTTTCCAGCGTGGCAAAGGCCGGGCTGTCGCTGTCGGCGATCACCTGCGTGATGCCGTAATGGTCGCGCAGGTCGATGAACAGCACGCCGCCATGATCTCGGACGCGATGCACCCACCCCGAGAGGCGAACCTCGTTTCCGGCATTCGCGGCGGTCAGCTGGCCGCAGGTATGGCTGCGATAGGCGCTCATCGGTTTTCCCCTAGATATTCGGCCTTGCATCAACATCCCCGGCACCGGGAAGTCAAGCAATCAGAAGGGGCGCACCACATTGCCGGTATAGAAATACGCCCCCATTCCCATCGTGAAGAGCACATTCCCGGCGATGCCATGGAACAGCCAGGCCGAGGGGAAGCCGCGCCGCACATAGGCCAGTGCAAAGACCAACCCTCCGGCAAAGGTCAGGATCGCCACGATCCAGGACCAGTACATCAGATGGGCGAAGGAAAAGACCGCCGCGTTGACCAGAAGTCCAACCCGCTGATCCGGGAACAGCGCGCCGTAGCGATGGAAGAACAGCGGGCGGAAGATCAGCTCTTGCGGCAGGGCTGAAAGCAGGGGGTAGAGCGTCCAGACCATGACCAGAAACCGCAACCGCTCAAGGGTCAGCGGGCGCATGTAGTCGGGCCGCGTCGTCTGCATGATCCACCAGGCGATGGCGGCGGTGATCAGGCCGAAAAGGACCACCTTGGCAAGCGGCACCCTGCCCCAGCCGCGCAACAGATCGCGCAGGTCAAAGCCTCCGGTCAGCCACAGAAGCGCGATGCCCCCGACCATGAACACGGCCAGCGCCGGAAACAGCAGATCGCCCGGCATGAACAGCGCGATCAGTAGCGGTGCCCCGATATAGAGCACCGCAAATTCGATCCACAGGCGGGTGCGGCTTACTGCAAGCGCCTGTTCAACCATTGACGCCACGCCGCCGGAGAACCGCTGAACACATTGAGATCGACATTGCCGCCGATGCCCGGAACCCGGCCCGTGCCGGTATATTGCCAGAAGGAATATTGCTGGCCGGGATAGACGATGCGCGGGTGACCGGCGACGCTGCGCAGCCAGAACTCCTCGGGCCAGCTGCCAAGGTTGTTGTCGCGATAGAAGTCGACGGTCGTATAGATGATCGGCCGCTGACCATAGTGGCGATGCAGGATGTCCTTGAAGATCTTGGCTTCGCGCAGGACCTCATGGCTGGGCGGGCGACGCGGACAGGTTTTCGAGGCCGTCCACTCCAGATCGATGACCGGAGGCATCGCCCCGCGTTCGCGCGGCACATTGGCGATGAACCAGGCCGCCTGCTGCGCGCCCGAGCGGCAGAAGTAGAAATAATGATAGGCGCCGCGCGGAATACGGGCCTGCCCGGCCTCGTACCAGTAGCGGCGGAAGTTCGGATCGGCGTGATCGCCGCCCTCGGTCGCCTTGATGAAGGCAAAGCTGACACCCGAATTGCGGACGGTGTTCCAGTCGATGTTGCCCTGATAGCGCGAGATGTCGATGCCATGCACCTCGTGGTTATAGGGATGCCCGCCCACCCATGAATGCGGGGCGGAATCGCCAAAACGGGGGCCGCTGCCCTGACCATAGGTCACGCCCGGTCCTCGACCCGGCGACGGGCTGCGCGAACAGGCCGCCAGCGCGACCAACAGCACGACCGTCAATATCTTACCCAGCACTCTCATGCCTGCCCCTTATGCTCCTGCCCGCGTTTTCTTCGCGATTTGCCTGCCGTTATTGCAAAGGAGCAGGGAAAAGTCACGACGTCGTGACGCAACGCTTTCCAAGACCGCATCACGAATTAGTCAGACCCAGTACGCAGCTGGTTCCGGGCCGGTCGGTGAAGGCCACCGCCTCAGGCCAGAACGGGAATCATCTTGCCGGGGTTCATGATGTTCAGGGGATCGAGCGCCTTTTTCAGCGCCGCCATCGCCCCCAGAGCCGCGCCATGCTGCGCGGGCATCAGGCCCATCTTGCCAAGGCCCACGCCATGTTCGCCGGTGATCGTGCCGCCAACAGCCAGCGCCCGCTGGGCCATACGCGTGGCCACCCCCTTGGCCCGCGCCAGTTCCTCGGCGTCGCCCGGCATGATCAGCATCTGGGCGTGGAAGTTGCCGTCGCCCACATGGCCGACCATCGGCCCGATCAGGCCGACCTCCTTGATGTCGGCGGCGGCCGCGGCCACGGCGGCGGGCAGTTGCGACATGGGCACGCAGACATCCGTCGTCAGCGAGGTCGCGCCCGGCCGCAATGCAAGGCAGGCGCGATAGGCCCCGTGGCGCATCTTCCACAGCGCCGCGCGGTCCTCGGCGGTGGTCGCCCATTCAAAGCCGGTGCCGCCGAACTCCTGCGCCAGATCGCCGAAGCGCGCGACATCCTCCTGCACGCTGGTGGGGGAGCCGTTGAACTCGACCATCAGATGCGGGCCTTCATGCAGATGCGTCCCGGCATAGGCGTTGAAGGCGCGGGCCGCATCGGCATCGACGAACTCGATCCTCGCCATCGGGATGCCCGACTGGATCGTGGCGGTGACGCATTCGACGGCCTGCTCCAGCGTCGGGAAGCCGCAGACGGCGGCGGCCACTTCCTCGGGCTGGCCATGCAGGCGCAAGGTCAGTTCGGTGATGATGCCAAGCGTGCCCTCGGCCCCGACGAAGAGCGCGGTCAGGTCATATCCGGCGCTGGATTTCGCGGCCTTGGTGCCGGTGCGGATGATCGTGCCATCGGCCAGCACCACCTCAAGCGCGATGACATTGTCGCGCATGGTCCCATAGCGCACCGCCGTCGTGCCGCTGGCGCGGGTCGAGGCCATGCCGCCCAGTGAGGCATTCGCGCCGGGATCGACCGGGAAGAAAAGCCCGGTGGCGCGGAGTTCGAGGTTCAGCGCCTCACGCGTCACGCCGGGCTGAACGGTCGTCTGCAGGTCCTCGGCATCGATGCTGAGGATGCGATCCATCTTCATCATGTCGAGCACCAGCCCACCCTGCGGCGCGAGCGCATGCCCTTCGAGCGACGTCCCCGTGCCCCAGCCGATCACCGGCACGCGATGCTGGTGGCAGATCGCGAGCACGGCCGAGACCTCAGCGGTCGAGGCAGGCCAGGCGACCGCTTCCGGCGGGGGCGCGCGGTGGAAGGTTTCGGACCCGCCGTGCAGTTCCCTCTCGGCCATGCCGGTGGTGAAGCGCGGGCCCAGCAGGGCGGAAAGGGCGTCGAGGGCGGCGTTGGCGATGGTCATGGGGGACTCCGTGGATTCTTGGGTGAAAAGATACGCACGGGTCGGGAAAGGACAAGACGCCTCAGCGGACCAGCGCGGCGTGTCGCCGCGCGGTCGCTTGGGTATTTGGGCAACAGAGAAATGAGGCGGTCCGGCGAGGGGCCGGGCCGTCGCCGGGGTTAGTGGCTGGGGGCGTCGCCTTTGCCGAAGAGGCCACCGACCGCCGCGAAGAGCGGGCCGATCACATAGGTGGCCAGCGGCATCACCGCGAGCCCCAGGATCAGGCCGAAGACGCCGTCGAAGAAGGCCGTGACCGCCCAGTTCGCGAGGCCCGCGATCTGCGGCACCGATGCGGCGGCCAGCGCGGCGGTGGATTTGATCCATTCATAGGGCTGGTGCATGCCGAGTTCATGGAGCCCGTGGATGATGATTTGCCCGCCGACCCAGATCATTGCCGCCGTGCCGACGACCGTCAGGACCTTCATGAAGCCCGGCATCACCCGGACGATGCCGCGGCCAAGCCCGGCCAGCGCGCCGCCCTTTTGCGACAGGTGCAGGCCGAAATCATCGGCCTTAACGATGATAGCCACGAAACCGTAGACGGCCACGGTGATGCCGATGGCGACCACGACCAGGATCAGCGCCTTCATCCAGAGCGGATCATCGGCGGGAATGGTCGAGAGGGCGATGGTCATGATCTCGGCCGAGAGGATGAAGTCGGTCTTGATCGCGCCCTTGACGCGCGTCTCTTCGAGGCCGGCGCCGCCATCCTCGGTGGTGACCAGATGGGGTTCGTCATGGTGGCCGACCAGCGCGTGCCAGACCTTCTCGGCGCCTTCGAAGCAAAGATAAGCCCCGCCCAGCATCAGGAGCGGCGAGATGAGCCAGGGCGCGAAGGCCGAAAGGATCAGCGCGATCGGCAGCAGGATGACGAGCTTGTTCAGCAGCGATCCGCGCGCGATCTTCATCACGATGGGGACTTCGCGCGCGGCCGAGAAGCCGTTCACATATTTGGGCGTGACCGCCGCATCGTCGATGACAGCGCCCGCGGCCTTGGCCCCCGCCTTGGCGGCCTGACCCGCGACATCGTCAATCGAAGCCGCCGCAACCTTGGCGATCCCCGCCACGTCATCCAGCAGCGCAAGCAGTCCACTCATCCTGATATCCCCGACCTTTGATCTGTCCGACGATAAAAGAAGCGGCGCGCCCGCGCAATTCGGCAGCGTCGGGGCGTCGCCCGGACCCGGACCTTTTGGGGGATATTGACGCTGCGTCTTGCACCCCTCTGCCGAATGTTCCATCAAGCGATCTGTAGACCGAAAGGGTGGACCCATGCTGGATCAGAACGCAAAACCGACCGAAGAAATCGACCTGCGCGAGGTCTTCGGCCTTGACAGTGACATGAAGGTCAAGGGCTTTGCCGAGCGAACCGACCGCGTGCCCGAGATCGATCCGACCTATAAATTCGACCCTGACACGACCATGGCGATTCTGGCGGGCTTTGCCTATAATCGCCGCGTCATGATCCAGGGTTATCACGGCACCGGCAAATCGACCCATATCGAGCAGGTCGCCGCCCGCCTCAACTGGCCCTGCGTGCGCGTCAACCTTGACAGCCACGTCAGCCGCATCGACCTGATCGGCAAGGATGCGATCAAGCTGGTCGACGGCAAGCAGGTCACCGTTTTCCACGAAGGCATCCTGCCCTGGGCGCTGCGCAACCCGACCGCCATCGTCTTCGACGAATATGACGCGGGCCGCGCCGACGTCATGTTCGTGATCCAGCGCGTGCTGGAGGCCGACGGCAAGCTGACCCTTCTGGACCAGAACGAGGTCATCACGCCGAACCCCTGCTTCCGCCTGTTTGCGACCGCGAACACCGTGGGTCTGGGCGACACGACCGGCCTTTACCACGGCACGCAGCAGATCAACCAGGGCCAGATGGACCGCTGGTCGCTGGTCGCGACGCTGAACTATCTCAGCCACGACGCCGAGACGAATATCGTGCTGGCGAAGAACCCGACCTACAACACCGAGAAGGGCCGCAAGATCATCAGCCAGATGGTGACGCTGGCCGACCTGACCCGCACCGCTTTCATGCAGGGCGATCTGTCGACGGTCATGTCGCCGCGCACGGTGATCTCGTGGGCGCAGAACGCGCGCATCTTCGACAATGTGGGTTATGCCTTCCGCCTGACCTTCCTGAACAAATGTGATGAGCTTGAGCGCCAGACGGTCGCCGAGTTCTATCAGCGCCTGTTCGACGAGGAACTGCCGGAGAGCGCGGCTGCGAAGGCTGGGTGATGAATGCGATAGACGCCTCGACCATGACGGGTGCCGCAGGCGAACATCTGGTCATGTCGCGGCTTCTATCGCGTGGGTACATTGCTGCACTTGCTCCGCAGGGCGTCCCAAACTTTGACATTGTCGTAACATCCGTGGATGGAACGCAACTATGTGCCTTTCAGGTAAAGACCCGTTGGGACAAGGGTAGCGACGGCGGTTGGCATATGCGTCAAAAACACGAAGAGCTGACGAACCCACGGATATTCTATTGCTTCGTTGATCTTGGCAAACATGCGTCGAATGCCGCCGAAATCTATGTCATTCCGAGCCCAATCGTCGCTAATGTTATCCGGACCAGCCACGCAACGTGGCTTTCCAATCCGGGCGCGCGCGGTCAGAAGCGCAATGACTCGAACATCCGGCGTCTCTTGCCCGATTATACAAAATTGATGGGGCCACAAACGCCCTATGTCGCTGGCTGGTTGAACCGGTATCATGAAAATTGGGATCAGATAGCCTCGATCACGCAGCCAGCACCTCAGCTTGAGGAACGTACATGAAAAAATCCGACAACCCCGCCGATCCGTTCAAGAAGGCCCTGACCGAAGCCACCCGCGCGCTGGCCGAGGAGCATGAGCTGAACGTGACCTTCACCGCCGATCCCTCGGGGGTTGCGGGGGATACGATGCGCCTGCCTCAGGTCAGCCGCCGGATGACACGCGACGAGATCGTTATGGCGCGCGGCACCGCCGATGCGCTGGCGATGCGCCTTCGCCATCACGACACGACCACGCATGCGAAATACGTGCCCGCCGGTCCCATGGCGCGCGAGCTTTACGAGGCGATGGAGACCGCCCGCTGCGAGGCGCTTGGCGCGCGCGACATGCCGGGCGCGCTGTCGAACATCGATCACAAGATGGGCTATGAGGCCGAGCGCAAGGGCTACGGCCAGATCAAGTCGCCCTCGGATGCGCCGCTGGCGGCGGCAGCGGGCTATCTGGTCCGGCAGGCCGCGACCGGGCGTGCCCTGCCCCCGGCGGCCCAGCATGTGGCCGATCTCTGGCGTCCCTTTGTCGAGGAACAGGCGGGCGCGGATCTGGAGCAGGTGAACGGTGTCCTGCACGATCAGGCCGCTTTCGCGCGCCTGTCGCGGCAGCTGATTTCCGACCTCGGCTATGGCGACCAGCTGGGCGACGACCCGGATGAGCCTCAGGACGACGACGGCGAGGAAAACGCCGAGCAGGACGAAGAGGCCGGCGACAGCCAGTCGCGCGAGCAGTCGCAGGAGGAAGAGGCCGAGGCCAGCCCCGAGCGCAGCCAGGAACAGGAACAGGACGAGCGTCAGGCCCAGGTCAGCATGGATGACATGACCGACGAGGAAATGGCCGATGAGGCCGAGATGTCCGAAGCCGACGTGCCCCCCGACCTGCCGCCTCCGGTCAGCGAGGCGAGCTCGGAATACAAGGTCTATACGCAGGAATTCGACGAGGAAATCCGCGCCGAAGATCTGGCCGACCCGGCCGAGCTGGAACGGCTGCGCGCCTATCTGGACAAGCAGCTGGAGCCCCTGCGCGGCGCGGTCAGCCGGTTGGCGAACAAGCTGCAGCGCCGCCTGCAGGCGCAGCAGAACCGCAGCTGGGAGTTCGACAAGGAAGAGGGCGTGCTGGACGCAGGCCGTCTGGCCCGCGTGGTCGCGAACCCGACGACGCCGCTTTCCTTCAAGGTCGAGAAGGACACCGAATTCCGCGACACGGTCGTGACGCTGCTCTTGGACAACTCGGGCTCGATGCGCGGGCGTCCGATCAGCATTGCGGCGGTCTGCGCCGATGTTCTGGCGCGCACGCTGGAACGCAGCCAGGTCAAGGTCGAGATCCTGGGCTTCACCACCCGCGCCTGGAAAGGCGGCCAAAGCCGTGAACGCTGGCTGGCCGCAGGCCGCCCGGCGCAACCCGGCCGCCTGAACGATCTGCGCCACATCATCTACAAGGGGGCCGATGCGCCCTGGCGGCGCGTGCGCCCGAACCTTGGCCTGATGATGAAAGAGGGTCTGCTGAAGGAAAACATCGACGGCGAGGCGCTGGAATGGGCGCATCGTCGCCTGATCCGCCGCCCCGAGGCGCGCAAGATCCTGATGGTCATCTCGGATGGCGCGCCGGTCGACGATTCGACCCTGTCGGTGAACCCCGCCAACTATCTGGAGCGGCATCTGCGCGACGTGATCTCGATGGTCGAGCGGCGCAAGCAGGTCGAGCTTTTGGCCATCGGCATCGGCCATGACGTCACCCGCTATTACGAACGCGCGGTGACGATCACCGATGCCGAACAGCTTGCCGGGGCCATGACCGAACAATTGGCTGCACTTTTCGACAGCGATCCGCGCAAGCGGGCACGGGTTCTGGGCATGAATGCCATGCGGCGCATGATCTGATCGCTTGATTTCCCCCGCGCCCCATTGCAAGCACAGGCAAGGGGTCGGGGCACCGCCGCCGCCCGGTGAACATGGGGCAGGACGTGCTGCGCATCGGCTTTTTCATTCCAGAGTTTCCGGGCCAGACCCATATCTTCCTGTGGCGAGAGCGTCAGGCCCTGGCCGAGCTGGGGGTTGAGGCCGATCTGATCTCGACCCGGCAGCCGCCGCGCGCGGTGGCGTCGCATTCCTGGGCGGCCGAGGCGCAGGGGATGACCCGCTATCTGGTGCCGGTGGGCGCGGGCGATCTGGGCGGCATTCTGGCCGAGCTGCTGCGCTCGGGCCCCGCCGCATGGGTGCGCAGCCTGCAGACCGCAATGACGGCCGAAACGGCAGGCGGCGCGAAAAACCGGCTGAGGATGCTGGCGATGATCGGCGTCGCGGCCCGGCTGAAGCGCATTGCCCGGCGCGAGGGCTGGGACCATATCCATGTCCATTCCTGCGCCGAATCCGCCAATATCGCCATGCTGGCCGAACGGCTGGGCGGCCCCAGCTACAGCCTGACGCTGCACGGCCCGACGCTGGAGGGCTACGGCCCGAACCAGCGGCAGAAATGGCGTCACGCGCGCTTTGCCACCATCATCTCGCGCCTGCTGTCGGGCGTGGTCGACCGCGAACTGGCCGGATCGAAGCCCGAGGTCATCAATATCGCGCCGATGGGCGTCGATCTGGAGCAGATCCACCGCAGCGCGCCCTGGCAGCCGCCGGAACCGGGCGGGCCAGTGCGGCTGTTCTCTTGCGGGCGGCTGAATCCGGTCAAGGGGCACGCCGATCTCTTTGAGACCGTGCGCCTCCTGCGCGCTCAGGGCATCGACGCCCGGCTGGAGATCGCGGGTGAGGATGAACAGGGCGGCAGCGGCTATCATCAGGAGCTGCAGGGTCAGATCGACCGGATGGGCCTTGGTGACAGCATCACCCTGCTGGGCGCGGTCTCGGAAGACCGGGTGCGGCAGGGGCTGGAAAAGGCGCATGTCTTTGCGCTGGCCAGTCTGAACGAAGGCATCTCGGTCGCGATCATGGAGGCGATGGCGATGGAAATGCCCGTCGTCGTCACCGATGTCGGCGGCAATCATGAGCTGATCCATTCCGGTCAGGATGCGGTTCTGGTGCCGCCCGAACGCCCCGACACCATGGCCGAGGTCATCGCCGACCTTGTGGCGAACCCCGAAAAGGCGCGCGGTCTGGCTCAGGCCTCGCGCGCGCGGGTCGCCGCCGAATTTCACCACCGCCGCAGCGCCGAGGCCGTCGCCGACGGGCTGCGCCGCACCCTGCCCGGGGCCGCCGCCCGGATGGCGCGCTGACGCCTCCCGGCCTCCAATTGCAAGAAAGACCCAAGATGTTTCAGACCTACGACGATACCCCCGATCCTTCGCGCCACCCCGCCCGGCTTGAGGCGCTGCGCGCCGAACTGGCGCGGCGAGAGCTGGACGGCTTTCTCGTGCCCCGCGCCGACGCCCATCAGGGCGAATATGTCGCCGGGCATGACGCCCGCCTGCGCTGGCTGACCGGGTTCAGCGGCAGCGCGGGTTTCGCCATCGTCACCGCCGCCGAGGCGGGCGTCTTCATCGACGGCCGCTACCGCGTGCAGGTCAAGGCCGAGATCCCGCTGGAGGTGATGACCCCCGTCCACTGGCCCGAGATCAAGCCCGGCCCCTGGCTGATCCAGGCGCTGCCCGAAGGCGGTCGCGTGGGCTTTGACCCGTGGCTGCACACCCGCAAGGAAATTCAGGAGCTTGAGAAGGCGCTGGAAGGCACCGGCATTGCGCTGATCGCGGTCGAGCAGAACCCGATCGACGCGATCTGGCCCGACCAGCCCGCCCCGCCCGTCGGCCTTGTGCGCGTCTGGCCGGGCGATCTGGCTGGCGAAAGCGCCGCCGAAAAGCGCGCCCGCATTGCCGGGCTGCTGAAGGCCGCCGGGCAGCGCGCCGCCGTCATCACCCTGCCGGATTCGATCTCGTGGCTGTTGAACATCCGGGGCGCGGATGTGCCGAAGAACCCGGTGGTGCAGGCCTTCGCGATCATCGAGGACAACGGCCATGTCGCCGTCTTCACCAATCCGGCCAAGTTCAGCGCAGAAATCCGCGCGGGTCTGGGCAATGAGGTGCAGATCCTGCCGCCCGAGGCGTTTACGCCGGCGCTGACGAACCTCTCGGGCCCGGTCCGCATCGATCCGGCCACCGCGCCCGAGCAGGCCTTCCGTCTGGTCGAAAGCATGAAGACCCGCATCGCCCCGGCGCAGGACCCGATCCTGATGCCCAAGGCGATCAAGAACGGGGCCGAGATTCAGGGCATGCGCGCCTCGCATCAGCGCGACGGCGCGGCCATGGTCGAGGTGCTGGCCTGGCTGGACGCCCGCGCGCCGGAACTGGACAGCGCCCCCCTGACCGAGATCGACGTGGCGAAAAAGCTGGAAGAGGCGCGGGTCCGTCAGGGCATCCTCGACGTCAGCTTCGACAGCATCGTGGGCTCGGGCCCGAATGGCGCGATCAACCATTACCACGTCTCGGAAGGCAGCAATCGCCGCATCATGACCGGAGAGATACTGCTGATCGACTCGGGCGGGCAGTACAAGGACGGGACCACCGACATCACCCGCACCCTGCCCATGGGTCAGGTCGATCCGGCGATCCGTCGCCCCTATACCCGCGTGTTGCAGGGCATGATTGCGCTGTCGCGCGCGCGTTTCCCGAAGGGCGTGGCGGGCATGCATCTGGACCCGATCGCCCGTGCCCCCCTGTGGTCCGAAGGCTTCGACTTTGACCACGGCACCGGCCATGGCGTGGGGGCTGGTCTGTCGGTCCATGAGGGGCCGGTCCGCATCGCCCGCATCTCGGACATTCCGCTGCAGGCGGGCATGATCCTCTCGAACGAGCCGGGCTATTACCGCGAAGGCGAATACGGCATCCGGATCGAGAACCTGATCGCCGTCATCCCCGTCGACAGCCCCGATGGCCGCGACATGCTGGGGTTCGAGACGCTGACGCTGGCGCCCATCGACACCCGGCTGATCGACCGTGACCTGATGTCGCGCGACGAGATCGACTGGCTGAACAGCTATCACGCCCGCGTCCGGGACGAGATTGGCCCGCTGCTGGACGCACCGCTGCGCGCCTGGCTGGAAGCGGCCACGCAACCCCTCTGACCCTTGCCGGGGGCCTTCGGGCCCCCACCGCTGCCCCCAAAAGGAGCCGTCATGGATTTCAAGCGTTTCGCCATCTATCACCTGCCCGACGCCGAACTGGGCCGGTTCGGCAGCAGCTGGCTGGGCTGGGACGCGCGAAAGGGGCGCACCCTGCCCCATCCCGACCTGCCCCTGCCGATTGACAAGCTGGTCTCGACGCCTGCGCGCTATGGCTTCCACGCCACGCTGAAAGCGCCCTTCCGGCTGGCCGATGGCGCGACCGCGCAAGAGGTTGCAGGCGCGATGCGGGCGATCTGCGCGCAGTTGTCAGGCTTTGAGATGCCGGTTTCGCTGCAGGATGACTGGGGCTTCATGGCGCTGCGCCCCGAAGGCCCGCCCCCGCCGCAGCTGATCGCGCTGGAGGCGGCGCTGGTCACGCGCCTCGACCATCTGCGCGCGCCCCTGACCGAGGCCGAGCGTGCGCGGCGTCACCCCGACCGCCTGCCGCCCAAGGCGCTGGCCCATCTGGACCACTGGGGCTACCCCTTCGTGCTGGACGCGTTCCAGTACCACCTGACGCTGACCGGCGCGCTGCCCGTCCCCCAGCAGCAGGACATTCGCAAGGTGCTGGACCCGGTGCTGGCCCCGCTGCTCGCCCGGCCCATGCCGGTGCGCGCCGTCGCGCTGATGGGTGAGGACCGCGCCGGTTTCTTCCACCTGATCGAAGAGGTGCCGCTGGCCTAGAACCAGCGCCGCCATTTCAGCACAAGGAAGGTCGCCACCGCCGAGCCCAGCATCAGGATCAGCGCGAAGGCATAGCCATGCGTCCATTCCAGCTCGGGCATGATGCGGAAGTTCATGCCATAGATGCTGGCGATCAGCGTCGGCGGCAGGAACAGCGCCGCGACGACCGACAGGATGCGCACGGTGTTGTTCTGCTGAATGCCGATCATCCCCATGGTCGCATCCACCGTCAGCCCGATGCGAGAGCTGAGGAAATCGGCATGCACCTCCAGCGCCTGAATGTCGCGCCGGATCGAGTTCAGCAGATGCGAAAGCTTGCCACGCCCGCCGCGCTCGATGGCGGTCGCCTGATAATGCGACAGGATGCGGTCGACGGACAGAAGGCCGATGCGCACCCGGCTCATCAACTCGGCCTGACGGCCGGTGGTGCGCAGCAGATCCTGATATTGCGGCCCGTTGCCGGTCTTGGCGGGCTTGCCGCCGATGGTGCTGCGGCTCTGCGCGCGGGTCAGGCGCGGGCGGGCGCTCGGCTCGGAGAAAACGGCAGAGGTGATCTGGTCCACGACCTTGCCGACGCCCTCGGACAGATCCGCCAGCCGGGCCACGATTTCATCGCAGAGGCTGATGAAGATGCGCTCGGGCGTGCCGCAGCCTGCGCCGCTTTTGTCTGCGCGCAGGGGATAGGTCTCGAACGGGCGGGGGGTGTGGTGACGCACGGTGACCAGCCGCTGCGGGCCAAGGATGAAGCAGATGGGCATTCCCGCCTGGGTGCCATCGGGCAACTGCCCCGGGAACACCCCGGTCATGTAGCTCAGATCGCCTTCGTTATAGAGCCGATTCGAGATCTCGATCTCTTCCATGTCCTCCAGCGTCGGGACATCGATCCCAAGGGCGGCGACGCGGGCGACCTGCTCGGGCGTGGGAACCAGCAGATCGATCCACAGCGCCTGCGACAGATCCTGCCCCAGGGGCAGTTCGGCCAGACCGTTGCCGCTTGCGATATAGGCTGTCAGCATCGGTGACCCCGTCCAGTCCTGCTTGCCCCGATGGGTAACGCCAATCGCGCCAAGGTCAAGGCGCGACCGGAATTGCGGCGAAATCCCCGCACCTGTCACAGTGGTTACACACTGATCCGGCAGCATGGCGGCAGTTCAGTTTCCACCCATTTGCAAAAATAGGAAGGCCATGCCGCCCCTTCCCTCCATTCGGCTGACCGGTGCGACGATCCTGCGCGAAGGCGAATTGCGCCAGCGATCCGTTGCCATTTCACGCGGTCGCATCACCAAGGGCCCTCTGCCCGCCGTCGATCTGACGGGATATCTGGTTCTGCCGGGTATCGTGGACATGTATTTCAAACCCTCGACCGAGCCCGAGACCTCTGCCCGCATTGCCCGGGCGGGTGCGCGCGCCGCCGCTGCCGGAATTACCACGGCATGGGTCGCGCCGCTTTGGTCCTGGGACAACAGCCATGACGATCCCTCGCAGGCCGAGGCGTTGCTGACCGCCCTACCCCGCACCCCTGCGGCGGCGGATCTGCGCCCGGCCCTGCGGATCGAGACCTTCCGCACCGATTGCACCGACCGCCTGATCGCCCTGACGCAGGCGCATCTGCCGCAGGTGACCTATCTGGGCAGCGATCTTGACCGCCTGCTTGAGTTGCAAAAGCGTGACCCCGACGCGCTGGAGACCGAGGCGGCGGGCGTCGGCATGTCGGCGCGCGGCCTTGCGCGCGCCATCGCGCTGGCGGATGCACGCAGGCGCGAACTGCCCCGCCACCTCTGCCGACTGGCCGAGACCTTCGACGATCTGGGCCTGCAATACGGCAGTCTGGCCGACACTGGCGGCGAACAGCGCGAGGCCTATTCGATGATCGGCGCCCGCATTGCCGCCTGTCCGCAGACGCATTCTGCCGGGGCCGTCGCCTGCGCCATTGGCGAGCCGGTGCTGCTGTCGGCGGCGCAGGCCCCGCTCAGCCGCAATTTCCTGCGCGCGGGTATCGGCGACGTGCTGGTTTCGGCGGGCGCGCCCGAGGCGCTGGTGCCGCTGGCGCTGTCTCTGGCCGGGCCCGATCTGGCGGGGCTTCCCCGGATCTGGGCGATGTTGTCGGAAGAACCGGCCGAGATCATGCGGCTCGCTGATCGCGGCACGCTGGATTACGGCCGCCGCGCCGATATGGTCATCATCCGGCGCGACACCGGCCAGATCGAGGCCACCATCTGCGCGGGTCAACTGACCTATCTGGCGGGTGAAGCGAGGACACGATTTCGCGCGATGATGACCAACGGCATCGCTGCGGAGTAAGCGCGGGATCGCCCCTTCGCCGGGGCGATCCGCTATGGGCTCAGGCCCGGATCAACACCGCCAGATCAGCGACATTGGTGCCGGTCGCGCCGGTCATCACCAGCGCATCCCCCGCCTTCAGCGTCGGCGTCGAGTCGTTGCGGCGCAGCGCCTCATCAGGGTCGATGCCCGCCGCCTTGATCGCCGCGATGGTGCCGGGGCCGACCAGCCCGCCCGCCGCATCGCCCGGCCCGTCGCGCCCGTCAGTGCCGACCGAGGCGAAGGCCCAGGGCCACGGCACTGGCCGCGTGTCGGCCAGCAGGGCCAGCCGCAGCGCCAGTTCCTGATTGCGCCCGCCCATGCCGTCGCCGGTCAGGCGCACGGTCGTCTCTCCGCCCAGGGCCAGCGCCTGACCCGGTTTCAGATCAGCGGCCAGCGCCCAGATGCGCTCGGCGCAATCCTGCACGTCGCCTTCCAGCCCGAAGGGCGCGGCCACGGCCCCCGCATCGACCATCGCCTGCACCGAGAGCGCGTTCGAGCCGATCAGCAGGTTCTTCACCGCCGGAAGCGCCGCCGCATCACGGGGCTGCTCCAGCACGTCGCGCGCGATCTGCGGCATCCGGTCCCAGATCCCCAAGCGCCGCGCCAGCGCCGCCGCATCCGCACGGCTGCCGATAGGCGCGACCGTCGGCCCCGACGCGATCACCCGCAGGTCGTCGCCCGGCACATCCGACAGGATCAGTGCGGTGATCGGCGCCTTCGAGGTCCGCAGCCAGCCGCCGCCCTTCAGACGCGACAGGCCCTGACGGATCAGGTTGACCTCATTGATATCGCCGCCCGAGCCCAGCAGCAGCTTATTCACCGCCTGCTTGTCAGCCAGCGTCATCCCCTCGGCCGGGGCGGGCAGCATCGCCGAGCCACCACCCGAGATCAGCGCCAGCACGCGGTCATCGGGGCCGGTCGCGGTCAGCCGGGCGATCACCTCGGCGGCGGCGGCGGCACCTTCATCATCAGGCTCGGGGTGGCCCGCGCGCATGACGCGCGCGCCTGCCAGCGGCGTGTCATTGCCGGCATTGGTCACCACCAGCACATCCGTCCCGGCGGGCAAGGCGGCCTGCGCGGCCTCGGCCATCGCGCGCGCGGCCTTGCCAAGCGCGATCACCTGCCAGCGCCCGCCCGCTGCCGGAGGATCTGACAGCACGCCCGCCATGGCGCGGCTGACCGCCCCACCCGGCTCGGCCGCTGCGATCCCCTTGCGGATCAGGTCCATTGCGCGCGCGCCTGGGTTGCTTTGGCTGTCACTCATCCCGTTCTCCTCCCATTCCTTAGCATCTGCGGCCCGGTCCGGACCGCCCTTGGCCTGCGGGGTCAGTTGACCCGATCCCGCAGCGCGCGCCCCTCATCAAAGGCCACCAGATTTTCCATCGCCCGCATGGCCATGCCGGTCCGCACCTCTTCGGTGGCGGTGCCCAGATGCGGCAGCAGCGTGGCGTTTTCCAGTACGCGCAGCGCCTCGGGGACCTCGGGCTCACGCTCAAAGACGTCAAGCGCGGCACCTGCGATGCGGTTTTCCTGCAACGCGCGGATCAGCGCGGCTTCCTCGACGATATCGCCCCGCGCGATGTTGATCAGGTATGAGCGCGGGCCAAGCTGTGCGAGTTCCGCATCGCCGATCATATGCTTGGTGTTCGGGCCGCCCGGCACGGCGACCACGGCGAAATCGGCCTGTTTCATCAGCTCGGCCAGCGAATCCACCTGACGCGCGGGAATATCCAGCGCCGAGACAGCCGAGCGGTTGTAGAAGATCACATCCATGCCGAAGCCGTGGAAACAGCGCTGCGCGATGGCCTTGCCGATGCGGCCCATGCCGATGATGCCGACCGTGCAGCCCGAGACGTGACGCCCCAGAAGCTGCGTCGGCTGCCAGCCGGTCCATTCGCCACGGCGCAGCAGACGCTCGCCCTCGCTTGCGCGGCGCGCGATCATCAGGATCAGGGTCAGCGCGATATCGGCGGTCGCCTCGGTCACCACATCGGGGGTATTGGTGACGATGACGCCCGCTTCGGTCGCGGCCTTGATGTCGATATGGTTATAGCCCGCGCCGAAATTCCCAAGGATCTTGCAGCGCAGGGGGCCCTCGGCAAAGGCCGCCGCCGAAAAGCCGTCGCCCAGCGTCGGCAGGATCGCGTCATAGTCGCGCATGGCCTGTGCGGCCTCGGCGGGGGTCAGACCGGCGGTCTCGTCCCGGATGGTCACGTCGAAACGCGCCTTCAGCGCCGCCTCTGCCGCCTGCGTCATGCGGCGGGTCACGAAAAGCTTCATCAATACATCCTTCCGCCGATTGGCACCGGCTTGTCGGGGGTCAGCAATACGACCTCGCCCTGATCATCGGGCAGGCCAAGCACCAGAACTTCGGACCGGAACGGCCCGATCTGGCGCGGCGGGAAATTCACCACGGCCATCACCTGTTTGCCGACCAGAGTTTCGGCGGAATAGTGATGGGTGATCTGGGCCGAGGATTTGCGCTCTCCGATCTCGGGACCGAAGTCGATCCACAGCTTGATCGCGGGGCGGCGCGCCTCGGGGAAGGGCTCGGTGCGGATGACCTTGCCGACGCGGATCTCGACGGCGGCAAAATCGTCCCAGGTGATCTGGGCCGGGCGTTCGGTGGCCTCGCTCATTTCCCAAGCTCCCTTCCGCGCGCGGCGGCTGCGGCCACGGTGCGGCGCATCAGAGGCGGCAGGCCGCTTTCGGGGTCCATCAGTTGCGAGAGCCCCGCCGCCGTCGTCCCGGCAGGCGAGGTCACGTTTTCGCGTAGCACCGCCGGGTCCTCGTCCTCCGAAACCGCCAACGCCCCGGCCCCGGCCACGGTCATCCGCGCCAGTTCCAGCGCCAGATCCTTCGGCAGCCCCTCGGCCTCGCCCGCGGCGGCCAGCGCCTCGATCATGTGGAAGACATAGGCCGGACCCGAGCCCGAGACCGCCGTCACCGCATCCATCTGATCCTCATGCGAGATCCGCACGACGCGGCCCACGGCCTGCATCAGGGCGCGGGCCAGATCCATATCGGCCTCGGTCGCGCGGGCATTGCCCAAGATGGCCGAGATCCCCTGCCCGATGGCCGCAGGCGTGTTCGGCATCGCGCGCACGATGGCCGCGCCCGGAAAGGCTTTCTCGTAAGTCGCGATGGTCGTGCCCGCAGCCACGGTCATCACCAGCGTGCCGTCGCGCCCGAACTGGGCCAGGCGCGGCAGGACATCGGCCATCATCTGCGGCTTCACGGCAATGAACAGCACGGCCGGATCGGCGGGCAGATCGCCGTTCAGCACGACGCCCTTCTGCGCAAGGTCAGGCCGGGGGTTCGGTTCGATCACATGGACGGCGCCGGGCTTCACGCCATTGCGCAGCCAGCCATCCAGCAGCGCGCCGCCCATGCGCCCGCAGCCCACCAGCACCATGCCGCGTTCATTCAACGCCGAGATATCCATCCGTTCCCCTTGCCTTTGCCGTCTGTCGTTGCCCTGCGCCAAAGCGATTCCCGCCCGCGCAGCCGGTTTCGACGGCGACTATCCCTGACTCGGTCGGAAAGCTCCATAGCATGATGGAAACGGATTGCGCCTGCCGCGTGGCCTTGGCCAGACAAATGTCTCAGGCCCGGCCGTAGGCCTCGGCCATGGCGATTTCCAGCGCGGCGGCGGGCGTCGTATCGCCCCAGCAGGCCAGCTGGAAACAGGGATAGAAGCGCTCGGCCGACTGGATGGCCGTGCGGATCATCCGGTCGATCTGCTCGGGGCCCGCCAGCGCGTCACCCGACAGCAGCAGACCATAGCGCCAGACCATCAGCTTCTGCTGGTTCCAGAAGGTGAAACCGCCGTCCCAGACCTGATCGTTGGCAAGGTTCATCACCTCGTAAAGCGCGGGCAACCGATCTGCCGGAGGGTCCATGTCGAAGGTGCAGATCAGCCGCAGCACCTCTTCGCGCGTGGACCAGGCCAGCGTGATGGAATAGGTGCGCCACTGGCCCTCGACCGCCATGGCGATCTGGTCGTCGGCAAGCCGGTCAAAATCCCATTCGTAATGGGCCGCGACGGATTCAACGATATCAATGGGATGAATGTCGTCGCTGTCGATGAAATCTAGCTGCGCCATGCTCTGTCCCTTGCCTGTCTGTGGATGGATTTTTACCCTATCCTTGGTGGCGTTAACTACACCCGGGGTTTTAGGTGGGTGCAGCTACTAAATATCGTGTGCCTTCTGTACAGGGGTGTAAAGCGAATTTTCTGTTACAGCGGGAATCGTCCACAGGAATCTTTCGCGCTTGCAGCAACTTGACCTGCGCCGCCCGTCCCGGTTCAAGGACGGCAGCGATCACGGGGGATGACATGCGCGACCACGGCGGCAATATCGATCATGCGGCGAAGCGTTTCGGGCGGTCGGACTGGATCGACCTGTCGACCGGCATCAACCGCAACCCCTTCATCCCCGCGCCGCTGTCGCATCACGCGCTGACCGCCCTTCCCACCGGCGCGGATGAGGCGCGCCTGCGCCAGATCGCCGCCGAGCTTTACGGCTGTACCGCCGATGAGGTGCTGCCGCTGGCCGGAGCCTCGGCCGGGATCCAGCTTCTGCCGCATGAGATCGCGGGCCAGCAGGCGGCGGTGCTGTCGCCGACCTATAATGAACACGCGGCCAGCCTGCGCGCCTCGGGCTGGCAGGTGGCCGAGGTGCCGACGGTCGAGGCGCTGGCGGGCGCCGATGTGGCGGTGATCGTGAACCCGAACAACCCCGATGGCCGCGAATGGACGCCCGCCCAGATCGCCGCGCTGGCGTCTGGCGTTGGGCATCTGATCGTTGACGAAAGCTTTGCCGATCCGCGCCCCGACCTGTCGGTCATCCCGACGCGGCCCGCGAATGTGACGGTCCTGCGCTCGTTCGGAAAATTCTGGGGGCTTGCTGGCCTGCGTCTGGGCTTTGCCATCGGCACGCCGGATCTGCTGGAAGGAATGTCGCGGCGGGCGGGCCCATGGTCGGTCAGCGGCCCCGCGCTGGAGATCGGGGCGGCCGCGCTTCAGGACCGCGACTGGGCGCTGGATACGGTGGTCATGCTGTCGGAAACCAGCCTTTACCTGGACAGCATCGTCACCGCGCAGGGCTGGGCGCTGGAGGGGGGCACGCATCTTTTCCGCCTTTACCGCGTCCCGGAGGCAGCGGCGGCGCGCGACCAACTGGCCCGCGCCGGTATCTGGAGCCGGATTTTCCCCAACCGTCCCGACTGGATCCGTCTGGGCATTCCCGCCGATCTGAGCGAATTCCGGCGCCTGCAAGCGGCGCTGGAGACCTGATTACAGCACCCGATTCACATGGCCCATCTTGCGGCCGGGGCGCGCCTCGCCCTTGCCGTAAAGATGCACCTGCGTGCGCGGCTGGCGCAGCAGCGCCGGGATCTGGTCGATGTCATCGCCGATCAGATTCTGCATCTCGACATCGGCGTAGCGCTGACCATCGCCCAGCGGCAGGCCCGCAACGGCGCGGATATGCTGCTCGAACTGGTCGACGGCGCAGCCCGCCTGCGTCCAGTGACCCGAGTTATGAACGCGCGGCGCGATCTCATTGACCACCAGCCCGCGCGGGGTCACGAACAGCTCGACCCCCATGACGCCGATGTAGTCGAGCGCGTTGACGATGCGCGCGGCAATCAGCACCGCATCGGTCAGGATGCCGTTCGGCTGGCCCGAGGGCACGGTCGTCGTGCGCAGGATACCCTCGCGATGGACGTTGAGGCCCGGATCAAAGGCCGCAACCTGCCCGTCAACGCCACGCGCCACGATCACACTGATCTCAGCCGAGAAATCGACGAAACCTTCCAGCACCGAGGGCGCACCCGTCCAGTCGCGCTGCGCCGCATCCGAAAACCGGATCTGGCCCTTGCCGTCATAGCCCATGCGGCGGGTCTTGAGGATCGCGGGCGCGCCTAGATCCTGAAGGGCGGCGGGCAGATCGGCCTCGGTCTCGACATTGCGATAGGGGGCGGTGGTCAGGCCGATGCCGGTCAGGAAGTCCTTTTCCGTCAGCCGGTCCTGCGAGACCGCCAGCGTGCGCCGGTTCGGGCGGATCGGGCGGATCGATTCCAGCAGGTCCAGCGCGGCGGTCGGCACGTTTTCGAATTCATAGGTAATGACATCGACGCTTTCGGCGAAGGCGCGCAAGGCGGCCTCATCCTCATAGGGGGCGTTCGTCAGCGCATGGGCCACGTCACCAGCGGGCGCGGCGGCGGGCTCATAGATGTGGCAGCGATAGCCCAGACGGCTGGCCGCGACGGAAAGCATGCGGCCCAGCTGGCCGCCGCCCAGAATGCCGATGGTGGCGCCGGGTTTCAGCTGATCAGTCATCGCTGGGCTCCTCTGGGATGGATGCGGAAAGCGCCTCGCGCCAGGCGTCAAGGCGTTGGGCCAGATCGGGGTCGTTGATCGCAAGGATGCCCGCCGCCATCAGGCCGGCATTCGCCGCCCCGGCAGCGCCGATGGCCATGGTCGCGACCGGATAGCCCTTGGGCATCTGCAGGATCGAGTAAAGCGAATCGACGCCCGACAGCGCTTTCGTCTGAACCGGCACGCCGATCACCGGAACACGGGTTTTCGAGGCCATCATGCCGGGCAGATGCGCCGCCCCGCCCGCGCCCGCGATGATGACCTGCAACCCGCGCTCGACGGCGGTCTTGCCATAGTCCCAAAGCCGGTCCGGCGTGCGATGCGCGCTGACGATACGCGCCTCATAGGGCACCTGAAGCTCATCCAGGATGGCCGCGGCCTCGCGCATGGTGGGCCAGTCCGATTGGCTGCCCATGATGATTCCGACACGTGTCTGCATGATCGTCATCCCCTTTTGCCCCCCGCCCTAGCGCGAGCGGGGCGGGCATGCAATCAGGCGATGATATCGGGGGTCAGCTGGTCTTCCAGCCGGGCGATCTTGTCCTTCAGCAGCAGCTTCTGCTTTTTCAGCCGCTGCAGCGTCAGCGAGGCAGTCAGCGCCTGCTCGGCCAGCGCGGCAATCGCCTCGTCCAGATCGCGATGCTCCCTCCGCAACACCTCAAGCCGGGCGCGGGCAATCTCGTCTGGGGACATCTCGTGCTGGGCGTTCATGCTTGGCCTCGGATCGTGGTGCGAGTGTTATAGCTTGCCGCCGGGGCGCTGTTAATGGGGTTGCAGCATCTTGCAGGTCGGGCCGCGCATTCTCATATTACCAGTGTCGGGCCGCCAGATCGGGGCCCGGCCGACAGTCGCTTTACCGCAAAGGGCTTGGAAATGACCAAGATAAGTCTGGCCACACATCCGTTTCTGCTGGGGTTCGACCAGTTGGAGCGGCTTGCCGAACGCGCCGCCAAAGGCGCCGAGGGCTATCCGCCCTACAATATCGAACATCTTGGCCCGAACGGATTTCGCATCACGCTGGCCGTCGCCGGTTTCTCGGAAGAGGATCTGTCGATCACACTCGAGGATCGCCAGCTGGTGATTCGCGGGCGTCAGGTCGAAGCCGGGGATGAGCGTGTCTTCCTGCACCGCGGCATCGCCTCGCGCGCCTTCCAGCGCAACTTCGTGCTGGCGGACGGCGTCGAGGTCGTCTCGGCCGGGATGGAGAACGGGTTGCTGAACATCGACCTGAACCGCTCGGCCCCCGACAGCATTGTCCAGACCATACCGATCAGCCGCAAATGAAAGGGGATCGTCATGAACACCAAATTTGATTTCGGAGCAGAGGCCGCCGAGAACACGGTCTATATCCGCCGCGTCGCGATGGACACCCTCCCCGAGGACGTGCGCAAGCAAGTGCCCGATGCCGACGCGCTTTATGCCGTTCATGGCATCGACGGAGAACGCCTTGCGCTGGTCAAGGACCGCAGCATGGCCTTCATGCTGGCGCGCCAGAACGAAATGACGCCGGTCAGCGTCCACTGAATTTGACCAGACGCGACCGCGACCGGTGAAAGCCGGTCGCGTTTTCCGTTGTAGCTACTTGGCGTGGCTAGTTGGCGCGGGCCGCCTGCGCGCGCAGATAATCGGCCACAAAGCCCTGCCGGATGGCCCGGCGCAGCGCGATGCGCCGCCAGTGCTTCTTCTTCCCCAAAGCCAGCCCGAAGGCATTTCTGCGATACATCTCGGCCCGCGTGCGATAGTGGCGGAAGCTGCGTTTGCGCGGCGGCATCAGATCGGCGATGCGGTTGGCGTGGAACTGCCAGACCTCGCCGAAGGGCACGCTCCACAGCCAGGGCTTCATGCTGACCACGTAATGCAGCACGCTGATCTGATCCGGCAGATCCTCGGCGCTCGGATAGGTCGCCTCATTGGCATAGACGTTGAAGCGCCCGGGCAGATACAGCATCTGGCCGCGATAGGCGATGTTGAGCGCGGATTGATCCTCGCTGAGAAGCGGATGGGCGGGATCGGACAGAAGCTCAAGGCAGCGCGCGGCAAAGCCGTCCCGGCGCAGGACCGGCAGGTTCATCACCAGAAGCCCGGCATTGACGTATTCGCCCCTCTGCGTGCCGGTGGCCGCCAACTCGCGCTTGTCGGGCCCCGGGCAGGCGACCGCCGCGACCGGTGCCGCGCCCAGATCCATTGTCGCCAGCGGCGTCAGATCGCCGGTGACGACCATGTCACAATCCATATAGACCACGCGCTCGGCCTCGGGCATCAGCTCGGGGATCAGCAGGCGCAGATAGGTGCTGCGCGTCAGATGCGCGCGGCGTACCGGGATGGCGGCAAAGATGCTGTCGGAAATCTCGATCCGGTCGATCCGGCAGTCCAGCCGCGCGGCCAGCCGGTCGATGCGGGCCCGGTTCTCCGCCGAGATGCCCAGATCCAGCACCGTGAAGCGCGCGCCGGGATTGTGCCAATGGGCCGAGGCGATCAGCACCATCACCCCCGGCACGTAATTGTCATCCGAGCCGGTGACGATGTGCAACTGCGCGTCGGTCATTTGCCCTGCTCCGACAGCCAGGCGCGGCGCAGCCAGTCGATATTGCCGATCCGGCGATACCACTTGCCCCCCTGCCCCGAAAACACCTCGGACATCTTCGGGTTTCCGGCAAACAGCACGATCTTTGCGCCTTCAGGCAGGGTCGGATCGGCAAGGAAGCTGCGGAAATTGCGCGGCACGCAGTCATTCTTGAAGCTGACGCACCAGCCCTTCGGCCAATAGGCCAGCATGCCCCGCCGCTCCAGCTCGGCGCTGAGGAACTGCTGCTCATGCTCGAAATTCCGCCCCGCCGCCGCCGGATCGGCCAGATAGGCGTCCAGCGCGAAGGCCAGCGTGCCCAGCCGGTAACGAAAGACCGAGGTATTGCCGACCGCATGCAGGAAGCGGTCGCGCTCGCGGTTCAGCTTGCGCAGCGGCTTGTCACGAAACAGGTCGTCGTCGCGGATGACGCGGAACGCGCCGGGCAGATCGAACAGCGGGCCCAGATCGCCGGTGACGATCAGGTCGAGGTCCAGAAACAGCGCCAGCGCCCCCGGCGCATCCGCCAGATCGGCGCGAAACAGCGCCAGCTTGCGCCAGCGCGTGTCGCCACTGCCGGGCGGCAGGCCCAGTTCGGGCAAGGGCCAGGGCTCGATCCCCGGCTCAAGCCCCGAGGCGTCGTCGGTAAAGCAGATGAAGCGATGCGGGCGGGCAAGGTGACGGCGCGTCTGGCGGGCCAGCCTGTTCACATCCTCGGCGCTGTAAAGCGTTCCCCATTTCATCGTCAGGATGAGGACGGGTTCAGACATCGGCGCTCCTCGCGTTGCGGACCAATCAGATAGGCCAAGGGGCCAGACCGGTCAACGGCGGCCTTGCCTATTGCAGACCGATCAGCCCCATCGCCTCAAGCTTCAGCAGCACCTGATGGGCGGCGTGATCGACGTCGAACCCCTCGGTCTCGACCCGCAGTTCGGGGGTGCCGGGCACCTCGTAAGGGTCGGAAATTCCGGTGAATTCCTTGATCCGGCCTTCGCGCGCCAGCTTGTAAAGCCCCTTGCGGTCGCGCCGTTCGCATTCGTCGATGCTGGTCGCGACATGGACTTCGACGAAAGCGCCGTGATCCTCGATCATGTCGCGCACGGCGCGGCGGGTCGCCTCATAGGGGGCGATGGGCGCGCAGATGGCGATGCCGCCGTTCTTGGTGATCTCGGACGCGACATAGCCGATGCGCTTGATGTTGATGTCGCGATGCTCCTTGGAGAAGCCCAGTTCCGAGGACAGGTGCTTGCGCACGACATCCCCGTCCAGCAGCGTGACCGGACGCCCGCCCAACTCCATCAGCTTGACCATCAGCGCATTGGCGATGGTGGATTTGCCCGAGCCGGAAAGCCCCGTGAAGAACACCGTGAAGCCCTGCCGGTCGCGCGCCGGCGAGGTGCGGCGCAGCTGCTCGACCACCTCGGGGAAGCTGAACCATTCGGGGATATCCAGCCCCTCGCGCAGGCGGCGGCGCAGTTCCGTGCCCGAGATGTCGAGGATCGTCTCACCCTCGGCCACCTCGTCGCGGGGCTCGTATTGGGCGCGCTCCTGCACATAGACCATCTGCTTGAAGTCGATCATCTCGACCCCGATTTCGGCCTGATGCTGACGGAACAGGTCCTGCGCGGCATAGGGTTCGTAAAAATCGCGGCCCTCGGCATCCTTGCCGGGGCCTGCGTGGTCGCGCCCGACGATCATATGCGTCAGCCCGTGATTGCGGCGGATGATGCCGTGCCAGACCGCCTCGCGCGGGCCCGCCATGCGCATCGCCAGATTGAGCAGCGACAGATGCGTGGTCGCGGCGGGGTATTTGTCCAGCACCGCCTCATAGCAGCGAACGCGGGTGAAATGGTCGACATCGCCGGGCTTGGTCATGCCCACGACGGGATGGATCAGCAGGTTCGCCTGCGCCTCGCGCGCGGCGCGGAAGGTCAGTTCCTGATGCGCGCGGTGCAGCGGATTGCGGGTCTGGAACGCCACGACCCGACGCCAGCCCATCTTGCGGAAATGCGCGCGCAATTCGTTCGGCGTGTCGCGGCGGCCGCGGAAATCGTAATGCGTGGGGGCCTGCACGCCCTTCACCGGGCCGCCCAGATAGACCGGTCCCGCGACATGGTGCAGATAATGCACGCCCGGATGCGCCGGATCATTGGTGCCGAAGACCTTCTGGGCCTCGGTCTGCTTTTCCGGCTGCCATTTGTCGGTGACCGACATGATGGCCAGAATCACGCCCTCCTGATCGCGCAGCGCGATGTCAGTGCCGGGTTCAAGGTCCTCGGCAAAGGCGGCCGAGACATCCAGCGTCACCGGGATCGGCCAAAGCGCGCCGGTCGTCAGGTGCATGTCGTCCAGAACGGCGTTGTAATCGGCCTCGGTCAGGAAGCCGCGCAGGGGCGTGAAGCCGCCGTTCATCATCAGCTCAAGATCGCAGATCTGGCGCGGCGTCAGGTCCCATGAGGGCATCCGCCCGGCCTCGGACTTCAGGTGCTGGGCGGCGTCGGGCGAGACGTACAGTTCCCGGATCGGGACCAGATTGGCGTCGGTCATGGTATCTTTCGCTCAGGGACAGCTTGGGCAGTCGCCATCATGGCGATCGCGCAAGGGCTGGCAACACCGCCTTTATGCGGAAATGGGCGGGGGACCGCGCACGGGTCCCCACGCGCTTCAGGCGGTCTGTTCGGCGGGCTCGACGGCCGCATTCGGGTCAGGCTGGCCCGCCTCGTGATGCTCGGCCAGCCAGCGTTCGGCATCCAGCGCCGCCATGCAGCCCATGCCCGCGCTGGTCACGGCCTGACGATAGACGTGGTCGGTCAGGTCGCCCGCCGCAAAGACGCCGGGGATCGAGGTGCGGGTCGTGCCGGCCTCGACCTTGACGTAGCCGCCGCTGTGCAGCTCCAGCTGGTCCTTGACCAGTTCCGAGGCGGGCGAATGGCCGATGGCGACAAAGAAGCCGGTGGCGGGCACGACCTGCTCGGCCCCGGTCTTGACGTTGCGCAGCTTGACGCCGGTCACGCCCAGCGGGCTGTCGTCGCCCAGCACCTCGGCCACCTCATGATCCCAGATGACCGCGACCTTCGGGTGTTTGAACAGCCGGTCCTGCAGGATCTTTTCCGCCCGCAGGCTGTCGCGGCGATGCACCAGCGTCACCTTCGAGGCGAAATTGGTCAGGAACAGGGCCTCTTCCACCGCCGTATTGCCGCCGCCGACCACGACGATCTCGTGCCCGCGATAGAAGAACCCGTCGCAGGTGGCGCAGGCCGAAACGCCGAAGCCCTTGAACTTCTCCTCCGACGGGATGCCCAGCCAGCGCGCCTGCGCGCCGGTGGCCAGAATGACCGCATCCGCCGTGATCCGCGCGCCCGAGTCGCATTCGGCGACAAAAGGCCGCACGCCCAGATCCAGCCGGGTGACCGTGTCGATGAAGATATTGGCGCCCATCGCGCGGGCGTGCTCCTCCATCTTGACCATCAGTTCGGGGCCCTGGATCTGGGTTTCGCCCGGCCAGTTCTCGACCTCGGTGGTGATGGTCAGCTGGCCACCGGGCTGCATGCCCTGGATCAGCACAGGCTCAAGCATCGCGCGCGAGGCATAGACCGCAGCGGTGTAACCGGCCGGGCCAGAGCCCACGATCAGGACGCGGGTATGGGCGGGCATCTTCGTTTCGGACATATCGGCGGACCCTTGTGATTGCGGGTCTTAGGTAAACACCGGGGGGCAACCATGCAATCCGCAGCGTCGTGCAGATTTCTTTTCTGAAATAATATTGCGCAGACCGCCCCTTCAGGATAGCTTCCCGCATGTTTTCTGCCGCCCTGCGGCCTTTGGGGGAAATATGACCGGCGCACGGCTTGACGAAATCGACCGCAAGATTCTGGCTGAACTGCAGGCGGACGGACGGATGACCAATGTCGAGCTTGCGCGGCGGGTCGGCATCTCGGCCCCGCCCTGCCTGCGGCGCGTGCGTGCGCTGGAGGAACTGGGCTTCATCCGCAGCTATCACGCCAAGGTCGAACCGCGCGAGCTGGGGTTCGAGGTACAGGTCTTCGCCATGGTGCGCCTGCACAGCCAGTCCGAAAAGGACCTTTCGGCCTTCGAGGCCCGCGCCCGCGAATGGCCGCTGGTCCGCGAATGCCACATGCTGAACGGCGAGATCGACTTCATCCTGAAATGCGTCTCGCCCGATCTGCCGACCTTCCAGCGCTTCCTGACCGAGGGGCTGACCTCGGCCGACAACGTCGCCAGCGTGAAGACCAGCCTGGTGATCCGCTGCGCCAAGGATGAGCCGGGCGTGCCCTTCGACATCGTCGAAAGCCGGGCCGCCGCAGCCAGCTAAGCGCCGCTGCGGCCTTAAAGCACGATCACCGAGATCAGACGCCCGTAATCGGCTTCGGAATTATGCGTGGTGCGGCGATAGGAATAGAACCGCTCCGGGTCGGAATAGGTGCAGTGGCCGGTCCATTCGGCCTCGACACCGGCTTCGCGCAGGCGCGATAGGCCAAAGGACGGCAGGTCGAACATCGGCCGCCCGTTCGGGCCGCCCGCGAAGAAGCGGTGATGGCCCGGATCTTCGGCCAGAAACGCGTCCATGAAATCCTCGCCGACCTCATAGGCGCGCTGGCTGATCGTCGGGCCGATGACCGCGCGGATATGCGTGGCCCCCAGATCGTTCATCGCGCCCACGGTTGCCTCGATGATGCCGCCCAGAGCGCCTTTCCAGCCTGCGTGCAAGGCACCGATCACGCCCGCCTGCGGATCGGCCAGCAGGATCGGCTGGCAATCGGCGGTCAGCACGCCCAAAGCGATACCGGGAACGGCAGTGACCATGGCGTCGGCGCGCTGCTTGGCGGCCTCGGTCGGGTCGCAGCCTTCGCGCAGCGTCACCACCTCGGCCGAATGGACCTGATGGACGGTCGCAAGGCGCGTCACCGGCACGCCCATGGCCTCGGCCACGCGGGCGCGGTTGATCGCCACGATCTCACCCTGATCGCTGGAGCCATAGCCGCAGTTCAGCCCTGAAAACAGGCCCGAGGAGGCCCCGCCCTTACGGGTGAAAAACCCGTGCCGCACTGGCCCGAGCAGCGGATTCGTCAGGATTTCAAGCATCGTGTGCATGCAGCTCCAGTCGTTCGAAACCTGCCGGCAGCGGGGCGCCGGGTGACCACAGGGCAAGTACCTTGAATAGCTGCCCCATTTCTTCGGCATCGGTCAAGCGATGAAGCGCAGCCATGGCGGTTCCGTCGCCCGCTGCGGCCAGAGCCTCGGCGCGCTGACGGATGCCAAGGCGCAGCAGCCAGTCGCCCTGCGTCTCAAGGCGCGAGACCTCGGCCCCCGCCTTTGACGCGGCCTGCGCCAGCGGGGCAAAGTCGACATGGGCGGTCAGATCAGCCTCGCCCGGATGGGCCAGCGGGTCGTCGGGGGCGTGATTGCGCAGCGCCTGAAAGGTGTCGCCGCGACCGTTCCAGCCGCCGTAATCGACGAAAATCGCGCAGCCGCCGAAGGCGACGATGCGGCGGGCGACCTCGGCGGCGGCAGGGGCGGCGGCCGGGCAATGCTCGGCGATCTCGCCCTCGGGCGCGGCGGGCCCTTCGGTCGCGGGGCCCAGGCTCAGGGCCAGCGCTCCCTCACCATCCAGCATGACCATGCATTCGGCCCAGCCCTGCGCAGTGCGATGAAACTGCTTGATCGGCAGCGCATCGAAAAACTCATTCGCGACCAGAAACAGCGGCCCGTCGGGAAGCGTCGTGACGTCATCGACATGGCGGATCTGACCCAGCCGGTCCGTCTGTACCTGCCGCAGATGGGCCGAGGCCTCGACCAGCACGAGTCGCGCCGCATCCCGCATGCCGGGAACGCCCCGGATCACCCGCAGGATATCGGCCATCAGCGTGCCCCGCCCCGGCCCGATCTCGGCCAGAGTAAACGGCGACGGGCTGCCCTGATCCAGCCAGGCCTGAGCCAGCGTCAGGCCGACCATCTCTCCGAACATCTGGCTGATCTCGGGCGCAGTGGTGAAATCGCCCTTCGCGCCAAAGGGGTCGCGCGTCGCGTAATAGCCGTGCTGAGGATGCAGCAGGCACAGCTGCATATATTCATCCAGCGGCATCGGCCCCGACAGCCGGATCTGAGCGGCAATCAACCGGCCCAGAGGCGTCATGCGGGCACCGCTGGCCGCCTCAGCGCCAGAATGACGAAGATGATGCCGACGGCGATCATCGGCAGCGACAGCTCCTGCCCGCGGGTGATGCCCCAGACCGGGCCGCCCAGTACATGGCCCAGCGGATTGTCGGGCGTGATGAATTGCGCGTCGGCCTGACGGAAGAATTCGACGATGAAGCGGCTGATGCCATAGCCCGCGACAAAGATGCCAAGGGCAAGGCCCGGTCGCCGCAGCCCGCCTGTGCGGACGACCGCGAACAGGATGATCGCCAGCAACACGCCCTCCAGCCCGGCCTCATAAAGCTGGCTGGGATGGCGGGCGCACAGCCCCTCGACACCCGGACAGTTCTGCGCGGCCTCGCCAGGGAAGATCACGCCCCAGGGTGCGTCGGTCGGGCGGCCCCACAGCTCACCATTGATGAAATTCGCGACCCGACCCAGCCCCAGACCGATCGGCGTCGCGACCGCCAACCCGTCGGCCAGCCGCAGCGGCGCGATCCCGTGGCGGCGGCAATAGATCCACGAGGCGATGACGACCCCCAGGAACCCGCCGTGGAAGGACATGCCGCCC
This sequence comes from Paracoccus sulfuroxidans, assembly GCF_007830335.1. Lineage (GTDB taxonomy): Bacteria > Pseudomonadota > Alphaproteobacteria > Rhodobacterales > Rhodobacteraceae > Paracoccus > Paracoccus sulfuroxidans. The sequence continues at coordinate 159,418 of NZ_VLKU01000004.1, read as the reverse complement.
TGCCAGATCTGCAGGATCTGGCCCGGATTGGCCATGTAGTACTCGCGCTCATAGAACAGCACGAAGCCCAGACGACCGCCCAGCACGACGCCCGCGATGACCCAGGTCAGCAATTCCTCGACCTGTTCGGGGCGCATGGGCGCGCCGTCACCCCAAAGGCGCGGACGGCGCATCAACCCGACCAGAATGCGCCAGCCGAGGATCAGCCCGACCAGATAGGCCAGCGCGTACCAGCGCAGCGAAAAATCCATGCCGAAAAGGTGGATGGTGAAAATCTCGGGCGAAATCTGCGGAAAAGGGATCATGCGGTCCTCGGTTTGGCGGGCGCAGCCTAGGCGCGCGCATCCGGGTGTCAACCTACAAGCCTGTCATTGAACCTGTGCCATTCTGCCTCCATATAAAGGGGCGTATCGACCCGAAAGGCCTGCTATGACCGCCAAGAACAGTATCTTCGACGATTTCTCCAAGCTGATGACCAATGCGATGGGCGTGGCTCAGGGCGCCAAGGATGAGGCGCAGACCGCGTTCAACGGCTGGATCGACCGTTGGCTGGCCGAGCGTGACTTTGTCACCCGCGAAGAGTTCGAAGCCGTGCGCGAAATGGCCATCAAGGCCCGGACGGAAAACGCCGAGCTGCGCGCCCGTCTGGACGCGCTGGAGGCGAAGGCCTAGGGCTGCACTTCCTCGCGCAGCTTGCCCTGGTGATCGTAAAGCAGCACCTTGCCGCTGTCGGTCACCACGACCAGCCAGTCGCGGGCGAAGGTGACGGCGGCGGCGCTCTCTCCTTCGGGAAGGGCGATCTGGGGTGGCAGTTCGGGCAGCGGACGCTCGCCCAGACGCAGCCAAAGCAGGGCCACGATGGCGATGATGCCAACGCCCATCACCACGGCCAGCGACGTCACCAGAAGCCGCAGCCAGCGCAGCATCGGCAGCGCTTCCTCGGATCCGTTTTCACGCTTATCATTCCGGTCCATGCCAGAAGTCATCATCACCATTCCTGACGGTCTGTCCGATCGGCTTGATAAGGCGCTGGCGCTTGCTGCGCCAGAGGAAGCCGCACTTTCGCGCTCTCGCCTGTCGCGCCTGATCGCCGAGGGCGCGGTCAGCGGGCCCGCAGGCACCGTCACCGACGTCAAGACGCGGGTGCAGGGCGGCCAGAGTTTCCTCATCCGCCTGGACGAACCCGCCCCCCTTGAGGCCGCGCCCGAGGATATCCCGCTGGTCGTCGCCTATGAGGATGACGCGCTGATCGTCATCGACAAGCCTGCCGGGATGGTGGTTCACCCTGCCCCCGGCTCGCCCAGCGGCACGCTGGTCAATGCGCTGCTGGCCCATTGCCGCGACAGCCTGTCGGGCATCGGCGGCATGGCACGGCCGGGCATCGTGCACCGGATCGACAAGGACACCTCGGGGCTTCTGGTCGTGGCCAAGACCGATCTGGCCCATCAGGGGCTGGCGCAGCAGTTCCACGACCACAGCGCGCAAAGGCGCTATCTGGCGCTGGCGCATGGGGCCATCGATGCGGGCGACCCGCGCCTGCGCGGCCTGCCGGGGCTTGCCTTCGAGCCGGGCGGCACCCTGCGCATCACCACGATGCTGGGGCGCCACCCTTCGGACCGGCAGAAACAGGCGGTCAGCTTTGCGCGCGGCCGCCACGCCGTGACGCGCGCGCGGGTGCAGGAGAGTTTCGGCACTCCGCCCTCGGCCATGCTGGTCGAATGCCAGCTTGAGACCGGGCGGACCCATCAAATCCGCGTGCATATGGCCTACGCGGGATTGGGTCTGATCGGCGATCCGGTGTATGGTAGCGCTAAACGCGCCTCGGCCCGCGCCCTTGGCGATCAGGCGGCCCAGGCGATCGCAACCTTCCCACGGCAGGCGCTTCACGCAGCCCACCTGGGCTTTACGCACCCGGTCAGCGGCGAGACGCTGGCCTTCGACAGTCCGCTGCCCCAAGATATGGCAGCGCTTCTGGAAACATTGCGCGCCGACGCGTCAGGAACCTGACTGAACGCCGCGCGTTCACATTTGCCCGCCCCGAAGTGGCGGGAAAAGGGATGAGATGGCAAACTATACGAACCTTCCCGCGCCCAGTCCTGAACAGGGGCTGAACCGTTACCTGCAGGAAATCCGGAAGTTTCCCCTGCTGGAACCCGAAGAGGAATACATGCTGGCCAAGGCCTGGGTCGATCACGAAGACCCCGAGGCGGCGCAGCGTCTTGTGACCAGCCACCTGCGTCTGGCCGCCAAGATCGCCATGGGCTATCGCGGCTACGGCCTGCCGCAGGCCGAGGTGATCTCGGAGGCGAACGTCGGTCTCATGCAGGCAGTCAAGCGCTTCGACCCTGAAAAGGGCTTCCGTCTGGCCACCTATGCGATGTGGTGGATCCGCGCCTCGATCCAGGAATATATCCTGCGGTCCTGGTCGCTGGTGAAAATGGGCACGACCTCGGCGCAGAAGAAGCTGTTCTTCAACCTGCGCAAGGCCAAGTCCAAGCTGGGCGCGCTGGAAGAGGGCGATCTGCGCCCCGAAAACGTCGCCCAGATCGCGCATGACCTGAATGTAACCGAGCGCGACGTCATCGACATGAACCGCCGCCTGTCGGGGGGCGACGCCTCGCTGAACGCCACGATCGGCTCGGGCGACGGCGAATCCACCGCGCAATGGCAGGACTGGCTGGAGGATGAGGACGCCGATCAGGCCGCCGCCTTTGAGGAGGCCGATGAGCTGTCGACCCGGCGCGAGATGCTGCTGTCGGCCATGGATGTGCTGAACGACCGCGAAAAGGACATCCTGATGGAGCGTCGCCTGCGCGATGATCCGATGACGCTGGAAGATCTGTCGCTGCGCTACGAGGTCTCGCGCGAGCGCATCCGCCAGATCGAGGTCCGCGCCTTCGACAAGCTGCAAAACCGCATTCGCGAGCTTGCGCGCGAGCGGGGGATGAACGTTCCGGAAGACGCCTGAGGGCGCTTTCCGGGCGCTTCGGCGCAGATCGGGGCTGGGACAGGCCTGACGGGCGGGATATGGGTGCAGTTGACCCTGCGATGCCTTCGCATATGCTTGGGAAAATGCAGCGGGGGCCTTCGCGCGGGGATGACGGCGCTTAACCAGTTTCAGAGACTTGAATCCTCGGGCATCTGGCGGGAAACGCCGCAGGCGCGCCTGCGCGACGTCATCGTGTCCTTCGGTGATGCGACGCTGGTGCTGACAGATCCCCGTTCGGAAACGCCGCTGGCGCATTGGTCGCTGGCGGCTGTCACACGCCTGAACCCCGGCAAGCACCCGGCGGTCTATGCCCCCGGCGGGGCCGAATCCGACGAAGAGCTTGAGATCGAGGATGAGCTGATGATCTCGGCCATCGCGCGGATTCATCGCGCGATCGAGGCGCGCAAACCTCATCCCGGCCGTTTGCGCAGCGGCATGATGCTGAGCGCGGCCATCGCCATGGCCATCGTCGGCGTGTTCTGGGTCCCGCCCGCGCTGGTCCGCCATGCCGCAAGCGTCGCGCCCCCGGCACAGCGGCACGAAATCGGCCGGATAATCCTCAGCGAAATGTCGAAGACCACCGGCGCGGCCTGCTCGCGCCCGGCTGGCGATGTGGTCCGCAAGGCGCTGGCCGAGCGGCTGATCACCCCCGGTGCCGAAATCTTCATCCTGCCGACCACCTTGCGTGACGCCCGCACCCTGCCCGGCAATATCACCATCATCGGTGAAGATCTGATCGCCGGTCAACAATCGCCCGAAGCCGCCGCAGGCCATATTCTTGCCGCCGTGGCCGCCGCTACGGCCAATGACCCGATGCTGGATGCGTTGCGCTATGCCGGTCCCCGTGCGACCTTCCATCTGATGACAACCGGCAAACTGCCCGAAAATGCCCTGCAGGGTTATGGCGAGCGCCTGCTGTCCACCGCTGCCCCGCGCCCCGAGGACGAGCCCTTGCTGAAGCGCTTCGCCGAGGCGGGTGTCTCCAGCGAGCCTTATGCCCGCTCGCTCGACCCGACCGGAGAGGCCGTTCTGGGGCTGATCGAGGCCGATCCCTTCCGCACCGAAATTCCACGCCCGGTCCTGAGTGACCGCGACTGGCTGGCCCTGCAGGAAATCTGCGACCAGTGACCCCTTACCGGGCATAGGCATCCGAAAACCCCGCCTTGCGGATCTGGTCGAGCGCGCGAACCACGGCCTCGCGCCCCTCGAAAGGACCGGCGATCACGACCTGCACGTCGCGTCCGGGCTGGACCTGAACCGCGCGCGATACCGGCAGGCCCATCTGCAGGACGCGGCGTCCGGTCGCCTCGGCATTCGTCTGGACCGAATAGCTGCCGACATAGACAAAGCGTGCGCCGGGCGGGATGCGGGATAGGGCCGCGGGCACCTGCGATGGGGTCGGTTTGGTGACCTCGCGTACCGGCGCGGGGCGCGCGCCCTCTGCCCGTTTGTGCGGGGCCTCAGCCGCAGCAACCCGCGTCGCGGGCGTGCGTTCTGCCCTTGGCTTGGGGCGAGCCGTGGCGACAGGCTCAACCAAGGCTGTTTTCGCGACGTCAGGCGCTGTCGACACCGCACTGCCAGCGGGGCGCGCAAAGGCCAGCCGGGCCAGATCGGCCTGCGGCAGAGAGCCACAGAATCCCTGCGTCGGGTCACGGCCCAGATCGCCCTCCTCGGGCCGAATGCGCTTGCCATCATATCCCAGAAGCTCGCAAAGGCGCAGGTTCGGCTTGATCCCGGCCGCCATCTGCTGGCGAACCTCGGCCGAAGCACTGATCTCGGCCTTCAACTCGTCCAGCGGGCCCTGCGGCGCGGGCTCGGGCCCGTGATCGGTCAGCGCCTCGCGCGGGCGCGCGTCCGAGCCAAGCTCTCCCGGTTTCAGGTTGGTGATGACCAGCTCATTCAGCACCTGCTCGACCTGATCGGCGCGGCCACGTTGTGCCTTGTCGGCCAGTGCCGGATCGGGTGCCCGGCCACGCGCGGACAGCGAGGGCGGATAGCCGCAGAGTTGCGAGCCATCCCGCGCCACGCGCGGCGCCCATTGTCCGGTTTCCCCGCGCAGGAACACGCAGCCCGTGCTGTCGATATATTGCCGCGCGGTGAAATCATCGGGGGGAAGCTCGGCCGGTGCGGGTTCAACCGCCCATGCTTGCCCCAGCGGCAGCAGAAGACCCGCCAGCGCCCGCAAAACCCATGCCATTCCTGCCCCCGAATCGACCATTTCCAGCCGATTTGAGCGCAATCCCCTGAAGAAGCCGTTAACTCCGGCTTATTTCGTGCCGAACATCCGGTCGCCCGCGTCGCCCAGACCCGGCCAGATATAGCCGTGATCGTCCAGCCGCTCATCCAGCGAGGCGGTGACGATCGGCACGTCGGGATGGGCCTCTTTCATCCGCTGCACGCCTTCAGGTGCGGCCAGAAGGCACAGGAATCGCAGGTTTTTTGCGCCCTGCTGCTTCAGAAGATCGATCGCCGCGACCGAGGAATTGCCGGTGGCCAGCATCGGATCGACGACAATGGTCATGCGGGCGTCCAACGCGTTCGGCACCTTCGAGTAATATTGCACCGGCTTCAGCGTCTCGGGGTCGCGGTAAAGGCCGATGAAGCCCACGCGCGCGCCGGGAATCAGTTCGAGAATCCCGTCCATCAGCCCGTTTCCGGCCCGCAGGATCGAGATCAGCGCCAGTTTTTTCCCTTCCAGCGTGGGGGCCTGCATTTCGCAAAGCGGGGTCTCGATGGTGGTTTCGGTCATCTCCAGCTCGCGCGTGACCTCATAGGCCAAGAGCAGACTGATTTCGCGCAAAAGTCTGCGAAAACCGGCGGTCGAGGTCTGCTTGTTGCGCATGATGGTCAGCTTGTGCTGGACCAGCGGGTGGTTGACGACGGTCAGGTGCTGCTGGGTCATGCCAGTTCCTTTCGCAGGCGTGTCTTTGTGCTGTCATTACAGAAGGCCGCGTCCGCCGCCCAGAGGTTCATCTGCGTGAATTCGGTCTCGGCCCAACCGAATGCGCTGGAAAGCCGTTCGTATTCCCGCGTCATGTCGGTGTGGAAAAACGGCGGATCATCGGTCGAGACCGTCACCCGCACGCCCGCATCCGCCAGTCGCGCAATGGGATGCGAGGGCCAGTCGGTATAGATCCCAAGCGCGATGTTCGAGCCGGGACAGCATTCCAGCGTGATCTCACGCTCGGCCAGATCGCGAACCAGCGCCGGATCCTCGATGGCGCGGACGCCGTGGCCGATGCGGGTCACGCCCAGTGTCAGCGCATCGCGGATGGATTGCGGGCCGCACCACTCTCCGGCATGGATGGTCAGGCCAAGGCCCGCCTCACGCGCGCAGTCGTAGGACCAGGCGAAATCCTGCGGCCTGCCCACATCCTCGGCCCCGCCAAGGCCAAGGCCAGTGACCCAGCCGCCCGAGGTCTCGGCCGCGCAGATTGCGGATTTGCGCGCACGTTCCGGCCCGAAATGGCGGATCGGTGTGACGATGGCATGGCTGGAGATGCCCTGCCGCCCCATCCGCTGTGCGACCTCTTCCATGGCGGCCAGATGATCTTTCCACGCGTGCAGGTCGGCCCCGCCGCAGAACTCGGGCGAGACGAAAAGCTCGGCATGGATGACGCCATGTTCGGCGGCATTCTCCAGCACCTCCTCCAGCAGGCGCGCATAATCGCGCGGTCCCTGCAGGACCGAGGTCGCGGCCTCATAGACGCGCAGGAAGTCCTTGAAATCGCGATAGGTGTAGTTCCCATCCGCATCGAAGATGCCCGACAGGTCCTGATGCTTTTCCGCCGCCAGACCACGGATGAACCCCGGGGGTGCGGCGCCTTCCAGATGCAGGTGAAGCTCAATCTTCTTCATCACAGAAATACCCTTCCCGGCCCGATTGCGGGCAATCCCAGATGCTGCGCGACCGAGGCCGCCACATCCGCAAAACCCACCAGCCCGATCTCGCGCGCGCCATAGCCCCAGCCCAGCACGGGCACGCGTTCGCGCGTGTGGTCGGTGCCGCTCCAACTGGGGTCGTTGCCGTGATCGGCGGTGAAGATCGCCAGATCGCCGGGGCGCAGGCGCGCAAGGAACTGCCCGGCGATGCCGTCGAACCATTCCAGCGCGCGCGCATAGCCGTTGATGTCGCGGCGATGGCCATAAAGGCTGTCGAATTCGACGAAATTGGCGAAGGTCAGGCTGCCCTCTTCGGCCTCATCGGCCAGCCGGATCAAGTGTCGCGCCAGATCGGCGTCCGAGGCCCCCTTGTGCAGCCGGTCGATCCCGCGATGCGAGAAGATGTCGCCAATCTTGCCGATGGCATGGGTCGGCGCGCCTGCGGCCTGCGCCACGTCCAGCAGCGTGTCCGAGGGCGGCGCAATCGCGAAGTCGCGCCGGTTGGGCGTGCGGGCATAGCTGCCCCCCTGCCCCAGAAACGGCCGCGCGATCACCCGGCCCACGCGCAGGGGATGGACCAGCTTCGCCACCTCGATGCAGAGATCATAAAGGCGCTGCAAGCCGAAGGCCTCTTCATGCGCGGCGATCTGCAGCACACTGTCAGCCGAAGTATAGCAGATCGGCCAGCCGCTTTGCAGATGCCGGTCGCCCAGCCGGGCGATGATCTCGGTCCCCGAGGCGTGTTCGTCGCCCAGAATGCCCTCGGTCCCCGCCAGTGCGGCGATCCGGGCGCTGAGGTCGGGCGGAAAGGCAGGATGCGTGTCGGGGAAATAGTGCCAGGCCCAGGGCACCGGTACGCCCGCCAGCTCCCAATGGCCCGAGGGTGTGTCCTTGCCGCGCGACACCTCGGTCGCCGCCCCCCAAAGGCCCTGTGGCGGGCGGCCCAGACCCGGCGCATCCTCGCCGCTGGCAAGGCGCAGGGCCGCGCCAAGGCCCAAAGCGTCAAGGTGCGGCATGTTCAGCGGCGCCGCGCGGGCGATATGGGCCAGCGTGTTCGCCCCCGTGTCCGGGCGGTCATCATTGAAGAACTGGTCGGCATCCGGCGCGCCGCCAATGCCGACAGAATCCATGACGATCAGAAAGGCGCGTCGGCTGGTCATTCGGCATCCACCTGAAACCGGATCAAGGATTGCGGCGCGGGGGCTTCGCCAAAGCTGTAGGCCGAATGGACGGCGCAAACGGCGCGGGCAGCCTCGGCCTCATTGCGGGCATGGACCAGCGCCAGAGGGCGGTCGGGGCCTGCCTCCTCGCCAATGCCCAGAAGCCCCGACAGGCCCACGCGGGGATCGATCTTGTCCGAGGCGTGCAGCCGTCCGCCGCCCAGAGCCACCACCACGCGGCCAAGCGCCTCGGTATCGATGGCGCGGATCACGCCCTGCCCCGGCACGGGCCGGATGACCGGCGCGTCGGGCAGATATTTCTCGGGATGCTCCAGCAGATCACTCGGCCCCCCCTGTGCGGCAATCATGCGGGCAAAACGCTCAGCCGCCGCGCCGGTTTCCAATGCCGTGATGGCTGCCTCCGGCGCGATGCCCGCCAGCCGCAGACAGCCGCTGGCCAGAGCCAGCGACAGATCGCCCAGACGCCCCAGATCTGCCCATGGATCGCCGCGCAGGACGCGGATCGCCTCGCGCAGTTCCAGCGCGTTGCCTGCGGCGCGGCCCAGCGGCTGGTCCATGTCGGTCACGAAGGCCTGACAACGGCTCCCCGCGCCGGTCGCCGTCACGACCAGCGCCCGCGCCAGTTCCAGCGCCTCATCGCTGGTCTTCAGAAACGCGCCCGAGCCGCATTTGACGTCCAGCACCAGCGCATCAATCCCCGCCGCCAGCTTCTTCGACAGGATCGAGGCGGTGATCAGGTCGATGCTTTCCACCGTCGCCGTCTCATCCCGCAGCGCGTAAAGCCGACGGTCGGCGGGCGCGAGATCACCGCCCGCGGCGACTATGGCGGTGCCGGTGTCGGCGACGACACGGCGAAACTCGGCCTCGGACAGATCGGTGCGCAGGCCCGCAATCGCCTCAAGCTTGTCCAGCGTCCCGCCCGTATGCCCCAGCCCCCGGCCCGAGATCATCGGCACATAGGCCCCGCAGGCGGCAACCACGGGCGCGAGGATCAGGCTGACCGTATCACCGATACCGCCCGTCGAATGCTTGTCGACCACCGGGCCCGGCAGGTCCCATTGCAGCACGCGCCCCGAATCGCGCATGGCCTGCGTCAAATGCACGCGCCCCTCGGGGCCGATGCCGCGCGTCAGCACCACCATCGCCAATGCGCCCACCTGCGCATCGCTGAACCAGCCGCTGACCAGCCCTTGGGCAAACTGCCGCGCGCCGGTGGCGTCAAGCCCGCGCCCATCGCGGATCCCGGCGATGATGCTGCGGGGGTCGCCCGCCTCATCCAGATTGTGAACGGCCGGGGCTGCGGTCATTCCGTCCCGGCCATATGGGCGACCTCGAACCGGCCGGGCAGCAACTCGCCCACCGTGGTTGCCAGCGTCTTGCCGCTGACCGTCGCCAGCAGCACAGGGGTATGAGAGCGGCCGAATTCGGCCAGTTTCTGGCGGCAGCCGCCGCAGGGGGGCACCGGCTCGGGCGAGTCGGCGATGACGGCGACCTCGATCAGCTCGGTCTCGCCCGCGGCGATCATCGCGGCGATGGCCCCGGCCTCGGCGCAGGTGCCTTCGGGATAGGCTACGTTTTCGACATTGCAGCCGCGATAGATCGCGCCCGACTGCCCGCGCACGGCGGCACCGACCTTGAAATTCGAATAGGGCGCATAGGCGCGCTCGCGCACTTCTCTTGCTTCGTCCACCAACGCCATGTTTTGCCCCTTGTCCATCCGCCGACCATGGGCGGAACTTTGCGCTTTGGGCTGCTTTGACGCAAGATTATCGTGAAGTCACGGAACCCCCCTGTTCCCCGAAAAGAAAATAGTTTAACGCTCAACCATTCCCGAGGAGGCGACGATGGAAGAACGTAGACAGGACAGCGCAAGGCAGGAAGCGCTGGATTACCATGAATTCCCCCGCCCCGGCAAACTGGAGGTGCGGGCGACCAAGCCTCTGGCCAACGGCCGGGACCTGTCGCGTGCCTATTCCCCCGGGGTCGCCGAGGCCTGTCTTGAGATCAAGGCCGATCCCAGCACCGCCGCACGCTATACCTCGCGCGGGAACCTGGTCGCCGTGGTCTCGAACGGCACCGCCGTTCTGGGTCTGGGCAATATCGGCGCCATCGCCTCGAAGCCCGTGATGGAGGGCAAGGCCGTCCTCTTCAAGAAATTCGCCAGCATCGACTGCTTCGACATCGAGGTGAACGAATCCGACCCCGAGAAGCTGGCCGAGATCGTCTGCGCGCTTGAGCCGACCTTCGGTGCCATCAACCTTGAAGACATCAAGGCCCCTGACTGTTTCATCGTCGAGAAAATCTGCCGCGAGCGGATGAACATTCCGGTCTTCCACGATGACCAGCACGGCACCGCCATCGTCGTGGGCGCCGCCGCGACCAACGCGCTGCTGATCACCGGCAAGAAGTTCGAAGAGATCAAAGTCGTCTCGACCGGCGGTGGGGCGGCGGGCATCGCCTGCCTGAACATGCTGCTGAAACTGGGCGTCAAGCGCGAGAACGTCTGGCTCTGCGACATCGAAGGGCTGGTCTATGAGGGCCGGACCGAGCAGATGACGCCGCAAAAGGCTGAGTATGCGCAGAAAAGCGATCTGCGCACGCTGGATCAGGTGATCGAGGGCGCGGACCTGTTCCTGGGCCTCTCGGGCCCCGGCGTCCTGAAGGCCGAGATGGTCGCCAAGATGGCCGAGCGCCCCATCGTCTTCGCCCTGGCGAACCCCACGCCCGAGATCCTGCCCGAGGACGTGCGCGCCGTCGCGCCGAACGCGATCATCGCCACCGGGCGCAGCGACTACCCGAACCAGGTCAACAACGTCCTGTGCTTCCCCTTCATCTTCCGGGGCGCGCTGGACGTGGGCGCGACCACCATCAACGACCAGATGCAGCTGGCCTGTATCGAGGGCATCGCCCGCCTCGCCCGCGCCACCACCAGCGCCGAGGCCGCCATGGCCTATCGCGGCGAGACGCTGACCTTCGGGCCGGAATATCTGATCCCGAAGCCCTTCGATCCGCGCCTGATCGGCGTCGTTTCCAGCGCGGTGGCCAAGGCCGCGATGGAAACCGGCGTCGCCACCCGCCCGATCGAGGATATCGGGGCCTACAAGCGCAAGCTCGACGGCTCGGTCTTCCGCACCTCGATGATCATGCGCCCGGTGTTCGAGGCCGCCGCGACCGCCAAGCGCCGCATCGTCTTCGCCGAGGGCGAGGATGAGCGTGTCCTGCGCGCCGCCAACGCCATGCTGGAGGAGACGACGGATGTGCCGATCCTGATCGGCCGTCCCGAGGTCATCGAGATGCGCGCGGAACGCGCCGGTCTGCCGATCCGTCCGGGCCGCGACTTCGAGATCGTGAACCCCGAAAACGATCCTCGCTACCGCGATTACTGGGGCACCTATCACGAGCTGATGGCGCGCCAGGGCGTCACCCCCGATATTGCCCGGGCGATCATGCGCACCAACACCACCGCCATCGGCGCGGTCATGGTGCAGCGCGAAGAGGCTGACAGCATGATCTGCGGCACCTTCGGTCAGTACAGCTGGCACCTGAACTATGTGCGCCAGATTCTGGCCCGCGACGGGCTGCGGCCGGTGGGCGCGCTGTCGCTGATGATCCTGGAAGACGGGCCGCTGTTCGTCGCCGATACGCAGGTTCACCACGCCCCCACCCCCGAGCAGGTAGCTGATTCGGTCATCGGTGCCGCCCGCCACGTGCGTCGTTTCGGCATCACGCCCAAGGTTGCGCTCTGCAGCCATTCGCAATTCGGCAATCTCGACACCGAATCCGGTCGCAAGATGCGCGCAGCCATGCAGATCCTTGAATGCCGCAATGTCGACTTCGTCTTTGACGGCGAAATGCATGTCGACTCGGCGCTGGACCCCACCATCCGCGAACGTCTGATGCCCAATTCGCGCATCGAAGGGGCGGCGAACGTGCTGGTCTTCTCGGGCACCGACTCGGCCTCGGGCGTGCGCAACGCCTTGAAACTCAAGGCCAACGGGTTGGAGGTCGGGCCGATCCTGATGGGTATGGGGAACCGTGTGCATATCGTGACGCCCTCGATCACCACGCGCGGCCTCTTGAACATGAGCGTGATCGCAGGCACCCCGGTCGGCCATTACAGCTGACCTCGTGCGAAACGCTTCAAAGGCCCCGGCTTCCGGGGCCTTTTTCATGTTCCGACGCCATCACCTCTGGTTTATCGCTGTCAGCCCGCGCATCATTGTTGCGAAAAGCCGATGCGCAGCGTAATTACGCTGCGCAGTAGCGGAGGGATACCATGGTATACAAAGAAGTTTACCTAGCGGCGCAAAATGACCCCGAGGCGTTCTGGATGCAGCAGGCCCGGAAGATCGATTGGGTCCGCCCCCCCAGCAAGGCGCTGTTCGATGAGAATGCGCCCCTTTACGAATGGTTCGCGGATGGCATGGTCAACACCTGCTGGAACGCCGTCGACCGCCATGTGGAAGCTGGCCGTGGCGATCAGCCCGCCATCATCCATGACAGCCCGGTCACCCAGTCGCAGGCCACGCTGACCTTCCGCGAGCTGCAAGAGGCCACCGCCCGGCTGGCCGGTGCCTTGCAGGCCAAGGGCGTGACCAAAGGCGACCGCGTCATCATCTATATGCCGATGGTCGCCGAGGCGCTGGTCGCGATGCTGGCCTGCGCCCGCATCGGGGCCGTTCACTGCGTCGTCTTCGGCGGCTTTGCCGCGCATGAGCTGGCCACGCGCATCAACGATTGCGCCCCCAAGGCGATCATCGCCGCCTCTTGCGGGATCGAGCCGGGCCGCGTCGTCCGCTACAAGCCGCTGCTGGACGCAGCGATCCAGCAATCCGGCCAGAAGCCCGAATTCTGCGTCATCCTGCAACGCGAACAGGAAACCGCCGAGCTGATCCCGGGCCGCGATCACGACTGGCACGAATTCCAGACCGGGACGCCGCTGGCCGATTGCGTGCCGGTGGCGGGGAACGATCCGCTTTACATCCTTTACACCTCGGGGACGACGGGCCAGCCCAAGGGCGTCGTGCGTCACAACGGCGGGCATCTGGTCGCGCTGAACTGGTCGATGAAGAACATCTACAACATCGAAGCGGGCGACGTCTTCTGGGCCGCCTCGGATGTGGGTTGGGTCGTCGGTCACAGCTATATCTGCTATGCGCCGCTGATTGCGGGCGCGACGACCATCGTCTTTGAGGGCAAGCCCGTCGGCACGCCGGATGCGGGCACCTTCTGGCGCGTCATTCAGGACCATAAGGTGAAGTCCTTCTTCACCGCCCCCACCGCCATCCGCGCGGTGAAGCGCGACGATCCGCAGGGCGAATTCATCGGCAAATACGACCTTTCGAACCTGCAGGCAGTGTTTCTAGCGGGTGAGCGCGCCGACCCCGACACCATTCAATGGCTTGAGGACCGGCTGCACCTGCCCGTCATCGACCACTGGTGGCAGACCGAAACGGCCTGGGCCATCGCCGCCAGCCCCTTCGGGATCGAGAAGATGCCGATCCGGAAGGGCAGCCCCTCGGTCGCCATGCCGGGCTATGAGGTGCATATTCTGGATGAGGGCGGCAATCCCGTCGCCCCCGGCACGCTGGGTGCCATCGCCATCAAGCTGCCTCTGCCGCCCGGCACCCTGCCGACGCTGTGGAATGCCGAAGCGCGCTATCTGAAATCCTATCTGGACCATTTCCCCGGCTATTATGAGACCGGAGACGCGGGCTATGTCGACGAGGACGGCTATCTGTACATCATGGCGCGCACCGATGACGTCATCAACGTCGCGGGCCATCGGCTCTCGACCGGCGCGATGGAGGAGGTTCTGTCCAGCCATCCCGATGTCGCGGAATGCGCGGTGATCGGCGTGGCCGACAGCCTGAAGGGCCAGTCTCCGCTGGGGTTCCTGTGCCTGAAGAAGGGCGTGACCACCTCGGACGAACAGATCGTCAAGGATGTGGTGCGGATGGTGCGCGACACCATCGGCCCGGTCGCCGCTTTCAAATCGGCGGTGGTGGTCGACCGGCTGCCGAAGACCCGGTCGGGCAAGATCCTGCGCGCGACAATGGCTAAGATCGCCGATGGCGAGGAATTCAAGACGCCCGCGACCATCGACGATCCGGCCATTCTGGACGAGATCGGCGAGGCGCTGCAGACGGTCGGCTATCCGCAGAAAAGCTGATCCGGCACGGACGGGCCGTCGCTACAGCGGCGGCTCGCCCACTTTCGGCCAATAGGTCCCGAAGGACCATTGATTGCCCTCAAAGTCGCGGCAGGCAAACTCGCGGCTGCCGTATTCGGTGTCATAGGGCTCTTGCTCGATCACCGCACCGCTGGCCCGAACCCGCTCGCAGAGCGCATCCGGATCGCTGACCGCCACATAGATCAGCGCGGCCTGCTGGGGCATGCCGTCCCGCACCTCACCCAGCATGATGATGGAGCTGCCCAAGGAGAGCTCGGCATGGGCGATCTTGCCGTCATGTTCATAGGTGACGCGGTTGGTGAAGCCCAGGATCCCCACCAGCCAGTCAATCGCCGCCCGCGCGTCGCGGTAACGGATCGCGGGATAAATGCAGGGCGCATCGGTCATCGCATTCTCCTTCATCGGCTGATGCGGGAAAACGCGGGGCGGCGGGGATTGGTTCATCGCGGGGCCGGCGCGCCCTCGCCGCTTCTCATCCGGGGCGGCGGCTGGTATGGATTTGGGGGAAACGCTGCGGATGGCTAAAGGATTGAATATGAAACGGATGCTTATCAGCGCCTTGGTGCTTCTGGGGCTGGCGGCCTGCGCCACCGATGGCGAGGATTACGCCAAGGCGATTGCGAATTCGGTCTCGCCCAGTGCCGAGCTGAAGGCCAATATCGTCAAGGACGCGCAGCAGATCATCTATGATCCCGCCTCGATCCGCGATGCCGAGATCTCGAACCTCGCGACGCTTTCGGATGGCACGCAAGGCATCTGCGTGCGTGCGGATAGCAAGAACGTCTCGGGCGTCTATGTCGGCGTGCACAATATGGGCGTCAAGATCGAGAACCAGAAGCCCGATGGCGCGGCGCTTGAGCATCCGCTGTGCAACCGCCCGGATGTGAAATGGAACCCCTTCCCCGAGCTTGAGCGGATGAAATCCAAATAAGCCCGAAACGACAAACGCCCGGGCCTTCGCCCGGGCGTTTTCATATTCAAAGCTGCGATCATGTCAGCCCAGATCGCCGCCCAGCCCCTTCATCAGCGGCAGGAAGTCCGGGAAAGAGGTCGCAATCGGGCTGCCGTCATCGACGCTGATCGGCTGCTCGGACGCGAGCCCCGCGATCAGGAAGGACATGGCGATCCGGTGATCCAGATGGCTGGTGGCCGTGGCCCCGCCCTTCAGCCCGCCCATGCCATGCACGGTCATGCTGTCGCGGGTTTCATCGACGCGCGCGCCATTCGCGCGCAGGCCCACGGCCATGGCGTCGATGCGGTCGCTTTCCTTGACCCGCAATTCGGCCACGCCGTTCATCACCGTCAGCCCTTCGGCGAAACAGGCGATGACCGAGAGGATCGGGAATTCGTCGATCATGCTGGCCGCACGCTCGGCCGGAACCTCGACGCCCTTCAGCGGACCGTGACGGACGACCAGATCGGCGACCGGCTCTCCGCCCTCTTCGCGTTCGTTTTCAAAGCGGATGTCGGCGCCCATTTCCAGCAGCGTGATGAAGAGGCCATCGCGCGTCGGGTTGCGGCTGACGCCCGGCACCCGGATCTCGGACCCCGGCACGATCAGCGCGGCGGCCACCGGGAAGGCGGCGCTGGAGGGATCGCGCGGCACGGCGATCGGCTGCGGCTTCAGCTCCGGGCGACCTGTCAGGGTGATGACATGCCCCTCATCCGTCACCTCGGTTACGATCTGCGCGCCAAAGCCGGTCAGCATCCGCTCGGTATGGTCGCGGGTCGGCTCGGCCTCGATCACCACGGTCTGGCCGGGCGCGTTCAGCCCCGCCAGCAGCACCGCCGATTTGATCTGCGCACTGGCGACCGGGGTGCGATAGGTCACGGGGGCAGCATCGACCGCGCCCTTGATCGTCACCGGCAGGCGTCCACCTTCGCGCGAGGTGACCTCGCAGCCGAAAAGCTGCAGCGGGTCGGTGATGCGCGCCATCGGGCGTTTCGAGAGGCTGGCGTCGCCGGTGAAGGTGGCGGTGATCGGGGTAGTTGCCATCGCGCCCATGATCAGCCGCACGCCCGTGCCCGAGTTTCCGCAATCAATCACGCCTTCGGGCTCGGTGAAGCCGCCCACGCCCACGCCGTTGACGCGCCATTCGCCCTCGCCCACGCGCTCGACCTTCGCGCCGAAAGCGCGCATGGCCTTGGCGGTGTCCAGCACATCCTCGCCTTCCAGCAGGCCGGTGATATGCGTCTCGCCGACCGTCAGTGCCCCAAGGATCAGCGCGCGGTGGCTGATCGACTTGTCACCGGGGATGCGCGCCTCGCCCGACAGCGGGCCGGAACGGCGCGAGGACATGGGAAGGGCTTCGGCGGAATGGGACATGGCTCACCTCGATTGACGCCAGAGTGATAGCGTTCACAGCGAGGTGTTGCAATGTGCCCGTACCTATCTGCGGAAGGTCGCCTATCGGCGGAAAGTCACGTAATGCGGCACGCGGCCTTCGCGCAGGGCCTTCTGCTCATAGCGCGTGCTCAGCCAGTCGTCCCAGGCGTCGAGGCCCTCATGAACCAGCGTGAACCCGGCTTTGGGTACCTCTTCCAGCGTCTGGCGGACATAATCGGGAATGTCGGTCGCCACGCGGAATTCGGCGCCCGGCTGCATGACGCGGTAAAGCGGGATCAGATGCTCGGGCGTGACGAAGCGGCGGCGGTGATGGCGCGCCTTGGGCCAGGGGTCGGGGTAGTTCAGAAATGCCTTGGCGATGCTGCCTTCGGGCAGCACATCCATCAGATCGCGCGCATCACCCGGATGGACGCTGACGTTTTCGACGCCCGCCGCGCGGATCTTGCCCAGCAGCATGGCGACGCCGTTGATGAAAGGCTCGCAGCCGATGACGCCCACCTCGGGGTAGCGCGCCGCCATGTGCACCATGTGCTCACCCCCGCCGAAACCGACCTCCAGCCAGACCGGGCGGTCGTCGCCGAAGATCGAGGCGGTCGTGACGGGCACCCGCTCGGGGTTGTCCTGATGGGTGATGCCGCGCGGGCGCAGGCTGCCCAGATCCTCGGACAGATAGCCCTTCTGGCTTTGCCGCAGGGTCTTGCCGTGACGGCGGCCATAGAAATTGCGGCGCGGAGGGGTCGGGTCGAATTCGCTCATGCGCGGGCTTTGCCCGGCGCATGAGCAAAGGTCAAGATTTACTCGGCCGCGAGACGGCTGATGATGACGCTGACCTCGGGTTTCTTGCCGATTTCTTCCATCGTCACCTGCCGGGTGATTTTGCGGATCGCCTCTTCCATGCGCTCGTCGCTTTGGACGGTGCGGTCATCGGCGCGTTCCAGGAACTCGGCCAGCTCTTCCTCGATATGGCGAACCAGCGGCACACCTGCCCGGCCCCGCTCGGGCAGACCCATGGTCTCGACCCAGGCATCGGGAAGGGCGTTGTCCTCTTCGTCGATGATGACCGAGACCATCGCATGCCCGTTCAGCGCCATGCGGATGCGATCGCGCACGACCCCGTCCATCGCGCCGATCAGCGCATTGCCGTCCAGATACAGACGCCCGGTGTCGATCTGGTCGACCACGCGCGGCTTGTCGCCGGTCAGGTCCAGCACGCTGCCATTGGTCGCGACCACCGAGGTGATGCCGCGCGCCTCGGCCAGCTTGGCGTGTTCGCGCAGGTGCATATGCTCGCCATGCATGGGGATGACGATCTGCGGCTTCAGCAGCTCGTGCACGGCCTCGATATCCGGGCGGTTGGCGTGGCCCGAGACGTGATAGAACCCGTCCGTCGTGTCATAGACATCGACGCCCTTGACGCTGAGCGCGTTCATGATGCGGATGACGCCGCGCTCATTGCCGGGGATCGTGCTGGAGCTGAAAAGGAAGCTGTCCCCCTCTTTCAGCTCAAGCCCCAGATAGCGGCCCCGCGACAGCTGCGCGCTGGCGGCGCGGCGTTCGCCCTGAGAGCCGGTGACGATCAGCAACACCTTGTCGCGCGGCAGTTCCGACGCATCCTCGGGGCTGATGACGCCCGGGAAATTCGTCAGAACGCCCGTCTCATTCGCGACCGTCACCATGCGGCGCATGGCGCGGCCCAGCAGACAGATCTTGCGACCCGCCGCCACGCCCGCCTCGGCCAGTGTCTTCAGACGGGCGACGTTGCTGGCGAAGGTGGTGGCGACGACCAGTTGCTTCTGCTGGGTGATGAAATCCAGCAGCGGGTTGGCCAGCATCGCCTCGGACCGGCCGGGATTGGGCGAGAAGATATTGGTAGAGTCGCAGACCAGCACCTTGATGCCCTGCTCCTCATGCGCGATCTCGTGCCAGGCGATGGGGTCGAAGGGCTCGCCGACGATGGGCGTGCCGTCCAGCTTGAAATCGCCGGTATGCACGATGCGGCCCGCAGGCGTGTCGATGATCAGCGCCGAGCTTTCGGGGATCGAGTGGCTCAGCGGCACGAACTGGACCTTGAAGGGCCCCACCTCGATGACGGCGGGGCGGGGCTCGTGGATCTTGATCGCGTCGGTGGAAAGGCCCAGCTCTTCCATCTTCAACCGGCCAAGCGCGCCGGTGAACTTGCGGCAATGCACCGGCTTCTGGATGCGCGGCCACAGATAGCCAAGGCCACCGATGTGATCCTCATGCGCGTGGGTGATGAAGACCGCCTCGATCCGGTCACGGTTCTGTTCCAGCCAGGCCACGTCGGGCATGATCAGGTCGATCCCGGGCGCGCTGTCCATATCCCCGAAGGTCACGCCCAGATCGACGACGATCAGACGCTCTTTCCCCGGTTCTCCGTATCCGTAGACATAGGCATTCATGCCTATCTCGCCCGCGCCGCCGAGCGGCAGATAGATCAGGCGTTCAGGCATTGCCCATCTCCTTGTTGTATTCATAGATAAGACGCAGACCGTGCATGGTCAGGTCATCTTCAATCGCGTCAAACAGATCAAATCCCTGATCGAACAGCGGCGCAAGGCCGCCGGTTGCGATCACCTTCATCTTGCGGTCCCGTTCCTGCCGGATCTTGCTGACGATCCCCTCGGAAAGACCGATGTAGCCCCAGAAGATACCGGACTGGATGCAGGCGACCGTATTCGTGCCGATCACTTTCGTCGGCATGGTGACATCGACATGCGGCAGGCTGGCCGCGCCCATATGCAGCGCCTCAAGGCTGAGGTTCACGCCCGGCGCAATCACGCCGCCGACATAGGCGCCATCCGTGTCGATCACGTCGAAGGTGGTGGCGGTGCCGAAATCGACGACGATCAGGTCCGGCCCGTGGCGGTCATAGGCGCCGACCGCGTTCACCAGACGGTCGGGGCCGACCACGGTCCCCTCATCCACACGGGGCGCGACGGGCAGCAGGCAGTCAGGCTTGCCGACGACCAGCGGGCGCGTGTCGAAATAGCGGTTGCACAGCACCCGAAGGTTGAAGACCACGCGCGGCGCGGTCGAGCTGATGATGCAGGAATCGATATCGGTCGACAGCTTGTTCAGCGCGATCAGCGAGGACAGCCAGACGAAATACTCATCCGCCGTGCGCCGGTGATCGGTGGCGATGCGCCAATGCGCGATGAACGCAGTGCCATCCCAGATCGAGAACATCGTGTTGGTATTGCCGGTATCGATACAAAGAAGCATCAGCCCTCCTTGCCGAAAAAGACGTCTGCCGCGGGAATGACCCGACGTCCCGAGGCCGATTGCAGGATCAGCGCGCCGCTGTCGTCGATGCCCTCGAAAACGCCCTCATGCTCATCAAGGCCCACGCGGGCGATGATGGTTTCACCCAGACGGGCGGCGCGGGCCAGCCAGGCGTTGCGGATCGGCGTGAAGCCGTAGGTGTCGAACTGCTGCTGCCATTGCGCGAAGGCCGCGGCCAGCAAGTCCAGAAAATCGTCCGGCGAGACGGTATGGCCGGTCTCCCCCAGAACCGAAACCGGGGGAACGGCCCGCGTCTCCAACAGCGCGGCCTCGGGCACGGCGGCCAGATTGACGCCAATGCCCACCACCACCGTCAATGAGGACTGCGCGCTGCCCCCGCTTTCCAGCAGGATCCCGGCGACCTTGCCGCCGTTCAGCAGCACGTCATTCGGCCATTTGATCGCCAGCCGGGCGGCGGGTCCGCAGGCATCCGCCAGCGCGTCATAGAGTGCCAGTGCCGCCACGAAGGACAGTTGCGCCGCCTCAGCCGCGCAGCGTTCGAACCGCTGCACCAGAGAGCCCGCGAAATTACCGCGCGGCATCGCCCAGTTGCGCCCGCGACGTCCCCGCCCCGAGACCTGATCATGGGTCATCACCCAGGCAGGGCCGACAAGGCCGGGCGCCAGTCTCAGCGCCTCGGCATTGGTGCTGTCGGTGCGCGCCAGCACATGGCGCGCGACCCCTGCGGGCCAGGTGTCACTCAACGGGCTGCGACTCGGTCGGCTGCGAGGCCGGAACCGATTGCTCGGCCGTGTTGGTCAGGGCACCCGCCGCG
Organism: Paracoccus sulfuroxidans; assembly: GCF_007830335.1. Lineage (GTDB taxonomy): Bacteria > Pseudomonadota > Alphaproteobacteria > Rhodobacterales > Rhodobacteraceae > Paracoccus > Paracoccus sulfuroxidans. The sequence continues at coordinate 138,748 of NZ_VLKU01000004.1, read as the reverse complement.
CGGGCCGCCGCATTGTCGACGCCCAGCATGCTGACCGCGCCCAGAACCATGGCCACGGCCGGAACCAGCAGGGCGAGATACTGGACCGGACCCATGCGGCTGTCGACGCGCGCGCCCTCATCACCGAAGTACATGTAATAGACGATGCGCAGGTAGTAGAACGCGCCGATGACCGAGGCGATCACGCCCAGCACCGCCAGCCAGCCCAGCCCGGCATCGACCGCAGCCGAGAGCACGCCGAATTTGGCAAAGAAGCCCAGCGTCGGCGGCACGCCTGCAAGGCTGAAGAGCAGCACCAGCATCGCCATCGCCTTCGTCGGATGCGCCCAGGCAAAGCGGTGCAGCGAGGCCATGTCGGTGACCGGCACGCCGTCACGCTCCAGCGACAGGATGAAGGCGAAGGTGCCGACGTTCATGATCGTATAGATGGTCATGTAAAGCAGCATCGACTGCACGCCCAGCTGCGTTCCGGCGGCCAGACCCATCAGGGCAAAGCCCATATGCGCGATCGAGGAATAGGCCATCAGGCGCTTGATGTCGCGCTGGCCGATACCGGCGATCGAGCCCAGGAACATCGACATGACGGCCATGGCCGCGACGATCTGGCTCCAGTCGCTGATGACATGGCCGAAAGCCTCGAAGGCCAGCCGTGCGATCAGCGCCATGGCGGCCACCTTGGGGGCGGTCGCAAAGAAGGCGGTGACCGGCGTGGGCGAGCCCTCATAGACGTCGGGCGTCCACATGTGGAACGGCACCGCCGAAACCTTGAACGCAAGGCCCACCAGCATGAAGACCAGACCGAACAGCACGCCCATCGTCAGGTTGCCGCTTTCGATGCTGGCAATGATGGCGTGGAAATTGGTGCTGCCCGAGAAGCCATAGACCAGCGTCGCGCCATAAAGCAGCAGACCCGAGGACAGCGAGCCCAGCACGAAATACTTCAGCCCCGCCTCGGAGGAGCGCGCGCTGTCGCGACGCATCGCGGCGACGACGTAAAGCGCCAGCGATTGCAGCTCAAGCCCCAGGTATAGCGTCAGCAGATCGCCCGACGAGACCATGACCATCATGCCGACCACTGCCAGCGCGACGAGGATCGGGAACTCGAACCGCAGCAGGTTGCGGCGGTACATGTAATCCGCGCTCATCGCCATGACGGCGGCGGCACCGGCCAGGATCACCACCTTGGCAAAGCGTGCGAAGGCGTCGTCAAGGAACATGTCGTGGAAGGCGGCGGCGTCACCGCCATCCGACAGCCCCACCATGGCCGCCACCAGCAGCATCACTGCGACGGTGGCCCAGAGCAGCGTCCTTGCCAGCGCATCCTTGCCGAAATAGGCGCCCGCCAGCAGTGCAAGCAATGCATAGCCGGCCAGGACCGCCTCGGGCAGAATGATCGAGAAATCGAGCGAGGTCATAGCTGCCCCCTAGTGGCTGGCTTCGGCCGGCGCGTCGGCAGCGGGTGCCTCGGGCTGGCTTTGGTGATAGTGATTGTTCAGCGCGGCCACCGTCGGTCCGGTGACATCGGTGACAAGCCGCGGGTATACGCCCAGGATCAGGGTCATCGCAACCAGTGGGGCAAAGATCCAGCGCTCGCGCGGGGTCATGTCGGTGATCGACTTCAGGCTTTCCTTGATCAGCTGGCCCAGCGTCACGCGGCGATAAAGCCACAGCGCATAGGCCGCCGAGAAGATGACGCCCGTCGTCGCGAACAGCGCAACCCAGGTGTTTTCGCGGAAAACGCCCATCAGCGTCATGAATTCGCCCACGAAGCCCGAGGTGCCCGGCAGGCCCACGTTCGCCATGGTGAAGAACAGGAAAACCGCCGCGTAAGCGGGCATCCGGTTCACCAGACCACCATAGGCGTCGATCTCGCGCGTGTGCATGCGGTCATAGATCACGCCGACGCACAGGAACAGCGCGCCCGAGATGAAGCCGTGCGACAGCATCTGGAAGATCGCCCCGTCGACGCCAATCTGGTTCGTCGTGAAGATCCCCATGGTCACGTAACCCATATGCGCGACCGAGGAATAGGCGATGACCTTCTTCATGTCGGTCTGCACCAGCGCCACCAGCGAGGTGTAGACGATAGCGATGGCCGACATCCAGAAGATGACGGGCGTCATGATCTCGGACGCGACCGGGAACATCGGCAGCGAGAAGCGCAGGAAGCCGTAGCCGCCCATCTTCAGCAGCACCGCTGCCAGCAGGACCGAGCCCGCCGTCGGCGCCTGAACGTGCGCATCGGGCAACCAGGTGTGGACCGGCCACATCGGCATCTTCACCGCGAAGCTGGCAAAGAAAGCCAGGAACAGCAGCATCTGCGTGCCGCCCAGCACCGTGACGCCCAGCAGGCGATAGGTCTCGGACGGGAAGTCGAAGGTCAGCAGCGTGACGATATCGGTCGTGCCCGACATGCGGTACATCGCGACCATCGCCACAAGCATCAGGACCGAGCCGAGGAAGGTGTAGAGGAAGAATTTGAAGGACGCATAGATGCGGTCCTTGCCGCCCCAGATCCCGATGATCAGGAACATCGGGATCAGCCCGGCCTCGAAGAACAGATAGAACAGCACCAAATCCAGCGCGGTGAACACGCCGATCATCAGCCCTTCCAGCACCAGGAAGGCGATCATGTATTCCTTGACCTTCGTCTCGACCGTCCAGGTCGAAAGGATCGTCAGCGGCATCATGAAGGTGGTCAGCAGCACGAACAGGATCGAAATCCCGTCCACGCCCATCTTGTATTTCAGGCCCATGATCCATTCGCGATCTTCGACGAACTGGAACCCGGTGTTGGCGGGGTCAAAGCCGAAGAGCACAAACAGCGAGATCACGAAGGTCGCCGTGGTGGCGATCAGCGCCAGCCATTTGGCGTTGCGCGCCGCCGCCTCGTCCTGGCCGCGCAGGAACACGGCCATGATGCCTGCGGCGACGATCGGCAGGAAGGTGATGATTGAAAGAAGGTTCGTCATATCAGTGCGCGCCCCGCAGCATCACCCAGATCAGGAAGCCCACGATGCCCAGAACCATCGCGAAGGCGTAGTGGAAAAGATAACCGGACTGGATCCGGCCAGCGGCCCGCGTCAGGCGGGGGATCAGCCCCATGGCAATGCCGTTGATGGTGCCGTCGATGATCTTGCCATCGCCGTCCTTCCACAGCACGCGGCCAAGCCACAGCGCCGGACGGACGAAGATGAAGTCATAGATCTCGTCGAAGTACCATTTGTTCAGCAGGAACTGGTAGAGCCCCCGCTGCTGGCGCGCCAGAGCGCCCGGCCATGCCGGATTGCGGATATAGAAGAGCCAGGCGACGAGCAGTCCCAGAAGCATCGCGATGAAGGGCGAGATCTTGACCCATTTCGGCGCGTGGTGCGCCTCATCCATCACGTGGTTGTCAGGGTGCATGTAGATCGCACCACCCACAGGGGCGGGAACGTCCACGGCGGCATGCTCGGCCTCGCCTTCGGCCGGAGCCTCGGTCGCGGTATCAGCCGTCGCAGTTTCGGTCGTCTCAGTGGCGGCGGCCTCGGTGCCGGGTGCGGCATCCTCGGCATGGGTCGCAGCGGCCTCACCATGTCCTTCGACGCTCGCATGGCCGGGGATGGCGAAGAACGCATTCACCCGGTCGTGGTCGCCGAAGAAGGGCTTGTAGAAGACCATGCCCGAGAAGATCGCGCCAACGGCCAGCACGGCCAGCGGGATCGTCATCACGGGCGGGCTTTCATGCGCATGCTCATGCGCATGGTGATCGCCGCGCGGCGTGCCCCAGAAGGTCATGAACATCAGCCGCCAGCTGTAGAAGCTGGTGAAGCAGGCCGCGACGACCAGAAGCCAGAAGGCATAGCTGCTGCCGACCCAGGCGCTTTCGATGACGGCGTCCTTGGAGAGGAAGCCCGCAAAGCCGATCGTGGTCAGCGGAATGCCGACGCCGGTGATCGCCAGCGTGCCAATCAGCATGGCCCAGAAGGTCAGCGGGATCTTCTTGCGCAGCCCGCCATAGTTCCGCAGGTCCTGCTCGTGATGCATTGCATGGATGACCGAACCGGCGCCCAGGAACAGCATGGCCTTGAAGAAGGCATGCGTCAGCAGGTGGAACATGGCGACCGAATAGACGCCGACGCCTGCAGCGACGAACATATAGCCCAGCTGCGAACAGGTCGAATAGGCGATGACGCGCTTGATGTCGTTCTGCACCAGACCGACGGTCGCGGCGAAGAAGGCGGTGGTCGCACCGACGATGACGATGAAATGGCGCGCGGTATCGGCGAATTCGTAAAGCGGCGACATGCGGCAGACGAGGAACACGCCCGCCGTCACCATGGTTGCCGCGTGGATCAGCGCCGACACCGGGGTCGGGCCTTCCATCGCGTCCGGAAGCCAGGTGTGCAGGAACAGCTGCGCCGATTTGCCCATCGCGCCGACGAACAGCAGGAAGCCCAGAAGGTTCGCCGCGTTCCAGTCACGCCACAGGAAATGCAGGTTGGTCTGCGCAATCTCGGGGACCTGCGCGAAGATTGCGTCGAACTTGACCGAGCCGGTCAGCCAGTACAGCCCGAAGATGCCCAGCAGGAAGCCGAAGTCACCGACGCGGTTGACAATGAAGGCCTTCATCGAGGCCGCGCCCGCCGACTGCTTCTTGAAGTAGAAGCCGATCAGCAGATAGGACGCGACGCCCACGCCTTCCCAGCCGAAGAACATCTGCAGCAGGTTGTCGGCTGTCACCAGCATCAGCATCGAGAAGGTGAAGAACGACAGATAGGCGAAGAAACGCGCCTTGTAATGCTCGTCATGAGTGAAGTTGTCGTCATGCGCCATATACCCCATCGAGTACATGTGCACGAGCGCCGAGACCGTGTTGACCACGATCAGCATGATCGCCGTCAGCCGGTCCAGCCGGATCGCCCATTCGGTGTGTAGATCGCCCGAGACGATCCAGTCCAGCACCGGAATGTGCCGGGTGGTGCCGTCGAAGTTCAGGAAGATGACCCAGGACAGGATGGCCGCGACGAACAGGATGCCGGTGGTCAGGTATTGCGCGCCCTTCTCGCCGATGATGCGCCAGCCGAAGCCCGCAATCAGCGACCCGACGAGGGGAGCGAACAGGATGAACTTTTCCATTTTCGCTTATCCCTTCATCACGTTGACGTCTTCCACCTCGATGGTGCCGCGGTTGCGGAAGAAGACGACCAGAATGGCCAGACCGATGGCGGCCTCGGCGGCGGCGACCGTCAGGACGAACATGGTGAAGACCTGACCCGTCAGATCACCCAGATGCGCCGAGAATGCGACGAAGTTGATGTTCACCGCCAGCAGCATCAGTTCGATCGACATCAGGATGACGATGACGTTCTTTCGGTTCACGAAGATCCCGAAAATGCCGGTGACGAACAATATTGCCCCCACCACCAGATAATGTGTCAATCCGATCATCGTCTTTCGTCCCTCCGGGTTCGTTCACCCGTTGAAAATTCCGTTCGCTACAAGGACCGCGACGGCGATCCCGATGGCTATTGCGATCCAGCGGCCCGCGTTCACAAGCCCTGGCCGGGCTTGACGTCCTTCATTTCCATGGTCTTGGCCGGGTCGCGCCACATCTGCTGCAGCACGTTCTGGCGTTTGATGTCCTTGCGGTGACGCATGGTCAGCACGATCGCACCGATCATCGCGACCAGCAGCACCAGACCGGCAAGCTGGAAGGCCAGCACATAGCGGTCATAGATCAGCTGGCTGAGGCCCAGCGTGTTGTGAACGCCGTCCATGATGGGCGCGGCGCGCGCCGCCTCGGCGGTCTCGGCCGAGTTCCAGCCCGAGAACACGACGCCCAGCTGCGCCAGCAGCACCAGCCCGATGATCAGGCCCAGCGGAAGGTAGCGTGCAAGCTCACCCTTCAGCTTGGCGAAATCGACATCCAGCATCATCACGACGAACAGGAACAGCACCGCGACCGCGCCGACATAGACGACGATCAGCAGCATCGCGACGAATTCCGCGCCCTGCAGCACGAAGAGGCCCGCCGAGGCCATGAAGGTCAGGATCAGCCAAAGCACCGAATGGACCGGATTTCGCCCGATGACGACCATGAAGCCCGCGACGCAGGCACAGACCGCAAACAGGTAGAAGGCGAAGGTCATCATTCCTCGTTCTCCTCGGAATAGACGCTCTGGGCGATTTCCAGCGCCTTTTGCATGGCGGGCAGCCCGGCGAACATGCTCATCTGGAAGATCGTCTCGGCAATCTCGCGCTTGGTGGCACCGGCCTCCAGCGCGTGGCGAATGGTCAGGCGCAACTGCGGCTCGGCCAGCGCGCCCTGCACGGTGATCGCGCCGACGGTCAGCAGAAGCCGCGTCTTGGCGTCAAGCCCTTCGCGGTTGAAGGTCTTGCCGAACCACATTTCGAGCATTTCGGCAGGCATGGTCGGCACCAGCTTTTCGAAGGCGCGGGTGTCGAAGTTTTCCAGCGCAGGATTCAGCGTACGCGCCATCTCCTGCCCCGAGGCGATCATCTGCGAGAAAAGCTTGGTGAAGGGATCGGTCATCTGTACGGCGCGTCCATCGAGAGGTTGCGGGCAATCTCGGCTTCCCAGCGATCCCCGTTCGCCAGCAGCTTGTGCTTGTCATAGAACAGCTCTTCGCGGGTCTCGGTCGCATATTCGAAGTTCGGGCCCTCGACGATGGCATCGACCGGGCAGGCTTCCTGGCAGAAGCCGCAGAAGATGCATTTGGTCATGTCGATGTCATAGCGCGTCGTGCGGCGCGAGCCGTCCTCGCGCGGTTCGGCGTCGATGGTGATGGCCTGGGCCGGGCAGACCGCCTCGCAGAGTTTGCAGGCGATGCAGCGTTCCTCGCCGTTGGGATAGCGGCGCAGGGCGTGCTCTCCGCGGAAGCGCGGCGAAAGCGGGCCTTTTTCATGCGGATAGTTCAGCGTCGGCTTGGGCGAGACGAAATAGCGCATCCCAAGGCCAAAGCCCTTGATGAAATCCCACATGAAGAAATATTTGGTCGCCCGCGCGAGATCGAAGGCCATCAGAAGCGTTCCCCTTGCTTGGGTGCCGCGAACCGGTCGAACGCGGCGACATATTCGCGGACACGCGCGCTGTCATGCGCATGTTCCGCCGTATCCAGATTGTTGGCCAGGAAATGGGCCAGTTCCACCTTGTCGGTCTCACTGGCTTCGGCAAGTGCCGCGGCTAGCTTGTTGGACTGCATCCTACCCTCCGATCGACCAGCGTGCCCAGAGGCCGCCCAGAACTTCGTAACGGGCAAGGAAGGCGACGATCACGACCCATGCCAGCGACAGGGGCAGGAACACCTTCCAGCCGATCCGCATCAGCTGGTCATAGCGATAGCGCGGCACGATCGCCTTCACCATCGAGAACATGAAGAACCAGAACCACATCTTGATGACCATCCACCACCAGCCGTCAGCGATGAACGGAACCGGCGACAGCCAGCCCCCGAAGAACAGGATCGAGAGCAGCGCGCACATCAGATAGATGGCGATATATTCGCCCGCCATGAACAGAAGATACGGCGTCGAGGAATATTCGGTCATGAAGCCCGCGACCAGTTCCGATTCAGCCTCGGCAAGGTCGAAGGGCGGGCGGTTGGTTTCAGCCAGCGCCGAGACGAAGAACAGCACGACCATCGGCAGGTGCGGCAGCCAGTACCAGTTCAGCAGGCCGTAAGCGCCGCGCTGCGCCTCGACAATGGCGGTCAGGTTCATCGAGCCGGTCGAGATGATGATGCCGATGATGATGAGGCCCATCGAGACCTCATAGGAGATCATCTGCGCCGCCGCCCGGATAGACGAAAGGAACGGGTATTTCGAGTTCGACGCCCAGCCGCCCATGATCACGCCATAGACCTCAAGCGAAGAGGCGGCGAAGATGAACAGGATGCCGACGTTGAGGTTCGCCATCACCCAGCCGGAATCGAAGGGCACGGCCACGAAGGCAAACAGCGCCAGCATCATCGACAGGAACGGGGCGAGGAAATAGACAAACTTGTCCGCCCCCGCCGGGATGACGATTTCCTTCAGCACATATTTCAGCGCATCCGCGAAGGTCTGCAGAAGCCCCCAGGGACCGACGACGTTCGGGCCCCGGCGCATCTGGACGGCGGCCCAGATCTTGCGGTCGCCGTAGACCATGAAGATCAGCGAGCCCATGACGAAGGCAATGACCGCGAGCCCCTGCAAAAGCATGATGATCGCAAAGCCAAGGGGTGAGGCCCAGAATTCAGCCATGATCTTCTATCCCTCTCGTCACGTCGCGGGAATGCCGCGCGTCTTGCATTCCTGCAAGGTGTCTTTCGTTGTCATCACGGTCAGGCCCATCGGCTTTTTTTCCGACAAGGTAAAGACCGCGCCGACGATCAGCTCGCCGTTTTTCTTGTCCTGTAGCGTGCGGATGTGACGGGCATAATGGGTCCCGTTCGATTCCGCCCAAGTGGCAAGCGCGCATGAGGCATAGGCAAACGCCGTGTCGGCGTCCACCCCACGGCGCAGGTTTGCCTGCACCTCGACCAGCTTGCCCGCGCCCCGACGGCCTTCCGACAGGTTGTTAACGCTGACGCCCTTGAAATCCTCGGGGTTGACCTCGAATGTCGCGGGCAGGTTCAGCCGCATCGGCCGGGTCCGGCGCGAGAAATCTTCCAGCGCACGCTCTTGCGCGGTGGGCTGGCGTGCGGCGACCGGTCCCATGTCGGGGATCCCCGACAGGTCCAGCCCCAGGTTCGCGTTCAGCGCCATCAGATCGGCCTCGGTCACGGCGAAGGCGTCGCGGCCCTCGGGTGAGTCGAGCTTCATTTCGGTCACCGTGCCATCCGGCTCGAGGATCAGGATGTCCCCCGACTTGGTCGATATCCGCGCCCGCGTCAGCACGTTCTTGTCGGGCGAGCCCGCGTCGCTTTGCACGACGCTGGTCGCCAGCTCGTCCGGCTTGGCTTTGGGGCGTCCGTTGTCCTTGTCGCCGCAGGCCACAAGGGCCGTCAGCGCCGCGCATCCAAGCAGAAGTCCGGTGATCCGACGCATAAGGTCACTCCGCAGCAAGGGGGGGCGCCAGACGCGCCGCAGCCATGGCCGACAATTCCCCCATCAGGGGCGACGAGCGTGCGATGGGGTTGGTCAGGTAGAAGTCCGTGATCGCATAGCGGAAGCCCGCCTGCCCCAGATCAAAGCGGGTCAGCGGCTGCCAGGCGTTGTCGGGCACGCGGTCCAGTTGCGCCAGATGCGGCACGGCCTCGACCAGCTTGCGGCGCAGACCGGCCATATTGTCCCAGGGCTGGGTCTTGCCCAGTTCCGCCGAAAGCGCCCGCAGGATCGCCCAGTTTTCCTTGCCCTCGCCCGGCGCGAAATTCGCGCGCAGCGCCAGCTGAGGACGGCCCTCGGTGTTCACGAACAGGCCGCTTTCCTCGGTATAGCAAGCGCCCGGCAGGATGACGTCGGCGCGATGCGCGCCCCGGTCGCCGTGGCTGCCCTGATAGACGACGAAGGCACCCGGCGCGATCTCGACCTCATCGGCGCCAAGGTTATAGATCACCTCGGCCCCCTCGATGGCGGCGGTCAGCCCACCCTCGGTCACCGCGCCCACATCCATCGCGCCCACGCGGGATGCGGCGGTGTGCAGGATCAGGAGCTTGGAATTCGAGTTCTCGGCCAGCTTCATCGCATGGGCCAGCACCGCTTCGCCATCGGCTTCGCGGATGGCACCCTGCCCCAGAATGATCAGCGTCGGCTTGGCGCGCGTGGCCTCGCCGATCTCCAGCGAGGAAAGCTTCTCCAGCGCCGCCCGGTCATTGCCGACATGGGCGTAGTCATAGGTCAGGTCGACCGGCTCGCCGATCAGCCCGATCTGCGCGCCGCGCGCCCAGGCACGGCGGAGGCGCGAGTTCAGCACCGGGGCCTCATCGCGGGGATTGGTGCCGATCAGCTGGATCATCTCGGCCGTGTCAATGTCCGCGATGGTCGCATTGCCGACATAGGCCGAACGGTTCCCGGCAGGCAGGCGCGCACCATCGGTGCGGCATTCGACCGTGCCGCCCAGACCTTCGATCAGCTGCTTGAGGCTGAACGCCGCCTCGACCGGGACCAGATCGCCGATCAGACCGGCGACCTTGCGGCCCTTCATCGCGCGGGCGACGGTCTCCAGCGCCTCGGGCCACGAGGCCGGGCGCAGCTTGCCGTTCTGGCGGATATAGGGGCGGTCAAGGCGCTGGCGACGCAGCCCGTCCCAGACGAAACGGGTCTTGTCGTTGATCCATTCCTCGTTCACGCCGTCATTGTTGCGCGGCAGGATGCGCATGACTTCGCGGCCCTTGGTGTCGACCCGGATGTTGCTGCCAAGCGCGTCCATGACGTCGATCGTCTCGGTCTTGGTCAGCTCCCACGGGCGGGCGGTGAAGGCATAGGGCTTCGAGACCAGCGCGCCCACCGGGCAGAGATCGATGATATTGCCCTGCATGTTCGAGTTCAGCGTCTCGTTCAGATAGCTGGTGATCTCGCTGTCTTCGCCGCGCCCGGTCTGGCCCATCTGGGTGATGCCCGCGACCTCGGTCGTGAAGCGCACGCAGCGGGTGCAGGAAATGCAGCGGGTCATGTGCGTTTCGACCAGCGGTCCAAGGTTCAGGTCCTCGGTCGCGCGTTTCGGCTCGCGGTAGCGGCTGAAATCGACGCCGTAGGCCATGGCCTGATCCTGCAGGTCACATTCGCCGCCCTGGTCGCAAATCGGGCAATCCAGCGGGTGGTTGATCAGCAGGAATTCCATCACGCCTTCGCGGGCCTTGCGGACCATGGGCGAGTTGGTGCGGATTTCCGAAGGCGCGCCTTCCGGCCCCGGACGCAGGTCCTTGACCTGCATCGCGCAGGAGGCGGCGGGCTTCGGCGGGCCGCCCACGACTTCGACCAGACACATGCGGCAGTTGCCCGCAATCGACAGGCGCTCGTGATAGCAGAAGCGCGGCACCTCGATGCCCGCCTGCTCGCAAGCCTGGATCAGGGTCAGGTTGGGATCGACCTCGATCACCTTGTCATCGATCTTGATCTTGCGCAGATCTGCCATCACGTCACCTTCGTTTTCTCGTACCGCGCGCCATCCCGGTCGCGCCGCAATTCTAGTCGCCGATCAGAACCGGGGCGTCTTTCGTGCCCCCTTCAGTCTTTCCGCCCAGCGAAGTCAGGGAACTGTCCCATCCATCCGCGCCACTGCCCTGCGCAACCCGCAGGAACGAGCCGTGCCGGACATCCTTGATGCGGTCATTCTGCCGCAGAACGGTGGTCATCCGATCGGCGCCGCGCTGGAAGGTCACGGTCGCATAGGTCGGATACATGGTGTTGTAGAGCCTCGGGTCGCGGTTCACATCCGTGCTGAACCGTGTGCCATCGGGCAGCGCGCAGGAGATCTGCGCCTGCGCCGCATTGCCGGTCACCCGCAGCACGGGCTTGCCGGCGATGTCGCGGGTGGCTTTCGTCCGAACGCCCGGCCCCGTCGCGTCGCAGCTGAGCGCCGCCGGAGCCAGCATGTCGAAATCAAGATAGAACTTCTCGGCCGTGGGCTGCAGCGGCGACGAGGTCTCGCCCGCGAAGGCGTCGCCTGCGATCATCGCCGCGGCGGCCGCCGCCATCAGGCCCAGTCCGATGTAATTGACGACTTTTCTCATCTTGCCACCAGCAGCGATCCGATGATCGTCCTGTTCTGAATTTCCTGACGACCGACCGCGCAATAGCTTTCGGCATTGCCCTTGGTCGCGCCCTTGCGGGTCAGATAATCCTCCGCCACGGCATAGATGCGGGCCTTTTCCTGACGGTCGTCGAGGAACGCCTCGATCTGCGCCTCGGAATAGCCCTTGTCACGGGCATAGCGCTTCAGCGCGCGTGCCTGGCTGTAGGCATAGAAGATCCGCGCGTCGAGCGAGGGGCATTCGCGCCGCACCCGGTCCGCGATCCGCGCCCCGATCAGCCGGTCGTTGATGTATTTTTCCTGAGCCAGCGGCTCCAGCGCGAATGCGGGGACCGTGCCCAGCGTCACAGCGGCCAGTGCCGCAGCGGTCAGCGTCTTCAGAAGTTTCATGGCGTTCGCCTCCTTCATGTTACGAACTGACGTCATAACACGCGGCAGGGCGGCATGCCCGACACGGAAGGGTGAGCGGGCCCGAGCGTCCGCAACCGGCATCCGGCCAGCAGCAGTCAGCGCACCGGTTGCGGTGCGCCCTTTCGCTGTCCTGTCCTGATGCCCTGCGAACATCCCTGTTACTCCGCCGCCATCGCGCCCATGCGCCCGGTGCGCTTGGCCTTGATGCGGTCTTCGATTTCTTCGCGGAAGTTGCGGATCAGGCCCTGGATCGGCCATGCCGCCGCATCGCCCAACGCGCAGATCGTATGGCCTTCGACCTGTTTGGTAACGTCGAACAGCATGTCGATTTCCTCGACCTCGGCCTCGCCCTTCACCAGACGCTCCATCACGCGCATCATCCAGCCCGTGCCTTCGCGGCAGGGCGTGCACTGGCCGCAGCTTTCATGCTTGAAGAAGGCCGCCAGACGCCAGATCGCCTTGATGATGTCGGTGTCCTGATCCATCACGATCATGCAGGCCGTCCCGAAGGACGAGCGCAGTTCGCGCATGCCGTCATAGTCCATGATGGCGTTTTCGCATTGCTCGGCGGTCAGCACCGGGCAGGACGCGCCGCCGGGGATGACGGCCTTGAGGTTCTTCCAGCCGCCGCGCACGCCGCCACCGTGACGCTCGATCAGCTCGCGCATGGGGATCGACATGGTCTCTTCGACGACGCAGGGCGTGTTGACGTGCCCGGTCAGGCCGTAAAGCTTCAGACCGGCGTTGTTCGGACGCCCGAACGAGGCGAACCACTCGGGGCCGCGACGCAGGATGGTGGGGACGACGGCGATGGATTCGACGTTGTTCACGGTGGTCGGGCAGCCGTAAAGGCCCGCGCCTGCCGGGAACGGCGGCTTCATGCGCGGCATGCCCTTCTTGCCCTCAAGGCTTTCCAGCAGCGCGGTTTCCTCGCCGCAGATATAGGCGCCCGCGCCATGGCTGAGGAACAGGTCGAAATCCCAGCCCGAGCCCGCCGCGTTCCGGCCCAGAAGCCCCGCGTCATAGCATTCGTCGATGGCGGCCTGCAGGGCCTCCCGCTCGCGGATGAATTCGCCGCGGATATAGATATAGCTGGTGTTCGCGCCCATGGCGAAGCTGGCGATCAGCGCGCCCTCGATCAGCGTGTGCGGATCGTGACGCATGATCTCGCGGTCCTTGCAGGTCGCGGGCTCGGATTCGTCGGCGTTGATGACCAGATAGGCCGGGCGGCCATCGGATTCCTTCGGCATGAAGGACCATTTGAGACCCGTCGGGAAGCCCGCGCCGCCCCGGCCGCGCAGACCCGAGGCCTTCATCTCCTCGACGATCTTGTCACGGCCCCGCGCGATGATCTCGGCGGTGCCGTCCCAGCAGCCGCGCTTCTTCGCGCCTGCGAGGCTGCGATCGCCCATCCCGTAAAGGTTCGTAAAGATCCGGTCCTGATCGTTCAGCATCTACGTCATCATCCTTGTCACCGCGAGGGCGCGTTGCGCCGTCGCCAGATCCGCCAGGTCACCACAAGCGACCAGATCATTGCCCCGATTGCCAGAAGATCGGCAAGAAAGGCGTATTTGGCGGGCAGCCCATAGTGGCCGCCAAGCCATTGAAATCCCAACCAGGCCACCATCGTGACCGCGATCACCACCGCCACCATCCGCATCTGCGCGGTTTCGGCGGCCTGCGACCTGGCCCGGGGGCTATCTGAATCGGGCCGGGCCATCAATAGACCTTGCCCGTCGCAGCCAGCGCCCTGGCCTGCGCCACCCATTCATCCGACTCGATCCGCGTCCCCATGCGGCCCATCCGGTCCATATAGGACGCCACATCCTTCGCGTCCCAAGCAGCGATCTGGTCAAAGTGCCAGATCCCGTTTTCGTTCAGCCAGACCTCGATCTTGGGCCCCACGCCCTTGATCACCTTGAGGTCGTCCGCCTGACCGCCGCGCGGCTGGTCCAGCAGCGCCTTTGCGGCCTTCTTCTTGCCGGACTTGTCCTTGGCAGGCTTGTCCTTGGCGGGCTTCTCGGCCTTGGCCGCCTTTTTCGCGGCCTTTTCGGCCTTCGTCTTCTTTTCGGCCTTGCGCGGCTCGGGCGCAGCCACCGGAGCCGGGGCCGAAACTGCCGGAGCCGTCACATGCGCGGCGGCGACCGCCTGCGGCGTGGCCCCCGCCATGATCGGCATCTGCGCCGTATTCTCGACATCGATGGTGCCGCGCGCGGGCAGCGGCGCTTGCGGCGCGGGTGCAGGCGGCACGGCCTTGATCCGAGGCTCGAACGGCGCTTGCCGCCCGTCACAGACCAGCCAGGTCAGCAACCCGCCCAGCAGCAGGAAGGCGATCAGCCCGACAAACGCGCCGGCAAGCCAGTGCATGTCGCCAATGCCGGATTTGAAAAGCAAGACAATGACCCCGCCAATCGCGGCGGAGATCCAGCAATTTCGTCTACAATCCGTCTCGGGCATGCTTACGTTCATCCTCTGCGAATGCTGCGGCGGGTCCTCAGCCCTTGATACCATCCTTTTCCGCTTCCGGCGAAACCTCCGTGCCGCGCCCCTTCAGCCAGGGGGTCAGGATCGGCACTTCCGTTCCGTCGATGCGCTTGATCGTCTCTTGCAGCGCGACGGCGCGCGCCACGCTGGCATTGTGCTGATCGCCCTGCCCCTTCAGCTCGGTGAGCGCGGTCGGACCGCCCAGAGCTTCCGAGGAATAGCGGCCATTCTGCGGACCCGGCACCGGCACTTCGCCAGCCGCGAAGGCGTCGATCAGCTGCGCCAGCTTCTCGGCCGTCAGGTCTTCATAGAAATCCTTGCCGATCTGGATCATCGGCGCGTTGGTGCAGGCGCCCAGACATTCGACCTCTTCCCACGAGAAGCGGCCGTCAGCCGACAGCGTATGCGGCGTGGGCGCGATCTTTTCCTTGCAGACGCGGATCAGATCCTCGGCCCCGCAGATCATGCAGGTCGTCGTGCCGCAGATCTGGATGTTGGCGACATTGCCCACCGGATAAAGCTGGAACATGAAGTAGAAGGTCGCCACTTCCAGCGCGCGGATATAGGGCATGCCCAGCAGCGTCGCGCAATATTCGATGGCGGGACGGCTCAGCCAGCCCTCCTGCTCCTGCGCGCGCCACAGCACCGGAATGATCGCCGACTGCTGGCGGCCTTCCGGGAATTTCGTCGTCTGCGCCTGCGCCCATTCAAGGTTCGCGGGCGTGAATTCGAACGAATCCGGCTGGATGGGGGAAAGGCGACGCAACATCAGCGACAATTCTCCGTCATGAGGATCAGCGATCCCGATTCATCAACATTGGCCAGCCCTGCGGCCTCCATCAGATCGACGATCGCGCGCGTTTCGTCTTTCGTGAAGCCCAGCGGGGGCAGAGCCTTTTCTGCGGTCTCTTCGGTCATGCGGCAGCCGTTCTTCTCAAGCGCCTTGATCAGCTGCGCCTGCCGGACATCCGCCCCCGTCGCCGCCATGGCCAAAGATCCCGACAGGGTCAGGATCGAAGCGCCCGTGGCGATCAGAAGCGGGGTCACCTGCATCAGCGGTCGACCTCTCCGAACACGATATCCAGCGTCGCGATGACCGCCGGCACGTCGGCCAGCATATGCCCGCGCGTCATCCAGTCGATCGACTGCAGATGCGCAAAGCCCGGTGCACGCAGCTTGGCGCGCCACGGCTTGTTGGTGCCGTCCGAGACCATATAGACGCCGAATTCGCCCTTGGGGGCCTCGACGGCGGCATAGACCTCTCCCGCCGGGACCTTGAAGCCTTCGGTGTAAAGCTTGAAGTGGTGGATCAAGCTTTCCATGTCGCGCTTCATCTCGCCGCGCCGGGGGGGCGTCAGCTTGCCGCGCGCCAGCACGTCGCCCGCAGGTTCCGCGCGCAGTTTCTGGCAGGCCTGCTGCATGATCTTGGTCGACTCGCGCATCTCGGCCATGCGGCACAGGAAGCGATCATAGCAGTCGCCGTTCTTGCCGACCGGGATCTGGAAGTCGAATTCGTCATAGCATTCATAGGGCTGCGCACGACGCAGGTCCCATGCCAGCCCCGAGCCGCGAACCATGACGCCGGTGTAGCCCCAATCAAGGCAGTCCTGCTCGGTCACGATGCCGATGTCGACCAGACGCTGCTTGAAGATCCGGTTTTCGGTCAGCAGGGTGTCAAGGTCATCGACCAGCTTCGGGAAATGCTCGCACCATTCCTCGATATCGTCGATCAGATCCGGAGGCAGGTCCTGATGGACGCCGCCCGGACGGAAATAGGCCGCGTGCAGGCGCGCACCGCAGGCACGCTCATAGAAGACCATCAGTTGCTCGCGCGCCTCGAACCCCCAGAGCGGCGGGGTCAGCGCCCCGATGTCCAGAGCCCCGGTCGTCAGGCCCATCAGGTGGTTCAGAATCCGCCCGATTTCCGAGTAAAGCACGCGGATCAGGCTGGCGCGGCGCGGGATGGTCGTGTTGGTCAGACGCTCGATCGCCAGACACCAGGCATGTTCCTGGTTCATCGGCGCCACGTAATCGAGACGGTCCAGATAAGGCAGGTTCTGCAGATAGGTGCGGCTT
Source organism: Paracoccus sulfuroxidans (assembly GCF_007830335.1). Lineage (GTDB taxonomy): Bacteria > Pseudomonadota > Alphaproteobacteria > Rhodobacterales > Rhodobacteraceae > Paracoccus > Paracoccus sulfuroxidans. Next base: position 122,103 of record NZ_VLKU01000004.1, on the reverse strand, counting down.
TCCATCAGCTTCTCGGTGCCGCGATGCAGCAGGCCGATATGCGGGTCGGCGCGTTCGACGACCTCGCCATCCAGCTCCAGCACCATGCGCAGCACGCCGTGCGCGGCCGGGTGCTGGGGGCCGAAGTTGATGTTGAAGTTGCGGATGCTCTGTTCACCCGTCAGGGCGTCCACCGAGCCGTCGTCATAGGTGTTCTTGCGGATGTCGCCGTCCATGGTCATCCCTCCAGCCCGGCTGCGGCGCGCTTGGCCTCCAGCCGTTCGTTGAATTTCGCGCTGTCGATCACCGCACGGCGGTGGCGTCCTGCCCCGATCTGATCGATCCCGTCATGCGCGAGCACGCGGAACCAGACGAAGCGGCCATCGACCTCTTCCACCTCTGTTTCGACCGTGACGGTCTGGCCGGGCAGCGTCGGGGCCGAATGGTCCACATCGACATGAATCCCGACCGAATCTTCACCCACGTCATAGAAGGGGCGAAGCTGTTCGACGCAGGCCCATTCCATCAGCCCGATCATCTGGGCGGTGGCAAAGACCTTTGGCATGTCGGGGAAAGCGTTGGCTTCCGCAAAAAGCGCAGGCACCAGATGCGAGGGCAGGACCTGCATCTGATGCTGGGCGCGGTCGCCTGGCTTCAGTCCGAGTTTCACTTCGGCGCCTCCGGTGCCTTCTCGTCTCCCGGAAGCACGTATTTCGCGCCTTCCCAGGGCGACAGAAAGTCGAACTGCCGGTATTCCTGAACCAGGTTCACCGGCTCATAGACGACGCGCATGTCGTCATCGTTCCAGCGCACCTCGACATAGCCGGTGGTCGGGAAGTCCTTGCGCAGCGGATAGCCCCGGAAACCATAGTCGGTCAGGATGCGGCGCAGGTCGGGGTGGCCGGTGAACATGATCCCGAACATGTCGAAGATCTCACGCTCGTACCAGTTGGCACCGGCAAAGACCGGGGTCAGGCTGGGGACCAACTCGTCCTCGCGGACCTGAACCTTCACGCGGATGCGCTGGTTCTGGTACATCGACAGCATGTGATAGACCAGATCGAAGCGCGCCGGACGGGCCGGGTTGTCGACCGCCGTGATGTCGATCAGGGTCGAGAAGCGGCAGGCCTGATCGGCGCGCAGGAAATCCAGCAGCCCGATGATGCCCGACAGCGTCGCCTGCACCGTCAGCTCGCCATTGGCGATCTCGGTCGAGACGACCTCATTCGCGCGGGCCGCCGCGATGCGTTCACCAAGTTCGGCCAGGGCCTCAAGATCAGCCATGGGTCACCTCACCAGCGTGCCGGTGCGCCGGATGCGGCGCTGAAGTTGCAGGATGCCGTAAAGCAGCGCCTCGGCGGTCGGGGGGCAGCCGGGGACATAGATGTCCACGGGCACGATGCGGTCACAGCCGCGCACCACCGAATACGAGTAATGGTAATAGCCACCGCCATTGGCGCAGCTGCCCATCGAGATCACATAGCGCGGCTCGGGCATCTGGTCGTAGACCTTGCGCAGCGCAGGGGCCATTTTGTTGGTCAGCGTGCCCGCGACGATCATCAGGTCCGACTGGCGCGGAGAGGCGCGCGGCGCGGTCCCGAAGCGTTCAAGGTCATAGCGCGGCATCGAAGCCTGCATCATCTCGACCGCGCAGCAGGCCAGACCGAAGGTCATCCAGTGCAGCGAGCCGTTGCGCGCCCAGTGGATCAGGTCCTCGGTCGTGGTCAGCAGGAAGCCCTTGTCCTGCAGCTCGCGGTTCAGCTCGGCCGTGGCGACTTCACGGTCAGGGCCAGCCGTATTGGCTCCCGTCATCACGCCCATTCGAGCGCCCCCTTCTTCCATTCATAGGCAAAGCCCACCGTCAGCACACCCAGGAAGACCATCATCGACCAGAAGGCCACATCGCTCAGCCCGCTGAAGCCCACGGCCCAGGGGAACAGGAAGACGACTTCAAGGTCGAAGATGATGAACAGGATCGCGACAAGGTAGAACCGGACGTCAAACTTCATCCGCGCGTCGTCGAAAGCGTTGAACCCGCATTCATAGGCGCTGACCTTTTCGGGGTCGGGGTTGCGCACGGCGATGATGACGGCGGCCAGAATCAGAATGATCGCCAATGCTGACGCCATTCCCAGAAACACCAGGACGGGCAGATATTCATTCAGCAGGTATTCCACGGATTTGGGCTCCCTCTCAACCGCAGGAACCCGTGTGGCGTCCCGCGATGGGTTTGGCTTTCGCCCGTTTATCCCCGCCCGCCGTCAGGGTCAACGGTGGCAGGGTGCGATATCGTGCCATGGTGGCCGCGCAGAGACACGTGCGAAGACAGCCCAAAGCCCTGCCCGGCTGGGCCCCAGACGAATTCGGGATGAAAATGGACTATTGTCCAGATTTGCCGATGCGACCCAGATGCGTGTCCTGAAAACCGGTGGGCTCTTTCAGCCCGAAGCCGCAGGCGCGATCGACGCCAATATGCGCCAGCCAAAGCGCGCCGATGGCCGAAAGCCCCAGCATGCCGGTGAGGACGCCCAAGGCGAACAGCAACAGCGGCAGCGCATAGAGATGCGCGACGTTATAGGCGGCGGCCCCCACGCGGGGACCAGCCAGATAGCCCAGCATTGCGACATCAGGCCACAGCAGCAGAACCGGCCAGACCCAAAGCGACCATTCCGGCATCACCAGATAGCCGGCGACCAGGCCGAACAGCCCGATCCCCAGCCCCTCGAGCCGCTGCCACTCGACCGCGGTCATTCCGCGGCCCGCTGGGCTGCGGCCTGCAGCATCGGGTCCAGATAGCGCCCCGTGTGGCTTTCCGCGATCCCCGCCACATGCTCGGGCGTGCCCTCGGCCACGATGCGACCACCGCCGTCACCGCCTTCCGGGCCGATGTCGATGATCCAGTCGGCGGTCTTGATGACGTCGAGGTTATGCTCGATCACCACCACGGTGTTGCCCTGCTCGACCAGAGAATGCAGCACTTCCAACAGCTTGCGGACATCCTCGAAATGCAGGCCTGTGGTCGGCTCATCAAGGATATACAGCGTCTTGCCGGTCGCCCGGCGCGAGAGCTCCTTCGACAGCTTCACCCGCTGCGCCTCGCCGCCCGACAGCGTCGTGGCCTGCTGGCCGACCTTGATATAGCCCAGACCCACCTCGACCAGCGCGTCCATTTTCTCGCGGATCGAGGGGACGGCCTTGAAGAACTCCTGCGCGTCCTCGACCGTCATGTCCAGCACGTCGGCGATGGATTTGCCCTTGAACTGCACCTCCAGCGTCTCGCGGTTGTAGCGCTTGCCCTTGCAGGTCTCACATTCGACATAGACGTCGGGCAGGAAGTGCATCTCGATCTTGATGACGCCGTCGCCCTGACAGGCCTCGCAGCGGCCGCCCTTGACGTTGAAGCTGAAGCGCCCGGGCTTGTAGCCGCGCGCCTTCGCCTCGGGCAGACCGGCGAACCAGTCGCGAATCGGCGTGAAGGCCCCGGTATAGGTTGCGGGGTTCGAACGCGGCGTGCGCCCGATGGGCCGCTGGTCGATGTCGATGACCTTGTCCAGCAGCTCCAGCCCCTTGATCGTCTCGCAGGGGGCCGGGGTCTGGCGCGCGCCATTGAGCCGCATCGAGGCGGTCTTGAACAGCGTCTCGATGGTCAGGGTCGACTTGCCGCCGCCCGAAACGCCGGTCACGCAGACGAACTTGCCCAGCGGGAACTGGACGGTGACATCCTTGAGGTTGTTGCCGGTCGCGCCGACCACGGTCACGGATTTGCCATTGCCCTTGCGCCGCTCGGCCGGGACCGAGATTTCCCGCGCCCCCGACAGATACTGCCCGGTCAGGCTGACGGGATCCGCCGCAATCTCGGCCGGGGTGCCCTTGGCCACCACCTGACCGCCATGCACGCCCGCGCCCGGGCCCATGTCGAAGACATAGTCGGCGTGGCGGATGGCATCCTCATCATGCTCGACCACAACGACCGAGTTGCCCTGATCGCGCAGCCCTTTCAGCGTCGCCAGCAGGCGGTCGTTGTCGCGCTGGTGCAGGCCGATCGAGGGCTCGTCCAGCACGTAAAGAACGCCCGTCAGCCCCGAGCCGATCTGGCTGGCCAGCCGGATCCGCTGGCTTTCCCCGCCCGACAGCGTGCCCGCCGCGCGCGAAAGCGTCAGATAATCCAGACCGACATTGACCAGAAAACCCAGCCGCTCGCGGATTTCCTTCAGGATGGCGACGGCGATTTCGTTCTTCTGCTTCGTCAGATGGTTGGGCGCATCCTCGATCCAGGCCAGCGCCTCGTGGATGGAAAGCTGCGTGACCTCGCCGATGTGGTTCATCGCGATCTTGACGGCCAGCGCCTCGGGCTTGAGGCGATAGCCCGCGCAGGCGCCACAGGGGCGGTTGTTCTGATATTTCTCGAATTCCTCGCGCACCCAGGCGCTGTCGCTTTCGCGCAGCCGACGCTCCATATTCGGGATGACGCCTTCGAAGGTGCGGGTGATTTCATAGATCCGGCCCGCATCGTCGAAGCGGAACGGGATCTCATCCTTGCCCGAGCCGCGCAGAAACACCTCGCGCACGCTTTCGGGCAGGTTCTTCCACGGGGTCTTCTTGTCGAAGCCATAATGCTTGGCCAGAGCGTTGATCGTCTGGGTCAGATAGGCCGATTTCGACTTGGCCCATGGGGCCAGCGCGCCCTGCGCAATCGACAGCGCGGAATCGGGCACGACCAGCCGTTCGTCGAAGAACAGTTCAACCCCCAGCCCGTCACAGACCGGACAGGCCCCGAAGGGCGCGTTGAAGGAAAACAGCCGCGGCTCGATTTCCGGAATGGTGAAGCCGCTGACGGGACAGGCGAAATTCTCGCTGAAGGTGATGCGCTCGGGCTCGCCCTCGGCGGGCGCGGTCTCCAGCAGGGCGATGCCATCGGCCAGATCCAGCGCGGTGCGGAAACTGTCGGCCAGCCGCGTCTCCATCCCTTCGCGCACGACGATCCGGTCAACGACGACGTCGATATTGTGGCGGTATTTCTTGTCGAGGGTCGGCGGCTCTTCCAGCTCATGGAATTCGCCGTTCACCTTCACGCGCTGGAAGCCCTGCTTGCGCAGTTCCAGCATCTCTTTCTTGTACTCGCCCTTGCGGTCGCGAACGATGGGCGCCAGCAGATAGGCGCGCGTGCCCTCGGGCAGCTCCATCACCCGGTCGACCATGTCCTGCACCTGCTGCGCCTCGATGGGCAGGCCGGTCGTGGGGCTGTAGGGCGTACCCGCGCGCGCAAACAGCAGGCGCAGATAGTCATAGATCTCGGTCACGGTCCCCACGGTCGAGCGCGGGTTCTTCGAGGTCGTCTTCTGCTCAATGGAAATCGCCGGAGAAAGACCGCTGATATGGTCGACATCCGGCTTGCCCATCATGTCCAGAAACTGCCGGGCATAGGCCGACAGGCTTTCGACATAGCGGCGCTGACCCTCGGCATAGATCGTGTCGAAGGCCAGGCTGGATTTGCCCGATCCCGACAGCCCGGTGATCACCACCAGCTGGTCGCGCGGAATATCCATATCCACGTTCTTCAGATTATGTTCGCGCGCGCCGCGAACCTCGATGAACTTCTGTTCCATCGCCACGTCCTGATTCCGCCAAGCGCATGAGATAGGCAATGAATCGAAAATGGCAACATCAAATAGAACAACCAGCGAACATTTGCACGCTTGCACTTGGTCTTTCGTTGCGAAACGATCAGGCAGGTAACCAATGAGGCGGATATGGCCAAGCAACATTACTCCGGCGGCTGCCAATGCGGCAGCGTCACCTATGAGACCGAGGCAGACCTCGACCACACCTTCACCTGCAACTGCTCACGCTGTCAGCGCATCGGTGCGGTGCTGACCTTCGTCCCGCGCGAGGATTTTCACCTGATCAAAGACGGTCCGGTGTCTGAATACCTGTTCAACAAGATGGTCATCCATCATCTGTTCTGCCCCACCTGCGGCATCGAATCCTATGCGCGCGGCATCGGCCCCGACGGGATGGAGATGGTGGCGGTCAACGTGAACTGTCTTGAGGGCGTCAATCCCCGCAGCCTCAACAGCCAGGCGGTCGACGGCGCCAGCGCCTGATCTTGCAGGTCGTCAGCCGCCCGTGTGGCTCATGAAGCGGCTGACCTTGCCCGCCACATTCTGGCGGGAATAGTCGAAATCATGGCCTTTCGGCTTGCGGGTGATCGCCTCGCGAATGGCGTCACGCAGCGGTTCATCGCTGTCGCTGGCCCGCAGAGGCGCGCGCAGATCGGCCCGATCCTCCTGCCCCAGACACATGAACAACTCCCCCGTGCAGGTCACCCGCACGCGGTTGCAGCTTTCGCAGAAATTATGCGTCAGCGGCGTGATGAAGCCGATCTTCTGCCCCGTCTCCTCGACGCGGGCATAGCGGGCGGGGCCGCCGGTGCGTTCGGCCAGAGGCGTCAGGCTCAGCCGTTCCTCAAGCCGGGCGCGCAGATCCGACAGCGCCCAATATTGATCCAGACGCTCCTCGCCGCCGATCTCGCCCATCGGCATGACCTCGATGAAGGTCAGGTCGTGGCCCTCGGCGGCGCACCAGTCGGTCAGGCGGAAAAGCTCTTCTTCGTTGAAGCCCTTCAGCGCGACGGTGTTGATCTTGACGCGCAGCCCGGCAGCTTTGGCGGCCTTCAGCCCCTCCATCACCTGCGGCAGACGCCCCCAGCGAGTGATCGCAGCGAACTTGTCCTCATCCAGCGTGTCCAGCGACACGTTGATGCGCCGCACGCCACAATCGGCCAGTTCCTGCGCATAGCGCGCCAGCTGGCTGCCGTTCGTGGTCACCGTCAGCTCATCCAGCCCCTGCCCCAGATGGCGCGAGACCGAACGGAAAAAGCTCATGATGTCGCGGCGCACCAGCGGTTCTCCGCCCGTGATGCGCAGCTTGCGCACACCCAGACCGACGAAGGTCGAGCAGAGCCGGTCCAGCTCCTCCAGCGTCAGCAGGTCGCGCTTGGGCAGGAACTGCATATGCTCGGCCATGCAATAGGTGCAGCGAAAATCGCAGCGATCGGTGACCGAGACCCGCAAATAGGTGATCGGTCGGGCAAAGGGGTCAATCAGGGGCGCGATGCTGCTCATGCGTGAAAGATAGGCACCGCCTATCAAGCCTACAAGCGAATTGCATTCGAACCATCGGGTGGACATGCCACATTCGGCGCGGTTAGCCTTTCGCCAACGCAAACAGATGAGGTCACCATGTCCGCGCCCCTTACCCGGATCGCCCTTTGCCTGCCGGTGCTGGCGATTGCCGCCTGCAGCAACCTGACCTCGAAGACGCCCGAATCGCCCCCCCGGACAGAGGCTGCCACCGTCACGACCGAAGGCGCGACGGCGTCAACCGCCACGACCGCCGCCGTTCCCCGCCCCACCGCGCGCACCGCGGCCGAGCTGAACACCACGACGCAACAACAGCGGACAGCGGCCGCGTCAGCCCCCGCGACCCAGCAGCAAAAGCTGGGCAATACCGTCGCCTCGCTTGGCGACCCGACGCAGCCGGGCTTCTGGGTCAAGACCCCGCTGGTCTCGGCCGAGGCGGATGGCCGCATCGTCAATCCCGCGAATGGCAAATCGGCCAAGGTGCGGCTGATCCCGCTGGCAGGACCGGCCAGCGGCGGCAGTCAGGTCTCACTGCCGGCACTGCAACTGATCGGCGTCAGCCTGACCGACCTGCCAACGATCGAGGTCTATCGCGGCTGAGCGCGCCGCAGCGCCTCCTTGCGGGCGAAGGGCTTCAGCCTTTCGCCATGCAGCGCCATCCAGCCCTGCACCCGGTCGCCATCGTGCTTCGAAAGCTCGCGCAGCCACCAGCCGATGGCCTTCTGGATGAACCATTGCCGATCATCGGCCAGCCGCTCCAGCCAGCCCAGAATGCGGTCGGTCCGCGCCAGATCCTCCGCCTTGGGATTGCGGATATGTGTCCAGGGCAGCGTGCCCACCAGGGCAGCCCGACGCACCCAGAACGACTCGTGATCCAGCCAGCCCTCGACCTCGTCCAGACGCGATGGCTCGGCCAACAGCCGACGCTGACCGGCATTCATCACATGATCGGCAATCGCCCAGCCATCAAACTGCGGCACCCAGGACGCGATCAGCCGCCACGCCCCCTCATCCGGACGAATGCGCGCCTGCGTCAACAGCTTAGCAGCAGCAATGCGCGCCTCATGAACATCACTGCCCCAAAGCGCATCCGCCAGTGCCAGACGCGCCTCAAGGTCACGCCCCTCACGCCATTCGCGCGCCAGCCCGTCAATCACCGGCACCGAGACGCCCAGATATTCGCGCCCCACCTTGTGATAGGCCGCCATCTCGACCGCCTTGGCCTCATCGCCAAGCGCCTTCAACTCGTCCAGTTCCCGCATCTTCTCCGTGTCCCAAATACCCCGGGGAATCGCGGCTTGCCGCGATGGGGCAGCGCCCCTACTCGACCGTGACCGATTTCGCCAGATTGCGCGGCTGGTCGACATCAGTGCCTTTGGCGACCGCCGTGTGATAGGCCAGAAACTGCATCGGAACGGCGTAAAGAATGGGCGCGAAGACGCCGCCACCGCTGGGCATGGTCAGGGTCGCACGCACGCCCTCGCCCCCGGCCAGGATCCCCGCCGCGTCCGAGATCAGCAGCACCTGCCCCAGCCGCGCCATGACCTCCTGCATGTTCGAGATGGTCTTTTCGAACAGCGCGTCATTCGGCGCGACCACGACCACCGGCACGTTCCGGTCGATCAGCGCGATGGGCCCGTGCTTGAGCTCGCCCGAGGCATAGCCTTCGGCGTGGATATAGCTCAGCTCCTTCAGCTTCAGCGCGCCCTCCAGCGCGATGGGATAGAATGCTCCGCGCCCAAGAAACAGAACGTCCTGCGCCTCGCTCAGCCAATCAGCCAAGCGGCGGCATTCATCGCTGACCCCCAGCACCTGATTGAGCAGGCCCGGCAGGCTGCGCAGATCCTCCAGATGGGCGCGCAGCTGCTGGTCGTCGATCCGGCCGCGATCATGCGCGGCCTTCAGCGCCAGCACGGCCAGAACCGCCAACTGACAGGTGAAGGCCTTCGAGGAGGCCACGCCCACTTCGATCCCCGCCAGCGTCGGAAGCGCGATATCGGCGTCCCGCGCAATGGCCGAGGTGCCCACGTTTACCACGCCAATGGTCCGCGCCACCTTGCCGCGCGCATAATGCAGCGCGGCCAGCGTATCGGCAGTCTCGCCCGACTGGCTGACGAACAAGGCCCAGCTTTTGGGCGACAGCGGCGGCTCGCGATAGCGGAACTCGGAGGCCACATCCAGATCGCAGGGCAGGCCAGCAAGGCTTTCGAACCAATAGCGCGCGACATGGGCGGCGTAATAGGCCGTGCCGCAGGCCACCAGCGTCAGACGGTCGACCTGAGAAAAGTCCAGCGCCTCGGGAAGGACGATGCGGCCTTCCTTGATATAGTGGTTCAGGGCATCGCCCAAAACAACCGGTTGTTCCGCGATCTCTTTCGCCATGAAGTGGCGATGGCCGCCCTTGTCGATCTGGGTCGCGCCGACGTCGATCTGCGCGGTCGCACGCTCGACCGGGCGGTCCTGCGCGTCAAAGATGCGCGCGCCCGCGCGGGTCAGGATCGCGTGGTCGCCATCTTCCAGATAGGTGATCCGGTCGGTGAAGGGCGAAAGGGCCACGGCGTCCGAGCCGATGAACATCTCGCCCTCGCCATGACCCACGGCCAGCGGGCTGCCACGGCGCGCGGCGATCATCAGATCGTCCTCGCCATCAAAGAGGAAGGCCAGCGCGAAGGCTCCCTGCAGGCGCTTCAGCGTCTTGCGCGCGGCCTCAACAGGTGAAGCGCCATTCGCGATGTAATGCGCGGTCAGCAGGGCGACCGTCTCGGTATCGGTCTGCGATTCCGGCGTCATGCCAAGGGCGATGACCTCTTCCCGCAGCTCGCGGAAATTCTCGATGATGCCGTTGTGCACGACGGCCACCGGCCCTCGCTGATGCGGGTGGGCGTTGGTTTCGGTCGCCGCGCCATGCGTGGCCCAGCGGGTGTGGCCGATGCCGGTGTGCCCGGTCAGCGGCTCATGCACCAGCCGGTCCGACAGGTTCACCAGCTTGCCCACGGCGCGACGGCGGCCCAGATTGCCTTTGGCATCGACCGTCGCCACACCAGCGCTGTCATAGCCCCGATATTCCAGCCGCTTCAGCGCCTCGACCAGCTGCGGCGAGACCTCGTGGCTACCCAGAATTCCAATGATCCCGCACATCAGGCTTTTCCCTTTCTGAGGCGCAACGCCTCCATCAATCGCGTCGCAAGACCGGGCTTGTTGACCTGTGGCGCGCGACCAAGCGCCAGCGCGTCATCCGGCACATCCATCGTGATGACCGAGCCCGAGCCCGTCATCGCCCGCGCCCCCACGCTGACCGGTGCGACCAGCATCGTGTCCGAGCCGATGAAGGCATTCGCCCCGATCCGGGTGCGATGCTTGCTGACGCCGTCATAGTTGCAGGTAACGGTGCCCGCGCCGATGTTGGTGGCCTTGCCGATCTCGGCATCGCCCAGATAGGTCAGGTGGCCGACCTTCACGCCCTCATCCAGTACCGAGTTCTTGATCTCGACGAAGTTGCCGACATGCACGTCGCCACCCAGTTCCGCACCGGGACGCAGGCGGGCGAAGGGGCCGACCGTCGCGCCCGAGCTGACATGGCAGCCTTCCAGATGGCAGAAGGGCAGGATCTCGGCCCCGCTTTCCACGGTCACGCCGGGTCCGAAAACGACATTCTGGCCAATGATCGCATCCCGACCGATAACGGTGTCCAGCGCAAACCAGACGGTCGCGGGGTCGGACATGGTGACGCCATCCTCAAGCGCGCGTTGGCGGGCGCGGGTCTGGAACAGCGCCTCGGCCTCGGACAGTTCGGTGCGGGTGTTGATGCCCAGCGTCTCGGCCTCGTCGCAGGTCACGACCTCGACGCGGTGACCTGCGGCACGGGCCAGCCCCGGCACGTCGGTCAGGTAATATTCGCCCGCAGCATTGTCATTCCCAAGCTGGGCCACGAAGCGGCGCAGCAGCGCGGCATCGGCCGCCAGCACGCCCGAGTTCACCAGCCGGATGGCCCGCGTTGCCTCATCGGCGTCCTTGTATTCGACGATCCGCTCCAGCCCCTCGGGGCCGGTCACCAGACGCCCGTAGCGGCCGGGGTCGGCAGCCTCGAAGCCCAGCACGATCACATCGGCGGGGTGATCGGCCAGCGCGGTCAGAGTGTCCTCGCCAATGAAGGGGGTGTCGCCGTAAAGCACGATCACGCGGCCCTCGAACCCCTCGATCAGGGGCAGGGCCTGCGCGACGGCGTGACCGGTGCCCAGCTGCTCGGGCTGGAGCGCGATCTGCGCTTCGGGATCAAGCTTCGCGACAGCAGCGCTGACGCTTTCCGCCCCATGCCCGGCGACGACGATCACCTGCGCCGGATCCAGCCTGCGGCCTGCGGCCAGCGCATGCCCGACCAGCGGCACGCCGCCCAGGCGGTGCAGGACCTTCGGCAGGTCGGATTGCATCCTGCTGCCCTGCCCGGCAGCCAGGACGATCAGTGCGACGGGGGTCTCGGACATGCCTGCCTCGGTTTTTGCTTGTTCATTATATCTTGCGGGCGTTCTAGCTAGGCTTGCGGATCGGGGAAAGACCCCGCAAGTTCACACATCTTGACGGAAGGTTACAAAATGCCCGGAACGGTGGTCTTTGATCTGGATGGAACGCTGGCCGATACCTCGGCCGATCTGATCGCGGCGGCGAATGCCTGCCTGGTCGATCGCGGCATGGGTGAGCTGCTGGATCCGGTCGCTGACGCGCTGATTGCCTTTCACGGCGGGCGCGCCATGCTGCGCGCGGGCTATGCGCGCATGTCGGGCGACATGCTGCTGCCCCCCGGCGCCGAGGATGAGGATTACGGCCGCCTGCTGGACCATTACGCCGCCAATATCGCGCGCCATACCGTCCTTTATCCCGGCACCGAGGGTGCATTGGAGCAGCTGGCCGCCGATGGTCACATCCTGTCGGTCTGCACCAACAAGCCGCAGGCGCTGGCCGAGGAATTGCTGCAGCAACTGGGCATCCGCCACCGTTTTGCCGCGCTGGTGGGCGCCGATACGCTGCCGGTGCGCAAGCCCGACCCCCGCCCCTATGTCGCTGCGGTCGAGCGGGCGGGCGGCACGGTCGCGCAAAGCTTTCTGGTCGGTGACACCGACACCGACCGCAAGACCGCCACGGCGGCGGGGGTGCGGGTCGCGCTGGTGGCGTTTGGCCCCGAGGGCGAGGGCCTGTCGCGCCTGACGCCCGAAGCCATGCTGCCCCATTACGACCACCTGCCCGCGCTGGCGGCCCGGTGGCTCTGCGACGCCTGAGCCCGGAAACGCAAAAGGCCCCCGCGGCGGGGGCCTCTGCTGCCGCAACAGGGTTGCGGACGGTCTGTTGCCTTACTCGGCCTCGTTCGCCGGCTTGGCGTTGAGCTGACCGTAATTCTTGTCGCCGATCGTTTCCTGCAGCTGCAGCTGCGTTTCGAGGAAGTCGATATGGCCTTCCTCATCGGCGATCAGCGCTTCGAACAGGTCCTTGCTGACATAGTCGCCGACTTTCTCGCAATGCTCGCGTGCCTCGATATACAGCGTGCGCGCGTCATATTCGGCGGCCAGATCGGCCTCGAGCGTTTCCTTGAGGTTCTGGCCGATGCGCAGCGGATCAAGCTTCTGCAGGTTCGGATGGCCTTCAAGGAAGATGATTCGCTGGATCAGACGATCCGCGTGGTGCATTTCCTCGATCGATTCGGCACGCGACTTGTCCGCGATACGCCCGAAACCCCAGTCTTCCTGCAAGCGATAGTGCAACCAATACTGGCTGACAGCCGTCAGTTCAGACCGCAGTGCGGCGTTCAGATAGTCGATGACCTTGGCGTCGCCCTTCATTTGCGTCCCCCATGCTTGTGGATCTCAGCCCCCTAAGTACCGGAGGGACCGCCAGATTATCGCACCCACGCATGGTGTCCAGAAACAACGGCATGCAACCACCACAATCGGCGCGCTTGCCCAGCGCCCGATAGACCTTGCCCGGTGTGATGATGGTTTCCGCATCGGACGCGCGCATCCAGTCAATCGCCGCTCTGATGTCGTGATCAGTAATTTGAAGACAGTGGCAGACGATCATGGATGCACCCCGGTTTCGCAGATACCTTAGCATTTCAGTCCGAGAAGTAAAGCTGAGTAATTCGCTTAGAAATCAGCGCCGCTTGACGCAGCAGACGCCGAGGGACAGAAGCTTGCGCATGAAACTTGACGATTTCGATTTCGACCTGCCCGAGGGGCTGATCGCCACCCGCCCGGCCCGTCCGCGCAGCTCGGCCCGGTTGCTGCTGGCGCAAAGTGGCGGCATGCGCGATCTACATGTACATGATCTTGTTGATCTTCTTGGTCCGGGCGACCTGCTGGTCCTGAACGACACCCGGGTCATCCCTGCCCGCCTCAGCGGCACCCGCAGCCGCATGACCCCGCAGGGCGAGGCCGTCGCGCGAATCGAGATCACCCTGCTGGAGCCCACGCCCGAAGGCGACTGGCGCGCCCTCGCCAAGCCCCTGCGCAAGCTGAAGCCGGGCGAGACCGTCCGCTTTGGCGAGGCGCTGTCGGCCGAAGTCACCCGGATCGGCGACGCCGAACTGACCCTGCGCTTCGACCAGTCGGGCGAAGGGTTCGAACGCGCACTTTCGGAAGTCGGTGCCATGCCGCTGCCGCCCTATATCGCCGCGCTGCGCGCGCCCGATGAGGCCGACCGCACCGATTACCAGACCGTCTGGGCCCGCAACAGCGGCGCGGTCGCCGCGCCGACCGCCAGCCTGCATTTTGATGCCGACCTGCTGGAGAAGCTGAAAGCCCGGGGCGTGCAATTCGTCCATGTGACGCTGCATGTCGGCGCGGGCACCTTCCTGCCGGTCAAGGTCGAGGATGTGACTACCCACAAGATGCACGCCGAATGGGGCGAGATCACCGAGGAGGCGGCCCGCCTGATCAACCAGACCCGCGCCTCGGGCGGGCGGGTCATTCCGGTCGGCACCACAGCGCTGCGGCTGATCGAATCAGCCGCCTCCGAGGATGGCATCGTCCACCCTTTCCGCGACACCACGCAGATCTTCATCTATCCCGGCTATCGCTTCCGCGTCACGGACGGGCTGATGACGAACTTCCATCTGCCGAAATCGACCCTGCTGATGCTGGTCAGCGCGCTGATGGGCCAAGATCAAATTCGCGACATCTATCGCCATGCCGTTGATTCCGGCTATCGATTCTTCAGTTATGGTGATGCCTCTCTTCTGATTCCCTAGGTGTTTCATGCTGACCGTCCTTCGCACGACATGGCCGCTGCTTCTGGGCATTCTTCTTCTGATGGTCGGCAACGGCATGCAGGGCACGCTGCTGGGCATCCGCGGTGCCATCGAGGGCATCAGCACCACCCAGATGTCGGTCGTCATGGCGGCCTATTTCTGCGGCTTCCTGCTGGGCTCTCGCATCGTGCCGGGCATGATCCAGAAGGTTGGCCATGTGCGAGTCTTTGCGGCGCTTGGCACGACCATCTCGTCCCTGCTGATCCTCTATGCGGTGGCGCCCCACTGGATCGCCTGGTCCTTCATGCGCCTGCTGATCGGCTTTTGCTTCTCGGGCGTCTACATCACCTCGGAAAGCTGGCTGAACGCCAGCGCCTCGAATGAGACGCGGGGACAGGCGCTTTCGGCCTATATGATCGTGCAGATGCTGGGGATCATCACCGCCCAGCTGCTGATGAACACCGCCGACCCGGCGGGGATTTTGCTCTTCGTCATCCCCTCGGTGCTGGTCAGCGTGGCCTTCCTGCCGATCCTGCTGTCGACCCAGCCCGCGCCCTCATTCTCGACCATCAAACCGATGAGCTTCGCGCGCCTCTTCCGCGTTTCGCCGCTGGGCTGCGTGGGGATCTTCATGATGGGGGGCGTGTTTTCGGCGCTCTTCGGCATGGCCTCGGTCTGGGGCGCGATCCGGGGCATGTCGGTGACCGAGATATCGGCCTTCGTCGCCGCCATCTATTTCGGCGGGCTGGTGATCCAATACCCGATCGGCTGGCTCTCGGACCACTCTGATCGCCGGTTGATCGTCCTTGGGCTTGCGGCCTTCGGCGCCGTGGTCAGCGCGCTGGCCATCGCCCTGCAGCCCAACATCTGGGGGCTGCTGCTGACGGCCGCACTGGTCGGCGGCGTCGCAAACCCGGTCTATTCGCTGCTGCTGGCCTATACGAACGACTTCCTCGACACCTCTGACATGGCGGCAGCCTCGGCGGGACTTTTGTTCATCAACGGCGTCGGCGCAATGGCGGGGCCGCTGATCACCGGTTGGCTCATGTCGCTGATCGGGCCGGATGGCTTCTGGCTCTATATCGGCTCACTTCTTCTGCTGCTGGCGCTTTACGCCGCCTGGCGGCGCACGCGGCGCCCGACCCCCAGCGTCGATCAAAGCTTCGCGGTCATCTCGCCCACCGCGAGCCCACTTGCCGTCGAGGTCGCGCTGGTCAATGCTGGCAATGACGATCCGCCCGCCGATGCGGCCAAGGGCTGATCGCACCGCCCTTGCCGGACGAATGATCAGGAGAAGCCATGACCCCCGACGACATCAACCACTTCTGGCTGGACGAAGTGGGCCCGAAGGGCTGGTACGAACAATCCGACGCGCTTGACGCCACCATCCGCCAGCGCTTCCTGCCCACCTGGGAGAAGGCCGAGGAATTCGCTGCCGAATGGTCCGGCACCCGCGAAGGCGCTCTGGCCGCGCTGATCCTGACCGACCAGTTCCCACGCAACATGTTCCGCGACGACCCGCGCGCCTTCGCGACCGACCCGCTGGCGCGCCGCATCGCCGATCTGGCTATCGCCAACGGATTCGATCTGGCCACGCCCGAACCCGCGCGCCAGTTCTTCTATCTGCCCTTCGAACACTCTGAAGACCTCGCTGATCAGAACCGCGCGGTCGAGCTTTTCAGCGAATTCATGCCGGGCGAAAGCCTTGTCCACGCCAAGGCGCATCGCGACACCATCGCCAAATTCGGCCGTTTCCCATGGCGGAACAAGGCTTTGGCCCGCGCGCCCTCGCCCGCCGAGGATCAGGTCATGCAGGCAGGCGGCTACGGCGCCATCGTTTCCGGCAAGCTGTCGCTTGATGCCCTGTAAAAAATGATTTAACGCTCAACTATATTTTCGGTAGGGAGTGCCCGATGGCTCAGACGTTCGATATGGTGGTAATCGGCTCCGGCCCTGGCGGATATGTCTGCGCGATCCGGGGCGCTCAGCTGGGGCTCAAGGTCGCCGTGATCGAGCGCGAGCACCTGGGCGGCATCTGCCTGAACTGGGGCTGCATCCCCACCAAGGCCCTGCTGCGCTCGGCCGAGGTCTTCCACCTGATGCACCGCGCCAAGGAATTCGGCCTCTCCGCCGACAAGATCGGCTATGACCTTCCGGCGGTCGTCCAGCGTTCGCGCGGCGTCGCCAAACAGCTCGCAGGCGGCGTCGGCCATCTGCTGAAGAAGAACAAGGTCACGGTGATCATGGGCGACGCGACCCTGACCGCGCCCGGCAAGATCTCGGTCAAGACCGACAAGGGCACCGAGGAAGTCACCGGCAAGGCCATCGTCGTCGCAACCGGGGCCCGCGCCCGCGAACTGCCGGGGCTAGAACCCGATGGCAAGCTGGTGTGGAACTACAAGCACGCGCTGAACCCGCCGCATATGCCGAAGAAGCTTCTGGTCATCGGCTCGGGCGCCATCGGCATCGAATTCGCCAGCTTCTTCAACACGCTCGGCGCCGAGACCACCGTGGTCGAGGTCATGGACCGCGTGCTTCCGGTCGAGGATGCCGAAATCTCGGCACTCGCCAAGAAGCAATTCGTCAAGCAGGGCATGAAGATCATGGAAAAGGCAGCGGTCAAGAAGCTCGACCGCGCCGGAAACAAGGTCACCGCCCATATCGAGATCGGCGGCAAGACCGAAACCCATGAGTTTGACACCGTCATCTCGGCCGTGGGCATTGTTGGCAATGTCGAAAACCTCGGGCTCGAGAAGCTGGGCGTCAAGATCGACCGCACCCATGTCGTCACCGACGAATATTGCGGCACGGGCGTGCCCGGCCTCTATGCCATCGGCGATGTCGCGGGCGCGCCCTGGCTCGCGCACAAGGCCAGCCACGAAGGCGTCATGGTCGCCGAACTGATCGCCGGTCAGAAGCCGCATCCGATCAAGCCGAACTCGATCCCCGGCTGCACCTATTGCAACCCGCAAGTCGCCTCCGTCGGCCTGACCGAGGAAAAGGCCAAGGCCGCGGGCTATGAGGTCAAGGTCGGCCGCTTCCCCTTCATCGGCAATGGCAAGGCCATCGCTCTGGGCGAACCCGAAGGTCTGGTGAAAACCGTCTTCGACGCCAAGACGGGCGAGCTTCTGGGCGCGCATATGGTCGGCGCCGAGGTGACCGAGCTGATCCAGGGCTATGTCGTCGGCCGCACGCTGGAAACGACCGAGGCCGAGCTGATGGAGACCGTCTTCCCGCACCCGACGCTCAGCGAGATGATGCACGAATCGGTCCTCTCGGCCTATGGCCGCGCCATCCACTTCTGAACGCGACAGGGGGCCAACGGGCCCCCTTCTTCTTTCATGCTGAAATATCCTGCGGGGGTCCGGGGGCGCAAAGCCCCCGGCTTCTTCGCACAGTCTCGTCAGGCCGCCGGCATCCGCGCCTCAACCATGCCCGCATACCAGCTCGAGCCCGCCGGAATAGCATTGTCGTCGAAATTATAGCCCGGGTGATGGACCATCTCGGTGTCGCCATTGCCGACGAAAATGTACGCGCCGGGCCGCGCCTCCAGCATATAGCTGAAATCCTCGCCACCCATCATCGGGTCCACGCCCAGATCGACGTCGCCCGCCACCTGCCGCGCCACCTCAGCTGCATATTGCGTGGCATCGACGTCATTCACCGTCACCGGATAGCCACGCTCGAAATCCACCTCGGCGGTCGCGCCATAGGCCGCCGCGATCCCATGGGCGACGCGCGCGATCCCTTCTTCCAGCTGGGCGCGGACATCGACATCCAGACTGCGCGCCGTGCCCTTCAGCTTGACCACATGCGGGATGACATTATGCGCGGTCGAATCCGTCTCGATCACACAGACCGAGACCACCGCATTCTTCAGCGGATCGATATTGCGCGAGACGATGGACTGCAGCGCCACGATGATCTGGGCCGAGACCAGCGCCGTATCGATCCCGTCATGGGGCTTGGCCGCATGCCCGCCCTTGCCCGTCACCACGATGTCGAACTGATCGGCCGCCGCCATCATCGCGCCCTCGCGGATGGCGAACTGGCCCGTCGGAATGCCAGGCATATTGTGCATGCCATAGAATTCCTGAATGCCCCAGCGGTCGACCAGCCCGTCCTCGATCATCGCCAGCCCCCCTGCCCCGCCTTCCTCGGCGGGCTGGAAGATGACGATGGCGGTGCCGTCAAAATTGCGCGTCTCGGCCAGATATTTCGCCGCGCCCAGCAGCATGGCGGTATGGCCATCATGGCCGCAGGCATGCATGACCCCCGCCGTTTTCGAGGCATATTCGACCCCCGTCAGCTCGCGGATCGGCAGTGCATCCATATCGGCCCGCAAGCCGATCACCCGGCCCTTCGAGTCGGTCTTGCCCCGGATCACGCCCACGACGCCGGTCCGGCCCACGCCCTCGGTCACCTCATCCACGCCGAATTCGCGCAGCAGCTCGGCCACGCGTCCGGCGGTCCGATGGACCTCGTACATCAGTTCCGGGTGCTCATGAAAATCACGTCGCCAGGCGGTGATTTCGGGCAGCAATTCGGCAAAGCGGTTCTTGACGGGCATGACGATCTCCTTCGCCTCCACGCTGGCGCGTTTGCCCCACCGTTGCAAGGGCTAGAGCGTGGGCCCCAGCTCGATCGGGGAACCATCGCTGAACCGCGACAGCCGGAAGCGGTGCAGGTCATGCCCCACGGGCCTGCCCAGCATCATATCGGCCATCACCCGCCCGATCCCCGGCCCGATACCGAAGCCATGGCCCGAAAGGCCGGTGGCGATGAAAAAGCCCGGCACCCCGCTTTCATCCAGCACCGGCACCTGATCGGGCATGGTGTCGATCATCCCGGCCCAGATGCGACGGATCGCCGGACGCCCCAGCGCAGGGAAAGCCGCCGCAAAATCATCGCGCAGCCGTTCGACGAACCCTTCATTCGCGGGCGGATCCAGCACGCGCATCCGCTCGAAGGGCGAGACCTCATCCCCGCGCCAGCGCCGGGGCGTCCCCCATGCGTCGGGGTAATGGGCGGGTGCGAAGGGGCGGATGCGGGTATGCGACAGGTCGCGGCGGATCTGCGGCGCATAAAGGCGCAGATGCCGGAAGGCATCCGGCCCGATCCAGAAATCATGCACGCTGCCCGGCGCCAGCGTATAGCCGCCGTCCATGCGCCGCCGAAAGGCGAAGTTGTCATCCGCCGCCTGTCCGGCCCAGAACTCAGGCAGCTCCTCAGTCGCGGCAACTGTGGCGCGAACCGAAAGCTGCGGGATCGAGACCCCTGCATTCCGCGCGAATAGCGATGACCAGGCCCCGCCCGCCAGCAGCACCTGCGAAGCGCGTACCGGACCATGCTCGGTCTCGACCCCGCTGACGCGGCCATTTGTCACCTGCAGGCAACGCACGGCGCAGTCTTCGCGGATCATCACACCCGCATCGGCCGCCAGCGCGGCAATGGCGGGCACGGCGGTCCAGGGCTCTGCCCGCGCGTCCGAGGGCGTCACCATCCCGCCCAGCCAGCCCGCGCTGTTCGGCAGCATCGCCTCAAGCTCGGCGCGGCTCAGCAGCCGCGTGTCGAGGCCGTTCGCCCGCGCATGGGGCAGCCAGGCCTCATAATTCTGCATCTGCTGGTCCGAGCGCGCCAGATAGGTCGTCCCCGTCCGGCGCAGCGAGACCGCCTCGCCCAACTGCTGGGCCAACCCCTGCCACAGCCCCATCGCCTCGACCATGATCGGCAGTTCCGCCGGGTCGCGACCCTGCTGACGCACCCATCCCCAGTTACGAGAGCTTTGCTCGGCCGCGACACGTCCCTTTTCGCAAAGCAGCACGCGCTGCCCTGCCTGCGCCAGATAAAGCGCGCTCATCACCCCGGCGATGCCGCCACCAATCACCACGACATCGACCGCATCGGGCAGTTCGCCAACAAACCGCGCGGGATCATAGGCCGAGATCGGCCCGCCGCTCTGCGCCGCCATCTAGCCCTCGCCCTCTAGCACCAGATGCCCCGGCGCGATCTCTCGATAGATCGAGGGGGCGGGTCGGTAGTCGACCGGATGAATGGGGGAAGGAACGGGGCGCATGGGCAGGTCGGATTCCGATTTCTTCTGCCGGGGATCGGCCACCGGAACGGCGGCCATCAACTGGCGGGTATAGCTGTGGCTGGGGTTTTCAAAGACCTGACGCCGGGACCCGATCTCGACGATCCGGCCCAGATACATCACCGCGACCTGATGGCTGATGCGCTCGACCACCGCCATGTCATGGCTGATGAACAGCATCGAGATGCCCAGATCCTGCTGCAACTCCATCAGCAGGTTCAGGACCTGCGCCTGAACCGAGACATCCAGCGCCGACACCGCCTCATCCGCCACCAGCAGCTTCGGGTTCAGCGCCAGCGCGCGGGCAATGGCGATTCGCTGGCGCTGCCCGCCCGACATCTCATGCGGATAGCGCGCCATGAAGCTGCGGGGCAGATGGACGCGGTCGAACAGCATCGCCACCCGGTCCCGGCGCTCGGATTTGCTGCCGATGCCATAGTTCAGCATCGGCTCTTCGACCTGATCGAGCAGCCGCATATGCGGGTCCAGACTGGCGAACGGGTCCTGAAAAATCATCTGCATATCGCGCCGTGCGCGCCGCAACTGCGCCGGGGACAGCGCCAGCACATCGGTGCCGTCCAGAATGACCTGCCCCGAACTGGGCTCGACCAGCCGCAGGATCGACCGGCCCGTCGTCGACTTGCCGCAGCCGGATTCGCCGACCAGCGCCAGCGTCTCGCCCGCGTTGACGGTGAAGCTGACATCCTCGACCGCATGCACCCGCGCCACGGTGCGGCGCAGCAACCCGCCCTGCACGTCGAACCGGGTGCAGAGATTGCGCACGCTCAGCAGCGGCTTCGGATCGCGCGCCACAACCGGCCGGGGCTCGGAGACCTGGCCTTCGCGCATCAGCTGCATCGGCTCGGGCGCGTCCTTGCCGGTCATCTCTCCCAGACGGGGAACGGCGGCCAGCAGCGCGCGGGTGTATTCGGCCTGCGGGTTCTCAAAAATCTGGGTGACCGGCCCCTCCTCGACCTTCTCGCCCCGGTACATGACCACAACGCGGTCGGCCATCTGCGCGACGACGGCCATGTCATGGGTGATGAACAGGACCGCCATGCCGGTTTCCTGCTTCAGGCGGTCGATCAGCGCCAGGATCTCGGCCTGGATGGTCACATCCAGCGCGGTCGTCGGCTCATCGCAGATGAGCAGCCGGGGTTTGCAGGCCATGGCCATGGCGATCATCACGCGCTGGCGCATGCCGCCCGACAGCTCATGCGGGTACTGGCGCAGCCGCCGCTCGGGCTCGGGGATGCGGACCTGCCGCAGAAGATGCAGCACACGCTTGCGGGCATCGGCGCGCGAGAGGCCGCGATGGGTGATCAGCCCCTCGGTCAGCTGGTCCTCGATGGTGAAGACCGGGTTCAACGCGGTCATCGGTTCCTGAAAGATCATCGCGATCTCATTGCCGCGAATGTCGCGCATGACCCGCCCCGGCTCTCGCGCCAGATCGACCATGCCCTCATCGCGTTTGAACAGCAGCTTGCCATTCGCGATCTCACCGCCGCCGAATTCAACCAGCCGCATCAGCGCCAGAGAGCTGACCGATTTCCCCGAGCCGGATTCGCCCACCACACAGACGCATTCCCCCGGCGCGATGTCGAACGAGACCTCGCTGACCCCCACCACCGGCCCGTCATTGGTCTGAAACACGACGCGCAACCCGTCGATCATCACAAGCGGTCGTGAATCCAGCATCGGGCATTCCCCTGATTGCGGCATCGCATGCTTTATCAAGGCTAGTCGCGGTTCAGATCATTGCAACAGAATTTCAGGTCAAAGTTGTTTCTTGCTTTTTGGCCCGCTCCTGTCGGACACTTCAGGCAAGGGGCGCGATGACCCCGATCCGACGAACGCGAGAGGCCCCTACCCGAAACGATCCAGATCTGGCGCCCCGCTGCCGTGCGACATCACCCAACAGGAGCATATTATGCGAATGAAACGACTGATGCTGGGCGCCGCTGCCCTTTCCGTGATGGCCCCCGCCGCCATGGCCGAACGTGGAACCGACGGGCAGCTGAACATCATCTATTGGCAGGCGCCCTCGACGCTGAACCCCTATCTGTCCGCAGGCACCAAGGACACCGAATCCGCCTCGATGGTGCTGGAGCCGCTGGCCGGGTTCGATACCGCCGGGAATGTCATTCCGAAGCTGGCCGCCGAGGTGCCCAGCCGCGAAAACGGCGGCATCGCCGAAGATCTGAAGTCGATCACCTGGAAGCTGAAGCCCGATCTGAAATGGTCCGATGGCTCGCCCGTGACCTCGGCAGATGTGAAATTCACCGCCGATTACTGCATGAACCCCGATGGCGGCTGCGCGCAGCTGGCGCGCTATGAGGGCGTCGAGAAGATCGAGACGCCGGACGATCTGACCATCACCATCCACTTCAAGGAGCCGCGCCCGAACCCCTTCACCGCCTTCACCGGGTCGCAATCGCCGGTATTGCAAAAGGCGCAGTTCGAGGCCTGCACGGGGGCCGCCGCCTCAACTTGCACCGAGCAGAATTTCGGCCCCATCGGCACTGGCCCCTGGGTGGTCAAGGAATTCCGCACCAATGACGTGGTGACCTTCGAGGCCAACCCCAACTACCGCGATCCGGCCAAGCCCGCTTTCGCAACCGCGATGATCAAGGGCGGGGGCGATGCGGCAGCGGCCGCGCGCTCGGTCCTTGAAACGGGCGAGTTCGACTATGCCTGGAACACGCAGGTCGCCCCCGACGTGCTGGCGCAGATGAAATCCGCCGGCAAGGGCGAGACGCTGGCCGCCTTCGGCACGCTGGTCGAGCGGCTGGAGCTGAACATGACCGACGGCTCCTCTGACCAGCCCGAGGGCGAGCGGTCGACCGCGAAACACCCGAACCCTATCCTGTCTGACGAACGCGTCCGCCGGGCACTGTCGATGGCGATCGACCGCGGCATGCTGAACGAGATCGGCTATGGCGAGGCCGGCAAGCCCACCTGCAACCTCGTCCCCGCGCCCGAGGCCTTCGCCTCGGACAACACCGGCTGTCTGGCGCAGGATGTCGAGGGCGCGAAAGCGCTTCTGGATGAGGCAGGCTGGGTGGTCGGCGGTGATGGCATCCGCGAAAAGGACGGGCGGCGCCTGAAGCTGGTCTATCAATCGCCGATCAACCCGATCCGTCAGGATTTTCAGGCGCTGATCAAGCAGTGGTGGCAGGACATCGGCGTCGAGACCGAGCTGAAGACCATCGACGCCTCGGTCTTTTTCGGCGGTGACGCGGGCTCTCCGGATACGTTCCAGCACTTCTATGCCGATGTCGAAATGTACGCGAACAACTTCGACGGCACCGACCCCGAGCCCTATCTGGCGCAACGCGTCTGCGCCAAGATGCCCAGCCCCGAAACCCAGTGGCAGGGCGAAAACATCAACCGCTTCTGCGATCCCGAATATGACAAGCTGGTCGCGGAACTGGGCAAGACCGCCGAGCAGCCCGCGCGGGGCGACATTGCCAAGCGGTTGAATGACATGCTGACCAAGGACAGCATGTCGATCCTGCCGCTGATCGCGCGGGGGCGTTTCTCGGCCAAGTCGGTGACGCTGGGCGGCGTCGACATGGGGGCCTGGGATTCCGAGCTGGCCAACACCGCCGACTGGTTCCGCATCAAGTGATCCGGGCCTGACCGAAGGCCGCCCCACCCGGGGCGGTCATCAGATACGGAGGTGAAATGCTGAATTTCGTCCTGCGCCGGATTCTTTTGGCCATTCCCACGCTGATCTTCATCTCATTGGTGATCTTTCTGTTGCTGGAGGCCTCGCCCGGCGACCCTCTGGGTGACGTGCCCCTGACCGTCCCGCCCGAGGTGCGCGAGAAGATGCGCGAGGCGCTTGGCCTGGGGCAAGAGTGGTACATCCGCTATTTCCTGTGGCTCAAACAGTTCTTCTGGGTCGAGCCTCTGCACTGGTTCGACCAGATCTTCGGCACCTCCTTCAGTCAGGGGATGCAGCGGATCATCAGCTTCCAGACCCGCAGCCCGGCCTTCGACGTGATCGCCCAACGCCTGCCGCAGACGCTGACGGTCGTCGGAATGTCCTATGTGATCGGCGTGATGATCGCGCTGCCCATCGGCATCATCTCGGCCTATCGGCAATATTCATGGTTCGATCAGATCGGCACCTTCATCTCGATGGTGGGGTTTTCGCTGCCGACCTTCTTTACCGGCGTGGTGCTGATCATCGTCTTCGGGATCAAGCTGCAATGGTTCCCCTCGATCTATGACACGACCCATCGGGTGACCGATTGGGACAGCTTCGTGGTGCAGGTGCGGCAGATGGTGATGCCGGTCACCGTGCTGGCGCTTTACAACGCCGCCCAGATCAGCCGCTTCATGCGTGCCTCGATGCTGGACAATCTGCGGCAGGACTATGTGCGCACGGCCCGCGCCAAGGGCCTGTCCGAGAAGGTCGTGGTGCTGAAACATGTGCTGCGCAACTCGCTGATCCCGGTGGTGACGGTCATCGCCCTTGGCCTGCCGACCGTCTTCGGCGGCGCGATCATCACCGAGCAGGTCTTCAAGGTGAACGGTCTGGGCCAGTTGCTGATCCTGGCGATCAACTCGAACGATATTCCCATGGTGATGACGCTGACCTTCATCTTTGCGATCCTGATCGTGACCTTCACGCTGATCGCCGACCTGCTTTACGGCTTCCTTGACCCGAGGATCCGCTATGACTGAGCTGAACGCGAACACGCCCCTGCCTTTGGTGCCTGAGCCCCTGCCCCCTTCCCGTGGCCAGTTGCGCGAGATCTGGCGACAGTTCCGCACCCATCGCGGCGCCATGGTCGGGCTGGTGGTCTTTGTGCTGATCCTGCTGCTTGTGGGCATCGGCCCGCTCATCTGGCGGATCGATCCGACCTATGTCGATTTCCGCGCCCGCAATCTGGGATTCAGCGCCGCGCACCCGCTGGGAACCGACCAGCTGGGCCGGGACACGCTGGCCCGGATGATGGCGGGGGGGCGGATCTCGCTTTCAGTGGGGCTGGTCGCCATGGCCATTGCGCTGACGCTGGGCAGCCTGATCGGGTTGCTCTCGGGGTATTTCCGCCGACTGGACGCGCCGCTGATGCGGGTGACCGAGCTGTTTCTGGCGCTGCCGCTGCTGCCGCTTCTGCTGCTGATGGTGACGCTGTTTCGCGAGCCGCTGGGCAAGTCGCTGGGACCGGCGGGCGGGACCTTCCTGCTGATCGTGATTGCCATCGGCGCGACTTCCTGGATGCAGACGGCGCGGATCGTGCGCGGCGACGTCTTGGGGCTGAAACAGCGCGAGTTCATCACCGCCGCGCAATCCATCGGCACATCGGAACTGCGCATGCTGACGCGCCATGTGCTGCCGAATGTGATCTCTCCCATCATGGTGGCGGCGACGCTGGGGATTGCGACCGCGATCATCACCGAAAGCGCGCTGTCCTTTCTGGGCCTTGGCTTTCCGCCCGATTTCCCGACCTGGGGGCGGCTGCTGTTCGACGCGATCGATCAGATGCAGATGTACCCGTGGCGCGTCATCCTGCCGGGGATGTTCATCTCGCTGGCAGTGCTGTCGGTGAATTACATCGGCGACGGGTTACGGGACGCGATGGATCCTCGCATTCGCGGGCGGTGAGAGTGGCCGCCTCGGCGAATGGGTATTTGGGCAACGAAGAAATCAGGCGCGGAGCAGGGACTGCGCCAGCAGGGCAAGCTGCGGTCTGGGCAGGATGAGGAGCATCGGGCCTTCGATGCTGAGTTCGACGGGGCCGGTGCTGCGGTTGGAGGTGCCGATGCGGCCGTCTGGGGCGAAGTCGAGTCCGTCGATGGGCCATTCGAGACCGGTCGAGCGCCCCGTGGCGGGGCCCATGGGCATGAGCGAAAGGCGGGTGTCTGGAGGCAGATCGAGGCTCAGCTGGGCGGGCGCGAGGGTGATGACGTCCTGATCGGAGAGCAGGATGCAGGGCGGGCCGATCCGGCGCGCGAGCGCGTTCAGCGCGGCGAGGACATGGTCTTGTCTGCCGCCCGAGAAGCCTACGCCGAGGACCAGCGGTGCGTCGATCCGTGTCAGCGCTTTCTCGATATCGGTGCTGTCCTGTTCGGCGATCCGGTGCAGCCGCTCGGCCGGGATGGCGGTGCGGGCGGTGCGGGAGATGCTGTCGAAATCGCCAAAGACCGCCTGTGGCATGCGGCCAAGGGCCAGCGCCTGATCGGCTCCTGCATCGGCTGCGGCGAGGGTGGGTGCCAGGGCGAGCGCGTCTTCGAGATCGCGGGGGGCGAAAGGGCCGCCGCCGACAAGGGTGACAGGTGTGGCGCTGCGCAGGGCCGCGCTCATTCTTCTTTGCCGATACCGGTGAAGATCTTGCGGCAGGGCAGCGCCCAGATCACGCCAAGCGCGATATAGACCAGCACCTCGATATAGATGGGCTGGCGGCCCCAGCGGGCATCCATCCAGTTCACCAGCGTCACCGCCACGATGATGTAGAGCGGCAGCCCGATCAGCAGGATCAGCAGCGACCAGCGCTTTCTTGTCTTCAGATCCATGGCTGTCCTCCGGTCGGGTGGCGGGCGGGGCCTCGAGGCCCCTGCCCTTCGGTTCAGATCAATCCGCGAAGGGATCGGTGACGAGGATGGTATCGTCCCGCTCGGGGCTGGTCGAGAGCAGCGCCACCGGGCACTGGATCAGCTCTTCGATGCGGCGGACGTATTTGATCGCCGCCGCCGGAAGATCGGCCCAGGAGCGTGCGCCCTCGGTCGATTCTTCCCAGCCTTCCATCTCTTCATAGATGGGCGTCACCTTAGCCTGCAGCGCAGCCGCCGTCGGCAGGTAGTCATAGCGCGTGCCGTCGATTTCGTAGCCGGTGCAGATCTTCAGCGTCTTGAACCCGTCCAGCACGTCAAGCTTGGTCAGCGCGATGCCGTTCACGCCCGAGATGGCGCAGGTCTGGCGGACCAGAACCGCGTCGAACCAGCCGCAGCGGCGCTTGCGGCCGGTGACGGTGCCGAATTCACGTCCGCGCTCGCCCAGGCGCTGGCCGTCGGCATCCTCAAGCTCGGTCGGGAAGGGGCCTTCGCCGACGCGGGTGGTGTAGGCCTTGACGATGCCCAGGACGAAGCCGATGGCGCTTGGGCCAAGGCCGGTGCCGGTCGCGGCCATGCCCGACATGGTGGTCGAGCTGGTCACATAGGGATAGGTGCCGAAGTCGATGTCCAGCAGGCTGCCCTGCGCGCCTTCAAAGAGGATGCGCTTTCCCGACTTGCGATAATCGTTCATCACCTTCCAGACGGGCTGCGCGTATTGCAGGAGCTTCGGCGCGATCTCCAGGAGCTTCGCGCGCAGTTCGGCGCGGTTGACGGCCGTCGCGCCCAAGCCCTGACGCAGCGCGTCGTGATGGGCCAGCAGGCGGTCCAGCCGCGCGTCCAGCGTTTCCTCATCGGCAAGATCGGCGACGCGAATCGTGCGGCGGCCAACCTTGTCCTCATAGGCAGGGCCGATGCCGCGACCGGTGGTGCCGATCTTGGCCTTGCCCGCAGCCTCTTCGCGCAGCTGGTCGAGGTCCTGGTGCAGCGGCAGGATCAGCGGGGTGTTTTCCGCGATCATCAGGTTCTCGGGGCTGATCTCGACGCCCTGGGCGGCCAGCTTGTCGATCTCGGAGAACAGCGACCAGGGGTCCAGCACGACGCCATTGCCGATCACCGCCATCTTGCCCTTGCGCACGATGCCCGAGGGCAGCAGCGAAAGCTTGAAGACCTGACCGCCGATGACCAGCGTGTGACCGGCGTTATGACCGCCCTGGAAGCGCGCGATCACATCGGCGCGTTCGGAAAGCCAGTCCACAATCTTGCCCTTGCCTTCGTCGCCCCATTGCGCGCCGACGACCACCACGTTGGCCATGTTCTACCCCTTTGCGGTCATGAATGCCGCGCATGGTATAATGACCTGTGCCCCTAGGGGAAAGCCCATTCGGCAGCATGGCCGCGTTGCGACGCAAGCATCCTGAAAAACCCTTTGGTTCAAATGCCATATCGTGTCAGCCTGAGCCTGCCGCCGGAGCGGGTCCGGCCAGATGAAGGTGATGCAGATGTGTCATGCCTGCGTGATGGAAGATGTGAAGCGTTCGATGATGAGCCGCCGGAGCCTGTTTGCCGGTGCGGCTGCGGCCGGAACTGCGGCGCTGGCGCTTGGCGCGCTGAGCGCGCGCCCGGCGCTGGCGCAAAGCACGGGCAAGGTGGTCGACCTGACCCATGTCTTCGATGAGAAATTCCCGACCTTCGACGGCAAGCCCGGCATCGCCTATGAAGAGGCGGTGAATATCGATCAGGCGGGCTATCAGCTGTGGAAGCTGACAATCTTTGAGCATTCGGGCACGCATATCGACGCGCCGCTGCATTTTTCGAAAGATGGGAAATCGGTCGCGGAACTTGCGCCCGAGTCGCTGATCTGTCCGCTTTGCGTCATCGACCTGACCGCCAAGGCCCGCGACGATGCGAATGCCATGGTCGAGCCTGCCGATATCGAAGCCTGGGTCAGCGCCAATGGCGAGATTCCGAAAGGCGCCTGCGTGGCGATGAATTCGGGCTGGGCGGCGAAGGTCGCATCGCCCGAGTTCCGCAATGACGCTGCCGGGAATTTCGCCTTCCCCGGCTTTTCGACCGCCGCGACCGATATGCTTGCGGGGATGGAGGTTGGCGCGATCGGGGTCGACACGCTGTCGCTGGACCCCGGGAATTCCACGGATCTGGCGGTGCATCACTCGTGGTTGCCCTCGGGGCGTTTCGGGATCGAGGGGCTGGCCAATCTGGACCAGATGCCCGCCAAGGGGGCCACGCTGTTCGTCGGCGCGCCGAAACATGCGCGCGGCACCGGCGGACCAGCCCGCATTCTGGCGATGATGTAACGGGTTGGGCGGGTCGGCGGGGCCGACCTGCCCGCTCAGGCGGCGGCCTGCGCCTTGCCGGGGGCAAAGGGCAGGATCGTGACCTCCTCGCCTTCGAAGATGCAGAAAGAGCCCTGCGGGACTTCTAGCCAATCGGCCTCATCCGCCTCGAGAGGCTCCGACACGACAGCTCGCCCGCCGCGCCCGACCGACCAGCGGTGATAAAGCGTGGGGGCTTGATCGTCGCTGGCATAGCGCAGCGCATAAAGGCGTTGGCCGTCCGAGAATGCGGCGGTCAGGCGGACATAGGGCGCGGTGCCGCGCTGATGGGCCAGATCCTCGAAAGCCGCCGTCGCCCGCGCCATCGCACCTGCCGGATCGCCGTCAAGGCCCGCGCCAAGTGCGGACAGAAACAGCGCCTCGCTGTCGGTCGCGCCCTTGCGATGGGCGTAATAATCGTCGGGGATCAACTGCTCGGCCGCGCGCCGATAGCTGTCATAGCCGCCGAACTGGCCATTGTGCATGAAGCACCAGCGGCCGACGACGAAGGGGTGACAGTTGTTCCGGCTGGTCGCCGTGCCGGTCGAGGCCCGCACATGCGCCATGAACAGATGCGAGCGTACGGTCGCGGTCAGGCTGCGCAGATTGGGGTCTGACCATGCGGGCATGACGTCGCGATAAAGCCCCGGTTCTTCCCGATCCCCATACCAAGCGATGCCGAAACCATCGGCGTTGACGGGTGTATGGCACCGCGTTGCGCCGTGGCTTTGCCGCACGAGCGAATGGCCCGGGCGGCTGATCACATCCTCAAGATAGATGGGACTGCCAATATAGGCGGCCCAGCGACACATGCTCTGCCCCTTTGCGACTTTTCTCCGAGGCTAGCACCAACTTCCTAACGAATCACGTTATTTCGCAGGAGGCGCGACTTCTTCGACGATCACAAGATCGCGCTCGGAGGCATTGCGGGCATGCGACAGCGCTTCCTGATAACCGGCCGAGCGATAGCAGGCCTCGGCCGCCTCAAGGCTGGGAAAGCGCGCCACGACATTGCGCGGACGGTCCCGGCCCTCAAGCTGCACATATTTGCCGCCACGGGTCAGGAACACGCCGCCATGTTCGGCGATCACGACCGTCGCAAGCTTGGCGTAGCGGCCATAGGCCTCATCATCGGTGACGGTGACATTGGCAATCCAAAGCGCGGTCATGCTTTCTCTCCGATCAGGGTTTCAACTGCGGTGATCGCGGCATCCGCCGCCTCAAGGCTGGGCGCGCCACCCTGTGCGCGGTCGGGACGGCCACCGCCACCCTTGCCGCCAAGAGCCGCCGTCGCGGCCTGCACCAGCTCCACCGCCGAGACACGGCCGGTCAGATCCGGCGTCACGCCCGCCGCGACCGTGGCCTTGCCCTCAGCCTCGGCCAGAACGACGACAGCGCCCGAGCCCAGCTTCGCCTTGATCTCATCGACCAGCGGCCCCAGCTCCTTGCCCGAAACGCCATCGACGCGGCGCGCGATCAGCTTGATGCCGTTGATCTCCTTGGGTGCATCCTCGGCACCGCCGACGCCCATCGCCAGCTGACGCTTCAGCTGCGCGACCTCATTGGCCAGCGCCTTGCGCTCATCGGCCAAGGCGCGAACCTTGCTGACCACATCGCCCGCCTGCGCCTTCAGCACGCTGGCGATCTCGGTCAGTTCCGCATCGACGCGGCGCAGCTCTTCCATCGCCGCCTGCCCGGTCAGCGCCTCGATCCGACGCACGCCTGCGGCCGAGGCCGTCTCGGCGGTCAGGGCAAACATGCCGATATCGCCGGTGCGCGCGACATGGGTGCCGCCGCAAAGCTCCAGCGAATAGGTCTGGCCATTGCTGCCCTTGCCCGAGCCTTCCAGCTCACCCATGGACACGACGCGTACCTCATCGCCGTATTTTTCGCCAAACAGCGCCTGCGCGCCCAGACCGCGTGCGTCATCAGGCGTCATGATCCGCGTCTCGACCGGGCTGTTCTGGCGGATGAATTCGTTCACCTCACGCTCGACCTGCGCGATTTCCTCGGGCGACATCGCCTTGGCATGGCTGAAGTCGAAGCGCAGACGGTCGGGCGCGTTCAAGCTGCCGCGCTGAGCAACATGCTCACCCAATGCCCGGCGCAGCGCCTCATGCAGCAGGTGCGTCGCCGAATGGTTCGCGCGGATCGCGCTGCGGCGCGTGTGATCCACCGAAAGCTGCGCCCCCTGCCCGCGCGAGATCGTGCCCAGCGTGACCTCGGCCACATGGATGAAGACGCCGCCCGCCTTGCGCGTGTCGGTGACCCGCGCGGCGCCGGTTTCGGTCTTGATCAGGCCGGTATCGCCCACCTGCCCGCCTGATTCCGCATAGAAGGGCGTCTGGTTCACGACGATCTGGACCTGCTGGCCCTCGCTCGCCTGCTCAATCCCGGCGCCGTCCTGCACCAGAGCCAGAACCTGACCCTCGCTGATCTCGGTGTCATAGCCCAGGAATTCGGTCGCGCCGTGCTGCTCGGCCAGTTCGAACCAGATCGTCGCATCCTTGGCCTCGCCCGAGCCGGACCATGCCGCGCGCGCCTTCGCCTTCTGTTCGGCCATGGCGCTGTCGAACCCGGCGGTATCGACCGCGCGGCCCATTTCGCGCAGCGCATCCTGCGTCAGGTCCAGCGGGAAGCCATAGGTGTCGTACAGCTTGAACGCCGCCTCGCCCGGCAGGTTCGCACCCTCGGGCAGCCTCGACAGCTCATCGTCCAGCAGGCGCAGACCGCGGTCCAACGTCTGGCGGAAGCGGCTTTCCTCAAGTTTCAGCGTTTCCTCAATCAGCGGCTGCGCGCGGCCAAGCTCGGGATAGGCAGCGCCCATCTGGCGCACCAGCGCGGGAACCAGCTTGTACATCACCGGGTCCTTCGCCCCCAGCATGTGGATGTGGCGCATCGCGCGGCGCATGATCCGGCGCAGCACATAGCCGCGCCCCTCGTTCGAGGGCATCACGCCATCCGCAATCAGGAAGCTGGTCGAGCGCAGGTGGTCCGCCACGACGCGGTGATGCACCTTGCCCGGACCGTCCGGATCGCTGCTGGTGGCATTCGCGCTCGCCTCGATCAGGCTGCGCATCAGGTCGGTGTCATAGTTATCGTGCTTGCCCTGCAGAAGCGCGCCGATCCGCTCCAGCCCCATGCCTGTGTCGATCGACTGCATCTCAAGCTCGCGCATCGAGCCATCCTCGAACTGCTCGTTCTGCATGAAGACGAGGTTCCAGATCTCGATGAAGCGGTCGCCGTCCTCATCGGGCGAGCCGGGAGGGCCGCCCCAGATGTGATCGCCGTGGTCGAAGAAAATCTCGGTGCAGGGGCCGCAGGGGCCGGTCGGTCCCATGCGCCAGAAGTTGTCATCGGTCGGGATGCGGATGATGCGGTCGTCCGAAAGTCCCGCCACCTTCTTCCAGATGTTCGCGGCCTCATCGTCGGTGTGATAGACCGTGACCAGCAGCTTGTCCTTCGGAATGCCGAAGTCCTTGGTCAGCAGCTCCCACGCGAAGGGGATCGCGTCGGATTTGAAATAGTCGCCGAAGCTGAAATTGCCCAGCATTTCGAAGAAAGTGTGGTGGCGCGCGGTATAGCCCACATTGTCAAGGTCGTTGTGCTTGCCGCCCGCGCGGACGCATTTCTGCGAGGTGGTCGCGCGCTTGTAGTCGCGATGCTCAACCCCGGTGAACAGGTTCTTGAACTGGACCATGCCCGAGTTCGTGAACATGAGCGTCGGGTCATTGCGCGGCACAAGCGGGCTTGAGGCGACGACCTGGTGATCGTTGCGCTTGAAGAAATCCAGGAAGGTGGAACGAATGTCGTTCAGGCTTGGCATTTCTGGCGATCCCGCTGATAGGCCCTGGGCCGGCGCTGCATATGAGTGTGGAGGATTTCATTATCCCCCGCTGTCGCCTGCGTAAAGGCGCATCCGCCAGAAGTCGACAGCTAGTCGTATCGCGGGATCAGGCGGCCCCTATGACAAAGGGGCCTTTCGGCCCCTTGCGTTCTTCTGGTGATCGCTGCCGATCACTCTTCCATGACGTCGCCATCGCTCTCTTCGGCGGCCCCGAAGTCCAGACCGTGGCTGGCGCGGATCTTGTCTTCGATGGCATAGGCCGTGTCGGGATTGTCGCGCAGGAACTGCTTGGCATTCTCGCGGCCCTGACCGATGCGCTCATCGCCATAGGAATACCACGAGCCCGACTTCTCGACGACGCCCGCCTTGACCCCAAGGTCCAGAAGCTCGCCGGTTTTCGAGATGCCTTCGCCATACATGATGTCGAATTCGACCTGCCGGAACGGAGGGGCCACCTTGTTCTTGACCACCTTGACGCGGGTGGCGTTGCCGATCACCTCATCGCGGTCCTTGATCGACCCCGTGCGGCGGATGTCCAGACGCACCGAGGCATAGAACTTCAGCGCGTTCCCGCCCGTCGTGGTTTCCGGGTTGCCGAACATGACGCCGATCTTCATCCGGATCTGGTTGATGAAGATGACCATGCAGTTCGAGCGACCGATCGAGGCGGTCAGCTTGCGCATCGCCTGGCTCATCAGACGGGCCTGAGACCCCATCTGCATATCGCCCATATCGCCCTCGATCTCGGATTTCGGGGTCAGGGCCGCGACCGAGTCGACGACAACCAGGCTGACCGCGCCCGAGCGCACCAGCGTATCCACGATCTCCAGCGCCTGTTCGCCCGTGTCCGGCTGGCTGATCAGCAGCTCATCCAGATTGACGCCCAGCTTCTTCGCATATTGCGGGTCCAGCGCATGCTCGGCATCGACAAAGGCGCAAACGCCGCCCTTTTTCTGCTCTTCGGCCACCACATGCAGCGTCAGCGTCGTCTTGCCCGAGCTTTCCGGCCCGAAAATCTCAATGATGCGGCCTTTCGGCAGGCCGCCAATGCCCAAAGCGATGTCCAGCCCCAGCGAGCCCGTCGAGGTGGCCTCGATCTCGGCCACCGGATTGTCCGCGCCGAGCTTCATGATCGAGCCCTTGCCGAACTGACGCTCGATCTGGGCCAGAGCGCTGTCCAGCGCCTTTTGCTTGTCAGCCGTTTTCTTGTCGCTCATATCGAAAAGTGTTGCCCCTGCCATGCCGTCCTCACGGTTATTTCACACCCCGAACGCCGGGGCAATCGGTGCCCCACCCGGGCTTATGTTCATGTCTTGTTCTTACTTGCCCCTGAACGCGGGCGTTTGCAAGTTTTTAGTTAATCCCATCACCATCCTTCCGCCGATGTTGGCATGCAGGGGTTAAGATTTGGTTTACAGCAGGGGCACCAACCGATATTTCCCGCAGGTCGACAGTTACGTTTGAAGGGCGGCAGAATGTTGATCTTCTGGGAACGCCGCCTTGTTTTCCTTGCGACGCCGAAAGCGGGTTCAACCGCGATCGAGGCCGCGCTGGAGGGGCTTGCAAACCTGGCCGTCCAACGACCCGCCGAGCTCAAACACACGGATTTTCGCACCTTTCGCCAGTTCATCGCGCCCTGGCTGCAATCTGCCACCGGCGATGCCTTCACGACCGTTGCCCTGATGCGAGAACCGCTCAGCTGGCTGCAAAGCTGGTATCGCTTTCGCCAGCGGGACGATCAGGACGACCCCGCCCACCCCATGACCGGTGTGTCTTTCGCCGAATTCTCCCGGCTGTACGCCAGTGGCACCGCAGGCTCACTGGCCGATGTCGGATCGCAATCGGGATTTCTGACTGACGGCCCCAGCAGGGTCGACCGCATCTTCCGCTATGAGGACATGGAAGCCTTCACCGATTTCCTTGAAGATCGGCTGGATTGCGCTCTGCGACTGCCGCACATCAACGTCCCGCCCGCCGCCGATGTGACGCTGAATGCCGATCAGCATTCCAATCTGATGCAGGCGCTTGAGGCCGATCTGGCGATCTATCGCACGCTTTAAGCGTCAGGGGGTTGCAGGCGGTGCCTCTCGCTCGACCTGGCTTGCCACCATGGTCGTCAGGTCCGACAGAGAAAACGGCTTTGCCAGGAAGGTCGATCCGGGGATCGGCTCTCGATCCTCAGTGAAGACATCTTCTGCATAGCCGGACATGAAGACCACACGGGTCTCGGGCCTGTCTTTCAGCGCCGCCCGCACCCAAGTGGGGCCGTCCATTCCAGGCATCACCACATCGGTGACGAAAATATCGACCGCGACCTCAGGGTCCGTCAGGATATCCAGCGCATCCTCGGCACAGGCGGCCTCAAGGACCTTGAACCCCTGCAGCTTCAGGGCGCGGCTGGCAAAGGCACGCACCGGCGCTTCATCCTCGACCAGAAGAACCGTCGCGTCCATCTCGCGCCGGGGGCGGCTGATGGGGGCTGGCGCGGAAGGCGTCTCATCCTGTGCGACAATTTCCCCCTCATGCGCGGGGAAATACAAAGCAAAGTTGCTGCCTTCGCCCGGGGTGCTGTCGCAGAAGATATAGCCACCGGTCTGTTTCACGATGCCATAAGCGGTCGAGAGGCCCAGCCCCGTGCCTTCGCCCGTGCGCTTGGTCGTGTAAAATGGCTCGAATATCTTGGCCAGAATATCCGGAGAGATACCGCAACCCTGATCGCGCACCGACACCCGGACATATTCACCGGCGGGCAGGATCGCGCGCCCGATCTCGGTCGGGTCGGCAAAGCTGATGTTGTCCGTGGCGATGGTGATGTTCCCACCTTGGGGCATGGCGTCCCGCGCATTCACCACAAGATTCATGATGACCTGTTCAAGCTGACGACGGTCGGCACGGATCGTCCGCAGTGCAGGGTGATGCTCGAATGTCAGGATGATCCGTTCACCGACAAGTCGATTGAGCAGATGGGTCAGGTCGGACAGGGTTTCCCGCAGATCCAGCGGCTGTAACCGCAGCATCTGCTTGCGCGAAAATGCCAGCAGCTGACGCACCAGCGCCGCCGCCCGGTTCGTGTTCTGGCTGATCTGGTCAAGGTCGGCGTAATCGGGATCTGACCGGTCATGACGCAGCATCAACAGGTCGCAATGCCCCCGGATCGCCGTCAGCAGGTTGTTGAAGTCGTGCGCGATCCCGCCCGCCAGCTGGCCGATGGCCTGCATCTTCTGGCTTTGGACGAATTGCGCCTCAAGCGTCTTCAACTCACTCACGTCCGAAAGCACGGCTGTTACCAGCCCGTCCGTCGCAGGCGACAGGCTGATCTGGACGTAGCGGTCGGCGCCATCCGTGCGGAAATGCAGCACCTCGGCCGAGCCCTTCATCCGCCCCATCGACACGTCGCCGACCCAATCCGAGACATTCCTCCCAAGCCCGTCGAACAGCGCGGACAATGTCTGGCCCTCGACATGCGGTCCCAGCAACTCCCGCGCAGAGGCGTTCGCCGAAAGGATTTTCCCCTCAGCGGTCAGCCGAAGCAGCGACACCGGCAGGGATGCGAAATCATCCGACGGCACAACCGAGAGCTGCTGACGAATTTGCTTCAGGTTCGACTTGAGCTGCCAAAGCTGCAGCTCTGACCCCGCCTCACGGCTGATGAAAAAATCGCCCAGCGCCCCCAGATCGGCGGCTGAGCGGCCCGATCTGCCAAGGCTGATCCCGATATCCGACCACATGCGCTCGGGCTCGGCATAGCGGCGGCCCAGAAGATGATGAATCTTCTGTCCGACCAGATCGCCCGCCCGCGCCAGTGCGTCCTCGTTCTGATCGAGGATCGCCCCACCGGGGCCAATGATGAACGCAGGTCCCTCGATATCGGCAATCGCGGCGCGAAGCTGGTTGCAGGCGCGATGCACGGCCAGCCGCCCCCAGATACTCGCAACCGAGATCGAGCCGCCCAGCAGGAACCAGGCAAGAACCGCGCTGCTGCCGATCACCAGCACCATCCCATCAGGTTCCGAGGGAAAAACGGCCAGCAGCAAGGCCCCGACAAGCGCCGGCAGGACAAGAAGCGGCAAAAGCAGATGCCCGGCCCGCGCCGCATCAGCCCTTTCGGATCTTCGCATCATCCTGCCTCGCATTGCCATTCGTGCCCCGAGCCTAGCGCCACACGCGTTAATGCAGGGTTAACGGCGCCGCAAAACCGCCATGAAAAATCCGTCCGACGCCTCAGGCGGCAGGAAAGAGCGTTGGAAATCCTGTTCGAAATCCGGATGACGGGTCAGAAAGGCCGCGATCTGATCGCCGTTTTCGGGCGTCAGTACCGAGCAGGTCATATAGGCCAGATGCCCCTTCGGCGCGACATGCGGCACGACCTCATCAAGGATATCCTTCTGCGTTTGCAACAGGTTGTGCAGCGCAGGCATGCTGAAACGCCATTTCGCATCCGGCGTCCTGCGCCAGGTACCCGAGCCCGAGCATGGCACATCGACCAGAACCAGATCGAAGCTGCCCTTCACGCTGCCGGGCGCGGCGATTTGAATTCGCGCGCCAGCACGTCGTGCGCGCTGCGCCAGGTCGGTCATCCGCGCGGCACTGGCGTCATGGGCAACGACTGAGCCGATGCCACTGGCCGCGAGGGCAAGCGCCTTGCCGCCGCCACCCGCACAATAATCAAGCGCCCGCTTGGCAGCGGGAAGCGCCGCGCAGGCGAGTTGAGGGGAGAGGTCCTGCAGCTCGATCAGGCCATCGCGATAGGCTGACGAGGCGGCAATCTTTCGCGCGCCGTCGGTCACCATCAGCGCCGTGGGTAGCTCCGAATGCGGCTGGCAGGTGATGCCTTCGGCTTGCAGCGCAGCGATAGCCTGCTGCGGATCGACCCTCAGCGCATTGACCCTGAGCCAGACGGGCGCGCGATCCCGCATCGCCAGCGCGACATCCTCGGCGCGGTGACCAAGCGATTGCTGCCACAGCGGCCAGACCTCATCGGGCAGATCCAGCGCCTCAAGTCCTTTCGGAGCCTGCCCGGCAGCCAGCTCGGCTGCAGTCAGGGGGAGCGGTGCATGGCCCTCGCCGGTGAAGACGTTGACGGGGTCGAGGCCGGTTTCGCGGCACATGCCCAGCATCACGCCACGCCCGGACATGGAGCCGCCCAGAGCCGCGCGCGACCGCAGCCGCCGCAGCCCGTCAAAGACCAGATCGCGCACCGCGTTGCGATCGCCCGACCCGGCAAAGCGGCTGGAGCGTGACCAACGCAGAAGCGCAGCCTCGGCGGGCATGCCGCCCAGCACGTGGTCCAGAATGTCGATGGCCGCAGAAATGCGTGCGTTGGGGGTCATGTCGGTCCTGCCCTTCAAGGGCGATAGCGCGGGTGGTGCTGCCCAGAAGCTGTCTGCACAACGGAAAGTCAATCCCGCAGCCGCCCTAGCGCCAGAGAGATCCGCGCGCCGCCCCCTCTCCGTCCGAGAGCATGGTGGCGCGGGTCGCGATCATTGGCCCGCGCGGCGCGTTGATCACCGCCAGCGAGGCGACCTGCCCGGACGGCGCGCTGCCAAGCGGCGCCCCCAGCAACATCACCCGTGCGCGAGGTTCGCGGCGTGGTCCCGCCTGCGCCATCTGGAACTGATTGTAGGTTTCGGGCGCGCCCGTCATCTGGGCAAATCCCCGCGTCTGCAGCATGTCGCGCAGGGTATCGAACCGCGCGAGATAGCGGTTCGCATGCACCGGCGTGCGCGAGTGAAACGCGCCTGCCGCCACCCGCCAATCGCCCGTTTCGGCGTAAAGCTGGCTGACGAATTGCGCGGCATAGCGGGCATTCGTCAAAGGGTCGAACATCTGCGCGACCGACTGAAAATTCTCGCCATGCCAGCGGTAGTTCAACTGAAAGCAGCCGATATCGACATTAGGACGTCCCATGGCGACGCGCTGTTCAGCGAAGGCAATCGCCGATTGCGGGTCGTCGAACCAGGCCCCTTCGCCTTCGGCATTCGCGCTCCACGCCCAGGGGCGCACAACGCCATCGGTTCGCCTGCCGGTTTCGGTCAGCGTCAACGCGCCCAGAATATCGGCAGGCACGCCCGTTTCCGCCGCCGCCTGCTGGGCCGCCCATTCGCAGACATCAGCCGATGGCACCGCCAGCGCGACGCGCGGCAGCAGCAAGAGCAGACAGAAAAGAAGGGCAGAGAGACGCACGGGCACGACCGAAGGAACAGGACACCCCGTCTTACCCTCGGAATGCTTAAGATTCGGTTGGCGCATGAAAAACGGCGCCGGGATCGCCCCGACGCCGCTTTCAATCTTCACCGCAGGGGCTCAGCCCATGCGATAGTTCGGGCTTTCGCGGGTGATCTGCACGTCATGGACGTGGCTTTCGCTGAGCCCTGCATTGGTGATGCGGACGAATTCGCAATTCTTGCGCATCTCTTCGACGGTGGCGTTGCCGGTGTAGCCCATGGCCGCGCGAAGGCCCCCGACCAGTTGGTGGATGACCGCTCCGGCGGCGCCTTTATAGGGCACCTGCCCCTCGATCCCCTCGGGCACCAGCTTGTCGGACGCCGCATCTTTCTGGAAATACCGGTCCGCCGAACCACGCGCCATCGCACCCAGCGAGCCCATGCCGCGATAGGATTTGAACGAGCGGCCCTGATAGAGGATCACCTCGCCCGGGCTTTCATCGGTCCCGGCGATGGCCGAGCCGACCATGGCGCAGCTTGCGCCCGCCGCGATCGCCTTGGCGAAATCGCCCGAGAACTTGATGCCGCCATCGGCGATGATCGGAACGTCGCCCGCGCCCGAGACCGCATCCATGATCGCGGTCAGCTGCGGCACGCCAACACCCGCGACGATGCGGGTGGTGCAGATCGAGCCGGGGCCAATGCCCACCTTGACCGCATCGGCGCCGGCGTCGATCAGCGCGCGCGCGGCCGAGGCCGTGGCGACATTGCCCGCGACCACCTGCACCTCATTCGAGAAGCCCTTGATGCGGCTGACGGCCTTGGCGACGCCCTCGGAATGGCCATGCGCGGTGTCGATCACCACCAGATCGACGCCCGCGTCGATCAGCGCCTGGCTGCGCTCATAGCCCTCTTCGCCCACGGTCGAGGCGGCGGCCACCCGCAGGCGGCCCAGATCGTCCTTGCAGGCCAAGGGGTTGAGCACCGACATCTCGGTGTCCTTCAGCGTCAGCAGGCCGGTCAGCTTGCCCGCGCCATCGGTGACCAGCAGCTTCTCGATCCGGCGGGCCTTCATCAGGTCGATGGCCTGCGCGCGGTCGGCGGGCTCTTGCAGGATCGCCAGATTGTCCGAGGTCATCATCACGCTGACCGGGGTGCGGTCGTCGCTGGCAAAGCGCATGTCGCGGTTGGTCACGATGCCCACGACCCGGCCCTCGGCATCGACCACCGGGAAGCCGGTGACGTTGTAGCGGTCCTGCAGCGCCTTGGCGTCGGCCAGCGTCTGATCGGCACGCAGCGTGATCGGCGTATAGACGATGCCGGATTCGAACCGCTTCACCCGGCGAACCTCGTTCGCCTGCTGTTCGGTGGTCAGGTTGCGGTGAATCACGCCAATGCCACCGGCCTGGGCCATCGCAATCGCCATGCGGCTTTCGGTGACCGTATCCATGGCGCTGGAGAGCAGCGGAATGTTCATCCGGATCTGTTTGGTGACATAAGTCGTCACATCCGCCGTCGACGGCATCACCGAGGAAGCAGCGGGGACCAGAAGGACATCGTCGAAGGTCAAAGCCTCACGAATCTGCATGGGAGCATCCTTGTCAGGGGTTCGTTTGGCAGTTTCCCATTTCACGCCGGAACGGATTTGTCCAGAGCATCCGAAGGCCCTTGCCGCGCATTCCTGCAGAAGCCGGAAACGGTGGGAAAATATCGGCGACGCTGCGGAAAGTTGCCGCAACAACACGGCCCCACCCCATTGATCCCCGAAACGTGACGTCAGAGAGCACGCCAGATTGACGCAACCGGGCGTGGTAACGCACGCTTCATTCGAGGCTGACCTGATGCAGTCGAAGGGGAGGAAATCATGAAAAGAACATTTACCAGCATCGGCGCGCTACTGGTCACCGCCGCTCCGGTCCTTGCGGGCGGGATTGAGCGGGCACCGCAGTCGCTTGCACCCATGTTCGAGAAGGGCAATTACGTCGAATTCAGTTTCGGAGGCGTCGACCCCAGCGTTTCGGGGCGCGACCTGATCCCCGGCGTCGATGCCCGCACTGGCGATGTCGCCAAGGGCTATGGCTTCGCAGGCATCTCGTACAAGCATCAGTTCAACGACAATCTGTCGGGCGTCTTCATCATGGAGCAGCCCTTCGGTGCCGACATCCGCTATGACAGCAGCTCGATGATGCTGGGCGGCACCTCGGCCAAGGTCGACTCGACCACCTATACCGCGCTGCTGCGCTACAAGTTCGAGAACAACTTCTCGGTCCATGGTGGTATCCGCGGCTCGCATGCCGAGGGTGAGGTGAACCTGAGCGGCCTCGCCTATGGCCCGATCTCGGGCTACAACGTGAAGCTGGACAACAGCTGGGGCTTCGGCTGGGTCGCGGGCGTGGCCTATGAGATCCCCGAGATCGCGGCCCGTGTCTCACTGACCTATAACTCGCCCATCGAGCATGAGTTCGACACCCATGAATCCAGCGCCTTCGGCACGCTGGACGACAAGACCAAGGTGAAGACCCCGCGTTCCTGGACGCTGGAAGGCCAGACCGGCATCGCCGAGGACACGCTGCTGTTCGGCTCGATCCGCTGGGTGAACTGGTCCGAGTTCCGCGTCCGTCCGACCATGCTGGTCGTGGCACCGCCGAATGGTTTCGGCGTCGACGAGGGGCTGGTCGCGCTGGAGGATACGACCACCTATACGATCGGCGTGGGACGCAAGTTCAACGACAACTGGTCGGGGACCGTCTCGTTCCTTTATGAGCCGTCGACGGGCGACGATATGGTCTCGCCCCTGGCACCGACCAATGGCCGCAAGGCGATCACCGTGGCCGCGATCTATACCCGCGACAACATGAAGATCACCACCGGCGTCAACTATACCAAGCTTGGCAGCGCCGATCCCGAGACCGGCACGCCCGACGTGGCACGCGCGCGGATGCGGGACAGCGATGCCTGGGGCGTGGGCGTCCGGGTTGGCTACAGCTTCTAAGCTTGTGGCGTGAAATGACGAAGGCCCCGGCATTTGCTGGGGCCTTTGGTCTTTCTGCACCCTTTGATGGGTATTTCAGCAACGAAGAAGCGCTCAGGTCTTGAGGGCTTCGACGAGGGCGGTGAAATGCTCGCCGCGTTTTTCGAAATTGGGGTATTGGTCGAAGCTGGCGGCGGCGGGGGCGAGAAGCACCGTCTCTCCCGCTTGGGCCTCGGCATGGGCGTGGGCGACGGCCTGCTCCATGGTTTCGGCGATCTCATAGGGGGTTTGGCCCAGTTCCAGAGCGAAATCGCGGGCCGAATGGCCAATGAGATAGGCTTTGACGACCTTGCCGAGATCGGGCGCGAGCGCGGCGATGCCGCCGTCCTTGCCCAAGCCTCCGGCGATCCACCGGATGCGGTCGAAGGCCTGAAGCGCCTTGGCGGCGGCATCGACATTGGTGGCTTTGCTGTCATTGACCCAGCGGATGCCGTTGATCTCGGCCACGGTCTGGCTGCGGTGCGGCAGGCCCGAGAAGCTGTGGAAGGCGGCCTCGATCTCGCGCGGGGCGAGGCCGAGGGCGCGGGTCGCGGCATAGGCGGCGCAGGCGTTCTGGTGGTTATGCGCGCCCGGCAGGCCGGTGATGCCGCGCAGGTCGATGGAAGCCACTTGCCGCCCCTTGCGCCATTCGGCGAGGAAGCCCTTGCGGGCGAAGACCGTCCAGCCCGAGCTTTCGAGTTTCTGCCCGGAAGAGATGCGGATCACCCGGTCATCCGTCGGTCCCTGCGAGAGCTGGTTGGCCAGATATTGGCCCTCGACCTCATCGACGCCGATGATCGCGCGATCAGGGCCGCCTTCGGCAAAGAGGCGGCGCTTGGCGGCGAAATAGCCGCCGGGGCCGCCGTGGCGGTCGAGGTGATCGGGCGAGAGATTGGTGAAGACCGCGACATCGGGGGTGAGCGCCCGGGCGAGATCGGTCTGGTAGCTGGAAAGCTCTAGCACCACGACCTCGGCGTCCTGGGCGGGCTCGAGCGAGAGGACACCGGTGCCGATGTTGCCGCCCATCTGCGTGGGCCGGCCCGATTGTTGGAGAATGTGATGGATCAGCGCCGTTGTGGTGGATTTGCCGTTCGAGCCGGTGATCGCCACGACGCGCGGCATGGTGTCGAAACTGTCCCAGTCGCGCGTGGCGAAGCTGCGGAAGAAAAGCCCGATGTCATTGTCGACCGGCACGCCCAGTTTCAGCGCCATGGCGATCGCCGGATGTGGGCGCGGGTAGAGATGCGGAATGCCGGGGCTGGTGATCAGCGCGCTGACCCCCTCCCAGGATTTTTCCTGCGTGAGGTCGGCGAGGTGCAGGCCCTGTGCCTCGGCCGCTCCACGCGTGTCGGCGCCGTCGTCCCAGACGATGACATTTGCGCCGCCTGCGGCAAGAGCCTCGGCCGTGGCGCGGCCGGAGCGGCCCAGACCAAGGACGGCAATGGTCTGATTCTGGACACCCTGAACGGGGATCATGATCTGCCTTTCGATGCGGAAAGCCGGGGGCGCTTCGCCCCCCGGACCCCCAGAGGATATTTCGGCATGAAAGAAGCCGCCAGAGGCTAGCGCAGTTTCAGCGTCGAGAGGCCGATCAGCGCGAGGATGAGCGCGATGATCCAGAAGCGGATCACGATCTGCGCCTCACCCCAGCCCTTCTTTTCGAAATGGTGGTGGATCGGGGCCATCAGGAAGACGCGCTTGCCGGTCCGCTTGAAGTAGAGGACCTGGATGATGACGCTGAGCGCCTCGACCACGAAGAGGCCGCCGACGATGGCCAGCACGATCTCGTGCTTGGTGACGACGGCGATGGCACCGAGGGCGCCGCCAAGCGCGAGGCTGCCGGTATCGCCCATGAAGACGGCGGCGGGCGGGGCGTTGTACCAGAGGAAGCCCAGCCCCCCGCCGATGAGCGCGGCGACGAAGACGGCGAGTTCGCCGGTGCCGGGGACGAGGTGGACGCCGAGGTAATTCGCCAGATTGGCGTTGCCGACGACATAGGCGATGAAGCCGAAGGACGCGGCCGCAATCATCACCGGCATGATCGCGAGCCCGTCAAGCCCGTCCGTCAGGTTGACCGCATTGGCGGCACCGACGATGACGATCATGGCGAAGGGGACGAAGAGAATGCCGAGATTGATAAGCGCATTCTTGAAGAAGGGGAGTGCGAGCTGGCCGCTGAGCGCCTCGGGATGCAGCCATGCGGCGGCGGCACCTGCGGCGGCGGCAATGATCAGTCCCAGAAGCATGCGGATGCGGCCCGAAAGGCCCGCGTGGTGCTGTTTGGTGACCTTGGCGTAGTCATCGGCAAAGCCGATCAGCGCAAAACCCAGCGTCACCAGCAGCACGATCCAGACATATCCGTTGTC
This sequence comes from Paracoccus sulfuroxidans, assembly GCF_007830335.1. GTDB lineage: Bacteria > Pseudomonadota > Alphaproteobacteria > Rhodobacterales > Rhodobacteraceae > Paracoccus > Paracoccus sulfuroxidans. Next base: position 77,367 of record NZ_VLKU01000004.1, on the reverse strand, counting down.
GAGTCGCGCCCAGAGCAGCGTCCCCACGACCAGCGCCGCGAGGATCAGAAGGCCGCCCATCGTCGGCGTACCCGCTTTTGCCAGGTGCCCCTGCGGGCCGTCATCGCGGATCGGCTGACCTTTTTTCTGCTTGCGGCGCAGAAGGTCGATCAGCGGACGGCCGAACATGAAGCCGAAGATCAGCGCGGTAAAGAAGGCTCCCCCGGCTCGGAAGGTGATGTACCTGAACAGGTTGAAGAAATCGCCGCCATCCGACAGGTTTGTGAGCCAATAGAGCATTACTGTCCCTCTTTTTCAGAGCGGGTCGTTTGCGCGTTTCGGCGAAGCGCGTCAACCACGGTCGAGACCTTTGAGGATTTCGACCCCTTGACCAGCACGATATCGCCGGGCGAGACGAGTTCCGTGACCATCCGGGCCAGTTCGGCCGAGGTGGCGGCATGGGTGCCGCGGCGGTCCTGCGGCAAGGCGTCGTGAAGGTTCTGCATCAGGGGGCCCGCCGTATGGACCACCGCGATGGCGGGCATCGAGGGGTCCGAGGCCATGGCCAGATGCATGGCGACCTCATCGGGGCCAAGCTCCAGCATGTCGCCCAGGATCGCCACGCGGCGCCCCCCCGTCAGCCGGGCCAGCGTCGCAAGCCCCGCCGCGAGCGAGGTGGGGTTCGAGTTGAAGGCGTCGTCGATCAGGCGGATGCCACCCAGATCCTCGACCGCGCCACGGCCCGCTGGGGGATGCCAGTCGCCAAGCCCCTTCGCGGCGGCCTTCGCATCCGCGCCCGAGGCGGTGATCGCGGCCAGTACGCCCACGGCATTCATCACGAAATGCGTGCCCGAGGTGTGCAGGGTGAAATCCAGCGTCTCGCCCAGCACACGCGCACGAACCTGGGTGATGCCGTCGGTCGTCTCGGCCTTCACGGGACGGGCCATGCCCTGATCGCCGAAGCCGATGACGATGGCACCAGAGGCATCGGCGGCGTCGCGCAGAATCGGGGTGACGGCCAGATCCTCGGGGATGATGGCGCTGCCTGCGGCCTCAAGGCCCGTGAAGATGGCGCCCTTTTCGCGGGCGATGCCCTCGATGGCGCCGAAGGCTTCCAGATGGGCGGCGGCGACGGTGGTGATCATCGCGACATGGGGCCGGGCGAGACGCGCCAGCGGCTCGATCTCGCCGGGGTTGCTCATGCCGATCTCGATGATCGCGTAATCGGTGTCGGCGGGCATGCGCGCCAGCGTTAGCGGCACGCCCCAATGGTTGTTGTAGCTGGCTTCAGCCGCGTGGATGCGCCCCTGCCCGGCCAGAGCGGCGCGGGCCATCTCTTTGGTCGAGGTCTTGCCGACCGAGCCGGTGATGGCGATGACCTTGCCCGTCATGCGGGCGCGACCGGCGCGGCCAAGCGCCTCAAGGCCCTTCAGCACATCGGGCACAATCAGCAGCGGCGCGTCCGGCGCAACGCCGTCGGGGATGTGGCTGACCAGCGCGGCGCCTGCGCCTTTCTCCAACGCCTGCGCCACGAAGTCATGGCCGTCGCGCACGTCCTTCAGGGCGACGAACAGATCGCCTGGCGTGATTGTGCGCGTGTCGATGGAGACGCCCTTGACCTGCCAGTCCCCGACCGCCTGACCGCCGGTTGCGGCAGCGGCCTCTGCTGCGGTCCAGAGGCTCATATCTTGCCGTCCAGCGCCGCGACGGCGACTGAGGCCTGCTCGACATCATCGAAAGGATAGACGTCGTTGCCGATGATCTGGCCCGTCTCATGCCCTTTGCCCGCGATCAGCAGCGCGTCGCCCGGCTGCAGCGCGTCGACGCCGCGCAGGATCGCTTCGGCCCGGTCCCCGACCTCGATGGCGTCGGGGCCTGCACCGGCCATGACCTCGGCGCGGATCTTCGCGGGAACCTCGCTGCGGGGGTTGTCGTCGGTGACGATCACCACATCGGCGAATTCGCGCGCCGCCTCGCCCATCAGCGGGCGCTTCAGCTTGTCGCGATCGCCGCCTGCGCCAAAGACCACGACGATCCGGCCCATCACATGCGGGCGCAGGGATTGCAGGGCCGAGGCCAGCGCGCCGGGCTTGTGGCTGTAATCGACGAAAACCGCCGCGCCATTGTCGCGCATCGCGGCCAGCTGCATCCGACCGCGCACGGTGCGCAGTTCGGAAAGCGTCGCAAAAACCTCCTCGGGCTTCTCGCCGGTCGCGATGGCGAGGCCTGCGGCGGCCAGCACGTTCTCGGCCTGGAAACCGCCGATCAGCGGCAGGCGGACCATATGCGCCTGACCCTGGAACTGGAACCGCAGATCCTGTCCGGTCGCGTCATAACGCTGGCCCAGAATGCGCATGTCAGCGCGCTCATCCCGGCCGATGGTGGTCAGCACCAGCCCGCGATCATGGGCGATCTCGGCCATCTGGCGGCCACGCGGCTCATCGATGTTGATGATCGCCGCCGCGCCCTCGTCCAGCACGTGGTTGAAGAGCAGCGCCTTGGCCGCGAAATAGTCGTCGAAGTTCTTGTGATAGTCGAGGTGGTCCTGGCTGAAGTTCGAGAACGCCCCCGCCTGCAGCCGCACCCCGTCCAGACGCCGCTGGTCGAGCCCGTGGGACGAGGCCTCCATCGCCGCATGCGTCACGCCATGCGCCACCGCATCGGCCAGCACGAAATGCAGCGTCAGGGGATCGGGCGTCGTATGGGCGAGCTTGGCCTGATAGTCGCCGTTCACCCCCATGGTGCCGATGCTGATCGCCTTGCGGCCAAGGTTCTGCCAGATCTGGCGCGTGAAGGTGGCAATCGAGGTCTTGCCCGAGGTGCCGGTGACCGCGACCATCGTCCTTGGCTGGCTGTGAAACCACAGTGCCGCCGCTCCGGCCAGCGCTGCGCGCGGGTCTTCGGCCACGACCAGCGCCGCATCCGAACCGGCCAGCACGTCCGCCGCGATGTTGGCGCCTTCACGGTCTGTCAGGATCGCTGCAGCGCCCTGACGCAGCGCGTATTGGATGAATTCCGCCCCATGCGTCACCGAGCCCGGCAGCGCCGCGAACAGATGCCCGTCGCGCACCTTGCGCGAATCCACGGCGATATCCGTGATCTCGGGGTCGCGCCCCTTGTCCCCTCTCAGCCCCAGAAGGGACAGTCGCATTCCCCGATCAGCCACGACAACCTCTCACTTAATTCGAGACGATCTTTAGACCATCGGCCGAGCGAGGTTCAACATTCGGCAGCGCATCTTCGGTGATCGGGCGCAGACCCAGCAGCGGCGCGACGCGACGGATCATCTCGCCCGCGACGGGCGCGGCAGTCAGACCGGCAGTCCGGGCCGAGACGCCCCCTGCCCGGTTCACCGAAGGCTCGTCCAGCGTCAGGACCAGCGCATATTGCGGATCGCTGACCGGGAAGACCGAGGCGAAGGTCGAGACCACCTTGTCGCGATAATAGCCACCTTGCGGACGCGGCTTGTCGGCGGTGCCGGTCTTGCCCGCGACTTCATAGCCCTCGACATTGGCCGAGCGGCCGCTGCCGCGCGTCACCACTTCGCGCAAGAGGCCCAGAGCCCGGCGCGAGGCCTGTTCGGACAGCACCTGCTCGCCCGCAGGGCGGTTGCGTTCGTGCACCAGCGTCGGCGTGACGCGGCGTCCGCCATTGCCCAGCGTCGCATAGGCCGTCGCCAGATGCAGCGGGCTGGCGGCAAGGCCATGGCCGAAGGACACGGTCGCGGCGGTCACCGCAGGCCAGCGCTGCGGCACCAAGGGCTTGCCGGTCGGCGCTTCGGTCAGCTCCAGCGGCGTCGGTTCAAAGAAGCCAAGGTTTTCAAGGAATTCCCGCTGCTTCTGGCCGCCCACCATCTGCGCGACCCGCACCGTCCCCACGTTCGAGGATTTCGCGATGATGTCCGAAACCGACATCTGCGCGCCATAGACATGGAAGTCATGGATCAGGAACTTGCCAATCTTCATCGGCGACTGGGTGTTGATCATCGTATTGGGGTTGATTAGCCCCATATCCAACGCCTGCGCGACCGGGAAGATCTTGAAGGTCGAGCCAAGCTCGTACTGGCCCTGCACCGCGCGGTTGAACAGCGGGCTATCCGAGGCGTCGCCCTTGGTCAGCGGACGCGGACGGTCGTTCGGATCGAAGTCAGGCATGCTGGCCATGGCCACGATCTCACCGGTCTTGATCTCCATCAGGATGCCGGTGGCGCCCTTGGCGTTCATCACCTTCATGCCGTTCGACAGCACTTCTTCCATCGCGGCCTGAACGGTCAGGTCCAGCGACAGCATCAAGGGCGCGCCGTCATTGGCGGGGTCGCGCAGCCAGCGGTCAAAGGCCTTTTCGACGCCCGCGACGCCCAGCACCTCGGCGCTGGCCACGCCCTCATGCCCGAAGGTCGAGCCGCCAAGGATATGGCTGGCAATATGGCCGTTGGGGTAAAGCCGCATCTCGCGCGGGCCGAACAGCAGGCCCGGCTCACCGATGTCATGGACGGCCTGCATCTGCTCGGGGCTGATCTTGCGCTTGATCCACAGGAAGGTGCGCGATCCGGTGAAATCGCGGGTCAGCCGCTCTTCGTTGAGGTCAGGAAAGATCCGCACCAGCTCGCGCACGGCGCGCTGCGGATCGACCATCTGCTGGGGATGGGCGTAAAGCGAATGGGTGATCAGGTTCGTCGCCAGAACCCGTCCCTGACGGTCGACGATATCGGCCCGCTGAGAGATGATCTGCGCGCCGCTGGCCTGCACGCGCGGCTCGGTCGGCTGGCTGCCTGCCAGCGCGCCCATGCGCACGCCGATGGTGCCGAAGGCGATGACGAAGGCCAGCGCCATGAAATACAGCCGGTTCTCTGCCTGCGAGCGGGCCCGGTCCTGAATCTCGGCGTGGCGGTTGGCGAGGTTTTCGGCCTCGATTTCATCGGGGTTCTCGCCCTTTTCTCGTGCGCGAAGAATGCGGGCCAGGGGGCGAAGGGGCGTACGGATCATCGCTCGGTCTCCTCGGAGGGCGCGTCTTCGGCCGGCGCGGGCGGCGGGGCCGGATAGGCGACATGTCCCACGTCGACGAATTGGTCAGAGGTCAGCGGCAGCAGTTTCAGCTTGTCGAAATTCAGGTTCACCAGTTCCCGCAGCCGCTCGGGACGGTTCTGATAAGCCCATTCGGCGCGCAGGATCGCCAGATTTTCGCGCAGGACAGACATTTCGCGCTGCACATCGGCCATCTTGTTGATCTCGGCCTGCGTGCGATAGTTTTCGCGGTAGGCCCAGAAGGCCAGTCCCATCACCACCAGAACCGTGAACAGATACAGGATCGAGCGCATCAGCCCCTCCTTTCGGGCAGAAGCGGCTGCCCCAGAAGTGCGCCCTCGACCCGGCCCGCCGGGGCATCGGTGCGGATCGCGACGCGCAGAAGCGATGAGCGTGAGCGCGGATTGGCCGCAAGCTCGGCATCATCGGGGCCGATGGCGCGGCGGTAGGGTTGGGTAAACGCCGGTGCCTCTTGCGCAAGAACCGGGGCGTGACGGCTGCCGCCGCCCGCGCTGTTCGAACGCGCCTGCATGAAGCGCTTGACGATCCGGTCCTCCAGCGAGTGGAAGCTGACCACCGCCAGCTTGCCGCCCGGCTTCAGCGCGCGTTCGGCAGCGGAAAGCCCTGCGACCAGCTGGCCGAATTCATCATTGACCCAGATGCGGATGGCCTGAAAGGCCCGCGTGGCGGGATGACTTTGGCCCGGTTTCGGGCGCGGCAGGCAGGCGGCCACGACCTCGGCCAGCTGGGCCGTGCGGTGCAGCGGGCGCGCGGCCACGATCGCCTTGGCGATGCGGCGCGAGGCGCGCTCCTCGCCGTAAAGATAGAGCACATCCGCGATCAGCGCCTCGGGTGCCTCGTTCAGCAGCTCGGCCGCCGACGGCCCCTTGTCGGCCATGCGCATGTCCAGCGGGCCGTCGCGCAGGAAGGAAAATCCGCGCTCGGCCTGATCCAGCTGCATCGAGCTGACGCCCAGATCCAGCACGACCCCGTCCAGCGGCTCGCCCGCCAGCGTGTCAAGATCGGAAAACGTACCCTCGACCAGCCGCAGCCGGTCGCCATATTGCGCCGCCCAGCTCTGGGCCATCTGGAACACCGAAGGGTCGCGGTCGACGCCGATGACCTTGGTGGCCCCGGCCTCCAGCAGTCCCCGGCTGTAACCGCCCGCGCCAAATGTTCCGTCCAGCCAGACACCCTCGACAGGCTGAACGGCCCGCAACAGCGGGCCCAGCAGAACAGAGACATGAGGTTCCGAGGCGGTCGACATGCTAGTCCCCACCCCCTGCCATCGGCGCGGCCGCGCCAGCGCCTGCTGCGTTCAGCAGCGACAGCGGGTCGGCGCCCGGCTCAAAATCGGGGACCAGTTCTTCAAGGCGGCGCTCTTCCTCGGCATAGGCCTCGGGGGTCCAGACCTTCAGGCTGTCGCCCGCCGAGATGAAGAAGGCGCCGTCGACGAGGCCGATCTTTTCGCGCAGCTTCTGCGGCAGGACCAGACGGCCATCGCCGTCGATGTCGGTTTCCTCGGCATGGCCGTGGTAGATGTTTTCCAGCAGGTTCCGCTCGGCGCTGCCGCGCGGCATGCGCGAGATGCCGGCGTCGATTTCGTCCATCGCTTCAATGGTGAACAGCTGCAGGTGTTTCCAGTCGCGGGTGCCGTAGACGATGACCAACTGCGGGCGGCGGCCGTTGACCCAATCGGGGTCGGAAGCTTCAAAGACCCGGCGGAATTTGGCAGGAATGGACACGCGACCTTTCGCGTCCACCTTGACCTCTTCCGAACCTCTGAATCTGCGCGCCACTGGCCCGCACTCCTTCCACTGTCACAGCCTTCCCGGTTGCCCGAAAAGGAAAGGGCGGATCGGGCTGCTGCCACTGCCCGATCCGCCGCCCTCGTTCCCATTGCTGGGCCCCGAAGTTTCGGGGACCGCGCCCTGCGTTTGCGCCACCTGGGGGAGGTGCTGCTCGCGCGCCGCAGGGGCGAATGTGGAGTGGGTTGCCTGTATGAAAGCCTGCTATCGCCTTTCGGGATCTTGTTGTCCCTTGGAGCCCCTCTCCGTGAGAAAGGGATGACATGGGAAAACATGGGACGCAATGGATTTGTTTGGAGTCCCAAGGGTCACCGGCGGGTTGTTGCAGAAGAACTCTCTGTGAACAAACTCACCTTCCCGTGACGCACAGGGCAGGTATCGGGGCGCAGACAAATTCAGCTACTAGATGTAGTGGGATTCTAGCTGTGGCATAATATCCCCATGAATTCCCAAAAGTGCTTTCGCCCCTGCGTCACGGGCGGGATTTGGCCCGATGTGGCCAGGCGAACACGGGGAAGGGAATCAGAATCACGCAGAATCACGGCGCGGTGATTCGAGTGTTCTGGCCCAGATTCGGGAAATGCCCACGCCGGTCCCGTAAATTCCCAGCCCCGGTTCCCATGAAATCCCAGACCGGTCGCGGACCGCGCGCCTCTGTATAAAGAGACCGGGCCAGAGGGATCTGCCCTCTGGCCCGGCGAATTGGAAACCCGGCTTGTGGGTGTCAGGCCATGCCGCCGCCGATCAGGCGCTCGGCCAGACGCGCATAGGCATCGGCGACCGCGCCCTCTCCGGCCGCGACGGGCACGCCTGCGTCCCCGGCAAGGCGCACCTCAAGCTGCAAAGGGATCTCGCCCAGGAAGGGCAGGTCCAGCTGGCGCGCCTCGGTCGCGACGCCGCCATGGCCGAACAGATGCGCCTCATGCCCGCAATTCGGGCAGACATAGGTCGACATATTCTCGATCAGCCCCAGAACCGGAGTCTTCAGCTTGTTGAACATGTCGATCGCGCGGCGGGCGTCGATCAGCGCCACGTCCTGCGGGGTCGAGACGATGATCGCCCCCGTCACCTTCGCTTTCTGGCAGAGGCTCAACTGCACATCGCCCGTGCCCGGCGGCAGGTCGACCAGCAGCACGTCCAGCTGCCCCCAGTTCACCTGGGTCAGCATCTGTTGCAGCGCGCCCATCAGCATGGGACCGCGCCAGACGACGGCCTCACCTTCCTTCATCAGAAGGCCCAGCGACATGACCGTCACGCCATGCGCATGCAGCGGCTGGATGACGTCACCCTCGCTGGTGGGCTTGCCGGTGACGCCCAGCATCCGGGGCTGCGAGGGACCGTATATATCGGCGTCCAGAATCCCGACCTTGCGCCCTGCCCGCGCCAGCGCGACCGCGAGGTTCGAAGTTACGGTCGATTTACCGACCCCGCCCTTGCCCGAGCCGATGGCCAGAATGCGCGCGACACCCGCGACCGAAGCCGGGCCGTCCTGCGGCGTGGGATGGCGTCCGATGGTCAGATTGGGCGGAGCCTCGCGCCCCGCGCCCGACTGCGCCTTGACCTGAGGCGGGGCCGAGCCGCGCGGCGCGGCAGGCGCGGTCATCACGATCTGCACGCGCTCGACCTCGGGCAGCGCGGTCAAAAGGCGCTGCGCCTCGGCTTCGGCCGAGGCAAGGGCGCGGGCCTGCGCGGCATCCGCGACCTCGATAACGAATCGGATCACACCGCCTTCGATGGCCAAAGCCCGGACAAGATCGGCCGAAACAAGGTTTCCGCCGCCCGGAACGGCGACCTTCGCCAGTTCCTCCAGCACACGTTCCCGTGAAGTCGCCATGTTGATCTCCCCTCGGCCAGTATCGCGCAACAATGGCAAGTTGCGCGGGCATGGGCAAGTGACCCGGCGTAACAGCTTGCGACCCTGCGTCACAGACATAGCGACGGCCCATTTTTACGACTTTTGGACCGTATGGTTAAAAAAAACTGTCATGGTTTTAACAGGTTGTGCACGAACCCGTGATCCAGCCATGCGGTTTCTGCATAGCAGCATTACCGTTCAGCCCATTGTGCATCTGCAGCATTTCGACCATCTTCAACTCAACAAGACGGCAGGCAATAGCGCAGGCCGGATGATGAAAGCAGAGTGAAAGAAATGGCTGTCCTCGACCTGAACCACAACACGTCTCGTCATCATGGCGCCGGCGCTGGCCGGTTCACCAAGGTGGTGGCTGACATCCGCGAATATTTCGCCCGTCGTGAGCTTTATCGCCAGACGGTCCGCGAACTGAGCGAGCTCTCGACCCGCGACCTGGCCGATCTGGGCATCTCGCGCGCGGCCATCCCCAGCATCGCCCATGATGCTACCTGGGGCCGGAAGTAAGAATTCAGATCCCTGACCCCTCCTCCTCCCTAGGGTCTGGGTTCCGGCGGCATCCTCCTCCTCCTCCCTGAGGATGCCGCCAACAGATACGGTGAAGCCCCTCCTCCTCCCTGGGCTTCCTGTTGTGAGCGGCGACCCCTTCCTCCTCCCTGGGGGTCGCCGCATCTCTCTCCGCCCGGGATGGCGGAACGGAATACGACGGTCCCCTCCTCCCTGGGATCGCTCGTTCGCGGTAATGGCTCCTCCTCCCTGCCATTGCCGCACCCAATACGCGGCCCCTCCTCCTCCCTGGGCCGGCGTTGCGCGGCGGTGCCCCTCCTCCTCCCTGGGCGCCGCCGCTTTTCTTTTCTGAATATCCGCGGCATGTTGCGCCCATGTTGTCGTATCAGCACGCCTATCACGCCGGAAATCTGGGCGATCTGCACAAGCACAGCCTGCTTGCGTGGATGCTGGCCTATCTGACGGCCAAGCCGAAACCGCTCAGCTATCTGGAAACCCATTCCGGACGCGGCCTTTACGACCTTGCCGCCGAGGCGTCCCGCAAGACGGGCGAGGCCCGGCAGGGGATCGAGCGCGCGCTGGACGAAGGCTGGCTGCCCCCCGATCATCCGCTGTCAGAGGCCCTTGCCACCATCCGCGCGCAGCACGGCCCCACCGCCTATGCGGGCTCGCCCCTGATCGCGCAGCATTTCCAGCGCCCGGGCGACACCGTTCATCTGGCCGAGCTGCACCCGGCCGAGCATGAGGCCCTGTCCCGCGTCGCCTCATTCGCGCATCTGCACCGGCAGGACGGGTTCCAGATGGCGCAGGCGGTCTGCCCGCCCACGCCGCGTCGGGGGTTGCTGCTGATCGACCCCAGCTATGAGATCAAGGCCGATTATGAGGCCATTCCCCGCCAGATGGCCAAGCTAGCGCGCAAGTGGAACGTGGGCGTCATCGCGCTGTGGTATCCGATCCTGACCGACGACCGGCAGGCCCGCATGGTGCAGGACCTGCGCGCCGCCTTCCCCGAGGCGCTGTGCTCCGAGGTGCGCTTCCCGCCTGCCCGGCCCGGTCATGGCATGGTCGGCTCGGGCATGTTCGTGGTGAACCCGCCCTTCGGCCTGCCCGAGGAAGCCGCGCGAATCGAGGCAATCTTCGCCCGCCTGCGCCCCTAGCCCGCCAGCCGCACCGCCGCCCATTCGGCAATATGCAGATCGACGGCCAGCCGGGGCCGGTCGACGGGATCGTCGCCCAGAAACCAGGCGGCCGAAAGCCCGCTCCACGCCAGCAGCCAGCGCAGCAGGCGTTCCCGGTCCAGCCCCGCCTCGCGGCAGACGACCGCAAGCCTGCGGTCCAGCACGCCCGGCAGCAGCGCGACCGGCTGCGCGGGGTCATCCAGATCCGGGTTTCCGAACATCACGGCGAAGTCGAAGACCCGCTCTCCGATCAGGGCCTTGGCGTCGATCGCCAGCCATTCTCCGTTGAAATCCAGCACATTGGCGTGGTGCAAATCGCCATGCAGCGGCACGACCTGCTGTTGATCGGGCAGCAGTTCCTGCATCTGCTGCAAGCTGTCCTGCAGGATGCCGCCATGCGCGGCCACCGCTGCGGGCAATTCCCTGAACCACTGATCCAGCGGCACCAGATGGGCCGGAGGCGGTGCGCGATGCGCATGCAGCCGGTTCGCGACCGCGCAGAGCAGACCCATCGCCAGATCGTCCTGACCCTGCCGCGCCATCTGCGCCAGATCGCGGCTGCCCGAGGCGCGCGGCATCAGCAGCGCAGGCCCGTCACGTTCCAGCACAGGCACCGCGCCCGCCCCGCCCCACCACTCCAGCAGGTCGAAGCCCAGCCGCTCATCCTCGGTCAGCGCCAGCTTCAGCATCAGTTCCGCAGTGTCGCGGCGGACCGGCAACAGCAGCGCATTGGCCGTGCGGATCGTGGGGCCGTCGACGTCCAGCCGCCAGCGGTCAAGCCAGGGCCCGGCGTCGCTCATCCCAGCAATGCAGCGGCAAGGCGGCGGTCGGTCTCATCCTCGGGGCCGGTGGCCCAGGGGCGGAAGCGGAGGCGGAAGGCGGCCAGACGCACATCGTCAGTTGCAGGCGGATAGCCGATGGCGTCGAGCGATTTCGCCAGTGGCGCATCCGGTCCCGCCTCGACAGGCCAGACTGCCAGCCCCTGCAGCGCCAGCCGCCGCCAGTCAAAACGCGGGCCGGGGTCGCATTTGCGATCCGGCGCAAGGTCGGAATGCGCGATCACGCCGCTGGCCGGAATGTGCCAGCGCTGCATGATCTGGCGCAGCAGATCCTCGACCGCCGCCATCTGCGGTTCGGGGAAAGGCTGGTCGCCGGGATTGACGATCTCGATCCCGATGGAGCGGGAGTTCACGTCCCCCCTGCCCTGCCACGCGCCCGCCCCGGCATGCCAGGCGCGGCGATCCTCTGCGACCAGCGCCTCCGTCCGGCCATCCTCATGGACCAGCCAATGGGCGCTGACCTCGGCCTCGGGGTCGCAAAGGCGGGCGCGGGCCGAGGGCCCGTCCGCCATGCCGGTATAATGCAGCACGATCAGTTCAGGCTGCTGGCCGTCCCGCCGTTCCCCGTGGTTCGGAGAGGGGAAGGTCAAAGCCGCGATTGGCGATAGGGTCGCGGATCCCAGCCGCAGACGAAGCCATCGCCGTCCGGGTCCATGCCGCGCGGGTCGATCACCGGCCCGCCCGCCGCGATGAACGCGGTCTGCGCCGCATCAGCCGAAGCATAGCTGCGGCAGGCCCGTGCCGCCGCATCGACCGAGCCGCCGCTGCGGCGATAGGTCGCCGTGCCGGGGGCCTGCTGTTCGGCATGGGCATAGCGCACCAGAACCGGCGTCGAGCCCGGATAGGGCCCGCTTTGCGCGACCTGCGCATTCGCGGGAACGGCGGGCCGGGCCGTTTCGGTCACGGGGGCCGCAGCCGCCGCTTTCCTGGGCGCAGTCCCCGCGATTTCTTCGGCGGTGGGTGCCTTGGCGGGCAGCACGATCGGAATCACCTGCGGCGTCGCGCCCTTGCCATGCAGCGCCACCTCGCGTTCGCGCAGGTATTTGCCATAGGGCGTATTGGCGTTGATGCCGGCGTAATTCGGGTTCCAGCCTGCGTTTTCGTTGCAGGCAGCAAGTGCCAGAACGCTCAGGATCATCAGTGTCCGCATCGAAAGCTCCCTGCTTTTCGCCCCAAGCCTACCACCAGCGCGTGGGCTTCGCCACAAAGCCGGATGCATTTTCAAGCACCTGAGCAAAGTTCAGCAATTCGCCTTCCTCCCACGGGCGGCCAATCAGCTGCATGCCCAGCGGCAGACCCTGCTGGTCAAGGCTGACCGGGACCGAGATCCCCGGCAGACCGGCAAGGTTCAGCGTCACGGTGAAGACGTCGTTGAGATACATCTCGACCGGGTTGCTGCTGTCAGCCGAGCCCAAGGCGAAGGCCGAGCTGGGCGTGGTCGGCGCCAGAATCGCGTCGATGCCGCTGGCATAGGCCTGATCGAAGTCACGCTTGATCAGCGCGCGCACGCGACGGGCCCGGTTGTAATAGGCGTCGTAAAAACCGGCGGACAGCACATAGGTGCCGATCATCACGCGGCGGCGCACCTCGGGGCCGAAGCCTTCGGCGCGGGTCTTTTCATACATCTCGACCACGCCGTCGCCCGCGCCCAGCTTGGCGCGGCGGCCATAGCGCACGCCGTCATAGCGCGCGAGGTTCGAAGAGGCCTCGGCAGGCGCGATGACGTAATAGGCGGGCAGCGCATATTTCGCATGCGGCAGGCTGATGTCGACGATCTCGGCGCCCGCGTCCTTCAGCATCTCGGCCGTGCGCGACCAGAGGCCGTCGATTTCATCCGACAGGCCCTCGATGCGGTATTCCTTCGGAATGCCGATCTTCTTGCCGCGGATGTCGCCGGTCAGCGCTGCCTCGTAATCCGGAACCGGACGCTCGGCGCTGGTCGAATCCTTCGCGTCGACCGAGGCCATCGCACCCAGCATGATCGCGGCATCGCGCACCGTCTTGGTGATCGGCCCGGCCTGATCCAGCGACGAGGCATAGGCGATCACGCCCCAGCGGCTGACGCGGCCATAGGTCGGACGCAGGCCGACCGTGCCGGTGAAGGCCGCAGGCTGTCGGATCGAGCCGCCGGTATCGGTCGCGGTCGCGCCAAGGCACAGATCCGCCGCCACCGCAGCCGCCGAGCCGCCGGACGAGCCGCCCGCCGTCCGCGCCACGCCATCGCCCAGTTTCCACGGGTTCACGGTCGCGCCATAGACGCTGTTTTCGGTCGAAGAGCCCATGCCGAACTCATCCTGGTTCAGCTTGCCCAGCATGACCGCGCCCTGATCCCACAGGTTCTGGGTCACGGTCGATTCATATTGCGGCAGGAAGCCGTCAAGGATGCGGCTGGCCGACTGGCTGGGCACGTTCTTGACGCAGAACAGATCCTTCACGCCCACCGGAATCCCGGTCATCGGCTGGGCATTGCCCGCCTTGATGCGCTGGTCGGCAGCGGCAGCCATCTGGCGCGCCATGTCGGGCGTGCCATGCACGAAGGCATTCAGCGCCCCCGAGGCGTCGATGGCGGAAATGCAGGCCTCGGTCAGCTCGACCGCCGAGGTTTCGCCTTTCGCCAGCGCGTCGCGTGCGCCCGCGATGGTCAGTTTGTTCAGATCGCTCATTCCACCACCTTCGGGACGGCAAAGAATCCTTCGCGCGCATCGGGCGCGTTCTTCAGGATCAGATCCTGCATTTCGCCGTCGGTGACGACATCCTCGCGGCGCTTCAGCCGCATCGGCTCGACCCCGGTCATCGGCTCAACGCCGTCGACATCGACCTCGTTCAGCTGCTCCATGAAATGCAGGATGCCATTCAGCTCCTGCGCAAGAGCGGGCAGGTCTGCGTCATTGACCGCAATGCGCGCCAGATGCGCAACCTTGCGGGCTTCATCCTCGGTGATCGCCATGGGGGCTCCTTTCGCTTGGGGCGGGTTTACCGCCCGTCGCTGGCCGGAGCAAGCATTTGCAGGCACTTGCCCATGCTGCGAACCATGATTGACGGCGCGCGGATCAGGCCGCAGTGTCGCGCCATGTCTGTCACCGCCTCTGTTCTTCCTGTTGCCCTGGTCATCCTGATCGGCCATCTGGCGCGCCGCAGCGCCCTAGTGCCCGAGAATGCCTGGCCGGGGGTCGAGATCTTCTGTTATCGCATCCTCTATCCGGCGATCATGCTGATCTCGGTCTATCGGGCGGATCTGAACTGGACGCGGGTCGGCCCCTATGGCATCTCGCTTTTGCTGATGACGGCGGCCGGGGGCGTGCTCGCGGTGATCGCGCGGCTGATCTGGCGAATGCCGGACCCGCAGTTCACCACGGTCTTTCAGGCGGTGACGCGGTGGAATTCCTTCATCGGTCTGGCGCTTGGCGCCAGCATCATGGGCACGGCGGGGAACGCGCTGATTTCCGTCGGCATCGCCTTCCTGATCCCGATCATCAATGTGGTGAACATCCTCTTGATGGCGATCTGGGGCACGGGGCGCGGCGGGATTGGCCGCATGCTGCTGGCGATTGCGACCAATCCGCTGATCCTCGGCTGCATGGGCGGGCTGGCGCTGAACCTTGGCGGTATCCGCATGCCCGAGCCGCTGGCCGCGACGCTGGACATGATCGGCACCGCCGCCATCTCGGTCAGCCTGCTGATCGTCGGCGCGGGCGTGCAGGTGCGCCGCCTCTGGTCGATCTCGGTCCCGCTTGGCATGGCGGTGGGGCTGCGGCTGCTGGCGATGCCGCTGATCTTCTTGGCCCTTGCGCAATATTTCGGCCTCTCGCCCGATCTGACCATGGCGGGCATGATCATCGCCTCGGTCCCGACGGCCGCGAACGGCTATCTGATCGCCCGGCAAATGGGTGGCGATGCCGAGCTTTTCGCCGATATTCTCAGCTGGCAGACCGTTCTGTCGGTTCTCTCGATCCCTTTCGTGCTGTCCTTCGTCACCTAAGACCGGCCAGCCCCCTCTCCCCAACCTTCAGGAGTGCATCATGAAAATCACCTGGCTGGGACATTCCAGCTTCCGACTGGAGATCGAACAAGCCGTCATCCTGATCGACCCCTGGCTGTCGGGAAACCCGATGTTCCCCGAGGATCGCCGGGACGAGGCCATTGCAGGCGCGACCCATATCCTGCTGACGCATGGGCATGGCGATCATGTCGGCGATACGCTGTCGATCGCGCGCGAGCTGAAAATCCCGGTCGTCGGCATCTATGACCTCATCAACACCTGGGTCACGCATCAGGAGATCGAGGGGATCGGCTATAACAAGGGCGGCACGGTCGATCTGGGCGGGGCCAAGGTCACGATGGTCAACGCCACCCACTCCTCATCCTTCGAAGGGAATGAGGGGCCGATCTATGCCGGGCACGAATCCGGCTATATGATCGCGGGCGAAGGCCATGTGATCTATGTCTCGGGCGATACCGACATCATGGCCGATATGGCCTGGATGGGCGAATATCACATGCCCGATATCGGCATCCTCTGCGCGGGCGGCCATTTCACCATGGACATGAAGCGCGCGGCCTGGGCGGCAAAGAAATACTTCAAGTTCCACACCGTCATCCCCTGCCACTATCGCACCTTCCCGCTGCTGGCGCAGGACGCAAGCGAGCTGGTCGCGGGCCTTCCCGGCGTCAACGTGATCGAGCCGGAAGTGCTGGAACCGATCAAGCTGTGACATATGAAAAGGCAGGGCGCGATGGCCCTGCCTTTTCATCATGCTGTGCGGGCGATCAAACGATCCGCTCGACCATCAGATGCTTGATCGAGGCGATGGCTTTCGCCGGGTTCAGACCCTTCGGGCAGGTGTTGGTGCAGTTCATGATCGTGTGGCAGCGATACAGTTTGAACGGATCTTCCAGATCGTCCAGACGCTCACCCGTCGCCTCATCGCGCGAGTCGATGATCCAGCGATAGGCCGCCAGCAGCGCCGCCGGGCCAAGATACTTGTCGCCGTTCCACCAATAGCTCGGGCACGCGGTCGAGCAGGAGGCGCACATCACGCATTCATAAAGACCGTCCAGCTTCTTGCGATCCTCGATCGACTGGCGCCATTCCTTGTCGGGCGTCGGCGTCTCGGTGATCAGATAGGGCTGGATCGAGGCGTGCTGCGCATAGAAATGCGTCAGGTCCGGGATCAGGTCCTTGATGACCGGCATATGCGGCAGCGGGTAGATGTTCACATCGCCCTTGACCTCATCAATGCCGAAGATGCAGGCCAGATGGTTGCCGCCGCCG
Source organism: Paracoccus sulfuroxidans (assembly GCF_007830335.1). GTDB lineage: Bacteria > Pseudomonadota > Alphaproteobacteria > Rhodobacterales > Rhodobacteraceae > Paracoccus > Paracoccus sulfuroxidans. The sequence goes on along the minus strand of NZ_VLKU01000004.1, from coordinate 60,890 downwards.
ATGTTCATCGCGCAGGAGCCGCAGATGCCCTCCCGGCAAGAGCGGCGGAAGGTCAGCGTCGGATCGATCTCGTTCTTGATCTTGATCAGCGCGTCCAGAACCATCGGGCCGCATTTGTCCAGATCGATGAAATAGGTGTCCATCCGCGGGTTTTCCCCGGTGTCCGGGTCCCAGCGATAGATGTTGAAGCGCCGGACATTGGTCGCCCCTTCGGGCTTGGGCCATGTCTTGCCGACCCGGAGGCGCGAATTCTTGGGAAGATTGAACTGGACCATTGGGTACTCTCCTGGTGGTCAGACCGCCGCCGGGCGGTAGTCGTCGAAATTTTGGTTGGCATGCGGCCAGTCAAAGGCGAATTTCCGCAGCAGTTTGAGGTTTTCAGACGCCTTTGGGCGGTGAACCGTCACGAAAAGCGATGATTTCCACAGGTTATGGGGCAGGTCATTGGTCAGCCATGCCTCTTCCCTTGGCAGCACCCAAGGCAGGATGCCCTGCTGCCGGATCCACAGGCCATGGCCAATATCACAGGCCCCGGCATAAGGCTCGATCGCGGATAGCGGCGCAATCGCATCGCCGCGCGCGCAAAGCGTGCCCGTGCCGATCAGCGACACGCCCCTGACGCTGTCGAGAGGCTGGTGGAACAGATAGTTCTCCCACCCTTTCGCCGAATGCCAGGCGTTGCCATGATAGCCGAAAACATTGCCCTCCCACCCCAGGGCCTCGGCATGGGCAATGGTGCGGGCGACGTAATCGGGCGGAAAGCCGATATCGTCGTCAATGGTGAAGACGATGTCGTCGGGCGCGGGCGTGAACCAGAACTTGCCCGCATCCTTCACGTCGCGATCCGGGATGATCGCCGTGATCTTCGGGTCTTTCGTCAGATAGCCCGGCACGCCGTCATAATCGTTCAGCACCACGAACAGGTGGTCGACCTGCGGCAGGATCGCGTCGACGACCTTGCGCAGGATCCTGCGGCGCGGCGGGAAAGTGGCCAGATGGGCGCGGATCACTTGCCTCTCCAGCCGGGCTGTTCGTAAAGCGGCCGCGTGGGCATCTGACCCGAGCGCCGCATCACGCAATTGTTGTAAACATCCGAAGGATCACGTCCGGCGATATAGTCCGAGGACACGCCAATCGACAGATAGCCGCCCCGGAACCCGCCCGAGCCGACGCCGAATCCGACCTCGCCCTGAGGGCTGCGGGCGGCGCGCGCGTCATCCAGACAGATCCGCTCGGCCTGGGCGACAGGCACCGGGCTGCATGCCGCCAGCCCCAGAAGAACCGGGGTCAGAACGGCAAGGAATGCAACCCGGCGCCCGCTCATCAGGCGGTGCCCCGGGCCGAGGAGGCCGCGCGTGCGATACATTGCGAGGTCGCCGGGCGTCCGACGATGCCTGCAACCGTGCCCGCCGCACCGGCATCACCCGAGCTGACGATGCTGGCCAGTTCCGAGGCCGAGGCATTGTCGATGACGCAATCGGTATAGGGCGCCACATTGGCCCCCGGCAAACGGCGCGCCATTTCGCGGTTGATGACGACGCGCGCGGTGGTGCGGGCGGCGGTATCAACGCTGGGCACCGAGGCGATCGGCGGCAGGTTGCTGTCGACGGGCGGCATCTGGCCGGGGTTCTGCATGACGCAGCCCGACAGGGCCAGCGCAGCTACGGTCAGGGATAGGGAAAGACGCATTAATAAACCCTCGCTTTAGGTGCGATCTTCTTCAGGTCGATCCCGCCTTCCTCTTGCGTCGTCAGAGGCTCGAGGTGGACAGGGCGATAGGCCAGTTTAACATCGTTCCCTTCAATCCACGCAAGCGAGTGCTTGCGCCAATTGGCGTCATCACGCTCGGGCCAGTCCTCATGCGCATGCGCGCCGCGGCTTTCCTTGCGCGCCTCGGCGGCGACGATGGTCGCCAGAGCGTTGGGCATCAGGTTGGTCAGTTCCAGCGTTTCCATCAGGTCGCTGTTCCAGATCAGGCTGCGGTCGGTGACCTTCAGATCGTTCATCTTGGCCGCGACTTCGCGCATCTTGTCGACGCCCTCGGCCAGCGACTTGTCGGTGCGGAATACGGCGGCGTCGGCCTGCATGGTCTTCTGCATCTCCAGCCGCAAGTCGGCGGTCGGGGTCGAGCCATTGGCGTTGCGGATGCGGTCGAAGCGGTCCAGCGCCTTTTCCACCTGCTCGACATTGGTCACCGGGATCGGCGCATCGCGGTCGATCACCTCGGCCGCCTTGATCGCGGCAGCGCGGCCAAAGACCACAAGGTCGATCAGCGAGTTCGAGCCCAGACGGTTCGCACCATGGACCGAAGCGCAACCGGCCTCGCCCACGGCCATCAGGCCCGGGAAGACGGCATCCGGATGCTCTTCGGTCGGGTTCAGCACCTCGCCCCAATAGTTCGTGGGGATGCCGCCCATATTGTAGTGGACCGTCGGCAGAATCGGGATCGGTTCCTTGGTGACATCGACGCCGGCAAAGATCTTCGCCGATTCCGAGATCCCCGGCAGACGCTCATGCAGGGCTTCCGGCGGAAGGTGCTGCAGGTTCAGGAACATGTGGTCCTTGTGCTCACCCACGCCGCGACCCTCACGGATCTCGATGGTGATGCAGCGCGAGACCACGTCGCGGGACGCAAGGTCCTTATAGGTCGGGGCATAACGCTCCATGAAGCGCTCGCCTTCCGAGTTGGTCAGATAACCACCCTCGCCGCGTGCGCCTTCGGTGATCAGGCAGCCCGAGCCATAGATGCCGGTCGGGTGGAACTGCACGAATTCCATATCCTGAAGCGGCAGACCGGCGCGCGCGACCATGCCGCCACCGTCGCCGGTGCAGGTATGGGCCGAGGTCGCGCTGAAATAGGCGCGGCCATAGCCGCCCGTCGCCAGCACCACCATCTTGGCGTTGAAAACATGGATCGTGCCGTCATCCAGCTTCCAGCAGACGACGCCGGTGCATTTGCCGTCGGTGATGATCAGGTCCAGCGCGAAATATTCGATGAAGAATTCGGCTTTTTCTTTCAGCGACTGGCCATAAAGCGTGTGCAGGATGGCGTGGCCGGTGCGGTCGGCTGCGGCGCAGGTGCGCTGCACGGGCGGGCCTTCCCCGAATTCGGTCGTGTGGCCGCCGAAGGGACGCTGGTAGATCTTGCCCTCTTCGGTGCGCGAGAACGGCACGCCGTAATGTTCAAGCTCATAGACCGCTTTCGGGGCCTCACGGGCGAGATATTCCATCGCATCCGTATCGCCCAGCCAGTCCGAGCCCTTGACGGTGTCATACATGTGCCACTGCCAGTTATCCGGGCCCATGTTCGACAGCGAGGCGGCAATGCCGCCCTGCGCCGCGACGGTATGCGAGCGGGTCGGGAAAACCTTGGTCACGCAGGCGGTGCGCAGACCCTGCTCGGCCATGCCCAGCGTCGCCCGCAGACCGGCTCCGCCAGCGCCCACCACGACGACATCGTAATCATGCGTAATATAGGGATAAGCAGCCATGGGAACCTCAGACGAGAACGAGCGTGGCCAGCCCCATGCGGGCCAGCGCGTAAACGGCGACCGCGATCACCGTCCAGGAAAAGATGACCGAGATGATGATCCCGGCCTTGCGGGCACCGCCCTGCAGATAGTCATCGATCATGATGCGGGTGCCGCGGATGAAGTGCAGCATGCCGACGATGATGAACAGCGCGGTGATGATCGCGGGGAACGGGCGGCCGAAATAGGCGATCACGCCTTCGCGCGGCAGGCCGATGGCGCAGGCCACGACGATCATGAACAGCGGCGTCAGCACCAGAAGCGCGACGGCGGTGACGGTCAGGAACCAGTGATCCTGGGTCCCGGTATGCGAGGCACCCAGTCCTTCGGCAGCTTTCAGCGGGGTCACGTAACGCATGTCGGCCTCCTTAAAGCGCAAAGAACAGGATCAGCGTGATCACGGCCAGAATGACCGAACCCGCGATGATGGCGGTGCTGGACTTGCGGGCAGATTCGATCTCCATCCCGTAGCCCGCGTCGTAGAAAAGGTGACGCACCCCGGCCAGCAGGTGATACCAGAGCGACCACATCGCCCCCGTCATCACGATGAACCCGATCCACGAGCGCATGACCCAATCGGCACAGGCGAAAGCGCCCGGCGAGGTCACGGCAGCGGCAAGCCACCACACGATCAACAGGATGCCGGCCACCAGCGCATGCCCGGTGATCCGGGTCATGATCGAGGTAATGGCGGCGATGGGCAGGCGGTACACCTGCAAGTGTGGTGACAATGGCCGGTTGCCCCGGTTGACGTCAGCCATGATGCGCTCTCCTGCGTTCAAGGCCTCTCGCGCGACGGCTGGCGGGCGAGGGCTGGCCGAAATTGGTTCCGCTTCTATCCTCTTTCCCGAAGGTGTCACGCCTGCAAGCCGGACATTCGGGGGATAAGCGAGGTTTTTTGCAATTTGTGATCACGCTGGTCATGTGTGTGATCACATCTGCGAATCGCGCGCCATCTGCCGGAATGAATCGGCATATTCGCGACAGATCTGAATGCGGCGGGTCCCCAATTCATAATAGGCGTTGGCCTCATTGCAGGATTCTACCACAACCCGGATCCTCCGGGGAAACTTGAAATGCGCGTTCACCCGGTCGATTTCGCGCTTGATGATGCGACCTACTTCATCGCTTTGATCGCCCTCATAGACCAGCGCATCGCCGGGCGCGTTGCGCATGGCGTGGACCAGAAGGCCGAACCAGCTTTTGTGGGATTGGTAATATTCGTCGGCGCAGGTCTCGGCGCGCTCGCGCGGCAGGGCGTGGTCATCGGCGAAGGCGCGGCGTTTCTTCGGGTCGGCGCCGTACCACAGGCAGACGGCGTTGTAATAGCGCTGCATGTCGAGGGCGTAGATCTGCCAAAGCTCGGTCCCCTGCCCCTTGTAGGTCGCCGCACTCAGCGCCCAGCCCCGGGCGCTGTCGCGCGACAGCCATTCGGCCTGCTCGGGCGGCCAAAGTTCATCAATCAGCAGCACCGAGAAGGCGTCCGCCGCCTCTTCCTCGCGCGCCAGCACCGGCAGTTCCATCGTGTCGATCAGCGCATGCCCCAGCTCGTGATAGAAGGCGTTGATGATGTTCGCCTCGACGAACTCATTCTGTCGCGCGACATCGGCCAGAGCTGGGGTGAAAGTGCAGGCACCGGCCAAGGCCAGCGCCCACAGGCGCTTTGCGATCATTTCGGCATCAAGGCCCACACATCCAGATCCAGCAGGATGTTCGACGCATATTTGCCGTCCTCGCCGCGCAGCTGGTGATCCCCGGCTGCGCCCTTATGGGCCACCAGCCGCAAGCGGATCGCGCCGACGCCGGGGGCCGAGGTATCGGCCTTGTCCAGCACCTCGGACCAGGCGCGGATCGTATCGCCCGAGAAGCAGGGGTTCGCATGCGCACCCGCGTTCAGCGCGACGATCATCTGCGCATTGGCAAGGCCGTTGAAGGACAGGGCGCGCGCCATGCTGATGACATGGCCGCCATAGATCAGGCGCTTGCCATCCTCGCGCGCGGTGACGTCGAAATGCACCTTGGCGGTGTTCTGCCACAGGCGCGTGGCCAGCATATGCTCGGCCTCTTCGACGGTGACACCATCGACGTGGTCGATGATCTCGCCGACCTGATAGTCACCCCAGCGATAGGGCTCTCCGGCCAGATCGAAGTCGTAATCGCTGAAATCCAGCCCCTCGGGCACCACCAGATCCAGCGCGGCGACGGTGCTGGCCAGTTCCGGCGTGACCGCGTCCGGCGCGGGCGAGGCGGCATCGCGCTTGCGCACCATGACCCAGCGGACGTACTCCAGCACGACCTCATCCATCTGGTTCAGGCCGCGCGTGCGCACCCAAAGGACGCCCGACTTGCCGTTCGAGTTCTCTTTGAGGCCGATCACCTCGGATTCCGACCGCAGCGTATCGCCCGGCCAGACCGGCTTCAGCCAGCGCCCCTCGGCATAGCCCAGGTTCGCGATCGCGTTCAGGCTGACATCCGGAACGGTTTTCCCGAAGACGATATGGAAGGCGATCATGTCATCCATCGGGCTGCCTTCCAGCCCCGAGGCCGAGGCGAATTCATCCGATGAATACAGCGCATGCCGCGCCGGATAGAGCGCGTGATACATCGCGCGCTCACCCTCGGCCACGGTCCGAGGCACCGCGTGGCGGATCACCTGGCCAATCTGATAATCTTCGAAAAAGCGCCCCGGATTGGTCTTGGTCATTGTTGTCCCAGTTTCATGTCAGGATGGTATTCGGCGTCGATGTCCTTGGTGACCGCCTGTGCGCAGCGCATCACGCCGCGCGCACTGTCGAATGAGATCGAGGGGCTGCCGTGCAGCTCCCACCCTTTCGACAGCGCCAGCGATACCTTGTGGCAGAAATCGGCGGTATCGTCCTCGGTCAGAAGTCGGTAGATTTTCGGCATGTCACGCTCCGAACGGATTGGGGCCAAGCCAGCCGTGGATCAGGCCCACGACGGCGAATACGATCACGCCGCCCACCACGGCCATGATTTCCTTGCGCGGCGGGAAGGGGCCGGTCGGGCGGGCCCAGTTCGGCTCGGCGCGGTTGATCAGCACGATCTGGACCAGCGCCCACAGCAGAAGCCCGCCAAACAGCACGAAGGACGGCAGATCGCCGTTCACCAGAAGATGCGCCACCGCCCAAAGCGAAAAGCCGATCAGCTGCGGGTGACGGATCATGCTGGTCACGCGGGTTTTCATACCGGCGGCTGCGAACAGATAGAATGAGACCAGCACCAGAAGGTTGTTGATCCCCTTCAGCGCGGGCGTCGGCCCCCACCAATAGGGCCCGTCCGCCATGCGATAGCCGATCACCATCAGCACGACGGAAACGAAAAGCGAGATGGCGACGCGCGCCTTCGCCTGCTGCTCGGGCATGGCATTGCGGCGCGCGGGCGCGATGCGTTTGAAAAGATGGGCGGCCCACCACAGAAAGACGCCTAGGACTAGAATGAACATCGGGCTGACCTTTTTCGCTGGATGTCGTCTGCGACCAGTAGTTGCACTAAGCGTCCATGCGGGCAATCGCGTCGGCAAGATCCAGCGTAGCGCGCGCGGTGGCGACATGCAGGTTCTCGACGATCTTGCCATCGACGACGGCCACGCCCTTGCCCTGCGCGGTCGCCTCTTCAAAGGCGGCGATCTGGCGGCGCGAAAGCTCGATCTCGGTCATCGAGGGAGCGAAGACCTCATTCGCGATCTCCAGCTGCGAGGGGTGGATCAGCGTCTTGCCGTCAAAGCCCATGTCCCGGCCCTGCTCGCATTCGGCGCGAAGGCCGTCCTGATCCTTGAAGGCGTTGAAGACACCGTCGACGATGATCTTGCCATGCGCCTTGGCCGCCAGCAGGCACATCCCCAGCCCCTGCATCATCGGCAGGCGGTCGGGGCGGAATCGCGCGTTCAGCTCTTTCGCGAGGTCGTTCGTGCCCATGACCATCGCCTGCAGGCGCGGGTGACGGGCGATCTCGGCGGCATTCAGCATGCCCCCGGCCGTTTCCATCATCGCCCAAAGCGGGGTCTGCGGCACAAGCGCGGCGACGCGGTCCAGATCCTCGCCCCGGCTGACCTTCGGCACCAGCACCGCATCCGCGCCGGTCGCAAAGGCGCGGGCATCGGCCTCGCCCCATTCGGTATCCAGTCCGTTGATCCGCACGATCCGCGCGCGGCCGCCGAAATCCGACCGAAGCGCCTCGGCCAGAAGCTCGCGCGCGCCAGCCTTTTCAGCGGGCGCGACGGCGTCCTCCAGATCGAAGATGATGGCATCCGCCGCCAGGGTCCTGGCCTTCTCCATCGCGCGGGCATTGGCGGCAGGAATGTACAGAACAGAGCGATAGGGACGGGCCATCAGAATCCTCACGAAACAATGTTGCGCAAAACTGCATAAATCAGAACCGAATCGCAAGCTCTGTTTCGCCGCACCGCGGCAAATACCTGCCGTTGCTATAGGCCCGCCCAGATCAGCCGCAGCGAAACGAGGATCAAGGCCCAGGTGATGAAGCGGTAAAAGACGGCCTGAGACATGCGCTTGACCAACCAGAGCCCGCAGATCACCCCAAGGATCGCGGGCACTGTCAGGATCGCGGCGACGGTCATGTTCTGGGCCGAAAGCTGGCCCAGCAGCGCATAGGGGCCCAGCTTGATGATGTTGCAGATGGCGAAAAAGATCGTCGTCGTCCCGGCATAGGTCATCGCCGACATGCGCAGCGGCTGGGCATAGACCTGATAGGGCGGCGCGCCCGCATGGGCGACGAAGCTGGTATAGCCCGCGATCACGCCCCAGAACGTGCCCGGGCCCCATTGGGGCGACTTCGCCTCTTGCATGCCGTTGCGGCGCAGCAGCGCGTTCAGGCCGAAGGCAAGGCCAATGACGCCGACGATCAGCTCGACCGTGCTTTCGCTGACCAGATGCGCCGTGGCCCAGCCCAGCAGAATGCCCGAGACCGCGCCCGGCAGCAGCTTGACCAGCACATTGCGGTCAAAATCCTTGCGAAAGGCGATCAGCCCACCGATGTCCGAGAGGATATAGACCGGCAGCAAGATCCCCGCCGCCTGCACCGGAGGCACCTTCAGCGCCATCAGCGGCACGGCGATCACGCCCACCATCGACAGTCCGCCCTTTGCCAGCCCGACCGCGAAGGCGGCAATCGCCCCCAGGATCCAGCCCGTCGTGCCCAGATCCATCTGCGCCGTCCAGCTTGCTTGATACCCCTGCCCGCCTATGCCAACTGCGTCCGGCATGCAATGCAGGCGACTGATAGCGGTCTCATTTTGGGTGCCGTGCCGCCGAGACTTGCGATTCTCGTGCTAAAGCACTAGGGGCTGCGGCGAACCATCATCCAAATCGGAGGTTAACATGGCCCGACCCAAGATCGCTCTCATCGGCGCTGGACAGATCGGCGGCACTCTTGCGCATCTGGCAGCGATGAAGGAACTGGGCGACGTCGTCCTGTTCGACATCGCCGAAGGCACCCCTCAGGGCAAGGCGCTGGACATTGCTGAATCGGGTCCCTCGGAAGGGTTCGATGCCACGATGAAAGGCACGAACGACTATGCGGACATCGCAGGCGCGGACGTCTGCATCGTCACCGCAGGCGTCGCCCGCAAGCCGGGCATGAGCCGCGACGATCTTCTGGGCATCAACCTCAAGGTCATGAAATCCGTGGGCGAAGGCATTGCCAAGCATGCCCCGAACGCTTTCGTGATCTGCATCACCAACCCGCTGGACGCCATGGTCTGGGCGCTGCGCGAATTCAGCGGCCTGCCCGCCGAGAAAGTTGTCGGCATGGCTGGCGTGCTGGACTCGGCCCGCTTCCGTCACTTCCTGTCGCTGGAATTCGGCGTCTCGATGAAGGACGTCACCGCCTTCGTTCTGGGCGGTCACGGCGACACCATGGTGCCGCTGGCCCGCTATTCCACCGTCGCAGGCATCCCGCTGCCGGATCTGGTCAAGATGGGCTGGACCACGCAGGAGAAACTGGACGCCATCGTCCAGCGCACCCGTGATGGCGGCGCCGAGATCGTGGGCCTGCTGAAGACCGGTTCCGCCTTCTACGCCCCGGCAACCAGCGCCATCGAAATGGCCGAAGCCTATCTGAAAGACCAGAAGCGCGTTCTGCCCTGCGCCGCCTTCGTGAAGGGCGCCTATGGTCTGGACGGCATGTATGTGGGCGTGCCCACCGTGATCGGCGCGAATGGCATCGAAAAAGTCATCGACATCAAGCTGGACAAGGACGAACAGGCCATGTTCGACAAGTCGGTCGATGCGGTGAAGGGCCTCGTCGAGGCTTGCAAGGGCATCGATCCGTCGCTGGCCTGAGCCACAGCTGACAAGAGATAGAAAAGCCCCCGGAAGATCGCTCTTCCGGGGGCTTTCCGTTGCGGCTGGATCAGATGAACTCGAAATCCGAGGCCGTGATGTTCCAGTAGGACACGCCCACCAGCGTCACCGTGGTGCCGCCGAAGGTCAGGACCGTGTTCGAGTAGTTGTTCGGATCATAGGTGACGTTCACCTGGCTGAAGTTCTCGGCCCCCGTGCGGATAACGACGCGGTCGATCCCGTCCTGGAAGTCGGTGACGCGGTCGTTGCCATTGTTCGCGTCGAAGGCGAAGCGATCCACGCCAAGGCCGCCGGTCAGGATGTCATTGCCACCCTCGCCCCACAGGAAGTCGTCGCCTGCGCCCGCCAGCAGCGTGTCGTTGCCAAGGCCGCCGTACAGCATGTCATTGCCGCCGCCCGAGTTCAGGGTGTTGGCCAGCGTGTTGCCGCGTAGCAGGTCCGCACCATTGCCCGAGACGACATTCTCGAACCCGCGCAGCACATCGATGCCCATGCCGGTGTTCTGGGCCGTGGTCTGCGCCAGATTGACCCGCACCGCCCCCGCGCCCGAGAAGATCAGCGTGTCGATGCCCGCGCCGCCGTCCAGCGTGTCATTGCCCAAACCGCCGTCCAGCGTGTCGTTGCCGCCCATGCCCGCCAGCGAATCGTTGCCGCCATTGCCGATCAGCAGGTTGTTGGCGGCAGTGCCGGTGAAGACGTCGTTGAAGGCACTGCCGGTCAGGTTCTCGACGCCACGGATGATGTCATTGCCCTGCCCCGTGGCCTGCACGGTGCTGAGGTTCAGGTTGACGCGGATGCCATTGGCCGCGCCCGAGAACAGGATCGTATCGACCCCGGCCCCGCCGTCCATCAGGTCATTGCCAAGGCCGCCGACCAGCGTGTCATTGCCGCCCAGACCCAACAGGGTGTCATTGCCCGCCTGACCGTTCAGCAGGTTCGCAAGGCCATTGCCGGTGAAGGCATCATTGCCCGTGCCGCCGATCAGGTTCTCGATCCCGACAATCTGGTCGCTGCCCTGCCCGGTGTTCTGACGGCCGGTCACGCCCAGATTGACGGTAAAGTTCGTGCCTCCGGCAAAGATGGCCGTATCGACACCCTCGCCGCCGTTGATGACATCGTCGCCGAGGCCGCCGTTCAGCGTGTCAATGCCCGCACCACCCAGCAGCGTGTCATTGCCGTAAAGCCCGTTCAGCGAGTCATTGCCCCCGCCGCCCTCCAGAGCGTTCGCCAACGCATTGCCCGACAGCGTGTCTGCATAGGCTGAACCGATCACGCTTTCGATGGCGATCAGCACGTCGGCGCCCAGACCCGCCCCGATGACCTGCGGCCCGGTCAGCGCCAGATTGACGCTGACACCCGCCGTCGCACCCGCATAGGCGGCGGTATCCATTCCCATGCCGCCGTTCAGCGTGTCGTTGCCCGCGCCGCCGGTCAGCGTGTCATTGCCCATGCCGCCCAGCAGCAGGTTGGCGACGGCATTGCCCGTCAGGCGGTCGGCGTGGTTCGAGCCGGTCACGTTCTCGATCGAGGTCAGCGTATCGCTGCCGCGCCCGCCGCCGATGACCTGCGCATTGGTGATGCCCAGGTTGACGGTGACGCCCGCGCCCGCATCCAGATAGGTCACGGTATCAATGCCGGTGCCGCCGTTCAGGCGGTCATCGCCCGCACCGCCGACCAGCGTGTCGTTACCGGCGCCGCTGTCGACATAGTCGTTGCCCGCATGGCCGGTGAAGCTGTCATGCCCTTCCAGCAACTCGATGGTGTTGTAATTGTAGACCGAGCCGACGCCGCTGATGTTGAACACATCATTGCCGTTGGTCCCGCCCAGATAGTTGCCAATGCCGAAGCGCAGCACCTCGATGCTCGCGACATTGGCCGAGGTCAGCTGGAAGTTCTGCACGTTGATGTTCGACTCGATCCAGATCGTGTCATTCCCATCGCCACCGGCGAAGGTATCGCGGCCGATGTCATTGCCACCGATATAGAAGTAATCGTCGCCCGAGCCGCCATTCAGCAGGTCGTTGCCGCCGCCGCCGCGCAGCTCGTCATTGCCCGCAAGCCCGTTCAGCGTGTCATTGCCCGCACCGCCGTTGACATAGTCGTTGCCTGCATGGCCGGTGAAGAGGTCGTTCCCCTCGTTCATCTCGATGCGGTTATAGTTATAGATCGAGTTGATGCCGCTGATGTTGAACACATCATTGCCGTTCGTGCCGCTCAGATAGTTGCCGATGCCGAAGCGCAGCGTCTCGATCCCTGCGACATTCGCCGTGGTCATCTGGAAGTTCTGCACGCTGATGTTCGACTCGATCCAGATCGTGTCGTTTCCGTCACCGCCCTGGAACGTATCGCGGCCGATGTCATTGCCGCCGATATAGAAGTAATCGTCGCCCGAGCCGCCGTTCAGCAGGTCGTTGCCGCTGCCGCCGCGCAGCTCGTCATTGCCTGCCAGCCCGTTCAGCGTGTCATTGCCCGCGCCGCCGTTGACATAGTCGTTGCCCGCATGGCCGGTGAAGAGGTCATTCCCCTCGTTCATCTCGATGCGGTTATAGTTATAGACCGAGCCGACGCCGCTGATGTTGAACACATCATTGCCGTTCGTGCCGGTCAGATAGTTTCCGATGCCGAAACGCAGCACCTCGACGCCGCTGACATTCGCCGTGGTCAGCTGGAAATTCTGGACGCTGATGTTCGCGTTGATCCAGATCGTGTCATAACCTTCACCGCCGCGGAATGTGTCCAGGCCGAAGTTATTGCCACCGATATAGAAGGTATCGTCGCCTGAACCACCGTCCAGCAGGTCATTCCCGCCGCCCCCGGTAATCGAGTCGTTGCCCGCCAGTCCATAGATCTGATCCGCTTCTGGAAAGCCCACCAGATTGTCGTTACCTGCGGTTCCCGTAATATTTGCCATCGGCCCACTCGCATCACTGAATTTCGCTGTGCGCCCTGCTTAGCACCGTGCAATAAAAATGCGCCAGCATTTCCTGCCCGACAAGAATCGATGACCCAACGTTAGCTCTAACGGTCATATAAGCCGTTCGAAGCCCCGACAGGCGTCCGGGCAGGTTTGTGATCACACCCTTCGAGGTTGCGATCACAAAACGGCAAAACAGCGCTGTTTCCGGTGACAAAGGCGTCATAACGCTTCATGGGCTGGCCGCAATGTGCCAGAACGCCGCCAACCGAATTAGCGGGGAATTGCTCATGAATATCCATGAATACCAGGCCAAGGCGCTGCTGCGCCAGTATGGCGTGCCGGTTTCCGACGGTCGCGTCGTCACCCGGGCCGATGAGGCGAAAGCCGCCGCAGGCGAGCTTGGCGGACCGCTTTGGGTCGTGAAGGCCCAGATCCACGCCGGTGGCCGTGGCAAAGGCCACTTCAAGGAAAAGGAAGCCGGTGAAAAAGGCGGCGTCCGCCTGGCCAAATCGGTGACCGAGGCCGAGGAACTGGCCCGTCAGATGCTGGGCCGCACGCTGGTCACGCACCAGACCGGCGAGACCGGCAAGCAGGTCAACCGCATCTATATCGAAGACGGTTCGGACATCGCGCGCGAGCTTTATCTGGCGCTGCTGGTCGACCGTGGCACCTCGCGCGTCAGCTTCGTCGCCTCGACCGAAGGCGGCATGGACATCGAGGAAGTCGCAGCCTCGACCCCCGAAAAGATCGTCAGCTTCAGCGTCGATCCGGCCTCGGGCCTTTCGGATTTCCACGGCCGCCGCGTCGCCTTCGCCCTTGGGCTTGAGGGTGCGCAGGTCAAGCAATGCGTGGCTCTGGTCAAGAACCTGTATCGCCTGTTCCTGGACAAGGACATGGAGATGCTGGAGATCAACCCGCTGATCGTCATGCCCGATGGCAACATCAAGGCGCTGGACGCCAAGATGGGCTTCGACAACAACGCGCTCTACCGTCACAGCGACATCATCGAGCTGCGCGACACCACCGAAGAAGACCCGAAAGAGCTTGAGGCGTCGAAATACGACCTCAACTACATCGCTCTGGACGGCGAAATCGGCTGTATGGTGAACGGCGCGGGTCTGGCGATGGCCACGATGGACATCATCAAGCTGTTCGGTGCCGAGCCTGCGAACTTCCTTGACGTTGGCGGCGGCGCCACGAAAGAGAAAGTGACCGAGGCGTTCAAGATCATCACCTCGGACCCGAATGTCAAAGGCATCCTGGTCAACATCTTCGGCGGCATCATGCGCTGCGACATCATCGCGGAAGGTATCATCGCCGCCGTGAAAGAGGTCGGCCTGCAAGTTCCGCTGGTCGTGCGCCTTGAGGGCACGAACGTCGAGCTGGGCAAGGAGATCATCGCGAAATCCGGTCTGAACGTGATCGCGGCTGACGATCTGTCCGACGCGGCACAGAAGATCGTGAAAGCGGTGAAGGGCTGATGCGGCGGGCGGGCCAAATCGCAGCGATCCTGCTGCTGACTGCAGGGGCCTCGACGGCTCAGGCGGCCGACGGCACGGGCAAGAAGCTTGTCGACAAGCTTTATGCCGATTGCGATGCGGCCCTCTCGGACCCGGCCAGGGTTCTGACCCTGGGTGCGGCCGCTGACGGCCAATCCACGGTCATGACCACGACGGACGGCAATATCGTGACAGCGACCAGCGCCATCCCCGATGCGGCAGAGGACGTTTTCGGCATCATGACCGTGACGGCCGTCAAGCTGCCCGGCGGCATTCATGCGAGTTGCGTGATTATGCTGAGCGGACGCTCAGTGCCCTCAGAGCTGCGGGACGAGGTGCATGATGCCGCGACCGCCGGGGCGCTGACCCTGATCGGCACCGATCCCGTGCGGATCGGTGGCATCGGCGGCGGTCCTGCCCTGCTGAGCAGCGGTTCGGAAGGTCAGATGCGCTCGGAGGTGCTGACCAATGCCGATTTTCCGCCGACCGCCAGCGTCTCTGTCCAGTCGGCCGACAACGTCGCCACCGTCGCCATAGAAAAATACCGAGCCGCGCCCTGATGCGCCGCGGCCAGACGAGAAACATATATCCAAGGAGGCCCAAGTGGCTGTTCTCGTAGATAAAAACACCAAAGTCATCTGTCAGGGCATTACCGGCTCGCAGGGGACGTTCCACACCGAACAGGCAATCGCTTACGGCACCAAGATGGTCGGCGGCGTGACGCCCGGCAAAGGCGGATCCGAGCATCTGGGCCTGCCGGTCTTCAACTCGGCCCACGAAGCCGTGGCGAAAACCGGCGCCAATGCGACCGTGATCTATGTGCCGCCGCCCTTCGCGGCCGACTCGATCCTGGAAGCCATCGACGCCGAGATCCCGCTGATCGTCGCGATCACCGAAGGCATTCCGGTTCTGGACATGATGCGCGTCAAGCGCGCGCTCTTGGACAGCAATTCGCGTCTGATCGGCCCGAACTGCCCCGGCATCATGACGCCGGACGAATGCAAGATCGGCATCATGCCGGGCTCGATCTTCCGCCGTGGTTCGGTGGGCGTCGTCTCGCGCTCGGGCACGCTGACCTATGAAGCCGTGAAGCAGACCTCGGATGTGGGCCTTGGCCAGTCCTCGGCAGTCGGCATCGGCGGCGACCCGATCAAGGGGATGGAGCACATCGACGTGCTGAAGCTGTTCCTTGACGATCCGGAAACCACCTCGATCATCATGATCGGTGAAATCGGTGGTTCGGCCGAAGAAGAGGCCGCCGAATTCCTGGCCGAGCAGAAGAAAAAGGGCAACTGGAAGCCCACCGCCGGCTTCATCGCCGGCCGCACCGCTCCTCCGGGTCGCCGCATGGGCCATGCCGGTGCCATCGTCTCGGGCGGCAAGGGTGACGCGGAATCGAAGATCGAGGCCATGAAGAAGGCCGGGATCATCGTTGCCGACAGCCCCGCCGGTCTGGGCGAGGCCGTGCTGAAAGCCATCGGCAAGTAAGACTTTTGACTTAGTCGCAGTCCCTACCTACCTTGGGACTGCGACAGTTTAACCGCGGGTTCATGAAGTGTTTGTCGACGGCATCAGACTTCAGCTTGCAGCCTCCGCCCCTGCCGACGGTGACGGGCCCCTTCTGCCCCTCCGCCGCATGGCTGGCCGGACCACCCTGCTTCTGGGCATCGCCTTGGCGCTGACCGCCTGCGGGCGCGCGCCGACCGAGGATATCCTGCGCGGCGGCGTTCCCGCCCGCACGAACCTGCACGAGGCGACCCGCCTTCCCCAGCAGGCCGTGCGCACCGTCAACCGCAACGACGCGGGCTGGCGGTTGATCTATCACCCCGAACGCGCGCCCAACGGGGCCGACCAGCACGCCGCCTCGGCGTTGTGCGGGCTGGAGCGCAAACGCCCCGTGCGGATCGAGGTTCAGCCGCTGGCCGAGCCCTTCGACGATCCCGGCGCGCGCAAAATCGACATCATCTGTGCGTGAGGAGCCGAAACCTTGATCCCTTCCGCATCATTCCTACGCATACCCCGCTTTCTTCCCGCTGCAGGCCAGCATGTCGCCGACCTGCCTCATCCCGCGATCATCGCCGTCTGTACCGAACTGGACGTTTGAACCATGAACGATCAATCCCCCAACTCCGCCTTCCGCGACTCGAGCTTCCTGCAGGGTCAGAACGCCGCCTATGTCGAGCAGCTCTATGGCCAATGGGCCAAGGACCCCTCGGCGGTGGATGCGGCCTGGGACAGCTTTTTCAGCAGCCTTGGCGACGAGGAAGCCGTCGTCACCCGCGAAGCGCAGGGCGCAAGCTGGCAGCGCAAGGATTGGCCGCCGGTCCCCTCGGATGAGACCACCTCGGCGCTGACCGGCGAATGGCCGATGTCGACCAAGACCGAGGCCAGCGCGGCGCTGGACAAGATCGCCGCCAAGGCCGAAGCGAAGGGCATCGCCCTGACCGACGACCAGCTGAAGCGTGCGGTGCTGGACAGCGTCCGCGCCATCATGCTGATCCGCGCCTACCGGATCCGGGGTCACCTGCACGCCAACCTCGACCCGCTGCGCCTGCGCGACGCGCCCGATCATGGCGAGCTGGACCCCGCGACCTATGGTTTCGGCCCCGGCGATCTGGACCGCCCGATCTTCATCGACAACGTATTGGGCCTGCAGATCGCCTCGATCCGTCAGATCGTGCAGCTGATGGAGCAGACCTATTGCGGCACCTTCGCGCTGCAATACATGCATATCTCGGACCCCGAGCAGGCCTCGTGGCTGAAAGAGCGGATCGAGGGTTACGGCAAGGAAATCGCCTTCACCCGCGAAGGCCGCCGCGCCATCCTGAACAAGCTGGTCGAAGCCGAGGGCTACGAAAAGTTCCTGCATGTCAAATACATGGGCACCAAGCGCTTCGGCCTTGACGGTGCCGAGGCGCTGATCCCGGCGATGGAACAGATCATCAAGCGCGGTGGCGCGCTTGGGGTGAAGGAAGTCGCCATCGGCATGCCCCACCGGGGCCGCCTGTCGGTGCTCGCCAATGTGATGGGCAAGCCCTACCGCGCGATCTTCCACGAATTCCAGGGCGGCAGCTACAAGCCCGAGGATGTGGACGGCTCAGGCGACGTGAAATACCACCTTGGCGCCTCCTCCGACCGGACGTTCGATTCGAACACCGTGCACCTGTCGCTGACCGCGAACCCCTCCCACCTCGAAGCGGTGAACCCGGTCGTGCTGGGCAAGGTCCGCGCCAAGCAGGACCAGATGAACGACACCGATCTGCGGACCGCCGTTCTGCCGGTGCTGCTGCATGGTGACGCGGCCTTCGCCGGTCAGGGCATCGTGGCGGAATGTCTGCAGCTTTCGGGCATCAAGGGCCATCGCACGGGTGGCACGATCCATATCATCGTGAACAACCAGATCGGCTTCACCACCGCGCCCAGCTTCTCGCGCACCTCGCCTTATCCCACGGATATCGCGCTGATGGTGGAAGCGCCGATCTTCCACGTGAACGGCGACGACCCCGAGGCCGTGGTCCATGCCGCGCGCGTCGCGACCGAGTTCCGCCAGAAGTTCCACAAGGACGTGGTCATCGACATCTTCTGCTATCGCCGCTTCGGTCACAACGAAGGCGATGAGCCGATGTTCACCAACCCGGCGATGTACAAAAGCATCAAGGGCCACAAGACCACGCTGCAGCTTTACACCGAACGCCTCGTCGCCGACGGTCTGGTCCCCGAGGGCGAGATCGAGGAAATGAAGGCCGCCTTCCAGGCGCTGCTGAACGAGGAATTCGAGGCGGGCAAGAACTTCAAGCCGAACAAGGCCGACTGGCTGGACGGCAAGTGGTCGGGCCTGACGATCGAGCCCGAGGAATACAACCGCGGCGAAACCGCCATCTCGCCCGAGACCATGGCCGATATCGGCAAGGCGCTGGTCAAGCATCCGGCGGATCTGGATCTGCACAAGACCGTCGGTCGCCTGCTGGAGACGAAGTCGAAGATGTTCGACACCGGACAGGGCTTCGACTGGGCCACGGGCGAGGCGCTGGCCTTCGGCTCTCTGCTGACCGAGGGGCATCCGGTCCGTCTGGCCGGTCAGGATTCGACGCGCGGCACCTTCTCGCAGCGCCACTCGGCCTTCACCGACCAGACCACGGAAGAGCGTTACTATCCGCTGAACCACATCCGCAGCGGTCAGGCCCGCTACGAGGTCATCGACTCGATGCTGTCGGAATATGCGGTGCTGGGCTTCGAATACGGCTATTCGCTGTCCGAACCCAACACGCTGACCCTGTGGGAAGCCCAGTTCGGCGACTTCGCCAACGGCGCGCAGATCATGTTCGACCAGTTCATCAGCTCGGGCGAAAAGAAATGGCTGCGCATGTCGGGCCTCGTCTGCCTGCTGCCGCATGGCTATGAAGGTCAGGGCCCCGAGCACAGCTCGGCCCGGCTGGAGCGCTGGCTGCAGGGCTGCGCCGAGGATAACTGGATCGTCGCCAACTGCTCGACCCCCGCCAACTATTTCCACATCCTGCGTCGCCAGCTGAAGCGGAACTTCCGCAAGCCGCTGATCCTGATGACGCCGAAGTCGCTGCTGCGTCACCCGCTGGCGGTCTCTTCGGCTGATGAGTTCACCACCGGTTCCAGCTTCCACCGCGTGCTGCAGGATGATGCCGAACGCGGCAAGTCGGACTTCAAACTGCAGCCCGACGACAAGATCAAGCGTGTCGTGATCTGCTCGGGCAAGGTCTATTATGACCTCTTGCAGGCGCGGAACGCGGCTGGTGCGGACGATGTCTATATCCTGCGTCTTGAGCAGTTCTATCCCTTCCCGGCCCAGTCGATGGTCCGCGAGCTGGAGCGCTTCAAGAAGGCCGAAATCGTCTGGTGTCAGGAAGAGCCCAAGAACCAGGGCGGCTGGAGCTTTGTCGAGCCGAACCTGGAATGGGTGCTGAACCATATCGGCGCCGATCACACCCGCCCGCGCTATGTCGGACGGGCGGCGGCGGCTTCTCCGGCAACGGGCCTTGCCTCGCGCCACAAGGCCGAACAGGACGCGCTGGTCAACGACGCGACCACCATCAAGGACTGACATATGGCTGTCGAAGTACGCGTCCCCGCTTTGGGGGAATCGGTCTCTGAAGCGACTGTGGCCACCTGGTTCAAGAAACCGGGTGACCATGTCGCGACGGATGAAATGCTGTGCGAACTTGAAACCGACAAGGTGACGGTCGAGGTCCCCTCGCCCGTAACCGGTCGACTGGCCGAAATCATCGCCCCGGAAGGGACCACCGTCGCCCCCAACGCCCTGATCGCGCAGATCATGGAAGAGGGGAACGCCGGTCCCGAAGAAATGCTGCCCAAAGAGAAATCGGGCGCCAAGCCCAGTGAAGGAACAGTGACTATGAGCGGAAAACCCGTCGATGTGATGGTGCCCACCCTGGGCGAAAGCGTGACCGAAGCGACCGTCGCGACCTGGTTCAAGAAAGTCGGCGACAGCGTCCAGCAGGACGAAATGCTGTGCGAGCTTGAGACCGACAAGGTCTCGGTCGAGGTTCCGGCTCCGGCAGCGGGCGTGTTGAGCGAGATCTTCGCCCCCGAAGGCACCACGGTCGACGCGAATGCGAAACTGGCCATCATCACCGAAGGTGCGGCGGGCGCTGCCCCCACGCTCGCGCCTGCGGCTGCTCCGGCTGCTGCCGCCGCCCCTGCCGCTGCTGCAGCCCCGGCGGCCACCGCCGGTCGCAGCGATGTCGAGGACGCACCCTCGGCCAAGAAAGCCATGGCCGAAGCCGGCATCAACCGCGATGCGGTCACCGGCACCGGCCGCGACGGCCGTGTGATGAAGGAAGACGTGGCCCGCGCCGGTTCGGCCCCGGCTGCCGCAGCCTCGGCGGCTCCGGCCCCGGCCGCAGCGCCGCGCCAGCCCTCGTCGGCGCAGGACGCCGCCCGGGAAGAGCGCGTCAAGATGACCCGCCTGCGTGCGACCATCGCCCGCCGCCTGAAGGACGCGCAGAACACCGCCGCCATGCTGACCACCTATAACGAGGTGGACATGTCGGGCATCATGGGCCTGCGCAACACCTACAAGGACCAGTTCGAGAAGAAGCACAAAGTGAAGCTGGGCTTCATGTCCTTCTTCGTGAAGGCCTGCTGCCACGCGCTGAAGGAAGTGCCCGAGGTCAACGCCGAGATCGACGGCGGCGACGTGGTCTACAAGCATTACGTCAACATGGGCGTCGCCGTGGGCACGCCCTCGGGTCTGGTCGTTCCGGTCGTGCGCGACGCCGATCTGAAAAGCTTCGCCCAGATCGAGAAGGAAATCGCCGAACTGGGTCTGCGCGCCCGCGACGGCAAGCTGACCATGGCGGAAATGCAGGGCGGCACCTTCACCATCTCGAACGGTGGCGTCTATGGCTCGCTGATGTCCTCGCCCATTCTGAACCCGCCGCAGTCGGGGATCCTTGGCATGCACAAGATCCAGGACCGCCCGGTGGTCGAGAATGGCCAGATCGTCATCCGCCCGATGATGTATCTGGCGCTGAGCTATGACCACCGCATCGTCGACGGCAAGGGCGCCGTGACCTTCCTCGTGCGCGTCAAGGAAGCGCTTGAGGATCCGCGCCGTCTGTTGATGGATCTGTGATCCGGATGGCGCGCGACCCTTTCGGCCGCGCGCCCTGCGAACAGGGAGCCTCTCATGCCCGACAGCGTTGAGCCCCGCCACTGGATCGGCACCGTCTCACGCGAGCACGTGATGCGCGGTGTCGCAGGCGGGTTTGCGATGCTGAACCACGGGAAAGAGGCGCCCCTCCGGCGCGTGCTGCCCGGGCATTGGCTGATCTTCTATTCGCCGAAGGTCAGCTTTCCGGATGGCGCGCCCCTGAAGGCCTTCACCGCGATCGGTCGCATCCGCGAGGGTCAGCCCTATCAGGCCGAAATGGCCCCGGGCATGACCGGCTGGCGGCGTGATGTCGATTGGGGCAAGGCAACCGAAACGCCCATCGCCCGTTTAGCAGATAGGCTGGAGTTTACCCGCGGCAACTGGGGCATGCTTGCCCGCCGTGGCTTGTTTGAAATTTCTGCGGCAGATTTCCAGACCATTCACGCCGCCATGTTAAAGGAGTAACGCCATGACCCAAATGCTCGTTCACTATGAGACCGCCGATTACGCCCGCTTCAAATCGGCCTTCGACGCCGATGCCGAGGATCGGGGCAACAACGGGCTGAGCCTGCTGCAACTGTGGCGCGAAACCGGGCATGGCGTCTGGGCCCTTTATCAGGTCAGCGACGTCAAGGCCGCGACCGCCTATCTGCAGGGCGCGGCGGGCGTCTTCAACAGTCAGGCCGGGGTGACGGGCACCCGCTCGCACGTGCTTGAGACCGCTTGATGTCTGCTGAACTCACCGCCCTTGGCCTTGCCGCCCTGCTTCAGGCCACGCAGATCATGCTGGCCGGGGCTGTGATGAACCGCGATGTCGGCGCAAAGTGGAACGCCAGCGCGCGTGACACCCAGCCCGAATTCTCGCCCCTGACCGGCCGGCTGCGCCGGGCGGTCAACAACCATTTCGAAGGGCTGGTTCTTTTCACGATTGCGGTTGTTCTGGTCACGATGAGCGACGCCACCAATGTGTGGACGGTGTTCTTCTCGTGGCTCTATCTGCTGGCCCGCATTCTCTACATCCCCGCCTATGCCTTCGGCCTGTCGCCCTGGCGATCGCTGATCTGGGGCGTGGGCTTTTTTTCAACCGTTGCGATGATCCTCATCGCCTTGCTCTGACCAGCCACCGCCGACCTGCCGTCGGTTGCACACCTCAAGGAGAGTTTGAATGTCCACCTACGATCTCATCGTCATCGGCGCCGGTCCCGGCGGCTATGTCTGCGCGATCCGCGCGGCCCAGCTTGGCCTGAAGGTTGCGTGCGTCGAAGGCCGCGAGACGCTGGGCGGCACCTGCCTGAACGTCGGCTGCATCCCGTCCAAGGCTCTTCTGCACGCCAGCCACATGCTGCACGAAACGCATGAGAATTTCGCCAAGATGGGCCTGATCACCCCCGAGGTGAAGGTCGATTGGGCGAAGATGCTGGGCTACAAGGCCGAGACCGTCACCGGCAATACCAAAGGCATCGAATTCCTGTTCAAGAAGAACAAGATCGACTGGCTGAAGGGCTGGGCCACGATCGAGGCCCCCGGCAAGGTCAAGGTCGGCGACACCACCTATGACACCAAGAACATCGTCATCGCCACCGGCTCGGTCCCTTCGGCGCTGAAGGGTGTGACGGTCGACAATGATGCGGGCGTCGTCGTCGATTCCACCGGCGCGCTGGCGCTGAAGAAGGTCCCGGGCTCGATGGTCGTCATCGGTGCGGGCGTGATCGGGCTTGAGCTTGGCTCGGTCTATGCGCGCCTTGGGGCCGAGGTCACGGTGGTCGAATATCTGGACGCCATCACCCCCGGCATGGACGGCGAGGTGCAAAAACAGTTCCAGAAGATCCTGGCCAAGCAGGGCCTGAAGTTCGTTCTGGGCGCTGCAGTCTCGGAGGTCGAGGTCAAGGGCGGCAAGGCCGAGGTCGAATACAAGCTGCGCAAGGACGACAGCGAGCATGAGATCAAGGCCGATGTCGTGCTGGTCGCCACCGGCCGTCGCCCCTATGTCGACGGGCTGGGCCTGGACAAGCTGGGCGTGCAGATGACCGACCGCGGCTTCGTGCAGGTCGACAAGCACTGGCAGTCCAATGTGCCCGGCGTCTATGCCATCGGCGACGCGGTGCCCGGCCCGATGCTGGCCCACAAGGCCGAGGATGAAGGCATGGCCGCCGCCGAAGTCATCGCCGGCAAGCATGGTCATGTGAATTATGACGTCATCCCCGGCGTGATCTATACGACGCCCGAAGTCGCCTCGGTCGGCCTGACCGAGGAGGCCGCGAAGGCCACCGGCCGCAAGATCAAGGTCGGCAAGTTCCCCTTCATGGGCAACGCCCGCGCCAAGGCCCTGTTCCAGGCCGACGGCTTCGTCAAGATGATCGCCGATGCGGAAACCGACCGGGTTCTGGGCTGCCACATCATCGGCCCGAACGCCGGAGAGATGATTCACGAGGTCTGCGTCGCGATGGAGTTCGGGGCCTCGGCTCAGGACATCGCGCTGACCTGCCACGCGCATCCGACCTGCTCGGAAGCGGTGCGTGAGGCCGCTCTGGCCCTTGGAGACGGCGCAATCCACGCCTGATCCGCTGAAAACCGGCAAGATCTCGCCGACTGGCCGCCCTTCCATGGGCGGCCTTTCGTTTTGGTTTGGTTGGATCGCGCGAACCGGTTTAAGGATTTTTCCAAAGGAAAACGAGGACAGTGATGAAAACCTTGATCCGACTGCTGGCTGTCGGTGGCCTGCTGGCTGTTTCTGCCTGCGGCGACAACTCCGTCGATCCCGACCGCCGCTATCTGGTTGAGCCCCGCAAATCCGCCGCTCAGACGCAGACCGCCGGTCTGCACCCGAACGAGACGCCGGAACTGCGCCGCCTGATCAACAAATACTCGGCTGAATATCAGGTTCCGCCCGAACTGGTTCACCGCGTGGTCATCCGCGAATCCCGTCACCGTCCCGGCGCCCGCAACGGCCCCTATTACGGGCTGATGCAGATCCTGCCCGCCACCGCGCGTGGCATGGGCTATCGCGGCGCCCCCGAGGGACTGCTGGATGCCGAAACCAACCTGAAATATGCAGTGAAATACCTGCGCGGCGCCTATCTGGTCGCCGGTGGCAATCAAGACGCCGCCGTCAGCTGGTACGCCAAGGGCTATTACTATGAAGCCAAGCGCAAAGGCCTTCTGCAAGAAACCGGGCTTCGCTGATCCCCTAGCGGATCACCTTGAAAGCGGCCCCTGGGGCCGCTTTTTTCATGCCTGAGGCGGACGGTTATAGCGGATGAAGGGCGATTTGACCCCAACCCGGTCGTAAAGCGCGCGGCCCGGATAATTGTCCTCGGCGGTCAGCCAATAGACATTGGGCACGCCCGCGCGGTCGGCGGCGGCATAGACCGCCTCGATCAGCGCGCGCCCCGCGCCCTTGCCCCGCGCGGCTGCATCGGTGAACAGATCCTGCAGATAGCAGACGCCTTCCTCGCGCCAGAGGTTCGGGTGAAAGACGTAATGCGTCAGGCCGATCAACTGCCCCTCGGCCTCGGCGACCAGCCCGTGAAAATCCTGCGCCGCGCCCGACATCAGCCGCGCGAAAGCGGCGTCATAGAAGGCCTCGGGCCGGTCGTGGAAGCCGTAAAAGGCCTGATAGCCCTGATAAAGCCGCTGCCATTCGGCGCGGTCGCGGGGCTCCAGCGGGCGGATCTGCATGATCTAGCGCCCCTGCTGGCGGCGCGCCATGAAGGCCAGCTTTTCGAACAGCGACACGTCCTGTTCGTTCTTCAAAAGCGCCCCGTGCATCTTCGGCAGCATCTCGCCCGCCGGACGCTTCAGGTCCTCGGGCGACAGATCCTCGGCCAGAATCAGCTTCAGCCAGTCCAGCAGCTCGCTGGTCGAGGGCTTTTTCTTCAGCCCCTGCACCTCGCGCAATTCGGTAAACTGGTGCAGCGCCTCGTCCAGAAGCGCGGGCTTCAGGCCCGGGTAATGCACATCGACGATGCGCTTGAGCGTCTCGGCATCGGGGAAGCGGATGTAATGGAAGAAGCAGCGGCGCAGGAAGGCGTCCGGCAGCTCTTTTTCGTTGTTCGAGGTGATGATGACCACGGGGCGGTGCTGCGCGCGGATGGTCTGGCCAGTCTCATAGACGTGAAACTCCATACGGTCGAGTTCCTGCAAGAGGTCGTTCGGAAACTCGATATCGGCCTTGTCGACCTCATCGATCAGCAGGACGACCTTGTGATCGGCCTCGAACGCCTGCCACAGCTTGCCCTCGCGGATATAGTTGCCGATGTCATGCACGCGCGCGTCGCCCAGCTGGCTGTCACGCAGGCGCGACACCGCGTCATATTCGTAAAGCCCCTGCTGGGCACGGGTGGTCGATTTGATGTTCCATTCGACCATCGGCAGATTCAGGCTGGCGGCCACCTGCCGGGCCAGTTCGGTCTTGCCGGTGCCGGGCTCACCCTTGACCAGAAGCGGCCGCTCAAGCGTGATCGCCGCGTTCACCGCCATGGCAAGGTCGGGGGGCGCAACATAGGTCTCGGTTGAGGAAAACTGCATCTGGCAATCCTTTCGGGAACTCTGCGCGAACCTAATGCCCCCCCGGTGGCAGCGCAAGTTTGTGCCGATCGAACTAGGAATGGCCTAGTGACAATCCGACCATCATCGCCTACATGGTGCGCGAGGACCGGGTATTCGTGGCCCGGACACCGGAGGAACGATGAAAGCCCAGACCTTCCTGCCCGACGACTATCGCCCAGCCGAAGACGAACCCTTCATGAACGAGCGTCAGCTGGAATACTTTCGCCGCAAGCTGATCGCGTGGAAGCACGAGCTTCTGGAACTGTCCGCCGAGACACTGGAGGGCCTGCAGGAAAGCGCCCGCAACGTCCCCGATCTGGCCGACCGCGCCTCTGAGGAAACCGACCGCGCGCTGGAACTGCGCACCCGCGACCGTCAGCGCAAGCTGGTCAGCAAGATCGACTCGGCGCTGCGCCGGATCGAGACCGGCGAATACGGCTATTGCGAGATGTCGGGCGAACCCATCAGCCTCAAGCGGCTGGACGCGCGCCCCATCGCCACGATGACGCTGGAAGCGCAGGAAAAGCACGAACGCCGCGAGCGCGTGCACCGCGACGACTGATCCCCTTTGCCAGACGCTTGAAAGGCCGCCTGTCGGGCGGCCTTCGCATTCCGAAAGGGAACGTCAGATGCGCCCAGTTCTGATCCTGCTGACCGAGGGTTTTGCCGATTGGGAGACCAGCCTGATCTCGGCCCCCGGGCGCGCTTGGTTCGGCGTAGACGTCCGGCTGACCTCGCCCGATGGCGGCAATGTCACCTCGATGGGCGGGCTGACGGCCTGCAATCTGGCCCCCTTCCAGCCGCAGGGCGATGAGGTCATCGTCATCTGCGGCGGCACGATCTGGGAAACCGCAGCCGCCCCTGACATCTCAAATCAGTTGAAGGCGGCGCATGATCGCGGCCAGACCGTTGCCGCGATCTGCGGCGGCACGCTGGCGCTGGCGCGGGCCGGGCTCTTGCAGGATGTCGCCCATACCTCGAATTCGGTCGAGTTTCTGAAGGGTCATGTCCCCGCCTATGCGGGCGAGGCTCATTACCAGACCAGCCCCCGCGCGATCGAGGATCGCGGCATCATCAGCGCGCCCGGCACCGCTCCGGCCAGTTTCGCGGCGCTGGTTCTGGCCGCCGCCGGGCTTTCGGCTGCGGATCTGCAGCAGTTGCAGGGCGCATTGGCGGCGGAGCACCTGTCCTGAGCGGGGCCGTCCGACAACGGCCCGTCACGGTCATCGGCGCGGGCATCGCCGGGCTGACCGTCGCCTGCGCGCTGGCGCAGCGCGGCGCCGAGGTCACCGTGCTTGAGCGCGCGCCCGCCCTGACCGAGGTTGGCGCGGGCCTGCAGATCTCGCCCAATGCGGTGCGGGTGTTCGAGGCGCTTGGCCTTGGCGCGGCGCTGGATGCGGTCTCATTGCGCTCGACCGGGGTGGTGCTGCGCGATTCCGCGGGCCGGCTTGTCTCGCATCTGCATATGGCGCGGCATCGGCCCGAAGATCGCTTCTATCTGACCCATCGCGCCCGGCTGATCGACGTGCTGGCCGAGGCCGCGCGGGCCGCCGGGGTGCAGGTCCTGCTGGGGCAGGACGCTACGCCCGAATCCGTCGCGGATGGGCTGCTGATCGGCGCGGATGGGGTGAAAAGCGTGTTGCGCCCGGTGCTGAACGGGCCCGAGACGCCCTTTTTCACCGGCCAGACGGCGTGGCGCGCGCTGATTTCCGACGATGACTCGGCTGCTGTGCCGCAGGTCTTCATGGGGCCGGGGCGGCATCTGGTCAGCTATCCGCTGAAGAACGGGCTGCGCAATATCGTCGCCGTGGTCGAACGCCCCGACTGGCTGGACGAGGGCTGGAGCCAGCCCGGCGACCCGGCGGAACTGCGCGCGGCCTTCGCCCGTTTTGGCGGCCCGGTCTCGGGCTGGCTGTCGCAGATCGATGAGGTCTCGGTCTGGGGGCTGTTCCGCCACCCCGTCGCGCAGCATTGGCAGGACGGGCGGCGCGTCATTCTGGGCGATGCTGCGCATCCCACCCTGCCTTTTCTGGCGCAGGGCGCGGTCATGGCCATCGAGGACGCCTGGGTGCTGGCCGCCTGCCTTGATGAGACACCGGATCAGGCACAGGCGCTGTCCCGCTATCAGTCGCTGCGTCAGGAGCGCTGCCAGCGCATCGTCGAGGCCGCCAATGCCAACGCCCGCAACTATCACCTGCGCGGCCCGACCCGCGCGGTCGCCCATGCCGGGCTGCGCGCGGTGTCGAAACTGGCGCCGACGCGCCTGATCGAGCGGTTCAGCTGGCTTTACGACTTCGACCCGACGCTGATGCGCGCCTAGGCCGCCGCCTTTTCCACCGCCGCGACGATTCCGTCGACGACCTCACGTAGCACCGCCTCATCCTCGGCCTCGGCCATGACGCGGATCAGCGGCTCGGTCCCTGATTTGCGGATCAGCACCCGGCCCGAGCTTTGCAGCCGCGCCTCGGCCCGTGCGATCTCGGCCTTGACGCTGTCCTGCGCCAGCGGATCGCCCCCCGCCTGATAGCGGACATTCTTCAGCATCTGCGGCACCGGCTGGAACTGCGACACCAGTTCCGAGGCCGAGCGCCCGCTGTCGGTCATCGCGGCCAGAAACTGCAGGCTGGCGATCAGCCCGTCGCCGGTCGTCGCATAATCGGTCATCACGATATGGCCCGACTGCTCGCCGCCCAGGTTGAAGCCATTGGCGCGCATGCGTTCGACCACATAGCGGTCGCCGACGGCCGTGCGCTCCAGCCGCAACCCGCGCTGCTGCAAGAATCGCTCAAGCCCCAGGTTCGACATCACGGTGGCGACCAGCGCGCCGCCCTGCAGCCGCCCCTCGTCCGCCCAGCGGCCCGCCAGCAGCGCCATGATCTGGTCGCCATCCGCGACGCGGCCGTTTTCGTCGATGATCATCACGCGGTCGGCGTCGCCATCAAGGCTGATGCCTACATGCGCGCCATGTTCGCGCACGGCCCGCGCGCAGGCCTCGGGGTGGGTCGAGCCGACGCCGTCGTTGATGTTGAAGCCATTTGGGTCGACGCCCAGCGGAATGACCTCGGCCCCCAGTTCCCACAGCACGTCGGGTGCTGCGCGGTAGGCGGCCCCATTGGCGCAATCGACCACGACCTTCAGCCCGTCCAGACGCTTGCCCGCCGGGAAGGTGGTCTTGGCATATTCGACATAGCGCCCGCGCCCGTCATCGATGCGCTTGGCGCGCCCGATGTTCTGCGGCTGCGCCGGGGCGATTTCGGCAGCGACGATGGATTCGATTTCCGCCTCGGCCTCATCGGACAGCTTGAAGCCGTCGGGGCCGAAGAACTTGATGCCATTGTCATGCGCCGGATTGTGGCTGGCCGAGATCATGATGCCAACATCCGCACGCATCGAGCGCGTGAGATACCCCACCGCAGGCGTCGGCACCGGCCCCAGCAGCAGGACATTCATGCCCGTGCTGGTCAGCCCCGCCGTCAGCGCGTTTTCCAGCATATAGCCCGACAGCCGCGTGTCCTTGCCGATCACGACGCGGTGCTGGTTCTCGCTGCCCCGGCGAAAATAGCGCCCGGCCGCCGCGCCAAGGCGCAGCGCCATTTCGGCGGTCATCGGATGTGAGTTCGCGCGGCCCCGGACGCCATCGGTCCCGAAAAGTTTTCTGCTCATGTCTCGCTCCGCATTGCGGCCTGCCACAGGTGCAGGCCCTGCCTTATTATTGCCACGTCATGGACGCGGTGAATCTGAACCCCCTGCGCGATAGCCGCAAGCGTCAGCGCAAGAGTTCCGGGCGCGCGGTCCGCAGGATGTTCGGCCTGTCCGATCACCCCGATGAACCGCTTGCGCGAGATCCCCAGAAGGACCGGACAGCCAAGCGCATGATACAGCGATATCCGCCGCATGATCGCCAGATTATGCTCTTGCGTCTTGCCAAAACCAATGCCCGGATCGATCACGATGCGGTGCCGGGGAATGCCCGCCGCCTCGGCCCGCGCAATGCGAGTGGAGAGCGCATCATAGACGTCCAGAACCACATCGCCGTAGCGCGGGTCGTGCTGCATCGTCTCGGGCAGGCCTTGCGCGTGCATGATGCAAAGCTCGGCCCCGGTCTGGGCCACGGTCGCGGCCATCGCCGGGTCGAAATCAAGGCCCGAGACATCGTTGACCATCCCCGCCCCCGCCGCGACCGCCGCACGGGCGACATCGGCCTTGCGCGTATCGACCGAGATGGCGGCGGTGCCACGGACCGCCTCGATGGCGGGAAGGACACGGGCGGCCTCTTCGCTGGCTGGAACCTCCAGCGCGCCGGGGCGGGTGGATTCGCCGCCGATATCGACGATCTCGGCCCCGTCGGCGACCAGTTGGCGGGCATGATCGCGGTGATCATAGGTGCCGCCGTCCGAGAAACTGTCGGGCGTCGCGTTCACGATGCCCATCAGCCGGGGCTGGTCCATCGAGAGGCCCAGCACGGGCGGGCGTTCCTGCGTCAGCCGGACCATCACCTCATTCGGGGCGCAATCGGTCAGTTCGGGCGGCAGGCCACGGCGCAGGATCTCGAACCGGGAAAAACGCACCCAGCCGCCCGCCAGCGTCCAGCGGCCATATTCATCGGGGATGGGTCGGTAATAGGCACCGCCCTCGCTCATTTTTGCTGCACCGGAATGGTGAAACCTTCGGGTGCGGGCGGGGGCGTCTCACCGGCGGGCAGCGCCCAGTAGAGCCTCTCGGCCCCCAGCCGATCGGCCAGCCAGAAGGCCAGCGCATGCGGCTCGGGCGGCAGGCCCGCCACGTCGCGCACCATGCGCGAGGGGGCCCAGACGACCGCGCGGCGTTCAGTCGCAGCCCAGTCGATTTCGGTGCGCGTGTCGGCGATGGTCAGGCCCAGATGCCCGGCCAGCGCCCAGGCGGCCTGATCCAGCGCCAGAAGCTCGACCTCGCGCTGGTTGCCGCCCTGCGGCAGCGGCAGATGCGGCGCATCGGGCACGATGACCAGCCCGCCCTGCGGCAAGGCCACCTCGGTCTTGTGGAACATGACCGAAACCGGCGCCTCGGTCGGATCGGCCTCGACCCGGGCCGAGCGGCGCACCAGCGTCACGCCCAAGGCCCCGGGGATGCGGTCCAGCTTTTCGACGGTGACGGTCACCTGCGCGGCGCGCGGATGCGCCAGAACCTGCGCCGAGATCTTTTCGGCCAGCGTCTCCAGCAGGTCATAGCGCTGGTCGGCAAGGCCGATGGCCACCGCGCCGGTCAGGATGTCATAGCTGAGGATACGGTCGACCTCATCATTCACACCCACCACATGCTGGGCCAGATCGACCGTCAGGTTGAAGCGCAGCCGCTGTTCATTGCCGCGTTCGGTCTGAAAGGCCCCGATCTCGGTCGAGACGATGTAGTCGCGCAAATGTATCTGGTCGGGCTGTTCCATCGCGCCGAGATCTCCCAAACAAACGACCTCGCCATAAGGTTGGCGAGGTTCATTGGGGCATATTGCAGGAAAATCAGTTCGAGGCCAGACGGCGATCGGAGCGATAGAAGATATGGGCGCCGATGCGGGTGGTCCGCTCGAAACGGCGCGACCAGGACGGACGGACAGCGCCAGTATGGAAATAGGTCGCACCATTGGTCAGCGTCCGGGGCGCAGAGCCCGACAGAGCCGCGATGGCGACGTTCTTGACCCGGGCATAGGCACCGGATTCGTGGATGCGGGGCGAAACGCGCCCTTTGTAGCTGAACTGGCCGCGCTGGTTGACAACGCCGCAGACGGTCTTGGGGAAACGCGGATGATCGACGCGGTTCAGGATGACTTCGGCGACGGCGCGCTGGCCTTGGGTGCCTTCGCCCCGGGCCTCGAAGTACAGCGCCTCTGCAAGGCACTCCAGATCCTGCTTGCTGACCGTGGCCACGGTCTGGCGGCCGGTGTCGGGGCTGGTGACGCGGAACGAGACCTGCTGGACCTGCGGGGTCGTGGTTTTCGCGTTATTGGCGTGTGCCGAGGTGGCTGCGAAAGATGAGAAGGCGACGGCGATGCATAACGAGAGGCGCGTCAGCCACAATCGGCTATCAGACATGATGTTCCAGTTCGCGTTGCGGGATGCACCCGGTTTTCGGATCGAACACCCGACAACCGGGCGTAAAGCTGTCGTCCAAGAACCGGATAACCCGCCACGGGCGCTAGCCCACAGGTATGTGAGGTGCCCGAAAACCCCGGAACTGCCCCCAAAGCGGCATAAAACCGCCTAGTTCATTTTAGGTAAATGGCGAAAGGCGGCTGATTTCCGAAGGTCTTAAGACTTCGTGACCGGGTGATTCTGACGCTCTCGATGCATCTCCAGAATCGATTCCTGCGCCGCAGCAAGGCGCGCGACCGGCACCCGATAGGGCGAGCAAGAGACATAGCTGACACCTGCGCGCAGGCAGAAGGCGATGGATTCGGGGTTGCCGCCATGTTCGCCGCAGAAGGAAATCGTGATGTCGGGATTGGCGATCCGGCCCCGTTCGGTGCCGATGGCCACCAGTTCCCCCACCCCGTCCTGATCGAGGATGTGGAAGGGGTCGTCCTCATAGACGCCCTGCCCGACATAATCGCTCATGAAGCGTCCGGCGTCGTCGCGCGACAGGCCATAGGTCATCTGCGTCAGGTCATTGGTGCCGAAGGACAGGAACGAGACCTGTTCGGCCAGATCCCCGGCCCTCAGCGCGGCGCGCGGCGTTTCCACCATCACGCCCAGCCGATAGGTGAAATCGGTGCGCATTTCGTTGCGGACCTTGGCGGCGACGGTTTCGATGCGGGCCTTGACCAGCTCAACCTCGCGGCGGGCGCTGACCAGCGGGATCATGATTTCCGGCACGATCTGCGCGCCGTCGCGGCTGGCCTCGACCGCGGCCTCGAAAATGGCGCGGGCCTGCATGTCATAGATCTCGGGGACGGTGATCCCCAGCCGCACGCCACGCATGCCCAGCATCGGGTTGAACTCGCGCAGCTCCTCGACGCGGCGGGTGACGTCCGACAGCGGCAGGTCCAGCGATTCGGCCAGTTCGCGCATGCCTTCGCGGTCATGCGGCAAGAATTCGTGCAGCGGCGGGTCGAAGAGGCGGATGGTGACGGGCATTCCCGCCATAATCCCGAAGAGCGCCAAGAAGTCGCTCCGCTGCATCGGCAGCAAGCGTTCCAGCGACAAGCGGCGATCCTCGGGCGTGTCGGCGAAGATCATCTCGCGCATGGCAGGCAGGCGCGTTTCGTCGAAGAACATATGCTCGGTCCGGCAGAGGCCGATGCCCTGCGCGTGGAAACGCAGCGCGGTCTGCGCGTCCTCGGGGCTGTCGGCATTGGCGCGCACGCCGATGCGGCAGAACTCCCCCGCCCAGCTGAGAAGCTGGTCGAAACTGTCATCAAGCGCCGGTTCCAGCATTTCCGCCGCGCCCGCCAGCACCTCGCCCGAGGTGCCGTCGATGGTGATTTCCTCGCCCTCGTGGAAGATCCGCCCGCCGGCGCGGAGCGTGCGCGCGCGCGTGTCGATGGCGATGCCGCTGGCGCCGACGATGCAGGGCAGGCCGATGCCGCGCGCGATCACCGCCGCATGGCTGGTCATGCCGCCGCCCACGGTCAGGACGGCGACCGAGGCATGCATGCCGCGCACATCCTCGGGGACGGTTTCGCGGCGGGCAAGGACGCAGCGCTCACCCCGCGCCTCGGCCGCCTGTGCGGCGGCGGCGGTGAAGACGATGCGGCCGGTGGCCGCGCCGGGGCTGGCGTTGATGCCGCGGGCCAGAATGTCGCGCGGGGCGCGCGGGTCGATCTGCTGGTGCAGAAGATCCGACATGGCGCGGGGTTCGACCCGCATCACCGCCTCTTGCGGCGGGATGATGCCGTCGCGGGCCAGCGCCACAGCGATGCGCACGCTGGCACGGGACGAGCGTGTCACCCGCGTCGCGTCGATGATGGACAGCTCGCCATCCGCGACGACGAATTCGATCTGCATTTCCTCGCGCAGGCGTTCGCGCGCGGCCACGCCGAAGCGGACCAGTTCGGCAAAGACCTCGGGCGCGGCTTCCTCGAGCGAGAGGCCGCGCGGGTCGCGTGTCAGATAAAGCGTCGCCGCGCCGTGGCCGCGCGAACGGCCCTGCTCTTGTTCGCGGAAGCGCCCGGTCAGGCGCGGCAGGCCGGTGACCTGATCGATGAACTGGATCGTGCCCGAGCCGGTGACGCCGGGGCCGATGGCCAGCGCCATGTCCTGAACGACCAGCCCCAGCGGGGCCTGCGCGGGCGCGCCCTTAGCCTGCCGCAGAAGGCGTGCGGTCGGGCCGTCCCAGGCGCGCGCCATGCTGCGCAGCACCTCGGCCAGCTGGCGGCCCGGGTCCTGCGGGAATTCGTCGTCGGTTTCGTCCTGATAGGCGCGCAAGGTGGCCTGAAGCCCGGCCTCGCTGTCCGAGAACATGTCCGGGTCGAGCCGGGCCACGTGGATGGCAAAGGACTGTACGAAGCCCAGATAGAGCGCGTCCGCCGCGTCCTGCCCGTGGGTCACCACCAGCTCGGCATGGCGTTCGTCATTGATGCCGACGTTCAGCATCGTGCCCGGCCCGCCCCAGGCGGGATCGACCGCCGAGGGTCGGACGCTGACCAGCCCGCCGGGACCGAAAAGGGTCGCAAGCTGGTCGGAATCGAGCGTCGCGCCACCCGCAATCGCCCGGACGGCATCGCTGCTGAAGGCGTAGCTGTGCGGGACAGGAAGGCCCATCCGCACCAGGCGTTGCAGGCATTTCGCCCGCCAGCCGTGGCGTGCCGCATCGACCCCCGCCGAGGGAGTGATTTCGACGATGGAGGAAGGGTCGATCAGCAAGCTCATTTGTAACGAAACTGACACGGATGCCGCGTTGCGGCAAGGGTGAAGAAAGGGGGCTGCCGCCCCCTGACCCCCGCGGGTACTTTCGCAACAGAGAAGGGCGGTTCAGCCCTCGATCTTGCTGAAATCGGCGATGAGCGCCCCGGCTGCGCGGATCTGAGACAGAAGGTTCAGCCGGTTGCGGCGGACGATCTGGTGATCGGTGTTGATCTGGACCGCATCGAAGAAGGCGTCGATGGGTGCGCGCAGCGCCGCGATGGCCGACATGGCGGCCGGGAAATCCTCGGCCTTGACTGCCGCCTTGATGGCGGGTTCGGCGGTAGCGAGGGCCGCGAAGAGGGCGCGTTCCTGATCGGTCTCGGCGAATTTCGGGTCGGCACCGAAGCTGTATTCGACGCCGTCCTTTTCCTCGGCCTGCGCGAGGATGTTCGCAGCACGCTTGAGGCCCTGCAGGAGGTTGGTGCCGTTTTCGGTTTTCAGCACATCCGAGAGGGCGGTGGCGCGGTTCACAAGAAGCACGAGGTCGTCATTGCCGGGCATAGCGATGACGGCGTCGATGATGTCGTGGCGGATGCCCTGGTCTTTCAGGAAGACTTTCAGGCGGTCGTGGAAGAAGGAGAGGAGGTCGGCTTCTGAGACGCCAACCTTCGTTAGCCCAATAAAACGAGTATTCACGTCGGAAGCCGCATCGAGCAAAGCACTTATGGCCTCCGTCGCATCGATAGCCTCACTGGTGGTGTCTCGGCTGGCAGAGATTTCGCGCAAAACTTTCATAGTTTGTTCAGAGTCGCCAAATGCTGCGAGAAGCCTCTGACGTTCTTCTTGGGAGAGCGCATCAATGCCGAAGCGCTCCAATGCCTTCAAAACGTGTTGCCCCGTTGAGAGCTTAAACTGCTGCAGGAGGTTCACCCGCACCCCACTCCCCAGCACCAACCGAATAACCCCCAGTGCCGCGCGACGCAGCGCAAACGGGTCTTTCGAACCAGTCGGCTTCTCGTCAATCGCCCAGAAGCCGGTCAGCGTATCCAGCTTATCCGCCAGCGCGACAGCCACCGAAATCGGAGCCGAGGGCACGTCATCCGAGGGACCCAGCGGCGAATAGTGGTCCCTCGCCGCATCGGCGACAGCGGCGTCCTTGCCGGCCTCCAGCGCATAGTAACGGCCCATCGTGCCTTGCAGCTCGGGGAACTCGCCGACCATGGCCGAGCGCAGGTCGAGTTTGGCGATCTTGGCGGCTTCCTCGGCCTGATCCGGGTTTGCGCCGACCAGCGGCGCGATCTCTCGCGCGAGCGCCGCGATGCGGGCGATGCGGTCGGCCTGAGAGCCCAGTTTGCTTTGGAAGGTCACGGATTTCAGGCCCTCGGCCCAATCCGCCATGCCCGATTTCGCTTCGCGCAGGTCCAGATCCCAGAAGAAGGCCGCGTCCGAGAGACGGGCGGCCAGCACCTTCTGGTTGCCGTGCAGGATGGTCTCGCCATTGTCGGGGGTCTCGATATTGGCGACGGTGACGAAGCCCTCGATCCGGCCGGTTTTCGGGTTCCGGGCCGAGAAGAATTTCTGATGCTCCTTCATCGAGGTTTGCAACACCTCGGGCGGAAGAGTCAGGAAGCGGTCCTCGATCGCGCCCATCAGGGGGACGGGCCATTCGACAAGGCCCGCGACTTCGGTCAGCAGGCCCTTGTCCTCGACGATCTCCCAGCCGCGGGCGAAGGCGAGATTCTGCGCCTCTTGCCAGATCGCGGCTTCCCGTTCGGCGCTGTCAAGCATGACCTTGGCGCGGCGCAGTTTGGCGGCGTAGTCATCGAAGCTGGTGACGGTGAAGGCGTCGGGGGCCATGAAGCGGTGGCCGCGCGTGCTGTCGCCAGACGCGATGCCCTCGACCGTCAGGGGGACGGTTTGCGCGCCCGCCTCATCGGTGAGGATGCAGAGAATCGAGTGCAGCGGGCGGACCCAACGCAAGCTGCCCGCGCCCCAGCGCATGGATTTCGGCCAGGGGAAGTTGCGGATCGTGGCTTCAAGGACTTCGGTGACGATCTCGGCCGCCGGGCGGCCTGCTTTGGTGATCGTGGCGAACCAGACCTGGCCCTTCTTGTCGTCGCGCGCTTCCAGCTGGTCCTTGGTCAGGCCAGTCGAGCGCAGGAAGCCTTCCAGCGCGGCCTCGGGCGCGTCGGTGCGGGGGCCCTTGCGTTCCTCACGCGTGGTCGGGCTTTCGGCGGACAGCCCTTCGACGGTCAGCGTCAGGCGGCGGGGAGTCGAGAAGGCGCCAGCGGACGCATAGGTCAGGCCAGCCTCGACCAGACCGTCGGTCACGAGTTTCTTCAGATCCTCGCGCGCGCGGCCCTGCATGCGGGCCGGGATTTCTTCCGAAAAGAGTTCGATCAGCAGGTCGGGCATCAGTCGATGGTCCTTTTCTCTTCGGCTTCTTCGTTGGTCTGGCGCCATTCGAAGGCGCGGCCATCGGGATAGATGGCCAGAACCGCGTCGATCTTGGGCGCGATGTCCTTGTGGACCAGATAGGTCTTGGCGAGCCCGGCATCGATGTCGTCGCTCAGCTGGCCGACATCGAAACAGTCAAACCAGCGCGGCGGGATCAGCGGCGTGGGCTTTTCGTAAAGCGTGGCGGTCTGGGCCGTGGCCGGGTCGGTGGTGAAGCAGGCGCGGTTCGCCAGCGGCGAGCTGACCGAATAGATGCCCTGATAATCGCGGACCGGGATCTGCACCGGCTGGCCTTCGGGACCGGCCAGTTCCAGCACCGCGGGGGCGTCCGTCACTTCGCGGTAATAGTAATAGACCTGCAGGTAATACATCCCCCCGCCCACGATCAGGATCAGCAGGGCGAAGAAGATGGCGATGATCTTGCCGCTCATCGGATCTGCTCTCCGGTGGCAGCGGGGGTCGCGACGAAGGCGTCGGCGCAGCGTTTGGCCAGCGCGCGGACGCGGCCGATATAGGCCTGACGCTCAGTCACCGAGATCACGCCGCGCGCATCCAGGAGGTTGAAGAGATGGCTGGCCTTGATCGCCTGATCATAGGCCGGATGCGGCATCGGGATCTTGCGGCCCGCGCTGTCGCTGTCATCGGCCGAGAGGATGCGGTCGCATTCGGCCTCGGCGTCCTTGAAGTGCTGGAACAGCATCTCGGTATCGGCCTGATCGAAGTTCCAGCGCGAATACTCCCGCTCGGTCTGCAGGAAGATGTCGCCATAGGTCAGCGGAATGGGCGAGTTCGGGTCGTTGAAGGGCATGTCCATGACATGCTCGACGCCCAGCACATACATGGCCAGACGTTCAAGCCCGTAGGTCAGCTCGCCCGAGACGGGGCGGCAGTCATGGCCGCCGACCTGCTGGAAATAGGTGAACTGGCTGACTTCCATGCCGTCGCACCAGACCTCCCAGCCAAGGCCCCAGGCGCCCAGCGTCGGGGATTCCCAGTCGTCCTCAACAAAGCGGACATCGTGGATCATCGGATCAAGGCCGATGGCCTTCAGGCTGCCAAGGTACAGATCCTGCAGGTTCGGCGGGCTTGGCTTGATGATGACCTGATATTGATAATAGTGCTGAAGCCGGTTCGGGTTCTCGCCGTAACGCCCATCGGTCGGGCGGCGCGAGGGCTGGACATAGGCCGCAGCCCAAGGCTTTTGCCCCAGCGAGCGCAGCGTGGTCGCCGGGTGGAAGGTGCCCGCGCCGACCTCCATGTCATAGGGTTGCAGCACGGCGCAGCCCTGCCCTGCCCAATAATTCTGCAAGCGCAGGATCACGTCCTGAAAGCAGCTGGGGCGGTCCTTTGGGCTGGTCATTGGTGCATCCTTTGGCATAACTGGCACAAATGTCTGCCGCCTTCTAGCAGAGGGCGGCGCGGGGTCAATGAGAGGGACTGTTTGATGCGGCGGATTGCACTCATCCTTGGGACGGCTCTGCCACTGGCCGTGGCGCTGCCGGCGCTGGCCGAAGACGTGGTGATCCGCATCGAGGCCAAGCGCGGGGCCGAGGCCGCCCAGACCGCCGCCCAGGGCTGGAGTTCGCAACTGCCCGGCGTCGTGACCTTCCCGCTGTCGGATGGCTGGATCGGGATCGCCCTTGGGCCGATGCCGCGCGAGCAGGCTGAAACCCGGCTGAATGAGTTGAAAGCCGCAGGTCAGGTGCCGGGCGACAGCTTCATTTCAGCCGCGCAGGGCCGCAATCTGACGCCGGTTGCCGCGTCCGAGGCGGCAGCGCCTGCGACCCAGGGTACCGCGCCCGCCAGCCCCGTCGGTGCAGGCTCGACCTTCGTGCCGCCTTCCAGCACCCAGGCCGCAGCACCCGAGGCTCAGCCCGCTCCGGAGGTCGCGGCCCCTGAAGTCGCAGCCCCCGAGGTTGCGCCTGCCCCCGCCCAGTACTTCATCCGCATCGAATCAAGCGCCGACCGCGCCAAGGCCGATGAGACCCTGACGAAATACCGCGAGACCCTGCCCGACGCGGGTCTGTGGACGCTGCCGAACGGTCGCTTCGCGGTCGCCCTTGGCCCCTTCGAGGAAGCGGCGGGTGCCGAATGGCTGGGCGCGTTCAAGAACGCCAAGGCCGTGCCGCGCGACGCCTTTCTGGCCGAGGCCGCCGAGATGGGCGAGGTCACCACCCCCGGTCAGGCGCCGGAAATCGGCGTGATCTCCTCGCCCGAAAGTCAGCCCCTGCCCATGCCGCCGCTGGAGGATGTCCAGCGCGCCCTGCGGTGGGCCGGGCATTATGACGGCGACATCGACGGCAAGGACGGTCCCCGGACCCAATCCGCCATCGCCAATGAGGTCGTGTTGCTGCGCGCCTCTCCCGATCCGGCGACGGCCATGGCCGAGCTGGTCTCGCGTCGCGAGGCATGGCGGCAGCAGATGGGCCTGACGGTGCTGGAGGATGCGCATACGGGCCTCTCGATGCCCGCGCCGATGGACAAGCTGCAGTTCGACCGTTCCGAGCGGGCGCTGTCGATCTATGGGCCGAAGGATGGCTCGGGCGCGGCGCTGATCCTATTCTCGCAGACCGGCGGCCAGCAGGAAATGCTGGACCTTGCGGGGCTGATCACCGCGCTTGGCTGGGTCCCCACGCCCGAGCGCAAGGTCTCGAACGGCGCGATCACGCTGGACGGGCGCAATGAGACGCATATCGGCCATGCCGAGGGCCGCGTCATCGACGGGCGCGCGCAGGGCTTCGTGCTGATCTGGCCGATCTCGGACCCCGACGATCAGCGCAGGCTGGCGGCGGAAATCTCGGACGGGATTGCGCGCTACGCCCCGGCAGCGGCGGAAGCGCCCGCCCCGGTAGCCGAAACTCCGGCACCCGAGGGGGCTGCCAATCCGCTGACCGGGAACTAGACCCGCCAGAAGCGCGGCAGCAGCAGCACCAGCACCGACAGCAGTTCCAGCCTGCCGGTGTACATGCCCGCGATCATCAGCCATTTCGATGAGGCGGGGAACTGGTTGATCGCCCCGTTCGAGCTGACCTCGGGGCCCCAGACCGGGCCGATATTCGCAATCGCCGTCCAGGCGGCGGTGACGGCGGTGCGCGGATGCAGCCCGGTCAGCGCCAGCGCCACGATCAGCACCCCGAAGGTCAGCATGAAGAGCGTGAAGAAGGCCATGACCGAGGCCACGACGTCTTCCTCCAGCGGTCGCCCCTCAAGCCGCAGCGGAAAGACCCGGTTCGGCGAATGCATGCGGCGCAGCTGCGCCCGGACGGCCTGCAGCAGCACCAGATAGCGGAACACCTTGACCGAACACGAGGTCGAGCCGGTGCAGCCGCCGATCAGCCCGACGATGATCAGGATGACAAAGGGGAAATGCCCCCAGCTTGCCACATCCGCCGTCGCAAGCCCCGTCCCCGAGATGGTCGAGATGATGTTGAACGTCGTTTCCCGCAGCACATCGGCAGGATGGGCGGCCCCCAGCCAGAACACTCGATAGAGCCACACGATCGCCACGGCATAAAAGATCCAGCGCAGATAGGCGCGGATCTGCACGTCGCGCCACATCGGCATCGGCTGGCCGCGCACCAGCTGCACCATGCGGATGAAAGGGATCGAGCCCAGGATCATGAACAGCGCCGAGGCATATTCACTGGCCCCGCCATAATGCCCGATGCTGGCATCATAGCTGGAAAAGCCACCGGTCGAGGTCGCCGACATGGCATGCACGATGGCGTCAAAGCCGGTCATGCCCAGCAGGATGAAAACGATGGCGCAAGCGGCCGTCAGCCCGATGTAGACGCCCGTCATCTCGGATGCGATGTCGAAGGCGCGGGGCAGGATCTTGCCCAGCGTGTCGAAGCCTTCAGAGCGGAAAAACTGCATGCCGCCGACCTTCATCACCGGCAGGAAGATCATGGCGACGACGATGATCCCAAGGCCCCCTGCCCAGTTCAGGAAGGCGCGCCACAGGTTCGTGCCCTTGGGCAGCCCGTCCAGATGCGGGAAGGCGGTCGTCCCCGTCGTGGTCAGCCCCGACATCGATTCGAAATAGGCATCGGTAAAGCCCACATTCGGCGCGCCAAGCATGAAGGGCAGTGCGCCGAAGAGCGGCACCACCAGCCACAGCGAGGTGGTCAGCAGAAACGCCTGCTCCAGCGTCAGGGCCATGTCTGCCCCGCGCGTCGAGATGGTCACCATAAGCCCGATCAGGCTGGTCAGCGCCGCCGCCTGCAGGAAGGACTGCCAATGCGGATCGCCATGCCAGAAATCGACCGCCATGGGCAGCAGCATCGAGACGCCCAAAGCGACGACCAGTTTTCCGACGGTATTGGCCACGGGGCGAACATCAATCATTCCGCAGGCTTGCCCCGCGCCATTTCCTGCGTCAAGCGCTCGGCACTTGCATGGGGCAAGGCCACCCCCTATAGAAACGGGTGACGCGGGTGTAGCTCAATGGTAGAGCAGCAGCCTTCCAAGCTGAATACGTGGGTTCGATTCCCATCACCCGCTCCAAAAATCCCATATATACCGGGACATAGCGAAAGATGGCTTCACTTTCGCAATCATCGCATCGGACAAATTCCGCCCAATCTGGACAAATCCAGGCATCGACTCCCGAAGTTATCCCCGAAGTACGCTCATGTGTCGCTCCACACCGGCTGCACAGCGTCAAGCATGAAACAGATGTCTAAAGAGACATGAGGGTGCTGGCGTTTAAGGTGCACGCAAGAGACGCCATTCCTAGTGTTGCTGCCAACACCTGCCGTTTTCGACACCTGCCGAAAACGGCAAATGGATTGGGAGTAGAGAACTTGCTACACCCTATGCGTGCAGTAAGGGGTTCAGAGTTAAAGCCAACAGACCGGATGGTGGAACGGTACAACTCCATCCGGTCAGTTGCTGATCACGGTGTTGCTGATCCTTTGCCTATTCCTTCCTCTTGTTCCCTACATTCAAGAGAGCCAGCTCAAATCACGGAAATTTGGTTCTACCTATTTCCACTCCCGAGAGTTTGGGCGCCGGGCAATCGCGGCTAGAGTCTTGGGATCAGGAGGGCCGTCTTCATATTTTTTGATCTCCCGCAGATCATCTGGCGCAACGGCCCAAGCAATTGCGGCTACGCCTATGCCCAGAATCCCGGCCCCAATGTAGATGACAAGCACCTTCCACCACACAAATCCCAGCACGATTGCTAGGATTGAGCAGACCACTCCAACGATAAACCCTATAAGAACCAAAGCCATGTAGATGCTCCGTCCGGCTGCCTACGGGAACATGGAACATCCTACGATTGACTCAAAGACACGCATTCAACTAGAGCGGCGTCCCTTACTACCTTTACGTTGCATGGCGCCGCTGGGCAACACCAAGTTGAGGTCGCTTATGATAGAATTAGGAAGCGGCAAGAGTCCGCCCGCCCCATATTGACTTCAGCATATCTCTCGTACATGCCTCGAGACTTGCCAATCACCGCTGCCGGTTCATCTTCTCCAGAAAATCTGCCATCGCTTCGTTGCTGATATCAGCGCAAGCATGCGCTTCCGCGAGAGAAATGACGGCCTGATATGCCTCAAACGGCAGCCAGCCAGCATTTTCCGCCGCGATGATGAGCGCTGTAAACCCTTCCTCAAGGTTTTCTTGCAGGTCGACATCGCGGCCGGGGTAGCTGCCAAGATGTTTAGGTGGATGCATAGACTAAACTTTCGGTTGCAGACGATTCTATCGTAAACACTATAATCTACATTTGTTTTGAAACCTACTAAAGCTCTCGATCAATCTGCGGCCGATGGGAGAAAAAGGTTCACCATTTGTACTTCGGGGCGTCCCCACTTTATACTCGGTTAGACTACGGTACCGCTGCAGAATCTGCACCGCATCAAGGATTTCTGTGCGACCGGAGGTCGACATGAGTCGCTTGATGATTATGGAATAATGAAAAGTGTTGTGGGAATTGTCAAATTCTTAGGATCAACCTAACGGGCACAACCCAACCTTAAATCAACTGACCAATCAAGTAACTCGCCTGCGTAGTATACCCGCCGACGACATCAAAGCATTTGGATATGAACCATGCGAGGGCACTGGCCCAGATATCATCACTTGCCCTACCATAGAAGCGGAATACGGCGCCCCGCATAGCTACACAAGCATGCAAAGCAAAGATTTATTCAGCACATTACCAGTCAACCACTGCAAGCATTTAAAGCCAAGCACATTCATCCGAAACAATTACAACACAAAATCCGATACCGTTATCGTCAAAGCATTAACGAGCTGCACGGAAAAATCTGCGACGGCATCGCCATCAACATCCGCAAAA
The DNA here is from genome assembly GCF_007830335.1 of Paracoccus sulfuroxidans. GTDB lineage: Bacteria > Pseudomonadota > Alphaproteobacteria > Rhodobacterales > Rhodobacteraceae > Paracoccus > Paracoccus sulfuroxidans. The sequence goes on along the minus strand of NZ_VLKU01000004.1, from coordinate 17,826 downwards.
ACAATTACATCTGATCCAGATTTAACCAACCAAACCGAATTTGGACCGGCGACTCCTTCATTAAAATTGAAAGCCTGAAGCCCCACCCTATCCCTGTCTGCATCCATACTAAATATGTTGATTTTATCTACTCCCGACTGAAAGTTCACGATTCTATCTCTCTCGGCAAGCAACCTTGGGCTCTCGGCAGGCGAATAGTAAATGAACACGTCTTGGCCGACATCACCATTTAAGGTATCGGACCCCAAGCCTCCGACCAGCGTGTCATTACCTTCTCCCCCTTGGATGGCGTCATTTCCCTTCTCTCCGCGAAGATAATCATTTCCCCGCCCGCCCAAAACAGTATCGCGGCCATCTCCACCCCAAACCTGATCATTCCCAGTTCCGGTATCGATATAGTCAGACCCCTCATTTCCATAGAGAGTATCACTTTCGCTTCCTCCATAGATTCGATCATCACCATTTCCACCGTAAATCACGTCTTGATCGGTGCCGCCAGCAATAGTGTCGCGCCCCTCGCCCCCATAAATAAGATCACGCCCCTTCCCACCCTCAATAACATCATGTCCGTTGCCCCCATTAATCGTATCGTTGCCAAAATAGCCATAAAGGGTGTCGTTACCAGCACCACCTTTAATGTGGTCCGCGCCTCTATGGCCATCGTAAAGATCGTCGAAATCAGTCCCCCAAAAAGTATCGCCACCATCAGAACCAAGTCCATGATTCACATATCTGTGGCTAGCCTTCGGGAATACATCATAAGGAATAAAATTAATTGGATCCTGATACGGCACCTCTTTAAATATCGCAGGCATTGCAGTCCCAATCGGGATAAAATGCTTTTCCTCCCCGGTGGAAGATCCTGGATCCAATCGCGCACCTTCCAATGCGATTAACGCTTGGCCGGCCGGTGTCACAATTCGCAACCATTGCTGAGATTCGTGAGCACCCAAGCTGGAAGACATTGCAAACTCAACGATAGCAACCTTCCACCCAACGATTGCGCTCGGATTGCGCAGATCTAGTAGCTGCCCTCCTATGTATATACTATCCCGTGTCGCGTCAAAATCATCAATCCGACTCACTACTGTACCAGTTATTCCATTAATATTATTGAATCTGAATTCATCAGCCCCCTTTCCGCCAAAAACGTGAAAGCCATGCTTGATACCGCCCCCACTAAATGTGGTTTTTAGGTTCATATTGATCACGTCGTCGCCATCGTCAGCATATAGATGAACCTGATGTGCCCCGGAGCCAGTTGTTGATGCCGTCAGAACATCGTCTGAAGTCGACCCGTGGAGCATCCTTTTGGGGTCCGTCGGAGCCAGTAACTTCACCGCCATATCAATCTCCCAAAGGTTAAGCATCCCAGCAAGCATCCCGTGCACGCAGTATGCAATCTATGGTTGTATCGTCAATCCTTTGTGTCAAAACGGTGAGGCACCAGCGAGCAAAGAGACTGAGAGGCTCCAGGACGAAAATTCGCGCCTGAAAGCGGCAAGTGGTCACGCATGTGGTGCCGGGCTAATAGATGAGCGAACACCGGGCTCGCCAGGTGTGTTTTCACCAAGACCTTCCACCGTAACGGGGCCGAGCGTTGCGCAGCTTGCATAGCTCCTCGCTGGCTTCCTGTTGGCTCTGTTGCACAAATCCGGTTAGGGATTCATCTTGGGAATCCAGCATGGTAGGTGGAAGGCATGAGCAGACCGACACCGCCGACCCTCAGGACCAAGAACGGGCCAGCCTGTAACGAAGCACTGAAGCGCCGTGGCTCGTTGACGATCTGGTTCGATCCGACCATGACCTAGGAAGCCGTCCGCACCGGCAAGCGTAGCCGCCAGCCCGACTTCTGCCCAGACCGGCCTGACGATGAAAGTGCTGTTCGGGATGGCGCTGCTGCAAACCACAGGGTTCGTCGAGAGCCTAATGCGGCTGATCGGCCTGGACTGGGCGGTGCCCGACTTCAGCACGCTGTCGCGGCGGCAGAAGACCCTGAAGGTCAACATTCCCTATCGTGGTTCGGATGGCCCCCTGCACCTGCTGGTCGACAGCACTGGGATCAAGGTCGATGGCGAAGGCGAGTGGAACGCCCGCAAGCACGGTGGCTCGAAACGCAGGGTTTGGTGCAAGATCCACATCGGGATCGACGAGAAAGCCTTGGAAATCCGCGCAGCCGATTTTACCACCAGCAATCTGGGCGATGCGCGGAGGCTGCCAGAGATGCTCAACCAGATCCCGCCCGAGCAGGAGATCGCAACCGTCGCCGCCGATGGCGCCTTCGACACCCGCAAATACAATTAAGCCATTGCGGCCCGCGGGGCCGCCGCGATCATCCCGCCTCGCAAGAACGCCAAGCCGTGGAGGCCCGACACCGCAGAGGCCATCGCCCGTTACGAGATCCTGCGCACTTCGAAGCAGCTCGGGCGCACCATCTGGCGATGATGGAGTGGCTATCACCGCCGAAGCCGCGCCGAGATCAAGATGAATTGCGTCAAGCTGCTGGGCCAGCGCCTGTCCACCCGGGGCTTCGACCGTCAGGTCGCAGAGTTCCAGGTCCGCGTTGCTGTCCTGAACGGCTTCATCGCGCTCGGCATCCCCGCGACGGAAGCCGTAAGATAAGTCTGTCCGGGAAAGGGCTACTCCTACCCTCAGACGATTTGTGCAACAGAGCTCCTCCTGTTGCTCAACCTGCCCAAACAGGCAAAACTGAAACTAGGAGCATCACTCACGCTGGATGACAATGGGGCAACGTCACAGGACATAAGGTTACCGGGGCAAGAGACACGTTCGCTCGAGCGGCTCATTTGTCAAACTATTGCGATCGCGCCCAGAACCATCAAACAGTGGCGCGCTCAGCGATACCATGGTAGACGGTCTGGGCACTAAGCATTGCCGATAACCTGTACAATTGTCCAACTACTTCTCCGAGTGGCTGAGAGGTATCAGAATGTGTGTGTTGGGAAACAAGTAACAGGTGAAAAATGCCCTCTACTACCACGAATCTCATGTGGATCGGAAAAGCACCACTTTTCGACAGCACTCCTTCCACTAACATCGGCCAAACACAAGCGAATGCTATCAATGGTTGGACCGCTGAAGGCAGCTCTGGAATTCGGCCGGTTTCGGTTAGCGGGAACTACTATACCGGCTCTGTCGGCAATCATTTCAATACCTCATATCAGGGTACGTTTTTCGAGAGCCCGAGCAGGTTCTCCTACGACGATCCGGATACAAGTGCACACGTTTCAAACGCGACGATTAACACGTTCGTGCAAGCAAACTTTACCATTACCGTTCACGACGCTGATGGTAACAGTCACGATGTTACACAATCCGGCATCCTCATGCAAACGAGCAGCGGCGACATCTTTTTTCGACCTTCGGTATCCAGCCTGCCGGAATGGAACGACATCGATCGAATTTCGAAAGTAGTAGTCTCAGGCGTGAGCCCGTTGCCCAACTCCACTTATCCTGCGACAATCGGTTTTTCCAGCAGCGTCTACGAGCTTACTGTGGTCTGCTTTGCTCGAGGAACTGAACTCAGCACTTCGACGGGTAGTTGTGCAGTAGAATGCCTCCAAATTGGCACCATGGTCAAAACCAAAGACAACGGGATGCAGCCAATTCGCTGGATGGGATCCAAGCGGTTGACATACAAGCAACTTCAAGCGAACGCGCATCTGCGACCAATCAGAATTCGCGCTGGCGCTTTAGGCACGAACCTGCCCCGATACGATTTGCTCGTTTCTCCCCAGCACCGTATCCTAGTCTGTTCCTCTATCGCGCAGCGAATGTTTGGCACCAATGAGGTTTTGGTCGCAGCGAAGCAGCTCCTTCAACTTGATGGCATTGATATTGCATCTGATATCGCGGAAGTGGAATACTTCCACATCCTCTTTGATCGCCATGAAATTGTGTTTTCAAACGGCGCAGAAACGGAATCCTTCTTCACTGGACCGGAAGCCATCAAAGCAGTCGGTGCAGCAGCTTCCGAGGAGATTTTTGCAATTTTCCCCGAGCTTAGAACGAGAGACTACCGACCTGTCGCTGCTCGTCAACTAACTTCCGGTCGACAAGCTCGCAAACTCGCGGTTCGACACGTTCAGAATCGCCGATCGCTGGTTAGCTAGAAAAAGGCAGGAGCACGCCAAGCTCCTGCCGAACCACCTTCTCTTGATCATATATGCGGCATCCAGCCTCCCACCTTTCTGCCTTGAGGCAGCACCACAAGGACAACAGAGGCGATGTCGCTGACGCCATAGTAGATGCCGTCCCCAAGCATTACCGCAAAGCCTCGGCCAGGTCTTCAGCGCCGCGGACCTGAGCAGCTTCCCGAAGCTTCGACTGCGCCAGATCCTCCAGCACCCTTGCGCTCGGCTTCAGCGTCGCAATCGCATCCGGCACGCTCGCCTGTGCATGGCCCAGGATGAGACCGATCGCTGCCTTGGGCTCGAGCTTGCGCTCGAGCGCCAAACGCGCGCCGGTCAGCAGCGCAGAATGCAGGGCATCCCGGTGCCGCGCTTCGACGTCAATGCCCCACTTCCTGCGGGCCGTATTACCCGCCCAGCCGAGGATAGATGCCAGCACAATGCTGATGATTTCCAAGATATGCGGCATCACCGCAGCGATGATCAGATCCATGGTCAGTTTCCTTTGAGGTAAGTTGCACAAGCGATGTGGAGAGCGCTGGCCAGCGCCGCGAAATGGCGGTCGGCTGCAACACAGTCGGCGGGGTTCGACCCGAAATAGGGTTCGATCAGCACCGCGGGCGCCCTGCCCTGCCACAGGCTTTCGCCGCCCCGATCCCCGCGCCTACGCGTCACCAGCCCTCGATCCCGCAGCCCGAGGGCATTGACCATGGCTGGCTGGATCAGTTTGGCGAGACGCAGGCTGCCGGTCGTCCCTGAGGTGAGCGTTTCCGTGCCGGTCGCTGATCCGGCTGCTGCGCTGTTGAAATGCAGCTCGATCGAGGCGTCAGCGCCCCAAGCATCCACTTCCGCATAGGCCCGCCGGATCTCGGTCGAATAGCCAATACCAGCAGGGCGGCGGAAAACCCGGAACAGTGCCGGTTCCTGTGTGAAGATCTGACTGGCCAGATCTGTCATCCAGTCATATTCGCCGCGCCCGTCTGTGACGCGCACAGCACCTTGCGACCAGGCGTTATGCCCGATCACCAGAGCAATCTTGCCCATCGTGGTCTCCTTGTCATGAAAAAGCCCAGCACAAAGGCCGGGCGGTGTGGTAGGATTGAGGGGCACAAGTCCAAAAAGGAACAGCGCCCCCGCTTTCTCCGATCAGCCTAAGCTGGGGCGATCAGTCTGATCGCCAGGCTTTGTCGGAAGAGCATTGACTTACAGAGACGGTCAGGCTGGGAAGGTCATCTTTCACCCACACGAAAGTCGCTTTGAAGATCGGCTCGTTGCCGCAGGCAGTTACAGCTTAAATTGAGAAAACAGAGGTCCTCTATGTCCATTGCTATGCTTTTGCTTGTCACTTTGGCCTATCCGTCATCATTACCCTTGGTCGTCCTGATCGCGGTAGCTTAGAGGCTAGTATCTTGCCGCTCCGGCACTCGGCCGTTACCTCAGTCCAGAAACCTATCGTGAAAGGCCTGACATGACCGAACTTCCGAAACTTGATCATGCCCAAACTTCGCCTCATCAATTCGGCTTCATGGTGCTGCCATCGCTGGACACCCCAGAAGGTCATGCAGCATTCCAGGCTTCCGTAACCGCCTTCGCGGCGACGGCTGTGCGTTGGAAGCTCAATCGCACGCGAGCTGGCCGCTACGAAGCATGGGATTGCGCCGTCTTTGAGCGGTTTGAACGCTGCATTGCCCATTAGGCAAAGCCGCAAGTACTAGCCACCCGATCCAAAAACCAAGATCGATTGGCAAACTCGCACGCAATCTTCTTGAACCTCTCAAAAATATGAGCACAATATGCTACCTCGCCGCCACCACAGCGAGGCGGGGCCGGTGTCCGACCAACCTCGGTTGCCGAGAGCCCACCGGCCCCAATCAAGGCCCACGCGGCACAGACATGTCTCGTTCAAGACGGCTTTCGATTTTCCGTAGGCTGTCGAGGATCAGGACCATGCGCTCATCCTGACGGGCTGTGGTCGTCTCCATGGCCCTGATGCGGGCCTCATGCGAAGCCGTCGCTGCCGCCTGCTTTGACAGCTCGGATGCAAGGGTTTCTGCCCTGCCGTTGAGTGTCCCCCACGCGACCGAGATGCTGACGATCATTCCGCCAGCGACAAGGATATTCCCCAGACTGATGCGGTTATCAATTGATGGTGCGGTCACAAGCGCCTCCTGCGCATCAGCGTAAAGTGGTATTTGTCGTGTGCCATTTGGCTGTTAGCCTACTGGCGTCGCCTAGCCTCTGGGAGCCTGCCCCGCGTCCCTTGGGCAAAGTCACAACGCAGGATCAGAGTCTGGCGCCCCCTCTGATCCTGCGGCCTTTCCATATCGCACACCTCGCCCGGAGGCGGGGTTAGGAGCGGGTCGCCCATCCGACCGTGCCGAGGCGGTATGTGATGGTGGTCATGGGGCCTCCGATGGAGCATCCCCAGACGCTTGCTGAGCTTGCGCGATCTGCCGGTTTATCTCCGCCATGATCGGCGCGGCCATGCGATAGGGCATTTCAGCCAAGGCCGCGCCGATGAGTTGCAATTGCTGGTCGGTTAGGGTCAGGGTGTGCACTGCTGCTCCTCAACTTAGGGTCGGCGTCGGCAACGGAAGGTCCACCGAGATGACTACGAAAATACTTGGCGGGGTGGCCTCCGCTCCGATGGTCCACGAGACCAACATCGAAGGCATCTTCAGCGGACGGGTTCGCTTCGAGGAGGCCGCCCCCGTATTCAATCATCCGCTTTACCTGATCGGCTTCACCAACAGGTGCGGCTCCAACCTTCTGGCAGGGTATCTTCGCTCCACCCCTGCATTCGATGGATTTTATGAGCAGCTTAATCACGATACTGTCGGGGCGCGACTTCCGAAACTCCACGCAGAAACATTTCCCGATTATCTCAGGGCCATTTCCCAAAACCATCCCGGGAATGGTAAGATGATCGGTTTCAAAGCGTCGTGGGATCAGCTGCGGATGCTTCTCCGCTGGCGCATAGATCGGATGTATGAGGGCGGAATCAGGATGATCCACATCTCGCGCGAGAACCTGATCGAGCAGGCTGTCTCGTGGTCCATCGCATTTCAGACCAAGCAGTGGACCAGTCAGGAAAACGCCCTTGCGGCGGCTGTATACGATGAAAGTGACATCGACCTTCGGCTGTCTTACATCATGCAGTCCAATCAGAACATGGGCTATCTTCTTGCTCTTTCCGGCATCCCTTCTCTGCCTGTGCGCTATTCCGATATTTGCCGCGATCCGGCTGCGGTGGTCAGGAGCATCGGGGCGTTCGCCGACGTTGATCTCCAAACATGGGAACCTGGAGCCTCCGAAATCAGGAAGCAGGGCGGGGACATGAACAAGGAGTTCGTAGCGCGCTACATTCGCGAGAAGTCGCACGCTATCGGCTTCGCCCCGCATCAGACAACAATCCTTAGTTCGCCGATGTCGGTCTTGTAGATGTCCCCGGCCGTGCGCCCGGCTGCTTTTGCCGATGCATTACCCGCGAATGTCGGGAGCAGGGGTGCAGCCACGACACCAGAACCCCGTAGCAAGAGTACGCTTTGTTCAGCTCCGGTTGAATCGGCTGCGCGCAACGCAAGGACAGTAGTTTCCGAACCTGTCGTGTGAGCTGAGACGTAAGATGTGTTGCCAATTTGTCCAATGGCGGCCATGGCCGTTGCGGACGCCCCACGCACTCGGAGGCCGGCGTTGTTCTCTGCGGCAGGCTTGACCTCTAGGCGGTCACTGTAGAGATTCAAGATCGGCGTCGCTTCCATCACAAACTCTAGCCGGTTTGGTCCGACAGCTTTGTGAACATAGGTCGTTCCGCCAGTGCTCGACGTATATTTGCCGGGCAGCGGCGGTTGTGCGTCAAACCCAATTCTGTGCCCCTCACCCAAGGCGATAGCGCAGTTGTTGACGAAAGTACTGTTCGCCAAATCTAGGCCGTGTCGATACGCCCCCTTGGTGGCATACGCATGGTCAAGAGGTTTGTCGCCGTCACTGATAGCGAGGAAATTAAAACGAGGAACCTCGTAATCCCCGCTGTCAAGTCCGAACCGTTTGACGATAGACACATGGCCAAGAAGTGATACGTCGGCGAATCCTTTGTCGTCCAAGACGCAATCGCCGAGGCCGTACAGGTTGACCTTGGCGCCCTGCGCATTGACCTGAAAGTTCCCGAACCCGCCGCTGTTCTGACCACTCCAGTAAGTTATCGGACCATCCCCATGCGGCGCGACAGTCATCGAACCAAAGAGGTTGTAGCCGTCCCCCATCCCCGAGTGCTGTCCCCGAAGATAGAGCTGGTGCGCTCCGGTTCTTGCGCCGCGCGTCTGACCGGCTGGCCAAGGCCCTTGGAAGGCACCGGAATGGTTCCCATTGGTATCCTTCTCCTGATAGCCCCACTGGTTGATCCAGTACATTTCTGACTGGTAGCCGTCGGAGAGGATGGTGTAGGCGCCAGGTGGAACGGTGGGGTTTTGCGTGGAGAAATTCACCTTGCGATCGAAGGGTGTGACGCCGTCCTTGTAGTAGCGTCGGGGGTTCCAACCCCCCGCTCCCATTGTCACGGATGCATCGCTGGACAGAATGTAAGCAACATTTTGGGCAGCGGTGTTGCTGCTCAGGAAATGACTGCCCGTCACTTTGACCGGGGACACGCCGTCACCTTCGACGGCCTCGAAAGCCGCGCGGTCATCGGTCACGCCGTCTGCAACCGCGCCCCAATGCTTGGGGGTTGGCGTTCCAGCAGGAGACCAGCCGCCGCCAAGGGCCGTTCCCTCGCTATCGCGCACCCATCCAATGACGGCACCCGCCTCAAGCGCTTCCACCATGTCGACGGAAGCAGGGATGGATGCGGCCTCTGCCGCAGCATAGGATGCGTAAGGCTGGTAGGGCGGTTGTTTCGACTGATTGGCGATCTCAGCAGACACCAGAGATGTCAGGACAGTGTGCCCCGCGCCGTCGTTGCTGACCACAAGCATCCCGTCGGGCTGGGTTACCGTGAATACCTGCCCAGCAATTGTCCCCGCCATTCCAGACGAGATCGACAGATATGGCCCCTTGAACCCAGCCGCGCCGTTGACCGAAAGCCCGTCAATTTTAGCTCCCAGCCGACTTTCTGCCTGCGTAGCCCGCGAAGTTTCCGCCCCCAGATCGCCGGCCGAGACCCCGCCAACCGGAAGAGTGCCGCCAGTGAAAAGGATTGCCCGGCTCTTGTCGTAAACGCTCACGGTGTGATCTCCTGCCCTACGATAACGCGACCCGTCATGGTGCGCAGAACGCGCGCGCCGGTCGAAAACTTGATGTCGATTTGATGGGTTCCGATGGGTAGCTGGGCCGTAGTTCCGGCTGCCATAGACAGCTCAAACTCACCGACACCAGCCTGCCATCTGCTGGTGATGGCGCGCGTCACGCCGTCCGGTCCGAGCAGCGCTGATGCGATCCCGACACCCGCGCTCGGGATCGGAACGCCGAATTCGTCGAGCCAGACGCCCGCGATGCTCAAGCTATCGCCGCGCTTGATGCGGTGGGTATCACTTGCCCCGGTCGCGATCTTGACCGGCAGCAGCGCCGCGAGCCATCGGGTTTCCCCGCCGGTGACCCGGATCGGCCCGATATCTTGCTCGACCAGGTCCGCTCCCAGGTAGGGGTGGTGGCGCTGGATCACGTCATAGGTCGATCCGCCGTCGGCAGCGTAGAGTACCGTCGAGAACGCCCCGGCAGGCCCGACCTTCACTACGGTGGATCCGCGCAGTACGGCGCCGCTCAGATCGCGGGGATTGCTGCGCAGCCGGAACTCAATCGTTGCGTCAAACGGTGGTGCCCCGGTCTGATCAAAGACGGGGCCGGTGATGGTTGCCGTTGCAACTGGCATGGCGTCTCCGGATATGAAAAAGCCCCGCACGAGGGCGGGGCGGGTTGTCGGTGGCAGGGCCGCTATTCTGCGGCTTGGTCCTCAGGGACAAAGGGCGCAGCCTTGTCCTTCAGGTCATTGAAGATCGCGCGGCCATAGTCCTCGGGATCGTCCGGACTGGCCGTGAAGGGAAGCCATCCCAGATCGGGTACCAGTAATTCAACATCGATGGTGCCCGATGCATTGAAGCGGGGATTGCGCCATTCCATTACACGATCCTCAGCCATACGGATGCGCGATCGGGGACAAGAGCAACAGCCCCTTCTACGGGCATCACGTTGCCCTGAAGCCGCCAAGTGCCCGGAAGAGATGGGCCGGATCTGCCAGCGGCATTGGTTGCGCTCAGCTCGCTACCCAAAACGGTGGTGCCAGGCACGAGTGTCGATGTGGTAGATGCGTGGTGAACCGCCATGACCGTCTGCCCGAGGGCGTTCCACGCCGCCGCGATGATCCGCTTGGCAACCCAGTCGACGCCTGCAGACGTGATGTTAAGGGCAAGTGCCGCATCCTGCACCCTCGGCGCGCCTGCGGCCCCCTCTGCAATCGCGACAGGGTTGTCGCGAAGCGCGCGCCCGGCAGCCACCGTGATCGGCTTCTTGTGCTTGATGTCTTCGTTACTGATGTTGGTCCAGGTCGCCATTTCTCAATACCATTGGTAGGCCTGCCGGCCGTCTGAAAACTGCGTCCCTCCGGCCTCTTCTGCCGGATCAAACCAGAACGCCACTTCCTCGCGCTGCACCTCCGGGGCGCTGTCATAGTCGGGCGTCCCGTCTGCCGCCCAGTACCCGTAGTTGCCCTCGAAGGCGAAGGTCTCCAGCTTCACCTTGACGCGGTGGCCCGCGATCGATGGCGCAATGTATTTGACCACCATCATGGTCGTCACCGGCTCTCCCGTTGCGCCCACGATCAGGTGCGATCGCACGAATACCGGATCGCCGAGCTTGATCTGTTCGGCCTGCCCCTGATCCAGAAGTGCTTCAAAGGTGCGCGGGGTCTCCGAGAACCGCGCCACAATCCGTTCCGCCACGGCCGAGGCAATGGCGTCGTCACCGGCAAGACCGAGCCAGCGCGTGCCGAGGGACTGCAACGCCGGAACCTTATAGGTGCGGGACGTGTCCTCGACCCCGACGACCCCGCGCCGGAAGTTGCTGGCCTTGTCCAGATCGCCTGTCGCATCGAGCATGCCATGCCACAGGAACATCTGGCTGACGCGAAGCTCTTCCTCATCTGAGACTGCCGAGCTGCGTTCGATAAAGCCGTCCGCATCGGTCAGCACCATGCGTGGCTCATCCGGACGGATCGGCCTGTTTACACGAAACCGGACTTTCTGCGCCTCGACATCCGGCCAGACAGTGCAGCCGAATTGCTGCAGTTCACCCAACAATGTGGCTACGCCCACGGGCTTGGGCACGATCGCATCGAGGTTGAAGCCCAGGAGCCACCCCTGCTCTTCCTCGCGCCATGCGGCCAGATCAAGATAGCTGGCCGGAATCTGGCCAGATCGCGCGCAGACCTGGTAAATCGCCTCGGCGAGCGAGAGGTTCTGAAACCGCTCGCATTTCTGCACCGTGTCCCCGGCCTCATGGCTGGCTGCTTCTGATCCAAAACGGCCCCGTCCCGTGAAGGTGAATACGTCTCCCGCACGGGTAAACGACAGGATCTCCGAGCCAATCGTGACCCAGCCGCTGACCGGATATTCCAGATCACCGATCCCGGCAGGCTGGACCGTAGATGCCCCGGTGCCGCTGCTGTCCATGGCGGTCAGCAATTGCCCGCGCGTGGCGGCTGGGAGAACGGCTTTCGCATTGTCTACAAGATCCAGCACGTCCTTGGCAGTGATCACGACCTCTCCGCTGGCGGAAGGACCAGTCCAGTCCGTCACGACATAATGCGAGACCGCCATGTCTTCGATGCGATCTCCGACATAGCCGCTCAGCAGACGAAGCTTCCACCCGGTGTAATAGGGCTGACGTGCGCGCAGCTTCTGCAGGAAGCTGCCGCGATCCTTTGGGTTATATCCCTGACCTGAGAACTGCGCAGCACCGGTGCGCCGCTCTTCTGCGTATTGGTCAAAGCCATAGTCAGCGTCGGTGAAGTCCTGGAGCCGCACCGTTACACGGGCCCGCTTTCCCATGGCCGACGATTTTGCGTCGATGCCCTGGGTGTTGATTTCCGCCGCACTGACCGACACTGCTGCCAATGCAGGGTAGATGTGGACCTCCCCCGGTAGCCCCGAGATGTTCTGGGCGAAACGCAAGGTCTGGACGATCGGGGCAAAGACAGCGGGGCGCACACAGGTCGCGAAGGTGTTGAAGCACTTGTCGGGAACTTTTTGCGAAAGCGACGCCGTACAGACACCGCCACCGAAGGTCCGACCGCACCGTTCGATGTCGATCTCGACAATCTGCAAGATCTGCCGATCAAAATCAGCCATCGAATACCCTCAGGTTGAAAGACGCCTGCATGTAATCCCGCAGGCCCATAAATGTGGGAACAACCGGATCGCCCTGCCGCCAGACATATTGCAGATCTTCCGGATACCGGCCGGGCCGCCACCCAAAGAAATACCCTCGACCGGCATTGTGGTGCCGCACCAGGAATCTGAACCCATCGCCGCGAACAAACTCCGGCCGAAGATGTTGCAGGCTGAAGGAGGACGATGACCCTTGCCGGATTGTGGCAGACCCGAGCAGGTTTCCGCCCTCGCTGACATTGGATTGAAGTTCGACGTTCTGAGGAGTGATCCGAGGCGCGAACTCACCGTGAAAATCTTGCGGGGACACCAGCTCCGGGCCTGCAAACCACACGCCGACACTGGCCCCCGCCTTCACTCCATTGAGGATCAGGCGCACTCGATCCGTCACGACCGGCGCGATCCGACGCCCGATTGCGGCGGGGGTCAGATCTGTGATCGGGTCCGCATTCACCCATGCCGCGCCATCGTGATGGGAAAATTGCACCGAGGCGCAAAGCCCCGCCAACCCATGCCCGGAGATCGCCATGATACCGACCTCGCGCGGGGCATCGAAGGTCGCGACGATCACAGAGGAGGCCGCGTCAGCTGACTGCCGATAGCGATCATAGGTCGATGACGTCCGAAGGTTTCCAACGGGACTTCCGGCCTGAGCGTTGCCGCCGGACAACACCGCGGCAGCGATCAGGTTGTCACAGGCGAAAACGGGCCGGTTCCTGCGGTTGCCCGAGGCCAACTGGGACTCCCGCAGAAAGTCGGTGTAGAGCATGTTACCCTCGTGTCAGCAGGTTGTAGCCGCGATCACCGGCCTCATCGTTCAGCCGGTTCAGCAGCGTTCCCAGATCGGCCCCGGAAATGATACTGTCCGGCGACAGCCCGAGCATGCGGACCTGTAGCGGCTGCTGAGCTGCCGCGGCAGCGCCACTGCCAGATCCGGCTGATCCGCCGCCCCCTGCCCCACCGCCGCCATCAAACTGCGTCGATTTGATCGAGGCGATCATGGCGCCGGTTCGGGCGATAGACATGGCGGAGAATGCAGCTGCAACCGGCGGGCCGCCAATCTTCATGCCTTTGTCCCATGCGGAAGTTGCCGCCGACCAACCATCAACCACGGCCTGTGCAATGGCGGCCATCTTCCCGATCTTGAACAGCTTCCGGTTTCCAGTGTTCATCAGGCCGGCAAGGTCGCCCAGACCGCCCGACCATGCCGCCAGCTTCTCCTGCAGCGCCTGCCGATCGAGGCTGGCTGACTTGGCGTTGAAATCGGCCTGCGCCTGGAGCTTCAGGGCCTGATACTCCTGCTCGGTCAGAAGTTCCCGGTCGCGCGCCGCTGCCAGACCGTCCAGTTTCTCCTGATATTGAACGGCAAGCAGTTCCTGCTCTGTCAGGAAATCCCGCTGGATCCGTTCAAGATTGCGCGCGGCCTGCTCGCCCTCGCGATCCGAACTGCCCGACCGGGATTTTTTTCGCCCACCGCGTTTCGACGCGCTTTCGGCGGCATCGAGGGCGGCCAATTGATCGTCAATGTCCAGCCCCTTCAGAGCCACCTGTTTCTTGACGCCAGCAAGCCATCGATCGTACCAGGACCCGCCCATGGATTCGGCGCCGGCCTGGAGTTCAATTTCATATTCCTTCCGGGCACGCACCGCCTCTGCCTTGGACTTTCCGGCTTTGCGGGCGTTCAGCTCGACGAACTTCGCGGCATTGTCGATCATGCCGCCGCCTATGGAGGACAGGGCCGCAGCGATACCGTGAATTTCGGCTTTGACGCTGGACATGGCACCGCTCCAGTCGAAGGTGGCGCCAACCGCAACATCGATCAGGGCGCCCAGCCGATCGCGCAGGCGGTGCAGCATCTTCTCATGTGCCTCTGCGCTGACCCCGCGCCTGCGCGGCAGCCCCGCCAAAGGCGCGATCAGTAACCTGTCAACTCGCGCTTCCCTGTCCGCTTTCGTCCCGGTCATGGCCATCCCTCTTTCTCAGCATTTCCGACTTATCCACAGGCGCGCCCGGTGCAGTGTCGGGATTGGCCTGTGTGCTTTCCTTTTCATTTCCCTGTCTATGTCCCTGTCGTGCAGGACAGTCTGAGATTGTCCGATGACTGTCTGAGACTGTCCTGCGGACAATGTTGGACAATCAGGGGACAGTTCGGCCGGCCCCACGGGCCAGCGAAAACGCGTGATCGGTCCAGCGCGAAATCCCGCGCTCGACCCAGGAGGCGGTGCGATACTCGCAGCCTTCCTTCAGCATCCATTCATCGATCCAGCGAACAGCGGCATCGTTGGCGGCCAGATCCTTGCTGTACCCGGCGACGGTCACCCGCAGGCGCTGCAGACGTTTCGCCGCATTGGCCGCGTCGTTCTTCGCCCGATTGTCTTCCCGCCGTGCCACCGCCTCCTGCAGGCTTCGCAAGACCATGCCGTGCATCAGGCGGATCTCGCCTTCGCACCGAACGCGAGTCCATTTGTGCAGCGGCCCGAAATCCAGTTTGCAGAGCTGCCGGAAATGCGCGGGATCGACCAGCAGCAGCTTGGCCAGAAGGTCGAGATCATCGGGCAAGGTGCCAAGCGGCGCCTGGTCATACGAGATGTTGATGAGGTCGAAGAAATAGGCCCGACACTCCGGCGTGCCGCGCAAGCGCATTTCCGAGTTGAGCCACCGGCGGCGCTCCCACGGCATGAAGTAATGGCTGTCCAGCCGATCCTCGACCGTCAGAGGATATTCCGGCAGGTCATCGATCGACATCGGCTGTAAGCTGCGCAGATGCGTGGTCATGCGGCGACCCTCCCGAAGAAATGGGCTGCCCCGCGCTCGGTCGCGTCGAAGAGATACCAGCAGCAGTTGTCTTTGCCGGTCATCGTGCTGTCGGGAAACCACTTGACCCTGCCGACCGAAACGATGGCACGACACAAAGGCATGTACGCGGCCGACTGCCGCGTGTGCGCCCAGTCCGCATCAAAGAGCAACCATGTCGGGCGAAGCGCCGAGAAGGTGCGGATCATCGGGTGAAGGATCTCGCGCGCCCACGGCGGATTTGTGATGATGTAATCGGCGGAATCCAGCATCATCCCGAGATCTTCCTCCAGCGCATCAAAGCGTTGGACATCAGGGTGCCGGGGCTCGATGTCGCCCGCCCACTGGCAGGACATACCCCCAGCCTCCAGACCATGGACCAGCGCCATGTCGCCCGCGCAGGGTTCGATGAACATCGCGCCATAGGGCAGATGCGGCAGCAACGGCGCACAGGCAGCGCGGGGTGTCGGATAGAAGTCACGCGGGCGGCGTTCAAAACTGGAGCGCTTGCCCATCACGACCTCGCACCGGGGTAGCCCGCCAGCACCACGCTTTGCGGCTCACCGCTCTCGCGCAGATCGGCATCACGAATGCGCGCCACGAGAACGCGCGCAAACGCCCCGCCCTTGCCATGGGATCGGCTGATGTCCGAAAACTTCTCGCCAGTGCAGGCACGGCGGAGAATAGACAGATCGCGCATGTCCTGCTGCCGCGCCGCGAGATCGCAGTGATGCGTCATGCCTGAGCCTCCGCGCGGATCTGACTGGCGATCAGGGCAGAGAATGCTTCCCGACGGCATTGGGCCTTCGGCTTGTGCTCAACAGTGGCAAACCTGTCAGCCACATCCATGACCAACCATGGCCGCCGATGACGCAGCGCCGCGACCAGCGCCGACACCTCCGCGTCACTCTCGGCCACCGCCGAAATCCATGGTGTCAGAAGGTCGTTCGAGAAATTGGGCACCGACGACGCATCATATTCCATGAGCGCCGCAAGGGCGCGCGTGACCGCCTCGCCCTTGCCCGCCGCGACCAATCGCTGGATCAGCGCCACGGCAAATACCATGCCCGGCCTCTTCTGCGAGGTAGAATATTTCGAGGTCATCAGGCGGCAACCTGCGGCCTCCACAACATCCCGACACGCGATCGCCCAACTCTCTCCCGCAGCTAGCGCGGCCCGGTAGACCTGTTCGCGCCCCACGCGGATCTGCCGCGTGTTGATCTCGATAAAGGCCAAGGCCTGCTCTTCTGGCGCAACCAGGGTCACCATGGCCGGGATACTGTCAAAGCCGCACAGGGCGGCAGCATGGGCACGATGCTGGCCGTCAATCAGCGCATAGCGACCACCAGCAACCGGAGCGACCAGCACGGGCGAGAACCGCGACCACTGAAACTCCTCTGCAATCCGGCGGATGGCCAATTTGTTGCCAGCAGCCAACGGGCGCTGGTAGCGCTCATCGATAACCAGATGATCAACGGCGATCCACATCAACTGCGGCGCAGGCTGGGGACGCGGCTCACAGGCAGGCAGGTCAGAGATATCGACAACGCGAAAACCGTTCATGCTGCTTCCTCCAAATACTGGTCGCGGCACTGCCGGATGGTTTCGATGACGACCTCGACGTCGATGCGCCCCGTCGCCCGCCTGAGAACGCGTGGCGGTACAGTGACGGGGGCAGCGACCAACTGCTGGTTGGCAGGCCCTTCGCGCGGATCCGTAATAGCGCCCACCTCCGGCAAGCGAATCTCGCCCTCCATGATGAAGCGCAGGTCACCGTGCCGGTGGAGATGGCGTGCAACCTTCTGCTCGGAGCAGCCAAGGATCCGCGCAGCTTTCGCAATCGAGCTGACTTTCGTGCCATCAGGCAGTTCCACAGCCCGACCGGTTGTGCGCCTTTTCACTCGGGCCAGAAGATCCCGATCAAGGCCCCCGAAGCGATCGATGTGGTTGTAGATGGTTTGCACCGAAACGCCCAAAGCGCGGGCTGCCTCGGTCGGCGAACTGAAGCCATGGGCCTCCAGTACGGTCTTGCGGCTCATAGTTTGCGCGCCCCCTTGATCCGTTGGAAAAACCTTTCCGACTGCGATTTGAACCAGTCGGCATCGGCAGCAGATTGATCCGCCACCCGCATCGCCCGCCGGTGGCGGGCGTCGTAATAGCGTTGCGCCATGCGCCACAGCAGCCGCATCAGTGCACCTCCGGATCGATGATCTGGAACACGGTCTCGGCACCGACCAGAGCGATGACCTTCAGCACATAGCGAAAATGAGGGGCGTTCTCGCGCCGCAGCCAGTTGCGCACCGTGCGCGATGTGACCGGGCGGCTGTCCGAGGTCAGGACGTCGGCCGCCAGTTCGGCCAGTTCATTCTCTGACCGCGCGTCAGGGAAGGCCCGCCACAGCAGGCCCGCGAACCAGGCGCGCTCCGCCTCTTCGCCCCCGCATTTTCGGAAAGACATTTCAGATGATCCCGTGCTGTTGTGTCCTCGTGTGGAAGGACGATCATCAG